>JBGAGB010000022.1:0-82207 GCA_044226945.1 Cyclobacteriaceae bacterium | reverse complement strand
TGGTGAATGCCTCTTTTGAAAAATCGATCGTGCGGTCCATTTCGTTTTCGTTCCGAGCTAGGTCTTGCACGAGGCTATTTTTGAAGAGGCGCTGAGGAACTCCGTCGCTAGTCAGGATCACGTTCGCCTTGTTCCCATGCATTTTGAACACGATTCCAAGTCCGCCTTCGAAATGAATAGAGAACGCCCGCTCATTTTGAAATTGCCTAACGGCTACCACTTTCTTCATCACCGCCTCGTCGAATAAGTCGATACTGTTTTTTCGTGCGCGATGAAAAGTTTGTGGGAAAGTGAGGCAGGAGAAGTCGCCCCTGAGGTCCGCTTTGATAAAGTGCGAATGACTTGCGTTGTTGAACTCGAACACGAGCTCGTCCTTGTTCTGACTAAAGCACGAGACAAGGGTAAAACCTTTCAACCGTTCATTCAACCGGCTGCTGATTTGACGCAAGAAGTAGTAATTGTTGTGCACCTATAGCGCAATGGTCAGACCATCGTACGCCAAAGCTACCGATTCGGGAAGTTCTTTCGACACGTTCTTGTGGGTTCCGAGCTTGTGACTGATGTGGGTAAAGAAAGTTTTGCGAGCGCCCACCCTAGCCGCCACCGCCACAGCCTCTTGCAGCGTGAAGTGGGAGACGTGGCTCTCTTTTTGGAGCGCGTTGAGGACCAAGACTTCTGTTCCCTCCAGTAAAAGGAATGTTTCTTCCGGAATAAAGTTGGCGTCGGTGATATAGCTAAAATTTCCGAAGCGGAAACCAAGAACAGGAAGTCGCATGTGCATCACCGGCAATGGGATGATTTCGATGCCGCCAATCTTGAAGGGGCGATCGTTGAGGGTATGCAACTGTAATTGTGGAATGCCTGGATACTTGTTAGCGTCGAACGCGTAGTAGAATTCGGACCGGATTTGATCGAGGACAGCCTGTCGGGCATACAAGGGCATGTCCATATTTTGAAGGAAGTTGAAGGCCCGCACATCGTCCAAGCCCGCGAGGTGGTCGCGATGACCGTGGGTGAAGACGACGGCATCGAGCCGGTTCGTTCCTTCTCGCAACATTTGCTGCCGAAAATCGGGGCCCGTATCGACGACGATGTGGAGCCCTTCGTACTCGACGAGCACTGAAGACCTCAGCCGCTTATCGCGAAAATCAAGGGAACGGCAAACCTCGCACGTGCACCCAATCACGGGCACGCCTTGTGATGTGCCGGTGCCGAGGAACGTAACTTTCAAGATGCTGCTGTTTAGGAAGTTCAGGCCTTCACTTCAGCCTGGGCCAATTCTTGGTATAACTTTAGACTCTTCTCAGAAAAACCGGCAGTTTCCAGGCTCACACCTTTCAGGATATCGAGTAGCGCGTTGATTTTTCCTTCAACGGCGAAGAACTTGTTGACAATCATGATCTTTTGGTCCTTGAGGACGCAATAGCCCGATTTGAAGTTCCCTTTTTCGTACCTGAGGACGTAGTCAGATTCCGCGATCAGTTCTTCAAGTTTGGTGAGGAATTGATTCGTGTACTTAATCATTCGTAGTGGCGAATTTGAGGCAAAAGTATCGAAAAATGATGAAGATGGAAGGGCCGTTTCCGGCAAGTTTTGGCCTAAACAAGTCTTAACTTCCAGGCTTTTGAGCCCTCGTGTCAGGAAACCCAGACAAAACGCTTGTAGTCATTGCCGGTCCCACCGCCGTGGGAAAGACCGACATTGCCGTGAGGCTAGCCCAAAAATTAGAAACTGAGGTGGTTTCCGCGGATGCACGGCAACTGTACCGCGAAATGCAGATAGGAACGGCACCACCGTCGTTGGCACAACAAGCAGCGGTCAAGCACCATTTCGTGGCATCTCATTCTGTCCACCAGCCGCTCAACGCAGCCCAATACGGGGACCAAGCACTCGAGGTGATCCGGCAAATCCTGTCTTCTCACCGCTACGCGATTCTCACCGGTGGTTCGGGGTTGTATATCAAATCTGTCCTCGAAGGGTTCGACGATATGCCCGCCGTGGAACCAGGTGTGCGCGATGAGCTCACATCTTTGTTCCACACCCATGGAATAGAATGGTTGCAACAAGAGTTGAAGAACACCGATCCTGACTATTTCCAGGTGGTGGACATTCAAAATCCACACCGACTCATTCGCGCGCTCGAGGTGATTCGCTCAACCGGGATTCCATTTTCTCGGTGGCGAAAAAAATCGACCCGAGCATTGGAGTTTCGGGTCATCAAGATCGGGTTGTACTTGCCGATGGAAGAACTCTACGCGAGGATCGATCAACGCATGGACAACATGATTGCGCACGGACTGTTCGAAGAGGCAACTTCACTCTACCCATTGCGACATCTTCAAGCTTTGCAAACGGTGGGATACCAGGAAATATTTGACTACATCGCCGGCCTGTATGACCGGGACGAAGCGATACGACTTTTGAAGCGAAATACACGCCACTATGCAAAACGCCAGATGACATGGTTTAGGCGCGATGCGGAGTTCACATGGAAACGACCGGATGAATGGGATGAAATGGTTAATCTTGCCGTCAACTCATGAGTTCGAAACGCGTTTTGATTGTCACTTATTATTGGCCGCCGTCGGGTGGCAGTGGGGTACAACGTTGGCTCAAGTTTGTGAAGTACTTAGATCGCCTTGGCTGGGAGACGTACGTGGTCGCACCGGAAAATCCGTCTTTCACCACCCAAGATCCATCACTGCTAGCGGATGTACCGGTTCAGACGGAGGTATTGAAGCTTCCCATCTGGGAACCGTATAACGCATTTCATCGATTATCAAGTTTGTTTGGGGGAAAAGCATCTGGCACGAGCGACTTCATCTCCACAACCAAGAAGAAGTCGACATTTGGTCGCCTCGCGAATTGGGTCAGGGGCAACATGTTTATCCCGGATCCGCGCGTATTCTGGGTAAGACCCGTCACAACTTTTTTATCTGACTTCATTCAATCCAACCACATCGATAAAATAATTACGACTGGCCCACCTCACAGTGTGCACTTAATTGGGTTGCGTTTGAAGAAGAAATACCCATCGTTGAAATGGGTGGCTGATTTTCGTGACCCGTGGAGCGAGTGGGATTTACTGGACACGCTTGATTTGACCGCGCCGGCTAGGAGACGTCATCAGACACTCGAACGGCGCGTACTCGAACAAGCTGACCGCGTCATCACGATTGCACCTTTCCACGTGCATCGCTTCGAAGCACTTGGAAAACGAAAAGTTGATTTGATCACGAACGGCTTCGACACAGACGATTTTGCCAAGGTGACGAGGATACGCACGAGCATGTTTACTATTAGACACACCGGAGTGGTTGACGAGTTGCGCGACCCGCGCCCAATGATGAAGGCACTTAAACTTGCGTTCCAACTAGCACCGACGATGAAATCCCAAACGCAAGTGGAGTTCATTGGTAACGTGAACAGTGCTTTTAAAGAATTTGTTGCGAACGATCCCGAGCTCTCGTCGGTCGTGCGGTTTATTCCCAATATTCCCCATGCCGAGCTGCTTCGAGTCTATGGCGAGACCGATGTACTCCTTTTGATCTTAGCCCACACTGCGATCGCGCCCGGCAATCTTCCAGGAAAGTTTTTCGAATACTTGGCGTCGGGTGTGCCGATCCTTGCCAGCGGCCCAGTAGGTGGCGATGCAGACGAGGTCTTAAAAGAAGTGAGAGCGGGATCTTTGTTTGCAATCGAGAATGTGACGGCGATGTCGGAAGCATTCTACGAACACTTTGCAACTTGGTCACGCGGCGATGCGCCCGCTCCAACCGACCCGTCGGCGTTTACCAGAGAAAAGTTGACCACGAAGTTGGCAGCACTCCTTGAAGAACTAGGATAGGCTACTTGGATTTGATGTAGCGCTGCCAGTTCCGCGTCACGAATCCGTTCACATCCGGTGACACGTGTGTCAGCAAGATCGCCACGGCGTAAAATATAGTGACCGCCCCCGATCTAATGATCATATCGACCAACACATTTGAGAAGCGCGGGATCAGGTAATTGAGACCGAATGTGATTCCGGCAATCGCCACCACTGCCAGCGTGGCCCAACTGAATGGTTGAATTTTGAGGGTGGCGCGAACAAACACAAACTTCACCGCATTGAATGAGACCAACGCGAACGCCACGCCAATTGCTGCGCCGTTGATTCCATAGATTGGAATCAGGATGCTGTTCACCACCACGACAGTTCCCGCAAGAAGTACGATCAGCACAATGTTGAACCAAAAGTATTTCGAGAGCACCACGATTTCACTGCTTGGGCCGAACGCCATATCCACAAGCTTTCCGATGCCCACGAAGATGACGACCCATCGACCGGCTTCGTAGATATCACGCCGGGGCATCATTGAATACATACTATCGAGGTTGATAACAATGCCAATCAAGAGCAGGCTACCGATAATGAGTTGATTGATCGAAGTTTTTCGATAAAGTGTCGCGATCTGTTGGATGTCATTTCGATCGAACGCCTGCGAGATGAGTGGCATCGTGACGGCCGACAGTGCACGTTTGGGAACTTCAATGACGCTCGCCATGTAAAAAGCGGTGGTGTATACAGCGACCGCAGGAAGTCCCAGCATCGGGGCGATCATCAAACTGTCGATTTTACCGATGATGATCATTCCCGCGGCACCGGCAAAACTGAGGAGCGAGTAAAGCACCAGTTCCTTCGTCTTGGACGCACCCAAAAGCGAAACCTTTAGGCTCACCGATAAGTCACGACTCACGGCCAAGTAAACCACCAGCGAAAGGAGCGCGAGTAAGTAGGCAACGACTGTGCTGACGATGAACGCGTTGAACGTAAGCCATCCGAGAAAGTACGCTGTTACCAAAATGGCCAACATGCTCCGAATCGCTACTTCGCGCATGAGGTTTGGAAACACCGTCTTTAAAAGCGAGCGCGAGTACGCTTCGAGTATGGCCGTGATCAGGAGAATGAACGTAAGCCACAGCACAACCGGGACATAGTTGATGACCGCGGCGGCGTTCTCACTGAAAATTTCCAGAATCACAGACTCGAATGACTTGAAGGCAACCAAGAAGATGATAAACCCACCCAGTGCCAGCAGCAGGATGAGGCTAATGAACCCTTGTTGGAATCGCTTTTCGCGAACCACTTGGGGATAGTATCGAATGATGCTTTGTGCCAGTCCGAACTGTGCAAAAGGAGAGAACAGGATGGCGGCGTCCTGGATCGTTCGAAGGAGCCCGACTTGTTCAGGGTCGAGGAACCGCGGGAACAAGTACAGCACATTGACGTAACCAATCAAGATGCCGACGTAGGTAATAATCGTGGTGGAAATGCTCTGTCGAATAACGACCCCCATGGAACAAAATTACCTAAATAAACGAGCAACCACCTCGAGAAGTGTCCTCTGGTTTGATTCCGCATTGAGCATCGTCGCCGCGTGAGAAGTGCGTTGCTTAAATGCCCAGACGTCCTCTATGGAGAGTTTCTTGAGTTCGTTGGCAAGACTCTCTGCCGTGAATGACTCCGACACAACTCCGATCTGGTATTGACGAACAATTTCAGCCATTTCCGGCGTTGGACCAATTGCAATGGCAAGTCGTGCTTGAATGAAGTCGAATAACTTGTTGGGCAATGTGTTCGCGTAGTTGAAGTTCACCGGCGGTAGTAAAAATACTCCCATGTCGTAGTCGTGGATCGCCGCGACAATTTCATGACTCTTCACAGGAGGCAAGATGCGCACTCGAGGTGCACGCGATGCTTTCTCTTTTAACGTATCCAAGTATGCCCTCGTCTTTTGATTGGCAACCGTGGGGGTGATGAGCATTAGATCGAGTGAAAAGCGATCGTCCAACAAATGCATCATGTCTATCATGATCTCGAGTTGTCGACTCGGATTTGCACCTCCATGATGGATCATCTTTATTCGACCTGGTTGCACAGGTTGGGGGGCCAACTCGACGAAGGGAGAGGCGTTTGTGATCACGGTGGGAGTCACGCCGAAATGACGCCGATATTCGTCAGCGAGTGCTCGACCCACGGTGGTCATCGCCGACGTCATCGGGATATATCGTTTGCAGAGGTATACGTTCATTGGTTGAAACAGCAACCGCCACATCCATTTGTCTTCAAAGTGACGCGGCGCATACTCGTGTGCATCGAATAAAACTTTGGCTGGGGCGTAATCGAACGCGAAAGGTAGACTTTCGATGTCGTTGGCGATTACGAGGTCGAACTGGCGCGTTCCGAGCTGCTTTTTTACTTCCGAATAGTCATATAGAAAACGATGCGCCGCACGGTACTGCCTTAAGAGAAGCAACATTCCAACGACGGCCTTTCGCCAAGGTTGAAGCTTTACGTGTTGCCCCTTGATGGCTTCAAACCCAGGCACACCATTCGTTTCCTTGCAAATCACGGTGAGTTGATAGGCGTGTTTGAGGAACTCAATCTGCCGCGCTATGCGGGCGTCGTGACGCAAGTCGCTGAAAGCAAGAATGAGAATCTTCTTCATTTCTTTCGACGAGCTTCCACAATGTAGTACCGGGGTGTAAACTGGCGTAGGAGTGGACGAATGCCGTTGAGTTTTACGGGGCTTGTCCATTTTTCACGGCGCACGACTTCCCAACCGGCTTTTTCCAGCAGCCAATCAAACTGCCAGTCCTCGAATTCATGAAAGTGTTGATCCCACCGGTTGGTTGGGTGCCGGTACGCTTTCGCAAACCAAAGTGATAGTGGAATGCTTGCGACCAAGATTGGCGCTTGGATGGCCCGCAGTACACCCAAAGGATTAAGCAAGTGCTCAAATATTTCGAAGGCTGTCGCGACTTGTGCGGGGATGGCACTCACTGTTTCAGGGTGATCGTCGAGATCTTCTCCGGAAGTGTTGTGTACGGTGAGACCTTTTTGCTGCATGTATTCCGAAAACGCATTTGGCGTCCCGATGTCCAGCACCGTCGTTCCCGGCGAGGTCACTTTTTCCAAGAACACCCAAGTTTTATCGTACCGCCTCTGATGATGACTAGCCATAATTCCTAATTCCTAATTCTCAATTCTCAATTCTCAATTCTTAATTCTTAATTCTTAATTCTTGACTCTCTTGGGGTTTTCCCTCAAAAACGACTCCCACGAACTTGCCTTCGACTTTCTTCCAATATCCCGATGTTGATAATGATGACACATGGCTACGGCCAGCGCATCGGTGGCGTCGAGTAACTCAGGCAACTCCTTGATTTTAAAGTAGGTCATGAGCATTCGTGCGACCTGCTCTTTCGATGCGTTACCATTTCCAGTGACTGACTGTTTCACTTTCTTTGGCGCATATTCGACGATGGGAAGGCCCCGGTGAAGCGCCGCCGACATTGCAACGCCTTGAGCACGGCCGAGTTTTAACATCGACTGAACGTTCTTGCCGTAAAACGGTGCCTCAAGAGCAACCTCGTCGGGTGTGAACTCTTCGATGAGAGCCAAGATCCTGTCGAAGATTTTCTTGAGCCTCACTTCGTGCTCGCCGTAACGGGTGAGGTGGAGGACGCCATATTGGAGCAGGGTCACCTCCTGGCCGCGAACCATCACAATGCCGTAACCCATGATGTTTGTTCCCGGGTCTAAACCTAAGATGATCTTTTCCTTGACAGACGTGCGCTTTTCCATGGCCGCCGCAAGTTACCACCAAATCTATTAACCTAGCCACAGAAACGGCGCCATCACCACATTCATCTTGGTATCCGTCCGGGAAACGATTCAAGTTTCTATTTTTGGATGTCAAAAAGATACTGTGTTGCTGATCCTCGTCGCTGCGGTTTATTCAGTTTTACTCGTCGCCCTCGCATACGGGTTCGCTCGATTGGATGAGAAATCTATCGCATCGGCAGCGTCGGAACTGCCGGTTATTTCCGTGGTTGTTTCAGCTAGGAACGAAAGCACTACCCTTGCTGGATTATTCGCCGATCTACAACGCGTGAACTACCCTTCGAACAAGTGGGAACTCATCGTGGTCGACGATGGCTCGACCGACGCCACGCTCGAGGTAGCAAGCGCCGCGGCATTTCCGATCCCTAAAAAAGTCCTGCGGCTCGAGAACGACAGTGGAAAAAAAGCCGCCATCACTTTAGCCGTCCAACACGCATCGGGTGAGATCATCGTTACCACCGATGCCGACTGTCGCGTCCCTTCGACGTGGTTGCAAGTGATCGCCCGCTATTTTTCAAATAAGAATACCAAGATGTTGGTAGGTGGTGTGCGCATCGCGGATGGAAAGTCGCTTTTCGATCGTCTGCAAGAACTCGAGTTTGTGAGCGTCGTCGCCACGGGAGCTGCAACCATCGGCTTGGGAGTACCGACGATGAGCAACGGAGCCAACTTAGCCTTTCGAAAATCAGCTTTCGACATAACAGGTGGGTACGCCGGCAGCGAAGGAGTGTCTTCCGGCGACGACGAGACGTTGATGAACAAGTTCCATCAGCGATGGCCGGGCAGCATCACGTTCATGAACGATTCCAACGGCGTCGTGTCTACCAATCCCTCGAACGATCTACAAGGTTTCCTCGAGCAGCGACTTCGTTGGGCGGGAAAGTGGAAAGCGAACCCTTCCGTCACGACCAAGGTGTTCGCGTTGGTTGTTTGGTTGTTGCACCTCGGTTGGGTGGCCCTTCCGTGGGCGTGGCTTGTTGGGATCATTTCATTTCGAACCGCCGCGATATTGTTGGGTGTCAAGATGTTTGCTGACTGCTTGTTATTGATCCCGGCAGCAACCTTACTTGGAGTTCGATGGCGGTGGAAATCTTTTTTCATCTTACAATTCGTGCATTCACTTTACGTTGTATCGGTCGGATTCATGTCACAAGTCCTTCAACCAAGTTGGAAGGGGCGTCGGGTGAAGGCGAAGGTCTAGGCAGGATTTACTATTTTTACCACGCCCATCGGGTACCTGTATGACCGAGCAGTTGCTGAAGAAACAAGTAGAGAAGAAGGAGCTGGAACTCAACGCCTTACTGGAGATCACCCAGGCGATCAACAGCAACCTTCCGGAAGAGTCTTTATATAAGATTTTCAACTTCACGTTGCGCTCTAACCTGAATCTCAAGAAGATGGCGCTGTTCGTCCTCGACGAGATCTGGAATTGCAAGGTCCATTTCGGGACCCAAAAGAACTACGCTAAGACGCGCCTCGACGACCGCGTGAAACTCGTCAAGAGCATTCACCACATGTCGGAATTCAAGGACTGCGAGTTCGACGAGTTTGACCTCGTTATTCCCGTCGCCCACAAGTCCGATACGCTCGCACTCGTTTTCATTTCTAAGCTAGACGAATCACTCTCCGTGCATGAACAGTCGGAAAGCCTGAAGTTCATTCAAGCGCTGAGCAACATTATTATAGTGGCGATCGAAAACAAGAAGCTTGCCCGTAAACAATTGGAACAAGAAGCCTTTCGCAAGGAACTGGAGATCGCGAGCGACGTGCAACAGTTCTTGTTCCCCAAGAAACTTCCCAACACGGACCGCCTTCGCGTTGAAGCAAGTTACTTACCACACGACCGCGTGGGTGGAGATTACTACGATTATGTTCCGATCAATAAGAACCAGTTCCTTATTTGTGTTGCGGATGTGAGTGGCAAGGGGATTCCCGCAGCACTCATGATGTCCAACTTCCAAGCGTCACTGAGAACCTTGCTTCGTCAAACGCCAAACCTCACTGAGATCGTGGAAGCTTTGAACTACCAAGTATTGGAGAACACAAAAGGGGAGAAGTTTATTACTTTTTTTGGAGCAGTGTACGACCTGTCCCTCCATACGATGGTATACGTGAACGCCGGTCACAACCCGCCCATCCTCTTCACGCCAGATCAAGGGATGCGTTTGTTGGAAGAGGGTAGCACGGTACTTGGCGCCATGCATCCTCTGCCTTTTATGAATGAAGGCTTCATCACGGGCTTGAAGAATTTTACTTTGTTCGCCTATACCGATGGACTCACTGAGACCATGAATGAACAAGGAGTGGAGTTCGGTCTAAATTCCTTGCAAACTTACTTCGAGACAAATCGGGACAAAGACCTTAAGACGATTCATCAAGATATCATCGTGACACTCGACGGTTTCAAAGGCCGAAATGGATACCGCGACGACATCACCTTGTTGAGTTGCAGGGTTACCAATCCTTGACCGTGAGGTTTTTCCGCACACCGGCTTTTTTACCTTGGGTTTATCCATCACTCACTTGGCGCGAGTCGCACGAAGGCACCCCTACGATCTTCCTCACGTTTGATGACGGCCCAATTCCCGGTCCAACAGAATTCGTTCTCGATACCCTTCTACAACATCGTATTCACGCCACATTTTTTTGTATAGGGGATAACGTACGGAAGCATCCTGCAATTTTCAAGAAGGTCATCGACTCCGGCCATGCCATCGGCAATCATACCTTCCACCACATGAATGGATGGAAACACTCCACCGACCAGTATGTCGCCAATACCCAAGCGTGCCGCGAGCAGCTTGCCGCCGAGGGGTTCCAAGTGAGTCGTTTGTTCCGCCCGCCGTTTGGACGGATTACCCAGAGCCAGATATCAGCTTTGAAAAGTGAGTACAGAATCGTGATGTGGGACGTGCTCACCTTCGACTATGACCGCTCACTTGCACCCGAGCGTTGCTTAACCGGCGCGATCCGAGCCACTCGCCCGGGTTCGATTGTCGTGTTTCACGATAGCCTGAAGGCTGAAAAGAACTTAACCTTCGTGCTTCCGCGTTTCATCGAACATTTTAAGTCGCAAGGTTATAACTTCGCGATGCTGTCTTAATCGAGGTCAGTCCATGGTAAAACCACGCGTGTTGATTTGCCCACTTGATTGGGGCCTTGGCCACGCGTCGCGGTGCGTCCCAATCATTCACGCGCTCATCCGAAAAGACTGCGAGGTCTCCATCGCGGGATGCGGGCCCAGTCTCGAACTCTTGCGCTCGGAGTTCCCCAATCTCCCTGTTCACACCATCGCCTCGTATCAAATTAGATATTCCAACACGCTGCCGGTCACCGTCGCGTTGGCTATGGGCTTGCCGCGAATGTTGGCCGCGATTCAACGCGAGCACGCACAAGTGAAAGAGATCGTGGAAAAAGAGCGCATCAACTTTATCATCTCCGACAATCGTTATGGTTGCTGGTCGGAGAGTACGCATAACGCGATCATCACACACCAACTCAGTTTGCAAATGCCCAATGGCTGGGAGTGGTTTTCGTCCATGGTCAACCGCCGATTGTCGAAATGGATATTGAAGTTCGATGAATGTTGGATCCCCGACTTACCCGACAGAGCTTTGAGCGGTGACCTATCAGTTCCTTTCGATGGAACCATTCAACCGAAGTTCGTGGGAGTGTTGTCGCGAATTCAACCTGCGTCGGTATCGAAGCGTAAGTGCAAGTTGTTGATCGTGGTATCAGGGCCTGAACCGCAACGCACACTCTTCGAAACGATGACGATCGACCAAGCCAAACGTCTGAACGTCGACTATCGAATGGTGCGTGGATTACCTGGCGGTACCGCCACTTCGGAATTAAAGATTGCCAATCACCTCACCACGCGCCAGTTTTCAGAATGGCTTCACGAGAGCGACATCGTACTCAGTCGACCCGGGTACAGCACCGTGATGGATATTTCGACTGCCGGGAAGAAGGCGATTTTTGTACCCACGCCTGGGCAAACGGAACAGTTGTACCTTGCACGTCGATTCGAGGCGATGAACTTGGCGGCAATCCAATACCAAGATCGATTTGATCTGGATTATGCCTTACAACAAGTAGAGAGCACACAAGGATTTGTACCATCTCAAAAAGGCCCATGGCTAGAATCGACGTTGGAAGAATTTTTGAAACAGAAATGAACTATTGGATCGATACTCACGCCCACATTTTTTCGGAACAGTTCAAGAACGACGTGCCCGATATTTTGGGAAGAGCTCAAGATGTTGGCGTGAAAAAGATGTTCATGCCTAACATCGACCACACGTCGATTGATGCAATGCTCGAGTTGGAGGACAAAAACCCGACTTTGTGCATCAGCATGATGGGACTTCACCCGTGTTCTGTCAAAAAAGACTTCGAACGCGAATTGTACATCGTGGAGGAATGGTTGGCAAAGAGGAAGTTTGCAGCTGTCGGCGAGATGGGCACCGATTTATACTGGGATAAAACATTTTGGGAACAGCAGAAGGAGGCATTTACGATTCAAGTAGGGTGGGCCAAAAAATACAAGTTGCCGATCGTAATCCATTGCCGGGAGTCGATGAATGAAACGATCGAACTACTCGAACCTTTGCTCGGCGATGGGTTGACCGGTGTGTTCCACTGCTTTTCGGGTACGTTGGAGCAAGCCAGAAAAATCACGAACATGGGTTTTTACCTCGGCTTAGGAGGAGTGGTCACCTTCAAAAATGGAGGGATGGATCAAGTGGTTCCTGACCTCGAACTTGATAATCTCGTGCTTGAGACGGACAGCCCTTATCTCGCTCCTGTTCCTTATCGCGGCAAACGAAACGAGCCTTCATTTATCCCGTTGGTAGCAGATAAGATCATGTCATTAAAGAACCTGAGCCGAACTGAACTCCAACAAATTACCACTCGAAATGCCGAGCGTCTGTTTGGTTCACGCTCTAGATCGAAGTAAGCAAATGATGAATCGACGTAACGGACAACGAGTAACGACTAACGACTAAACGACCGAACGATCCCATGTATAAATCTCAGCGCATCAATACCGCGACACCTGGGCTGCCGAAGTCCAAGGTGATGATCATCTACACCGGAGGGACATTTGGGATGTCTTACGACAAGGACGGAACGCTCATCCCATTCGATTTCTCTTTGATTTTGGAACACCTGCCGACACTGAGGAGTTTGCTGTTGGATTTGACGGTTATTTCATTCGATAGCCCGGTGGATTCTTCCAACATCGACCCTTCGCACTGGCAGGCTGTTGGGCAAATCATCCGCGACCAATATGAATCGCAAGATGGGTTCGTGGTGCTGCACGGTACCGATACGATGGCGTACACGGCTTCGGCATTAAGTTTCATGCTGCGCGGGTTGTCGAAGCCCGTGATTTTAACCGGCGCGCAGCTACCGATCGGAGAGCCACGGTCTGATGCGCGGGAAAACTTGATTACCAGTTTAGAAATCGCCAGCCGATACGTCGATGGCCGCGCAGCCGTTCCCGAAGTGTGCATTTATTTCGACTATCAACTTTTGCGTGGCAACCGTTCGCGCAAGGTTGAGAGTGAACACTTCGACGCGTTTGAGTCGGGCAACTATCCGCCGCTGGCAACTGCTGGGGTAAAGATCGACTATAACACAAGTGCGATCCATTCCCCCGCAAAAGGGGAGAAGCTTGAGCTCCGTTCGAAGTTTGACCCATCTGTGGCCGTGTTGAAACTTTTCCCCGGCATTACCCCAATGGTCGTGGATGCCCTGTTGGGAATTCGAGGATTGAAGGCGCTAGTGTTGGAGACGTATGGCTCGGGGAATGCCCCAACTGCGTCTTGGTTTGTGGACGCGCTGCGTGGCGCCATCGAGCGCGGTCTGCTCGTGTTGAATATCTCGCAATGTTCGGGGGGAATGGTTCTCCAAGGCAGATACGAGACGAGCCGTCAGTTGCGCGACATTGGCGTCGTGGGTGGGGCAGACATGACAACAGAGGCCGCCCTAACTAAACTGATGCTATTGCTTGGTGAATTTGGGATTGAGGCAGCCAAAAAGACGATCACATTGTCTATTTGTGGCGAACTCACCGAAGAACCCGTTTCCTAACACTAGTTCGGGAAGAAAAAATGCGCGGAGAGAGAGGGATTCGAACCCTCGATCCGTGTTACCGGATACACGCTTTCCAGGCGTGCCAGTTCAGCCACTCCTGCACCTCTCCAAAAAAAAAGCCCACAAAGAAATGGATAAAATCGCCAATACCAATGTCGGCCGGCCTTTTAATCGAGGAACCACGAGGGCATTTATTGACTTCTGATGCCTTGTCAAAAAAAAGTTGAACAAAAGATTATTTGCCGTGACTAGCGGATGCTAAATGCATTGTATGGCGACGATGGCAAAAGGTGAAATTCAATTGCACAAAAAATTGAATAAATTTCTTTACAAATCGCCAAAACGTTTAATTTTGGGCGACTTCAAGTTATCTTAAACCTTAAACCATGAAAAAACAACTCGCTATTTTCGCATTTGTGGTAGCTACTCTGTTCAGTGCAGGTGCAGCTTTTGCACAAGACGCAGCCGCCGCAGCACCTGAAGGAGATCAAGGATTCCACCAAGTATTGAAAGACTGGTTCATCGCCGGTGGTGCCGCATTCATGTGGCCTATCTTGATCGTGTTCATCGTTGGTCTCGCCATTGGTATCGAACGCATCATCTCCCTCAACTTGGCAAGAACTAATACCAAAAAATTGCTCAGCCGGATTGAAGACGCCCTCAGCAAAGGCGGCGTAGAAGCGGCTAAAGAAGTTACCCGCAACACCCGTGGTCCTGTAGCCTCTATCTTCCACCAAGGTCTCTTGCGTGCGAACGAAGGTGTTGATATGGTAGAAAAGTCAGTTACCTCTTACGGTGGCGTAGAGATGGGTAAACTCGAAAGAGGCCTCATCTGGATTTCGTTGTGTATCTCCCTCGGACCAATGCTCGGATTCTTCGGTACTGTAATCGGGATGGTGCAGTCATTCGACGCGATCGAAGCTGCTGGTGATATCTCTCCTCAAGTTGTGGCTGCCGGTATGAAAGTCGCTTTGATCACGACTGTCGGTGGTCTCGTAGTAGGTATGGTGCTTCAAGTGTTGTATAACTACCTCGTGTCGACAATCGACGGCTTGGTAAACAGCATGGAAGATGCTTCCATCTCTTTGGTTGACATCATCGTGAAGCACAACTTGAAAAAATAAGAAATATGGACGCAATCGATATTGGCATCTACGCCCTCTACGCATTGTTCGCGATCTCGATCGTCGGACTCATTGCGATGGAGGCCTTCAACCTCTTCAAAGACCCTAAGGCTTTGATCAAGGCTGGAATTATTCTCGCAGGCTTTGCTGTGTTCTTCTTCGTCGCCTATAGCGCTTCCGTGGGAAACCTCACAACTAAGTGGATCGCTTATGGCACGACCGAGCAAGCCTCTAAACTGATAGGCGCTGGCCTTGTAATGCTTTATGTGTTCGTTTTCACAGCGCTGATCGGTATCGTTCTTTCAGAGGTGTACAAAATCTTTAAATAAAATGGCACGTTCCACTCCGGAAATTCCCAACTCGTCAATGGCGGACATCGCGTTCCTGCTGCTCACCTTCTTCTTGGTGACAACAACGATCTCGAACGACCGCGGACTTCAATTGTTGCTCCCCGCTCCGCCGGACCCCAACCAGCCCATTCAAAAGTTCCAGGATCATAACTTGTTTACGATCCAGCTGAACTCTTCGGATGCGTTGCTCGTGGAAGGGAACCCGATGGATGACGTGTCTGGACTGAAAGACGATATTAAGAAGTTTATCCTCAACCGTGGAGTAGATCCAAAAAGCTCCGATAGCCCCGAAAAGGCAGTCGTAACTTACAAAACAGACCGTGGTACCAGCCAAAAGAGATTCGTCGAAATCCTCGATATCATCCAAGGTGCATACTACGACATCTGGGCCGAGCGCGCTGGAGTCTCCAACGCCCGCTTCCGTGAAGCAGCGTCAGACTTGCAGAACCCGGAAAACAAAGCGATCTATGACAAAGGTTTGGGGAAAAGGCCCGATGGATCCAACGAGATCCCGATGGCTATTTCAATCGCAGAACCTACTAAAATTGGTGGATAACCATTAACGAATCGAATTATGGCAAAGTTTAAAAAGAAAGCCGACGTTAAGCAGGAGATCCCGACTTCGTCAATGCCCGATGTGGTATTCATGCTGTTGTTCTTTTTCATGGTGACAACAGAAATGAGGAAGAACTCCATCGAGGTGATGCAGCGCATTCCCGAAGCTACCCAACTCCGGAAACTCGTGCGCAAGTCGCTCGTGACCAACCTGTATATCGGTGCCCCAACAAAAGCCGAGCAGTACGGTACGGAACCAAAGATTCAGGCCAACGATGCATTCATCGAAACAGGTGAAATCATCCAGTGGGTGAACTCGGAAAAAGCTAAGCTGCCTGAAAACGAACGTGACCAGCTCACGATCGCGCTCAAAGTCGACAGCGAAGCAAAACGAGGGATCATGGCAGATGTGGAACAAGAACTCCGTAAAGGAAACGCCCGGAAAATCTTGTACACAACTCGCGAAAAGTCTGAAACCAGATAGAAGTTGTTTTTCATGTTTTAGATAAATTAGTCCCGACAGTTTTGTCGGGACTTTTTTTATGACCGCACCCCCCAGCATCATCCCCGACCAGCCGCGCATTATTCGGGCCTGGTGCATGTACGATTGGGCAAACTCAGTCTACAACCTTGTCATCACAACCACATTCTTTCCGATCTATTTCGCCGGTGTAACCGCCGCCGCGTACGGTGAAAATACTGTTCCGTTCTTAGGAGCAACTTTTAAGAATTCTGCCCTCTACCAGTATGCCCTTTCAGCGGCGTACCTCTCGATCTCGTTGCTCCTACCGATCTTGTCGTCGATCGCCGATTACAGGGGAAGCAAGAAACGTTTCATGCAATTCTTCTGCTATCTCGGAGGCCTCGGTTCCATCGGGTTATTTTGGTTCAAGGGCGCTGAACCAAACGTGGGCTGGGGACTCTTCTGCTTTGCCTGCGCCACCATCGGCTATTGCGGAAGCCTCGTGTTCTATAATTCTTATCTCCCTGAAATTGCGTCGATCGAAAATCAGGACCGGGTGAGCGCACGTGGGTTTTCCATGGGCTACATCGGAAGCGTCATCTTGCAAGTCATCGGTTTCGGACTCGTCGTCTATTTTAGCGGCAAGGGCGATAAAACATCGGGGCCCTTGATTACCTTCTTACTCGTCGGAATCTGGTGGATGGGATTTGCCCAGTTCACCTTTGCACGCCTGCCATCACCACCACGACGCCATAAGGAAAATCACAATATGTGGGTCGACGGCTTCCACGAGCTCAAAAAAGTGTGGCACAAACTTAAAGAGATGCCCAAGTTACGCGCCTACCTGGTGTCGTTCTGGTTCTACAGCATGGGCGTACAAACCGTCATGCTCGCTGCCACCTTGTTTGGACAAAAAACCTTGGGACTCCCCACTGAAAAGTTGATCATCACCGTCGTCTTGATCCAACTCGTCGCAATTGCCGGAGCTTTCTTAATGTCGCGCATGTCGCAGGCATTCGGAAACCTCAATGTATTGATTGCCGTGGTGTTGTTTTGGGTGCTCATCTGTGTCTCGGCGTACGAGGTGGCCGAGCTAAAAGAAGCGGGACATTCTGCTGAATATTACTTCTATGGACTCGCCGTGGCCGTGGGAACAGTCATGGGCGGCATTCAAGCGTTGAGCAGAAGCACCTACAGTAAATTCATGCCCGAAACTAAGGATACTGCTTCGTTCTTTAGCTTTTACGATGTCACCGAGAAGACGGCTATCGTGATTGGTACGTTTACGTTTGGATACATCGACGCACTCTTCAGCATGAAACATTCTGTACTCATGTTGATTGTGTTCTTCGCCCTTGGGCTCACGGGACTCCTCTTCACACGCCGACTGAAAGCCGACACGGCCATGCGTGCTTAAAGGGGGGGGAATTCAGGAAATTCAGGAGCAAACTTGGCGTCTTCACCAGCCGCGGGCGCAAGACAACAATAGTGTACCAAACCATTCGTCACGGCAAGATACGTGGCACCCACGGTCATGTTGTAAACTGCAATTTGATTAAATGCCTTTTGAGTCAATTTGATCGTCGGCGATTTGCATTCAACGAGCATCCATGGCTTGCCTTCCCGGTTGCGAACCAAGATGTCGGAGCGCTTTTGCAACGTGTTGTACGCAAGGGCGCCCTCAATCCTGAACAGCGTGCGTGGGTACTTCAAGTGGTTGATCATGAAGTGGATGAAATGCTGACGAACCCACTCTTCCGGTGTCAGAACCACGTATTTTTTTCGAATGATGTCGAAAATATATACTTTGCCTTCCTCTTTCTTCAAGGACAACGCAGCCTCCGGAAGATTCAATTGATACACACCCAAAGAAACTTTTTTTAACCATGAAGAGCAAACAGGAAATAGTCGAGAACTGGTTGCCGCGTTATACCGGTATGCCTCTCAACATGTTTAGCAAATACATCCTGCTAACCAATTTTGACAACTATGTGAAGCTCTTCGCTGAATGGCACAACGTTCCAGTGTATGGCAGCGACCGTGCCTTCCGTTGCGCCACCGCCGAGGGAATTACGATCATCAACTTTGGAATGGGAAGTCCCAACGCAGCTACAGTCATGGACTGCCTCACGGCCATCAAACCGGAAGCCTGTTTGTTCCTTGGCAAGTGCGGCGGATTGAAAGTGAAAAATGCCATTGGAGATTTCATCCTGCCCATTGCAGCCATCCGCGGCGAAGGTACATCCAACGACTACTTTCCGCCCGAAGTGCCTTCGTTGCCCGCGTTTGCCCTGCAGAAAGCTACTTCTACCACAATCCGCGACTACAACCAAGACTATTGGACCGGAACGGTCTACACCACGAACCGCCGTGTGTGGGAATGGGACGAGGACTTTAAGAACTATTTGATCAAGGTTCGCGCGATGGCAATCGACATGGAAACGGCCACGATCTTTTCGACTGCGTTCTATAATGAGATTCCCGCGGGCGCGCTGCTGCTCGTGTCCGACTCACCCATGAGCCCCGATGGCGTGAAAACTGAAGCAAGCGACAAACACGTTACTACGAACTTTGTCGAGTTGCATATCAAGATCGGAATCGGATCACTCAAACAGTTGATCAACAATGGACTGACAGTGAAACACTTGAAGTACTAAGGAGTTGATCGTGACTCGTTGTTAGTTGTGAGACACGCGGCGATTGGATTAGTGATGTCAACGGTTATTGGCCATTTCACGTATTTAGGTAAAGAGAGAAACAAGAATATCCGCCGGTTGACAATAAGATTTTTGGTTGTCAGTGGTGTTTCCGCTGGTTCCCACCAGTTGAACATGATGAAATTGATAATTGGTTCTTTTGTATTCCGTGCGCATTTTGGAAAATGCTCAAGAACCAACAGCAAAACACCAAATCAATGGACGTTGACTTAATGACATGGATTGGTCATTCCTTGTCGTTAAGTTAAGGGCACAGTAACCGCAAGAGCCCCTGACCACCTCCGCCAACGGGCTACGGCGAACAACGAAAAGGGGCGAGATATCCTCCTTACCCCTCTTAACTTAATGACATGGATTGGAAATTGGGTATTGAAGAGTAGCGCATCTTTTTTTTCAAGCTCAGCCTATTACCAACAACGGCAACTCCGAGATGAATCTGGATAATACCCAATACCCAATACAATGGTTTACACTACATCCAAATCGAAAGCTTTGGATATTGGTCATTGGTCATTGGAAATTGGGTATTGAATACCTACCAACCTCAACCTAGGAACTCTTTCACATCCGTGAACGGCAGGTTGAACGCGTCGGCAACGGCTTTGTATACCACTTTGCCATTGATCACATTGAGGCCTTTGCGCAGATCAGAGCTTTCTTGAGCCGCTTTTTTCCATCCGTTGCCTGCCAACTTGATGGCGTACGGAAGCGTAGCGTTCGTCAAAGCTAAAGTTGACGTGTAAGGAACAGCGCCCGGCATGTTGGCCACACAGTAGTGAACGACATCGTCGATGATGTAAGTAGGATTTTCGTGCGTGGTAGGCTTGCATGTCTCGATACAACCACCTTGATCGACCGCAACGTCGACGAGCACAGTACCCGGACGCATGGTTTTGAGCATATCGCGTGTAATCAACTTCGGAGCTTTTGCTCCCGGAATCAATACCGCACCCACAATCAAGTCGTGTGTTTTTACCAAGTCGCGAATGACGTAGTCGTTCGACACCATCGTATGTACGTTTTTCGGCATCACGTCGTCGAGGTACCGAAGGCGATTGATGTTCACATCTGTAATGGTGACATCTGCGCCCATCCCTGCGGCGATCTTGGCCGCGTTGGTACCTACCACACCACCGCCAAGAATCAAGACTTTTGCAGGCATCACACCCGGAACACCCCCCAGAAGAATTCCTCGACCTTTCAACGGTTTCTCCAAATATTTGGCGCCTTCTTGGATCGACATCCGTCCGGCGACTTCGCTCATCGGCACCAACAAGGGCAAGCTTCCATCCGAACGCTCTACTGTTTCATAAGCCAAACAAACCGCACCAGTTTTAATCATCGCATGAGCCAACGGTTCATAGGATGCAAAGTGGAAATAAGTAAAGACCAGTTGATCTTTGCGAATCAATTCATATTCCTGCTCAATCGGTTCTTTTACTTTAATGATCATCTCTGCGATGGCGAATACCTCTTCTGCTTTTCCCAGGATTTTTGCACCCGCGCCCACATATTCTTCGTCGCTGAAACCACTGCCGTCACCAGCTTTGGTTTGGATGTATACAGTGTGGCCACGCTTGACCAATTCTTGAGTGCCAGCAGGAGTGAGGGCCACCCGGTTTTCATTGTTCTTGATTTCCTTGGGAACACCGACGATCATATGCGATGATGTTTAAAGTTTCTGAGATCGAGTTAAAAGCCGTAAAATAGGCTCGCAAATATAGCACTCGCCCTCGATGCAAAACACAAACGCATTTGCATTTTATGGTTCCCTTCGCAGGGGCATGGAAAATCACCACATCCACGCATCGCATCTCAAGTATTTGTTTTCGGCGCGCCTCCGGGGATTTGCCCTGTATTCAAGGGGAAATTTTCCCATAGCCGTGAAAACGGAGCAAACTACCGACTCTATCGTGGTAGAGGTGTTTGAAATCGCCGACGCAAACACTCGCGAGATGATTCACAAGTTGGAAATGGATGAAGGCTATTACTTGCATCACCTGCAAGTGGGCGACATCTCGGCGTCGATTTACCTCTTCAGATCGCCGGAAAATTATCCGAAGGTGATCGGTGGCGATTGGGTGAGTTTCTTCCGTCAAAAGGTTTAATCGAAGTATAATATTAGGCTTTCACCGAGGGCTTGGTTGCAAGGATCAATTTTCCCTATTTTTGATAGGAAACGGACCCTATTGAGCTCACCAAAAACCATCACCGTCGGTAAATCCGAAAAGAAAATCGCGGCAATCCTGGCCGACTTCCGACTCGCGTGCGAAAGCCGTGAGGCAAGTTTGCTTGGGCGGAAGGAGGTTTTCCTCGGGAAAGCAAAGTTCGGAATCTTCGGCGATGGAAAAGAGATAGCTCAAATCGCGATGGCAAAAGTTTTCCGCGATGGCGACTTCCGTGCAGGCTATTACCGCGACCAAACATTCATGCTCGCCATTGGTGAGCTCACCCTCGAACAGTATTTTGCCCAGCTATACGCTCACACCGACGTCAACGCAGATCCTGCGTCCGCCGGCCGGCTGATGAATGGGCACTTCGCCACCCGCATGGTCGATGACCAGGGTAATCTGAAAGAACTGTCCAAGCTTAAGAACAGCAGCTCCGACGTATCACCAACGGCCGCCCAAATGCCCCGCCTTCTCGGGCTCGCTTACGCCTCAAAGCTGTTCCGTCAAAATTCTACCCTGGCCGAGTTCAAAAACCTGTCCAACAACGGGAACGAAATAGCTTTTGGTACGATCGGGAACGCATCTACATCGGAAGGGATGTTCTTCGAGGCAATCAACGCCGCCGGTGTACTCCAAGTACCCATGCTCACCTCCGTATGGGACGATGACTATGGTATTTCTGTCTCGAATGAATTCCAAACAACGAAAGGAAGCATCTCTAAAATATTAGACGGGTTCCGTCGCACAGAAGACGAAAAAGGATTTGAAATCTTCCTCGTGAAAGGTTGGGATTACGAAGCACTGTGCGATGTCTACCGCCGTGCCGAAAAAATCTGCCGCGAAGAACATGTACCTGTCATCGTACACGTCGAAGAAATGACCCAACCTCAGGGTCACTCTACTTCTGGTTCTCACGAGCGCTATAAATCCAAGGAGCGACTGCAATGGGAGGCCGAGTTCGATTGTATCCGAAAGCTTCGCGAATGGATCGTCGAACAAGGTTTTGCCACAACCGAAGAAGTTGACAAGATTGCAAAGGAGGCCAAGGTTCGCGCCAAGGCTGCTCGCGACAATGCTTGGAAAGCTTTCAACGAAGACATGAGCGGCGACCATCTCTCGCTGTTGAAAATCTTAGATGAAGCCATCGAGATTAATCCCGAAGTGGAAGAGGTCAAGTTAAACCTCAACCAGGTGATCAGCCCGATGCGATTGGATGATGCCAAGGCTGCCAAAGCTGCATATCGTCTCATTCGAAACATCGACCATCCCGTGAGAACGGCGCTCACGGAATGGATCCGTCGAACTGCAGTAGAAAACTTCGATCGATATTCATCGCACCTGTACAGCCAGTCCGATTATTCAGCACTCAAGGTGGAAAAAGTCGATGCCGTCTTTTCGGAGCAATCACCCGTTTTGGACGGACGCGAGGTCTTGCGCGCCTGTTTCGAAGCAGCTTTGAAACGCGATCCGCGTGTTTTTGCTTTCGGCGAGGACGTTGGCAAAATCGGCGATGTCAACCAAGGCTTTGCTGGATTACAAAAGAAGTTCGGCGAACTGCGCGTAACCGATACCGGAATCCGCGAGTGTACCATCGTAGGGCAGGGGATTGGAGCCGCGCTCCGTGGACTCCGACCTATCGCCGAAGTTCAATATTTAGATTACTTACTCTACGCCGTCCAGATCCTGTCCGACGACTTGGCTTGTCTCCAGTACCGAACCCGTGGCGGCCAGAAAGCACCACTCATCGTGCGCACACGCGGACATCGACTCGAAGGGGTTTGGCATGCAGGGTCGCCCATCGGAATGATCCTCGGGTCGCTCCGAGGTATGTACGTGTTGGTCCCTCGTAACATGACACAAGCAGCAGGTATGTACAATACCATGCTCCGCTCGGACGATGCGGCGCTCATCATCGAGTGCTTAAACGGTTATCGACTGAAGGAACGAGTGCCCGACAATGTAGGCGAGTTTACCGTGCCGCTGGGTGTTCCTGAAATTATTCGCGAGGGTAGCGACATTACCGTTGTTACCTACGGCTCCATGTGTCGAGTGGTGATGGAAGCAGCCGAAGAACTAGCTAAGGTCGGCATCTCGTGCGAGGTAATCGATGTGCAGACGCTCCTACCATTCGACTTGCATCATGTCATCACCGAATCTGTGAAAAAAACCAACCGCGTGGTGTTTGCCGACGAAGATGTTCCTGGGGGTGCGTCGGCGTTTATGATGCAGAAGGTGCTCGAAGAGCAAGGGGCATATCAGCATTTGGATTCTAAACCTAGGACCATCGCGGCCAAAGAACATAGGCCTGCGTATGGCAGCGATGGCGACTACTTCAGTAAACCCAATGCCGAGGACGTATTTGACGTGGTGTACGAAATCATCAGCGAGTCAGACCCGGTTGGGTTCCCGCCGCTTTACTAAAAGCCAGTATTAGAAGTTGAAGTCGTTTGTGTAGACTTCGTTGCTCTTGTTGAGAGCACGATCTTCAATATAAATTTTTAAACGTAGTGTTTTCGCCCCGAATACCACCCGGAAAAATGCCGACGTCATTGCATACCGGATTTCACCTTCTAGTGGCGTTCCATCGTTGGGATTGTCTTTCATGATCGGGAAGCGTCCATCAAAACCTTGCGCTTCGCATGACGGATAATTGAGAAACGCGCCCCAATCGAAGGAAGTGTATGTGTTGTCGCCATTCTTGGTTTGAAAGTCAACCTTGATATTACTATAGTGCGGATTCAAAGTGAACACTAACGTATCCACCACGATGCCTTTGTCGTTGCGAACGACTTCCCACTTCGTACAATTGTAGGGTTTGATAAAGGTTTGAAGTGTATCGTATGGACTTTTACCCGCGCGTTTCAGACCGTAATCAATATACTTGTTGAACTCGTTCGTAGCAGTGACATCATAGAACCAGCAACGATGTTGGCTGGCGTATGTGTGACAATCGTCGTTCAGTAAGATATTCCGGGTAAGCGGCGTTCGAACATAATACCACCGTGCATTGAACGGAGGACCATTCTCTGAAGGAGAGATCCCGAGATTGCCATCTCCGTCCTTAAATTTCAAAGTCAGGATCAAGGAGTCAGTTCCTGTTTCTCCCTGAGGAGAATCTGGAACATCTACGTAACGAAGGTTTTTGAAGACGATCTCCGGGATATTCGGATAGTCCGGTGGTTCAAAGCAGGACGACACCAACACGCCGCAAAAAACCGCCACCAACAGCCGCCTGAACAACTTCATTCTTTCTACTTTTACAAAGTGAAAATTAGTCAAACAGTTGGACACTTTTGAACGTTTCGAACAAGTTTTACACACCGTCAACGAACGTTCCTTCGATGAAATTGCGCTCCAGCTGTTTCATTTTCAAGCGAAACACAACCCGGTGTATTCCGAGTACATCCGCCACCTTCGAATAGACCCGGAGCGTGTACAGCATGTCTCACGCATCCCGTATTTACCGGTATCCTTTTTCAAGACCCACGAGGTCAAGACGGGAAGTTGGCCGACTGAGGTCACTTTTACCAGCAGCGGCACCACCGGTTCGCAATCCGCCCGTCACTCGGTCCATCGGCTGGATTTCTACCTCGACCATGCGGCACGGTGCTTTCGCCATTTTTACGGCGACCCATCGCAGTATGAGTTTCTCGCACTATTGCCGTCCTACATGGAGCGCCAAGGGTCGTCTCTTGTTGCTATGATCGACGATTTCATTCGGAGAGGGGGCGGCGGGTTTTACCATGGCCGAACCGATACCCTTGTCGAAGCTGCGCGTTCCAGCAATCGGAAAGTGTTGGTGTGGGGTGTCACGTACGCCTTGCTCGATCTTGCAGAGACAGGCGCGGCCCTCACTGGCTCGATTGTAATGGAAACCGGAGGCATGAAGGGGCGCCGAAAGGAGATCACGCGAGAGGAGCTTCACAAGACGCTGCAATCGCGCCTGGCCGTGCCATCCATTCATTCTGAGTACGGAATGACCGAGTTGATGTCGCAGGCTTATGCCCAACAGGGCGGTTTTTACCTGTGTCCCCCCTGGATGCGTGTGTTGCTGCGGGATTTGGAGGACCCATTCGACTTCTCGGAAGAGCGGCCAAGCGGGGGATGCAATCTTATGGTCGAGTAGACGTTTTTTTCGGTGAACGGGAATTATTGCACCCCGTCGTTTGTTTTATTGCCCAGGAACCCTATTTTTGCTCATTACCCAAAGAAAAACAAAGCCCGTCATGAAGAAAGTACTTGCAATCGTCCTCCTGGCCGCATTTGTATCAGCTTGTAGCACATACACTTGCCCTACTTACAGCAAGAAGGACATTAAGAAAAACACGACACAGACCCGGATCTAATTCCGACGTTTCGTGTTCAACATGACAGGCCTGCCAACGCGGGCCTTTGTTGTTTATACATACTTCTTCACATCCTCCTCGGTGATTTTCTCGTCACTCATGATCACCAGTCGTTCCACCACGTTTCGAAGTTCGCGGATGTTGCCCGACCACTGTTGATGTTTTAGTTCCTCCATCGCTTTTTTGTCGATGGGCTTCTTTTTCGCGCCGTACTCGTCGGCCAGGTCACTCAAGAATTTCTCGGTCAAGAGGGGAATATCCTCGACACGTTCTTTGAGTGCGGGAACCCTGACAATGATCACGCCCAATCGATGGTATAAATCCTCGCGAAAGCGATTTTCTGCTATCTCTTTTTTCAAGTCCTTGTTCGTGGCCGCGACGACCCGCACGTTCACGGCGATATCTTTTTCGCCACCCACACGAGTGATCTTGTTCTCCTGAAGGGCACGTAACACTTTCGCTTGCGCTGATGCGCTCATGTCTCCAATCTCATCCAGAAAGAGTGTACCGCCGTCGGCTTGTTCAAACTTCCCAAGTCGCTGCTTGATCGCCGAAGTGAATGATCCCTTTTCGTGCCCGAATAATTCGCTCTCGATGAGCTCCGAGGGTATCGCGGCACAGTTCACTTCTACAAAGGGGCCATGAGCGCGTGCGCTGTTTTCGTGTATGGAGCGGGCAACCAGTTCTTTGCCCGATCCGTTGGGTCCTAACACCAGCACCCGAGCCTCGGTCGGAGCTACTTTTTCGATCATCTCTTTCACCTCGGCCATCGCCTTCGATTCGCCAATCATTTGAAACTTGTTTGCTACTTTCTTACGAAGAGTTTTCGTTTCACGAACCAAGTTGCCCTTGTCGAGCGCGTTTCGAAGCGTGATGAGCAGTCGATTCAGGTCCGGTGGCTTTTGTAAAAAATCGTAGGCTCCCATCTTAGTTGCATCCACCGCCATTTCGGTAGAGCCATGCGCTGAGATCATGATAAACGTTGAACCGATCCCCTTGTCCTTCGCCTTTTGTAGGACTTCCATCCCGTCCATCTTGGGCATTTTTACGTCGCAGAACACCACGTCGTAGCTTTTGTTTTCAAGCATGGTAAGACCTTCCTGACCGTCGCGGGCCTCGTCGACTTCCAGCTTGAGTTCTTTTTGATCTTTAAGAATGTCTTTTAAGACTGCTCGAATGCTTGCTTCGTCTTCAATGAGTAGGATACTCGGCATACGTCGGTGAGGATAAATAGGTCCTAAAGATGTGCAAAAATGATGGGTGGAAAAAAATGCAAGCTCGTAAGCCGGGTTCTGTTTTCCACCTCGAATTCATTCGGGTGGTATCCTATCATTTATCTGGTCCCACCTTCGCAGGAGGGATCTAGCAGCCTACCCGCCCCAATGCACTGTTTCCAATGCAGACCGAGCAAGTCATGATCGGGGCCTATTTGGCCTTACAACTCGTAAGGTTTACCATGCCTCCGGTGTCACCACCGGAGCGGTGGGCTCTTACCCCACCTTTTCACCTTTACTCCCGTAGCAAAAGCTACATGAGAAGTCTGTTTTCTGTGGCACTGTCTGTCCGTACAACACAAGTAGTGTTACACGGCCTTCCCGTTAGGAAGTACGATGCTCTCTGTTGCCCGGACTTTCCTCCCCGGTTTACACCGGAGCGATAGAACGGCTTGCGGGTGCAAAGGTACGATAAGTTGAGCATTGGAGAAGACTGCGCAGATTGGGGAAAGACGAGCAATGGAAATTGGTGGTTGGTGATTTTACAGACTCGAGAAGCTCCTTTCAAAAAAATATCCAATTCCCAATGACCAATCCATGTCGTTAAGTTAAGGTCACAGTAACCGCAAGAGCCCCTGACCACCGTCGCCAAACGGCTACGGCGATTAACGCAAAGGGGCGCAATACCTTAGCAAACGAACAGCACCACGCTGTTAAGCCCTGACCACCTTCGCCTAAGGGCTACGGCGAACAACGAAAGGGCGAGATATCCTCCTTTACCGTCTTAACTTAACGACATGAAATGACCAATACCCAATGACCAAGGTTCCGCGCGATGCATAGTTCAGGATTAGAAATGGGACCCGCCCAATGGAAGTTGGAAATTGAAAATTAAAAATTAAGAAGACTCGACAAAGGCTTCTTTTGAAATACCCAATACCCAATACCCAATACCCAATACCCAATACCCAATGACCAATGACCAATGACCAATACCCAATGACCAAGGTTCCCGCGCGATCCATAGTTAAGAATTAGAAACGGCACCCGCCCAATGGAAGCTGGTAGATGGTGGTTGGAAATTTTGGGGAGTCAAGAAGGTTTCTTTTAGAATATCCAACGACCAAAACCATTCACCTACTGCACATCCGCACCGGTGATCTTCATCTCAAACTGGTCGGCAACGTTGGCCACCTCTTGAATCATTTCTTTCACAGTAGACTCTGTGATCCCATCGAGCGCAGTGCTCGCTTGCACTTGCAGGTAGTTTTCCTGAATAACAAACCTACTGTAGTTGAAGAAACTTGTTTGCGTGAGCAACGACCGATAGTCAATTTCAGGCGCGGCAGGGCAGACCTTAGACGTAAATGAAATCAATTTGCGGTTGTACAACTCGTTGTCACGAATGTCCGCCAACACGGTCTGGGCACGACTTCCCGGTACTGGAACGATAATAATGATATGCTCCGGGGAATATTCACTGTAGTCCCCACCGATCTCTTCGGCATACCGCTTCATGAAATTCTTCAGGTCCATAGGTTTAAGATTTCAATCATTAAGATACGAAACAATCGCTAGTGGTTGCAATCGAAATGCATTTGGACCTAATTAAAAGTAGATCCAATGCCCATCTATGCCTCGTTTGGAGAATTCGAGGCTTGGGGCGGGTACTTTGATGGTGTTCAACGCTTTGAAGACGCCTTTCAGAAACTTGGAGCGCGTCGGAATTGAGGTCAGGTCGACATCCAGACTCAAATAATACTGGCGGTACGGTCGATAGCCTGCCGCTGTATTTTGACTGTCGCGGGCATACAACATTCCGTTTGCCCCATAGCCAAGGGATACGCCAAGCCATTTGGGCCAACTACTGTTCGGAGAGAACTTACCTATATCGATCGACCACCAGTACGTTTGTCCATTGTAATCTTTGAGCACTTCCGAGAGGCCGCTGCCCAACACGTCGGGTCGGTCGCGAGCGAATGAGGTACGATGGAAAGAGAACTTGGGATGAATCCGAACTTCGTGCCACCGCCACGACTGCCCCCAGTACAAGAGGGTGCCGGTGAGGTTCGCCGCTATGTCCGACACGGACGCGCCGTAGGCAGACGAAAAACCGTCGAACGCTTCGATGGAGGAGAGTATCAGAGCGCCTGCCACCACACTTACCACGTCTGATTTCTGACGCGTGAGTCCACACGATCGATACAATGCCGATGCATTGTCGGCTACGTGGAACGCTGAAAACATGTGACCAGCTTTATCCATCTGTTTCCATTCAGGAAGATCATTGAAGAAATGGAAGCTCGACTTAGGCGCGTCGGCATACCAGGCGTGACCCAACACGACCATTGATCCGGCATACGCAGTGCCTACCACGATCGATGTGCGTACAACCTTACGACGCTGCGATAGTGAATCGGTCGACTGGGAGAAAACAGAGGAAACCCAGGCGGAAAAAATGATCGTGAGATAGATAAACCGCTGCTTGTGGGTCACTGTTTCGGTCCACCATTTTTCGAAGGTGGTTTTATTGTTTTGTCGTCTTCTTCAGGAGTGGCATCTTCAGTTCCTGCTCCATTGTCGATGTCTTTCCGCCGCCGATCGCGCGCGAAACGAAGGAGATCCTTGACTTCATTAAAGTTCTGGGTATGCATCAAGCTCACCCCGGTGGTGACCGCCGTTTGTGCGCCGAGCGAGTTGGAAATCGCGTTGAAATTTGAACGGCTATACATCTTCACCCTGAATTTCCCATCGGGAGTCAATAAGTAATCCACCGTCCAGTCGCCGGCGATCGAGGCTACGTTTTGTTGCTGCTGGTTTTGGGGTGCGAACGATCCATCGCGCGTGATTCGAAGCCGTCCATTCAAGAACGAGTAGGATAACCGGAGTTGGAATGTGTTGAATGCCTCGGCATCGAGTGCGCCAAGGTCGAGGTCGATCTCCAAGTTTTGGTCCATCTGAGTGAGCCAATAACTCAATTGATTCGAGAGCAACTCACTCACGCTATTGGCAAGCGATCCGCTCGTGCTAAACGCGTCGAGTGGTGAAAGTTTGCGAAGGATGATCAGCGAAAAAACCTGCCGCTTGAGTTCTTGCTCATCGAGGCGAGCTTTAAACGCGTTGAAGTCAAAGCCAAGTCGAACAGGGGGACGTCCCTCGACGGGTACGCTGTTGGGCAGATCAACGCCGACCAGGTCGAAGGCAAACTGAGGCGTGAGCATGGGGCCATCGAGTTTTAACTGCACTTCAATCGGATACTTTCTCTTGATCGCCGGCTCCGATTGGAGTTCTACATCCTTATCATAGATGGACGCCAGTGAGGTTAGCTGGCGATACGCCGCGGTAATATTCATGATACCCGCGTAAGGATCGCCATACCAAAGCAGACTGCTGCCTGGTTTGATCGTAAACTCTTTGTTGATGATATCATACAGAGTAAAATTGTATGCGCCTTCTGTAAACTGGATACCACCGAACATGTTGAACTCGCCTTTGGTGTCGAGTTGAAGCCTGATGTCGCCATTTCCACGCCCGCGGATGATGTCGCCAGCTTTGATGTCGAAGATGATTTCTGCGTAAGCCGCTGGAGTGATGTCGAGGTTGATGTCGACACTAATACCAGTGAGTTCTTTTTTCTTGACGGCTTTCTTCTGACCATTCTCTTGGAGACTCATGCTATCGGTGAAGTGCGCAAAGGTGATAAAGTCTTTCTGTTCCACTTCGGAAGTTCCGCTGACTGGTATGAAGATTCTGGTGTTTTTTTCGGTACGTGCGGTTGCTGAAATGCGGAGATTTGAGGCTGGTCCAAAAATGTTAAGCGTTCCAGTTCCGTAGCCTTGCCCATAGAACAAGCTATTATCTTTTGCCGTGGTATTGAGGACTTGGAAGTTGTTGAACTCACCGTCGATGTTCAGCACAAACTTTTCGAAATTCTTATGGGCTATATACCCGCGAAGTGTTCCTTTGTTCTTGGCGGCATCAATCATTTCGATGTCGTCGAAGATCATTTGGTTGGGAGACATCGCAAGTTTTCCGGCAAACGTGTACCTGGTTTTCAAGTAGTCCACCAGAATTTTCCCGTCGGCCACTTTGCCTTCGCCGTCGATGATCGGCTTCGTGAATGTGCCACGCAAGTTGTAGGTGCCTGTGAGCCCTCCGTCAATTTCCGAAAAGATGCCGCGCAAAATCGGTTCAAGCATCCGGAGCCTCGCGTTGTTGAAAGTTGCCTTCACATCCAGCGGACTCAATTCGTCGGAAGGGTTGTAGATACCAACGATCGTGGTATTCTTTTCTTTCAGTCGCTCGATCTCAAAATTGATATCAAAGCGCTGTTTGCTCGGGTTCCATTCATTGCTGCCGTTGATATTCCCGACTAGGAAATCATTAATTGTCAGGGCCCGTACCTCGACCTTGTTTTGAATGAATGGCTGGTGGTGGAGATCACGCCCGATCAGCTCGGCATTCAGCACACCTAGGAATTTTTCAGTGCTAAACGTGTTCAAGATGCTCAACTCAAGGTTTTCAATCGTCATCTTCAGTTCGCGTTTAGGATCTTCGGATACATGACCGTCGACGAGGATGGATTGCTGTTCATTGTGAAACTTCAAGTGGTTGATGAAAAACTCTTTTCCTTGAAATAAAACAAAGTTCTTTTGATCGATTACCCATTCCTTATCCAAAACCAATATCCTCGATGGGAGAATCTTAAGCCGAGTGCTGTCGTCTAAGAAATCTACTTCCGTGCGGAGCCGAACTTTGTTATCATAGCCGTCTTGATCGACGTTGAATGCCACGTCTACATGGTCGCCATTCCAGGTCGCCTCTACCGACAGGTCCCTTGTTTTTAACGCTTTCGATAGATTTTGTCGGGCAGACCGGATGGTTGCGAGCGCAAACACGTTGGCAGTGTCGCGCACTTTAGAACCGGTAATCTCGAGTTCGTTTTGGAGGAAGTGTTTTCCGGCATACGTCACCGTGTCTATTGTTCCGAATGCCTGCAAAATGGAGGTGGTGCCATTCGAGAATCGGCCTTGTAGATGCGTCGATCTGCTGATTTGTAAATCGATCCCCACCAAGTCAAATAGAGGACTGGCATCATGCAGGTCTATTTGGAAGTTTGCGTCATACTGCTGCGTGCTCTTGCGTTTTGATTGGTAGTAATTCGTTATAGCAGTTTTATTGTTTTGAATGCTAAGTACCAACTCAGTATATAACTTCTTTAGGTCGTTGAATAATGTCGAATAGTAATAGTTTCCTCTCATCGACGCATCAAAGAAACTACTTCGGAAAGTGATTTGTCTTTCATCATCCTTCTTTTCCGAGATCAAGTGCATGGAATCGATCAGTACCTCTTTCTTATTGTAAGCGATTCGTGTATTCTTAAAAAGAGCCTCGCCGAAAAGGCTATCGATTTGCAATCCATGCGAATTGATATCAACGTAAGAACTTACAGCAAACTCTTTATTCGAGAACCCAAGCTCATGTACAAGCACAGTGTCGAGCGTGGCTTGAATTTGTACGATATCTTGTTTGCTGCGAAAATCTATGGAGCCCTCTGCATTGAAGCGGAGGTTAGGGTCGTTGATCTTGAGCGAACCGGCAAAAAACTGTCTTGCAAAACGCGCATTGCTCGTAATGTTAACATAGTTGTAGCCAAGTAGCCCGATCGATTGCACCGTTCCGACCAGCAGGAAGTCAGCCGTTTCATAGGTAAGACCTCTCCCCGTAATATTGCCGCTCATCGTTACGTGTTGGAAGTTGGTCGTGTCTTGGAAGTAAGTACCCAGATCGAAGTTTCTAAGCTCGAGACCACCCTTGTACAAGGTCTGATCTATGTTTTGTTCGTTTACTTTCAAGTTGATATTCGATCGGATCCATCCAAGACGCCCTTCCAAGGTGGCGTCGGCCACGAAGTCGTTGGGAAATCCGGTGAACGTTCCTTGTAAAGAGACCCGGTGCAAAGGACGAAGACGGTCGTAAGCGAAGTCACCGATTGCAAAACGAAAGTCACCAATATCCACGCGACTGTTTTCGAGTTTCAACGTGATAAAAGTTTCATTGATTGCCGGCAAGCCATCTAGATCCAGACTCCCTTCCAACGATGTGTTGCCGATGTTCACCTTCATGTCGCTGTAATGCAGACGATTCACCCGTCCACTCAATTTTCCACTTAACGTCACCGGTTGGCGAATCGCTTTAGCGCCTGGAGCAAACAGTTCCAAGTCTTCGGGATCTAAGTAGGTGTTCTTCAACAGCGCTTTGAAGGAGATTTTGTTGTTGAAATCAGAAAAGTCGCGTTGGCTTTGATAACTGAAAATAACGGTATCGGCAATGGTGCTCTTTCCCGCTTCCAACTTCATCCCAAGGAACTCCATATTCGTTTGCGAGATGCGAAAGAAAGTTTTCATGTTCTTCACATTGAACTGGGTCGCACGGTCGACAGCTGAGAGAGAGTGAAGGTTGAATTGAATCGTGTCACCAATTACTTTGAAGTTGGTCAATTCGCCATCGTTCAAATCAAGGGTGAAGTGATTGTAATCGAATCCGCGTGGGAGGGAGTCGGAGAGTTTTTGATTGTACAGGAATGTCGAACGATCAATGACGATTTCACCGATATTAACTTTCGGACTCTTCGGTGTTGTTGTGGAGGGAGGCGTCAAGTTATTGATCCGATCGATGAACACCGTGATGTTTAATTCTCGGCTAGTATCCGATTCTTCGATATCTGTTAAGTTCACGAATGCGCTGTCGAGGGCAGCCCCATCTATGTTGATTTCACCACGTTCCCATAGGTTGCTGATGCGGAAGTTCACATTCAACTTCGCGGCGCGAATCATTTCGTTGTGTTCCGGATCTTCGATCACCAATTTCTGTACCTCGAGGCGATCGTACCATTTGAGATACACAGACTCGAAGGACACCTTAAACCCAATGATTTGATCAAGTTTTGTTGTGTAATGTGACAACAAGGCTTTTTGAACGGCAGGAATTTGTAATAGGAGGAATGCGGTAAGCAAGACAACCGTGAGGATGTACAAACCGTAGATGACTACGTTCCTTGTCCACCGGAAAGCCCGAATTTTGATAACTTGCCACCTCATTTGTTCATCGTATGCAGCCCGTGATCCTTGCCATTGAATCTTCGTGCGACGAAACGTCTGCTGCGATTATTCGGAATGGCAAGGTACTCAATAATGTCATTGCATCGCAAAGTGTCCATGAGAAATACGGCGGCGTCGTTCCGGAATTGGCGTCGCGAGCTCATCAGAAAAATATCGTTCATGTCGTCAACGAAGCAATCTCTACTAGCGGTATATCGATTTCCGATTTGAATGCGATCGCGTACACGAAGGGACCCGGGTTGATGGGTGCCCTGCTCGTGGGTTCTGCCTTCGCGAAAGGCATGTCGCTGGCACTCAATATCCCTTTGATTGAAATTAATCATATGGAGGCGCACGTGCTCGCACATTTCATACCAGACGAGAAGGGAGACCGCCACCCACCATCGTTTCCATTCCTTTGCCTTACGGTGAGCGGAGGCCACACCCAAATTTTGATGGTGAAAAACCATAATGACCTACAAGTGATCGGCGAAACACGCGATGACGCCGTGGGGGAAGCGTTCGACAAAGCAGCAAAAATCTTGGGGCTTCCGTACCCCGGCGGCCCACTGATCGACCGGTATGCAGCACAAGGAAACCCCAACAGGTTCCCTTTCCCAGGGACTTCCATTCCAGGACTTGACTTTTCCTTCAGTGGGATCAAAACTGCCTTCCTCTATTTTGTACGAGACGAGATGGCAAAAGACCCAACGTTCATCGACCACAACCTCCCAGACATTTGCGCGTCACTTCAGCGGCACCTCGTTCAAATGCTCATCGATCGCCTGGTCGCCGCTTCGAACCAAACAGGGATCAAGCAAGTTGCCATCGCGGGTGGTGTATCGGCAAACAGTGGACTACGACAAGCGTTGACCCGCATTGCACAAGAGAAAGGTTGGGTTACTTTTATGTTGCCGATGGCTTTTTGTACTGACAACGCCGCAATGGTCGCGATGGCCGCACATTATAAATTTATCAACGGGCTTTTCGGCACACTCGATGCCACCCCAGTTCCGAATCTCCAGATCGGAGTGTCATGAAGCAATACCCGCTGCTCACGATTGACAGAAGTCTCCGCCCAATTAGATATTGGATATTGGTCATTGGGTATTGGTCATTGGATATTGAAAAGTTGTTAATTGGAAGTTGTTGAAATTCATCGCGGGATTTCTAGCAATTTCTTTTTGCACACGACGAACTTGTCTCTTACCACACTTAATTCCGGTGTATTATCTTTGTCCGGAATGACGAAGGCAAAAGATAGATTTTCGAAGGAAGTAAACGTGCGCAACAAGCGGGCAACATTTGAATACGAGTTGCTCGATAAATATATTGCTGGAATTCAACTTCGGGGCACAGAAATCAAATCGATCCGCGAAGGGAAGGTAAACTTGCAGGATGGCTATGTCTATTTTTCAAACGGCGAAGCCTTCGTGAAGGGGATCAATATCTCCGCGTACGACCAAGGCACACACTATAATCATGTACCCGAGCGCGATCGAAAGCTCTTGCTAAAAAAATCGGAATTGAAACGACTTGAAGGGCGCGTGGAAGAAAAAGGACTTACCTTGGTGCCCGTGCGCTTGTTTATCAACGACCGGGGTTTTGCCAAACTTGAAGTGGCTATCGGACGAGGAAAGAAACTTCACGACAAACGAGCTTCAATTAAGGACAAGGATATGAAACGCGAACTCGGGCGCATCAAAATGTGATATGTCGACACCGATTGATTTTGGCGTTTGCCGACTTTCTGTCGTCACCGTGAGGCGTGAGCCAGACGTGAAGAGCGAAGCAGTTACCCAATTGTTGTTTGGTGATCATTACAAGGTTCTCGAGTTATCGAAAGATCAACGTTGGCTGCATGTGTTGATTCAAGTAGACGACACATCAGGGTGGATCGATAAACTCCAACACCATTCGATTACTTCAGAGTATCACGAACAAATAGGATTAGCGAATTTCAAGATTACTACCGATGTCGCGTCGACCATCCTCTATAAAAAGAGCCAGTTGAATATCGTGATGGGTAGCGTGGTCCCAATCTCAGGATCCGAATTGTTTAAAATGGAAGAACAGTTTGCGTTTAATGGCGAAGCGAAAAGCCTTGGGCAACGCCGCGACTTCGAATTCGTCAGGACCATCGCACATAAGTATTTGAATGCCCCCGAAATGCCAGGTGGCAAGAACCCTTTTGGAGTCGACGCGGACGGATTTACCCAGATGGTATTCCGGATTAGTGGCTACGCCATCCCCAGGCAAAGCAACGTGCAGTCCACTTTCGGGAAACCCGTTCAATCTTTTGGAGAGTTGCATCCCGGTGACCTTGTCTACTTCGAGTCGAAGAACTCGCCTCCGCATGTTGGGATCGCCCTCGACGAGGAAAAGATCATTCACTGCCATGGACGAGTTCGTGTCGATTACTTGATGGAAGACGGTATACTCACGACAGAGTCTAAGGTGTACACGCACACGCTGGCAGGCATCCGCCGCATTCTCGCATAGTCTCCGCGCGACGGACATTGTCGTTTTTCTTTTTATATTAAGACCATGGATAACCGGGTTTTGGTTCTGAATCAAGACTTTAGTCCACTGATGGTCTGCTCGGTGGAGCGCGCCTTCGTGCTCGTATTCCTCAACAAAAGTGAGATGGTCCGCAGCGCCAACGGACACAAAATGCGCTCGGTGTCGAGTTCGTATCCTATGCCGTCCGTCATTCGACTCAACCGCTATGTGCAAGCTCCTTACCGGGGTGTCAACCTCACAAGGCAGAATGTCTTTAAGCGCGACAACTTCGAATGCCAATATTGCGGAACCAAAAAAGACCTGACGCTCGACCATGTAGTCCCTAGTTCGAAGGGGGGGATGCACGCGTGGACCAATCTGGTGACCGCCTGCAAGCGCTGCAACGCCAAAAAAGGGGACAACATGCTGGAAGAGGCCGGCATGAACCTGCCCCGTAAACCCTATAAGCCTTCTTATGCCTTGTTCTTGCGCGACATCAGTGGCATGAAACAAGAAGAGTGGGACGAATTTTTACGAGGTTCCTAACTTACCTTCGACGCCCGACGCCGATCTACCAAGGTAAATAACCGGAAACGGGTATTGAATTTGAGGGCCGATTGGGCTACTTTTATAGATTGTTTTTGCCCCTTTTTCCACATGAGAATACTTCTACTCTCGTTCTTTTTATTAACCACGCTCCAAAGTATGGCACAACGGCTGGAGAACATCCGTGCCGAAGCCATCAACGGCGGCGAAAGTGTCATCATCACGTACGACTTAACAGGCGGCAACGCCTCGTCAAAGTATAACGTCACAGTGTACAGCTCCCATAACAACTTTGCCGCACCCCTGAACCAGGTAACGGGCGACCTAAACGAAGTCAAACCCGGTACCGGCAAGCGAATCGTCTGGAACACGCGGAACGAAATCACATCGTATTCCGGGGACATCACCTTCGAATTGCGAGCCGACCCCATTGCACTGCCCCTGTCGGTGAAAACTCCCGGAGGCGTGAAAAAAGGTAAGGCCACCACCATTACTTGGGAGGGAACAACCGGTGAAAGCGTGCAGTTGGACCTAGTGAAAAATGGCACCGTGGTGAATCAAATTGGCCGTACCAACGACCTAAGTAAATATGTCTGGTCCGTCCCCGCCGATCTCGAAAAGGGATCCGGTTATCAAGTACGACTCACCGCCAACGGACGCACCGTAAGCAGCGATTCATTCTCGGTGAAGAGCAAGGTGAAACCAATTTACTTCATCATTCCAGGTGCGGTGGTAGTCGGCGCCGTTGTGTTTTTGGCAGCCAAAGGTGGAGGAGGGGGAGCGAACGATCTCCCGGTGCCTCCAGACGTCGCTACATATAAATAGACGATTTAGTGCAATTGACTTTAGTACAAACTTGTTGACTCGACCTTCCTTATGAATAGATTTTACTTTTTAGTGGCCCTGCTGCTCCTCGTCTCGACCCAAATAAGCGCGCAGGTCGTCCCCGCGATTCAATGGTCGAACATGATCACCAGCACGGGAAACGACGTTGTTACCTGCTCTGCCGTCGATGCATCTGGAAATGTGTATGTGGGCGGTGGCTTTAGTAATACAGTGGATTTCGATCCAGGCGCGGGTGTGACTAGCAGAACCGCATCAGGAACAACCGCCGATGCCTTCATTGTTAGCTATACATCTGCCGGAGCTTTCCGTTGGGTAGTCACGTTCGGTAGCGCAACCAACGACGACTATGTAAATGCCATCGCGACAGATGGCACAAGCGTGTATGCCACTGGGTATTTTATTGGAACCGTAGATTTCGACCCGTCAGCTGCCACGCAGTCGAGAACTGCGGTCGGAGGTTTTGACGGTTTCTTAGCTAAATACAGTGCCGCAGCCGGCGCATATCTTTTTGCCAACATTTTTGGCGGCGCAAGCGATGACTTTGGTTCTGCCTTAACACTCGATGCTTCCGGTAACGTGTACCTCGGCGCGTCGTTTCAAGGAACGGTCGACTTCGATCCTTCTGCTACTGTCAAGAACCTAGTCTCGTGGGGCTCTTATGACGGAGCTCTAGTGAAATACACCAGCGCCGGAGTTTGGACATGGGCCGATGACCTGGGTTCCATTGGAGACGATGGAATTCGCGCCATCAGCGCAATCGGAACTGACCTTTGGATCTGTGGCTACTATTCTGGGTTTTTCTACGGAGATCCCAACAACACCACCGTGGGACTTGTGAACAGTGGAGCCACCGACGGATTCGTGGGTAAGTACTTCCAATCAAATGGCGGGCTTTCTTGGATCGGATACGTCTCTTCCACATTGTCCGACAACATGAACGACATCTGGACCGATGGCACGTCCGTGTACGTGGCGGGATCATTCAGCGGCACCGCCACCGTTTATGGCGAGACCTCCACTTCGAAGGTAATCTCGAACAATGGACTTTCTGACGCTTTTGTCGCACGCTACACCGTATCCGACAACAAACTTCAGTGGGTGAATACGTTTGGAAGCACCATTGAAGACTTCGGCCTCCGCGTAACCGGAGATGGAACGGGCGTGTGGGCAACTGGTTCATTCCAGAATTCAATGGATGTAGATCCAACTTCCGGTGTTAAAACTTTGACTTCCGTCGGAGGTTATGACCTTTATGCGGTGAAGTACAACACGGCAGGGGTCCTCAACAATGCGTTCTCGATTGGAAGCACTGGACTCGATGAGGGCGAAGCAATCACCCTGAACTCGGGTGTACTGTACTTAGCGGGAGCGTTCACTGGTACCGTCGATGTAGACCCTTCTACAGCCGTTTTGAGTATGGCGGGAACAGGTGGTTTTGATTCATTTACAGCCAAGTACATTTCGGGTGAGCCAACAGCATCCGCGACAGGGTTGGGTTTTACCAACATCCTCACCACATCGATGACACTTGGGTTTACCGCAGCGTCTGGAATACCAGATGGCTACGTCGGAATTTATAGAATTGGATCTGCTCCCACCGGTACGCCGGTCGACGGAACGGCTTACAACGTGGGGGATGCTATCGGAAATGGAAATGTGCTCTTTGTCGGGTCATCCACTTCATACAACCTCGTCTCTCTTGCCCCTGGGACGCAATACTTTTTCTCGATCTTCCCGTACAACGGGATTAGCGCGGGCACAAACTACCGCACAACCAGCCCTCTAGCCGGTAGTGCAACCACGACTGGTAGTGTCACCGAACCATCGGCATCGCCTACCAGCTTTGTCACCAGCGCGATCACCACAACGGGTGGAACGGTCACATTTACCGCAGCCGTCGGCGCCCCAGCAGGTTACATTGCAGTTCGGGCAACCGGAACCGCGCCTACAACCGACCCGGTTGATGGAACCACCTACACCAGCGGTACCACGCTTGGAAATGGAGTCGTTGCTTACGTCGGATCTGCGGTCACGTTTTCAGAAATCGCGCTCACGGCTGGAACCTCTTACTCGTACAAGATTTATTCATACAACGGGTCGGGTACTTCAATCAATTATCGCCAAACATCGCCGCTCACCGGTACCCTGACAACCAGCAGTTCAAGTCTGGCGACCGAACCAAGTGCTAGCCCCAGTGCGCTGGTGTTCTCAAACGTAACAAGTTCGAGTTATGGATTCACCTACTTAGATGCAGTTGGTGGTGCAACAGGATATGTTGGTATTAGAAGGACCGGGGCGGTTCCTACGTTCGTTCCTACGGATGGTGTCGAACTCGTTGCCGGAACAACCAATGCTGCGGACGGGAGCGTGGTGAATTTCTTTGGCCCGGGCACCGCGTGGTCTGTGTCCAGCGCAACGGCCTCTACTACTTACTACTACGCGATCTACTCCTATAACGGCAGCGGCACAAACATCAACTATCGTCAAGCATCGCCGTTGACCGGCAGTGTAACCACGCTGGCACCGAGCGTTGATCAAACTGGCCCCGTGATTGTCGACAACACAGCAGTCACAACGTCGGTCAGCAACGTGGTGGTCGTCACAGCCACTATCACGGACGCTGGTTCGGGCGTCGATCACGCATATGTGGATTTTTATCCAATCAACAGCACTCGTTCAGGATATGGCGACATGGTAAATACGACGGGTAATACTTGGACCTATTCCATTCCGGCCGATTACGTTACTGAACAAGGTGTTGAGTACACCATCACTGCCTACGATGTCGCCGGCAATTCCTCGTCGGTAGGCTACAAACAAGTGCGAGTCGCGTATGCCGACAAGGGCTTGCTGATCCCATATTCTGCAGGAAGCGATGTTACAAAGTATAGAATCATCTCTGTGCCGCTCGATCTCACCAAGAAAACTGTAGACGACGTTTTTGGCGACAACCTCGGCTCGTACGACAAGAGCAAATACCGCCTCTTCCGCTATCAGAATGGTGGCCTATCTGAACTGAGTGGATCATCCTCGATTGAAATAGGAAAAGGCTACTGGTTCATCTCTACACAGAACCCGAATATTGATACGGGCCCAGGCGTGACTGCTGATGTCGGTGAGGGCAAGGACCGCTTTAGCCTTTCAATTGTTCAAGGCTGGAATCAAATCGGTAACCCGTTCAACTTTGTTTTGAAATGGTCGGACATTTCAGGGCACTCAGACAACGCCGATCTCACGTTGGGTGATTATATCAGCTACAATGGCTCGTTCGCTAAACAAACGAACATTGAAAAATTCGGTGGTGGTTTTGTGATGGTACAAAGTGTGGGCGATGGAAAACTCGTGTTTCCTCACGTGGCGTTCGCACGACGCGATACGAAGCCGCCCGTCGATTTTGCTCAAAGCTTGGATTCAGATATATGGGCCGTCGATCTGACTCTTAAGTCGGGAGGACAAATCAACGACATGGGAGGATTCGGAATGCACCCCGATGCCTTGGAAGCAAACGACCGCTACGACGGATTCACTGTTCCTCGTTTTATGGACTACCTCGAATTGAACTTCAACAAGAAGTTCGTGGGTTCAAACTTCAACCGCGACATCGTTACAACCAGCGCCAATCACATGTGGGAATTCGAAGTCGCCTCCAACCTTGGTGATCGCGTTGGTCAACTTGTATGGGACAACTCATATTTCGGAGCCGCCGACCGCAAGCTCGTCCTATTTGACGTGGCCGCTCAAAGGGCGATCGATATGAAGTCAGAGACCCAGTACACCTTCGACATGAAAACCGCGTCAACGTTCCGGATATATTTCGGCGACGAGAAATTCGTCAAGGCGGAAACTTCGCCCGTACGGGCCGTGTTCCATTCAGTGTCGCCAGTGCCCGCCGATGGGGATGTGACCTTTGAATTCTCCCTGCCCGAGACCGGAGGAGAGCAAACCACTCAACTGGTCGTTTACGACATGACCGGGAGGAGGATCGCCACCGTTGTTGACCAGCCCCTCGCGGGAGGTTACCAAAGGGCGGTATGGAACATAGAAGGAGGTACAAAACCCGCAGCAGGTGTGTATATTAGTGTGCTGAAGTTCGGGAACACCACCCTGCAGAAACGTTTGATGATTCGTTAGAAACACCCCAAAATTCAGGAAATATGAAAAGGCTGGTTGTAATTCTGATGGCGTTGATGTTCGTCGCGCCCTCATTCGGCCAACAACTGAAAGGTCGAAGTAATTCCGTGCGAGTGGACCTCGCAAGCAAGGACAAAACACCGCCGACGGTCGCCAACTCGACGCCGGTGATTGTATGGCTCTCGCCAGAACAAACATCTTCTGTCATCACAGGTGCAGAAGTCACCATCAAGGTCGGGATCAACTCAACCATCACGTTGAAGAATGTGACTGTGCTCATCAACGGCCAACCGCAGCAATCGCGTGGCTTTGGTGTCACCTCACCCGATGCTTCGAAGTTTACCAAGTTTGTGGAACAAAAGGTAGCCCTCTCACCTGGTCCAAACGAGATCAAGGTTATTGCCGTGAACGACAAGGGTGAAACAACTACCGAATCGCGCATCGTGAACATGAGCACTCCAACAATCGTTGCGAACTCTGAAAAGCGCACCGACTACGCGCTCATCATTGCAACCAACGATTATAACGACTGGACCGACCTCACCAACCCAGTAAATGACGCCAAATCTATTGCCGCAGAACTTGAAGAGAACTACGGATTTAAAGTTGAGCGTCTTTTCAATCCGACCAAATCGGAGATGATCACCAAAATCAGGGAATACGCGCGTAAGAACTATGGCGCCGACGACCAACTCTTCATCTTCATCGCTGGCCACGGCCAATTCGATGAAATTGGTAAGGACGGATACATCGTTGCAAAAGACTCCAGACTAAACGATGATACATACGACACTTATGTTCCCTTCTCCGTATTGCGCACCACGATCGACAACAACCCCGCAAAACACATCTTCTTGACTATGGACGTGTGCTTCGGCGGAACCTTCGATCAAGCGATTGCGAAGCGTGGAGACGACCGCGATCAAATGTACACTGACATTCCACAGAACGAATACATCAGCAAGAAACTGAAATTCAAAACCCGGATGTACATGACGTCGGGAGGTAAGCAATATGTTCCTGATGGACGTCCTGGCAAACATTCACCCTTTGCTTCTAAATTCCTGGAGGCCCTCCGTGGTTATGGCGGCGCATACCGGGTGCTCACAGCAAGCAAAATTTGGTTGTCTGTTGAAACCGCGAAACCGGAGCCAAAATTCGGTACGTTCGGCGACAACGAACCCGGCAGTGAATTTGTATTTCAAGCCAGGTGATCCGAACCTCTAGCTGTTTCATCCTTTTAATTCTTTCCATTTCCAGCGCCTTCGCGCAGGTCGACTTCCTGCGTGGACTCACCTGGGACGATGCCCGTTATGTCACGCTGCCTGTCCGGTACTCGTCGACCGCGGTCTTACCCACAGCCAAGAGCCTGAAGGCCTACTACCCAAAGGTGATCATCCAATCGCAGGCGGATATGACCGGACCCGCTTGGGCCGCCGTATGGTCTGCGAGAACGGCCGCCGACGCGCTCGCCTGTGGGGAGAATAACCCGCAGAAAGTGCTTCAAATGGCCTATTCACCTGCGTACAATTACGGCCTCCTCAGGAAAGAAGAAGGTTGTCAGGATCCCGTGAACATGATCGACTTACTCGAGTCGCTCGTAAAAAATGGAGGAGTTTACTTCAACGAATTTCGCGAGTTCTGCCCGGCCGAAGTACCCGCCGATCTTTATCCCATTGCCCGCTCAAAGAAATTGGGTGGATATGCTAAGTTGTTCAACCCGGCAGACGCCCAAACACTGAAAGTTCACTCAGTCAAAAGCGCGATCGCCTCGAATCAAGCGGTGATCGGTGGACTCGTATGTCCCCCGTCTTTTCATCTCGCCCAAGATTCCTGGCAGCCACGCGAACCGTCACCCGACCGGTCTTACGGTGGACATGCCGTGTGCATCATTGGTTACGACGACACCAAATTTGGCGGCGCGTTCGAAATACTGAACTCTTGGGGTAAGAGCTGGGGCATTCAAGGATATACCTGGATCCGTTATAAAGACTTCGCAGATTACTTTCCATACGGATTTTCATTGTTCCAACCAGGCACGCCGTCATGCAAGGTGAACTTCGAAGCATCAGTTAACTTCAAGACACTTGCTGGACAAGAGATGCCCGCAACGCTGGAGTCTACCGCGGGACACTATAAGTTTGACACAGCATATCCAACCGGGACAACATTTTCAATTCATGCTTCGAGTAACTTGCCAGCTTATATCTACATGTTCGGAGTTGACCCAACGGGCGTGATGTTTCCACTTTTTCCACGTAGCCAATCAACCATGCCCATCACGTTCACAGAGTTGAAGGCACCGGATGACATGGGAGCCATTACCTTAACAGACCCGCCCGGACGAAATCAAATTTATGTGATCGTATCCCCTGAAGCGATTGATTTAACAAAGCTCTTGGATCGCTTGAAGAATAAGCAGGATTTAACCGCTGCCCTTGTCCAAGTGGAACTGTCGGCCTCCACCATCCAGCCGAAGTTCTCTGAGCGCAGCATCAGTTTTTCAGGGAACCTGCTGGCACCCGTTGCGATGCGAATTACTTTAGGTCAATCTCGAAAGTAAAAATAGTCGGAGAAGTCCGGGGGCCTAGAACTTGAGACTAAAAACAGTCTTCACGTCTTGCTTGCTCTCCACGGTGAGCGTTCCATTGTGCATCTGCATGATCTGCCGAGACAAACTAAGCCCAATGCCCGAACCAGATTTCTTGGTTGTGAAGAAAGGAACAAATATTCGAGTGAGCGCTTCGGGAATAATACCCGGGCCATTGTCGATGACATCAATGACCACCCCTTGCTCGGTCGAACGTCCACGCAGAGTGATCTGACCGTTCGGTTTTTGCCCAATAGATTCAATCGCATTTTTTACCAAATTAATCAGCACTTGCTCGATCATCTCTTCGTCAGCTTGGATTGTCAAGAACTCAGATTCGCACGAGTAGTTGAAGATAATTGGCGATTTTTTCAACTGTGTACCCATGAATTGCCCGACACGCGTGATCAAGTCAAGAACCCGAACCGTTTTAATCTTAGGCATGGGCAACGACGTGTACTCGCGATACGCATCGATGAATCGAATCAGCCCCTTACTTCGTGACTCGATCGTATCTAAACCCTCGCGCAAGTCTTCAGCGCCTTCGTCCTTTAATTCGTAACCGTTTTCTTTCTTCACTAAGTCATAATCCAAGATCTCTCGAAGGGTGGATGTAAGTGAAGAAATAGGCGTGATGGAATTCATGATTTCATGACGAAGAACCCTCGTGAGATTCTGCCACGCTTCTAATTCCTGTTTCTGGAGTTCGGTCTGGATATTTTGAAGTGTGACAAGTTTGACCGCATTTCCGCGAATCCGCATTTCCGTTACTTGGATCGTCAGTTGCAACTCGGTGCCCTCTTTGTATAGACTACTCTTTCCCGGCAAGGTCGAGTCGATCATTTCATAGAGTACCGGGTTTCGATCCCTCAGTTCAGTGATATCCTTCATTGTCGAAGTCACCCCAAGAAACTTCTTCGCATTGGTGTTCATCAATTGAACGTTTCCATCCGTGTCGTAAGAGAATATACCAGTTCTCACTTGTTGAACAACCGTGTTGAGATATTGCCAGTGTTCCTCTTTTTCGGAGCGTGCCCTGCGAAAGGCTTCTAGCACTTCATTGAATGCCACGTTAAGGTCGCGAAAACTTCGACCTAGCCGGTTGTCGGAATTGAAACCCGAGATAAAGTCCGAATACTTGACTGATTCCAAGAACCGCGTGAGCTTGCGGTTGGTCTGGGACGTGAACCGATACAACTCGAGTAACTGCAAGAAGATGATGATCGCCGTGAGCCCTGCCGCGAAGACCATGTTGGGGCGACTCACCATGTACACCATCAACGACATCGTAAGGCCGATCAAAACCACACGAAAAGCAACCCTAAACCGAAAATCGTTGAATGCCATTATTCCGGTGAATTTAGAAATTCCTCTACAACCAATATCGGTCGTTACCCAATTCTAAACTTCAAAAGTTACAACCCGTGTTTTTCAAGCCGCCGATACAACGACGACCGCGTAAGGCCGAGCTCGGATGCAGCTTGCGTGATGTTCCCGTTGTACTTCTTCAGAACTTTGCGAATCAATAGCTTCTCTACCTCGTCGAGGTTGTATTGATCCAGCAGCAGATTTTGGTCAGTTTCCTTCGTAGAGCCCACCGTGAAGTTGAAGTCTTCAGGTTGGAGCACCGAAGAATTACTAAGGATAATGGCACGCTCTAACGAGTGTTGTAATTCCCTGATATTTCCAGGCCAAGGATGTTTGTGCATGCGAGCCATCGCCGCCTCACTGATCTTGGTGATGTTCTTCCCGTATTTCGTTGAATACTGTTTGAGGAAGTGTCCGGCCAGCACCGGGATGTCCTCCATCCGGTCGCGCAACGGCGGAATTTCAATTTCGATGGTGTTGATCCGATACAACAAGTCCTGGCGGAATCGGTTCTCTTTCACCATATCGTACAGCGGCATGTTTGTCGCGCAGATCAAGCGTATGTCAACCGGTACCTCTTTGTTGGCACCAACACGACTCACTCGGCGGTTTTGGAGAACGGTCAATAGCTTGGCTTGAAGTGGCATCGACAGGTTCCCGATCTCGTCGAGGAAGAGCGTTCCATTGTGAGCCATTTCGAATCGGCCCGGGCGATCTTCTTTCGCGTCGGTGAACGATCCCTTCTTGTGACCAAACAATTCGCTTTCGAACAGTGTTTCCGTGATCGACCCCAGGTCAACCCCCACAAATGTTTCGGCCTTGCGAGGCGAATTCCTGTGGATGGCGCGCGCGATCAACTCCTTTCCAGTTCCGTTCTCGCCCAAGATCAACACGTTTGCGTCTGTGTGGGCGACGCGGTCGATTGTCTGGAAAATTTTTTGCATCGCGGGACTACTCCCAATGATGTCGGCGTATTTTTCGTTTTGAACGGCGTTGAACTCCTGGTTCTTGATGCGAAGCGTGTGAATTTCGTCGCGCGACTCGCGCAAACGCATGGCCGAATATAGGGTGGCCAAAAGTTTCTCATTTTCCCATGGCTTTAAGACAAAGTCGGTTGCACCTGCTTTGATCGCACGGACAGCCATTTGCACATCCCCATACGCAGTAATGAGTACAACTACCGCCGACGGATCGATCTGAAGGATTCGCTCGAGCCAGAAGTAGCCTTCGCTTCCGCTGCTCACATCCTTGGTGAAGTTCATATCCAGCAGGATCACGTCGTAGTTGTCGTTTCCCATCAATGCCGGGATCGCTTCCGGGTTCTTTTCAATATCGACTTGGGCAACGTGCCGTTTCAGGAACATTTTCGCGGCTTTCAGGAGGTCCTCGTTGTCGTCGACGATGAGGATTTTGCCCTGTTTGTTTTCAGACATAAGTGGTTGAAATTGGTCAGTACCGTCCGGAGCCGGGCAATTCTAAGGCCGAAATGGGGGTTTTTCGAATTCTGGCTGAAAATGATGGTTTTCGATCGCCCGGGGCATGAGCCGCGTCCGAATGCGGACAGCTCCGTTCAATGCTGAACGAAAGAAGTTGTAAAAAATGGTCTGTTATGCATCAAAAATGGCCACTCGGCCGTTGGCACGCTTGTTGGCAAGTGGGCCACGAATTCATATAACCGTTTCATGGACAAACAGATTAAGAAGAAGAGATTCACCGTCAAGAAGGTATTGACTTGGGGCGGCGGCGCCATCGTGATTGTGCTGATCGCGTACCAGTTTATCTGGGCCGATCGACGTGCAACGTTGAAAGTCGAAAAGCAAAAGATCACCATCTCGGAAGTAAAACGCGGAGTTTTCCAAGAGACGATCCCCCAAACAGGTGAAGTTCGTCCTAAGAACACGGTGTACCTCGATGTAATAGAAGGAGGTTCGATCAAGCACATCTACAAAGAATCTGGCGCCATGGTGAAGGCCGGCGACATCATCATGGAGCTGACCAACTTGAACCGAGAACTGAGCGTGTTGACACAGACCGCCCAGTTGAACGAAAGTATCAACCGTGCTCGCGAAACCCAGATGAGTATTACACGGATTGATACTGAACAGCGCCTGATGCTAGCCACGATTAAACAGCAGCTCGAAGTGCTGGGCCCACAATACAACCGCCAAAAACAATTATTCGACAAGAAGCTCGTTTCAAGACAGGATTTCGAGCAGGTCGAATCTAACTACAACTACAACGTATCCCGTTATAAAATCCAGTACGACGTGTACAAGCGCGATTCGATCGATCGAATTCGATCCATGACATCGACGCGTTTGTCTGAACAGCAAATGATGCAAAGCTTGGAAGGACTTCGTACAATTCTAGACCAATTGTCGGTACGTTCCCCAATCGATGGTCAGCTATCTTACCTCCAGCATTGGGACGTGGGTCAGGCAGTAAATACCGCTCAGCGCCTCGGACAAGTAGACGTGTTGGGTAGTTACAAAGTGCGTGTGCCGATCGACGAATTGTATTTGCCTCGCATTACGACAGGTTTGCATGCGACGACTGAGTTTGCTGGCAAGCAATTCGGGTTGATCATCACTTATAAGTACCCCGACGTGGTCGCGGGCCGCTTCGAGGTGGATATGGAATTTGAAGGTGCAATGCCTGAAGGGATCCGCCGCGGGATGTCGCTACGCCTAAGAATTGAATTGGGCATGTCGTCGGAGGAACTTCTCCTGCCAGTGGGTGGATTTTACAAAGACACCGGTGGCAACTGGGTGTTTGCGCTCGATGCAGAGAACCACGCTGTTCGTCGAAATATCAAACTCGGCCGCAAGAGCCCGGACTATTACGAAGTGTTGGAAGGGCTAGAGCCAGGAGACAAGGTTATTACTTCGTCGTATGAGAACTTTGGCAACAACGAGGTACTCGTCTTATACTAGGAAACTTTTCAGAGTCATTTTAGCGCGTTTGGATGCAACCATTTTACAGTTCAGGCGTCTAATGATCCAGATATGTTGACCAGTCGGGTAACCTTTTGTAAATTAAACAGTAATCCATAAAACTAATTCCGATCCTCAACCATCCAACTTTTAAAATTAGCAACACGCATGAGCATGATTAAACTGAAAAACCTCGAAAAGGTATATACTACCGAAGAGGTGGAAACCACGGCCCTCAACAGCATCAACCTCGAGATCAAAGAGGGCGAATTTGTGGCCATCATGGGGCCTTCTGGTTGCGGTAAATCTACCCTCCTGAATATCCTGGGCTTGCTCGACAACCCGACCAACGGCGAATATCATTTTGGAGAACATGAAGTGTCGAAGTACTCTGAACGCCAGCGCGCCCAACTTCGCAAAGGCTCAATCGGCTTCGTGTTCCAAAGCTTCAACTTGATCGACGAATTGACCGTGTACGAGAACGTGGAACTCCCACTCCTCTACATGAAAGTGCCTTCTGACGAGCGTAAGAAGCGAGTAGAAGAAGTGCTCGAGCGCATGAACATCATGCACCGCCGCAACCACTTCCCTCAACAGCTTTCTGGTGGTCAACAGCAACGCGTTGCGATCTCGCGCGCAATCGTCGCAAAGCCTCGAGTAATCCTCGCCGATGAACCGACTGGTAACCTTGACTCTGCAAACGGCGAAGAGGTAATGAAACTCCTGTCGCAGTTGAATGAAGAGGGAACCACCATTGTAATGGTAACTCACTCACCTTATGATGCCAACTATGCGCATCGCATCGTGAACTTGTTCGACGGTAAAGTGGTCACCGAGAACATCAAAGAACACTTCCACATTTAGTTTTCAATGCAGCTTACCCGGCTTCTTCCCAATCTGGGTAGGCCTGCATCAAGAGTGATTTAAGATTTCAGGATTTCAGCCAGTCCCGCTCCTTGCGGGATAAATAGTCCTGATGCGTTCTTCATAGTTTAGGTTTAGGTTAGGAAAAGCCCCGGGTCAACCTCCCGGGGTTTTTTATTTTATGGTCAACAGCGTACACAAAACTGTTCAGGGGTGAACAATTTGAACGTAACAAATGCTAAATCTTGCGCAGATTCGCGATGGTATATTTTTGGCATCCGTGCAACCTAGATATACGCGCACGCGTCTTAAACCCGTACCACGCCAATTCACATGATCAAAAACTACCTACTGATCACCTTGCGAAGCATGATGAAGAGCAAGGTCTACATGTTCATTAACCTTTTCGGATTGGCGATCGCCATCGGTTGCTGCATCACAGCCTATTTCAATTGGAACTTCAACATGTCGTTCGATTCGAACCATGTAAATGCTGCTCAGATCTATCGTGTAAATTCACTGCGGATCTTTGAAGGCCGTGAGACTCCATTTGGAGTCACGCCCCTTCCTTTGGGAGACATTGCTCGTGACAATGTGAAGGATTTTACGGCCGTCAGTCGCTACAATGGCACATACGCCGACGTGCGGGTAGGGGATGAGGTATTCGACAACCACATTTCATATGTAGATCCCGATCTTTTCAAGATGTTCACGTTCGAATTTCTACATGGAGACGCATCGGTGATCAACGACAAATCGAAGATTATTCTTAATGACGAAAATGCCATCCGCCTCTTTGGAACAGTGAATGCCGTAGGAAAAACTATGACTATTGTTCGCAATGGAAGGCCTTGGAAGGAATATGAAGTGGGCGCCGTGTACAAGCTACCCCAAGTGAATTCAAGTTTTGGCGATCGATCGTTCGCCTTATTCGAAAACTATTTCGATCTCGATTCTGCCCTCCAGCGTGGTACGAATTGGAAGTATCGCACAAATTTGTTTGTCATGCTGCCTGAAGTCAGCCGGGTAGAAGCTGTTGAATCACAACTCAAGCCCTTTACCGAAAATAATAATAAAGTTCGTGAGGACTTCGTCATTTCTCGCTATCAACTTGATCCTTTCGTAGGGATGGCGGTACGTGACCAGTATGAAGACCGGAGCGGCACATGGACCCGCAGCGGCGCCCCACATGCAGCCGTAGTTGCCACTCCAATCATGGCGATCCTAATCTTACTGATCGCTTGCTTCAACTTGACTAACACTACGGTTGCGATGTCGTCCCGCCGCCTCAAAGAAATCGGTATCCGAAAAGTGATGGGAAGTATGCGCAAGCAGTTGATCCTGCAGTTTATGGGCGAGACCTTTTTCGTGTGCGTCTTTGCACTTATCCTCGGGTTCATCGCTGCCGATGCATTCTTGATCCCCAGTTTCAATGCACTATGGCCCTACATGAAGATTGAAACGAACTATTCAGAGAATTTGCAGTTTGTGGTGATGATTGTAAGTGTATTGCTCTTGACCGCCTTATTGGCCGGGAGCTATCCAGCACTGTACATCAGCAAGTTCCAACCAACAGCTATCTTGAAAGGAAACCTGAAATTTGGAGGGACTAGCATCCTTTCTAAAGTGTTGCTGTCGTTGCAGTTCGCGATTTCGCTGGCTGCCATTGTGTCGAGCATTGGCTTCGTGGAAAATGCCCGGTATCAGCGAGACTTGGACATTGGCTTCAACCGCAATGCAACCCTGTTTACTTGGGTGAATTCGGAAGATGAATACAATGCCTTGAAAAATGCGATGCTCGAAAACCCTGACGTGAAATCTGTAGCCGGTTCCCAGCACCAAATCATGTCGAATAGCTATAGCGACCCGATCAAGTCGGGAACCAAGGAGATTGAGGTCGACATACTTCATGTTGGACCGGACTACATTCCAACGGTAGGCATGACACTCGTAGAGGGTAGAAACTTCGACAAGGACTCTGAGACCGACCGGAAGGAATCGGTCATCATTACCAATAAAGTTGCACGCCAATTCGGTTGGGATCAACCTATCGGGCAGGAAATCGTGTGGATGGACACCGTAAAGCTTTACGTCGTGGGTGTCGTGAAGGATGTGTACAACCGTGGTGTGTGGCGCGATATGGAACCAATGATCCTGCGCTATTCTGCACCCAAAGATTACAAGCATCTAAGCGTTACCGCGAGCGCCGCAAAGTTGTCGGACGTGAACAAATACATGGAGAGCAAGTGGAAGGAAATATTCCCGAACCGTAAGTTTGCAAGTCAGTACCTCGACGATGAACTGGCGGAAGCTGCCCAAGTGAACAATAACATTGTGAAGATGTTCATTTTCCTAGGTGGGGTAGCGCTGTTGCTGTCAGTGACGGGTTTGTTTACCTTGGTGTCGCTCAACATCATTAAAAAGATGAAAGAGATCGGTGTCAGGAAAGTCCTTGGCGCGTCGATCGCGAACATTTCGCGTGTAATCAATTTTGAATTCTTGGTTATTCTCTTGATCTCTTGCCTCATCGGTGGCGCACTGGGAATCTTTATGTCCAATGCCTTGATGGGGTCGATCTGGAGGTTCTACGAAAAGATTAGCATCATGACCATCGTGATTTCTTCTGTTCTTATGCTTCTTTTGTCCGCTTTGACCGTCGCCTTCAAGACCTACAACACAGCGAAGATGAACCCCGTCAAGGTGCTTCGCGACGAATGAGGTAGCCTCGGATCGACCTTCGGAAAGCCTGCGAAAATGGAGCCGCTCGGTGTCTCGCGCCAAGCAACGATGTTGACTGTGCGGTCACGGGAACGGTTCGCAAAAAAAGGCGAATCCTAATGCAACAAAACGCCAGTACAAGGCGTCTAGCGTTCGAAACTGACTTCAACCTACTTACCCAATGCTACAGAATTACTTCAAAGTTGCCCTTCGTACCATCTTGAAGAGCAAGTTCTATTCTGCCCTCAATATCGCAGGACTTGCCATCGGTTTTGCTGCTTGCTTGATGATTGGCATCTACATTTACGATGAGGTGTCGTACGACAAGTTTCACCATGACCATCAAAACTTGTACATGGTGGCGTTGCACGGACGCATCGGCGGACAAGAGTTGCATACGTCCAATAGTTCCCCTCCAGTGTCGTCTGCGATGGTTTCTAGTATTCCCGGCGTTGAGCAATCCATTCGGATCTCGGATAGGAGTGGGATTGTGGTAAAGTTTGAGGACAAGGCTTTCACGGAGAAATACGTGCTTCGTGCTGATAGTAATTTTTTTGAGTTTTTTGATTTTAAGCTCATCGATGGTGATCCTGTGAAGGCATTGCGGGAGCCCAACACTCTCGTCATGACGAAGGAAGCCTCTGCTCGTTATTTTGGAACGCAATCGGCAATGGGTAAGATCGTGACAGTTGGCAACGCGAATGTTGCTTACACGGTGACTGGCATCGTGGAGGAATCGCCCAGCAACTCGTCGATCCGTTTCGAAATCGTGTTGTCGGGTTCCTCTGATCCTAACTGGAAGAACGGAAACTGGACCAACAATGGGCTTTATACCCTGATTCGAAAGAACGCAGGGACAACAGTGGAGAGCATCAATGCGAAACTCGATGATCTCGTCACTGAGCACGTTGGCCCTGAAGTAGAGGCTGGATTCGGTATTAGCTTCGCAGATTTCAAAAAGAACGGTGGTATTTACTCGTACTACGTGTTTCCATTCGAGAACTTGCATTTATATCAAGCTGAAGTGACCGACTATTCGATTGCCCCAAAGAGCGATATCAAATATGTGTATGTGCTGGCTGCCGTGGGGATGATTATCCTTGTCATTGCCTGCATCAATTTTATGAATTTATCGACCGCACGATCAGCCAGTCGAGCAAAAGAAGTTGGCCTTCGAAAGACGCTTGGCTCGCAACGCAGCAAGTTGATATTTCAGTTCCTAGCCGAGTCGGTGATCTATACGCTTGCCGGTGTGTTGATAGCTTTGGTTGCTGTTTACTTTTTGATTCCAGCCTTCCAGGTGTTGTCGGGCAAGAATATTCGCTTTGAGATGCTGTTGCAGCCCACCATGATCGTCGGTATCGTAGTGGTGTTCGTTACGGTCGCATTTCTTGCCGGAAGTTATCCGGCCTTTTATCTGACTTCATTTAAGCCTGTAGATGTGCTTAAGGGAAAGGTAAAGGCCGGAATGAAAACGAAAGGCATACGAAGCGGTCTGGTCGTCGTTCAGTTTACGATTTCGATCATGCTAATTATTAGCACAATGGTCGTGTATGATCAATTGACGTTCCTCCAAGAGAAAAATATTGGGATGGATAAGCACGGCGTCATTGTGCTTCGCAATACGAGTCGTTTGGGGAACAGCATGGAAGGGTTTCAGCAAGAATTGGAGAGTCAAGCTGGGATCGTCACCACAAGCTATTCAAACAATGAGTTTCCTGGTGTGAACAACACGACTATTTTCCGAGCTGCGGGTTCGGAACAGGATCGTCTCATGGGAACGTACTATACTGACTTCAACCATGCGAAATCACTTAAGCTGGAGCTGATTCAAGGAGAGTTTTTCACTGTCGGGCATGTAGCCGACTCATCGGTTTGTGTGATCAACGAAGCCGCGATCAAGGAATTTGGATGGGAAGGTGACGTGATCGGGAAACGGATTTTGAACACGAATAGTAACACGCCTTACAATATGTCGGTGATCGGTGTCGTGAAGGATTTCAACTTCGAATCGTTTCGCGTGAAGGTCCGTCCGTTGCTCGTGCAGTTTGGTCGATTTAACAACAACATGTTGATCCGATATGAGGGAAAAGCATCGGATGCGGTTGCGAAAATTGAACAGACCTGGAAAAAGACAGCCGCCAACGAACCCTTCGAGTATGCTTTTTTGGATCAGAACTTCGAGCAACTCTTTCGCGAGGAGGAGCTTTTAGGCCGCGTGTTTACAGTGCTGACGAGCATTGCTATTTTCGTGGCGTGCTTGGGGTTGCTTGGGTTGGCCTCATTTACAGCTGAGCAGCGAACCAAGGAAATCGGTATTCGAAAAGTAATGGGCGCGACGGTCACTTCCGTCAACGCACTTTTGTCGAAGGAATTCATGGTCTTGGTAGGGATATCATTCGTCCTGGCCTCCGCGCTTGCGTGGTATGTCATGACCAACTGGCTTAATTCCTTTGCTTACCGAATTGAACTTGGGGTGTCGGTGTTCATCATCGGCGGTGCAGTTGCCGCAGCGATCGCTTGGCTGACGGTGAGTTACCACTTCATTAAGGCCGCGCGTAGTAATCCGGCCGATGCAATCCGTTACGAGTAGCCTTACTGCGTGTCTTTACGCTCCTGACGAAGTTTGAAGTCTTTTGGCTCGTACTTCTTCGGAGCGTAAAGAAATCCAAATGCCTCGCAGTCCTCTTTCGTGTGGCGGCTATGGTGCACGTAGTGAGCGTTGATCATTCTTTGTAAGTACTTGCTTCTTTTTTTGGGACGCCACCGGAGTCGTTGGTGGACGATCACGTCGTGGAATACAAGGTAAAAGATTCCATAACACAAGATGCCGAGGCCAACTGCAATCACGTAGGGATTGTACGAGACGATAGAACCGTAGTAAAACAGCCCGATCGAGGGCACGCTGAAAACGACTGCAAACCAATCGTTTCGTTCAAGCGCATGGTCGTGAACGGTGTGATGGGATCGGTGCCAAACCCACAGAAATCCATGCATCACATACTTATGCGTGAACCAAGCCACAAATTCCCAGAACAAGAAAGTGCCCACTACAATTAACGCACACACCACAATCGTCATCCAGTTCATATACAATATTCGAGTTTACAAAGATACGTTTCTGTTCATTGCGTTTCCAGCGCCGCTTTGAAGGTGGCCAGCACGCGTTGTCTAGCAAACGCATGGTCGACAATCGGGGCTGGGTAGCGATCGGTACCCAACTCTGGAACCCACTTCTTAATGTAGACCAATTTGGGGTCAAACTTCTCCGTTTGAAGTTCTGGGTTAAACACACGGAAGTAGGGAGCGGCATCGCATCCCGAACTAGCCGCCCATTGCCATCCTCCATTGTTAGCAGCAAGGTCGAAGTCGAGGAGTTTTCGGGCAAAGTAGGCTTCGCCCCATCGCCAGTCAATCAGCAGGTGTTTCGTCAGGAAACTCGCCACGATCATCCGGACGCGGTTGTGCATGTAGCCTGTCGTGTTGAGTTCGCGCATACCGGCGTCCACGATCGGGTAACCTGTTTGACCTTCGCACCATTTTTGGAACGTGACTGGATCGTTCACCCACTCAACTTTGTCATACGCCGGTTTGAAGGCACGCTCAACATTTGGGAAGTGCCACAGGATCATGTGATAGAAATCACGCCAGATCAATTCGTTCAACCATACTTCATTTTTTTTCTGGGCGATTCGCACAAGTTCGCGAATACTAACCGTCCCAAACCTTAGATGTACACTCAGTCGCGATGTTCCTTCAATTGCCGGGAAGTCGCGGGTTTGGTGGTACTTGGCTATAACTTCCTGTTTGACAACGCGAGGAGGAAATTGAATGGAGCTTCTAACAAATCCAATGTCTTCGATCGCCGGCATCGGTAGGGGAGAGGTCTTCAATAACTTAGCGTGATACTTCTCAACTGGATAACTTTTGACATAAAAGTTGTTGAGGCGTGATTTCCATTTTCGACTATAGGGCGTGAACACCGTATAGGGTTTTCCATCATCTTTCACCACTTCATCTTTTTCGAAAATTACTTCGTCTTTGAAAGTATGAAAGGGGATTCCGTGGGCTGCGAGTAACTTCGCCACTTCTCCATCGCGCCGGCTCGCATACGGATCGTAGTCGTGGTTGGTATACACCGCCTTCGGCCCAATAGAACGGAAAATTTCGAGTGGATTTCCATGAAAAACGAGTAAAGAACTTCCCAATTTCTCTAAGCGTTCTTTCAGGATATTTAGTGAGTCGTGGATGAAGGTGACACGGGCGTCGTCGCGGTCTTCGAGCTGGGCAAGGATATTCGAATCGAAAATGAAGATCGGAAGTACTTTGTCGTTATTTTTCAGCGCATGGTAAAATGCAGCATGGTCGTGCAAACGAAGGTCGCGCCGGAGCCACACCAAAGTGGTCGACGAATCGATAATGGAGGCGGTTTTTCCCACGTCAGTTAAACAGACGGCGTTGGGAATTGTTCCGTGTTATTTCCGCTTGGCAACAAAAACTCCATTGGGTTGGTGCGAGACCAGTTCCGTTACTTTTCCGCTGCCGTCCACGGTGAAGTGGAATTCGAAGCCTTTGAGGGCCGGGCAAGTGAAAACGTGCTTCTTGGAGCCTTGTAAGGGGTATTCTGGCTGCCCAGTGACCATCAAGACCAGGGCGGTGCCTTTGGCGTACACTTTCGCTGGAAGGCCGCCAAAATCATAGTCACCCACGTATAGCGCCAGTTCTTCGGCCGTTAGTTTGAGCGCCTCGGGGACGCGTGTAAAGACGATGTCATCCAACGCCGGTTCGAGGGGCAAAGTCAGTTTGTCGACCTCGCCCTTAAGGTTGGAGGTGAACCCGACTTTTTCGTGGCTGAAGTACCGTTCGTCGGTGGCCTCGAAGTAGTCGTAGTGGTAGTGCTTGAGCTTCGACCTGAGACCGTGCACGTCCACAGAAAGGCTGTCGCCATCCATAGCTACCTCCACGATGCCATAACCTGGATGTTCGTACTTGCCCAAGTACGCCTTTAGGTCGTGCGACGGGCTAGTTCCATTCACACGGCCGGAAGCCGCTTGTTGCTTGTTCTTCTCCGCCGCGTCTTTTGCTTTCTTCACATCGGCCAACAACCGTCCATTCCAGTCGACAGAGCTGAGGCCCAGTAATTGGTCGATCGCGTAATTGCGAATGAGCGACGTGGATGCAGATCCGTTCATGTTGGTGAGTACGATCACGCCGACCGAGTCGCGCGGCAGGAAACATGTAGAAGCAGAAAACCCGTCGATATTGCCACCATGCTCGACTCGAACATGCCCACGGTAGCTAGCGATCGACCATCCCAAGCCGTACGATGCGTAGCCTGTCTCGTCGTAAGGCAGTGGAACGGCTGCAGGCTGAACCATGGTGGGTGTTTGAATTTCACGTATGGTCGTAGGCGAAAGAACTTGCACGCCGTTGTACTTGCCGCCATTGATGAGGGTGATGACCCACTTGGCCATGTCGTTGGCCGTGGAGTTGATGGAGCCTGCCGGACCGATCCCGTCGATGTTCATGTAAGGGATGACCTCTACTTTGTTTTTGTTTTCTACGAATCCGACGCTATGGTCTGCTGACTTTTGCATGTCAACGATTGAGAAGTTCGTCGACGTCATTCCGAGTGGGTCGAGGATCCTTTTCTTGGCAAACGATTCCCAACTCATTCCTAGGTGGTCCGGAACGGTTTGGTCGGAGGCAGGTACTTGAGCCGTTCAACCAATTCCGCGCGCGACGCTGATGATCCATACCATACGAGGTCATGCCGAGGGAGCCCAGATCGATGGCAGAGTAGATCGCGAGGAGTGATGTTATTCGAGGCATATTCGTCGTACAATGCGAACTTGGGCAGGTAGTTTTTTACGGGTTTGTCAAGATCGATGAGGTTATCCTCTTTCAAAAGGCATACAGTGGCCGCGGTGAAAGCCTTCGTGCAAGAGCCGATCGCAAATTGAGTCTGCGCAGTGACAGGAACTTTGTGATCGGCGTCGCGGAAGCCATACCCCTTCGCTAAAACGATCCTATTTTTTTCCACGATGGCGACGGCCACTCCCTGAACCTTCCAGTCGGCCATCACTTTCGCCACAGTTTGGTCAAAAGCCTTCAAGCGTTTATCAAGAGTTTTATCCTGGCTGAAGGTGGCGTGGTGGATCAGCGCCGCGCAAATAAAGAGGAAGGTCGTTTTCAAGGACATGGCGATTTTTTTGGTGCTTCCGAAGATAGCCAAAAAACCACGCACGTTTTCGACGGAATTATTAAATTGAATGATCTTAATCATTCGTTATGAAACTCTTCACCCTCTTATTGTTTATCGTGGCTATTCCTTTCCAAAACCCAACGAAAAAGAAAGTCGTTTTCTTTGGCGATTCAATTACCCAAGCAGGTGTTCAGCCAAAGGGCTATGTCACGAAAGTAGGCGAGATGGCTGCCCAAGAAAAGAAGGCAGACCAGTATGAGTTTGTTGGGGCCGGCATAGGCGGTAACAAGGTGTATGACTTGTACCTGAGGGTAGAAGATGATGTGCTGGCGAAAAACCCAGACGTCGTGGTGATTTACATTGGAGTCAACGATGTGTGGCACAAGCAATCGTCCGGTACGGGAACTGACTACGACAAGTTCGAAAAGTTTTATGTTGCCTTGATTAAAAAGTTTCAAGCCAAAAATATTCGAGTGATACTGGCGACACCCGCCGTGATTGGTGAACGTTGGGACAACACCAATCAATTGGATGGTGACCTCAACCGCTACAGCAACTTGATCCGTACGCTTGCCGCGAACAACAACTTGACGCTCGTCGACCTTCGCAAGACGTTTATCGATTACAGCAAGGCCAACAATCCTGATAACAAGGAGTCAGGAATTCTAACCACCGACCGAGTTCACCTCAATGACAAGGGCAACGAGATGGTTGCTGCCGAAATGTGGAAGGCTATTAAGGGTTAGTTCGAAGGCTACAATTTCGAGTTTGAAACGAATGCGATGTACTTACCGTCTGGCGACCATGATGGTACGTTAATCGTTCCCTGCCCGCCGAAAATGTAGGCGATCGTCTTTGGTACCCCGCCGCTAGTGGGCATGATTCGCAAGTAGACTTTTTTGTAGAATGGGTGTGTCGTTGGGTCAATCTCTTTCGGAAATGCTTCGAAGAGTACCCATTTTCCATCGGGCGAAAAATGAGGGAACCAGTCGTTGTACTCATCGAAGGTGACCTGTTGTTGATCAGTTCCGTCGGGTTTCATCTTCCAGAGTTTCATAGTCCCAGTGCGGACAGAGTTGAACCAGATAGACTTCCCATCTGGCGTATACTCGGGTCCATCGTCCAATGCGACGTGATCTGTTAAACGGGTTTCTTTCTTGGTCGCGACGTCCACAGAATAGATGTCGTAATTCCCGTTGCGTTGTCCGGTAAATACGAGCTTCTTACCATCGGGAGACCATCCATGGAGATACGAGTGCCCGGCGTTTTCATCCGTGATCTGGGTGGGCTGATCGGAGCCCGTGATCGGAAGGACGAAAATAGTCGACGTCCGTTTCTCACCGACGTGATGACTGATGCCAATCATCTTCCCGTTGAAAGAAAGAACGTGGTCGTTGTTGTTCGAGGTGGCTTTGCCTGTATTTAGCGGAGAAATCGAGCCATCCTTCAAATCGTATTTGTACAGCAGGCCTTCCGAATTGTAAATCAAATATCGATTGTCGGGTGTCCAGTTGGGGGCTTGTAACGAGTTGGGCGCGCTGTGGATGATCTTCCTCTTGCCAGTCGCGACTTCCATGATTTCGATATGACTTCCCAGGTAGTCGCGGTAGGGCCGGTAATCCTTCGCGGGAGGAATGATCACTTGGACATTCGTGAAAACCGCGGTTTCAACGGCATCTTCTGCGTGTGAACAGACGAACAGGCCTACGTGAAGTTCATCGGCAAGAGCAATCTCCTTAGTAACAGACTTGTAGTTTTCACCAAAGGGAGCTGCCGAAAATCTAAACGTATTCCCAACCCGTTCCAGCTCGATTTCGGTGGGATGATACGACGACAACACGACCTGCTCCGTTTCACCGCCTTCTGTAGCTCTCGATTGAAGTGCCGTTAAAATGTTCCCATGGACCGCGCCATCGGCGTAAGGAGAATTCGGGGCGAGCGTTTCGCGTGCCATAATCCCCATTTTTCTGTGTTCGGAGGAGCCGTTCCCCACAAAGTGCACCGTTGCCCGAACCATGAAGTCGCCTTTAATCTTCTTCGAGAGGAAGTGAAATTGGTCGGCTGCACCCCACATGTTCGCGCCCGCTCCTTGCAACGTATACGACTGGTCGACAGTATTGTAGTTGGTGCTACCTGCCAACTTCGGATTCCCTATATCCGCAGGGTTTTCGAAAATTCCGGTCGACTGTACTTGGCCGATCGCAAGCAGTGGCAGGAAGCATGCGGCAAACACAAATGATTTCATGGTTTTGGGGGTTGGAAATCAAATGTAGTTAAACCGCACCATCACACGATGCAACGCGACCTACCGTTTATCAAAAGCACGGGTGAACGTCAGTGAAAGGGCGAGCTTGGCCTTTTTCTCGTTTTGCAACTTATGTTGTTGCATATCATTCGATGCGCTTCAGGAGCCGGTTGAATCGGATTGCATGGAGCAGCCCTCCTTCCTGATCGATCGACATCCAAACAAAAAGTGGTTTTCCCACAATGTGATCGTCCGGGACAAATCCCCAATAGCGTGAGTCCAGCGAGTTGTCGCGGTTATCGCCTACCATCATGAAGTGATCTTGCTTGAACGTGTATTGAGTTTGAGGTTTTCCGTCGATCGTCAACCGACCGGCCGCAATGTCCACGTTCTTGTTGTGTTCATAGAGTTGGATTGTTTGTCCATACAAGCCCATGGTGGAGTCGTTTACTTCAATCGTCATCCCTTTCGCAGGAATCACGATAGGTCCGTAGTTGTGACCATTCCATTGACTGTACTTCGATTTCGGGAAGATGTTGGATTCCGGTTGGTCGTCCCTTTCTGTGTCGAGGGTGACCGATTTGACATAACTAACCTTCTTCAACTCCTCAACTTGTTTTTCGGTTAGAAACATGTTGTAGACTGCATGACCTTGCTGATCAAAACCAAGAAGATACTGGTCGTTGGAACTCAGTTCGAGCCTTTTCAAATTTCTGTCGCTGATCTTTTCGGTTGTCAATACGATGTAGTTCCATTTCATTGTTGGGGGATTCGGGAACGGTTCACCGTTTACGAAAATCTGCCGGTTGCGAATCTCGAAACGATCGCCACTTACGGCTACGCATCGTTTCACGTAATTATTCTTCAGCGTAATTGGGTGCAATTCTCCCTCGTTCATCTTCAGATCAGGTACATTGAAGACCACCACATCTCCACGCTTTACTTCGGTGATACCAGGGAGTCGGTAGATCGGTAGTTCGATTAGGTTGGTGTAAGACGGAATCTCAGTTCCCCAGATTTTTTGATGTGTTAATGGGATCTGAAGGGGAGCACTCGTGGTGCGCGTGCCGTAATGAAACTTGCTGACGAAGAGGAAGTCGCCGACCAACGCCGTGTCTTCCATGGAAGGTGTTGGGATGACGAAGGCTTCCACGGTCGTCCAACGAATCAAGCTCGCTGCCACGATAGCAAAAGTGAGCGAGTTGATCCATTCGCGCGTGGCCGACACTTTCTTTTTGGGAGTGTTTTTCTTTTTCCAGGGGAGGAGGTTCATGAGTCGTGAGTTTGGAAAGGTATAACGACGAACGCCAAAATTTGGGTTTGGTTTTCAGCACGAGCGGTGGGTACGTGGTTTTCCGCCCCTTGGAAACCGGGCGAAAACCCAATTTTAATGTTAATTGAATGTTACGGGAGTGTTAAAAAAATAACTCTGTGGTAATATTGTGAAGCCTACTTTTACGCTCAGAAACCCACAAAAACCACGTTTCCGCGATGTTTAGGAGAACTGCCCACGCCTTGACAGCCCTCACAACGGTAGTCGCATTAACATTCACGAAATCTTTCGCACAGGCGCCCAGGGCGATTGTGACACAGCCCTTGGAGTGGATTTCAACAAACTTCAATTTCAAATTGTCCCAACGTGTCACATTCTCGACCGAGGGCCAATACCGATTCGTCGGTGCATTCGAGCCGATGCAGTTCCAATTCCGGAACTTGGTAGACATCCAGTTAAACAAGAGCTGGTCGGTTGCACCTGGGTATGTATACACTTGGAACCCGACCTATGGGAAACAGCCAAACCAGTTTGTAAATAACGAGCACCGGTTTTTTGAGCAGGTCATTTACAAACACCACAATGGTCGATTTTTCTTTTCCCATCGTGGACGCTTGGAGCAGCGCTACATTCAAGTGCATGTCGATAACAACGGAGAGATCGTGAACAAGGGTTACGACTTCTTTGCAAATCGTGCTCGTTATCGGATGATGGTGAACGTGCCTTTGAACAAAACGGAGATGTCGGCGGGGGCAATCTTTGCGAGTGTCTACGATGAGGTTTTTATCAGTTGGGGCAGCCAAGTAACGTATCATAAACCTGATCAAAACAGAATTTTTGTTGGATTGGGTTACCAGGCCTCGAAGCATTTCAATATTAACACAGGGTTCTTGTATCAAATGCTCGTGAAGTCAGGTGGCACCAAGCAAGAAAACAATGTGGGGATACAGGCAATGCTCACCTACAACTTCGATCTAACGAAACAAGAGTAGGTCACTTCCCGCCAGCGGCTTTCAAATCGGCAAGACAATTCACATCTAGGGTGGGTATTCCATTACTAACCAAGTTTCCAGCGATGGTATTGGTTTGCGCTTGATAGTACATCAAGCATTTCGTGTCGGAGCAATGCCCCGAGTGAGTATCGTCGTGGTGTGAAGCAACCATGGAGATTCCATTGTTGACGAGACCTAGCACGTGCCCGAATTCGTGACCTAATATCACGCTTTCAAGGGAAGCTGCACTTGGGCGCCCGATGCCGCCCGTGAAAGACTTGATCGTGGGACCGAATACCGCAATCGCAGATGCTCCATACGTGACACCCAGTACCTTCGATGTGGCGGTGCTTTGAGAGTACTCGGCATCAATGAAGAAGATATACGCAGTAATGGTCTTACCAGACGTAGTTTGCTGGCGATTCGTTTTCTCCAGTTCCCGGATCACGTCGAGGTCGACACTTGTTCGACCAGGCGACGAAATGCTTCGCTGCGAGATGTTGATACCTCCGGTCTTGTTCAGGCGCTGAGTGAGAAACGTTCGCAGGTTATCGAGCGCGTCGACGGTGGGTTGGTATCCCGCCACATACACCACTTCGATGTTGAGGATCGTATAAGTTTTATCGGTTAGAAAGTCGCCCGGAAGAACAGAGTTATTGACAACAAATGCAGAAGGTTGTTCATCCTGGTTACAGGCCGCAACGATAGACAGGATGACAAGGAAAAGCCCGAGCCTGGGCATGCGTGCGCGTTTCAAAGGAGACGAGGTTACAGTCAATCGAGTAACAATAACGGAAAAAACCCCGGTTTGGTACCACTAGGCTGCGCGCAATTCGGGGTGTTCCAAGATTAAGCGAAACCAATAAGTGAACGACTCAGGAGCCTTCTTGACCGAATCTCGAAGGGTTTCAAGGTCTACAAATTGCCAGTCCTCCACTTCGTCCGGGTTCACGGCTGGGATGCCGTCAAATTTACCGACGAATACGTGGTCGAGCTCGTGCTCAATCAACTGATTCTCGAGGTTGGTCTTGTAAATAAATTTGTGAGAAAATTCGGTGTCCACTTCGATCCCCATTTCCTGTCTAAGCTTACGGCGTGTCGCCGACCTCATGTCTTCATCGGGCAGGGGATGACTGCAACAAGTGTTCGTCCAAAGTCCACCGCTGTGGTATTTCTTGGACGCGCGTCGCTGGAGTAGAAGTTGGCCCTTGGAGTTGAACACTAAGATGGAGAAAGCACGATGTAGCACACCTTTCCGGTGAGCCTCCATCTTTTCCATTCGGCCGATGGCGTTATCCTGTTCGTCGACCAAGATGACTTCTTCCATCAAATCAGGTTCAATTGATGTTTCAAGTATGAGAATGCCAAGATCGAAAGTTTCTGACGGTTTCGAATCCTGATCCTTTCTTTCAACACGTAACTCGAAGGCGTATTTTTTATTTTCTTAAAAAGTGCAAGATAATATACGTAAGCAACATACACTCCGAGCTTAGAGGAACGTGGTAGTTTTTTGATTCCTTTGTACGCCTCGTCGAAGTCGGCCTTGATGCTGTCTTCGATCTTACGCTTCGATTCATCGTCGAATCGTTCCAAGTTTAATTCGGGAAAATACGTTCTCCCCATTCCGACATAGTCGGCATTGAGGTCGCGTAAGAAATTGATCTTCTGGAATGCGGCTCCAAGCTTCATCGCGAAAGGCCTCAATCGTGCATACTCTTGTTTGTCTCCTTGCGTGAACACGTGAAGGCACATGAGTCCTACTACTTCCGCTGAGCCTAGAACGTATTCCTCGAAGCCTTGTTGATCGTACGATTTTTCAGTGAGATCCATTTCCATGCTCTTGAGGAACTGGTGGATCAGATCCATTTCGATTTGATATTGGTGAACCGTCGCCTGAAAACTATTCAGGATAGGGTTGAGACTGATCCTTTCGTCAATCGCCCGCATGGTATCTTGGCGGAACCGCGTGAGCAATTCCTGCTTATTGAAGTCATGAAACGAGTCGACGATCTCGTCAGCGAAGCGAACAAACCCGTAAATCGCATAAATGGGGTTCCGGAGTTCACGCCCCAGACAGCGAATGCCTATGGAAAAGGAAGTACTGTAGGCATGCGTCGTCATTTTGGACGTTTCGATCGATACGTGGTCGAATAGCTGCTTACTAGTCATGATGATATAATTTAATCAAAATGATTTATTACGGGGTTAATGACTACCAGCTGCCTGCATCAAAACCTTGGCGACTACTTGTCCCGAGATGATCGAAGGAGGAACTCCGGGCCCCGGCACAGTCAGCTGACCAGTATAAAACAGGTTTGTCACCTTTTTGTTTAAGATCGAGGGGCGCAAATGTGCAGTTTGGAGCAGCGTGTTCGCCAAACCATACGCATTGCCCTTCCATGCGTGGTAGTCTTGGATAAAATCGTTGTGCGCATACGACCGCTGGAACACCACGTGGTCGCGAACGGACTGCGAGGTCAATTTCTCTAGTCGATCGATGATGAGGTCGTAATACCTGGCTCTCGTTTCGGGTTCATCTTTCAATCCCGGCGCAACGGGGACCAAAATCACCAAGTTTTCGTGACCATCAGGTGCGACAGACGGGTCGGATACCGACGTGCACGAGGTGTAAAATTGTGGCGACTTGGGCCACCTTGGCGTTTTATAGATTTCTTTTGCGTGTTCCGAAAAATCGACGTCGAAAAACAAGGTGTGGTGCGCCATGTTTTTCAACTTGGTATTCAGCCCTATATAAAATAGCAAACTCGAAGGCGCCATCACGCGCTTCTCCCAATAGTTGGATGAATAGCGGCGCGCCTCGGCCGGGAGAAGATGTTGCTCGATATGTTCGTAGTCTCCGGCGGCCACCACGAAATCAACATCGATTTTTTCGGGACCAATCCAAATCGCGTCTGCCTTTCCTTTTGTTACTGAAATACGAGTAACTTCACTGTTATACTGGAACCGCACACCAAGTTCTTCCGCTAGTCGAACCATTCCTTCCACCACGCTGTACATACCATGTTTAGGATACCATGTTCCTAACGCGATATCCGCGTAGTTCATCAAGGTGTACAATGCTGGTGTGTCTTGAGGCGTGGCGCCAAGAAACAAAACCGGGAACTCCAGCAATTCCACTAGGCGCGGATTCTGGAAAAACTTCCTCACATACTTCGACACCGACGAGAAGACATGGAGCTTGAGTGCATTCCGGATCAAGTTCCAATCAGCAAACTCAAGCAGTGATAATCCAGGCTTGTATACTAGTTCATTAATTCCGATGTCGTATTTCAATTTCCCTTCGGCTAAGAAAGCGGCGAGCTGTTTTGAACTGCCAGGCTCGAGTCGTTCAAACATTTGCGAGATCGCGTCCACACCTGCAGGTACGTCTAGGTAGTCGTCTTTGCCGAAGAAGATCCTATAGGAGGGATCCAGGCGCTCTAATTCGTAGTAGTCGGAAACTTTCTTATCAAAGAGGGCAAAAAAACGTTCGAAGACTTCTGGCATCCAATAGAAACTTGGACCCAAGTCGAACGTGAAACCGTTCGATTGATAGCGACGCGCACGACCGCCGGGTATCGAATTCTTTTCGTAAACAGTGACCTCGAACCCAGCTTTGGCAAGGCATGCTGCCGCCGACAGCCCTGCGAAGCCTGACCCAATCACCGCTACTTTCTTCATTAGATTAAATATAATGAGGCTGTCTCAAAAGGGCAGCCTCTTCGTTTTTTGCGTTGTTTTTGGTTTAAGATCGAACCTGCTTTTCAGAAAGGAACTTTGAAACTAGCCCCGAAAAAGCTTCTTCAATAACCTGCTAATTTCTTTTGGACTTCCTTCCGCGCTTGGAATATCCGGTTTTTTACTGTCCCGATCGGAATCCCTAAATGCTCAGCGATTTCGTGGTACTTATACCCGGTGATATACATTTTGAAGGGAACTAGGAATTCTTCGCGGATAGAGTTCATGTTACTCCACACCTCTTTGAACTCCATCTTCTCGACAGGACGGTTAAAGGTGTACTCGTCCTCGACATTCAAACGATACAGGTCGCGCGTGTCGTCGTGCGTCGTGCGCGCCTTTTGATTTTTCCGGTAGTTGTTGATAAACGTGTTGCGCATGATCGTGAACAACCAGCCTTTGAGGTTGGTGTCGTTTCTAAACTTGTCACGATAGGTGAGTGCTTTCAAAATTGTGTCCTGAACGAGATCCTGCGATTCTTCCCGGTTGCGGGTGAAGCGATAGGTAAACTCTCTCAGAGTAGGCCGTAAATCGGCGATTTTCCCGGTAAATTCGTCCCGCATAACTGTTTAATATTTATCCTCAAATATTAAACAAAAAGCAATCTAAGACAACAATTTTACCAAGTAATGTTTAACTATTTATTCTAAAGGTTAAACAGAATGTTTTAAGGCTTCTTGATGAAATCCTTGATCTTCAGGATCTTATCTGCCATGTAGAAGTTAGGCGGGAAGCTCAAGGCAATCCGATTCACCGCTGCGCCCGTGGCGATGATCGTGGCATTGGGGAAGTCGGCCGAAAGGTTGTTGAAGTAAGCTTGCACTTCCTTCGGGGGCCGCTCCGACACCATGGAGGTGACCAGGTATTGTGGTGGATGTGTATTTCCAACCTTCTTTAGGTCACCGTAAGGGACCATTTGACCCAAGTAGATTACTCGCAGACCTTCTTTCTTCACGAGGTAGTGACAGAAGAGAAGTCCGATTTCGTGGAGTTCGTTATCGGGCAGGAAAAGGATGGCGACTTTTGCGGTCTTAGCAGGCAAGGGGAGGGCATCAATGGCCACGATCAATTTCTGACGGACCAAGTTTGAAATGAAGTGCTCTTGTGCCGGGCTGATATTTCCGGTTTGCCACAAGATTCCGATCCGATCCAAAAAGGGATAAATCACTTCTGTGATGGTTCGTTCGATCCCGAACTTGAGGGCAAGGCGCGAGAGGTGCTGGTCGAACATACCCTCGTCCATGTCCACCATTGCCACCATTAATTGGTTGATGTACGCGTCGGCATCGGTTTTCTTTTCAGTGAATTCAAGGACTTTCTCAACCAACTGGTTGTAGTCTAATTCGGCAATGCGAGAAATCTTCAGCCCGTTATTATTGAGAAGGGAAACATTGATGATTTTCTTCAAGTCTTCATCCGAATAGAAGCGGATGTTGGTATCGGTGCGTTGCGGTTCAATAAGTTGATGCCGTTTTTCCCAAATTCGGATGGTGTGCGCCTTGATACCAGAGAGTCTCTCCAGTTCCTTGATTGAATACTTGCCCATGGGTCTTCCTGCTTTTCGTCTTGGTACGAACTGATGGTCGGCAGACCACCACTAAATATTAACAACGGCCCCTAAATTTTGTTTAAGTTTTCCCAAAAATTAGAAAATTCTCTCGGGATGATTGGCGAAGGTGTGAAATGGTTTGAAAGCAAGGGCTGGACGCCATTTCCGTTCCAAATTGAGGCTTGGGAGTCGTACTTGGCAGGGGAGAGTGGCTTGGTGAACGCGCCAACTGGAAGCGGGAAGACTTACTCGCTTCTGGTCCCAATCCTGCTGGAGTTCCTTCGCGATCACCCCAAGCGTCCAAAGAATTCGGGTTTACGGGCCATCTGGATTACGCCAATCCGCGCGTTGTCGAAGGAAATTGAGCACGCCGCCAACCGCGCCATTGAAGGTTTGGGGCTCCCGTGGAAGGTCGGCGTTCGTTCTGGCGACACGTCGCTTGCAAAAAGGCAGCGCCAAAGGGAGCGGCCGCCTGAATTCTTGATCACGACACCCGAGAGTCTCCATTTGCTGCTCGCTTCGAAAGGATATGCCGAGTACTTTCAAAACCTACAAACCGTGGTTGTCGACGAGTGGCACGAACTCATGGGTTCGAAGCGCGGCGTACAAATGGAGCTTGCTCTCTCGCGACTGAAGCGAATCGCTCCTGGACTGAAGGTGTGGGGAATTTCTGCGACCATCGGCAACATGGACCAAGCATTGGAGGTATTGCTCGGCAACTACTATGGGCGACCGAATACTCGAACAATCAAGTCGGACATCAAGAAAAGAACAGAGATCATTTCTATTTTCCCCGACGAGGTAGAACGGATGCCCTGGTCAGGTCACCTCGGCATCCAGCTGTTATCGAAGGTGATCCCCATCGTGAAAGAAAGCAAGAGCACACTGATCTTCACGAATACACGGTCGTTTGCAGAAATCTGGTATCAAAAGATGCTGGACGTAGCCCCTGAGTTGAGTGGACAGATCGCGATGCACCACGGCTCGATTAGTCAGCAATTGCGACATTGGGTGGAAGACCAGTTGCACGAAGGAAATTTAAAGGCAGTTGTATGCACATCGAGTCTCGATTTGGGTGTGGACTTCCGGCCTGTCGAGACTGTGATCCAAGTGGGGAGCCCAAAAGGCGTGGCGCGATTCCTACAACGTGGAGGACGAAGCGGTCACCAACCAGGAGCCACCAGTCGAATTTATTTTTTGCCAACCAACTCTTTGGAGCTGACGGAAGGTGCAGCATTGCGGGAGGCGATGAATCGGGGCATCATCGAAGAGCGTATTCCTTATGTGCGCTCGTTCGATGTACTTATTCAGTACTTGCTCACACTCGCGGTATCTGATGGCTTTGTGGCCGACGAAGTTTTAGATGAAGTACGCGGCACGTTTAGTTATTCAAGTGTAACCGACGAGGAATTTCATTGGCTGCTCAGTTTCGTGACGACCGGTGGTGCATCATTGACAGCATATAATGAGTACAGGAAAGTGATATATGAGCAGGGCCGCTACCATGTCGACAACCGGATGATTGCCATGAGGCATCGCTTATCGATAGGTACCATTGTGGGGGACAATTCGCTTCTTGTGAAGTTTGTGAGTGGCAAGTATCTCGGTATGATCGAAGAATACTTCATCGCCGCCTTGAATCCGGGAGATGTATTTTGGTTTGCTGGCCAAGCGCTCGAGCTCGTCCGTGTGAAGGAGAACGAGGCGCATGTTCGAAAGTCGAAGCGCAAATCCGGAAAGGTACCCTCGTGGCAGGGTGGGCGGATGCCGTTGTCATCGCAACTAAGCGAAATGATTCGACTGAAAATTGACGAGGCTTCTCGAAACCAGGAGAATGATTCGGAGATGAAGTTTATCAAACCCTTGATGGAGTTTCAGCGAACTCGCTCTTACCTTCCATCGAAGAACGAGTTCCTAGTCGAGTACTTCCACACGAGTGAGGGATACCATGTATTGATGTATCCGTTCGAAGGTCGCAATGTCCATGAAGGAATGGCAGCCCTGGTGGCATATCGAATAGCGCAAATTCAACCGATCACGTTTTCAATCGCCATGAATGACTATGGGTTCGAATTGCTTTCGGACCAGGAGATACCCATTTACGAGGCCATCGAAACCGACGTACTCGGATCGCACGACTTGTTGAAGCATATCCAGGCCAGTGTCAATTCCACGGAGATGGCGCGACGAAAGTTTCGCGACATCGCCGCCATTTCCGGTTTGGTATTCAAGGGATTCCCCGGTAAACCAATCAAGGACAAACACCTTCAGTCATCGTCGCAGCTTTTCTTCAACGTCTTCCATGAATACGAGTCAAATAACCTGTTGCTCCTGCAGGCCTACGAGGAAGTGATGGACTTCCAGCTGGAGGAAAGTAGGCTACGAAGGGCCCTCGAGCGCATTAAGCACCAAAAAATAGTCGTAAAGGAACCCGAAAAACCTACACCATTTGCGTTCCCAATCATGGTCGACAGAACGCGAGAAAAGCTAACTTCGGAGAAACTGGCGGACCGGATTAAGCGAATGATGTTGGAGTTTGACGAAAGTACAGGTGATTGAAAATGATCAGAATATGGCAATATTAACTAGGGCGATTTCAGTCGTGTTCGTGATGACCGCAATGTTCGGTTGTTCACAAAAAAATGTAGAGTCCGTCGACGCTAGAGCCTCAAAGGTGGACACGAGCCTGGCCCCTGCGGTGTATTTCCGGGGCGAACCGCTTGGGAATATCAAAGAAAGGATGGATTACTTCGGTGTTCCTGGTGTTAGCGTGGCGATCATCTACAACAATGAAATCGTAGCTCTGAAAACGTACGGTATCATGGACAAGGAAACCAATGATTCTGTCACGACAAATACGCTCTTCCAAGCAGGGTCCATTAGCAAACCTGTTGCGGCCTACGGGGCGCTGAAACTGGTGGAACTCGGAAAACTCTCACTGGATGCCGACGTGAACCAATACCTTAAGAGTTGGAAGGTGCCGGAGAACGATTTCACCGCTAAAAGTAAGGTTACGCTGAAGGGGATTGTAAGCCACACCGCCGGGCTAACGGTTCATGGGTTTTGGGGCTACAGTCCCGACCTCGCCGTGCCCACCACGGTGCAAGTACTCGACGGACTTCCACCTGCGAACTCACCACCGGTGCGTGTCGATAAACTTCCGGGTGAGAGCTTTCGGTATTCGGGTGGGGGATACACAGTGATGCAACTAATGATGGAAGATGTGTACGGAAAGCCGTTTGCGAGCATCGAGCAAGAGTTGGTGCTCGGCCCAATCGGGATGTCTCATAGCACGTATGCGCAGCCACTGGATTCCATTACCGTCAAGTCTGCTGCAACTGGTTATTTGCCGGACCACAGCCAGACCAAGGGCAAGCGCCACACCTATCCGGAAATGGCGGCGGCTGGATTGTGGACCACTGCCGAGGACCTCGCCAAGTTTGCAATCGATGTGCAACTTTCAATTAGCGGAAAACGAAACGCCGTGCTTTCGAAAGACATGGCTACCCAGTTTGTGACTAAAGTTCTCCCCGATGGTCCCACGGGTTTAGGGATCTTTATCAATGGCGATGCTGGCTACGTGGGTCATGGTGGGTGGGATGAAGGATTCTCAAGCGAGTTGATGTTCCACACCACAAAAGGATATGGCGCCGCCATCTTGACCAACTCAAATCATCCTGAGTTTATCAATGAACTGATGAGAGGAATTGCCCTCGTATATGGATGGGAAGATTACCTGTTGGTATACGATAAGCAACCCCTGCAGCCTGAGAAGCTCGCCCCGTTTGTGGGTCGATACCAGAACGGCCCCGATGGCGTGTTCACGATCTCGCGCGAAGGCGATAGTATTTTTGCAAAGTACCTGCGCGGCGAGAAGAATGAGTTGTTCCGGGTGCGCGACTCACTTTATACCACTGCGTTTATGGACAATCCATTTTTGATTCGCAATAAAGGTGGGAGAGCCGAGGTCGTGTTCTATTCCGCTGCCGGACCCTTGGGTAAAACCCTTCCAGCGATGGTGGAAAACACGAAGGTACCTTATGAATATCTGTTGGAAGATGATGTGCCAAACGCGGTGAAAGCTTACCAAGAAATTCTAAAGACCGATCCTGCGTCGGAGGCTGTATCTGAACGCAGGCTTAACTCCCATGGATATGACCGCCTCTCCGAAGGGAAGGTGAAATTGGCTCGGGCAATCTTCAAAGCAAACATGATCTTGTATCCGAACAGCTCGAATGTGTACGACAGTTATGCAGACGCCTCGCTCGAAGACGGCGACAAAGCTGAAGCGATCAAGTACTACAATAAGGCACTTTCGATGGATCCGAAAAACGAGGAGTTGAGAAGGAAACTTGCCCGCCTGCGCTAAAGCTACGGCGGACAGGTTAAAAGCCCGCCTGCGCTAAAGCTACGGCGGACAGGTTAAAAGCCCGCCTACGCTAAAGCTGCGGCGGACAGGTTAAAAGCCCGCCTACGCTAAAGCTGCGGCGGACAGGTTAAAAGACCCGGCTGCGCTAAAGCTACGGCGGACAGGTTAAAAGACTCGCCTGCGCTAAAGCTGCGGCGGACAGGTTAAAAGCCCGCCTACGCTAAAGCTTCGGCGGACAGGTTAAAAGCCCGCCTACGCTAAAGCTACGGCGGACAGGTTAAAAGATTGCTCTAAACAGCAAGAAGAGTGAGCCGGACATGATCATCACTACTGGAAGTGTGAGCAACCATGCCAACAAGATGTTGCGTACGGTTTCTGCTTGTAGGTTTTTGATACCCTTGCTGGCGACCATACTTCCCGCGATGCCGGAACTCAACACATGTGTTGTGCTGACGGGCAGCCCAAACTGGCTCGAGAGCCCAATCGTAATGGTGGCGACCATCTCGGCGCTTGCACCCTGCGCATACGTGAGGTGTTGCTTACCGATTTTTTCACCGATCGTTTTTACAATTCGTTTCCAACCGATCATTGTTCCCAATCCCAACGAGAGGGAGATCATCGCGATGACCCCGATGGGAGCGTAGTCGGTCGCCTTGCGGATTACCTTCAAGTTGTCAGTGATTGTTTTGCGATCGGCGACGCTGATGCGGAGTTCTTCCTTCCCTAGAACTGATTTGAGGTTGCGATCGATCAACAAAATGTCCTTGCGAACCTCGAAACGCTGTTCGCGAGGGATGCTATTGATTGTTTGCACCGATCCGAGCAAGGTCTGCAGTTCTCGATTCAAAGTTGCCACCTGCACTACCTTGCCGCTGTCTATTACCGAGAGAGGTCGAGTATCGATGGTTGCCACTACGGTTTCAATCTTCTGGAGAGACGGGATGATCGACTCGGATTTTACCGCAACGTTGAGTGCGAAGAAGCCGGGGACGATACCGATTAAAACGAGCATGATCAAACCAACTCCTTTTTGTCCGTCGTTTTGACCGTGGAAGAAGCTCACGCCAGTACACGTCAACAAAAGAATCCCGCGGATCCAGGTAGGGGGAGGTGAATTTTTCTTCGGTTCTTTAAAAAGATCTTCACTGTTTTCGCGGCCCTTGGTGAGCACACGGATGAGGAACATGATAATGATCGTGAGCGTGAAGCCAAAAGCTGGCGACACAAGCAACGACATTCCTATCTTCGTGGCCTGTGACCAGTCGACCGCCACGCCGCTGGATTCCGGAAGCAGCGAGTACGCGATACCCACCCCTAAGATCGAACCGATGAGTGTGTGTGAACTTGAGCAGGGAATTCCGAAATACCACGTTAATACGTTCCAGAAAATAGCGCTAATCAGGAGCGCACCCACCATCGCCAAACTGTGCGCAATATTCTGGTCGACTAGCGATTCCACGGGTAGCAAATTCACAATACCCATGGCGACGGCAATCCCGCCGGCGAAAACGCCGACCGAGTTCATGAAACCCGACCAGACGACGGCTACCCACGGCTTTAAAGAATTGGTGTAAATGACAGTTGCAACCGCGTTGGCGGTATCGTGGAAACCATTTACAAATTCGAATGCGCACGCCGCGATAAGGCACACGATGAGCAGAATGGTGTACGAAAGCTCTAACTCAAACATGCGGGATGGATAGGGTGGTTTGGGTATTATGGCCCACAAGTTATGGTGGGCTTTCTCTCCCAATGTTATGACAATGTTAACATTTACGGTAGGGGGTCGAAGTAAATTTTTTCTTCCGATTGATATTCAATTAAGTATTTGATTAACAGTGTTTTATAAGTACAAAATTGATCAGCTCGATTTTTTTTAAGCGGGTATTTTTTTACTATCATTCAGGTGCGATTGGGGCCGTTCCTCATCGCTTTACTTTTTAAACTTGTCGATGTTTGCCACTGTTCACAACCTTCGTTTTGAGCTGCTACCCAGCCGAGCCATTTATTGGCCCGACCAAAACGCGTTGCTCCTAGCCGACCTCCACCTGGGCAAAATCAATCACTACCGGAAGGCCGGGTATGCAGTCCCCACCAAGGCCAACGATGAGAATACCACTTTGCTCATCGATTTATTAACACGGCACCGTCCAGCGCGAATGATTTTTCTTGGCGACCTATTCCACAGCCATTATAATGAAGAGTGGGAAGTGATGGGGCAAGTGATCCGCCATTTCCCAAATACTTCTTTCGAACTGGTGATGGGAAACCACGACATCATGAGTGGTTTGCAATACGAACGGCACGGCGTCGTCGTCCATCGGGAAGAGCTGCAGATAGACCGGCTACTTCTGACGCACGAACCGCGCACAACCGCTCGGGAAGGACTTTACACCTTGAGTGGGCACATTCACCCTGGTGCAAAACTCTTTGGCCTGGGCCGACAGGCGTTGTTGCTTCCGTGTTTTTACTTTGGAAAGGACCAAGGGATTCTACCCGCGTTCGGCTCTTTTACCGGACTCTATCCGATCAAAGTGGTCAAGGGCGACCAAGTGTTTGTGATTGCCGATGGTGAGGTTATCGATGTCGGGCGGGAGGCCGCGTTGAAATGAGCCGTGTCTGCCTCCTCGTTGGATTAATCTTATCGCTTCATTTTAGCTTGACGGTTCAAGCCCAAGACACGACGCGTCTGTCTCTCTTGTTTATTGGCGACGTGATGCAACACGACACCCAAATCGCTTCGGCGTATCAACCCGCATCTGGTCGGTATGACTATACGGAATGCTTTGCAGAGGTTGCACCCATTTTCGAATCAGTCGACCTGGCGATTGCAAACTTGGAACTCACCTTAGGCGGGCCTCCTTACAAAGGTTACCCAAACTTCAGTGCACCGGACGAAATTGCTTACACCTTGCAATCGAGTGGAATCGATGTCTTAGTGACTGCGAACAATCATTGTCTCGATCGTGGTAAGAAAGGACTGCAACGGACCATTTCAGTTTTGGATACGCTTGGAATTCCGCACACTGGGACATTCGTGGATTCAGCCCAACGTGCCCACACCTACCCATTGCTCATCGAAAGGAGGGGATTTCGAATCAGCTTGCTGAATTATACCTATGGCACGAACGGGATCGTTGTTTCAAAGCCTAATGTGGTCAACTACATCGACACGGTGTTGATGGCCCAGGATATAGAACGTGCGAAACTCCAGAACCCAGATGTGATCATCACCTTTCTCCATTGGGGCGACGAGTATCAGCGAATTCAAAATAGGGCACAAAAGAGAGTTGCCGAGTTTTGCTTCCAGCACGGTGTCAAGTTGGTGATCGGCGCACATCCCCATGTCATTCAACCGATGGAGTGGAGAAAAGACTCGGATCAACTCGTCGTGTACTCGTTGGGAAATTTCGTGTCTGCCCAATCGTCGCGCTTTCGAAACGGAGGTGCCATGTTGGAAGTCGAATTGGAAAAGATCAAACAAGACTCGTTGAGTACGACCAAGATTCGTGAGGCAGGTTACATTTTGCAATACGTTTACCGAGATGCTGAAGCGAAGTATCACATCTTGCCATTGCCTGAATTCGAGGGCGACTCCACCGTCGTTCGAGAAGCCCGGGCACGCGCCTCGCTCGCGCAGTTTGCCGCTGACTCGCGTGAGTTGTTGAAGCAATATAATATTGGCATACAAGAGCGGCCGTTGGACGAACGTGTGATTTACAGTGTCTTAATTGATCGGCTGGATTCCACTTCTACCTTGGCGCCGGTTATTTCGGATTCGTTGATCAACATCGCACCAAGCTTGAAGTTCTTTGGCGTGCGTGTTCATTCCAACGGAGGTGTTCCAGTATTATCTGTAGGCGAATTCTTTGATCGAGACGTGGCGTCGGATGCACTAAAGATGATTCAATCGCAGCTTCCGTCGGCTAGAGCTTATATCGCTCGCAATCGCCGCCGTTAATTAGACTTCAACGTAGTCCAAGTCTTTTCCGAACGTCTCTTTCGTGAAGATGGCCGCCGAGATAGCCAATGCAAATAGAATGGCTCCAGTTACCCACGCACCGGTGATGTAGTCGCCAAACAGACCGCGGCAAAATTTGAATAAGAGAATAATGAGTGGCAGTGCCCCACGAACCATGTTTGGAATACTGATGGCCGCAGATGCGCGCAGATTGGTTCCAAACTGTTCAGCGCTCATGGTAATGTATACTACCGTAAATCCAGCGCCGTATCCCAATCCAGCGCAAATCCAGTAGAAGGTGTTCAGCGAGCCACCGTGTTGGTTGAAATACAGCGTCATAAAGAAAATCGTGACGCCGTAAAAGATGAACAACGCCTTCTTTCTACTTCTTAACTTTTGTGAGAGCAAACCCACCGTTAGGTCGCCAAAGGCAATGGCGAGGTATAGGTACATGATGGCGCGCCCAGGATCGACGCCCTCAATGCCCAGTTCTTTTGCGAATTGATCGGAAAAAGTGACCAGCACCCCGATGATAAACCATGCCGGTATTCCAATAAGCAAGCACTTGATGAATCGTGAGAACCGATCGCGGTCGTTAAAAAACATCCAGAAGTTACCCCGTTGAACATTGCTCGCGGCGACTTGGTTGTAGAGTCCACTTTCGCTTACGCTGATCCGCAACGCTAGGAGCGCAAGCCCGAGCGCACCGCCGATGTAATAGCACATTCTCCAATCGAAGTAAGTACTTAGGATAAAAGCCGTCACAGCGCCTAAGATTCCAAACGAGGCGATCATGGCGGAGGCGATCCCGCGCTTCTCCTTTGGAAGGATTTCACTCACGAGTGTGACGCCGGCGCCTAGTTCGCCAGCAAGCCCCACACCCGCAATAAAACGGAGCGCGACATATTGAGGAATGTTCGTCACCATTCCGTTGAGGATGTTGGCGACGGAGTACATCAAGATTGAAGCAAACAATACTTTCAAGCGTCCTTTCTTGTCGCCGAGTATTCCCCAAATGATACCACCCAGGAGCAAACCGATCATTTGAACGCTGATGATCAGCTCACCTTGAGAGAGGATTTCTTCGGAACTCAAACCAAGGTCCGCCAAGCTGGGCTTTCGAACGATGCCGAAAAGCAAAAGGTCGTACACATCGACAAAGAAGCCAAGTGCACTCACGATGACCGCGAGTTGGAAGAGACTAGAGGAGCGCTGGTTCATTTCGATTTTTTGTAGCCGGGGTTGACGAGGTTCGGCACATGGCCATCTTTGAAGTACCCGATGATGTTTTCGGCCGCGAGACGCGCCATTCCACCACGAGCCTCGATGGTGGCAGAGCCGATGTGTGGAAACACAGCAACGTTCTCCAACGAGAGGAGTGGATTGTTTTGATCCATAGGTTCCGGATCTGTGACATCCAGCCCGGCACCCCATATTACTTCATTCACAATGGCGTCGTACAAGTCTTTTTCGTGGTGCACTGGCCCTCTCGCCGTATTGATGAAGATGGATGTCTTTTTCATTTTACTGAAGGCATCGCGGTTAAAGATCCCACGCGTTTCGGGCGTGAGCGCGCAATGGGCCGACACGATGTCACTGCTCCGAAGCAATTCTTCAAAGGAGACGAGCCGAGCCGCAAGTTCTTGTTCGGCCGCAAGGTTGGGTTTTCGATTGTGGTAGAGAACGTTCATACCATAGGCGCCACGACAGCGCCGCGCGAATTCCGTCCCGATGCGCCCAAGTCCTAAAATGCCGAGTGTTTTTCCCTTGAGTTCGATTCCGAGCCTTTTGTTGGTCTCGAATGCCTTCCATTCGCCCGCAAGAATTTTCTTGTGGTGATACAAAGTCTTGCGTGCAACAGACAAGAGTAGGGCGAATGCCGTATCGGCGGTCGCATCGGTAAGAACGCCCGGTGTGTTGCCGACCGCAACTCCGTGCTCGGTTGCGGCGGGCACATTAATGTTGTCGTAACCGACACCAAATTGAGCCACCACTTTTAGGTTCGGGCATGCCTTTAGAAATTCTGGCGTCACCTTGTCGGTGATGGTGCATAAGATCGCCTCCACCTGCTGCGTATGGGCAAGCAGCTCTTCCGCTGTCATGGGCCTCGGCTCGGGCCACTCAATTACATCGAATCCGTTTTGTAGTAGAAGTTGCCTGGCAATCGCTGGGTATTCGCGGGTAAGCAAGACTTTGGGCATCGGCTTTCATGTTTAATGGTAGCGAATGTACCAATTCGAGAGACATCATGCACTCATTCACTTTTGAGTACTTCGGATGGATTTCGAGAGGCCGCCTGTAAAAGTTGTCCCGCCAAGGTAGCCGTGGCGACGACCAACGCGAGAAACATCGGAACAACCAATATCCACCATTCGATAGACACGCGGTCGACATACGATTCCAACCAATCTTCCATCGCCAGGTAAGCACTCGGGGCGGCCACGAGGAAGGCAAGTAAAATTAATAAGACATATTCCCTCGACACGAGGCCGATGATTTGCCAGTGACCCGCTCCAAATACTTTTCTCACAGCAAGCTCCTTCATTTTTTTTGTGACGACGAACGATAGCATGCCGTAGAGCCCCACACACGACAACGCTAGGAATACCCACGAAAAGAGTTGAAGCATTGTGCCGAGGTTGCGTTCTTGTTCATACATCCGCTCGATGTTTTGATCGAGAAACTTGTAGTCGAAAACGATATTCGGAAAGACCGCCTGCCATTGTTGTTCGAGCGACGGTAGTACTTCGAGTATATCGTCTTGGAATGGGCGAAGTTTAATGTTCGCAATCATGAAGAAGTCGGGTTTCAGGACAAACAACATGTTGCTCACTTGTTCACGACTCGAATTGTTCTTGAAGTCGCGAAAAACGCCCGCGATTACTTTTTCTTTTCCATCTTGAGTAACGACTTTCCCAACGGCGTCTTCAGGCGACGTAAAACCGAGTGCTTTTGCGAGTGTCTCATTCACAATGACGAAACGACCAGAATCTGACGCCAAAAAATTCCGCCCTGCGACCACAGGAATTTTGTACAAAGCAGCGTATGCAGGATCAATCGACTGGTATTCGGTGGCGATCTCTTCATTTTGAGAAAGCGCCCATTGCTTTACTCCGACGAACCAATGGTTGCGGCTATACCCAGCAGGTGGCGACGACGAGAGCGCTATTTGTTCCACGTGCGAACTTGAACTGAGAACCGTCCTCAAAGCCTCCGCACGCGAGGTATTGGAAGGGTCGATTGGTGCAGTAATGACGTGCTGTTGATCGAATCCTAGCGCGCGGTGTCTAGAATGATGTAGCTGCAAGAGGACAACAGCCGCGGCGATCAAGAACGCCTGTGTAGCAGTGAACTGGAGTACGACCAGTCCCTTTCTTGCGTAGGCGCCGCCAATACTTTGACGGATTGACCCCTGCAAGGCGCCGATAATTCCAAATCCCGAGATCACAAGCGCTGGGTATATACCCGCGAGGAGCGTGACCGCGAGCACAATTCCAGCCACCCATGTCCATGTTGACCAATCAGTGAACAGATGTCCTGTGTTGGTGATCAAGGTAATGCTCGAAAACTGCACGAGCATGATCTCGGCAACGATCAGAGCGACCAACGTGGAGATTGCTACCACGATGAAAGCCTCCGCCATGAATTGAGTAATGAGTTGACCTCGTCCACTCCCAAGTACTTTGCGAACGCCAATTTCACGCGCACGCAACGTGGCCGCTGCTGTCGACAGGTTGATGTAATTAATACAACCCACTAAAAGCAACAGTAGGCCGATCGAAGTAATCAGCGCGATGTTCGCCGAAGACATGGTTCGGTGCCGGAAATTGCCGAGGTTCGAATCCCTATGTAATTCGCGCAGCGGTTGCAAGCGAAACGTCTGCTCTGTTGCCAAATCTTTGTCGACTAGGCTGGCTCGTACGCGATCAAATTGATGCTCCACATCAGTTGGTTTGACATCGTTCGGGAGAACAACAAATACTTGGTTGTCGTGGTTGATAGAGCGCCAGTCATCGCGCATCCGCTCACCTTCGATCTCATAAAGTGTTGCATACGACACGATGATCGTAAATGGAAAATCCGAGTTCTCCGGGAAATTGGAGATTACGCCCATCACACGACATTCAACCTGCGTTTCGAGTAGGAGTGTTTTGCCAAGGGCTGGTTCCGATCCGAAGAATTTTTTCGCCATCGATTCGGTGATCACTAATTGAAATGGGTCTTTTAGGGCAGTTTCAGGATTCCCAGAGATCCACTCGAACGTGGTCCCTGCAAAGTCGAATACCTTGAAAAAGTCAGGGTCGACGAATGCGGTACCACTTGACTCTTTGAATTTCTGCGATCCGTTTTCACTTTCTACGTCCACCTGCACTGCTCCATAGTATTGTACAGCCGTGGCACGCTCAATCGAAGCAATCTTCGTCTTGATCATCGATGCGGCAGGACCTGGTAATCCCGCTTCCATTCGGTTGCCATCGCTATTGGAAATCCAACGATTCACACGGTATGCTCGGGCAGCATCGCTGTGAAAACTGTCAAAGCTGGTTTCGAACTGAGCAATAGTTAACATGATCATCGCACAAGCAATGCCCACAACTAAACTTACAATTGCGATGGTGGACCGCGTCTTGTTGGAAAGTAGATTCCTGACAGCGACAGTAAAATAGTTTCTGATCATAAATGAGCTTCGTTTTGTTTTCGCGCGGGGCCTGAATAAGATTCCGGGGCGGAGGCAACATATTGCGTTGCGGGTATATCGCCATTTGGCCTTGGATGCTCCAACGGTTTTCAGGTCGCGCTCGAACCGCTGAAGCAAATCTCCATCGAGTTCCTCACGAAGGTGAGACGGAACAAATCGCAGGAGCCATGTTGAAAACTTCGGTGGAGTATTCACCATATTCAATCATTAAGTCCTTTTATTCCGACCGAAGCGCTTGAGCGGGATTCGAAGTGGCTGCTTTGCGTGTTCCCGCGATCACGATGCACAATGCTATGGCGAGCAAAACCGCACCGGGCAAGATGAACACCCAAAGATGTATACTTGAACGTATCGCGAACCCCTGCAGCCATCGGTCCATCGCATACCATGCAATCGGTACGGCGATGAAAAAGGATACCGCGATGATTCGCAGGTATTCCGTTGCGAACAGTTGAACGATTCCACTCACCGAAGAACCAAGCACCTTGCGAACAGCAATCTCCTTCCACCGTCGCGTCACTGCCATTAAAACCATCCCGAGCAACCCAACGATCACGATCACCGTCATCACTGCAGTTCCAATCGTCGTGGCCTTTTGTAAACGCACCTCCGATTGGTACAGGCTAGAAACTTGATCTTCCATAAACGTGAACTCAAAAGGATCTTCTGGAAACACTTCTCGCCACTTTTGTTCGACCGCTGCAACAGATTCGGCTATGTTCCCCGGTCGAAGCCGGATGGAGAAGAATCTGAAAGCAGTAACTTCTTTCGGATGGAGAAATCCCATCGGACGCATCCTTTCATGCATCGATGTGTAATGAAAGTCTTCGACGATCCCCTTCACTGTATAGGCCACCGAGTCGACGT
>JBGAGB010000021.1:0-82886 GCA_044226945.1 Cyclobacteriaceae bacterium | reverse complement strand
CCTGGCTCGAAAAATTCAACGGACTAAAGTTGGCCGACAAATATCTTTCGCAGGAATGGAAGACGCTCTACCCCATTGAACAATACAAGGAGAGTGGCCCGGACGACTCACAATACGAAACGAAAGCAAAGGGCAAAGAGAAGCCGACTTTCCCTTACAACCTCGCAGAGCTTCGGAAGCAAAACGGAAGCTACGACTATGTCATCAGTACACCTTTTGGCAATGATTTGTTAGCAGACCTTGCCGTAGCTGCTATTGAAGGAGAAACACTTGGCAAGGACGAGTGGGCCGACATGCTGGCAATTTCGTTTTCCTCGACCGACTACGTGGGCCATGCGATGGGCCCCAACTCCATCGAAGTCGAAGATGTGTACTTACGCTTGGACAAGACTATCGAGATGCTGCTGACGAAGTTGGATGCCTATGTGGGCAAAGGCCAGTACACAGTCTTCTTAACTGCGGATCATGCCGTCGCTGATGTACCTTCTTACCTCAAGGATTTGAAACTGCCGGGCGACAACCTTAAAGTATCGACCTTGAAAGCAGGACTCGTCGACTACTTGAAACAGTATTTTGATAAACCTGTGATCGAAGATATGTCCGGCGACCAAATCTTCTTAAACTCGACGACTTTTAACGGCGATCCACGTTCGTCAGGTGTCGACTACCTGGTGGCGACCGAACTCATCCGCAACTATTTGATTCGACAAGAAGGCATTGCCGAGGTGTTTACGCGCCAGGTTCTACAGGGTGCCGACTACGGCGAGCCGGGCGTCAAGGGTAGTGTGAAACGAGGATACCACACGAAGCGTTCAGGCGATTTGATCATCGTAATGGAACCAGGTTGGATTGGCTCGTCTGCACTCACGGGCACCACCCACGGCTCTCCCTATTCGTACGACACGCACGTGCCGATCATCTTTTTTGGATTTGGGATCAAAGCGGGGAATAGCGTGCAGTATCACCCTATTACCGACATCGCGCCGACCATTTCTGTCATTCTGAAGACGAAATTCCCGAGCGGATGTACCGGGCAGCCAGTGGCAGAACTGTTTGAAGCGGGGCGGTAAGAAAGATTCAAAAAAAGCGTTAACATAGTGCCCGACATTACCCCGGTCGTTAACTCACCCTTAGTCGCTCGTGTCAGAAAGCAATTCGCAAGAAACCAAGTTTAAGCCCGTATTGGGTTTGTGGGATGGAACGATGATCGTCGCAGGATCGATGATCGGTTCTGGAATTTTTATCGTCAGCGCCGACATCCTTCGCAATGTGGGTAGCGCCGGCTGGTTGATTGCCGTTTGGCTCATCACCGGTTTCATGACGATCACCGCAGCGGTAAGTTACGGCGAGCTCAGCGGCATGTACCCCAAGGCGGGAGGTCAGTATGTTTACCTACGCGAGGCATACAATCCACTCGTTGCCTTTCTTTATGGGTGGAGTTTCTTCGCCATCATTCAAACAGGGACCATCGCTGCCGTCGGCGTTGCCTTCTCGAAATTCCTCGCCTACATGGTGGAGGGAGCAAGTGATGAAATTATCCTGCTGAACTTAGGGTTCCTGAAAATCTCACCGGCACAGTTGGTGTCGATAGGCACCATCGTGTTACTCACGTACATCAATTCGCGCGGCGTACAAAGCGGGAAGATCATTCAAAGTACCCTCACCGTAGTGAAAATCGCGAGCTTGTTTGGCTTGATCGTCTTTGGATTTGTGATGCTGAAACCAGAAGTGTGGACCTCCAACTGGACCAATGCCTGGGATTTACACAAGTTGCTTCCCGATGGAAACATTGAATCGTATTTAACCGCCGGTGCATTTGGGGCGATCGCCGCCGCCATGGTCGGATCAATTTTCAGCAGCGACTCATGGAACAACGTCACCTTCATTGCGGGTGAAATGAAAAACCCACAGCGGAATATTGGTCTCAGTCTTTTCTTGGGAACACTCATCGTCACGATTATTTACGTGTCTGCGAACTTGATGTACTTATCGGTGCTCCCACTGGACGAACTAGCGTTCGCGGCAAAGGACCGAGTGGGAGTAACAGCTTCGCAAGTGATCTTCGGTGCAAGTGGAACGACCATCATCGCCGTCATGATCATGATCTCTACGTTTGGGTGCAACAACGGCCTCATCTTGTCTGGTGCCCGTGTGTATTACACGATGGCCCGCGATGGACTCTTCTTCAAACGCGCCGGCGAATTGAATCGATTCTCGGTCCCTCAATGGGCCCTCTGGGTACAATGTGCGCTCGCATCAATTTGGTGTCTCAGCGGAAAGTACGGCGACCTCCTCGACATGGTGTCGTTCGTCGTGGTCCTTTTTTACATGCTCACCATCGTAGGAATCTTCATTCTACGCAAGCGACTGCCTAATGCCCCTCGACCTTATAAAGCGTTTGGATACCCCGTACTCCCGATCATTTATATTTTGATGGGCATCACTTTCTGTTCGCTATTGATCGTGTACAAGCCACAGTACACGTGGCCCGGTTTGATTATCGCGCTGCTTGGAATCCCAGTTTATTTCTGGCTCCGCAAAACGATTGTCCCCACCAATCCGTCATAGCGCCGCGAGTTGCGCGCGAACAACCGACAGTCCCTCCTGAAATGAATGTGGACGAAAGCCCAGTTGTGATTTAGCTTTTTCGATCACGAAGCCAGTCTTCGCTGGACGCTTGGCTGGCTGTGTGAATGCCGACGCGTCGGTCGCAGAAATGAGCGATTCGTCGAGGTGGAAAAATTTAGCTGTTCGAATCGCTAGGTCGTAAGGTGTCATCATTTCGTCACCGGACACATGAAAGATCCCGGTCGCGCGTTGATTGGCCGCGAGCCAACAGCCAGTCGCAAGATCTTCCGCCAGCGTCGGCGTGCGATACTGATCGTTCACCACTCGAATAGCTTTTCCCTGTTCCAAGCTTGACTTCACCCACAGTACGATGTTTGACCGGCTCATGTCGGGCGTGACTCCATACACCAACACGGTACGAATGATTGCTGCAGGAATCTTTGATTCGATCACCAGTCGCTCGCCTGCGAGTTTGCTTTGCCCGTAAAAATTGACCGGATTCGGCGCGGCGGTTTCATCGAGTGGTCCTTCGCTGCCGTCAAAGATAAAATCCGTGGACACGTGCACGAGGTGAGCTCGTTGCTCTGCGCAGGCACGCACTACGTTTGCAACTGCATCCACATTCTGACGCCAGCACTCGTCATGATTCAGTTCACAAGCGTCCACCTGTGTCATGGCTGCCGCATGAATGACCACATCAGGTTGGAACCGAGTGATCGCCGACCGGACTTCCGAGTCCTGCGTCACATCTACTTGTTCGAATTGAACATGGGGTTCCGAAAAAATAATGGCCTTCCTTGCGGAGGCCATTATTTCTAAGTTTTGTTGCCGTGCGAGGAGGGTAACGAGCTTTCGCCCCAGCAATCCAGTTGCACCAGTAACAAATACCCTCATTTACTTGGACGCTTCCGGGTACTTGTACCCGTATTCCTTCTCGATTTTCTTCCGCGACATCTTTTCTACTGTCACCATGATCGAGATGTTTTCGATCGGACGGTCGCCGGGGGCGGTCTGTACCGACGCAATCTTGTCGATGACGTCCAAGCCTTTGATCACCTTGCCAAATACCGTGTATTGATCGTCGAGGAAAGGTACACCACCGACGGTCGAGTAAGCCTTTACTTTTTCTGGCGACGGGTTGTTGGCCACAGACATACCTGTGATCCTTTCCACGCGCGGCACCACTTTCAAAATCGCTTCGGAGTAGGCGTTCATATCGCCAGACTCGTACACCATTTGAAGGGTATCCAGCATACCTTGGTATTTGCCCGTGCTATACACGCCACGGAGTGCTTGCACCATTTTGTTTTGATCGATGCGCAATTGCATCTCGGGGATCACTGTTCCTTGCACAATGTAAAACTGGCTGCCGCTCGACTCTTTGTTCGGATTGATTTGATCGCTTTGACGCGCCGCAGCGAGTGCGCCTTTTTCGTGGAAGAACTTCGGATTGAACTCTGCTGGAATCGTGTAGGCAGGACCACCTCTTCCGAGCATTGCATCGGGACTGGCATTTTTCGAATCGGGGTCTCCACCCTGGATCATGAAACCTGCGATCACGCGGTGAAACAACGTGCTGTCATAGTATTTTTCGCGCACGAGTTTCAAAAAATTCTCCTTGTGTTTCGGTGTTTCATCATACAGGATGATCACCATGTCGCCATACTGAGTTTTGATGGTGACGACATCTTCTTTTTTGTCTCCAGCACAGCTGCTAAAGAGTCCAACCAAGATAAATGCTATCGATGCTAGCGTTGTTTTCATTTCGATTTTAGATTCAGATTATTTCTAGTGGGCACAAAAATACACCTAATTTGATAGACGGCTGTCAGAAGAGTTTGGAGACCTGCAGCGAGAGATCCAAGAAGATCATTTTGGCGCTTCCATTGCGCTCGAGGAACACAGTCGATTCGCTAATCAATTTACTCGATACCTCAACTTTATCGGGACTCATCACTTTGCTGAAGTCCTGAATGAATTTTAGTTCGTTACCTTTTACGCGGTTGATTTCTGCTGCGCCGGCTCGAAACAACAACGTTTCGCGCAACATCCCTAGGCTGTAGTTGAGGAAATTGCGTTGCATCGTTTTATCACTTTCGTGGAATTCATCGGCGAGTGACACAAGGCGCGCGTACTCTTTTTTGAAGCAAGCGCGCATCCAATCGACGAACAACGTTTGGTGCTGATCTTCTTCTGCCTCGAGCAGCTTGAATGCTAAACCAAGGTTCCCCTCTGCCAATTGCACAGCCTGATTCACCTTTCCGGGATCGGCTTTGGCTTTTAGGAGTGATGCTTCAACGTCCTCGTCCGCGAGCATCGGGATTTGAACAGCCTGCAGCCTCGACAGGATTGTCGGAAGCATGCGCTCCGGTGCTTCACTAACCAGTAAAAAGAAGGTATTGGCGGGCGGTTCCTCCAAAATCTTCAGGATGCCATTAGCAGCCGAGGGGTGCATATACTCCGGAAGCCAAATGATCATCACTTTGAATGGACTTTCGAACGACTTCAACGAAAGCGTGCGGATGATTTCGCGACTTTCTTCCCGACTGATAATCGCCAATTTGTCTTCACCACCATAGGCGCTCGCCCAATCATCGAGTGTGCCGTATGGTTGCTCCAAGAGAAACGTGCGCCAAGTTTTGAGGATATCGGCCTTGAATCGTTCGTCATCTTTATCACCCTTCACATTGCCCATTGGGAATACAAAGTGCGTGTCGGGATGAACATACTTGAGGCTCTTGCTACACGCAGGACACACGCCACAAGCATCGGATTCAGTTCTGCTTTGGCAGTGCAGGTACGTGGTGTATGCCAATGCCAACGGCAAACCCAACGCACCGGGTCGCCCGGCAAAAAGTTGTGCATGTGCCACCTTACCATCGCGCACCGACCTTGTGAGTCGATCCTTTACTTGCTGCAGTCCTGGGATGTCGCCGAATCTCATTTCCTATGATCACCTAGTTGCCGGTCCGAGGCAGTTTGTTGAAATACTTCACGCAAGATGAGTCGGTCGTCGTCGGACATCGTTATTTGTCTTCGACCCATCGCTCGCTCTGCGGTCGCAATCGCTTTATCGATGTCGTACGTTTCGTCTTGTCCCCACCGAAACGAAGGTATGAAGTTAGCTGGGAATCCATTCGCAATCACGTTGCAGTTCACACCTACCACCGTGCCCGTGTTCAACGCCGTATTGATCGCAGTCTTGCTGTGGTCGCCCATGATCAACCCACAGAAGTAGAGCCCTGTGTTGATGTAGGTACGGTCTACGTGACTCCACAACTTCACGAGGTCGTAGTTGTTCTTCATATTCGAATTGTTGGTGTCGGCGCCGAAGTTGCACCATTCACCTACGACCGAATTTCCAAGATACCCATCATGTGCCTTGTTACTATAACCGTAAATGACCGAGTTCGAAATCTCCCCACCCACTTTGCAGTCTGGGCCAATTGTCGTGTCACCTCGCATCTTCCCACCCAAGTTGATGATCGAGCGCTCGCCCAAAGCAAACGGACCTCGAATCATGGCGCCTTCTTGCACTTGAGAATCTCGACCCAGGTAGATGGGTCCAGGTTCGGCATTCAAGACACAAGCCTTCAAAGATACCCCCGCTTCGATGAACACGTTCGATGGGTTGTAGATCACCGTGGCAGGATCGGGAACAGGCTGTGACTTGCGTCCTTTCGTGAGCAGTTCAAAGTCTACCCTAATTTGAGGCCCGTTCTGCGTAAAGATCTTCCACGGCTGATCGATGATGGTTACCTCGTTGGCATACGACGTCACCTGACCTGCGATTACTTCCGGAACTTCGTCGTCGGCCGTTCGAACAGCGAGGATGCGACCATTTTTTTCAATCGCATCGTTGGGCTTCAGTGTGTGAATGGCAGCAATGAACAAGTCATCGGGGCAAACTGCACCATTGATCCAGAAATTGTCACTCGTGACAACTGTTGGAAACTTCCCTTGTAAATACGGTTGGGTGCTGAAAGAGGCTTCCACACCGAGGCGGCGGTTCCATTTTTCGGCGATCGTTAGGATACCGACCCGGAGGCTCGCCACCGGGCGGGTAAAGGTGAGCGGGAGCAGTTGGCTCCGCATCTGGGGATCGTCGAACAGGATGACGTTCATGTTTCAAAAATAAAAAAGGCGCCGTCTCAAAAGGCCAGTTCTTAAAAAGATCCGGTGTCGTGTGCTAGTCCGAAACAAAGACTTAAAAATAAGAGAGGCTGTCCAATGAGACAGCCTCCCTACGTTCGAAACCTGTTCGGTAACGATTATTTCTTTTGGTATTTCTTCTGGAATTTCTCCACGCGACCCGCAGTGTCCAAAAACATCTTCTTACCAGTGAAGAAGGGGTGTGACGCAGAGCTCACTTCGACCTTAATGACCGGGTAGTCCTTGCCGTCTGTCCACTTGATGGTTTCTTTTGTGTTCAGGGTTGAGCGGCTCATAAACTTGAAATCGCTCGAAGTGTCCCAAAAAACCACGTCCCTGTATTCCGGATGAATGCCTTTTTTCATTGTTTTTCTCTTAAAGGACTGCAAAATTAAGGAAGAGAACCTGAAAAACAAGGTCAGGAAAGCTAAATTTGTGGATTATCCACGGGGCAATTCTAGCTAAAAATCAGGTTTTCCGCCCCAAATCAAAATATTGAAAATCCGGGTGCGTTCTCAGCCAACCTTTAAACCCTCCAACCTACCTATGCGCAGCATTCTGTGGGCGACCATGCTTGGAGTCTTGGCCCTCTACACCCCCGTCGCAACAATCGCACAAAGTACCAACGCCTCACTGAACGAGGACTACTACCACTGGCTCGACCGCTACGAAATCAAGGGTGGGCGAGTGTCGAGTGAATTGTTCACGACCATAAAACCGTACAAGCGGAGCGCAATTGCTGCCTACCTCGATACACTTGCCGCCAAGAACCAGGTTTTTACCTCGAATGCCGACAAGTTCAACCTCGAATACCTTCGAAACGACAACTGGGAATGGACCCGCCCGGCGACAAACGATAGTGAAAGACCCATTTGGAAGAAGCTCTACCGCAAGAAGTCGGACATGGCCCACGTGGACATTCCTGACTTCGACTTGCACGTGAGCCCGGTGCTCTACGCCGCCTTTGGCAACGACTCCGAGAGATCTGGATTGTCTTATATCAACACGCGCGGCGTTGAAATCAGAGGGATGATCGATAAGAAAGTCGGCTTCTATACTTTTCTTGGCGAAAATCAGTCTGTTCTCCCTTACTACGTGCAGCGCGGAATGGCAACCAACCCTGTCGTGCCACACGAGGGATTTTGGAAGCCATTTAAAACCAATGCTGTCGATTTTTTCCAAGCGCGTGCCTACATCGACTTCAACGTAAGCAAGCACGTGTACCTGCAACTTGGGCACGATCGCATGTTTATCGGCAACGGTGTTCGGTCGTTGATCTATTCGGACAATGCACCCCCACAGCTCTACTTCCGAGCCAATGCCAAGGTGTGGAAGTTGAACTACCTGTTTCAAATCAATCGGATGGTCGGCGATGTTACCGGCAACGCCACCGGTGGCCTCAGTGGTGGCAGCGGCGGAAAGTACCCTGAAAAGTATGTCGCCTTCCACCACGCCAGCTTCAACATCGGGAAGAAGTTCAACTTTGGACTGTTTGAATCTATTATTTATAGTCCACAGGACAGTGTTGCCGGGCGGAAGAGCTCTTTTGAATGGAATTACATGAACCCCGTTATTTTCTACCGGGCGATTGAACAACAGTTTGGCAGCGCTGACAACGCGATCGTGGGTGCCGATGCGAAATGGAATCCCGGAAAGGGAATATCGGTTTACGGCCAGTTGGTACTCGACGAGTTTCTGCTGAGCCATGTTCGGGCTCGTGATGGATGGTGGGCAAATAAATCCGCGGCGCAAATCGGGATAAAATATATTGATGCGTTTGGCGTCAATAACTTGGATCTGCAGGTAGAAGGAAATGCCGTGCGACCTTACACGTACTCTCACAATACGCGTTTGTCGAACTACACAAACTATCGCCAAGCGATTGCACATCCCGTCGGTGCGAATTTCCGGGAGTTGATCGGCGTGGTGCGATATCAACCCCTTGGCAAGTTGAACGTCGTGGCGAAGTTGTATTATATCAAGGGTGGGTCCGACTACCAGACTGGAAAGAACTATGGGAGTGATCCTTTCAAAAATAGCGAGACACGCGTGAAGGAGTTGGGAAACAAGATAGGGCAGGGAACAGGCGACACGCGAGTGTTTGCAACGCTCACGATGTCGTACATGCTCAAACATAATTTATTTGTCGATCTCCAATATGTTCAAAGGAAACAGACCTACACCTTCGATCCATCCGTTCAAGTAGTAGCTGGAACGTACGCGGGATCAACTGCATCTTTGGCTTCGTTGGCAGTACGTTGGAACGTCGCGCGAAGGACTTATGAATTCTAACGTCTGATCAAATAAGATGAAAGACTTTTTTCGAATCGTCCGTTATTCTAAGAATATCCAAGTTCGACTTGTTTTGTTCTTGATATGCGCGACCATCGGCGCGATGTTCACCACCATCACCTATGTGTCGATTAAACCGATGATGGATGTGTTGTTCGAAAAAGTGGTCGTGAAAGATCAACCTCTTCCTGAATTTAGCCCCACAGCCGATTACTTTATCGGCGTGTTTCAACATTATTTCGTAGGTATCGTGAAAAGTGGTGGACAAGTGCAAGCATTAATGTTCGTCTGCCTGTTCATCGCCAGTTCCGTGTTGATCGGAAATGCGTTTCGTTATGCAGAGCGAATCATCGCGTCAAAGATCAGGTTGGACGTAGTGCGCAACTTAAGGTCAATGATCTTCAAGAACGTGACGCGCATGCAGATGAGTTTCTTCAACGAGCAACGCAAGGGTGATTTGATCTCGCGGTTCACCAACGACGTGGCGGAAGTCGAATCTGCCGTGATGAACGCGTTCAAAGCAGTATTGAAGGAACCAATTACATTGATCATGGCCTTTTCTGCCTTGTTTTACATTTCACCCAAGCTGACCTGGTTCACGTTGATCGTCGTGCCGTTGATCGGTGGGGTACTTGGAGAGATTGTTCGTAGATTGAAGAAACAAGCTCGCATGAGTCAAGATTCACTTGGCCGCGTGGTGAATATCTTGGAAGAAACGTTTGGGGGCATGCGTGTGGTCAAGGCGTTCAATGCGCGTAAGTACATCATGGATCGGATGGAGGAGGAGAATCAGTTCAACCAGAAGGTGAATATGTCGATGTCGTACAAAAACGAATTGGCGTCGCCCGTGTCGGAGTTTCTCGGTGTCTGCGTCGTGTCGATCGTGATTTATTTTGGAGGACAGATCGCCCTCAGCGGAGATAAGCAACTGAGCGGTGGCGATTTTCTCGCATTCCTGGCAGTGTTTGCCAGCATTATTCAACCTGTGAAGTCTTTCGCACAAGGCCTCACCCAGTTGCAAAAAGGCATCGCGTCGGCGCGACGGATATTCGAGATTACCGACATGCAGCCGGCAATCGAAGACAAACCCACGGCTGTCGTGTTGGAGTCATTTCAAGACAAGATCGAATTTAAAGACGTCAGTTTTGCCTACACACAAAAGCCAGTCCTGCAGCACGTCAGCTTCACGATCCCGAAAGGAAAAATGGTTGCGCTCGTGGGCCCCAGCGGTGGAGGCAAGTCGACCATTGCCGACTTGGTGCCGCGATTCTATGATCCCGTGTCCGGTGATGTCATTATCGACGGTGTGTCGCTGAAGGATTATAAAGTCGACTCGTTGCGACAACACATGGGGATCGTTACCCAGGAGTCGATACTTTTCAACGACACCATTTACAACAACATTGCGTTTGGGATGGCGGGCGCGACAAGAGAGGCAGTGATCGAAGCAGCGAAAATTGCCAACGCGCACGAGTTCATTACCAAGACTGAACATGGCTACGACACCGTGATCGGCGAGCGGGGCTCAAAGCTCTCTGGTGGACAACGCCAACGGGTCAGCATCGCGCGCGCAGTGTTGAAGAACCCGCCCATCCTGATCATGGACGAGGCCACGTCGGCACTCGATTCCGAATCCGAACGGCTCGTTCAAGATGCAATTTTCAAATTGATGGCTAACCGCACATCTTTGGTCATAGCACACCGACTGAGCACCATTCAGCACGCCGATGAAATCCTAGTCGTTCAAGATGGGAAAATCGTGCAAAGGGGTACACATGCGCAACTCATGAATGCAGATGGCTTGTATCGCAAGCTGACGGAGATCCAATCGCCTGATTAAACCGATTGAAAGGGGGCAAATTCGAGGAAAAAACCTAAGTTTGTTTCGGAAACCCCATCCATGCATGACCAGGGCAAGAATCATCTTATATAGCGTGTTCGCTACCTATCATTTGGTGTCGTTCATTTTCACCATCGTGATGGAACGTAGTTCTTCGCTATTGTTCAAACTTGCCAGCAAGGTGGGTTGGTTCAAATACATCACCTTCATCGGCTTGGCGCTGATTATCGCCGACTTCGTTTGGATGTGGATGGACCATCGCAATTTCAAAAAAGCCCAAGAGGCAGCGCGCCACGAGAACAATGTGCTGAAGGCGAAAGTCTACGACCTGCAAGAGGCCGGCAAACCGAAACCAGAGCCGCCAAAATCTAACTAACAATGACGGAACTGCAATCAGTGATTTCTGCCGAGCTGTCGCAAGCACGCGCGGTCATTGACAAGTTTATCGCCGATCCAGCCAACTTGGATTCGATCGCTCGCGCAGCCAATGTCATCATTGATTCATTTAAGAATGGCGGCAAGGTGATGTCCTGTGGCAACGGTGGATCCCATTGCGACGCGATGCACTTCGCCGAAGAGTTGTCGGGACGTTATCGTGAGAATCGCCCAGCGCTACCAGCGCTTTGTATTTCGGATGTGTCGCACATCACCTGCGTGGGCAACGACTACGGATTCGAGTTTATCTTTTCTCGCTACTTAGAAGGATTGGGCAACAAAGGCGATGTCTTGTTTGCGCTCAGCACCAGTGGTAATTCTCCGAATGTGTTGCGTGCCGCTGAAACTGCGCGCAGCAAGGGCATGAAAGTAATCGCGTTGACGGGCAACAGCGGTGGCAAGCTCGCCCCGTTGGCCGACGTGGAAATACGCGTTCCTCATCAAGGCTTCGCCGACAGAATCCAAGAGATTCATATTAAGGTGATTCATATTTTGATCCTGTTGATCGAGAGGGGGATGCGGTGACTCACCCAGAAAACCTGACAACCTTTTCCACCCACTCTTCAATTTCCACTTCCGTGTGTGATGGAACCTTACGTTTGGCTTCCACCAAACAAATCACTCGCACATGGGCCTCGTCGCAAAGACATCTGGTAGTGCCGTTTTCGGAGTCGACGCCAAAACGATCGCCATCGAAGTAAACGTCGGCCAAGGGAAAGGTCTCCACATCAGTGGACTCGCCGATCTCGCCGTCAAGGAAAGCGCCCACCGCCTGGAAGCGGCGCTTAAAGGTTTGAAGTACCAAATCCCGCGCAATAAAGTGGTCGTCAACCTCGCACCTGCCGACATCCGGAAGGAGGGGGCCGCCTACGATTTGCCCATCGCCCTGTGCATCGTCGCAGCGTCGGTGCAAGAAGTGTTTCCCGAACTCGAACGCTACGTCGTCATGGGTGAGCTGTCGCTCGACGGCAACGTGCGTCCCATCCGTGGCGTGTTGCCCATCGCCATTCAGTCGGCACGCGAAAATTTCAAAGGACTCATCTTGCCGGAAGAAAACGCACGCGAGGCTGCAATCGTCGATGGCATCGACATCATACCCGTGGCCCATGTGCAACAAGCAATCGACTTCCTGAAAGGGAAAAAGTCAATCGAACCTATGCGCATCGATACCCACGCGTTGTTCCAGACTCATGACAGTCACTATCACGCCGACTTCCGCGATGTACAAGGACAAGAGAACATCAAGCGTGCATTGGAGATTGCTGCCGCTGGCGGTCACAACGTCATCATGATTGGACCACCGGGTGCAGGCAAAACGATGTTGGCAAAACGCCTACCCGGAATCCTGCCACCGTTGACGTTGGGCGAAGCACTTGAGACTACGAAGATCCATTCTGTGGCGGGCAAAGTGGGAAGCAACGGCACGTTGTTAACCTCGCGACCGTATCGAAGTCCACATCATACCATTTCAGATGTGGCACTTTGCGGTGGCGGTGGGAATCCACAACCGGGAGAGATCTCGTTGGCACACAACGGTGTTTTATTCCTTGATGAATTGCCTGAGTTCAAGCGAACCGTGTTGGAAGTAATGCGTCAGCCGATGGAAGAGCGACGCGTCACAATCTCTCGCGCACGGATGTCGATTGACTACCCGGCGAATTTCATGTTGGTCGCGAGCATGAATCCATGCCCATGTGGGTATTACAACCACCCCGAGAAGGAATGTGTGTGTGGCCCTGGTGTGGTGCAGCGCTATTTGTCGAAGGTAAGTGGGCCGTTGCTCGATAGGATTGACTTGCATGTCGAGGTGGTGCCGGTGGGTTTCGACGAGATGATCTCGCAGCGCCGCACCGAGTCGAGTGCCGAGATACGTCAACGAGTGGTGCGCGCGAGGGAAGTGCAACAAGCTCGCTTTCGCGCGATGGAGTACGTGCATTGCAATGCAATGATGCCCTCGAACATGGTGAAAGAAGTGTGCACGATATCGGAAGCGGGGAGAAGTTTACTGAAGACAGCGATGGAGCGACTGGGGTTGAGTGCGCGCGCGTACGATCGCATCCTGAAGGTGTCGCGTACCGTGGCCGACCTCGCGGGTGACTCCGAAATCAAGGTTGAGCATTTAGCAGAGGCGATCCAGTATAGGAGCTTGGATAGAGAAGGATGGGCGGGGTGAGTAAAGGTTAGAGCTTAGCGGTTGAAGCGATATTCAAATGCCGACCTAGGCTGGTGTTTGGCTCCCGGCTCAGGCATTTTGGATTCATGGTTCAATGATGAGTCGTGGTTTTGTCGTTGGTTTCCACCAGTTGAACATTATGACATTGAAAGTTGGTTCTTTTTTGTTCCGTCGCAGGCTGGAAAACACCCAACAACCAATGTCAAAATATCAATTTTACTCGCCCTAGCCTTAACTCATTAGGTCATTGACCTCCGTAGCCTTGGCGAAGGAAGTAGCCTTTGGCGCATGTGATAGCTATAATGGCCGCACTGCACTTAATTCAACGACATTGATTTATGATTGGTCCTGGCCAACTCCCCAACAGTAAATTCAGGCTATAGACTGATATTTAGTTTGTATTTATCAGGTTATAAACTGATATTTACAACCTATTTATCAGGTTTTAGCCTTATGAAAAGCATTCAAAAGCTTCAAATCGAGCAGTTTGATAGAAAATTGGCAGGGTACGTCAATTTTCCAGAGGTTCCGGCCAAAGGCTGGATTCATGGAATCCGCATGGCGTTAGGAATGTCGTTCCGACAGATCGCTAGCCGGTTGTCGATTACCGCGCAAAGTGCGCAGGAAATAGAGACACGAGAGCGGAAAGGCACGGTCACTTTGAAAACCCTCAGGCAAGTTGCTTCAGCATTGGATATGAGACTCGTCTATGGTTTCGTACCACGTGATGCTTCGTTTGAAACCATGATTGAAAGGCAAGCTCGGAAAGTAGCGACGGAGATTGTCACGCGAACCGACCATACTATGAAACTGGAAGATCAGCAGGTGGGGAAAGAGCGCGTGGAAAAAGCGATACAAGAATTGACGCAGGAGATCAAAAAGGAGATGCCACGGTATTTATGGGACTAGACTATGAACTTATCGACGGCCAAACTCCTCTTGATGTAAGCCCCTGACCACCTCCGCTAAAAGCCGATTATCGTCGATGCAAGGGGCGCAATACTACAGCAAAACGATAGGACACCGTGTTAAGCCCCCATCACCTTCGCCTAAGACTTAGCCGATCATCGGGAAGGGGGCGAGATATACACCTTCCCTCTTAACTTGATCACATCGGATGGACATCGTTAGTTTAATTGTGCTAGTCGAATTATTACGGCTCCACAATAAATCTAACCCGACAACCATCGTGTTCATATCACCTGCTTCGGTGAAATGATATATCGCGCTCGTTCTCTTTTGCATGAATTACCGATCAACAAAAATCGAATCGAAAAAAAATCGAAATTTGGTCGTGCGCAGAACAGCAATTTTATACGGACTAGCCTTGGCGGCACTCGTGCTCGTGCTCAAACTGCTTCAATACAAATACCTCGTGCGCGATTTGTCGATCGAGTTTTATATGGGCGCCCTCGCCGTCGTGTTCACCGCCGTGGGCGCCTGGGCCGGACTCAAACTCACCAAGAAAAAGACAATCGTCGTCAAACAACCCGTTCCTCTCCAGCCCTTCGCCTTCGATCCCACACGGTTGGAGAAACTCGGCATCAGCAAACGCGAACACGAGGTGCTCGAGGGAATGGCCGCAGGACTCTCGAATCAAGAAATCGCCGACCGCATGTTCGTGTCCCTCAACACGGTGAAAACTCATTCCGCAAACCTCTTTTCCAAGCTCGACGTGAAACGGCGCACGCAAGCCATTCAAAAAGGCAAGGAACTGCTCCTGATACCCTGATACTTTCAGGTGAAAAAATGCTATTTTGAATCAATTCACCCTTTCGGGTGACGATTTTACTTCGTCGACCCGCTTGGTTTGGGCCCGTTCCCGTACAGTCGGGACAAGTCATACCATGAAAAAAATAATCATCACCTACGGTCTTATTTCCGGCGCGATCGTCGCCGCCATGATGTTCGTGTCCATCCCGTTGTGGCGCAGCGGCATCCTCAATTTCGACAACGGCGAGTGGGTCGGCTACACCACGATGGTCGTCGCCTTCACCCTCATCTTCATTGGCATCAAAACTTATCGCGACAAGCATGCGAACGGAGTCGTTACGTTCTGGCAAGGCGTGAAAATTGGCGTCCTAATCACCGCCATCGCCTCGGTGTGTTACGGGCTTTCTTGGGAGGTGAGTTACAACCTGCTCGGCGACGAGTTCACGAGTCAAATGCTCGACCACTATTTCGAGGAAATGAAAACCGACGGGATGAGCGAAGCTGAAATTGCAACCAAGCGCGAGGAATTCAAACAGTTCCAAGAATCTTACAAGAACCCACTCATCCGATTCCCAGTCACGTTGATGGAAATCTTTCCAGTCGGCCTTGCCATCACACTGTTGAGCGCCGCACTTTTGCGTCGAAAAGAAGTATTGCCAGCAACCGAAACAATCGTTACCCCATGAGTAAAGTAACAGGCCTTGGCGGCGTCTTCTTCCTGGCAAAGGATGTCAAGTCGCTGAAAGAGTGGTACCGCATACACCTCGGGTTTCAGACCACCGATTGGGGAGCCACCTTCATTATGGGAACAGACGAAGACAAAACCACGCGCACGGAGTGGAGCCCTTTTGGAAAAACCGACTACTACCAACCGTCGACGTTGCCTTACATGCTTAATTACCGGGTGGCCGACCTGAGGGCACTACTCACGCAACTTGCTGAATCTGGTATTCAACCCGTCGGCGACGTCCAAGAATTTGAATACGGAAAATTCGGTTGGATCATGGACCCGGAAGGTCGGAAGATCGAATTATGGGAACCAGTCGACGATGGCTTTGGTGATGCACCATCTCCTTGGTCGGAACGTGTCACCGGAATAGGAGGAGTGTTCTTCAAATCGAATGACCCTGCTGCGATGCGCGACTGGTATCGTCAACACTTGGGTATCGAGGGACTCTTCAGTTGGAAAGAGCTAGGGACAAAAGTCGAAGGATGCACCGTTTGGTCGCCGTTCCCAATGAACACAAATTACTTCGATCCGTCCGACAAACCGTGGATGTTCAACTACCGCGTGTCGAACCTAGAGTTAGTGCTCTCCAAGCTTCGGCAGGAGGGAGTGACGATCGCAGGCGATATTCAAGATTACGACTATGGACGTTTCGGTTGGATACTCGACGGCGAGGGCACCAAGGTCGAGCTATGGGAACCTAAGTAGAAACTAGGCGCCAATCCACTTTCGAAAATCGGGCGCCGTTTCTTTGGACACAAACACATCTTCCTTCATCTCCGGTTTGAGGAACACTTGAATTTTACCTTGTTCAGGTTTGAAACGTTCGATCGCCTTGCAATTCGCAATGACCTTCCGATTGATTCGAAAGAACGTGCGCGCGTCCAGTTCAGCTTCGAGTTCCGTCAAGTTCTGGTCAACAATCATTTGACGACCTTGAAAGTCGCGTACGAAAACGATCTTATGATCGGTGAAGAAGTATGCGACTTCTTGCAGGTCGAGCGCCACGAACTCCGTTCCCTTGCGAACCACCAGCCGTTGTCGCGTGGTCCGGTCTTCCTTCAGCAACTTCAAGATATTTCCTTGTAAGAAGTGTTGTTCCAGTCGTCGTACTTTCTCGATCGACTTTCGGAGTTTCTCCTCGGTGATGGGTTTCAATAAGTAGTCGACAGAATTGAATTCGAAACTTTCGAGGAGGTACTTATCATACGCCGTTGTGAAGATCACGGGAAACCGGACCGGGTAGCGGCGGAAGATTTCAAAGGAATGATCGTCTGACAAGTGGATGTCGACAAAAGCCAAGTCAGGTTCAGGGTGCGTGCCCAACCAGTCAATGGACTCGTTCACGCTGCCAAGTTGCGCCACCACTTTTATGTGTGGATTAATGACCGTCAGCATTGACTCGAGTTTGGCCCGCGCTGGAAGTTCGTCTTCGATGATTAGGACATTCATAACTCAGCGACCGATAGGAATTAGTGGAAGGTTGACGACGAACGTTTCCTCTTCTCTGAGGGCAGTGATTCCGTTCCCTGTGACCAACCTAAACCGCTCGTCAAGATTCTTCAAACCGATTTTCGAGGAATGGCCCACGTTGCGCCGTTCGCGGATGGTGTTCGTTACTTGAAGCATGTTCGACTGAAGGTCGAGGACAATGTGCATCGGGACCCGCTCGCTAATCTCGTTGTGTTTCACGGCATTCTCGAACGCAACGAATACGGAAGTGGGTGGAATCAAGAACTCTTTTCCCGACGAGCCATTGAAGCGCTTTTCTACTTTCAGCGCCTCGCCGAAACGCAGTCTTAATAAGTCGGTATACTTGTTTGTAAAGTCCAGTTCGTCGTCGAGCAACACGAGGGTGCGATCCTTTTGCGCGAGGATGTATCGATAGACGTCAGCCAGGTTTTCCGTAAATACGAGCGCCTTCGAAGGATCGACCTGGATGAGATGGGTCAGCGTATTCAAAGAGTTGAACATGAAATGCGGGTCTACTTGGTTTTTGAGGGCAGCCAGTTCGGCTTCAGCCTTCGCTCGCTGCAGCTCCGAGTTTTTCACCTGCTCGTTTTGCTGCTCTTTCACCATGAACACCGTTTCATACACGTGCGTGATGAATAACACGCAAATGATGTTAATAAGGGCCACGACGGTAATCGTGTCCCATTTGATTGAGAAGCCTGCAATTCGATACCACACGCACAACCATGCAACCGTGATCGGAGCGGTGTAGAAAATATTATTGGCAAACAGCAGGATCAGTTTTTCAATCGGGCGGTCGAACCAAGTGAACCTTCGACGGGTGCGAAACAGTAGGTAACGATTCCCTTGCCAGATGGATCCCGACAAGGAAATGAACAGCACATATCCAAGCCAGTAGCGCGGATCGGACATCGTGAGGGTGCCGAACAACCCGGTGACATGCGGGATCGCGATGCCGAAAAATGGAATCCCGATCAGACGGATCATTCCATCTTTCAACTCCACCTCCTTAGATGTCACCTGCGATTTTTCCGTTTCGGTCACGAATTCTTCCGTTTCGGTCGGAATGTCAAATTTCGTGTTTTTAAACATCACATATTCGGTAATTATTTTTCATAAACCCTTACAAAATGCCCCAAGTCAACTGGCTCGCCGTAATTGCCGCGGCTTTATCAACCTTCCTCTTGGGAGGAATCTGGTATTCACCCATTGCGTTCGGCAACGCGTGGATGCGAGAAAATGGATTCACGGAAGAAAGCTTGAAAGGCGCCAACATGGTCAAGATTTTTGGATTCGCCTTCGTGTTGGGCTTGGTAGCGGCTATTAACCTTGCTATGTTCCTCGGCCCGACAGATGGAGCCGGGATGGGAGCTTTCTACGGTTTCCTCGCCGGCTTCGGTTGGGTAGCCACTTTCGTGGGAATGCATTACCTCTTCGAACGCAAGTCGTTTGTCATCTTCTTGATTAACGCCGGTTTCAGTGTCGTGTCACTCACCGTCATGGGATTGATTATAGGAGTGTGGCGCTGACACCGGGGGGCGGGTCAATCCGCCCCTTCTGAAACTATTTCTCCCTATCTTTGTTCACTTCAATTATGGGTGAACAATCTATTTCGAACTGGGGTCAAGTCCTGCTCTTCATCGTGGGTGGACTTGTATTTATTTCGTTGACACTTCTCGTGTCGCGGATCATTCGCCCGTCACGACCCAGCGAAGAAAAATTGAAGACATACGAGAGTGGCGAAGATGCGATCGGATCGCCCTGGATTCAATTCAACGTCCGGTTCTATGTGATTGCCCTGGTGTTCCTCCTTTTTGAAGTCGAGATCGCGTTCTTATTTCCCTGGGCCACTGTGTTCGCCGACCCCGAACGGATCGCTGCCACCGGTGGTTCTTGGGGTTGGTTCGCCATGGTCGAGATGCTCATATTCATCGGACTCCTCGCCCTTGGGCTTGCCTATGCATGGAAGCATGGTCATCTCGATTGGATGCGACCCACCTCGAAGACGCGCGACATTCAATCACCCGTACCTCCACATTTATATCAACAAGTGAATGACAAGTATGCCGGGAAGTAACGAATCCAAACAGGTGTCCATCCCGGTGAAGCCCGAGAACCCAGACGATTTTGCTTATCGCGAATCGTTCGGTCAAAGTGGATTGATCATCACGCAACTCGACAACTTATTCAATTGGTCTCGGTTGTCATCGTTGTTTCCCATGACATTTGGAATTGCGTGCTGCGCGATAGAGTTTATGAGCACGGGCACCGCCCCTTACGATATGGATCGCCTTGGAATGGTACCCCGCGCCACCCCTCGACAAAGTGACGTAATGATCGTAGCTGGTACTGTGACGTTCAAGATGGCCGACCGCATCCGTCGCTTGTATGAGCAAATGGCTGAGCCTCGCTATGTAATTTCGATGGGTTCGTGCTCGAATTGTGGTGGTCCTTACTGGCAGCACGGCTACCACGTGGTGAAAGGTGTCGATCGAATTATTCCGGTGGATATTTACGTACCCGGTTGCCCGCCCCGCCCCGAAGCACTCATCGGCGGGATCATGAAGCTGCATGAAAAGATTACGAGTGAAAGTTTAATGGGAGCGAAATAGCTAACTTTAGCAACCATGGGAAGTAATAGCTACCATCTGTCCGAACTTGCCGTTGCCAACTTTAAGCGCTTCACCTTTTTTGAAATGAAAGGTTTAGGGCAAATCAATTTAATTTTTGGTGACAACAACACGGGAAAGACAACCGTGCTGGAAGCTCTCTTGTTGGAGGAAGATCCAAATTCGTCTTTCAATAGTCTGTTGGCCGCTTTTGAGTTTCGCGGCGTTAAAATGGAAGATCTTCACCGATTTTCGAGTTATTTCAATGATCCTAGACCACAGTCGACAGCCTCGTTTGTACAGACTAATAGTGAAGGCTCGAAAATTGAACTTGGTTTGATAGTTGATCGACCGGAAAATAAGCTTAGATACACTGTAAAAAAATATCAATCAGAGACCCAACTGACTGATTGGAATTTATACAATAAGTATTCGCGGTCGAGTTCGATGAATGTACCGTTCATTCCTTTTTCACTCGGCTTTCACAGTGATCTGGTTGCCTTCTATTCAAAGTATATTCAAGGTGATCGACGAGCAAAAAAACAGTTTGTAGATGACCTTCAAATTCTCGTGCCCGACATCGAAAATATTGAACCCTCTTACGAAGGCGGCAACGCCGAGCTAATTGTCTATCAAAAGGAGGTCGACCGGCCGCTCTCACTTTCTTTCTTTGGCGATGGCACACTGAAACTCTTCAGGATACTGGCTGAAATCGTCGTAAACCGGAACAAGCGGCTGATGATTGATGAAGTCGACACGGGTATTCATTTCAGCAGGATGAAGGAATTTTGGACCGTCATTTTGAAGGCCGCCCAGAGAAACAATGTCCAGTTGTTCATGACCACCCACAGCGACGAGTGCATTCGTTTCTTTGTCGACGTGCTCAAGACAACCGAATTCTCAGAGTTGAAATCTGAGGCCCGCGGAATATCATTGGTTTCCTTGCCCGATAAAACTGTCAAGGCATACACCTATCCTTTCGATCATCTCGATGCAAATGTCATAGTCGGTAATGAGGTTCGCGGTGGATTTAGATGACATTTCCCGTAACGATATTTGTTGAGGGTAAATCTGACAAGAGATTTATCTCCCATTTCATTCAGCGAAGGTTTGGGGTAGAACCCCCTACAGACGGAATTCAAGTGGTCGAAGGGTGCGACCGCCTGACTGCTTTCGTTGAACGGTTTCGAATTAGTAGCGATCAAGGTCTCCGCAATCTCGTAATCTTTGATTCCGATCTCTCGTTTGCATCTAAGCAACAAAGCCTCGACGTCCAGAAAGCACAACATTCAATCGAATTTGATAGCTTCCTCTTTCCTAATAATAGGGACAACGGTGCATTGGAAGATTTGCTCGAGCAAATTGTGCCAGAAAACAATAGATACATCTTTGGTTGTTTTGACCGGTATTTGGAATGTCTCCGTGCATACAACACCGATAATTTGAATCTTCCTCCAATGAAGACGAAGATATTTGCTTACACGGAGTTGCTCAACCAGCCAAGCAAGATCGATCAACGCGATTACTTGAATGAGCAGGTTTGGGACCTTCATAGCCCAGCCGTGTTGCCGCTGTTTCAGTTTCTCGAAACTCACTTCCAATGAACAGCGAGCGACTCACACAGTTTATTCAACAGCAAGGTTGGACTTCGTTGACAAACGCGAGTCCACTCACCGTAGAGATTTCGCCAGGCACACTTTCTCAAGTTGCCCGCGACCTTCAATCCAATCCAGCGACTTACTTCGACCAACTCTCGTGTGTCACCGGTGTCGATAACGGAGTAACCGCAAATACTTTTGAAGTCATCTACCACCTGTACTCAATTCCATACAATCATTCCCTCGCGCTCAAAGTGATACTGCCGCGGAACAATCCAGTTGTTCCAACGCTCTCCGATATCTGGCGTTCGGCAAACTGGATGGAACGTGAAACCTTCGACATGTATGGAATCATCTTCGAAGGTCATCCCGACCTGCGCCGCATCCTAATGCCCGCCGATTGGGAAGGATACCCGCTCCGAAAAGACTATCAAGAACAAGAGCGCTATCGCGACATTCAAGTGAAGTATTGACGATGGCACTCCACTCCACGAAAACCCAAGAGAAGATCCAATATCGTTTTCACGACGATAACTTGGAACGATCTGAACCGAACAAGTACAAGGTTGGCGACCTGCGTTCGGAGGAGATGATCATCAATATGGGACCGCAGCACCCATCCACCCACGGTGTGTTGCGACTCGAGGTGATTTCCGACGGCGAAACCATCAAAGAACTGGTGCCACACATCGGCTACCTCCATCGCTGCTTCGAAAAACACGCCGAAAGTCTTCCGTACAATCAAGTAATTCCTTTCGTCGATCGAATGGATTACACCGCTTCCATGAATTCCGAACACGCTTACGCCATCGGAGTCGAACAGATGTTGGGAATCCAACAACTCCCCAAGAGGGTAGAGTACGTACGGGTGCTAGTGGCCGAACTCAACCGGATCGCCTCCCACTTGATCGCGATCGGAACCTATGGCTTGGATCTCGGTGCCTTCACCCCAATGTTCTGGGCCATGCGCGATCGCGAACATATTTTACGCATGCTCGAATGGGCATCCGGTGCGCGACTCCTTTATAACTATATCTGGATTGGTGGACTCTTCTACGATGTACCCGTTGGCTTCGAAGAACGTTGCCAAGAGTTTGTTCAATACTTCCGGCCCAAGTTGAATGAACTCGAATCGTTGCTGGTCGACAACAAGATATTCATTGACCGAACAGCGAACGTAGGTGTGCTCCCGTTGGCATTGGCCGTGAATTGTGGTGCCACCGGTCCGATGCTTCGAGGCTCTGGCTTGCGTGTAGACCTACGACGAACCGACGCGTATTCCGTCTATCCCGAGTTGGATTTCGAAATACCGATTGGGGAAGGCAAGATGGGGACCGTGGGCGATTGTTGGGACCGTACCTGGGTGAGGGTCCGCGAAATACGGGAGTCAATGAGGATCATCGAGCAATGTGCAGCAAAACTTCTGGGCGAACACAAACGCACCCGCGACTTCGACCCACAAGCACTTGTCCCTAAAAAAATTCGACCCGCCGCGCAAGACTTCTATGTGCGAGCCGAGAACCCCAAGGGCGAACTCGGATTTTTCTTCCGCGCCGACGGCAAATCCGACGTGCCCTTCCGTTGCAAAGTTCGCTCGTGTTGTTTCGTCAACTTGTCTATCCTTCCGGAATTGGCGAAAGGTATTTTGATTGCCGACCTGATTGCCATCGTGGGTTCGCTCGACATCGTCCTCGGCGAAGTAGATCGCTAACAACCAGTTCACTAACTTGGGTCTATGACTCCGATTCTGAACGCCAACCAAGTGCGCGCGTGGGATGCTTTCACCATCCAGCATGAGCCGATTTCTTCCATCAACCTGATGGAGCGCGCTTGCCATGCGTTCTCAAATTGGTTCGCAAAGAAATTCAGTCCGCAGCGGGTGCTCGTCGTTTGTGGTCCCGGTAATAATGGGGGCGATGGTCTTGGGATCGCGAGGATACTGTCAAAAAGAAAATTCCAAGTAGAGGTCTGGCTGGTTGGTCAAGCCGATAGATCCAATGATGCCAAGGTCAATCTCGACCGGTTGCCGGCGTCTATTCCAGTGAGGGAAGTCAACGATCAAGTTCCATCCATCGAAGACGCGCCTGGTATTGTGATCGATGCGCTCTTCGGTTCAGGACTCTCGAAACCGCTGGTAGGAGTATTTGCCCGGGTGGTTGACTTTATCAATGACCTGTCTTCCACTTGTGTGGCCGTCGACGTTCCCTCAGGATTAGCACTCGACCTGCCTTCGCAAGGGACGATGGTTCGCGCACATCATTCCGTTACGTTCCAAGTTCCAAAGCTCGCGTTGTTGCTTCCATCGAATGCGGAATACGTTGGCGAATGGATCACTGTCGACATTGGACTAAGTCCAGGTTTTTTGGACGAACAGAAAGTCTCGTTTTCTGACCTACTCATTGATGAAGAAACGGCGCGCGGCCTTCGACGTCCACGGAAGAAGTTTTCACATAAAGGGAACTTCGGTCGTGCCCTGTTAGTCGCCGGCGCGATTGGAAAAATGGGAGCTGCCGTACTCGCCAGTCGAGCGGCGCTCCGAACTGGCACTGGACTTCTGACTGTTCACGTACCGTCTATCGGTTATGATATCATTCAAACATCCGTACCAGAAGCGATGGTGAGCGTCGATCCGCAGAGGGATTTTTTTTCCGAAGCTGGCGACGTATCGGGTTTCGACGTCATCGGAGTGGGACCTGGTATCGGAACGCGTCTCGAAACAATCAATGCAATTCGAAAGTTGATGACGGCAGGGAAACCCTTGGTGATGGATGCAGATGCGCTCAACATCATGGGACAACAGCGTGGTATGATGCACCTCATCCCGAAAGGAAGCATCCTCACGCCACACCCAGGTGAGTTTGAACGCTTGGTTGGACCGTGGACGGACGACTTACACAAGCTGCGACTTCAACGCGACTTGGCGCGCCAGCTGAATACCGTGGTGGTGTTGAAAGGCGCCCACACCTCCGTCGCCACACCCGCAGGAACGACGTGGTTCAACACGACAGGAAACCCTGGTATGGCAAAAGGGGGTAGCGGCGATGTGCTGACAGGTGTTCTCACGGGGCTCCTCGCCCAGGGCTATGCCGCGTCGGAAGCTGCCATCTTCGGGGTCTTCATTCATGGGCGTGCCGGCGACCTGGCCTCGAATCAAAGGGGACAAACGGCCATGTTGGCGACGGATTTAATCGAGGTACTAGGGGCAGCCCAGGGTGACTAATCTCCAGAAATACGGCATCTGTCGACTAATTTTCCCGGCATTTCTGCCATTTTCGGGTTTTTTTCCACTTTTTTTAAACCTTTGGCTTACAAAAGGCATCTAACTCGTACCAATTGACGTAATAAACAGAGTTGAAAACCGTTAGCACCATATTTTTCATATTCGCCTTCGCCCTCGTCGCCAGTTCGGCCTTTGCGCAGAAGGAAGAAATGAATGCCAACGGACAATTGCAGCCGGGCCAACTTGCCTCGGCTGTTTCTATTTATCCCAACCCGGCGATCGAATACCTGCACGTCCGGTTCGATGAACCAATTGCTAAAACGACACGCATCACGGTGCATAATATAATCGGCAACGTGCTGGAAGTTGAGGCCGAAATGCTCGACGACCACGAATTGCGCCTGCGCGTAAAAGACCTGCCGATTGGCTATTACCTGCTGGCCGTCCGGGACGAAGCTTCCAACAATCGAAGCACCATCAAGTTCTTAAAAAGATAATATGAGGCTGACCCAAAGGGCAGCCTCTTCTGTTTTTTCCCTCGCAGCCTAGGATGGCTCCAAATAGCTAGGCTTTCCAATACGGGCTCATTTTCTTTTCCCGTCCGCTTCTTTGTCCTATTTTTCATACTTGGACATCGTCTAAGTACCGTGAGCTTTGTATTAACAGTTGATATCGGGACGACAAGTGCGAAAGCACTGATCTTGTCTGCAAAGGGCGAGTTGAAAGCGTCGGCCCAAGAGTTCTACCCAACCATTTACCCGCAACCAGGATTTGCCGTCCAAGACCCTGATGTAGTTGTCAACGGCATCCTCACGATCATCCGAAAAGCTCGTCAGCAATTCTCAGGAAAATTATCGGCCGTTGGCTTGAGTAGCGCTATGCACAGTTTGATGGCTGTCGACCAAAAATGCCAACCACTTACGCCCTTGATTCTCTGGTCGGACATGCGAAGTGCGCCCCAGGCTAAAACGCTAGCCGCGACTACTCTCGGTGATTCAATTTATAGGAGCACTGGCACACCGATCCATCCTATGTCTCCATTGTGCAAGCTTATGTGGATCGGTGAGCACGAGCCAGCGCTTCTTCGAACGGCATGGAAGTTTATATCGATCAAAGAATACTTGTTGTGGAAGATTTGCGGCGAGATGGTGATCGACTATTCAGTCGCTTCCTCTTCCGGGCTATTTGATATCCATCACCTCGATTGGTCGTCGATGGCACTTGATGCGGCCGGAATCGAGCGGTCGAAGTTGAACCCGTGTGTGTCGCCGTATGAACGAAAACTTCATGCGTCGAAGGAAATGTCTTCTTGGTTGGGGATCGAGGCCGAGACTCCAATCATTACTGGGGCCAGCGACGGCTGTCTCGCACACCTTGGAAGCAATGCTATGGGCGCCGGCAAACTCTCGGTTACCATCGGTACCAGTGGCGCAGTTCGAATGGCTTCCTCCGAAGTGGCGCACGATACACAACGCCGGGTGTTCAACTATCGGTTGGACGACAAATCCTTCATCAGCGGCGGCGCTACAAACAATGGGACCGTGCTCATTTCTTGGTTCGCCGATAAGTTCTGCGATGGGAACTTCAAGGACCTCGCAACTTTCACCAACGCTGCGGCTCCGGTCGATGCCGGATCGAATGGACTCTTGTTCCTACCGTATGTCTTGGGTGAGCGCGCGCCCCATTACAATCCCGATCTTCGAGGCGTGTTCTTTGGATTGGCTCAGCACCATTCCAGGGCACACATGATGCGAAGCCTGCTCGAAGGGATTTGCTTGGAGGTTCGGAGCATCGCAGAGAGCGTTGAGGAGACCATCGCCCCGGCAACTGAGGTGTTGGCAAGTGGAGGGTTCGTCCGGTCACCCGTCTGGATTCAAATGCTGGCCGACGTCCTTCAAAAGCCAATCAGGCTCCAAGATGTAAACGATGCATCCTCCCTTGGTGCCGCCCTGATGGCCTTCCGCGCGGTTGGGGTCCCCGCCGACTTCACGAACGAGTCGGACGACCGGATCTTTGAACCGGACCCCAGCAAAAGTGAGGTGTATGACAACCTCTACGGGATATTCACGAGGACCACGACCGTGCTGGAAACCGAATTCGAGGCCATCGTTCGATTGCAACAATTGCAAGGTTAGATTTTATTCCGGATTAGCCTGGAATATCTTAATATTGACGCCGGGAGGAGGATGTTGTAGACTGCTAGACTATTAGAAACATTTCAATACTTCTCTCATGCAAATAGGGCTTATTGGGTTGGGGAAAATGGGTTATAACCTAGCTCTCAACTTCAAGAACAAGGGTCACGAGGTCGTTGCCTTCGATATCAACAAGGCAGCGATGGAGAAAATCGTGAAGGACGGGGTGGCCACTGCTCCTTCGATCGCGGATTTGACCGCCAAAGTAACCTCACGTCGGATCATTTGGATCATGGTCCCCGCCGGTAACACAGTCGACGTGATCATTTCAAGCCTCAAGTCACACCTTTCACCAGACGACATCGTGATCGACGGTGGAAACTCGCACTTCAAAGACACATTGGCGCGCGGCCGCGAACTCGAAAAAGTCGGCGTCCACTATCTCGACTGCGGAACCAGCGGTGGCGTCGAAGGCGCTTTGAACGGTGTATGTACGATGATCGGCGGGAAGAGAGAAGTCTTCGACTATTGTGAACCACTGTTCAAGTCGATCTCCGTTCCCGATGGCTATTTATACTGTGGTAAATTGGGAAGCGGTCACTTCACTAAGATGGTTCACAATGGCATCGAGTACGGCATGATGCAGGCCATCGCAGAAGGGATGGAAGTGCTACACAAGTACAATGATCAAATTGACCTTGCAGCAGTTTCCAAAGTTTGGAACCATGGATCGGTGATCCGTAGTTGGCTCATGGAACTCACCGAGAACGCCTTATCAAAAGATAAAAACCTCCAGTCGATCAAAGGTGTCATGCACTCTTCGGGCGAAGGAAAGTGGACCATCGATACTGCGCTCGAGCTTGGTGTCCCCACACCGGTGATCACCATGTCTCTCTTGATGAGGTATCGGTCACAACAAGAAGATACGTTCGCCGGTAAGGTGGTCGCAGCTTTGCGCAACGAATTTGGCGGACACGCAGTAGAGAAAAAATAGATTGGTCGTACCGAAGTGAACCTTGGTCTCGGTTTTAACCCACCAAGCTCTTCACTCGAGCGACGAACTTGTCAATCTCGGCTTCCCTCGAATCCCACGAGCACATCAATCGTACCTCGTTGATCTTTTCGTTCCATGTGTAGAAAGGGTATTCTTTCTGCAGTGGCTCAATGATAGCGGCCGGGAATATGGCGAACACGCCGTTCGCTTGAATTTTTTGAGTAACCGTAATTCCCCGAATTTTCGAAAGCTCGGAACCTAACTTTTGCGCTAAGGAATTGGTGTGCGACGCGTTTGTTTTCCAAAGGTCATTGGTGAGGAGCGCATCAAATTGTGCCGCGATGAACCGCATCTTTGAGGCGAGCTGCATCCCTTGTTTACGAATGTACATGAAATCTGTCGCCAAGTCGGGGCGAAAGAAAACGATCGCTTCCCCAAACATCAACCCATTCTTCGTTCCGCCGAAAGAAAGTACATCGACGCCCGCGTTTTTCGTGAAGTCAATGAAGTTTTGACCGAGCGTAACGGCAGCATTGGCGAGACGAGATCCGTCCATGTGCAGCAACATCCGATGCTCGCGTGCAACGGTGCTCAAGGCCTTGATTTCTTCTGCCGTGTATACAGTACCGTATTCCGATGCTTGCGAGATCGAGATTACCTTCGCTTGTGGATGGTGTTGATCTCCGAGGCGTTGAATCCTGTCGCGAACCTGAGTTGCACTAATCTTTCCGTCCGGTGCGGGGAGAGTGACCAGTTTACAACCCAAAAAAGTTTCAGGGGCAGTCGACTCATCCACATTGATGTGAGCACCTTCCGGACAAATAATGGACTGGAAGGAGCGCGTCATAGCACTCAGTCCCAACACATTGGCTCCCGTGCCGTTGTACACAAAGAATACTTCTGAATCGGTGCCAAAGAGTTGTTGAAACTTTTCCTTCGCTTTTGCGGTGTACTCGTCGTTGCCGTACGAACCGGCGTGTTCCGTGTTTACGCGTTGTAAAGCCGCCATTACTTCGGGATGAACGCCGGAGTAATTGTCGCTGGCAAAAGACTTCATGCGAGAAGGTCACATTGACCGTGAGGACTTCGCCCTTACGTTTGAGTTTCACCGGAATGGTCTGACCCTTTTCGTACTTTCCGAGGGCGTCCATATAGTGTTGAATGTCTTTTACTTCTACCTCGCCCATTTGGATAATGACGTCTCCTGCGAGGATGCCCGCTTTAGCTGCCGGTTTACCGTCTGATACTCCATCAACTTTCAGCCCTTCTTCATCGGCTGTGTAGCTGGGCATGATGCCCATGGTAACTTTGAATGACGAACGTGATTGCATGGTTTTACTTTTTGTAGTGAGGAATGCCAGTTTAGGTGAGTCGTTCAGCGACTCGATCAGTTTCACGATCACTTTTAATACTTCGACCTCGCCAGCGATGTTGATCTTATCGGCGTCGTCCGAGGGCTTATGGTAGTCACTGTGTGAACCTGTAAAAAAATGAAGTACGGGGATATTCTTCAAATAGAAACTCGTGTGGTCCGAAGGTCCCGTCCCCGACGAGTCGGTCTTGATCTTTAGATTTTCATTGCTCAACTTTTGAAGCGCCGGTTCCCACACTGGGCTCGTACCCGTGCCACTGACAAATAGGGTTTTGTTTTCTGTCGAAAGGCGCCCGACCATATCAAGGTTGATCATGTAATTGACTTTCGAAAGATCGATGGTGGGATGTTCGGTGAAGTACTTGGACCCATAAAGCCCGAGCTCTTCGCCACTGAAGCAAAGAATCAGGAAGTTGAACTTTTCTTTCTTGCCGTTTTCTTGAAAGTACCGTGCGATTTCCAACACGCCGGCGGTACCCGAGGCGTTGTCGTCGGCACCATTGTGAATCTTGTTTTGCGGATTTGCATCTAGGGAGTTGCCGTCGTTCCCAAGACCCAAGTGGTCGTAGTGCGCGCCAATGATGATCGTATTCTCCGCACCGTTGTCGATGTAGCCTGCCAAGTTGACGGCAGTGCCTTCCGTTCCGGTGCCATGAACTCCACTTTTGAAGGCGAAGGATTGATCATAACCATTCTCACCCTTCGGCTGCAGTTTCAAAAGTTTGAATTGAGACTCAATGTAGTCGTTCGCTTTCTTCTCACCCGCCGAGCCAGTTCCACGCCCTTCAAACGCATCGCTGGCCAGTGTGGTAATGTGCTTCATGATTCGATTGCCATCGATCTTCTGACCGAAGGCTAGGCTGCTCAAAAGGAGGATGACAACCACGGAGGTAAGAGTCTTCTTCATAAGTTTCTTTCGCTGAATTAAACCGCGCCCGTTCGTGTTCTGGGCACGGTTTAGCACGCAATTTAATTTTTATCTGGCTTTAGAAAGACCTATTTTTGGAATATTCCTACCCTTTATGGATCCTCTTAAAGTTGTTGTCCTCACCGATTTTTCACCGTTGTCGAAAGTAGCCCTCAACTATGCGTTGAAGATGAGCACGAAGCTCCCCGTGGAGCTCACGATCCTCAACGTGGTCCGTCTCGATGGTGTTCCGAAATCGAACATGCGTCTCAAGCAGGTTGAAAAAATGCTGACGACCGTCGCCGAAGAAGAAGGTCAAAAACTTCTGGCTGAAGCCCAAACGAAAACAACTGCAAAAGTATCTTTTACGGCGCTGCGCGGTCATACGGTGAGTCAAACCGTGAAACGTTATTGTGATAAGAACTACGTCAACCTTCTCGTGATGGGAAGCCAAGGAGCCTCACAATTGAAGAAATTGAGCCTCGGCGGAACGACCGTGTCCGTGATCGATTCGGTGTATTCTCCCGTTCTGGCCATTCCACAATTTGCAGAATTCAAGAACTTCGGAAAGATCGTGTATGCAACGGACATGAAGGACATCAAGAACGAACTCGAGCTCCTCGTACCTTTTGCCCGGATCTTCAATACTAAAATATACGCCGTGCACGTTGCTCCTTCTGTCGACAAAAAGGTTGAGGAATCTAGGATTTTGGCCGAGCACTACATTAATAAGACAGGATACGACAAGATTGAGTTTAAATTGATTATCGACGACGACGTGCCAAAGGCCATCGATAAATACATTCAAGAAACTAAGTCCGATCTACTCACCACGTTTACCCACGAGTTGAGCCTATACGAAAAACTGTTCGGATTGAGTATTACTAGGAAACTTGCTTACCAAGGGAACCTACCCTTGTTGGCATTTAAACGGAAGAAATAACAACGGTCGCACGGTCTATGCGGACACTGAGAACGATGTGCATTGGTTTGTTGCTCATAGCTGCCATCGCCAGCTGTGCACAGGATACCTGCCCAGTCGCAGTGAAGTCCGACTATTATTTCAAAAAGAAAGTAAAAGTTCACCACTCCAAGCGAAAGCCTTCGCCTTCGTTGATTCATTTCTCACGGGTAACATATAAACCCGAAAAGAATTGAGAATTTAGAATTTGGAATTTAGAATTGAGCGAGGGTTTCAATTTAGTAGTAACACCCAAGCAAGAATTCTTCATTTTCAATTCTCAATTCAAAATTCGGAATTGCCTGGGAAGCGTGGGTAGGGAATCACGTCACGAATGTTGGTCATCCCGGTGATGAACAGCATCAAGCGTTCGAACCCGAGTCCAAAACCAGCGTGAGGCGCCGATCCAAACTTACGAAGGTCTAAGTACCACCAAAGATCTTTCTCGGGAAGCTTCAGTTCGTGGACACGGGCAAGCAATCGCTCGTAGCGCTCTTCACGTTGCGAGCCGCCAATGATCTCACCAATCCCGGGGAAAAGGACATCCATCGCTGCTACCGTTTTGCCATCTTCATTTTGGCGCATATAGAAAGCTTTGATTTCCTTCGGATAGTTATAGAGGATAACAGGCTTCTTGAAATGCTTCTCAACCAAGAAGCGCTCATGTTCGCTTTGAAGATCAACTCCCCATTGGTCGATCAAGTAACTGAACTTCTTTTTCTTGTTCGGGTTCGAGTTGCGTAGAATGTCGATTGCCTCCGTGTACGACACACGTTCGAAATCATTCTCCATCACGAATTTCAGTCGTTGCAGCAGCGATAGCTCGTTCCTCTGTTCTTGAGGTTTCGCAGCATCTTCTTCGGTAGCACGCTTGTCGAGGAACTCGAGGTCGTCCTTGCAATGTTCGAGTGCATACCTGACGAGGTACTGCAAGAAGTCCTGCGCCAGTCGCATGTTATCTTGGATGTCGTAGAATGCCATCTCGGGTTCAATCATCCAGAACTCTGCCAGGTGGCGAGCCGTGTTGGAGTTTTCCGCGCGGAACGTAGGGCCAAACGTATAAATTTCACCGAGGGCCAAGGCGTACGTTTCTCCTTCGAGTTGTCCCGAAACAGTCAGGTTCGTTTCGCGTCCAAAGAAGTCTTTCTTATGATCGATGTGACCATGTTCGTCTTTAGGTGGATTCGTGGCATCCAGCGTGGTGACACGGAACATGGCGCCAGCACCCTCGGCATCGGACCCTGTAATGATGGGCGTGTGCAAGTAGAAGAATCCCCGTTCGTTGAAGAAGCTATGTACCGCGAACGCCATCGCATGACGGATGCGCATCACGGCACCGAACGTGTTGGTGCGTCCACGCAGGTAAGCAATCTCGCGTAGAAATTCTAGCGAGTGTTTCTTAGGTTGGAGCGGAAACTTTTCGGGATCGCAATCACCCAGAATTTGGATGGAGGTAGCCTTCAACTCCACAGCCTGACCTTTCGCGGGCGACGGAATGAGTTCGCCGGTAACGGACAAGCACGCACCAGTTGTAATCCTTTTCAAGAGACTTTCGTCAAACGAATTGAGGGTTGCTACCGCCTGCAGGTTATGAATGGTCGACCCGTCGTTGATGGCAATGAATTGATTGTTGCGGAAGGTCCGCACCCAACCCGATACCACGACCGTCTGGCCCGTGGGCTGCATCGCCAGCAATTCTTTGATTTTAGTCCGTTTCATTTTAGAAAAACATTAAAAAAGGAGGTTGCAAAAAAACGGAATTTAGCCTGTTTATCAAAGTGAGCCTTTACCAGAAACCCCCGCGTTCTTGATGGGGTATATGGTCACAGGCGCCCAAATCAACGTTTGGTATCAGGTTTGAATTGGGTAAATTTGAACTGTGAAATTTTGAAATGCAGCGACTCGGTCTAAATCAATCACTTCAGCAAAAGCTGTCCCCCCAACAGATTCAGTTCATTAAACTGTTGCAGGTGCCGACAGCCGAACTCGAGGCGAGGGTAGAGGAGGAACTCGAACTCAACCCGGTGCTCGAGGAGGGATCAGCCGAGGATAACGAACCCGAAACTCCCGAAACTCCAGAATCAAGCGAGACGAGCGAGTCGAACGACGAGGGCCAAGAGGAAACTACCACCGCCGAAGAAGACATCGATATAAAAGACTACCTCCGCGACGACGATTACAGCGGATACAAGACCTACGACAACGACGACGAGGAGGATAAAGAAATCCCAATTGCGACATCCAGTTCGCTTCAAGAAACATTAATCACACAATTAGGATTTCTCGGGCTCGACGAACATCGATACCCCATCGGCAAACAGTTGATCGGAAGCATTGAAAGTGACGGATACATTCGTCGCGATTTGGAAGCGATCGTCAACGACCTCGCTTTCTCGCAGAACATCCAAACAAACTTGACCGAGGTTGAGGATATCCTTCTGATGATCCAGAAGTTTGACCCTGCCGGCATCGCGGCCCGTAACCTCCAAGAATGCCTCATGCTCCAGCTGGAACGTATGGACGACGGTCAGGATGTCGACGTCATCGTCGCCAAAAGAATCTTGACCGAATGCTACGAGGAGTTTACCAAAAAACACTATCCGAAAATTCTTAAGAAACTCGATCTCGACGACGAGGAGTATATCAAGGATGCCATCGAGTTAATCGTCCGACTCAATCCAAAACCCGGTGGTGAAACTGCGACGGGAATGGTCAAGAACCAATATGTCATTCCTGACTTCATTCTTACCAATAACAACGGGAAATTGGAATTGGCGCTGAACTCCCGAAATGCACCTGAACTTCGCATCAGTCGCTCTTACTCCGAGATGTTCAAGGCCTATGACAAAAGCGACAAGAAAGATAAAAAGCTAAAGGAGGCCGTCAGTTTCGTGAAGCAGAAGTTGGATGCTGCGAAATGGTTCATCGATGCCATCAAGCAACGACAGCAAACACTCTTGCGCACCATGCGAGCGATCGTCGACTTCCAATACGATTACTTTCTGGAAGGCGACGAAACCAAGTTGCGTCCCATGATCTTGAAAGACATCGCCCAGATGATCAACATGGACATCTCCACCGTAAGCCGCGTCGCCAGCAGCAAGACCGTGCAGACGGACTTTGGCGTGTACCCGCTCAAGTATTTCTTCTCCGAAGGTATTGCCACCGATTCCGGTGAGGAAGTCAGCAGCCGCGAAGTGAAACAGATTATCAAAGACCTCATTGAACAGGAGGATAAGAGTAAACCCTATTCCGACGACAAGTTGGAGGAACTTTTGAATCAAAAAGGTTATAATATTGCCCGCCGTACCGTAGCCAAGTACCGCGAGCAAATGAATATACCGGTGGCCCGGCTGCGTAAGGAATTGTAAGGATGAACCGTCTCGCGTTGTTGATTTCTGCGGTGTTCCATCCGCTCTTGATGACCACATACCTATTCCTGATCATCTCGCTTTACTTGCCAAGCTTCTTTCACCCGATCCAACCATCGATTCGATTTCTCCTGCTCATCTTCCTGATGACATTCTTGTTGCCGATTCTCAATTTTATCTTCTTCCGCGTCACCGGAACCATCAGAGATTTCACCCTCTTCCAAAGATCAGACCGGTTGCTACCCTTCGCGTTTGTGACCATCCTGTACTGCTTGGTCACTTCCATGTTCATGTGGAAGTTCCCGGTGGGTAGCGTGCTCCGTGTGATGATGATTATCACGGCAATGATTATCGTCGCGTCGGTCATTACTATCTTTTTCAAGATCAGCGTCCATGCCATTGCGACCTGTGGAATCATCGGCGTCCTTCTACCGTTGAACCAGTCTTCAGAGCAAGGTACATTGCTCTACCCGACGGTTGCCACACTCGTGGTCGCCGGTGCAGTGATGTCGGCGCGGTTGCAGTTGAATGCCCACTCCTTTAAAGAAGTGTGGACCGGAGCGCTCGTCGGTTTCAGCATTGGCTTCGCTGGAATGCACCTCCTGTTCTGACAACCGTTCTCCAGAGAAAACACCTATTCCACTCAAATTTTGGCCTTTTTGAGGATATGTAACATTCTTATATATCTTTCGTAAAAACGGGTTATGAACTCCAAAGAGCTGATCAAGGGCACCTTGCGTGTGATCGTATTGAAATTGTTGGCGGAACACAAGCGCATGTATGGTTACGAAATGACCCAGCGCGTGAAGGAGATCACCCGTGATGAGATTGCGCTTACGTTTGGCGCATTGTACCCCACACTGCACAAGTTGGAAGCCGAGGGTCTAGTAACGACCACCACGATGACTGTCGATGGGAGACCGCGGAAGTACTATTCGCTCACCCGCACGGGTGAGGCATCAGCGGAAGCAGAGGTGCGCGACTATGCAGCGTTTGCCCGGGCGATGGGATTGATCATGAATTTCTAGGTCTTGCGCCTCACAAAAAAAGATATTGACTACGTTCGTTTTGACCTCAAACAGCGAGGTGTCGCTGATCACACGCTTCGTGACGAGTTGGTTGATCACATCCTTTGCGAAGTCCAAATTCGGATGGACCGCGGGTTGGATTTCAAAACAGCGTACGAACAAGTTATAAACGAAGTTGTGGGCGACGACCTCGTGCCCACGCAACAAGAAACCTTTCACGTCGAAAACTCGACTGCACCGATGATGCTCCAAAATACCTTTCGGATGATGTTTCGCAGCATGCGGAAACATCCCGCGCACACGTTGATGAACATCGGCGGATTGGCGGTGGGTTTATGTTGTTTCATTGTGATTGCGCTCTATGTGCGGCATGAGTTGTCGTTCGACCGGATGTTTGATCGCTCGAAGGATACCTATAGGATCACCATGTCGTCTGTCGTTGGCGGGCATAGTAACCACATTCCCACTTCGTTTCCGGCGATTGCCCCGGAGCTTGCGATGCGTTACCCAGCAATTGAAAAGTACGTACGCGTATACAACTTTAAGTATTCGCGCCTCGAACCGACGTTTCAATTTGGTGATCGGGTCCACTATGAAACAAAAGTCATCTTTGCGGACTCCACTTTCTTTGATCTCTTTAATTTTCCGTTTCTCGCGGGCAGCCCTTCCATGGCTTTGAGGCATCCCAACTCGGTAGTCATGACGGCCTCGGCGGCCAAGAAATATTTTGGTGACGAAGATCCCGTCGGGAAGATGATCAAGTTTAACAATCGGACTGAGTTACAAGTGACTGGGGTGTTGCGCGACCTTCCGTCGAATACGCACATGCAGTTCGATTTCTTGATTCCACTTGGCTACTTCTCCGCGGGGAATCCGAGGATGCTTGAAAGTTGGAGCATGGACTGGTTCTGGACCTATATGATCATTCCCGACCCTAAACAAGTTGCAACGGTAGAACAAGGAATCAATCTGCTCGCCAGTGAGAAGGCCCCGGACAACACGAAAGAGAACAAGGCTCGATTTTATCTTCAGCCGCTTGAGGAGGTCCACCTTTATTCTAAGTTTGACTACAATACAGATCTTGTACAGAACGGCGACATCGGTAGTTTGTACATCTTTATCACCGTTGGTGTGCTCGTGTTATTCATTTCGGCGATCAATTTCATCAACATCTCAATTGCAGTGGCGGCCGGGCGCTTTCGAGAGATTGGCATCTCGAAAGTATTAGGTGCGATGCGAGCACAATTGAGGTGGCAGTTCTTGATGGAGTCGGTAGCGGTGTGCCTCATTGCATTAGTCGTCGCGTTCGGTCTTCTCCTCTTGGCGTTGCCATTGTTCAGTGGGTTGCTTGCAGTGCCACTGGAGATTTACGTTGTTCGGGATTGGTGGCTACTGCTTTCAATGGTCGCCTTTACAGTGTTGACCGGTCTCGCTGCGGGATCTTTCCCAGCATTTTTTGTATCCTCATTTGAGCCTCAGCAAGTCCTCAAAGGGGTGTGGAAGCCGGGGCAAGGGGGAGCACGATTTCGAAAAATGTTGCTAGGCATTCAAATAGCCATTGCAATCTTCTTGGTTGTCGGCACCATTGTGATTTTCGACCAACTCAGGTTCATTCAGAACAAATCGCTTGGGTTTGAACAAGACCAAGTGGTGCTGCTCACGGTGCGCGATACACGTTTGGTGAAATCTTATCATGCTTTTAAGACCAACTTGCTCCGAGAGACTTCCATTAAGAGTGTGTCGTCGGTGTCGGAACGCATTGGGCGAGAGGTACAGTTCATGAGTTTTCAGGTGGAGGGCTACGACCATCCGCAGTTTGTCAAGATTTTGAATGTGACTCACGACTTTGTGAGGACGATGGGTTTAGAGGTGGTACGAGGTCGCGACTTCTCGCACGACATTGCGACGGACTCGATGTACGGCTTTATCATCAATGAGTCTGCGGCGCGTACTTTCGCTTGGGGCGACGGTGTTGGAAAAGCAATCGATCACGAAATGAGACCAGATAAAAAGGGCCGCGTGATCGGAGTGGTGAAAGACTTCAATTTCGAGCCGCTCCAGAAGCAGATCGACCCGATTGTTATTTGGTTTGGTGGCCCGTATTGGTACGTTGCTGTAAACATAGAAAAGGGCCATGCACAAGATGCACTCGTCGCGATGGAACGTGAATGGAAAAAAATAGAACCCGATAAGCCATTTTCATTTCAGTTTTTGGACCAAGCCATTCAGCACGTGTATGAAAAGGACGAGCGACTCGCAAAGGTGTTCGTTGTCTTTGCTGTTTTGTCAATTGTAACTGCGATGATTGGGTTGTATGGACTCGTCTCTTTTGTTGCAGGACAACGGCTGGCAGAAGTTGGGATTCGAAAGGTGATGGGCGCTTCGTCATCCAGCATATTGATATTGCTGTCGAAAGAATACCTAATCTTAGTATTGGTGGGATTTATGGCGGCGTTGCCCGCAACTTGGTGGATCATGTCGCAATGGCTGGAGAATTACGCGTATCGAATCGGGTTGGGGGCGACCTATTTCGCAGTTGGCTTGGTTGTAACCGGATTGTTGGTGTTGGCAACCGTCTCTATCAAAGCATGGAAAGCCGCTCGGACCAACCCGGTAAGTGTGCTGCGGGCTGAATAGAAACTGTCATGCCATCTGGGCAGGATGGGGATAGGAGGGCCTTTCGTACCTTCACATCGTATCCACACGATTCAACTATGATCAAGAAATACTCCACGCTCGCGTTCGTCTTGGCGTCGGCACTTGTTGTTCAAGCGCAGGACTTCTATCAAAACCAACGCGCAGGTTGGCTGGAAAAGGCGAAGGCAACCACTCCGAAATTGTTGGAGTCTGTGGAGCACCCTGTCGGTTTGGTGAAGTTGGTGGCAGACCCCGCCGCGTTTCAGAAGTGGCGTACAGAACCCTTGGCGCCTCTCGATTCATTATACCAACTTTCGTTCAAAAGGAAATCGGGTGTTGTAGTCGATTTCGGTCGTCACATCACAGGGACGTTTAGTTTCTCAATTGTGAGCAGGCGCGGCGTTCCCGATGCACCCCTGCGATTCAAACTTACCTTTGGCGAAGTCCCGTCGGAGTTAGCGACACCCTTCGACCCCTATCCCGGTACGTTGAGCCGCGCTTGGCTTCAGGATGAGATCATCACGGTGATGGATTGCCCGACGACCATCACTATTGGCAGACGGTTGTCTTTCAGATATGTGAAGATCGAATTGCTTGGAAGCTCTCCTTACTTTGATTTCGGGATTTCGTCGATGCAGTGTGTTGCTACCACCTCCGCACAGTCGAAGCCGCCACTTTTGTCGAACGAGACCTCCGATGACATTAGACGCATCTACACAGTAGGCCTTGCGACATTGAAGGAGTGTATGCAGACGGTGTACGAAGATGGACCTAAGCGCGATCGTCGTCTCTGGATCGGAGATTTATACTTGGAGTCGATTGCAAATACATATTCGTTTAAGAATCATGAGTTGACAAAACATTGCTTGTATTTGCTCGCCGCCTTGGCAAACCGCGACGGGTACTTGCATTCCAACGTGTTTGAAACACCCGAGCCGCATGCCCAAGAGGGAGCCCCGTTTTTGTTCGACTATTCGTTGCTGTATAATGTTGCGGTGAAAGAGTACCTAGCGGCGACCGGTGATAAAGAGACCGCCTTCGATTTGTGGCCTTTATTGGTCAAGCAGATGGAGTATCCAAAGAAATATCTCTTGCCGAGTGGCCTTTTTGATTACGAAGCCGCGACCCGCGCTCGATGGTGGCTGTTTGTCGATTGGAAGAGCGACTTGGACCGGCAAGCGGCAATTCAAGGGATTATCATTTATTCGATGAAGGAGACCTTGGCTTTGGCGAAGCAGCTTGGCAAGGAGAAGGACGTGGCAGAATTACCCGCGCTCATTAGGAAAATGACCGACGCAGCTCGTAAGAATCTCTACGACAAGAAATCCGGGCTCGTCGTCAGTGGATCAAACCGCCAAGTTTCCTACGCTTCTCAGGCCTGGATGACACTCAGCGGTGTTCTTTCGAAAGATGAAGCTCAAAAAGCACTTCGGGCCGTGATCAAGGATCCGTCAGCAGTCAAGCAAGGTGCGCCATATCTATATCACTACCTGATTGAAGCCATGGTGGTGGCGGGGCTTAACGATGAAGCACGGCAAGCGTTAACGACTTATTGGGGCGGCATGGTGACGAAAGGCGCGGATACTTTTTGGGAGGTGTACGATCCTAATGACGACTTCTTATCTCCTTACCAGTTCTATCCAGTGAACAGTTACTGCCATGCGTGGAGTTGTACACCGGTGTATTTTATTGGGAAGTATCCAGCGATATTTCAACGAAAGGGGCAATAGGACCGTTGTCGCTATTCCGCAAATTTAGGGCGTGAAGATTCTGTGGAACTCCATCTCTTATTTTAACTTTTTTTTATCGGGCTTGACATTTATATTGAGCGATTCGCTATTCCTCAATGCCGCGAATGTTTCGCAAGATTGACAATCGGAGCCCACGGTTCAGTCGAGCCATTTTATTGTTACTACTTTTCTTGACGATCAGTAGCAAATTTTGCTTTGCGCAACGGCCGGGAGTCCAACCTCCGAGGTTTATCCGACTCACATCCGATCAAGGGTTATCTCACGACCACATCAACGCGATTGCAAAGGGTTCGCATGGTTTCATGTGGTTTGCCACCGACGATGGGCTGAATAGGTATGATGGATATGATTTCGTCGTGTACCGTCATTCAGAAAACAACCCTGGCTCGCTTCGATCGAACCAGGTGTTTGATGTAGTAGAAGGAAAGAACCGGATGTTTTGGGTTGGTACCGCCGACGGATTGGACGTCCTCGATCGAAACCACGATATTTTCAATCATATCCTTTCGCCTGCCCCCGGGTTTGCCGTTCATGATATATTTCGAGATAGCCGTGATTCAATCTGGGTGGGTACCAACGTCGGGTTATTTGCGTTACACGCATCTCACCAGCTTGTAGAAGTAGCGACTGTTGCTGAACCTGCGAAGATAGGAGACTTTGTCTATCGAATAGCGGAAGACCTCGACGGGAACTTTTGGGTTGCGTCCAAACAAGGTGTGCGGAAGATCAATGGCAGAACGAGACATCCTATGCCGATCGTGGCCGACAATGATCAAGTGCTTTCGCGCACGTGGACAAAGGCCGTTTTTGTTGATAGAAAGGGGCGTGTGTGGCTGGGAACCCAAGGGCGAGGAGTCTTTGTGATCGATTCGAATCAGCGAATGACTCACTTCGAGTTTAAGCAAAATATGAGTCAACTCGTGCACAACGACATCTTGAGTTTTGAGGAGGGGCCGGATGGAAAAATTTGGATTGGAACAGAAAACGGGGGGATCAGCATCTATGATGATAAGGTCGGAACGTTTCAAAATGTTGTTGAAATCGAGGGAAACGACAGAAGCTTAAGCAACAATTCTGTCTACTGTATGTTGCACGATGACGACGGCAATATGTGGGTGGGGACCTATTCTGGTGGAGTGAATTTTCTTCCACGATACGGGGAGAAGTTCGGCACCTTCAAGTATGAGCCAAATGGACGAGGGCTCACGCAAAGTACCGCGCTCGACGTAATTGCGGATGACGACGGTTTCGTTTGGATTGGGACCGACGGCGGTGGCCTCAATCGATACGACCCCAAGACAGGAACTTTCAAAGCGTATCAGACGGGAATGCGGAACGGGCCCAGTAGCAACTTCGTATTGTCCATCACGAGGATAGGACCGCACCAACTAGCCATCGGCTATCACCGAGGTGGGCTCGACATCGTCGACACCCGAGCGGGAACGTTCAAACAGGTGGCCCTCAAAAACCAAGATCCATTACGACCGACGGTATCCACGGTCAATTCGGTGTATTATGATCGTCGCGGGTTTCTATGGGTGGGGACGTGGGGCGCAGGCATAGCAGTGTTTGATCCGGCCATGAACTTGTTACGTTGGTATAATACATCGTCGGGTCTTACCAGTGATTTTGTTCACGGCATTGGCGAGGACGCGAAAGGAAATGTGTGGATCGGGACCGACGAAGGTGCAAATGTGATTACTGATGTCTTCGACAAAGTGATGCACCATATTCACAGCGAAGGAGACAGCACAAGTTTGCCGCACAACACCGTTGAGGATGTGATGCTAGACAGTCATGGCATCCTATGGCTTGCGACCGCTGGCGGACTCGCGCAATATGTCGGCGACCACGGCATGTTTAAAACCTTTACCGAACAGGATGGACTCCCCAACAATGTCATCAACGCCATTGAAGAGGACGCACACGGTCGATTGTGGCTGTCTTCCAATAAGGGTCTTAGCCGTTTCAACGTGCGAACGCGTGAATTTCGAAATTACACGAAGGAGGATGGGATTCAGGGAAATATTTTTAGACCCTCGTCATCGACCCAAACGTCAAGCGGGTGGATGTATTTCGGGGGTACTCAAGGTTTGAGTTTCTTTCATCCGGATAGCCTCCGAGACAACCTCAATGTACCGCCAGTTTTTTTGACTGATCTGAAGATGTTCAATGCTTCCGTACGTGTGAATGGCCCTGACTCAATCTTGCGCGAACATATCAATTTCCAAAAGGAAGTTCGACTTCGTTATAACCAATCTGTTATCACCTTTGAGTTTGCTGCGTTAAACTTTCTTGCCCCACAAAAAAATCAATACTCATATATGATGGAGGGGTTTGATGAAGACTGGAATTTAGTTGGGAGCCGGCGGACCGCCACTTATACGAATTTAGATCCCGGCACCTATACGTTTCGCGTGATTGGATCGAATAGCGATGGGCTTTGGAATTACACGGGCACATCGATAGAAGTGATTATTGTGCCTCCATTTTGGCGAACGCTCTGGTTTCGATTGCTACTTGGATTGGGAAGCATAGGTCTTGTGTCGTTGTTTATCCTCTACCGGTTCCATCGGGCATCACTTCAACGAAAACGATTAGAGGAGAAAGTGACGGAACGAACTGCGGATGTGATTGAACAAAAAGCACTTGCCGACGCTGCCCGGTTGGAAGCTGAAAACGCCAACCGTGCGAAGAGCACTTTCCTGGCGACCATGAGCCACGAAATTCGGACTCCGATGAACGGGGTGATTGGGATGGCGGCCATGTTGGAGGAAACAGAGTTGACGCAAGAGCAAAAAGAGTACGCGCGTATCATCCGAAACTCGGGAGAGAGCCTATTGATTGTACTAAATGATATCCTTGACTTTTCAAAGATTGAATCGGGGAAGATGGAGCTCGAGCACATTGAGTTCGATCTTCGCGATTGTGTAGAAGATGTGCTTGACTTGTTCGCGACACGCGCGATGACCGCCAACTTGGACCTGTGCTATGCTTGCGAGAGCGATATTCCAGCACGTGTCATCGGCGATCCGCAAAGGTTGCGACAAGTGATGGTGAATCTTGTCGGGAATGCCATCAAATTCACGAAAGCTGGCGATGTGTCCATTTGGTTGCGCTATGAGCCAACAACAACTACACATGGAAAATTGTATGTGGACGTAAAAGACACAGGGATTGGAATTCCACCTGAGCGAGTCGACCGCTTGTTCCAGTCGTTCTCCCAAGTCGATGCGTCGACGTCGCGAAAGTTTGGAGGCACAGGCTTGGGATTGGCGATTTGCAAGAAGCTTGTCGAATTGATGGGTGGCTCCATCGCTGTCAGTGAAACGAGCGAGCGAGGAACTACTTTTAGCTTCAACCTGGAGGTCGAACTCCCGTCTCATGCGCAAGATGTCACAACGTTCAACTTCCACGGGAAGCGCATCTTGGTGATCGACGACAACATGACGTCCGGTTCCGCCATCGTCGCGAAACTTGGGAAGATGGACTGCGAAGGCGTGCACGCGAATGATGTTCCGTCCACACTTGAGGCAATCGCTGCCGGAAGTTTTGACCTCGCATTGATCGATTGGCGGATGCCCGAGCACGATGGGTTGACCGTTGCTAAATTGGTGCGCCAACAAAAACCGACGATGCCGCTCCTTGCGATGAAGTCGATCAGCGAAATGCGCGCGTCCGTTCCTGTCGAGCTGTTTGAAGGGACCGTCACAAAGCCCGTGAAGTTCGAACAATTAGGCCAGCAGGTACGCGATGCACTTGAACGACTCTCAAGCAAGAAGGTAGCGTCGCGTGGCCAAAAACTCACTAGTGATTTCGCTGCTAATCACCCACTGAGGATTCTTATTGCCGATGACAATCCAGTAAATCAAATCCTCGTCAATCGGGCATTGACGAAGCTTGGCTACGCACCTTTGATGGTTGGAAATGGACTCGAGGTTTTGGATGCGTTCGCTAGTGCCTGGTATGATTTGATTCTGATGGATGTGCAGATGCCGGAACTTGATGGCTTCGGTGCGACCATGGAAATTCGGAAGCGACCTGGACGTCAGCCGTGGATCATCGCTGTGACCGCGAACGCCATGCAGAGCGACCGTCAGGCGTGCCTCGACGCTGGTATGAACGACTATATCAGCAAACCTATCAGCTTCGACACGCTTGTGAAAGCTTTGCTGAAGGTTAAAACGTAATTTGATGAGCTTGCCTACGCGAAAGGTTTCGGCGAAGACGATCAGATAATTTGAAATTGGTTCTCGTGTATTCTACTCGAAATGAATACAAAAGAACCAATGTTCAATATTAGGATGTTCAATTGTTGGAACACTTCGACCAGCGTGAGATTCGAGTGTTACCCTGAGTGTAGCCTAATGACGAGGAATTATGCATTCTTAATTGGCGGCATTCTTGATTTTCATCAACAGCCCCGGACCTTCAGTAATCACATAAATAAAACCATCTGGACTTTGTGCAACATGCCGCACACGGCCTTTCCCGTCTAGTAATTTCTCTTCAGTAACATACTTCGTTCCATCGAGTTGAACACGAGCGACGTGGCGGAACGCGAGCGCTCCCACGAGAATGTTGCCTTTCCATTGCGGGTATTTTGGGCTATTTACAATCGTAATACCGCACGGCCCGATCGATGGAACCCAATAGCGTTTTGGATTCTCAATACCGGGGAGTTCCTTGAACTCAGTGAGAATTGTTCCATCGTAGTTGATGCCGTATGAAGTTTTCGGCCAGCCGTAATTTTTTCCTTTTTCGATGAGGTTCAATTCATCACCTCCTTTAGGTCCATGTTCTGCCGCCCAGATCCGGTCGGTTGCTGGATCGTATACCATCCCTTGCGGGTTGCGATGACCGAGTGTCCAGATGGAAGGGTTTGCATCTTTTTGACCTACGAATGGATTGTCCGAAGGTATTCGACCGTCGTCGTGAAGACGATGGATTTTGCCGTGGTCGTTGTTGAGTTCTTGGACCTTGGGTTGAGTTCCTCGTTCACCGGAAGAAAAGAATAAGTAGTTGTTCTTGTCGAACACGATTCGACTTCCGAAGTGATAGTTTGCAGGCAGGTACGGCTTTGCGGTGAAAAGGTCGGTAAAGTTGGTGATTTGGTTGCCGTTGAGTTTAAATCGTGCGATGGCTGTGGTGGCGCCTCCATCTACCGGCTTCGCATAGGAGATATAGATCCAGCCATTGCTCGCGTAGTTGGGATGTACTTGAATGTCAAGCAACCCGCCTTGACCATTGTTGAAAACCTTGGGAACACCGCTGAGTTTTTCGCCCGTGAACTTGTCGTTTTTGAAGACCAAGATTTCGCCAGCTCTTTCGGTGATGAGTAGCCGTCCGTCTGGAAGCCACGCCATTCCCCACGGATTGTTGAAAGATTCGTAGAGTGTCTCGACCGTATATTCAAGAGGTGCCGAGTCGTTAGGTGCTGGCGTGGTGTCGTTGGGGGTACAAAAGATGCAAAGCGACCCGACGGTGACGATTGCGATCAGGGTAAACACGTAATTCTTTTTCATAGCTTCAAAAATCGATATTATTCTGCTTCCTTTAACGAAGAAAAACTCCGAAAATAACAGCACCCGGACAGGAGGTGGAAATTTGATGACCAACCGCCGGCTGTGCCGGTCAAAGGTTTTTTGAGATCCACCTTTCTTGCTGTTTCTTTAAGTTATGATTATGGCAAAACTTCGATACCTTTTAATAGCACTGACACTCCTGTGTGCTGCGGGAAATACTGCCTTTGGGCAACAGGCATTCACCCTTACTATCGATGGGGAGGTTGCTAAACCACTCAAGCTGTCGCTCAAAAGACTTGAGAGTTTTCCTGCTGTCGAGTTCAAAGCGATTGGACACGATAAAAAGGAACATGTATATAAGGGCGTCATGATATTCACCCTGCTCGATTCTGCTGGCGTGACGTTAGGGGCCAAACTTCGCGGAAAGAACCTAGGTAAATACTTAGTCGCCAAGGCCTCGGATGGGTATCAGGCAGTGTATGCATTACCTGAAGTAGATCCAGAGTTTACCGACGAAAAAATTATCGTAGCCTACTCCGAAGATGGCAAGCCACTTGCAGCTGGCGACGGTCCTGTCAGGGTCGTTGTTCCCGGAGACAAAAAACACGCGCGTTGGGTACGGGAGTTGGCGTCTTTAACGGTGGCAATTTCAAAATGAGAAGTTCAGTAATTGCGAGGTGGCAAGCTTATTTAATTGTCGCCTTTGGTGTACTGTTTTCATACCGTGCATTTGCACAAAAGGAAGTACACCATCGTGAACAGGCATGGGCTGGCTACTTCGTGCAAGGACGCATTACGAATCACTTTGGGTTTTGGACAGATATTCACTATCGCCAGACAGACCATTTCTTCGACCGGCCTTTCCAGTTGTTGATCCGCCCTGCCCTCACTTGGTATGTGACCGACCAATTTCGAGTGAATGCGGGCTACACATTCGTCAACCATTTTCCCGCAAAGGGCCTGAGTACCAGCAGACCGGAGCACCGGGCATGGCAGCAAGTGTGGTGGAGCCAGAAGTACAATGGATTCAATACCGTACAATGGCTCAGGTTGGAAGAGAGGTTCAACCGGAAGATCGCCAACGACCAGTTGCAAGACGGATACAATTTCAATTATCGACTACGGTACAATTTTTCGCTTTTTGTTCCATTGAAGGGAAGGACGCTAGCACCGAAGACTCCATTTGTGGCGGTGATCGATGAAGTGTTCATCAACTTCGGAGATCGAATTGTCAACAACACGTTTGATCAAAACAGGTTCTTCGTAGGTTTGGGGTACCAGCTGACGGCCCATTCCAACCTACAGTTTGGGTACATGAAGGTTTTCCAGCAGGAATCTACACCGGGTTCATATACGTCGACCGACGCGGTACGGCTCTTCATTTTCCAGAATTTTGATTTTCGACCCGACGAGGGGCACTAGAACTTGGGTAGGTTGAGCAACAAGATGGCGAAGACCATCACGATGAAGAGGTGACACCAGACTTGACCCTTAAGTCGGTCGGAGCCTCCTTTAAAGATCAACCAAGCACCTCCCACCAGTCCCCACAGGCACCCGATGCCAAGAAATCCAACGCCGACGAAGCCACCGTATCCAATCCCGGGCCCCATAGGTAGTTTGAATACGATTGATGAAAATAATACGACGAGTGTGATCAAAATGGCGAGACTGTAGTAGACCACCACGTCTGTAATTCCTCTGCTCATAAGAAAGGGACTGATTCAAAAATATGCCTTCATGCGGTCTGGTGCAAATGGGTAGTGAAATCCGTTCCACAGCCGAACCCTAAGATGTAGTTTATCGTTGATGGTGTTTTATTTGAACAGGAACTGTGTGCACCACGTTGCGCACGTTACGGTAGAAGGGTTATGCAAATACACATTTTGAAATCGAAGATTCACCGCGTGACGATCACGCAGGCAGAGTTGCACTACATCGGGAGTATCACCATCGACGAGGACTTGATGGATGCCGCGAACTTGGTTGAGTATGAGAAGGTGCAAGTGGTGAACGTGAATAATGGCGAACGGTTCGAGACCTATGTGATCAAGGGTGAAAGGAACAGTGGTGTGATCTGCCTGAACGGCCCGGCCGCCCGAAAAGGTGTCGTAGGCGACGTCGTGATTGTGATCTCCTATGCGTTGCTGGACCAGCAGGAGGCAAAGACGTTCCAGCCGATTGTTGTGTTTCCGAAGGATGGAAACAGGTTGTAACGACTGTTCAACGATCGCTTCAAAATGCCATTACCCCTTGGTGAAAATGGTAACTCCAGAATTTGTAATTTTAGACTATGTATCGAGTCAGAGATTACATTAGTGTCGATAGGGAAATACTATCCGGCAATCCAGTGTTTAAAGGGACCAGGGTCCCCATCCAAACGCTATTTGATCATCTTGAGAAGGGAATTCCTTTGAGTGAATTCTTGGAAGATTTTCCGAGTGTGGGAAAAGATCAAGCTATTGCAGTCATCGAGATTGCGAGCAAGATCGTGACGTCAAAAAATATCGAGCAACTTTATGAAACTGCTGCTTGATGAGAATCTGCCAAAACGGTTGAAAACGGACTTTAATGACCATGAGATTTTTACAGTGGCCGATTTGGGATGGATGGGAATATCGAACGGAAAGCTGTTGAACCTACTAGTCGAAAATGGTTTCGATGCCCTTTTAACCTTCGATAAGAATCTCCAATTTCAACAGAACTTTGCCAAATATTCAGTCGCGGTGATCGTGCTAAACGCACCGGACAATAGTTATTCCACCCTGCGAAATATTGTTCAAGGAGTGAAGGAATTGCTCAGCACGGAACTGAAACCGGGTCCGGTCGAGGTCAGGCTTAACTGATCAAATGGTTGCGCAGTGAAGAGCACACGAACCTCAAAAATACTTCACCCTTGCGTCACATTTAGATCACATACTAGCTATTACTTAGCGCCCGAACAGTAGAATTTCTTCTATTAGGTTTAGGTAGGAAAAAGGAGCGCTAGTCGAGCACTCCTTTTTCTGTTTTTTCGCTATTCGAAGAAGGGAACTCCTGGTGTCGCATATTTCCGCATCCCTTCTTCATTGATCTCCACCCCGATACCAGGTTTGTCGGAAACGGTGATAAAACTGTTCTCGACTTGAGGTCCGCTGTATGTCACGATCTCTTTGAACATGGGATCTTTGTGGAAGTAGATTTGCCATTCCAAAATCAAGAAATTGGGTACCGATGCGCAAACATGTGCCGAGGCCATTGCTCCTAAATACGATGCGACCATGTGCGGGGCGAACGGAACGTAGTACAGGTTCGCTAGGTTTGCAATGCGTTGCCCTTCACCCAGACCACCTGCTTTTTGAAGATCAGGCATGATGATGTCGACGCCGTTGATCTCCAACAAGCGCCGGAATCCGTATGCTAAATAGTGGTTTTCCCCAGCACAGATAGGGGTGGTGGTCGAATCTTTGATCGACTTATACGCTTCGGCATTTTCGGCCGGTATCGGTTCTTCGAGCCACATCAAGTTCAAGTGTTCGAGGCGTTTCGCGACAATGTGTCCCGTGGGAGCATCGTACCGTCCATGCATGTCGACGCAGATATCGATATTCGGTCCCACCGCTTCGCGTGCAGCGGCAATCTGGTCCACCATTCGTTGAACCTCGCCCGGGCTCGCGGTCCAGTTGTACAAATCGTATTTGTTTGGATCGTTGCGTTGGTCTAAGTCAAATTTGATGGCATTGAATCCCATCTTTTTCGCTTCGAGTGCTGCGTTGGCAAAGTCTTTAGGTTGCGGCAGTTGCGCTTGATATAATGCAGTGTCGCAATACACGCGCACTTTATCTCGAAACTTGCCTCCAAGCAATCTGTACACAGGCACGTTGAGCGCCTTTCCGGCCAGATCCCACAGTGCAGTTTCAATCGCCGACAAAACGGCGACAAACATCCCCGCTTGGGCACCCTCAAAAAAACCAGAGCGGCGAATGTCTTCGAACAGTCGATTCACGTCGAGCGGGTTCTTCCCCTTCAGGCGAGCCTCCAACATTTTCACCAAATGATAAGTACCTGGCGTGGCGTCTACACCTTCGCCATGTCCAACGATGTCCTGATTGGAATAGATCTTCACGAACAAACTATGGCCGCCGCGAATGTATCCGCACTTCACTGCGGTGATCTTCAAGTCCGATGGATTGGACGCTTTCGGTGTTTGGTCGATCGCTTTTTCATAACCTTGTCCAAAGGTGGCGAAAGGAGTCATCAGCGCGCCGGCTACAGCTGCTTTCTTGAAAAAGTCTCTTCGGTTGTTATAGAGTGACATATAATTTCAGTTTTTGGGTAGGCGACTACCAAGTTCGGTTCTTCAAAAATTCTTGAATTTGTTCTTTCGGTACGGGCAACTTGTCGATGTGATCATTTAACCACTTTGAAAAGTCGCGTTCAATTTCTTCAGACCACCGCGTGTCGATTTGACCGGGTGTATATTTTTGCTCACGCAAGCGTTGATGTCCAAACATGTCGCGCAAACGAACGATCTCCGAAATCTTGACAACTTTTTCAGCAAGGTGTGGTGGAATGAAAATGACACCTCCGTCGCGACCGAGCACCACGTCGCCGGGCATCACCGTTGCTTTTCCAATGCGGGTCGGCGTGTTGATTCCGACCAGGGTCGTGTTCAATTCTCCATCCGGATTGTTCAAATGGTGCGATGGGTGATAGGTCCGATACAACGACGTAAATGACTTAATCTCTCGTAACCCGTTGATGTCGCGGATGGCGCCGTCGTACACGATGCCATTACCAGTCTTGGTAAAGATGGAGTTCCCTAGATTGTCGCCGATTGTAGGCCCATCTTCATGCGCGCCGAATTGGTCGACCACATACACGTCGCGTTTCACGAGCATGTCGATGGTCCACGAGTTTTGGGCCTTCACTCGCTTGTCGCGATTATGACCTCGATCGTCAATGACTCGATGGATGTCAGGACGACCTGGAACAAACGTCGCCGTCACGGCACGTCCCACCAGCACGCTGTCTGGGTTGATCATCATGAATCCGTCGTCGTACTGGTGCTTGTAGTTTTCACCTTTCAGTACCGCCCATGCCTCTTCGAGTGTCACGAGCTTCATGCGGTTCAGGATATTATCGGGTACTTTCGGTCTTCCATCTGGAAAGCGTTCGCCCTTCCATTCGGGCGTCAGGAAGATGAGTTCTTCCTTTGAAATTTGTTGTGCTTGCGTAAGGGTAAACGCGAGCACACACACCATGGTAATCAGAGTTTTCATAGTAAAACAAGTTTGTGTTCTAGTCTCTTAATGCGGCCGGAGTTGGTCGGGTGTTGGTTCGACGGCACCGGGAATAGGTTTTGATCTAAACCACAGCGCAAGTGTGGAGCCGGTAATGTTCATGACTGGCCCGAATACCGCGGCAGCAAGTCCAACCGTAGCCATCTTCCCCATGCTGTTCGCCAACCCCGACGCGAGACCGGCGTTCTGGAGTCCCACTTCGATAGCGATCGTCCTGCAATCAACTTCGGGCATGCGCAAGAGCCAACGACTCGACCAATAGCCGAGGATGTAGCCGCTCGTGTTGTGCATCAACACTGCCACCAAGAGCAAGGGGCCGACCGCCAACAGATTGTCGCGCCCGTTCGCTGTAATGACCACGATGATCAAAGCGATTCCACCCATCGACAAAAGTGGCATGATGCTGTCGAGTACCTTGAATTTACCGTGAAGGAAATGGTTGAAGAGCAATCCGGCCACGATCGGGATGATGGTGATGTATACAATGTCGAGCAACATCTTCATGATGTCTACCGCGACATATTGCCCCCCGAGTGCCTGCATGAACATCGGTGTCACAAACGGCGCAAGAAAGGTCGAGATAGCCGTGAGTGTTACCGACAGGGCAAGGTTCGCTTTCGCAAGGTAGGTCATCACGTTAGAGGCGAGCCCATTTGGACAACTTCCAACGAGGATAATTCCTGCGGCGATCTCGGGTGGGAAAGGAAAGATGAGTGTAATCGCAAAGGCTACCAGCGGCATGATGATATAATGACACAGCACACCGGCGACTACCCCTTTCGGCATCTTCACCACCGCAGCGAAATCTTTCCAACTGAGTGACGTGCCCATTCCAAACATGATGATTTGGAGTAGGGGAGTGATCAGTCTCGACAACTTGAAATCGCCCACCGAGACGAAGTACGACGGATGGTACATCGCCATGGTGGCTGCCGCAATGATCGTGATCGTGTAAGAGTATCCCTTCAAGATCTCGTAACCTCTAAAGCCGATGGCCAGCAAAACAAAGAACCCTGTCAAGAGCCACCCAGCCGTGGCGATTTGATCTTGAGCAGTGGTATAGAAAAAAGCCGCCAGCAAAATGCCAGCGACTATGAAAAGGACCTGCGCAAACTTTTTCTGAATCATATTTAATAGTGTAGACACCAACGATTAACCAACCACCAACTAACTACCAACCACCAACTATCAACTACCAACTAACTATAAAGTCTATCCCACGAACGATCTTTATCCCATTCGGGTGTTGGTAAGAAGTAGTTTTGGTTTTCTGGGTCTAGGTGTTTCTTCGCCACGTCGTCGTTGAGTTCAATTCCGAGGCCTGGCGCTTCAGGTACATTGGCGAATCCTTTTTCAATCATCGGAGTCTTGGTCTTGACCAAGCTTGTCCAATAGTCGACATCGACCGAGTGGTGTTCGAGGGCAACGAAGTTTTGCGTGGCGGCCGCGCAGTGAACGTTTGCCATAAAGGAGATCGGTGTGCCTGCAAAGTGCATCGCCATGGCTACACCCTTCTCTTCGGCGTAGTCGCCGATCTTCTTGGTTTCTAGGAGTCCGCCCGATGTTGCGAGGTCAGGATGAACCATGTCGACCGCGCCCGCGTCGATCAACTTGATAAATTCTTCTTTCAGGTAAATGTCTTCACCCGTGATCAAAGGCGTTTCGATCGCCTGTGCGATTTGCTTCAATTGTTCGGTAAAACGCCAAGGGATCATGTCTTCGAGCCAAGCGAGTCGATACTTTTCGACGGCGCGTCCCAAACGGATCGCGTTATTCAAGTCGAAGTGGCCGTAGTGATCGGACGCAAGGGGGATTTCGTATCCAATTTTCTCACGCACGATGGCGATGCGTTGCGTCATGATGTCAAGTCCTTTATCTGTAATTTGAACTTGCGTGAACGGGTGCTCTGTGCCGCCGTAGGTCATTTGTTCGTTGGTCCATTGCCGTCCGATGTCCCAGAAGTTGCTGTTGGTCGTGGTGCCTGGAATCCCTTTCAAGAGTTCGATGCCGAAATCCATCTTCATGAATGTGAAGCCTTCTTCACCCATTCGCTTATTAACTTTTGCTACGAAGTCTGCTTCATCCTTTCCTTCGGGTGTATCGGCGTACAAACGGATTTTGCTTCTATATTTCCCTCCGAGTAGTTGGTATGCTGGAACGTTATACGCCTTGCCCGCTAGATCCCACAGTGCCATTTCTACGGCACACACTCCACCACCTTGACGTGCGTGAAAGCCAAATTGCTTGATGCGTTTGAATATCATTTCCACGTTGCAAGGATTCATACCGAGGATGCGGCTTTTCAGGAACATCGCATAACGCCATGACGCTCCGTCGCGCACCTCGCCAAGGCCGTAAATTCCTTGGTTGGTATCGATGCGAATCACAGGGCAGCGGCCTCCGCCATTCATGATGACAGCATATCGCATGTCGGTAATTTTCAGATCGGATGGAGCGGAAAGTCTTTGAACTTTCGACGTGGATTGAGCGATGGTATCTTCGACGGAACTAAACATAAAGCCTCCGAGCATCATGCCGCCAAGTCCTGCTTTCTTTAAAAAGTCGCGACGGTCGTTGCCTTCATGTTGTTGAGGAGTGGTTTCGGATTCCCGGAGCCCGAACTTTTCTAGGTATTTCTGTGCTGGCGTTTTCATCTTATCGTGCATTTAGGTTTCAATGAGAGTTGAGTTGTGTTGAGCGAGTAGTGTCTACCAGTTCCTTTCTTTCATGAACTTGTCCAATTCAGCTTTTGTCATGGGAAGCTTGTCCGGGTTTTGATCCAACCAAGCGAGGAAGTCCTTCTTGATGTCGTCGGTCCAAGCTTGATCGATTTGACCCGGTGTATACTTGCCTTCGCGAAGGCGTTGGTGACCAAATGCGTCGCGCAAAGCAATGAATTCAGCGTTTAGAACTAGATCTTCGACCAAATAGGCAGGTATGAAGACCACACCCCCCTTTTTTGCTAAGACAGCGTCACCGGGCAGGACTGTTGCGCGACCGATTCGAATGGGGGCATTGATCCCGCCGAGCATCATCTCTTGGATGTAAGACGGATCGTAGCCTTTCACCCACCCATTAAAGCCATTGATTTTCTCGAGGCCTTCGATGTCGCGGACTGAACCATAGAAGATCACACCATTTTTCGATTTCGAGTAGATCGAGTTCCCGAGGTTGTCGCCAATCAATGTTCCATCCACAACTTTTCCATAGCTATCAGCCACGTACACGTCGCCGTTCTTGAGCATGTCGATGGGCCATGAGTTGAAGTTACCGACGCGGTTTTCCGTTTTGCCCTTATCGCGAATTAACTTATCGAAGTCGGGACGTCGGGGGAGATACTGAACAGTTAGTGCTCGTCCAACGAGTACTTGGTTGGTTCCGACAAGTAACCAGTCGCCCTCAAACTGGTTGTTGTAACCTTTGTTGCGCAAGATGCCCCACGCTTCTTCTAACGAGACATTCTTGAGTCGCTCGAGGATGCGATCGGGAATGAGGGGTCTTCCATCGGGGAGGCGTTCGCCCTTCCAATCACTGGTCATGGCGATCACCTGATCTCTGGTCGATGCAACTTGTTGTGCGAAGAGTTGAAATGTTGTCAAAAGGACAACTGAAATTGCGAGTAGTCGGCGAGTCATAGGTAAGAATTTGAACTTCAACTAATCTATTGAACTCGCGTGACTAATCCCATTGATTGATGATAGAGAGATAAGTTTTTCTTTGATCGGTGTTTTGATCTTATTCACCAGAAATGGCAAAGAAATTCTGTGATTGCGCGTGACGGCAAACAGTAAAAAAAAAGGGAAGGGCAGGAAGCGCCCTTCCCCGGGGGACTGTACTCACCTATTTATCCCACCATACTTTCGTATCGAGCGCGTCGGGACCTTGAGCTGTGATCGCTGCTTGAACATTGGCTGTGTTCACCAGTGTTTCAGAAGCGGGATATGTCAGCCGATTGATGAAGTCGACGGTCCTTCCTGGGTAGGGATTCACCGCAAGTTGCGGGAAGCCACTGCGACGGAAATTTGCCCAACCTTCATTGCCGTTGAGGAACGAAGCAACCCAGTATTCGTAGTTGATTTGCGCAAATGAAGCTGCTTGCGTCGACGTATCGAGCGGGTGGGCAGCGACATACGCATCACGATCGGCCGCAGCAACAGTGGAGTTGGCATCGTAAGTTGCCATTTGATCCATGTGTGCTTTCACACCGTCGGAAAAGTATTGCGACGCAGTGCCCGATACCCAACCTCGGACGGCCGCTTCGGCCAACAACAAGTTGGTTTGTGCAGCAGTTACCATGAATAGCGGAGAGGTACGTTTCACTAGCCTGCTTCGATCTACCTGTGTGAAGGCGTAGCGAGCGCCGCCACCAGGTAGGTTCTTGCCAAGCGCATCCGCCTGTCCATCGGTCGTGCCCATAGGCAGACCATATTGATTGGCCGATGCGGTTGTTGCCACGGCCGCGGTTTGAGCGTTACCAGAGGAAGCACCTACGTAGCGCACCGCTATGGCTGGCAACCTCGGATCGTTCGCTGCCTTGAGCGCATTCACGAACGGTTCGGCCAAGTAGAAGTTTGCTGCTTCGGTACCGTTCAGAACGTTACCAACTGGGTTCACAAAGTTCGCATCATGACGGTTGTATGCATTGTCGGCGTTGCTGGTGATCACACCTCCCGCAAATGCCGTTGCCACTGCCGCTTGTGCCTTGGCGGCATCGGCAGCAGAAAGCCTCATCCCAGCTCGCAACAAAAGGGAGTAACCGAACTTCTTCCACTTTGCGATGTTACCTTGATAGAGCACGTCGCCGGTCTCAACTTTAGACGCTGCGTCGAGTGCGGCAGCCGCCTCTCCAAGTTCCTTGATGATCGCTGGATAGATCGTTTCCTGTGTTTCGTACTTCGGGAAGAAATTGCCCTCGATGTATCCTTTTCCACCTTCAGAGTACGGTATGTTTCCGTAAGTATCGGAAAGAACCATGAACGCGTTGGCCTGAATGATTCGGGCCATGTTGTACAAGTTCTTACGATTGGGATCCGCTGAAGTTTGTGTGATGATGTCGTTCGTATACTTCACCACGTTCTGGAAAAAGTTGGTCCAGTTTGCTGGCGTCGAGTTGATGTTGATCTGGTTGAAGTTTGCACCCAACAACACCCCGGTGTTTGGAGAAATGAGTTGTTGGACAATACCTACCTCGTAGTTCAACGTGCCAGCAGGAGGCGACGAGTTAATGATGGCGTTGTTCAAAAGGAACACTGGATCGATCGCTGTCGCGCCAGTCTTGCTTTTGTTCAAGTCATCGAACCCACTGTCGCAGGCGCTCACCATCACTAGGGCAATGGCGGAAATGACTAGTTTATATATCCTTTTCATGATTTTGTCGTGTTTAGAATTTCACGTTGAGGTTGAAACCGATGCTGCGCGTAGTCGGTAGACCAGGCGATTCCATCCCAACCAGGTTGTCTGACGAATAGGTGAAACCTTCTGGATCGATGTTATCAACCCATTTCTTCAGCATGAGCACGTTGTTGGAAACCAAATTCAGGCGCAGGCCCTTGATTGGCGTGTTGGCAAAGAAACGAGAGAAGTCATAGCCAATCGAGATTTGACGCAACTTGATGTAGCCGCCGTTATATACGACAGGTTCAATCAAGCCCGAACCGCGCACAACTGAGTAGAAGTCTTCAACACGAGCGCCCACAGCATTGATCTCACTCGCTGCATTCACACCCTCTCCGACAACGATACCACCTACTTCCTTCACGTTGTTGATGACAGGTTGGTTATCACGTCCAACGAGCGTGGCTTTGTGCAGGCCATGGCGCCATGCATTGAAGTTTGTACCCGACAACATCTTGTTTCCAAGTTTGAAGTCGATCAAGAACGACAAGCTGATGCCTTTGTAGTTGAACGAGTTGGTGATACCGCCAACCCATTTCGGTAGCGCACTGCCGAAAGGAATCTGCGTAAGAGTCGGAAGCGGGATACCGTTCGACCCGTAGATGATCATACCCGCGTGGGCAGGATTGATCGTACCATCGTCGCGGCGGTAACCGAAGCCCACGATTTGCCCCATTTCCTTACCAACGATTTGTTGCACACTGCCGTTGAACACGTGGTTACCCACGGTGATGTTCGAGCCGGGTGTATCGGTAAGCAAGCTCAATACTTTCGTAATGTTGTATGCTCCGTTGAAGGTGACATTCCACTCGAAGTCCGGTGTTTTAAACGGAATGCCATTCACCATCAATTCCACACCTTGATTTTGCGACCGACCACTGTTGATGCGCGTCGTCGTATAACCAGATGCGTCCGAGATTTGCGCGTTCACGATTTGATCGATCGTGAGCTTGTGATAAGCAGCCACGTCGAAGTTGAGTCGGTTATTGAGTGTCTTTAACTCAAATCCGACTTCGACTTCTTTGGTTCGCATTGGTCGCAAGTTGGCGTTCGGCACCGTTGCTCCAGAGTTGGCCACTGGCTGACCTCCGAAGAAGTTTGCATTTACACCGTAGAACAACCGGTTCGAATACGGCGGCACATCAGTGTCGCTACCCACTTCCGCGTAAGCGGCACGAAACTTACCGAAGTTCAACCAGCTAGGCATGTCGAATTGTTCGCTAAATACATAAGTTGCAGCTACCGAAGGATACATGATGCTCCTGTTCGCTGCCGACAAGGTCGAGAACCAGTCATTCCGCAATGTTGCATTCAAATAAATGAATTGGCGGAAGTTCAGTTCTGCCGCACCATATAATGAGTTGACACCGCGCTGTTGTAGGTCGTAAAGCGGATCTTTCGCGCGACCGTTTTGAACCGTGTATAAGCCTCTCACGATGAAGTCTGTAACCTGCACGCTGTTGAGATCCGAACGCCTGCGCATTTGGTTTCCACCGACGTTCACGTTCACACCAAAGTTGCCGAAGGTTTTCGCGGCGGTCACCAAGAAGTCCATGTTGGTTTCACGGAAGCGACGTACCTCTTGTGTATACAAACCATTCACAAAACCAGATACTGCGGAGTTGATGGATCCACTTGAAATAGAGGCTTTACCTGTGGGAAGGTTTACGTAATCCTGATCACGCGACCAGTAGTCTTGACCGATACGGCCCTGAACGGACAGCCAGCTGTTGATGTCGTATTTCAATGCGATGTTACCGAAAATACGGTCGCGGCGGATGTTCTGAAATTGTTCCGCCAATGCCCAATAAGGGTTCACACGGTTCGTGAAACGCGACCACACATACTCACCACCACCCGGGTTGTACTTGTTATCTTCCATGACCTGCAGCGGCATTGTGTTGGCCATCGCGAAAAGCGACGTGGGGATCGAGTTATCTTGTTCGGAAACCACCGGTGGATTTTTGTTGTACTCATTCGAGTAGTTCACGTTGGCTCGAACGTTCAGTTTTTGCGAGAGGTCGTAGTTCACACCCAGGTTCACCACCTTGCGATCGAACGAGTTGTTCGGCGTAATACCATCTGTCTTCGTACTCGAAATCGAAAGGTTCATTCCACCTTTATCGTTTCCAGCAGAGATCGAAACGGTGTTCGTCATATTCTGACCGTGGCGGTAAAACTTGTTGATGATGCCGCGTTGCGCTTCGTAAGGGATGTTCGGTGTGTTGAAGAGCGTTTGTGTCATCCCAGGTTGGATCTTCTCTCCAAACGACCATTCTCCCGAGGTAGGGTTTGGTGTCGTTGGCCTTACTCCATATTCACCTTGACCATATTCATATTGATAGTCGGTGAAGTCAAGAGGCTTGTCATTCGTATAGTTGAGGTTGTAGGTCACGCCAATTCCTCGTTGCGAAGAGCGGCTCTTGGTGGTGATCATGATCACACCGTCTTTCGCACGTGAACCGTAGAGGGCCGAAGCTGCGGCTCCTTTTAGAACCGTCATGCTTTCGATGTCGTCTGGGTTGATACTGGAGAGAGCGTCACCGCCATCGGAAGTGATACCACCACCGCGGTTTCCAAGCGACGTGTCGGAACCTTGGTTACCAGGGTTCGTACCGAAGTTGGTGTTGTCGATGGGCACGCCGTTGATGACAATGAGCGGGTTGTTTTGACCACCAATCGAAGACTGACCGCGGATGCGGATCTTCGAGGTACCTGCAGGGCCCGTTCCGAGTGCTGATATGCTCACACCAGCAATCTTGCCAGTAAGTGCATTCATCCAGTTACCCGTTCTGTTTGTCGCGATTTCATCGGGTCCTACCTTTGAAGTGGCATAACCCAAACTCTTCGCGTTCCTCTCGATACCGAGCGCAGTCACGACCACTTCGTTGAGTGCCTTCACATCAGGCGCCATCACGATGTTGATCACCGATTTTTCACCAACTGTTACTTCCTGTTCGGCGTAACCGATGAAGGAGAAGACCAGCACCGACTGGCTGTCGGGTACATTGATACTAAATTTTCCGTCACTGTCTGTAATGGTACCGGTCGATGTTCCTTTGACGATGATGTTCACACCGGGAAGCGGCGCGTTGTTTTCGTCTGTGACCGTACCTGTCACAGTTGCTTGCGTTTGATTGTTGGAGACATCGTCGTGCGCTGCCGCCAACAAAGGCGGAGAGAGAGCGAGTACCCAACATGCAACCAAGCTAATGGCGATGCAGTAGTGTTTCCTCATGGGATTGATGGGTTTAGTTTGAAGTAAGTCGACTGCCTGGTTGAGTGGTGTAACACATATTATTGTGTTCCCGGCCGCGACAAAGCAGTCTGTAACTGTAGAGACAGGGCGTTGGCCCCGTTCTCATCGTTTTGAAAAAAAGATTTTGGATTTTTTTTCGTACCGCAATTGCGGTGCTAAGCGGCGGCAGGCTCTGGGTGGATCATCTGACGGAGATGGTCGATTGCCTTGGAGGCCAGGTTATAGACCGAGGGCACCTGTAGGCCCATGATTTCAGAGATTTCGGCGTAGGTCAAGTCGTTGAAGAACTTCAGGAGGATTACTTCCCTTTGGCATTTAGGAAGACTTTTCAAACACTTCTTGATTTCGGAGAGGCGCTCTTTGCGCAACTCACCGTCAATCCAGCACTGTTCGAACGAGTCGGAGAACAGGCAATCCACCGCAGAAGAGTCAGAAGACACTTTTTTGTTCCGCAACAGTTGCGCTACAATGATTCGCTCGAGTGAGCGGGAGAGGTATTGTCGAACGTTTTGTGCCATGCCCAAGCGTTCGCGTTGCGTCCAAAGTTTAGAAAACAGCTCGTGTATGCAGTCGTTGACCAGTTCCGGGTCGCGGCATACCAACATTCCGTATTTGTGCAACGAGCTAAAGTAGTGTTCATAGAGGACTGCCAGCGCTTCCCGGTTTCCCGTGCGGAAACTGGCCCAAAGTAGCGTCGAGTCGCGCCGAAAAGTTGCGGTGCGGGGCTTGGTGAGTGGGGTATTCAAAGCGTTCAGTCTAGGGATAACTAAGGGAAGTTAGCTAAATTAGGCCGCAACCGATTGAGATCACGAGAAAAAAAGTTAAAATAGGTGTAAATAACACACTTCTAAAGGGGGTAAAAGACGGAAAGATGAAAATCTACAACACGAGGCAGGGAATCATCGTCGAGCACAAGAGCAAGTTTTATCGTGCGCCATCTTCCGATTGGGACGTATTCACGAACCGTACTGGCCTATACGGCAAAGTGGTGAGTGAGCTTCAATCAATCGACCCGGACCCAACGCTGATGCAGGGGGTTCAACGTGACTTGCTGTCACCCATTGGGAGACAAGAGGTGTGGGCTTCCGGAATTACGTACGTGCGTACAAGGCAAGCGAGGATGGAAGACTCGAAGGCGGGCGGTGCATTCTACGCAAGTGTCTACGATGCCGAACGTCCCGAGTTGTTTTTCAAAGCGACTGCGTACCGCACGGTTGGCCCTGGCGACAAGGTGCGGATTAGAAAGGATTCCAAGTGGAGTGTGCCCGAGCCGGAGTTGACGTTGTTCATTTGCTCAGAAGGAACTATTGAAGGTTATACGATAGGGAACGATGTGTCGTCGCGCGACATCGAAGGCGAAAACCCGTTGTACCTCGCACAGGCAAAGTCGTATGACGCCTCGGCTGCCATCGGGCCCTGCCTGTATGTACCGAAGGATACGATTGATCCCGACGCGATGATTCAACTGGAGATCCTGAATAACGATGAGAATATCTTCTTTGGTGAGATATCAATCAATCGCATGAAGCGCAAGCATACTGAACTTGTGCATTACTTGATGAAAGAAACTTCATTTATCTACGGGGTCTACCTCATGACCGGAACAGGAATCGTTCCCCCCAACAAGTTTTCACTCCGCGAAGGCGACGAGATCCGAATTTCAATCGACGGAATTGGCACTCTTGTGAATACGGTAGCGGCAATCTGAGGGGATCGTTAGGGCGGTAAATCGTTAATTCGTTATTCGTTAGTTCGGACCCATGTCGAAACTCGAATACGTTGAAACGGATAACGGACTAACGGATAACGAACCAACAACCAACCAACATGAAACCACTCCTTACCCTCGCGGTCTTAGTCCTTTTGTCGGTCGTGGATGCATCGGCCCAAATGGTGCAACACGCAGCCAAAGGTTTCGACGTGCAACGAGACGGAATTCCACACGGAAAGATTGACACTGTTTCATATTTCTCGAAAACAGTCGGGGCCAGCCGGAAAGCACTTGTGTATACACCACCGGGTTATACTAAAAAGAAGAAGTATCCGGTGTTGTACCTGCTCCATGGAATCGGGGGCGATGAGAAAGAGTGGTTGAAACATGGACAGCCGCAGGTGATCTTGGACAACCTGTATGCTGATAAGAAGTTGGAGCCAATGATCGTCGTGTTGCCAAATGGGAGGGCCATGAAGGACGACCGAGCGGTTGGTAACGTATTCGACAGCGCTAAGGTGAAAGCGTTCTCCACGTTCGAGCGCGATTTGTTGAGCGACTTGATTCCCTATGTCGAGCGTTCATTTCCAGTGATCAAGGATCGTGAGCACCGCGCGCTTGCGGGTCTGTCGATGGGTGGAGGACAATCATTGAATTTTGGCCTTGGACACATGGAAACGTTCGCATGGGTGGGTGGATTTTCATCCGCTCCCAACACTAAGGCCCCAGCAGAGTTGTTGCCTCACCCAGAGGAAGCCAAAAACAAACTAAAGTTGCTCTGGATTTCTTGTGGCGATCAAGATGGGTTATTGCTATTCAGTAAGAGAACGCATGATTATTTGAAGCAGCATAAGGTGCCACATGTCTACTACATCGAACCAGGCGTGCATGATTTCAAGATATGGAAGAGTGGTTTGTACATGTTCTCGCAGTTTCTTTTCAAACCGGTTGATCCAAGCACGTTCGTTGACTACGGGTGGGTAGGGGATCCGGCGTCGACGAATGTTCCGGGCGCGCAGTATCCACAAATATTGGCCAATAACCGCGTCATCTTTCGCGTGAAAGCGCCGGATGCGCAACGAGTTCAAGTTGATCTCGGGAAGAAGTACGACATGGTGAAAGACAGTGCAGGTTTTTGGATGGCAACCACTGATCCAATCCCCGTTGGGTTTCACTATTACTCAATCTTAATTGATGGATTCGCTGTGGTCGACCCTTCCAGCCAGGCATTTTATGGCATGGGTCGAATGGCAAGTGGTATCGATATCCCGGAAGATGGAGTGGATTTTTATTACCCAAAAGCAGTCCCTCACGGACAAGTTCGAACGGTGAACTACTACTCGGATATCACGCGAGCTTGGCGTCGTGCGTTTGTGTACACACCACCGGGTTATGACGAAAACACCAGTAAGCGTTATCCGGTGCTGTACTTGCAGCATGGCGGGGGAGAAGATGAAACAGGTTGGCCCAACCAAGGCAAAGCGGACTTCATTCTTGATAACTTGATCGCTGAGAATAAGGCAACGCCTATGTTAATCGTGATGGACCGGGGATATGCGACTGACCCGACCCGTCGTCGCAATACGACTGAGACTGGCTTCCGTGCGATGATGGCGAACAATGCGTTCCCGGATGTGTTGGTGAAGGAAATCATCCCGATGATCGATCGCACGTTCCGGACTCTCGCGGATCGCGACCATCGTGCGATGGCGGGCTTGTCGATGGGGGGCTACCAGACGTTTGAGACTACGATGCGACACCTGGACCTCTTTGCCTACGTAGGAGGGTTCAGTGGGACACCTTACATTCAAACCGACATTGCCGTGAAGGATATGTATGACGGTATCTTCTCGCGGGCAGACGAACTGAACAAACAGTTGAAGGTCCTTTATATCAGCATTGGAAGTATGGAACCGGAACGCATGCACCGGAGCGTGTCGGACTTCCATCTAGAATTTGAGAAGTTAGGAGTCAAGCATGTGTACTACGAATCGCCGGGCACCTCGCATGAGTGGGAAACTTGGAGGCGATCGTTAAACCAATTTGCCGCGTTGATCTTCCACGAATAATTTTATTCGGCCTAGTTAACTGGCGCGCTGGCCGATAGGTCGTGCGCCATTTTTTTTGTTGCTACGAAGAAGAGCCACACGGCAACCGCACTTACGATTAGGATGCAGGACATTGCCCATCGAATGGATTCAATTCCCAGCGCGGGGGTCAGTGCGTCACTGATCATTCCAACCACCAACGGTCCGAAGCCGAGTCCAATCAGGTTGAGTACTAAAAAAAGGATCGCTGACGTGAGGGCGCGCATCGATGCGGGAACCAATCGGTGTGCGACAGAGATCGATGGTCCTAGGTACATGCTGTACAAGCAGGAGCATACTCCGAACGAGATTTCGGAAATTAGTGTGTTTGGGAAGAAGAGTGCGCTGACGATGAAAGGGATCGAGATGATAATCGCGATGGCCGGGATTTTCAAATACCAGCGCTTGTCGTCTTTTCCGAAGTGATCGGTAAGATAACCGCCGAGGAAAGTGCCCACGCCGCCGCCGACGCCGAAGATGATCCCCAGCGCGACGCCCACCTCCGATTGGGTGAGCCCATGCAACCTTGTGAGGAAGGACGGTGCCCAGTTGAACACACCATAGATCGAAAACGTGTGAAGCCCTGTTGCCAATGCCAGGATCACGAATGTTTTCTTTGAATACAATAAGCGCAACACGTCGCCCAATGAATGTGTTTGTATTTCTGTGTGACCGATGTCGGTGGCTCCCCTTTTGGGTTCTTTCACCGTAGCGTAAAAGAGTAAAGAGAAGATGACACCAGGGATCCCTAAAACGAAGAAGGCGTTTCTCCATCCCAGACTTTGATTCAAGTAGCCGCCCATCACGAATCCGATCATCATCCCGAAGTAAATCCCCATCGAGTAAAACGACAGAGCGGTGGCGCGTTTGTGTGGCGGAAAATAGTCTGAGATCATCGCGTGTGCGGGAGGGCTGCCACCGGCTTCACCAACACCGACGCCGATGCGCGCCAACAAAAGTTGCACATAGCTTCGTGCCAGTCCCGACACGGCCGTCATGATGCTCCACAGACCGAGTGACATGGCGACGATATTGCGTCGATTCTTCTGGTCGGCTAGCCGGGCAATCGGGATTCCCATCGTGACGTAAAAAATTGCGAACGTAAAACCGGAGAGCAACCCGAGTTGGGTGTCCGACAGGAGTAGATCTTTCTTGATTGACTCTTGCAAAATGACGAGAAGCTGCCGGTCGATAAAATTGAAGACGTACACCAAGGTGAGCATCACCAAAACGTAATTCCGGTAGAATGCGCCGCTTTCGGGCGACCTCTGATTTTCGGTGTGCGGCATAATGAAGATTGGTAGGCAGTTACAAAATATGGAATTTGCGGCAGCTAGCCGCGCGATCTTCGTTGAAGTTGTTAGTGTTTTTTCATTTATATTCCGAAACAAACTGCCCTCAAGAAATCTCTCAGTTCTCATGAAAGGATTAATGATGGATTACCAACTGACCCTCCCAACGATTTTGAGGAGGGCGGAATCACTATTTGGTAACGACAAGAGTATTCATCGCTACAACTATCGTGACAGCATGCGCCGCGCGAAAAAATTAGCTGTCGCCCTCAAGCAACTCGGCATCCGATTGGGTGACCGAGTGGCGACACTCAGTTGGAATCATCATCAACACTTGGAAGCTTACTTCGGCGTGCCTTGCATTGGGGGTGTGGTGCATCCGCTCAATCTTCGCCTAAGCCCCGACGATCTTGCGTACATCGTCAATCACGCGGAAGATCGGGTGATCATTATCGATCAAGTTCTTCTTCCGCTTTTCGAAAAGTTTCGCGCGCATGTGAATCCGGCACACGTGATTGTGATTCCACAAGGACAGGAACCAATCTCACATGATTATTTGAACTACGAGCGTTTGCTCGAAGGTGCAGATGAATCGCAGTTTGAAGCCTTCGAAGGTGACGAGAATACAGCAGCGTTCATGTGTTATACTTCGGGAACCACTGGCAAGCCGAAAGGTGTATTGTATTCGCACCGCTCGATCATGCTCCACGCCATTTCGTTTATGGTCAGTTGCTCCGGTGCCGGAATCCAAGAGCGTGACACCGTGCTGCCAATTGTGCCGATGTTCCATGCGAGTGCGTGGGGCTTTCCGTACAACTGTGCTTTCACTGGCGCACGGCAAGTATTACCGGGACCACATTTGGATGCTGAAAATCTTTTAGACTTGTTTGAAAGTGAACGTGTCACCGTGACTGCGGGCGTACCGACAGTGATGCTCAATGTGCTGCGCCACTTAGACACAGACCCAAGTCGATATAAGCTTTCGTTACGATTGATCCTGGTTGGGGGGTCGTCGGCACCTCGGTTCATGGTCAAAGCCTTCGACGAGCGATATGAAATTCCTGTGCTGCATTCGTGGGGGATGACAGAGCTTTCACCCCTTGGTGCGACAGCAGTAATGACTAGTGAAGTGGAGAACGCGCCGAAGGAACGTCAGTATGACTACACTCAGAAGCAGGGTTTGCCCGTACCGTTTGTGGAAACGCGCGCGCGAAACGAGGAGGGTCTCGTTCCTTGGGATGGCGTGACGATGGGCGAATTGGAGGTGCGTGGCCCTTGGGTGGCAGCCTCGTATTACCGCGACATGCAACCAGAAGGAAAGTTTACTTCCGACGGCTGGTTTCGAACCGGTGACATTGTAACGATCGATGAAAATGGTTGTATAGAAATCAAGGATCGAAGCAAGGATGTTGTAAAGTCTGGAGGCGAATGGATCAGTTCGGTTGCCTTAGAAAACACGCTCATGAGTCATCCTCACGTGCTTGAAGCAGCGGTGATCGCTGTGCCGGATGAAAAGTGGATGGAGCGGCCTTTTGCCTATGTCGTTTTGAAAGAAGGCTATCGAGTAACTCCCGAAGAACTCCGTGAATTCTTGTCGGATAAGTTTGCGAAGTTTTGGATACCAGAAGGTTATGGCTTTATCACTGCGATTCCCAAAACTTCGGTCGGGAAATTCCTAAAGTCTGCTCTGCGTGAAATGTATGCACGCGAGCATTAGTCGTTGATTGCTTGGTAGACCAAGGGTTTGAAAGCCTTGTCGGTGTCGGCTACGTGAGGTCCCCAAATCTGGCGATAGATTAAAACGATCATCTCTTCCTTTGGATCGACCCAGTAAGAAGTCGAGAACACGCCGCCCCAAGCATACGTGCCTGCTTGGTTGGGCGCTAATCGACTGCCATTTTCCGTCACGAGGGAAAACCCAAAACTGAATTTATTCTCACCCACAGAAAACAGATCGCCGATTTGGTTCATGGTCATCAACCGCACTGTGTTGTGCGCGAGGTACCGAATCCCGTTGTACTCGCCGCCATTCAGTAACATCTGCAAGAACGTAGCGTAGTCTGTAATCGTGGACGACAACCCACCGCCGCCGGAGAAATAATCGTGTGATTGCAGGGGAAAATTGAGGTCTAGAAATCCCCCGAATACCTTGTCCTGTTTCTTGATTCCCGAGCCGCTATCCTGGAAGAAGTTGACAAGCTTGGAGGCTTTTTCTTGGGGCACGTTGAAGTAGGTATCATTCATGCCAAGCGGGCGGAAGATCCTTTCGGTGAAGAATTCTTCGAGCGTCTTTCCCGACCAGATTTCGATCAGGTAACCGAGCAGATCTGTATTCACACCGTACATCCATCGTTCGCCGGGTTGAAACATCAACGGTACACTACCGAGACGCGTCATGGCATCGCTCAGTTTTTGATTTTTCACTCCCACACCGCCGGTAACTTGATTCTTCGCGTAGATCGCGTTGGCTTCGGGCGTTCCAATGGCTGGATAACCAATTCCAGACGTGTGGGTCAAAATGTCGCGAATGGTGACGGCGCGCTTGGCGGGAATCGTCGTGAAAGTGGTGTCCTTAGGATTGAAGGTTGCAAGTACCTGTTGGTTCGCGAACGAGGGAATGAACTTCGAGATCGGATCATCGAACGCAAATTTCCCCTCTTCCCACAGCATCAATGCCGCCACGGTGGTGATCGCCTTGGTTTGGGATGCGATCCTGAAAATTCCATTCTTGTCGAGTGGTGTTTTTGTATCAAGATCGTTATAGCCGTAAGCTTTGTGGAACACGATTTTTCCTCTTCGTGCAATCAGCGCGACAGAGCCGTTGATCCAATTCTTCTTCACCCAGTCGCTCATCCCTGAATCGAGCCGCGCGAGTCGAGCCGACGAAAAACCCGCTGCTTCAGGAGATGAAACCACCAGCGTGGGTAACTTTTGCTCGGTCGATTTTTCGCAGGAAATAACAGCGAACACAACTGCAATGAGGACAAGACGGCGCATCATAGGTTTTTGATTGTCTGTTAAAAATAGAGTTTTAATCCGGCTTGACAACTACCAAATGTGGAAGGCGGTTGTAGTTTCCGTTTTGCTGAACCACATTTTCCCGTATCTTTTCCAACTAGCGGTAGAACCATCCGCGAACTTTCTGGCGTTTTCATTTCAAACTAATATTCATAAAACTCATGCGATTAAAGGGGAAAGTGGCCCTCATCACCGGGGCGGCGAACGGTATCGGATTGGCGACGGCGCTTCGGTTTGCGAAGGAAGGAGCGAAGCTGGCATTATGGGATGTGTCCGACAAGGGCGAAGAATTGGTTTCGGAACTGAAAAAACAAGGCTGTGAGGCCATCTTCAAGAAAGTGTCCGTAACCAACGAATCCGATGTGAAGACAGCAGTCGCTGAGGCACATCAACACTTTGGTCGAATTGATATCCTGATCAATAATGCTGGGATCACCCGCGATCGAACCTTGCTCAAAATGTCGAAACAGGAATGGGATGACGTCATTTCAGTAAACTTGACCGGCGTATTTAATTGCACACAAGCTGTGGCGGCAATTATGAAAGAACAAAACTATGGGCGGATCGTGTCGGCCTCCTCGAACGTAGCCATTCGTGGCAACTTTGGTCAAACGAATTATGTCGCGACAAAATCTGCGATCATCGGGATGACGAAAGTATGGGCTATGGAACTCGGTAAATTTGGAATTACGGCCAACTGCATCGCACCCGGATTTATTTCGACTGCGATGACTGATGCGATGCCCGAAGATGTGAAGGCTGCCAGCTTGCCTCACATTCCTCTCGGCCATTGGGGCGTTCCCGACGATATTGCGAATGGCTATCTGTACCTCGCCTCAGATGAAGCTTCCTTTGTGAGCGGCATTTGTCTGACGATCGATGGAGGGGCCGCACGCTAATCACCTTTCGTTTTAACGTTTCAAAAAACCAAACTCATGTTACGCCGCGCGCTCGTCATCACTTTAGTTGCATGCTCCATGGGGCAGTTGCATGCTCAGTCAAAGGACCCGGTCATCGAATTGGCGGCTGGGTTCGGCAATACTAGCGCGGTGACTGGTCGTGAAGATGAAGCGCGTAATTTTATTCGAAGCTTGTTCCCGGACGGCACCTTTCAAGAGGATAAACTGGGCAACCTTGTTTTGGTGATCGGGTCCGGTTCGCCACGCAAGTTGTTGACCGCACCGTTGGATGAACCAGGGTACGTTGTGAGTTCCATTAAAGACGATGGATACTTGCGCATTACGCCGATCGGTTATGGTCACGTGGGCAACATGTATCACCAATTCTTACAAGGCAATGAGATTAGGATTGGCGATCGAAAGGGAGTTGCCATCGTACCGTCTTCGCACTACGAGGGCTTGAGATTGGTGCGCGAGTCGACGCGCAGTGTGCATCCTTGGCAAGAAACCGTGATCGATGTGGGCATGGCGTCGCCGCAAGAGGTGGCAGAAGCGGGAATTCGTCTGCTTGATCCGCTCACGGCAAATAAGAAGGTGAGTATCGTGGATCGAAATTTCGTCGCAGCGCCCGCGATAGGTTCAAAAGCAGCTTTGGCGGCGCTTGCCACAGTTGTTGAAACCCTTCGTCAAGGGAAAGTAAAAGGAACAACCGTTGTCGCTTTCACGACGCTCGAATTGATCAATGGAAAAGGACTCGAAGCGGTGGTCACCAAATTTGGTCCCTTCGACCAAGTAGTTCGGTTTAATCGATTCTTGAACGAGTCACCTGATGCGAGAAATGTGCTGGTCGATAAAGACCTTCCCTTTACGACAACACGTGAAACGCCGGCGCGATCTGCCAGCGGGTTCCGTGCTTCATTTGTTTCTCCCGACTGGGATTCAACGAGATTTTTCGGGCTGGGATTACCGGTTCAGTATGCGCATACACCCATCGAGATGGTGCATCGTGATGCCATGACACAACTTGCGCAGACATGGTTGCAAGCCGTGGAAGCAAAAACATGGAAGTTGAGTGTCCCCACTTCGAAAGGGCCGGCTTCCAATGTTCCTACATTCCAGTCGCACCAAGAGGAGAGCGCGTTGCTGTCGAAGCTCGTGTCCAACTACGGCGTGAGTGGGAGCGAAAAACCAGTACGTGATTTTATTCTATCGCAACTTCCAAAATGGGCAAAACCTCAAGTAGATGGGCATGGCAATGTGGTTGTACACTTTGGAAAAGGTAAAGAACACGTGGCGTTTGTCGCTCACATGGACGAAGTGGGTTACGTGGTGGATTCTATTCGTGCCGACGGGCGACTGACCTTGAAACAACGAGGGGGATTCTTCAACCATGTGTGGGAAGGCCACACCGCCCTCATTCATGCCAAAGCAAATGACATCGCTGCGGTCTTCGAACCGCGGACGGACTACTTACGATCGACGACGCGTTCGAACGGGAACAAAGCACCAACGGTTTTTGCAGGTTTTACTTCTCGCGCCCAAGCGATCGAGGCCGGTGTGGAAGTTGGAAGCACCACCGTTACGATGCCGAAACAAATGATTCGATTGAGCGAGACCAAAGCAACCGCCCGTGGATTCGATGATCGCGTCGGCTGTGCAACTTTGCTGCGAGTGATTCAAAACATCAATCCCGAAACACTGACGAAACGCATCACCTTCGTATGGTCCACAGAAGAGGAGACAGGACTGACCGGGTCGACGTTTGCTGCGAATTCTCTCACCGATGTGAGCGTCGTGTATCCGATCGATACCTTCGTTTCGTCCGATGATCCGGTAGACCCGCGATTGTTTGGTTATTGTCCGCTCGGGAATGGAGCCGTCATCCGTGTCATCGAGAGCATCAACATCGTGCCACGACATCATTTTGAATACTTGCAAGGACTTGCGGCTTCCAAGAGTATCAAGGTTCAATACGGCATGACCGCCGGAGGTACCGATGGGCTTGGATTCTTGAAATACGAAATTCCTTCCGTGCCCTTGTCATGGCCTGGGCGCTATTCGCATTCTCCGGTCGAGATCATGGACTTCCGCGACATGAGCGCGTTAATTGCACTCGTCACGGCAATTGTTTCAGACGGTCCGAAGTGACATAGGGGTTACTCCTTCAATGACGATCTCAGGGAAGTTGTCTTGGAGCAAGAATCCAATTGGGAATGCGGAGATCGCCCACGTGTTCGCTTGATAACCCAATTACATTAATGAACGTGTGGAGTTTATTCTTGGCTAGACTCAGGATGGCAATCAGAAAGTAGTTCTTGATCATGGTGGAAGGTTAAACCGCGTTTCTTTAAAGAAGTCCAGTTGCCTTTAACGAATTGATTTTCAGAAACCGTTGAATTACGTAAGATTTTAACAAAAAAATGAGATTTGAGCATGACAAAATTGGACTGTGTGGGCTGACTACGACAGGGAGGCGAATGGGATGTCGTCGAAAATTTTAACTCGCGGTTCACTTTCGCGTGATTCGAATCCTACATCTTGCGGGATGGGTGAACGAAGCAAACCGATGCAGATGAGAGCACTGCGAGTGATCTGTTGTCTTTGGCTTTTGGTCATGGAAGCGCACGCACAGTCGCCGCAATCGGCTGTTGTCCTCATCTCATTCGATGGTTTTCGCCACGATTACATTGATCGGTATCAACTCAAGAATTTTCAAAAACTTCGAGCCGATGGTGCCTCCGCTAAGGGCCTTGTCCCGTGCTTTCCAAGTCTGACCTATCCCAATCACTACGCCATCGTGACGGGGATGCGACCGTCGACCAATGGGTTGGTGGACAATACATTTTATGATTCACTGTATCAGATCACTTATACATTGAGCGATCGTTCCACCGTTCGCGATGCACGGTTCTATGGCGGTACTCCCCTTTGGACGTTAGCCAAACAGTCCGGCGTGCGGTCGGCCTCGTATTTCTGGCCAGCAACAGAAGTAACCGACGACTCCCGGAGCCCCGATATATCATACTTGTACGATTCTAAAGTTACTTACCGAGCCCGAGTTGATTCAACGATCTCTTGGTTGGCAAGTGGCGTTCGGTTTGTGTCTCTCTATTTTGATGAGCCAGATCATACGTCTCATAACACCGGCCCCAACTCACGCGAAACACGAGACGTACTGCTCAAGATGGATTCCGTCTTGGGTTACTTTATGGAGCGCGTGGCTAGGTTGAAGGTGCCGGTCAATACGGTGGTGGTTTCCGATCACGGGATGTCGGAACTCCCTGTTCGGGACGACACCTTCGTTTTTCTCGATGAACTCTACGATGTAAAAACGGATCGATTCAAGACTGTCATAAGTAGTTCATTGGCGCATCTGTATTTCGAACATGTGGAAACACTAGACTCGATGTACGCAATTCTAAAAGGCAAGGAAAATCACTACCGGGTTTATAAAAGATCGGAGTTGCCGAAGGTCTATCATTACAATCATTATCGCGTGGGAGACCTGGTGATCTTGGCAGCGCCTTACCATACCCTCCGCTTAGAGGACAGGGAGCGTGCACGAAAGTCGTGGTCGACACCTTTCATCGGGGTGCACGGGTTCGATCCAGACGTTGTGCCGGATGTGCATGGCATTTTCATCGCGAGCGGACCACAGGTCAAGAAGGGAGTGAAGCTTGGGTTGGTTCGCAATATCGACGTGTATCCGTTAATCGCTACATTGTTAGGTCTCCCGATTCCGCAAATTGACGGAGATGTCCGCAAGTTGCAGGGTGTGTACGTCGGTAAAAAGAAGTAGTCCCTGTCATTCATATAGTAATCCCCTTCCTTGCTTATTAGACAGCCAAGGTCGTTGAATTAAGAGGAACACAAGTATCCTGAGTTAACAATAGAATTTCTGGCTGGTCGTAGTGTTGTGGCAGTTTCCCGCCAGTTGTACATTATGAAATTGATAATTAGTTCTTACTACTCCGTTCAAGGTCGGAAAATACCCAAGAACAAATGGCAAAATTGTCCAATCAACGGCCATTGACTCAACGACACTGAGTAAACAAGTAGTAACAAGAGTGTTGATAAGGTTTCGATCGGTAGGTTCGATCAGGATGGGTTTGTTTCGACTTCGGCTCTAACGTGGAACAACGAATATCGATCATTCATGTTCTTGAAGTCGAAACTAAGCTTGCGTGATTTACTTGCAACTTCAATCAAACCAAGACCCGCTGTTCTTTCGCGGGTGAGCGGTGCTCTTGTGAGAATCATTCGATATTTTTCGCGAAGTTCTTCACGTGTCATCGAGTTGATTTCTTTCACTCTTTTCTTGAGATCCGGCAAATTTTGGTTGCGAATCATGTTCATCGTCTCAATCACGTAAGAGTTGCCATACGAGGCGACCAAAACGGTGGTGTTCGAATTTTGATTCACAGAGGGTTTAATCGAATGGTGCAAGACGTTTTGAATACACTCGACAAATACAGAGAAAAGCCTTTTGCGGGTTTTGAGGCTTTCTTTGAGTTGGAGTGACCTCCATTCAAACTTTTCCATCATCTCGTTCGCGCTGTTGACCGAAATACGACCCTTAAATGTTAGCAGGGTATGATGGCTCTGCCGTCCGTAAGGGTGTGCTGAATCGACGCTCATCCGAGTTTGGTGGTAAAGGATATGAAGTGCAATTTAATGAAAACGATCCTGGCGATAATCGTTGCTGATCGAAATTGGGCGCAGCCTGGGAGTATTTTGGGTAGTCACTACGAACTTGAAATGAAGAGATTCTGACACCAATCCGGTGTCATCATTTTCAATTTCGCCTTGTGGTTAAATCGCGGAGGAATGTTACCTTCAAGGAACAACAGATACACCCTTATGAAAACTTTGAGACTCTTCACTTTCTCCGTTCTTACCCTTTTGGTTACCTCAATTGCGCAGGCTCAAACTATCGACGAAATCGTAAAAGAATGGGAGCGCGCGAAAGCCTACACCAAAGAGTACCTAGATGCAATGCCCGAGGAGGGTTATGCCTTGAAGCCTACTCCCGAGATGCGCTCTTTCGCCGAACAGATGTTGCATTTGACAGATGCGAACTACGGATTCGCCGCTGCGGCCACAGGTGCGATGCCAACCGTGAAAGACCTTGAAAAGACAACGACAGACAAGTCGAAAGCTAACATCACTCAAATCGTCATGGCTGGATACGACTTCTTAATCAACGGCATCAAGAAAATGGACCCGGCTTCACTGAATCAACAAATAAAAGTCTTTGGAAGATTCGAGATGACAAGAGCGACGGCGCTTGCGAAGGTATTTGAACACCAAACGCACCATCGTGGACAAACTACCGTGTACATCCGCTTGGCCAAGGCAACACCACCTCAAGAGAAGCTATTCTAGTGCTGAGTTAACCACCACTCGTGCTCATTCAACCGGGTCATGTATTTTTGACCTTCGTCAATTTCGAAATGGGGCTGCCTCAAAAGCGTAGCCCCATTTTTTTGCCCCTTTTTCACGGGCAAGCACGGTCACCAAGTTAAAATACAGTCAGTTTTGGCTAAAAAACGCGAACGGATTCACACGTCGTTGACTGAAATTGGACTTAATAAACTGTACAAGTGTGAAGAGAAGTTTAATACCCTCAGTGATCGCAATCGGCTTGTTGGTGCTTGGTGCTTGCAGCACGAAAACCAAAAGTATGCGCGACGAGTCCGGACGGATACAAATATTGTTTCTAGGACATAACAGCGAGCATCACAACTCCGCCATCTACATGCCGATGTTGGCCTCGCACCTCTCGCTCGACGGCATTCAGTTTACTTATACCGATGACCCAAAGAGTCTCAATGCGAAGAACTTGGAAAACTTCGACGCACTGATGGTTTATGCCAACCATGACAGCATTAACTCCGAACAAGAGCAAGCCTTGTTGAGTTTCGTGGAGAACGGGAAAGGATTTATTCCAGTACACTGTGCGAGTTGGTGCTTCAGGAATTCGGAGAAGTATATCGATTTAGTTGGAGGCCAGTTCTTGAAACACAAGACGGATACCTTCACGACCGAGATTGTCAAGAAGGACCACCCAATTACGCAAACACTGCAACCATTTTCGACGTGGGATGAAACGTATGAGCATTCCAAACTTGCGAAAGACCTGACGGTGTTGATGGAGCGCGTGGAAGGTGATCATCGCGAGCCTTGGACCTGGGTGAAAGAACATGGCAAGGGACGAGTGTTCTACACCGCGTATGGTCATGATGAGCGCACTTGGAACAACCCTGGCTTTCTGGCTTTGATGAAAGAAGGCATTCTGTGGGCAGTCGGCGATGCTGCACGGACTAAGTGGGAGTCATATCGAAAAACACTCCCGACGCTTACCTATCGCGATCAAGATGGAATTCCCAACTATGAGAAGCGTACTCCTGCGCCGAGATACCAAGATCCACTCTCTCCGGAAGAGTCGGCGAAATTGATTCAAGTCCCGATTGGTTTCGACTTGCAGTTGTTTGCTTCCGAGCCAGACATCATCAATCCGATTGCGATGGAGTGGGATGAAAGAGGAAGACTATGGGTGATTGAAACGGTCGACTATCCCAATACGGTGATGGAAGACAAGGGTGCCGGCGACGACCGGATTAAGATATGCGAAGATACCGACGGCGATGGCAAGGCAGATAAATTCACGGTGTTTGCTGATAAGTTGAATATCCCGACCAGCATGGTGTTCAGCAACGGGGGCGTAATCGTATCGCAAGCACCCCAATTCATTTTCCTAAAAGATACCGATGGCGACGACAAAGCGGACGTGCGAAATGTCATCATCGATGGGTGGGGTGTGTTTGATACACACGCCGGTCCTTCGAACCTGAAGTATGGATTTGATAACCAGATTTGGGGCGTGGTGGGATACTCGGGATTCAAAGGGACCATTGCTGGTGAAGATCGCGAGTTCCGACAAGGAGTGTATCGCTTTAAACCCGATGTGTCTTCGTTTGAATTCATGACCGGTACGAGCAACAACACGTGGGGGCTTGGCTTCACGGAGAACAATGATGTATTTGCGTCGACGGCGAACAACACCCACAGTGTGTTCATGGGATTCCCGAATCGAGTGTTGCGTGGCGTCGAAGGCATTCAATGGAGTGGAAGCGCCAAGATCGACGGACATTATGCCATGCATCCGATCACCGACAAGGTACGGCAAGTAGATGTATTCGGTGGCTTTACCGCTGCGGCGGGGCATAACTTTTACACCGGCCGTCAGTACCCTCAAGAGTTCTGGAACAATGTTGCGTTTGTGTGCGAACCGACTGGGCACCTCGTTCACATTGCGAAGATTGAGAGACGTGGCGCAGGCTTCATCGAGAAAGATGGTTGGAATTTGTTTGCAGGTGCCGATGAATGGGTCGCGCCTGTCGATGCCAAGGTTGGACCGGACGGCGCCGTGTGGGTACTCGATTGGTATAATTTTATTGTTCAACACAATCCAACGCCGACGCCTGAACGTGGCGGCTTCGTGGGTGTCAACGGAAAGGGAAACGCATACGAAAATCCGTTGCGGGATAAGTCTCATGGACGTGTGTGGCGCGTCGTGAGTAAGGCGGCCGAAGAGTATGAGCCCATTGACTTAAGCGGTAGCGATCCACGCAAATGGTTGAAGGCGCTGGGCCACGAGAACCTACTTTGGCGCATGACAGCACAGCGACTCTTGGTGGAACGAGGCAACGCAGAAGTACTTCCCGACTTGTACGAATTGGCAAGTAAGACCGATTCAAATTCGCCAGGTACTCTTCATGCACTTTGGGCAATTGACGGTTTGGGCGGTGTCGCGAAAGATGAGCGGGCACGGGAGGTGCTTGCAAACGCGCTCACACATCCAACGCCAGCGGTACGGAAAGCTGCCATTCAAATCCTGTCAAAGTTTGGTTGGACCGAGGAGATGGTGACTAAGTATCATCTCTTGAATGATCCCGATCCCAACACTCGGATGGCAGCGATCATTTCGTTGAAGGAAATCCCTTCGTCCGAGTCACTCGGCGCTGCATTGTTTCAAGTCAGCACCGAAGAAAAAGTCAAGAGTGACGAATGGCTTTCGAAGGCGATCTACGCCGTGGCGCACCAGCACCGACAAGGTTTCTTGAATGCATTCATGAGCGCGAATCCGACGTATACTGGACCAACACCCGAGGTGGAAAGGAAGGTTGAGGGCCTGAGCTTCGACGATTCGAAGTGGACGATGTTTGCGTTGCCAAAGAATATTGATGATAAACTGGACGGTGTCTTTTGGTTTAGAAAGGTGATCGAATTACCAGGTTCCGCGGCGGGCAAGACCGCGACCCTATCGCTGGGCCCTATTAACGACTCGGACATCACCTATTGGAACGGACAGAAGGTTGGCAATACCGAACGGAAGGTTTCCGAAAAACGCGTCTATAAAATTGGTGGCGGAATTTTGACCGCTGGCAGAAATGTGATTGCCGTACGAGTCGAAGACCTCGGTGGCCCGGGTGGCATTTATGGCAATGCCGACGACATGTTCATCCAGGTGGGTTCAACGAAAATGTCTCTGGCGGGAGACTGGAAGCTTGAAATTGAGAAGAGCAAGAAAGGAGGAGGACAGAATCCGTTTGCCGAGATTACCGTGGGACAACTCTTCGCCGATAACAACTTTGGAAAAGTGGAGATCGTACCTTCAAACACGCCCACTGGTAACGCGACTGTTATTAAGTTGAAAGTCATCAAGAATGAAATGAAGTATGACTTGAAGACTTTTTCGGTCCCTGCCGGGAAGACAGTGGAGATTGTGTTTGAGAACCCGGATTTCATGCAGCACAACTTGGTCATTGGGCAAATTGGTTCGTTGGAAACAGTAGGAAAAGCCGCCGATAAATTGGCGTCTGATCCAAAGGGAGCCGAAAAGAATTACGTGCCCTCGATTCCTGAGGTGTTATTCTCTACTAGACTGGTAAATCCACAAGAGACTGTCACGCTTCGGTTTACGGCGCCCACGAAAGAAGGCGACTATCCATATATCTGCACGTTCCCCGGCCACTGGTCGATCATGAATGGTGTAATGAAAGTGGTGTCACCCAATCAATAGAAAGCGTGAGCACAAAAATCAAATTCGGAGTGTCCACCTGGTTGTGGACTTCGCCATTTACGAACGAAACCGTGGCGCTCTTTCCAAAGATCAAGTCGATGGGATTCGATGAAGTGGAGATTCCAGTGGAAGATCCCAGCTTGATAGATCCGTTGGCCGTGAAGAAGGCTTTGAAAGAGCATGGACTTAGCGCGATTGTGTGTGGCGCTTTTGGGCCCACTCGGGACTTGACCAATGAAGACCCGCGTGTACACGAAAATTGCTTTCAGTATATCACGACGTGTTTGGACTTGTGCAATGCATGGGATGCTAGATTTTTGGCGGGACCGATGTATTCGGCAGTGGGCAAAGCGAGGATGGTGCCCCCGGAACAACGTAAGAAGGAGTGGGAGTTGGCTGTCACCAACTTGTATCGCGTTTGTGAATTGGCAAAAGCCCGAGATCTTGATATTGCGTTGGAACCTTTGAATAGATTTGAGTCGGACATGGTCAACACAGCGGACGACGTGATCCGGTTGGCAGACGACATCAACCATCCTTCTGCCAAGATCATGCTCGATGGTTTTCACATGGCGATTGAAGAACGCAACTTGGAAGAGGCGATTACGAAAGTCGGGAAACGATTGATCCACGTGCAAGTGGCCGAGAACTATCGCGGCACACCTGGCACCGGGCAAACTCCGTGGGATTCGTTTAGGAAAGGACTGAAGAACATTGATTACCAAGGAACGGTGTCGATTGAAAGCTTCACGCCACAAGTGAAAGAATTGGCGGGCGCGGTGTGTATTTGGAAGAACTTGGCGCCATCACAAGATGGATTCGCCCAGGATGGTTTGAATTTTTTAAAGAAACTTTTGAATTGATCGAATATGGCTACGAAAACATTAAACATTGCAATCGTTGGACTCGGGTTTGGAGCGGAGTTCATCCCGATTTACCAACGTTATCCCGGGGTAAAATTGGCGGCCATCTGCCAACGCACCAAGTCGAAGGTGGACGAGATTGGAAATGCTTTCGGAATTGAGAAGAGATTTACCGATTACGACGAGCTATTGAAGGACCCCGAAATCGATGCGGTTCACATCAATACTCCGATTCCAGATCACGGTATTCAGTCGATCAAGGCGCTCAAGGCAGGAAAGCATGTTGCGTGTACCGTACCGATGGCCACCACGGTGGAGGAATGTGAGGAGATCGTGAAACTCTCGCTCGAGAAGGGACTTACGTACATGATGATGGAGACGGTCGTCTATGCGCGTGAGTTTCTATTCATGAAGGAACTCTATGAAAAGGGCGAGCTGGGAAAAGTGCAGTTCATGAAGGCGAGTCACCAGCAGGACATGGATGGTTGGCCGAATTATTGGCCTGGACTTCCGCCCATGTATTACGCGACGCATTGTGTGGGACCTGTGTTGGGTTTGCTTCGAAAGGATGCTGAATACGTTTCATGTTTTGGTTCAGGAACTATCAGAGAAGAGTTAATCAAGCACTACAACTCACCTTATGCGGTGGAGACCACCCACGTAAAACTCAAGGACTCTGATTTGAGCGCACATGTGTATCGTTCGTTGTTCGATGTTGCGCGTCAATACCGCGAGAGCTTCGAAGTCTATGGGTCGAAGAAGTCAGTGGAGTGGCCGTTGATTGAAGGCAACCCGTTGGTTTTGCACACAGCCAAGAAGCCTGAGCATGAGATCCCGGAAGAAGTTCAGTGTCCTGACTATGCGAAGTTGTTGCCCGAGTCAATCCAGAGGTTCACGACGAAGGGGGTGTACGATGCGGACGAGCATCAGCATTTATCTTTCACGCAGGGGGCGGGGCATGGTGGATCGCATCCTCATTTGGTGCACGAGTTTGTGAGCGCGTTGAAAGACAAGCGCGAGCCTTACCCGAACGCACGGCAGTCGGCGAACATCACTTGTGTGGGGATATTGGCGCATGAGTCGGCCAAGCAAGGTGGTAAGGTGATGAAGTTGCCCGAGTTTACATTGACGAAAGGATAGGGATTTAGAATTGAGAATTTGAAATTTGGAATTGGTGTCGAGGCCCGACGAAGGTAATCTTCGGTTTGTTGGTTGTGCGACATCTCACCATCCAATCAACGGCTTCCCTAAAAACGCCTGAATCATCGTCGCCGTCACTACGACGAAATATACTACGGCTGCGACGATCACATGCTGTTCGGTTTTGCAGATGGTGATCGCGACGAGCGGCAGGATTTGCATCGCGTGGAGCCCAAAGAAGTGGGCCACACGCAAATCGCCATGTCGCGTGCTCCAGTTGAGGACTGGCAACCCCTGACCTCCGTCTTCTGCACCCACCGTGTGACGAAGCAGTGAACCCATTACCCCACCTTCAAAGGCGAAGACCACCGCGATCAGGATGCCGTAGCGGATGGAAACCACTAACGTCGGATCGATGGTGAAAGACGATTGCTTGAAGAACAGGTAGTCGATGTAGCCAGTCCAGCCGACCACGATCGTGATCACGATTCCCATCGAAGTGAAAACCGCTTGGTCGAACGGGGTCTGGATATTGAAGTGCGATAATTTTCCGTTGGCTGCTTGCCAAGTGATGGCCAAGAGTTCATACCCGAGCCCGACCACCGCGATCCAACTGTAGATGCTCACTTGACGCTGGTCGTCTAAGAAGGTCATGAAGTAAGCCATCGTCCACACGAAAATCGCCACAGAAATAAAGAATTTCATGGGCTTGATAAATGCGTTAATGCCCATAACCTGGGTAGAAGTCGTGAATGCCAGGATGCCGGTCACCACCCCGCCTGCGGCCATAACGAGGCCGAACACGAACAGGACTTCATTTCGTCGGATAGTGTCGAGTAGGGCGATCATAGACTTTGGGATATTGTTTATGGGAACGTGATTGGTGGGAACTGTAGATAGGTGGTTGGAAGGACCTGACTTCTCAGTTTAAAAATTTGACGGTTCTGGTAACATAACACTCCAATGGCCCGTTTGTTTCGGAACTTCCGTGTCCGAGCGTGTTACGGGTTCAAGCAAGAATTTCCAATTTTCGTGCGGCTTTGTGAACTAAATTCGATCAAAAAACCACAACTATGTTGAAATCAAACGTCTTTATTCTGTTCGTCTTGATCTTGTTATGCGGCAGTTCTTTCGCGCAAGACCGTCAATCACGCAAGTCGAAGTCACGTGATGTGGCAGTAGTAGAGAAAGGTCTAATCAAGGTGTCGGTGATGTATCCATTTTCGGAGGGAAAGACTTTTGACATGGTGTACTACGAGACCAAGCACATGCCGATGGTAGCGGGTTTTTTAGGTTCGAACTTGGTGAAGTATACAATTGAGAAAGGTACGGCGAGCGGCGTTCCGAACCAGCCGTTGCCTTACATGGCGGTGGGTTCATTCTACGTGAAGAGCTTGGCCGACTATCAGGCGGCGATCGCTCCCAACCTTCAAGCGATCCGTGCTGATTTTGCGAACTACACGAACGTGGCGCCGGTTATTTTGGTGAGCGAGGTGGTGAGGTAGCTGTGGTTCGTGCTACCGGCAACCGTTTGGCAATGGAAATTGGTAATTCCCTGTCGTTGAGTTTAAAATTCGACCCTCGCGAAACGCGTGTTTCGATTCGGCGTAGCATCTTCGAAAAAGTTGCAACCTGCAAAAGCAACGTCAAAAACCAGCAGTCGGGTTGAAGCTTTGGTCATTGGGTATTCTTGGATTTAATACCTAATAAGACATGTCCTATTCATGTCGTTAAGTTAAGAGGGGTAAAGGAGGATATCTCGCCCCTTTCGTTGTTCGCCTTAGCCATTTGGCGGAGGTGGTCAGGGGCTTAACAGCGTGGTGCTGTTCGTTTGCTATGGTATTGCGCCCCTTTGCGTTGATCGCCGTAGCCTTCAGGCGAAGGTGGTCAGGGGCTCTTGCAGTTACTGTGACCTTAAGTTAACGACATGGATTGGTCATTGGTTATTCTTGGATTTAATACCTAATAAGATAGGTCCAATCGCCAAGTCTTTCCTCCATTCAATTCTACCTCGCGAACGCGTGCTTCGATTCGGCGTAGCATCTTCGAAAAAGTAGCAACCTGCAAAAGCCTCTCAAAAACCAAACGTCGAGTTGAAACTTTGGTCATTGGGTATTGGTCATTGGGTATTGGTCATTGGTCATTGGTTATTTTTGGATTTAATACTCAATATCCAGGAGAATAAGTTCTATCATCAAGTCTTTCCTCCATTCAATTCGACCTCGCGAACGCGTGCTTCGATTCGACGTACCATCTTCGAAAAAATGTAGCAACCGGCAAAAGCAACGTCAAATACCAACAGTCGAGTTGAAACCTTGGTCATTGGGTATTGGTCATTGGATATTTTTGGATTTAATACCTAATAAAAATAGGTCCTACCCTTAAATCTTAGTCAGGAATACCTAACCTCGATATTTTGGTATGATCCTCTTCGTCTCCCGATCTTTCCTCCATGAAATTCGATCTCGAAGAACGTGTACTGCGATTCGGTGTGTCTGTATTGGATATCAGCGAAGTGATGCATGAAACAAAAGCAGCCAATCACCTCTGCGGTCAGCTGATTCGTTCTGCTACCGCACCGCCATTAATGTATGGTGAAGTCAACGCCGCCGAGTCGCCAGCCGACTTCATCCATAAAATGGGAGTTGCGCTCAAGGAGCTAAGAGAAACTCGAAACAATCTTCGGATGATTCGGATGAAAAAGTATGTCGACAACCTCGAGCAGCTAGATAAGGTCCTCGATGAAAATCAGCAACTGATCCTCATCTTCGGGAAAAGTATTAACACGGCAAAAATGACTCTAAAAAAACAACAGTCGAGTTGAAACTTTGGTCATTGGTCATTCGATATTTTTGGATTCAATGCCTAATTAAATTCGATCTCGAAGAACGCGTGCTTCGATTCTGCGTATCATTCTTCGGAACCCGACAAAGCCCCTAAAAAACCAAACGTCGAGTTGAAGCCTTGGTCATTGGGTATTGGTCATTGGGTATTGGATATTTTTGGATTTAATACTCAATATCCAGTAGAATAAGTCCTATCATCAAGTCTTTCCTCCATTCAATTCTACCTCGCGAACGCGTGCTTCGATACGGCGTAGCACTTCGAAAAAGTAGCAACCTGCAAAAGCCTCTCAAAAACCAAACGTCGAGTTGAAACTTTGGTCATTGGGTATTGGTCATTGGTCATTGGTTATTTTTGGATTTACTACTCAATATCCAGTAGAATAAGTCCTATCACCAAGTCTTTCCTCCATTCAATTCTACCTCGCGAACGCGTGCTTCGATTCGGCGTAGCATCTTCGAAAAAGTAGCAACCTGCAAAAGCCTCTCAAAAACCAAACGTCGAGTTGAAACTTTGGTCATTGGGTATTGGTCA
>JBGAGB010000060.1:0-9351 GCA_044226945.1 Cyclobacteriaceae bacterium | reverse complement strand
GCGCCGCCCGATTCGGTATAGTCGCCACGTTCAACACTGAAAGTCGAGTACGAATTTGAGTAGTTGATCGCCGTTACGTTCCCTACCTGCACGCGACCGATATTGAACTTGCGATTCGAAGTGAGCGTGAAGCGTTGGTCAGGAATGGCCATGCCTTTTTCTGGAGTCCAGGTGTTGCGGAGAGAGCGTCCCGCTGAAACCAAGCGATCCGACGAAGCTGAAATCTTTGACACGTCAGCCGGGAAAAACTTCGGCAGATCGTAGTACCCGGTATTGAACCCTGTGGCAAACTCCGGGTTCTTTTGTTGGTGATAGAAATCGTTAAAGGTCGTTCCAGCACGCACTTGAGTACTGTAATCGACTACAAATCCATTTTCTTCGGGGATGCTCTTTGTGAACACTTTCACCACGCCACCGGCAAAGTCGCCCGGTAGGTCGGCTGCGGGGCTCTTATATACGATGATGCGATCCAACTGAGAAGAAGGAAGTGTTGCAAATGAGAAGGACTTCACATCCGTTTCTACACTTGGTGCGAATGTGTTGTGCAACATTACCGTGTTGTAGCGTTCCGACAGACCACGGATCTGCACGAATTGGTCGCCTTTAATTGTAATGCCGGGTACACGGCGAAGTACTTGGGCCGCATCTCTGTCGAGAGTGCGTGAAATCTGCTCCGAGGAGATACCTACGGCGATCACTTTTGATTCTTTGATTGAACGCAGGAGGTCGAAGTCAGTGTCGGTTTGGCGTGTTGCCTGAACAACCACCTCTTGAAGTTCAGAAACATCTTCCGACATCTGCACATCCAGCGTGAGGCGCTTGGCGTCTTCGATGACTACTTGGGGAATCACATGTGTCTTGTACGTGACATAGGACACTTGAATATTATAGGTGCCAGCTGCGATGTTGCTGATGAGAAACTTACCGTCTAGGTCGGTGGCGGTACCTGTTGTGGTAGACTGAATGACAACGTTTGCCCCGATGATGGGTTCACCGGTTTTCGCATCGGTGACAGTTCCTGTAAGAGAGCCTTGACCGAAGGCAGCGGAAACTGAGAGAACGAGGGCGAACATCAAAAACTTGCGCAGCATGGCGTAGATTATTTTGCTGCAAAGATGCCGTGCGCATATTACCCGTCTGGGTCGGGTATATTACCGAATTGTTAATACACCGTGCCCAATTAATACACTGGTAAAGCGGTGTTAACAAAATTAAATTTTGAATAACGAAGGGATCGTAAGACGAAGTTTCTTGTCTTACTTATTGATCGGCACCTTGTTCAAAATCGCCGCGATGATATCGGTAGTTTTCACGTTGTCAGCCTCCGCTTCATAGTTCATCAAGATGCGATGGTTCATCACATCGCGCGCAATCTCCTTGATGTCTTCGGGAAGCACAAAATCGCGCCCTTCCATGTAGGCCACAGCCTTGGCGGCCAAGTTCATGTTGATGCTCGCACGGGGCGACGCACCAAACTGGATGTACTGGGCTTCACGGTCCAACTTATATTCCTTGGGGCGGCGGGTCGCTGAAACTAGCTCGATAATATACCTTTCGAGCGACTCGGAGATCTTCACTTTGTTTACCTCTTCCCGAATGGCGAAGATGTCTTCCTTCGTCAGGAGCGGGTTGACCTGGTAGCTAAACTGCATGTTGGAAATCCGCCGCATGATTTCCAACTCTTGTTCTTTTGTCGGGTAGTCAACGAACACCTTCAGCATGAAGCGGTCGATTTGTGCTTCCGGCAAAGGATAAGTTCCTTCTTGGTCAACTGGGTTTTGAGTCGCCATGACGAGGAAAGGCCGATCCAACTTAAATGTTGTTTCGCCAATCGTGACGGTCTTTTCCTGCATCGCTTCCAAAAGCGCCGATTGCACTTTTGCAGGCGACCGGTTGATTTCGTCGGCAAGGATGATGTTCGCGAAAATCGGCCCTTTCTTTACTTCGAACTTTCCCTCTTTTTGGTTGTAGATCATCGTTCCGACCAAGTCTGCGGGAAGCAAGTCGGGGGTGAACTGGATCCGTTGGAAATCGAGGTGTAGTACCTGTGCCAGGGTAGAAATCGTGAGCGTTTTTGCCAGCCCTGGGACACCTTCGAGTAGGATGTGACCATTGGTGAAAAGGCCCACCATCAAGCGGTTGACCATATAGTCCTGCCCCACCACCACCTTTCCAACTTCGCTGTACACCTGTTTGATCTTCCTTTGGTGATCCTGTTGGACTTCCATCGCTTCTCCGACTGACATAGATTCTGTAGTTAACGCAAAAATTATCGCAATAATAGGTAATTGGGGCCAAAAATTGTGGCCCGCGACGATGAGTTACATACGCGGATGACGACCCTACCCCCGCTTGCGTTGTCCCAAAAGGGTTACTTGTAGGTATATTTAAAATAGATCAGGAAAAGACTCAAAACGCACACGATACCATTCGCGATGATCACCGGCAAAAGCATCAGCGCGAAGGCGTACGTCAACCAGACGATGGTGCTGAGCAGTACGATGAACAACATCGAGGCGCTCAAATCTCCCACACTCCTCGTCTTCCAAGTCCGATAAACCTGGGGAACAAAGGTCACACTCGTCAGGAAGGCGCCAAATAGTCCCGTAAACTCAATCCAATCCATGTGCTGATCTTTTTGTGGGGACTAAGTTCACAAAAAATATCAGTGAACCACTGCTTGGAGGACGGCTTCTTTCATGATTTCAAGTTCGCTGGGGTCTACTTGTCCCGACCACGAGGCGAGAGCGGGATCAAAGAACTTCAGGTCTTTCTTCCCTCGAATAGCCACGTAGATCACCATGGCGGCCAGGGCGGTTCCGCGGATACTTGGGTGGAAATTATCGTCACCATACAAAGACAACTTCGGCTCCTTTTGCCAAGCCAGTTTCCAAGCCAAGCCTGCCGGGCACAACATCGCGTCGCTGGCAAGCGCTGCATTGGCATACGAACCGATGCAGTTGTCTAAATCGAAGAACCTGTCCTTGGAGGGCCATACTCCATACAAAGCGAGTTTGGCTCCGTTATCGTCGCACACTTGCTTCACCCGAAGGGCTCCCTCGCGCAACATCACCTGTGATTCTGGCAAGGCCGATGGCCCTTGTTGGGCAACCACAAAATTGTATTTGCTCTTCGACAACTTCTTCTGAAACTCACCATCAAAGAGATGATCCTCGAGTGCGTAGTTGGGGAACGCCAGCGTCGTGGCGCTCATCTTGACGCCATCCATTGCAGCGAGTTCGACCACCATCGCTGGTAGATCATTGGTATAAGTGAGGCTGTTGCCAAGAAAGAACACCCGAATGTCGGCATTGGCATCGTCGCCAACAGTCGTTGCTCGTGTGTCGGTGATCGGAGCCACACCTGGGTCGGGACGTTCCTCCACGCACTGGGGAACGAACCCAAGAACCAACACGGAGGTGAGCAAACGAAGAAGCATGGTGAAAAGTAACCCCGTTCAGAAACTTCTGCGAGGTGAAGCAACGGACATGAGGCAACTATGGACAAACCACGTGTTTGTGTCAATCAAAATGTTACAAGCTCGACGCCTTTCGGGTTCTGTAGATATGAATTGATCAAGTTTTGTACGACACGGTTTTCTTTTCCTGGCTTGATCAACGTTCGTGCGGAGTCGAAGTCCGAGATTACGACCGTGTCATCATAGAAACCGAAACCGAGGTAGGCACCTTTCTCCACCAACACCACCGATTTTTCTTCTGGGCTTCTACCTCTCCCAAGAATTGCAACTGTTTGTCCCTCTTCAAAGAAGCTCTCGACGGCGTGTTGCGCGCGCTTGTTGTATTTACGGGGCGTCTCTACACCCTGGCAAGCGCCCTTACAAGAACCCGATTGGTGCGCGAAGCAAAGACCTTTTGCCAATTGGAGACCCGATAGCTTTGGACAAAGGTCAAAGGCTTTCACTTTCTCCCACATAAAGTTCCATGCTTCGCCTTTGTTTGTAAACGTGATCAAAGGCTTTGTGCCGCGTGCCACCGTGTTCACGCAAAATCGGAGATAGCCATTTCGATCTTCATAATCGAAAACACCCCACTCTTCCACGCGATACTTTTGTGCTAGGTTATATTTTGGCCAAAGTCGTCGAATCTCTTGCGCTTCAAAAATTAGGGCGATCAGTTCGTTGCCTGTCAGTTCCCAAGTAATGTGGTGAATCTCATTTCGAATGTTCGAACGATTCCATTCGCGAGCTTCCCCTGTGAAGTGTCCGGCAATTCTCTTTTTGATGTTGATTGCCTTTCCAACATAGATTACGTTTCCACGGGCGTCTAAGAAATAGTACACGCCTGGTCGCGCCGGCAATTGATCAAACTCTTCCTTCGGCAGGTTGGGTGGTAGGATCGCCTCGCCGGAGTTGCGTTTTAGTGCTTTCGCGATCACGCCGTTTTGATCGCGCTTCAATAAGATGTCGAAGATCCGCGCCGTCGCCAACGCATCGCCCCCAGCACGATGGCGGTCGGGTATCTTAATACCCAAGCTTTCGGCAAGTCGTCCAAGTCCATACGAGTCGAGACCCGGGATGATCTTACGACTCAGGCGCACAGTGCACAATTTCTTAGAGTTCCATGCGATGCCTTGGTCTTCGAACTCCTTCTTCAAAAAACTGTAGTCGAAGTGAGCGTTGTGGGCGACAAAGACCCGGTCTTTCAGCCATCCGTAAATCTCTTGGGCGACATCCGAAAACGAGGGCGCTTCTTTCACCATCTCGTAGGTGATTCCCGTGAGGCCCGTAATGAACTGCGGAATTTTGCGACCGGGGTTGATGAGAGTCTTGTAGTGATCCGTGATTTGAAAACCATCGTGGTGGTAAATGGCCACCTCCGTTACTTTATGGTTTTCGGCATAGCCTCCCGTCGTCTCAATATCCACTATGGCGTACACGAACTTTCCCCTTTAGACAGGCGTCGAATTTACTGGTTGCCTCCGATTCTTCCGAACCGCGGCCGCTAGGATTTTAATGGGTCTGTCGCCCCGAGCGGACGAATCGCTGAAAAGTACCTCTCCAACTGGGTCGGCCTGAACGACTTGCCATCGACGGCAGGTTTGTATTCGATAGGGACAAGATCGTTGGAAAACTTCAACTCCACCTGGTCTTGTGGCAACAACAGACAGGTTAAATTAAGGACGTTCCCATTTAGAAACTCGATTTCGGTATGATACTCGGCTACGAGCCTCGAGTCGGCCACGGGATGCACGTATTTGACAACCTTTCGTATGTCGGATTTCGGAATGTCGCGCGTCCAGGTCCCTTTCGTGACACGGAGCACTTCATCCCCACGGCTCAGGCGGATTGATATGTCTTGGTTGTCGTGGTAGTACATCCGCAACCGCATCAAAGTTTGATACATGCTGAACGTGAACAAGAACCCAAAGGCAACACCAACAATCATCACGATCCACGACGTGAAAAATGACATCACCATGGCAGCTATCACTACCAAAAGTGGGTAAAGCAATGAGTCGACATTTTGCCAGATCTTCCTGTATGTAACTTGGTAATGAAAATCCTTCCCAATGTAGTTGCCGCAAATAAAGTCAGCATCGTCATTGCTGTAGCGGAGATTGTGCCTCAAGTCTTGATTGCGCTGGTTGAAGAAACTCTCCAGGGCAAAGAACATAAATTGGATATCGGTCTTCTTATGGTAGTACCCTTTCTTCGATTTTCGCTCGATCAAGTAGTAATCGAAAATATCGCGCTTTAAATGATCGATTACGAGGCGGTCTCCATTCTCGTTCTCGATGTAGATAATATCTAGGTTGTTGGGAAGCGTCTCGTTGAACCAATGTTGCAGGATGAACTGAAGGATCGTCCCCGACTCGGTCGTGTGAAGCGCCGAATACTCACCCGTTTCATTCAAATATCCTTTGATTTTGAAACGGAACTGAGCCATCACTTGTGGGTTTTATCAAAAATAGACAACTTCAAGACATTCTTTGTTGAGTCATGAAAAGTCTCATTCAATTTTTACTCAATGGCCTGGCGGTGTGGGTAACCGCTTACTTGCTGCCAGGCGTTGAAGTTCACGGTGTCATCACGGCGTTGATCGTGGCACTGGTGCTCGCGTTGACGAACATGTTTGTAAAGCCTCTGCTGATCTTGTTTACGCTGCCGCTCACGGTTGCCACACTCGGCCTTTTCCTGCTCGTCATCAATGCTGTTGTCATCCTTATCGTCGACGCCTTGATCCCCGACTTCCATGTCGACGGATTTTGGTGGGCGCTTGCGTTTAGCTTGATCTTAAGCCTCATCAACAGCTTCTTCACCGACTTGACGCGCGACAAGAAAGAGTAATCGTTATTTCTTTCGCTGGATCACGATGTCCGTCGCTTGCGTTTGAATCATCTTCGAATAGAGTTCCCGAAGGTATGGGTACTCTTCGGGTTGGTACAATGGCTTGGCGATCGAAAGAATGTTCGAAACAGACAGTTTATTCGGTTCCACTTGGGCCATGTACAGGTATCGACCTCCCGATGCGGGCAAGGCGATGGCAACTCGATCCGGCACTGAGGTAACCTCTACGTTTGCCGGAAGTTCCATGGTTAAGGTCACATTCAGATCGTAAGGAGTTCCATAGTCAACTGGGAACATCCGTTCTTCTGTCTTGAAGGGGTTCTTTTCCACGCGTTCGATAAGGATTGGATTGAAAAGTAGATGGGCTGACTGTGGCGAGTCGAATCCTGACCACTCAACATTGTACTTCTCAACTATTGGCTTGGTTAGGTCTTCGTTGTCAACTGTTTGTTCATAGTTGGAAATCGTGAAGTCGTGGGTTTGCGCTTTTAACTTTTCGAGGTACTCCTCTTTACTTTTGTATTCACTTAACTCCAAACGCTTGTCAATCGCTGCGTACCCATAATAAAGCTCTTGAATCGTGCCTGTGATGTTTCCATCGTCGCCCAACTTTAAATTCATTTGCACCATTTTTCTCTCACGATCTGTAGGCTTAATCTCAAGCCAGGACGAACCTAAATCGGCAATGAGACGTCCTTTCCCGTTGTAGCATCGGCGTGGGATCGTTCCAAAAGGATAATAATCGTCGGTTGCATCCAACAAATAGGCTTTATCCCCAATGGTGAGGCGGATGATGACGTAGTTGAAGTCGGAAAGTACAGGATAGAGCTCCGTGGGGCGCTCGATGTTGCGTGTGGCAAGCAACACCGGGTCGGCGTTCAATCCCGCATAACGCAATGCTGCCAACAAAGTAAGGTTGATGTCCCCAACGTCACCCTTCTTTTCATCGAATGCCCTTTTAATAGATTCACTCAAGAAGCCATACGTTCCGTCCCAACTGTAGCGGAACTTTACCATGTCGTACACTTTTTTTGCCTTTGCCAATGGATCCGACACTCCAGCCGTTGCCGCATCTACTGCATTTGATACAACGTCCTTTGCCTTCCGGATTTGAACTCCAAAGTTTTGGTGCAACTTCAGTTCCAGATCAGCGTCCTTCCATTCTTTTGCAATCTTGTCGACACGTCCGTCCCAGTGCTTCACTTCCGACAGCTCAAAATTTATCGCTGATAGGAAGTTTCCTTTGGCAGTCATAAAGTCCTCTTCTTTAAACGCCGGAATGTTCTTCATCACATATTTGTTCCGAACACACTCGGCCACAGATCCATTTCCGGCACTGATGCACTCTTTGACTATCTCAGACTTGCGGTCTGCCAGTTGAAGACTGCCTCGCAACGATACGTTGTAGACATAGTTCGCAGGAATCACGGTCCAGTATTCGCTGTGCAGTTTGGGCAGATCAGACTGAAACTTCCAGCCTCGGAAGTTGTAGAGGTACGGCGATACGATGGTGTACATGTACTCGATCACACTTCCCACTTGAACGTTGGGGATGGCAAACTTCGCCACGTCATAGTACTTACCGTTTTTTTCCATGAAGACGTCTTTGCTGCTAAGCTTCGATTCAGGGAATTGACTGTTGACCTGGAGAAATGAAGACGCTACCACATCTCTAATTTCCTCCTTCCGATCATCAGTTTTTCGGAGTAGCACCTCCACATTAGCTTGACCTAAAGCCTCCTTACGAAGGATTCTTATTTTGACGTGGTACGTAAAAATGATCTTGTTGTTAGTTTCATAGTCGACGTGCGCCTCGGCCAATTCTTTGATCACGTAAGCTGCTGCCGATGTGTCCGACGGATACACCTTCAAATCGAAGTCATTGAACGTGGGCTTCCCAAATGGGAAACTGTAATACTCTTGTGAAAATCCGATGAGCGGGCACAAGACTAAAATGGTGAGGATGAGTCTTCGCATAACCGCCAATCTACAAAAATCGCGGCCCTGGTCGGTGCATCATCTACCCCCAAAATTATCCCCCGAACCGCGCCAGGCCACTTATAAAAAAACCTTCGAATCAATCGTGAATTGACCTAATATTGAGCCTGTTTCATGTTTAAACCTATGAAGAGAATCTTACTGTTGATGCTGCTCGCGGCACCCGCCCTTGGGCAGCAACTCGCACCCCTCACCGTCGAAAAAATCATGCGCGACCCAAAATGGATTGGAGTCAGCCCAAGCAATATCAATTGGTCTGAAGACGGCAAACAAGTGTACTTCAATTGGAACCCGGATAAAAACCCCGGCGACTCTCTATACTCCATTTCTGTCAGCTCAAAAACTCCGCAAAAAGTGACGGCATCGGTCCGTCGCACGCTCCCATCTAACAACGGCGAGTACAACAAAGCCCGAACAAAAAAGACGTTCGAAAGAAATGGCGATATCTATCTCTTGGATATCCTCACGGGAAAACAAACGGCATTGACCAACACCGTGGCCCGTGAATTCAATCCATACTTTTCCTTCGACGAAAAGCGCATCTTCTTTACCACCGACCAAAATGTCTACAGCATCGAGATCAACTCGGGCGCGATTCAACAGTGGAGTGACTTCAAGCGCGGATCTCGCAAGTCGGATCCTAAGCAAGGCGACCAAGAAAAATGGTTGAACGCTGACCAGCTTGCTCTCATGGAAATCGTAAAAGAAAGAAATGAGAACAAAAAAGCTACCGACAAGGCACGCAAATTCGATCAGCCCAAGCGCCCAAAAGAAATTTACTTAGACGATAAAAATATCGACGCCGTTCGGGTAAGCCCCGACGAAAAGTTTATCACATTTCGCCTTACCAAAGTCGCCGGCGCTAAAAATACAATCGTGCCAAACTACGTCACGGAAACCGGGTTCACCACCGACATACCTTCACGTACAAAAGTTGGTTCAACACAAAACGCATACGAGTCCTTTGTCTATGATATCGTCCGCGATACTGTTCTCGCAGTCAAGACCAACGACCTGCCGGGAATCTTCGATGAGCCCGAGTACAA
>JBGAGB010000020.1:0-90449 GCA_044226945.1 Cyclobacteriaceae bacterium | reverse complement strand
CTCGAAGCATTCTATTGGCTAGAGCAGAACGCTACGCAAAAAGATGTAGTTGTGATTTTCATCGCATCACACGGCATTAACGACAAGGATAAGTTCTATATCCTTCCGTATGACGGTGATCCCGATCGAATCAGAATCACGGGTGTTGACTGGACCAACTTTGGCGATGTGCTAGGAAACCTGCCTTCCAAGGTACTTCTCTTCGTAGACGCCTGTCATAGCGGTAAACTCGGTGCCAATCTTTTGGCGAAACGTGGAAACACCGACCTCGTGGAGGCGGTTCGCGCATTGGCAACTGAAGAGAATGGCGTGGTGATCATGGCTGCTTCGACAGGAAAAGAATCGTCACTCGAAAGTCCAGAATGGCAACACGGCGCATTTACTCTCGCCTTGATCGAAGGGATGGGCGATGGAAAAGCCGACATCAACGGCGATCACGTGATCAATATTCGCGAAATTGACTACTACGTAGCTGAACGTGTGAGAGAGTTAACGAATGGGCGACAGCATCCGACTACGCAAAAGCCTAGTGTCGTGAGTGAGTTTCCGCTCGTGATGAAACGCGAGGGAGATCGTTAATCCAGCCTACTTCTTCTTCTCAACCACCATCACCTCAATCGTCTCGTTCGACTCGTTGACGTCGGCGTGGAGCTTGTTGCCTGGAGGGTCTGCATCAAGCCAGTAGGCTTTTCCCGTCTCCCATACTACCGCGTGCTTCTCGCCTGTGTCTTGCACAATAGTCAACGTCCCACCTTTCAACACTACGATCGTGCGACCATGTTCGTGGCGATGCATAGACAAAGGTGACTTCGGAACGATCACCGTCTTCCAAACTTTCACTTCATCGTTCTCGAACATCGGCACACGATACGAGGCCGAAGGTGTAGACTGTGCTCTCGCTGCCGGCGAAAAAAATACTCCACCGAGAATCATCAATGGTAACAATAAACCCTTCATACTTTCATTTATTTTTTTGCGTGATCTCTACAAACGATCGACCAATTCAACAACATCATCCAGTGAAGTCATTCACATTCATGGTTGAAAGTTCATGACACTGCGTCAACCACACTATTTCAGATCGACCTTAATCTTCGCAAGCATCGCGATAGCTTTTTGCTTCGCGTCATCTACATGTGAGGCCCGAGCCAGACACACGCCCATGCGACGTTCGCCTTTTACTTCTGGTTTTCCGAAGAGCCTCAATTGGGTATCAGGTTCAGCAAGCGCCGCGTCGATGCCCGAAAAAGAAATGTCTTGCGACGTCCCGTGGACCAACAACGCCGCCGACGCAGACGGTCCTAAAATCCGGATGTTGGGGATCGGCAATCCGAGGATCGCACGGACATGCAACGCGAACTCCGACAGGTCTTGCGAAATCATCGTGACCATCCCCGTGTCGTGCGGGCGCGGTGAGAGCTCGCTGAAGTAGACATCGGTGTCTTTGATGAAAAACTCTACGCCGAAAATTCCGCGTCCACCGAGGGCGTTCACCACGTCGGTGGCCATCGCCTGTGCTTTCGCAAGCACTTCGGGTGGCATCGGGTGCGGTTGCCACGACTCGCGGTAGTCACCTCGCTCTTGCCGATGTCCGATAGGTGCACAAAACGACACGCCATCGCGATGACGCACGGTGAGCAACGTGATCTCGTAGTCGAAGGCGACAAAACCCTCCACGATCACGCGTCCGCCACCCGCGCGTCCACCTTCTTGTGCATAGGTCCAAGAAGCATCAATGTCCTTGGTTGTTTTGATTACACTCTGACCTTTACCCGATGAACTCATGATGGGTTTCACGACACATGGGATACCTATCTCCGCAACCGCCTTTTCAAAATCTGCCTTCGTGCCGGCGAAACGATAAGGCGAGGTGCTCAACTTGAGCTCCTCGGCAGCTAGCCTCCGAATACCCTCGCGGTTCATGGTCAGCTGTGCAGCTTTCGCCGATGGGATCACAGTAAAGCCTTCACGCTCAAGTTCAACCAAGACATGGGTGGCAATCGCCTCCACTTCGGGCACGATAAAGTGAGGCCGCTCTTTATATATAAGGTCACGAAGCGCTTTCTCGTCGAGCATCGAAATGGTGTAAGATCGATGTGCGACTTGCATTGCGGGCGCATGGTCGTACCGATCCACGGCGATCACCTCCACACCATACCGTTGAAACTCGATGACGACCTCCTTTCCCAGCTCTCCCGAGCCAAGAAGCATGACTTTTACAGCCGATTTTCGCAGCGGTGTTCCAATGATTGTCGCAGAATTTGACATGTGTTGTGGGGAATTGACACTAAAATCAAACAATTCATCCAAAAGTGAAAATGGGCGTGCACGCGAAGGCTGTTTAAAATAACCCCGGCTATGGTATTTGTTTCTATGGTGGGTGGCTCTACTTTTTTACCTTTCGGTGTAAGCTATTTATGAAACGGGTTCTTTTGGTGGCGATTGGCGCCATCGCATCGCTGTCGGTATGGGCACAAACAGGTACAGTCTCAGGACGTGTGATCGATGCAGAAAGTCTAGAACCACTTCCATTTGCCAATGCCTTTATCAACAACTCGACGCTTGGGGCAGCGACTTCGCTCGAAGGTGAATTCTTGATTAAAAATGTTCCCGTCGGCAGTGTCGAGGTCGTGTTTTCGTTTGTCGGCTATCAATCCTACCAAGCGCGTGTCAACGTTCAAGATGGGCAAGACACCCGCATGAACATCAAGTTGACGGCGCTACCCAATCAACTTGCGGAAGTTCAAGTGAAGGGCACACGCGACAAGGCTTGGGAACGCGACCTCCGAAAATTTGAGAAGATCTTTCTCGGCACGGACGATTTCGGGCGACAGTGTAAGATCCTGAATCCTGCGGCAGTCGACTTCCCGGAAACAAAGGACGGCTCGTTTGTGGCTGTCGCAAGCGAACCAATTAAGATTCGCAATGAAGCACTTGGCTATCTTGTCACATACTATTTGAAAAGCTTTCGCTCCGACGATGACAACTATGCCATTGTGGGAAACGCGCGATTCGAAGAGCTCTCGACCGAGAATGCCGAAGAAGCGCGCCGGTGGAACGAAGCGCGGAAGCAAGCGTACCTGGGTTCCCCTCAACATTTGTTTCGCTCGTTGATCGCTGAACGCAGTGAACAAGAGGGATTCAGACTGTATATTTCAAATGGACCAGCCGTGCTCACCAACCGCGGGAAGATTTTTGGCAACGAGCTCAACCGAACGATCGAACCCTTAAAACTCCGAAACATCGTGAGTGCGGGAAACACCCTCTTTGAGCGAAGGATCAACTTGGGTACACACGTGGAGGTTCACTATGTGAATGAACCCACCTTGCGGCCCACGTATGCCGACATATCACATTGTGTCAGTTGGCTAGACATGAAGAACGGGCCGTTCCGCGTGTCGGTTGAAGGACTGCCCATCAATCCAACAGAAGTTATTTACTCAGGCGATATGGGATTGGCACGCGTATCGAACTTGCTCCCACTCGACTATCAAACACAAAGTGTGGTTTCGATCAAATCAGCAAACCAAGTCGACGTCTTGCGGAAGTTCGAGAAAGTCTACCTCCACACGAGTAAATCGTTTTACTACCCCGGCGAGATCATCTGGTTCAAAGCGTATATGAATTATGCCAATCGCCAGGTGCGTGACTCTCTAAGTCAAGTACTTTACGTCGACCTTCTCGACGAGCAGCGAAAGGTCGTGCAAACACGAACGCTGCGGATCGAAAACACGATCGCGGCGGGAAGCTTCCCCTTACCTGAAAACACGAAACCGGGAACATACGCCTTGGTAGCTTACACCAACTGGATGCGCAACTTCCGTTCAAAGGCATACTTCACGAAGCCGATTCCGGTACTTGACATCTATCAAAAAATGCTGTCAAGCGGCACGAGTACGATCGCCAATTCGCGCGACCTAGAAGTGACGTTCGACAAAGAACAGTATGGACCTCGCGAGTTGGCCACCGTCAGTCTCCAACTTGTAGACGACCAAGGCAAACCCATCGGTGGAAACTTCTCGGTATCGATTACCGATCCGCAACAAGTGCCCCCACCCTCTTGGATTCGTGAAGACATCGTGTCGGGGTTTGCGATCCCTTCTCAAATTGACGTGGCAGGAGGTAAAGTCATTCATCCAGTAGAACACGGAATCTCCTGGCGTGGTCAGTTTACTCCCGAAGCGAAGAAACGAACGAAAACCGAACTCACGATCATCCGTGGCGCCTTCGAAGGCGTGAAGAAAGTGACGCCTGATGAGAACGGCATGTTTGAATGGCGCGACTTAGACTTCTTCGATTCTGCTACTTTCTCGATCCAGGCATTTCAAAAAAATCAGGCATTTGGAAAAATTTCGGTGAAACCACGCGACATACCTTTCAGTGATTTTGCGGCGAAGAATTACACCATCCCCACAGAGACCCGGGAAACGGTGCAGCGAATAATTTCAGAATATGAAGTTCCGCGCGGGGCTTTCTTGCTAGAAGAAGTGACCGTTCGCGCGACGAAAGTAGTTGACACCATCGGCAAAGAGAGAAACCTTTTGGGTAAGGGCGACATCATCCTAAACGGTCAAGACATCCAAAGAATGGGCTCGATGGAAACGCTGCTTCGCACAAAGGCTCCTGGGTTCAGGCTTAACTTCAACGGAATGCATTGGCAATTAATTCACATTCGCGGTGAGTCAACGCTCCCGCCGGCGGCGATGGCGACCAATGTAGACAGGACGCCGGAACCCACACTCACGATCGACAACATTGTTCAAACGATCGGCTCGGGTGAAACAGTAGGCGATCGTCTGATGTACATGGACGTGTCGCGGATCGATCGGGTGGAGATCAGTTCGGTTGGGAGTTCTTACACGGGCGCGAATGGTTCTTTTGGTGTAGTTGCCGTGTTCTTAAAAAAGAACGCGCCGCCCGAACTTACGCAATACCAACGCGTGAAGGTGAAGGGCTTTGACTTCCCTGCACAATTTCGTGGACCCGACTACGCCTTAACAAGCGAAGACCACTCCAAAGCCGACTATCGTTCCACACTCTATTGGAATCAAAACGTGAACGTTCGCAGCGCGGGATTTGGCTACTTTTCTTTCTATACGTCGGACAAACCCGGGCCGTATCGATATGTGATTGAGGGGGTAAGCTTCGAAGGGAAGCCGTTGCATTGGGAAATTGTTCGCTAACGAGAGCAGTTTCACGAGTAGACCGAATAAATCACTTCCGTCTCAAGTTTCGACTCGTCGACGTCGTAGTGACCATAGATCTCAAGTGAAGGAACGCCATAGTTTACCTTCCTTCGACTCAACTCTTCCCTCATCTTCTGGTTGGCGGCGAACAATGCCGTGTAGGGACCCACGTGCTTGTACGAGGCATAGGTATTCAAACTCACGACGCGTTCTTCGAGACCAAATTTGGGATCGGGCTTCGATGCCAATCGGACCCCAGTGAACATTCGCTCCATCGAATCGTATACCCAGATGTTGATGCCGTCGTTCTCCAGTTTGTTCCCCTTCACAATATTCCACATCCGCTCCGACAAGGCGATGCCCGTGGGACCAAACTGAAAATCTTTCACTGGTCCCGAAAAGCCATACAGATGGAGCTTTAGATTGTGTTTGATTTCAATTTCCATAAGTAGGTTTAAAATAGTTTTACGAATTTAAAAAAAACTGGAATGTCCGCCGCAGAAGCTTTAGCGAAGGAGGTCACCACGAATTTTCTCCGTGCCTCATTTCCCCTTAAACAAACCTTTCGCCCGCAGGCACAAATCATGTACGCGTGCTAATTTTCGTACATGAAGCTAACCCCTCCGGAACTTGAAGCCAATCAATATCGTGTACTAGATCGGTTGGTTCACACAGAGCTGATCCCGTTTGTACGCGAATACATGAAGAAGCGAACACCTTCGGCGATTGCATACATATTGTTGAATGTCGTCTTCTTCTTGCTATCCATTTATTGCATTGTCGCCGACATTGGGCTCACGATCGACACAGGTGCGAAAATCTCCCGTTGGGCCCTTGGGTTGGGTGCCGCCTTCCTGATGGTGCCCTTGCACGAATTCCTGCACGTCGTTGCTTATAAAAGTGTGGGTGCGGTCCAAACATCGTACGACGCGAACTTGAAGCGCTTCTATTTTATGGCGATTGCCGATCGATTCGTGGCGAACCGAAAAGAATTTAGGGTGGTGGCCCTCACTCCCTTTGTCGTCATCACTTTATTCACCACGATGGCAATGGTCATCCTTCACGGTACCTCTTGGGTGTTGGTCGGCTGTGGGTTGCTGGCCGCGCACGCATCGATGTGTTCGGGAGACTTCGCCCTTTTGAGTTACTTCGATTTCCACAAGGACAAGGAGGTCGTGACGTACGATGACAAAGCGGCGGGTCTAAGCTATTTCTTGGCGAAAGAAAAGGGAGCGTGAATTCCTACAGTGCCTAGCCGCCACTTGCTGCAGGATCAATGCGACAACGGAACTTGCACGCGCCAATCTCCGTATATTTCGCCATGCTCAAAAAGTCACTCGTCATCTCCGTTCATATCGGTTTCTGGCTGTGCTACCTACTGATCATCGCCATCATGCTCGGGCTTTACTACCGCACCATCAGCCACACGAGCGACGTTGAAGCACGGGTCGTGAACGCATTCAATAGCATCTTTCTGTTCGCCGTCGTGCCCTCGTTCATTTCATATTGGGTGTATTACCTCGTCTTGTTCCCCGCATTTCTTCAAAAAAGGAAAATCGTCTTGACCATCGTATACGGTGTCCTCACTTCGATCGTAGCCGCCATCATCGGCTATGTCTTGCTCCGGTATTTTATCGAGACTGGACGCATGATCGACATGGATGAAGGTGGAATACATGGACGAACGACCGCAGTGCGTACAATCATCACGATGACCTTGATCGGCGCGATCTGTGGTTGCGTCGCCATGGTCATCAACGGATTCATCAACTGGTATCGCGAACTGAAATTGAAAGAGGCCTTAACAGAAAAGAACCATGCCATGGAGATGGCGCTGGTCAGATCGCAACTCGATCCGCACTTGCTATTCAACACGATCAACAACATCGACATGCTGATCTTGAAAGACCCAGAGTCAGCGTCTACCTACCTCAATAAACTTTCGGAAATTCTTAGGTTTGTATTGTACGAAACGAAAGGTGACAAGATTCCACTGGCCCACGAAATTGCGTACATTGAAAAATACATCGCCTTGCAAAAGATCCGAACCTCGAACGAGAACTACGTTCATTTCGAAGTGACTGGTCAAACGGCAGGTCGCACCATTGCCCCGATGGTATTTATCCCGTTCATCGAAAATGCCTTCAAGCATACAAACAACAAGAAACTTGCGAACGCCATTTCAATCAAAATTGGGGTGAACGCCGATCGCATTCACATGTCGTGTATCAATAAGTTTGACTCAAAAATTGTGTCACCACCGAATCGCAACGGTGGACTCGGTCAAGAACTTGCGCAAAAGCGCCTCGACTTAATCTACGGTGGGAAGCACCTGTTGCACATCCAAAAGGACGATGATCTCTACACCGTTCAACTCACCATTCCCGAATGACGAAGCTGTCGTGCATCATTATCGAAGACGAGCCTCTAGCGTTGGAGAAGACGAAAGACTTCGTCCAAAAAGTTCCGTTCCTTCAGTTGTTGGCCACCTTCGACAACGCACTACTCGGGCTCTCATTCCTGAACCAGAATAAAGTCGACATCCTTTTTCTCGACATCAACATGGATGAACTATCCGGGATCGACTTGCTTGAAAGTTCTAAAATCACGAGCCAAGTGATCATCACAACGGCTTATCAAGAATACGCACTGAAAGGTTACGAACTTCAAATCACCGATTACCTCCTCAAACCTTTTACATTCAACCGCTTCTTGTCGGCGGTGAACAAAGCACAAGCCCAGATCGAGCACAAGTCGGCAGAACCCATACCCGAGTTCATCTTCGTGAAGACCGAGAACCGCCTCGAGAAGATCATGATTGCCGACATCCTCTACATCGAAGGCATGCGCGATTATCGACGAATCCATACCGTGCAATCCAAGATCATGACACTGCAAAACTTCAGTGAGTTCGAAACGATGCTCCCTCCCACCCTCGTGTGCCGAGTCCACAAGTCATTCATGGTTGCGATTCCAAAAATCAAGTCGATCGAACGCGGTCGGATCAACATCGCCGGTCAAGTGATCCCCATTTCCGACAGCTACCGCGACGCGTTCTTCGAGATCATCCAGAAAAACGGTTAAACGCCATACTTTTTTGGCAGAACGCGACGCCCGTTTCGCAGACATCTCTCTCCAATTGGCAGAATAGAATTTAACTGCTGCCCTACTTCGTCTTCATTTGTTTCAAAAAGTTGGAATGAAATGAAGATATTTTGGAAATCAATCGCTTTCGTAGCAATTCTTGGTTGGGGACATACCCACGGTCAGTCCCTAGATGACAAACTTGAACGCCGAACCATGCCTCGTGCGCCGAGTTATTTCGCGTTGTTGTTCAACATCGCCACAACCTCTGTCAAGACCACGCCTGGAACGGGCGACTGGTGGGATCCTGACGAATCAACCCGTGGACTGCAGGCTGGATTCTCGGCGCAGTTCGGAGTCACACCACGATTATCGTTTGTAAACGAACTCTACTTTCTGGTAAAGGGCGGACCTGCCACACTTGCGAGTTACCCGATCGCGGGCAAAAGCAACTATAGATTCCGCACCTTAGAAATGCCTGTGCTCGCACGACTCCATTTTGGTCGGTTTCATGTGAACGCCGGGACGTCGCTCGCATACAACCTCGCCGCCAAACTCAAAACTGAAAATGGTTCGATGTCTTTGCCCTTCGGCAACTCGGTTGGAGCGTTCAAGCGCTTCGAAGCGGGCGTTCAATTCGGTGCAGGCTATCGATTCAAAGGCAGGCACCGCGATCTTATTCTCGATGTCCGCTACTCGCATGGACTTACGAACATCGCAGTGGGCGAAGAGATGTACAACAGGAACTTGAACATCATGTTTCAATTTATTAGAGGCGGAAAATTCAATAGATAATGACGATGAAAATCAAAGATCAAAACGCGTTTATCATCGGGAGTTTATTTCTCATCGCGGCGGTGGCCTCCATCGCTGGCTTGGTGTTGTACACTCCAATCTTGAACGAACCCGACTACATTATCAATGGCAGCCATCACGCTCAAATTTCACTCGGAGCGATCTTGGAAGTGATCACTGCCTTTGCGGTGATCGGCACTGCTATCGGCTTCTACCCGATCTTGAAACCATTGAATGAAAGAATGGCATTGGCAGCGGTGTGCTTTCGACTCGCCGAAGCGATCGTGATCATCGTAGGGATCCTGTGTTTGCTCACAATTCTCACGTTGACTCGCGACTACGCGAGCGACCTCGCTCCGAACTCGACGCAGTACCTGCTGCTGGGCAAACTCCTAGTTGGTTTTCACAACTGGACGTTCTTGTATGGACCTAACGTCTTACTCGGCCCGAGTACGTGGATGACCGCCTACCTTCTCCGCCGCGCGAAGTCGGTGCCAAACGCCATCACGCTACTCGGTTTGATCGGCGGACCTGCGATCACACTTTGCGGAATATTCGTGACGCTCGGTTGGTGGGCGCAAATTTCTACCATGGGTACGGTGTTTGCGATTCCCGTGTTCCTTTACGAGATGAGCTTGGCGGTGTGGCTTTGTACGAAGGGATTCACCCGAGCTGTTCCCGACGAGTTGCCCGTTCAAAACCTGTTCAAGCTGGCGGCGCAGCAACAAATGAAATAACTCCAGTTCATTGGAAATTGAAAAACTAAATCGGAAAATGCGGTGAGACCACCGTGACCGACCTCCAAATCTTACCCGCCACCGACCAAGAGCGTGACACCGCCGCCGCGCTGATGGCCAGCTCCGAACCGTGGACGACGTTGCACGTATCACTCGATACCTGTCGCGCGAGTACACACGACCCAGCACACCACGTGTTCGTCGCGCATGATCGAGATCAACTCGCAGGCGTCATCATCTTACACGATAAAGGCCTCGCGGGTTCACCTTATGTGAAGTCGCTCATCGTGGCTGCTGCTTACCGCGGGCAAGGTGTGGGTAGCAGCCTGCTCGCTTTCGCGGAAGACCGGTACCGTACTCAAGCGCGCAACTTGTTCTTGTGTGTCTCCTCCTTCAACACATCGGCTCAAAAGTTCTACGAACAACATGGGTGGGTGAAAGTAGGTGAACTGAAAGACTACGTCGTGGAAGGTTACGACGAATGGATCCTTCGCAAACGACTCTCATGAAGACCAATTGGAAACTTGTCGCGCTCTTGTGTGCCACCGCCACCGCCGGCTACGTATGTCGCGTGAACGTGTCGACGGCAGGCGCGTTGATGATGGACACCCTCCACCTCTCGCAAGTGGACATGGGTTGGATCTTCAGCTCTTTTCTCGCGGGCTACGCTCTATTTCAAATTCCTTCCGGGATGCTCGCCGACCGATTCGGCACGAAGCGCGTGCTCCACCACGTTCATCGTGTTGCTGATGGCGACACGTTTCCTGTTGGGAGTCACGGCATCGCCTACCTATCCGGCCTCCGCCCTCGGTGTCTCGCGTTGGATTCCCTTCCAAGCGCAAGGCCGTGCGAACGGCATCGTGATCGGCTCGGTAGGACTTGGGTCTGCGCTGGCACCTCCGCTCGTGTCGTACGTGATGGTACACTGGGGATGGCCACTCGCGCTCGTCGTGTCGGCGTTGCCCGTGTTGGTCGTAGCATTCCTCTGGCGCAAGGTGCACGTTCCTGAACCTGTAGCACTGATCGCGCAAGACATCTCCACTCCATCGACGACCACACAAAACCTTTTCAACCGACGCTTCATCCTGCTCACGATCAGTTACTCACTGCAAGGTTACGTGGGTTACATCTTCGTCTCCTGGTTTTATCTCTACCTCGTGCAAGTGCGTGGCTTCAGCCTGCTGAGTGGTGCGTGGATGAGCAGCCTTCCGTGGGTGTTGTCGATTGTCTCCATTCCCTTGGGCGGTTGGATTTCGGATCGCTTGATTGCGAAGATGGGCACGTTGTGGGGCAGCCGCGTGGTCCCGATTATGGGGATGGCCGCTTCTGGCATCTTAATCGCGGTTGGCGCCTACGCGACGAACCCGATTGTGGCGGCGCTCACGCTCACCTTCGCCACGGCTTTCGTGTTATGTGTAGAAGGACCCTTTTGGGCGATGATGTCGCGTGTGGCTGGCACCCGCACGGGCACGGCGGGCGGCATCATGAACATGGGCAGCAACCTCGGCGGCCTCGTCTCTCCCCTCCTCACACCCTGGATGGCAACGTTCCTGGGATGGGAAGGCGCGCTGTTGATTGCGGGAGGGTTGGCCGTGGTGGCGGCAGGGTATTGGTTGGGGGTGAGGGAGTGATTAAGTGAGGATAAGGCCTTGTATGGAGAACTGCAGGGAAGACTGATGGTTAAGGAAATCCTATTTTGATGCCGACTGGAGGGAGAAAGGGTCCGTGAAGTAAGGGTAAGTACTGGAAGGTGGGGAGTCAATGCTGCCGTATGCAAAAATTGGTGGCGTGATATTTTATGATACGGAGGAGATCAACAAGATGATGTAGAGACGAACGCAAAAAACGAACAGCCAATGATTCAAATTGGCTACCTGTAGTAAGACAGTTGTTTTAAAACACCAGTGATTCTGATTCTGTATTCTACCATATCTTGGCTGGCATTAAAATAGTCTGATATTTTTGATTCCGATTGATTATTTTTTAGTGCTTCCAGAAGCCCAGCGCGGGTGATTTGAAGACAACCACCAAGATATTTCGCCTCTTCTTCATGCTCCTTGTTAACGTAATGGAGACCGAGTTCATGGCATAACCTGGCATATACCTCTGGCACGGAATGCTGTAGAATAATGTGCGACAGCTCATGCATCAAGTTGCTTTGTTGGCGCTTACTTGAATGACGATTGTTGTGAACTACTACCTTTTGTCCAGCCGAGTTTGGGAGCCACATGGCGGAAAATTTATCCGTGTTGGTAAGCGTTTTGAAATGCGCTGGAACCAAGTCGCCCTTCATGTCGGCAAGAGAAAATATCTGGATCTTCAAATGCGCAGCCAAGTCAAAAGCATCGAGAGGGTCGAATTTTGTGAGGTTCAACTCTTTTCTCATCTGCTCTGCAATTCGTTCGGCTTTAGCTTTGAATCCGTGTTTCATGACATAGCTAGGTATTCTTCTTTACCTTTTTGTTAAACGCAATGTCGACCATCGCAACCATCGCGGAAATTGTATCTTGATCAAGCTCCTTGCTCGACCTTAGCTGATACACAATCTTGTCCTTCTCAGAAAGTTCGGACACTTTCTGCTTTGCGTCTACAATGAACGTGTCGGCGGACTTACCGAGCCAATTGCAGATTTTAATAAAAGTCTCAACGTCAGGTAATTTACCGAGTTCAACTCGGGAAAGAGTGGCGGAACTTACTCCATCAATCTCTTCAGCAGCTTCTCGGAGGCCCTTTTTGCCTCGTTTTGTTTTTATGGCACTTGCCAATAATTCGGAATTGAGTTTCGGCATAAAATATTTTTTAAGATACAGTGTCTTACTTATGAAACACTCTCGTATATTTACCTGCGCAACGGCATTTCATGTGTAAGACAAAGGAACAAAAAATGCCAGAAACGCCAAAAACGGCTGAATTAGACAACAATTAAAACGAATAGTATGTCTGAAAATGTGAAGAAAAAGGTGACGATCATAGTGAACGGAACACCTCATTTGGAAGAAAAAGATGAGATAACCTATAACGAGGTTGTCACCTTGGCTTTCCCGGACTATCCACAGCATCCGGAAAGAACGTACTCGGTTACTTATGAAAGGGGTCATGGCCAAAAGCCAGCAGGGATATTGTCGCCTGGCGGAAGTGTGAAAGTGAAGGACGAAATGATTTTCTATGTTAAATATACTGGCCAATCATAATCCTGACATTAAAAGGTTAATTGAGAAAGGGTACGCTGTCGCTATTGACAGCGATACCCTTGTTGTTCGTGATATTCCTTATCTCGATGAGAAGAAATCGTTGCATATCGGGGCAATGGTTTCAAAACTGAATTTTATCGACAAGATCCGTGTCGCTCCAGTTGATCATCAGATCTTGTTTAGCGGAGGTCATCCACACGAGATGGACGGAACACCAATTCGAAACCTAGGTGGTGGAGTTACAACTTTGCCGATGAAATCGAATGACCTAGTTGTTCAACGTTCTTTCTCGAACAAACCACCCGATGGGTTCAAAGATCATTTTGAAAAGATTGAGAGCTATGTGAACATCATTTGTGGTCCCGCAGTTACACTACATGGCGCAAATCCGTTAACATTTAGGTCAGTCAACGAAGCTGTTGACTCTGTATTCAACTACAGCGACACATTGACGAGTAGAGCTGAGATCGGAGATTTAGCCGCCAAATTTGCAAACGAGATTGTGATCATAGTCGGACTTGGCGGCACGGGGTCTTATGTACTAGACTTTCTCACGAAAACGCCCGTAGCTGAAATTCGAGGATTTGACCTCGACCCATTTCATGTGCACAACGCGTTTCGCTCTCCGGGCAAACTTATGGAAAGTGAGTTGGGCGAAACTAAGGCTGATGTGTATCAAGCCCGTTACGAAGGTTTTCGAAAAGGAATAAAGCTGTCTGCGAAGTATATCTCTTCCGACTCTGATGAAGATCTGAGTGGGGCAACTTTTGCGTTTGTCTGTGTCGATAAGGGTTCTTCACGAAAGGGTATCATTGATGCTCTACTTAGATTAAACATTCCCTTTATTGATGTGGGGATGGGTCTTCAAAGAGATAAAGGGCCGATTAGTGGAACGCTACGTGCCACGTACTTTGCAAGAGATGCAGGCGCAGATATTCTGGCTAAATCTCTGGTTCCCTTGGATGACCCGGCGGAGGACATTTACCGGACAAACATCCAAATCGCTGAACTGAATGCTATGAACGCTTGCTTGGCGGTGATTAGGTACAAACAACTGATGGGATTCTATGCGGATGACTCTCAGCACTTCCACCTCCTTCATACAATAGACAACGGAACTTTATTCGGTCTAAATGGAAAAGATTGATCTGCAACGCGTTCGGTTCATGCCGATGGATTTGCTTCCTGGTATCCTCTATGTTTCAGAGGAGTATAAGGTGGCTGGCCATCTCTGTCCATGCGGATGTGGTAATAAAGTTATAACTCCTCTTGGACCTACGGAATGGTCGTTTACACTGGAAGACAATGAACCAACATTGGACCCCTCCGTCGGCAGCTGGCAATTACCATGTCGATCACATTATTGGATAAGGGCGGGGAGAATCGAATGGTCGTATCAGTGGAGCGACCGTGAGATTGAGGCAGGTCGTAAAGCTGAAGAGAGGAGGAGAAAGCGGTACTACGACGAACTCGCAAAGGCCAATAAAACGAAAGACAATGTGGTACGTGGCTTTGTTAATTGGATTTACTCGAAAATAAATACTATCAACAAAAAGTAATGCTTATGGATTATGTAAAATTTTACAACTTGAAACCGGCCGACCGAATTCTTGTTCCCAAGAGTTTGGCTGGAATTATTCAACATCATGTTATCTATCTCGGGAGCGATCATTTGGGGCAACATCAAATTGCTGAAAATGTAGTCGGGTATTGCGTGCGAGTAATTGGCATTGACCAATTCTTTGCAGAGAATCCATCGGTTACCAAAATAATACGCTTTGAAGGTGATGGATCAGAGCGAAGGCGCGCTGTTGAACGGGCACTAAAGGAAGTTGGGAAGCCCTATAATCTCATCGACTATAACTGTGAGCATTTTGCTAACTACGTGCAACATGGCAGGCGTTTTAGTATCCAAATTGGAAACGCAGTTCTGCTTCTCCTCGTTTTCGTCGTGGTAAGGGCTCTGCTAATGGGAGGAAAAAGATAAGGGAGGTCCCTTAGGTGGGACCACTTTGATTCATTCTTTCGTATTCGTTGGCAACTATCCTGATGAAGTCATCTGGAGCTTTGCCAAGTGAGATAGCGATCTTGATGAAGTTGTAAAGTCTCACACCTGTCTCGCCTCTTTCGAGAACGCCAATGGTTGGCTGCCTGAGATCTACGAACACTTCGAATTTCTCTCTCTTTTCCATGATCAATCGAATTAATATGGTGCGCGTCAAGGCTTGAGACGCGAATTCGCGCAAGGAGGAACGGAATAAATGGGAGTGGATGGAATCGAAGATGTCAGGGGGAAACCGTTTATGCCGGAATTCCTTGCAAGCGCAATTCCGACACAAGCCTAACTTTGCGGCGATGATTAATGAAAGAGAATGATTCCATAGTCCTCCAAGCACTACGGTGTGAGTTCCAATTCCCCTGCGTTACTTCATCAGAACCGGAGTCTTAACACAAAGAGAAACGACCGCTGATTAACAAAACCTTATTTTAAGTACTAACAGTACCAAAATATTCATTTTTTTAAAGAATATCATTACAAATATCGTAATATTGGTACTGTGAGTACCCTAAATCCATCCAAATTAAAGACCCTGCTGTCCAAGCATCGGCCGGGGACCGTTGAAATTGCCAAGCATCTGGAAAACCTAGGAATATCTCGGGACCTCCAACAACGATATCTGAAAAATGGATGGCTTCAGTCTGTTGGCGCCGGAGCGTTCAAGCTGACACATGACTCTGTATCTTGGGAAGGGGGGCTGTACGCGTTGCAAACGCAGGCTCATTTACCCATTCATACGGGTGGATTAACAGCACTAACATTCCAAGGCCTTGAACATTACGGCCGTAACCCAGCGGCACCAGTTTTTTTGTTTGCGCCGCTGAATACCATTCTACCAAAATGGTTTGGCACTTACTCCTGGGGATCGCCGATAATTTATGTGAAGACATCAGTTTTACCCAACAAAAAAGAGTTACTCTCGCATAGTGTAGGAAACTTCGAGATACTTATTTCGTCACCCGAAAGAGCCATAATGGAATGCCTATATCTGGCACCCACTAAAATGGACCTGGTCGAGTGTTACCACTTAATGGAAGGGCTTTCTAATCTACGACCAGATGTCGTTCAAGACTTACTGCGAAAATGCTCCTCCATAAAAGTGAAACGCCTATTCCTCTTCATGGCAACAAAGGCCGGACACCAATGGCTGAACTTCGTCGATCTAAGAAAGGTCGATTTAGGTTCTGGTGATCGCAGCATTACAAAGAACGGATATTACGATTCACGATTTCAAATTAGCGTACCCAAAGAGTTGGCAGCATAATGCACGAAAAATATAAACGCCAGGCAGATCTAATGTTGAGCTTGCTTCCTCATGTTGCCAAAGAAAATTGTTTTGCGCTAAAGGGTGGCACAGCTATAAATTTTTTTGTGCGTGATATGCCCCGCATTTCTGTAGATATTGATCTTACTTATACTTTTATCGTTAGAATGAAGTGCAGCTTATTATTTTTCCTCGTCAATTACATAAACCAGCTTGATGCCTAGAGCCTGTTCAAGTTTGGTAATCGTCTCCAAAGTTAAGTTCTCCTGGCCCTTCACAATCTTGCTAACCTTCTGCCGATTAACTCCGAGCTTTTCCGCAAGCCCACTCTGACTCATCTTCTTTTCGTCAAGAGCGTCAAGTACTCTGAGAGCCACGTTCACTGACTTACGAATCCATTCCCGATTTTCTTTCTTATAGTCGGGACGATTCATCCAATCACACATCGGAATTGCCTTGGTCAAAATCTTTCGTCTCGCCGCCTTCTTCGTCTTCATATGGAAATGTGCTTATCTGATATAACTTAACCGCGGCTAATCACACAGGCTAATCCCGTTTATCTGAAAGAATCTTTTTTAAATGTGTGTTTCGGTTCTCATAAGACACGAAGCATATATGCTTCGCGTCGATATTGCGGCGCGTGTTAAACTAATAATTTGAAAATGGAAGATCCCGAGAAATCGAAAATTAAAAGGGAGGAGATAAAAGCTCTCATCGATGAGATTCCAGACAACTTATTGGAAGTGACATTGTCATATATCCAGTATTTGGCGACACGGACGAAGCCGAACGATGGTCGCGATTTGGGGGATCTCTTCGGAAGCATAGTGGATAATTTTATGGAAGAATGGGATCAGCAAAATCAAGTTAGATGTCGCCGTGACAATCAGTGAAATAAAAAAACCGTACATCGAGTACGGTTCTTAATATTTGAGGCGCCTGTCTATTTCACTTTTTCTCGTCGCTTTACCTTATGTCGGCTACTCACGTTAACAACTTTTACAGGAACAGCTTTAAATTTGATCTCCTCTCCATCTAGAATTCGCCCCAGTTTAATTCCTAAAGCAGTCTGCAATTTCGAGATAGTCTCGATGGTCAAATTTTCCTGACCTCTTAGTATTCTACTTATCTGCTGTCGCGAGACGTTCATCTTGTTTGCCAATTCTACTTGTGACATATTCAGATGATCAAGGGCTTCTAAAACAGCGAAGGCCACATTCGAAGACATCTTCAACCATTCCCAATTTTTCTTGTCATACTCCAAATTTTCTCTCCACTTCGATGGAGGATTTTTGCTAGCCATCTCAGCTATCTTCTTTTCAATACGGTCTTTATCAACACTCATAAGTTAAGATTCAAGAATTTTTTTAGCGACGTTTAGTTTATACAACTCCGTTTTCAAGTGGGGACGATTCATCTGGTTAGTCAGTCTAATCGCACCACCGGTAATAACATAAGACTTGCCATATTTCAATGCGTATAGTCTTATAAGCCCTTTTCTTCGAGCTACCTTTGCCTTCAATTTTTGAAGTTCATATCTCGGTAGATCGGCCTCCCGGTTATCCAGTGGAAGAAACAGCATTTCAACGTCGCTTTCAGATGCCCCTTGCGATAACCTCAGCAACTCGACTCGGATGTCTTTGCCTTCTTCTTTAACCTGGTCGACGGCCATCTTCACTGACATTGTTGAGTCGAACCGATTTAGATCTTCCCTGTGCTTAATGAAGAATCCACGAAGCCATTGTGAATGCATCCATTTGCTAATAGCCTTATCGAATTCATTCAGATCATCAAAGAAAAAGTCCTCGTCAGTCTTCGCAATTTCTAAGTCCTCGAAACGAGCAGCGAAAAAGAGCGCTTTATTCTCTTCAAATATACGAATTAGATTCATGTTGTTAACCTATATGATTACAAATAAGTTCCATGCAAGAATCTCGATATCGGATACTTTAAAAAGCTTTTGAGCTAATTGTGGATAATATTATCAGGTTTTCCAGACGCCCGATCTCTTTGCACCCTCCCTCGTAATGCCTTCATGTCGCCGTCGTCGCGAGCGTATGTCTCCTGCAGGTGAATCGCCTAGCACTTTCTTAACTCACATACATGTTCCGGCTATAAAAACAAAAAGCCCGAATCCATCTCGAATTCGGGCTTTTATCCCTCTTTGATTTCCATCGGACGTGAAACGTCGCCTCGACTGCTTCACGAGGATTTGTATCAGCCGTGAAGCGTCGTCTCGACTGCTTCACGAGGTGGAGCTGCAGGGGCCAAGCATATCTGCTTAACTACGCTGCAAATGCTGATTATAACTGATTGGTGAAAGTCTTTTACCGAATTTCCGCCTTTGGAAGGAAGATCAACTCGATGTATAAAGCTACAAATTGTATGAAGATCAATCAAATATGATTCGATTTCCTGACAGCCAGAAAGTGTCGTATTTATTTGTCGTTATTCTTTTCTACCGTGATGCCATCAAAGAAATACTGCAATATATACTCATCAAAATCGTCCAAATCTTTGCAACGACTATTGATCGTTTCGAGACCAACCTCATTAAGGCGAAGAATAGCGTTATGGAGATTCAACTCAGGATCGGTGAAATTGATAATTCGACTCTGATGGATTTTTTTTGAGATCATCCTAGGTAATCCATATTCTTCCAGTTGATATACAACCGATGGTAGGAAGGCATGGGAGAGACGAGAAATAAATGATGAGATATCAACTTTGTCAGATACAATATTCCTGTAGAGTACGTTCACGTCATGTGCCAGTGCTGCTAGTTTGAAGGTTGCGTTTCTTTCAAGTTGAAAGAACAACTCAACATCTATGTTGTATTTAGTGAGAGCTCTTAACATTTGAGGAATTGAACTGCTCCAATTTCGGGAGAGGACTTTTATGAACTCAACGAAATGACCATACTTAATCTCCCAACCACCGCCTTTAAGATTAATGATTTTGAAGAGAAGGCGTGACCATTGCTCAGTATCATCGGAATTTAGATACCCAAGTCCATTCCATCCTTTTGGATTGTCCGACATATCTTGAGCGATTTCTTTTATTAAGTAAGCGTCCGCATTGTGGAATGAATTTTCTTGTTGAAGTTTCTTGAATACCTTGGCTCCTAAGATCCTAGACATATCTTTCCTGTATTCAATAATTTCGCTGATTTGATCGGTAGTCAATTCATCTTTGAAATCGGTTTCATTAAGATCGCCAATCAATTCGTCGGGAAAGGCCAAATTCAATTGAGTAGTTTCGTCTTGGGGCGGTTCATCCAGAATATAAATCTTGCCGATGAAGTGCTTAAACATTCGACCTCCGCGTCCAATAATATTTTTATATGTGAAGTCGTTTAATCTGCTTCCACCATTTTTATTACGCCAGATTATCACATTTTCAGCTGAAGTATTGACTCCCTCAATAATAGAAGATGTTGAGATTAGATTTCGCAATCCGCGTGGCTCTTCAAATAGTTTTATCTGTATTTGACTTAAGGACCGATGCATGCGGCCATTGTGAATTCCTGTTCCTCTCTTGACTAGACTTATTAATCTCCAGTTTGGCTCGTAGTTCTTTTCTAACCAAGCTGAGAAGGTATTTAGTAATTCTCCTTGATGTATGCGTATTTGTTCAATGAGCAGATTCGTAACTTTTGTTATTTCCGAATAAGTTCCAGCATAAATCAAAGACTTTGACTTGGACTCAGATAGAATTTTTAAAAGCACTTCACTCTTTGCCTTTTCATCACCATTAATTTCTTTATATAGATCATACTTCTCTAAGACTACTGTATTAAAGTCTAATGGAAGAAATTCTAATCCTTTTGTGAATGGGTTATCGTTGAGACGCGAGATATTGGGAGCGAGGAAGTACTTTTGCTTCGCTTTCTCGCCGAGACGAATGATCGCCTTTATCAAGGCAGGCGATCGATCCTTCTCAAATTCCGCGCTTGCTTTATAGAATTCATCAATAACAAGTAAATCCAAAGAGTCAATTTCATTTATGTAGTTGATCGCCCGCTCTTGTGGAAAGATGAAGATATTTTTATCCCCTAGCGATACATCAGAGGTGGTGATAATTTTGTACTCATTTGAGAACTTTCGATATAATCTCCTCCTGGTTTCATCTGTGAGAGCAATTGTGGGGACGATAATAGCGATGTTTCTTGGTTTCCTGATCGCTATGTAGGCATCTATAACAAAACTTTTTCCAAAGCTTGTGGGGGCACTCACTGCCAAGCTTTCTCCATTCAAGAGTTTTTGGAGTAATCCGGATTGTTCTCTGTGAAGTGTTACTTCATTGCCGCCGCCAATATCTACCTTGAAGGCATCAAAAAGAAATCGATCCTCCCAAGCAGAATTTTGGACGTCAAGATACGGGTAGAGTCCCGTCATCCTTATCAGGTGATTGATTAAGGGTGAGTATGGAATTTGCTCATTTTGATGATAATCTAGCAATCGGATTAACTGGTTTCTTGCTAAGTCATGACGATTGCTGTTTATAAGTGCGTTAATTTGCTCTCCAGTCTCGAAGATATCTGTTGCCATGAGCTGATTAGTTTTGTCTCTTGTTTTGTCCTTTATAGTGCTTCACGTTTTGAGTGAAGTCTGTCACAATGTTCTTTTTTGATGGAACGGGTAACAGTATGAGATGAAATCGTATTTTCTCATATAGGTGCACCTTGGTCGAAAGTTTTGCCGTTTGCTTTTTGAAATATGCATGGGCACGCTCTTTATGAAACTCAATTATCTCTTTTCTGTACTCATCTGTGAGCTCCGTGCACTTCTGTGTTATTTTGCATTCATGTAGTAATAGTATAGGAATGTGCAGTCTAGGTTTTATTGTATCGATAGATTGCTTGGATTCCAATGCTTTTTTGATGGATGTGAGCAAAGTTTTATCGCTTACCACCTGATCTAAATCGCCAATATTCGTGACGATACTATTTTCCTTCTTTAGCTTGTCGGTTTTTAAAGAATTTTCAACCGATTTGATAATTTCCCCAACGCGTGCATCTTCTATTGAGTTATAAAATTTAGCTTCACCAAACCACAACGTAAAATCGTTGCCAGCCACTACAATATGAACTGTGTCAGCACCCTTGGCATTGTCTTGTGAGTTTTGCTTGTAAAAAATTTTTGGGACGACTGAAAGCGCTTTGAAATGATGTTTCATGATTCCGTACAGCACAATTTCGGCAAGCTCACTTCCGCCACCAACGTCATCTGCTTTGTCAGTCAGACGTAAGTTTCTTGCAGCTGTCACAAGTCTTGTTTGGTTCTTGTCAGCCAACTTATTTCGTTCACTCACTGAAAGAGCTGTCTCTGCAATATTGTCCCAGACAAAATTTTGGAATTTGTCATATCTCCACTTTTTACTTTCGAAGTCATTGATGAGACTTAATAAATTTTTGTTATCGGTTGGCTTTATTGTTGCGTCAACACAGATTGATGCAAAACTTTCATCGATCAGAACTTCGAATTCTATTGTGGTTGTATTTGCCATGGTAGACTTAAGCTTAGCCCGTTTTAAACTAAAATTGTAAACACACAGTATGGCACTATCCCTGTCGTCGGCATAGCGTCTTACATCTATCACTGTGTGCTTCCTAGGGGCTCGTGATCCAGACTTGATCGGAATGGTCCCTGGAAAGTTCTTCCAGGCTAGGAAAGCGTGTGACTAAGATATTTGTCCTCACCGTGAAATACAAATTTTCCGCATACTCGTGAAGCCTGGATGGAGAACAAATCCATACCTCGTAAGGCGAGGTTAGCGGACCATCAGTTCCTCTATTCACTGAATCAACTTTATTCGCTAGTCCGCGATATAATAGAATTTGTCTCAGATATCCGTTGCTCTTGAAAAAGAGGTTGTCAAATCAATTCACGAACATTTTCATTATCATATCGGGAATTCTCCTTATCAATGAAGCTAAGATATCAGCAAATGTCTTCTTTGTAGTTAATTGATTTGCCGCTACCGCTCTTTCGTGCGCGAGCTGATTTTCTTGCAAAGAAAAAGCATGTTTGTGGTCATGTTGCTTCCAGGTGAGTATTGAAATAATTCCAATTATGACAATAATGATCACCACCACTGGATGCAACCAAATTTTTACTCGCATAATTTTTGTTTAAGAAATAAACAGGATCTTTTTGACAACGAGTGTCAAAATTCAAATTCTTTTATCCGCGATATCGAATTCGAGATCTAGAATTCATCCGGAAGATACTCTTTGTATTTTTTTCTCAGGTATTCTAATCCTTGTTCGTTTTGCAAGTTGATGTTGAGCTTATCTTTTATGAATTCGTGACGAGCTTTAGCTTCGGCCAATATGTATCCCCAAGGAAGAATATGTACGTCGAAGTTATCACCCTCATGAATGTGTCCATATTTTCTGTTTTTTTGATTCATTAACGGACCGATTTCCGGTTTTACGTCCTTTGTAATAAGAACAAATTTCCATCTAGTTTTGTCCTTTGGAAATCTTTGGTCGTTGGAAACTTTGGTCGCGTAAGATTCTATTTGCATTTTTTCGTCGAAGCCTGCATTGACATTGGGTTTCTTAAGCTCAATGACAAGATTCTCCTTTCCTGCATTTCCAAGACTAAATTGTTGCCACAAGCATATATCAGGTATTGTCTGAAGGTCATTATTGTTCGCACCTTCAACTATTTCTTGGAAGTCTTCTCTCTTAAGACAATCACGGAGATAAGCCTTCAATACGTTTTTTAATGTCACGTCATCAACTCCGTAGGTGTACTGATCCCCGAATAGCCATGTTTCCTTCGCGACAATTTTATGCAAGTGCTTTCGCTCCTTAACATCCTGACTAACATCTTTATCATAGACAATTTGCTCGAGTCCATTGATAAGATTTAGTCGATTCGTAATTTCAGCCATCGTATCAATTATATTCGCCAGGGAGGTGTCTTGTAGCAGGTCAACTAATTCAGCTCGTTTCTCTTCTGGAAGTTCTACTACTTCACTTAGAATTCGATGTAAGTTTCCTGAGTCTTTCTCTAATGCTTCCTTAATTAAACTGAACGTTAATTTTTTGCTTTTGTCGTCTTGTTCATCAAAGTTTGGCAAGAATTCATGAATCTGGAGAGCGACGATGTCAAATACTTGCCTCTTGCTTTCTTCTACAACATTATCGGCTTTCTGTTTATAGGGATACAAGCCCTTGGATTTTAGACTTTTTATGAATTCTCCAGAATAAAGGTGAAGGCGTCGTCTGAGATAGTCTCTTGCAAACTTCTTCGCGTCAATGTAGACTTCTTGTAATGTAGAATCGAAGTCATCCAAGTCAATTAGATTGTCTCTGTGAAGTTTCTCGATATAAGCTGATTGGATGAAGATGGAGATGGGAAGAGTCGATCTGATTCCAAGATTAAGTTCTTTGAAAGGCACCCCTTTAGCGTTGCAGAGGTAGGTCTTCTTCTTGATATCAAAGTTCCATTCGATCACCTTGATGATAAACTTATACGTTAAGTCGCCAATATCAACCTGTTGTTCTATTTCTTCACTGTTTTTAATTAAGGAACTAAACTCAAGTTTTTTTCCGTTGAACAATATGGTAAAGTCGGGATAGCTTATCCAATATGACGCGAATCGTTGCTCAAGCTCCTTTCTAGATTGCTCATTTGTCGCCTGCTCAGCATTTTCCTGGTTTACATTTCTTATCAATACAGCAAATCCACTTTTTGCACCCTTTGGGACTTTTTCAAATTGCTTCAGGTCGCTTATTTCGGAGTATGTTAAATTGTTTCTATCTAGGGCGATAGTAAACTCAAAGAAGACTTTTGAGCCGTGATATGAACTTGAAAAAAGAACTGAATCACCAAGGGCAAGAGCTTTATACCGTCCTTTTCCCTCTTTGCCGTGATATTGTCGACCCTTTGGACTCGTTGACCTCTCCTTTTTTTCAGATCCACCAATTCGGCCAAAGACATTCTGAGCTTTTGAATATTCCAACCCGCTCCCGTTGTCTTTTACTGTAATTTCCGAGATACCACCCAACTTGTTCTTTACATATTCAACATTGATCTCAGTCGAGTCGGCGTCCAACGCGTTCCAAATCAGTTCAGAGATGGCGTTGAGCCCTGCAGCCTTAGTGAGCGACTCAATGTGGTCTCTCTCGACACCAAGATCTAATCGTTTAGACATATATCCTAACTTAAAATTTTATCAATGCTTGCTCGCTTTTGTTCGCTTGATAGTTTGATATCGTTGGCGATCAAGAAGATATTTTTAATCGTGTCATCCCAGCTGTCATGTATTGACCTATCACCAATGCCGCTCTTTATCCAACATTGACCTCTTTCGCATTGTAGGAATGAGACAACTTCAGCATATGAGATGAACAATATATTTCTATCACTCCAATATTTACTAGGAGCAGATTGACCGAAAAGAATAACTTGGATTAAAAGCCGATTGTCTTCGTACCTTAAACTACTAGCGACTTGCTTCGCTATGTCTGTTAATTCTTTCTCAGCCTCAATAACACCACAAAATTTTAAGATGTATTCAATTGCTTCAATGTTTGAGTTTTTCCAAATGCTATTCAGCTCACTTTTGTTACCCGTTTTACACTCTGCAATGATGATTTCAATTTTACCACGTCTTTTGAGCCGTTGATCTACCGGTATTTCTAACTCTCCAGTTTTCTCAGTGTAAAAAGGCAATCTTAAAGCAAGTACATCTACGTCGGTATAGTTTCCCACAACCCCTTTGGATATCCGTTTTTTGTCATCGGCAGCGTGGACAACGAAATTGTCTACGGTGAAAAAGCCATTGAACCGTAGATACCATTTAATAAGCATCTCAAACTTTTTACTATCAATCGTTTGATTTTTTTTAGCATCTAGGCGCTTATCTATCTCAGTAAAATTAGGTTTCATTGCAGAACTATTGATATCGTTGAAAGCTAGTAGGGCGCATTGAAACGATTGAATTAGAAAAAGAAAGCCCACTTCCTCGAAAGGAGTATGGGCTCACACTCAATCTACTGTCTTTAACGCCAATTTCAAAGTCAAGCAGTTGTTGTATTGAATTAAAAGAGGATTGGCGGCTTTTGCTAATCATGTTCTATTCCCTGCGGGTCCACAACCACATAACTATCCCCTCACATTTCCGCCTTTTTTGTTTACTCGTTTGCCGAATCTCCGCCTCAAAAGAAACCATTTCACTCCAAACTCATCTATTTCAAACGCAAAACGCCACCAAATCATAAGATCTGATGGCGTTTAGTTCAATTTGTGGAGCTGCAGGGAATCGAACCCTGGTCCAGAGAAGATGATTGCGTACGTTCTACATGCTTAGTTGTTTTTAATTGTCGGGAATACCAAGGCAAACAACCGCCTCAAATAATCCTTAGTTGCTGTTGTCTCGACCGTCAGTGCGCAACACACGACAGCCCAGTTTATGCTAACGACATCGCTGGTTCGGGTCCGCTAAACAGAGACTCCGAGCGATGATGGCCCCTCAACATCTTATGCTGAGGCAAGCAAATCTAACGTACAGTCAGATTAAGCAGCCATGGCGTATTGATTTTCGCCACGTAAATTGTGAGAGCAGTTTTCAAAGCTCTACCCTCATGAGCTTGCATGCTTCCTACACCTTCACACATCCTGTCAAAACCGGTCAGCCCCCAGTTTAAACGCTAAGACCATCGTCCTAACGTCGCGCAAATTAAGAATTCAGATATTCAGAATTGAGATCGGAGAATTAAGAATTCAGAATTTTGCGAGAGTTTGGCGATAGACTCGAATTCAACACCAATTCGCCCGTTTAAGTTCTAGCAAACTGCTCTCGTTCCACGTCGCCGGGCCGTCGTCGCAACTTTCCGCCCCGAGCATTCCTCCAGTCGCCGTTCGAATGTCCCAAAATCTCAACACAGCTATCACTCCTAACCATTAACTTTCGCGGGCAAAAGAAAAAGAACACGAGCACTACTCCCTTCCCCCACATGAAAATCCGGAACGCCGCACCAACCGAGTATGACGCCATCGGTGAACTCACCGTGCGGCTCTACTCCGAACTGCCAGGCTTTCATAAACCCGAAGAACACCCCGACTATTACCGGATGCTGCGAAACATCGGCCACCTCGCACAACAACCAGGCACTGAAGTCCTCGTCGCCATCGATGAACACGGAACCATCGGTGGGTCGGTCGTCCTCTTTACCAACATGCAGTACTATGGCTCGCGCGGCGGCATCGCCACCCAACAAAAAAACGCTGCGGGCATCCGTCTCCTTTCCGTCGACCATCCCTTCCGAGGCCTCGGCGTCGGCAAGCTGCTTACCGAAGCCTGCATCGCCAAAACACGAGAAAAAGGAATCCCACAACTGATCCTCCACACCACCAAGGCAATGCCCGCCGCCTACAAGATGTATGAAAAAATGGGGTTCTACCGGTCGCCCGACCTCGACTTCACCGTCGACAACCTGGAGATCATGGGCTTTCGGTACGACATCAAGCCTTTGTAAAAGCCCCAGCAAGTTTCTTCAACTCAACAACGGCCAGCGAAGAAATCGCCACCGTTCGTTGCACGACATCACGCGTTTTTCAATATTGAATCTCCCAACCCAAACCTCTATGGCACGCGCCCAATTCGCCTCGGTCGACGACTACATCGCCTACTTTCCAGCCAACACACAGGAAAAGCTCAGAGAGATCCGAGCCATTATCAAAAAGGTGGCACCCAAGGCCGAAGAAGGTATCAGCTATGGCATCGCTGGATACAAACTTCACGGCGTGCTCATCTACTTCGCCGCTTTCAAGAACCACGTGAGCGTGTACCCAAAACCGAAGGAGTTCGCCAAAGAAACTGCTCACCTAAAAGGTGGCAAGGGCACCGTCCAATTTCCATTGGATCAGCCTCTTCCCAAGAAACTCATTACTGACATCGTCAAGTTTCGCCTCGCCGAAAACAAAGCAAAACTCGCCGAAAAGGCTTCCAAGGGAAAAAAATAAATCGAGCGCGCCGAATGGTCAGTTGAAAACTCCGTCGTTACCCGAACAGACGAGTGTCGGTTGCTGATTGTCTCGTGCTAGCGGTTGCATGATCGTTGCCTAGGAAAAGAAGTTGGAGATTCTGAATTTAGGAACTTCAATTTCAATCCTGATCATGGAATACCGTCAACTTGGAAACTCCGGACTTCGTGTCCCTGTCTTAAGCTTTGGAACCGGCACCTTCGGAGGTGGAACCGAATTCTTCAAAGCATGGGGTAGCACCGACGTAAAAGAAGCCAACCGGCTTGTGCACCTCTGCCTCGACGCAGGGGTCACCCTCTTCGATACCGCCAACGTGTATTCAAAAGGTCTCTCCGAAGAAATCTTCGGCAAGGCGATCGCTGGAATTCGCAACCGCGTACTCATCTCCACGAAAACAACTTTCCCCATGTCCGACGAGGTGAACGACTTCGGTTCGTCTCGGTTCAATATTGTCAAGTCGTGCGAAGCAAGCTTGCGTCGGATGGGCGTCGACCATATCGACATTTACCACATGCATGGCTTCGATGCCACCACGCCCATCGAGGAAACATTGAGCGCACTCCATGACCTAGTGACATCGGGAAAAATACGCTACATCGCTTGCTCGAACTTCTCGGGCTGGCATCTCATGAAATCACTCTCCATTTCGGAACGGTATGGATGGTCGAAGTACGTGGCCCATCAAGCCTACTATTCTCTCATCAACCGCGACTTCGAATGGGAATTGATGCCACTCGGGATTGACCAAAAAGTTGGAACCATCGTTTGGAGTCCGCTCGCCAGTGGTCTACTCACCGGCAAATACCGCCGAAACCAACCTGTCCCCAATGCACGGGTCGCACAAGGAGGTAGCCCTGTTCCCGCTGAAGCCGTGAACACGGAACGTCTCTACAATATTGTCGAGGTGCTGGACCAGGTGTCGAAAGAAACCGAGAAATCGATCGCACAAGTCGCCCTCAACTGGTTGCTGCAAAGACCCACCGTCGACACCCTCATCTTCGGTGCACGCGACGAAGCCCAACTCAAACAAAACTTGGGCGCCACAGGTTGGAAACTTTCGCTGGATCAAATTAAGCGACTCGACCAGGTAAGCGAACAATTACCCGCGTACCCTTATTGGCACCAACGCCAGTTCCCCATGTTGAAAGCTGATCCGGATTTATACTCGGAAAGTCGTTAGGCGTTGATGCGTTAGGCGTTATAACGTATTCGAGTTTTGGATGAATTGTATGCTTAACGACCAAACGCATAACGACTGACCGAATAACGCATCAACGATTTCAAACGCATCAACGATTTCAAACTATCCCACGCCCAGTTTTCATATCGCTCCTCATCATCAGCATCGGATGTAGTTCTACACCAGAACCACAACTTCCGACGAGGGAGATATTGACGCTGCATCCGAAAGGTTGGATCGTGTCGTTTAAAATGACCAACACGATTCCACCGGTCGATCTGTGGAACCAACCCAATTTCGTGATGGCTTGCTTTCGCGATGATGCCTACGTGTTCAAAGACGATGGGACCTACCAAGTGGAAAGCACTGTGAAGTGCGATCCAAAAGAGGGCGATATTCTCGAAGAGGGCCTCTGGGCGATGTCGCCTGCCGACACTGCCATACTTTTCACACCTAAGATTTACCGCGAGTACATCGCCGTCGTCACCACCGCGGAGCGCGAGCGGCTCACGATTAGCTTCAGTCGCGAACCCGGAATCGGATACACGGTGATGATTCCGAGGTGAGTGAGATCGTGAGATCGTTATTCGTTAGATCGTTTTCCGTTGGCGTCGTGTGGCGAATTGCTCGGAAACAACGTTAAACAAGGTTATCCCTCTCGCGTAATTTAATCCGTACGGGTTCGGGAAATGCCCTATTTTGCCGGGCTAAGTAATCAAAATCCCATGACTACAAGATTGTTACACTCTCTTGCCATTGCTGCTGCCCTCACGGCGAGCACGGCAACTTACGCGCAAAAGGAGACTTCGAAGGCCAAGGTGATCGATCCCGCCAATATGGATCTCACCGTGAAACCTGGCGACGACTTCATGCAATATGCAGGGGGCACCTGGCTCCAAAAAAACCCCGTTCCTCCGAAAGAAACCCGGTGGGGTAGCTTCACCATCTTACGTGACTTCAACGTGAAAGCGGTACGCGAAATCTTATCAGCGGCTGCGGTCGACAAAACTGCTGCCGAAGGTACGGTCAAGCGTCGGGTTGGCGACTTCTACGCCGCTGGTATGGATAGCCTCGCGGTGGAAAAAGCGGGCTTCACCCCCATCGCAAGCGACTACCAACGTGCGGCACGCGTGAATTCGGTCGACCAGCTTCTTGATGAGATCGTCTACCAACGCACCAACGCCATCGGCGCCCCGCTCTTCGGTTTTTTCATTGGCCAAGACCGGAAGCATCCCAACGTGATGGCCGTGCAACTCTCGCAAGGCGGCACCTCGATGCCCGATCGGGACTACTACTTGAAATCCGATCCTCGCACGAAGAAGATTCAAGCTGCCTACGATGCCTACGTCACCAAATTGTTTGTCCTCGCAGGCGAATCTGAAGCAACCGCCCAACAACGCGCGAAAATTGTATTCGAGTTGGAGAAAAAACTCGCGGCGGCGCAGATGAGCCGTGTCGAAATGCGAGACCCTTACAAAACCTACAACAAGTTTGCTCTAGCTGACCTCAACTCAAAGACTCCCGGCTTTCGTTGGGCAACTACATTAACAAAACTTGGCGTCGCGACACCGCAAGACAGCGTGTTGGTCAATTCCCCAAAATTCTTCGCCACAGCCGACAGCCTCCTTACACGAGTACCGATGACGGATTGGCAAACGTATTTGCAATGGAACGTACTCCGTTCTGCAGCACCTTTGCTCAACCATGCATTCGTAAGTGCAAACTTTGCATACTCGCAAGCATTGTCGGGGCAGAAGGTGATGACACCCCGTTGGCAACGCATGTCGCAACTTACTGACAACACGATCGGTGATTTGTTGGGACAGCTCTACGTCGAAAAGCACTTCACTCCGGCTGCGAAAGCGCGCATGGACGAAATGATCAAGAACTTGATCAAAGCGTACGAAATCCGGATCAAGAACTTGGAATGGATGAGCGAGGCAACCAAGACAAAAGCGCTCGATAAACTGGCAGGCTTCACTCCGAAAATTGGCTATCCACCAAAATGGCGTGCCTACGAAGGACTGGTGATCTCACGCAATGCCTTCTTTGAAAACGTCCGAAATGCCAACAAGTGGGGATACAATGAAATGGTGGCCCAACTTGGCAAGCCCGTCGACAGAACGCGCTTTGGAATGACCCCTCCCACTGTAAATGCCTACTACAGTCCCGTGAATAACGAGATCGTGTTCCCCGCAGGTATTTTACAGTTCCCCTTCTTCCACCCGGATGCCGATGATGCCTTTAACTATGGCGCCATAGGAGCGGTGATCGGTCACGAAATCTCTCACGGCTTCGATGACTCTGGAAGTCAATATGACAAAGACGGCACACTGCGCAACTGGTGGACTGAAGAGGATCTCGCGAGGTTCAAGGAGCGTGCAAAGAAATTGCAGGAGCAATACGATGGATACACTGTGCTGGATTCAGTACATGTAAATGGCAAGTTGACACTCGGCGAGAACATCGGCGATTTGGGAGGGTTGAATGCAGCGTACGAGGCATTCAAGATGACCGCACAATGGAAGTCGAAAAAGAAGATCGATGGCTTCACTCCTGATCAGCGCTTTTTCTTGTCGTGGGCACAAATCTGGCGCAGCAACACGCTGGCAGACACGAAGGCGCAGTTAATCGTGACTGATCCTCATTCACCTTCTGAGTATCGAACCATTGGTGCACCTGTGAACATGGACGCTTGGTACGAAGCGTTCAATATTAAACCTGGTGATAAACTGTACAAGAAACCGGAAGACAGGATTCGGATTTGGTAATTCGTTGTTGGTTGGTAGTTGATAGTTGGTTGCTAAAAATGATGGCGACCGACTATCGACTCAAACCTCAGTAATTTCCGAGCATTTCAAAGGAGGTAGAACGGCGACCCGAGGTTATCTGTACCGATTTGTCGCAGTCTCCAGAGCCGTAGTCGAGGATGTATTCGGAACCTTTGACGTTAAACTGCTTCTTTCCTTGCACAGCCATGAATACTCTCAATCCAAGTGCGCATTCCCTTTTGTAGACGACTGGTTCTATAATCTTCATGTCATACAAAGAATAACGACCAAGCCCCTGCGCTGTTCCGGTCACTTTCCATTGATCTAATTTTGGATCCTCATTCCGAATCCACTCGCGCGTGAGAAACGCACTTCGATTGGACTTAGATCCATCGGGAAATGTCGCGGTTCCGCCAGCCATCTCCACACTATACACAGGATGCTCTTCGGTACTTCCGGTAAGGCACGTGGCCACTCGCTTTCCATTAATAGCAACTCCGTTGATGGTATAATCTTGTTGGGTTGTGGTGACCGTGGACCCAGGTTGGAATCGCTTACCCTTGAACTCAATATCAATTCGTCCTTTGCGCATGTTTCCTTTAGCATCTCCGCAGCCGCTGGTATAAATAATCGTGATCTGGCCATGAGGCACATCAGCCGAATTCCCTTCCAAAAATTGAAGGTCAATGATACCGGCGCACGACAATCGTTGATCGAGGCTTGGTAAAATCACTTTACGACTCCCGGTGGTCGCTCCAGGTTCGGCGGCTAGAACCGTCGCGGTCATATCTTCGAGATCCTCGAAGTAGCTATCGACCAATATCTCATTCATCGAGCTCGGCAATTCCGTGAACTCATATCGATCAGAGCTACACGAAAATGCCACGATGACTAAAATTGCGACAATTTTGAGTTGGGACATACGCACCATTCTGGCTGAGGGTAGAAGGTACGAAAATTCCGACGCAGCCAGACCTATTCCTTGTTGATTCCGAAGGTTTCAATCACCAGGTAATCGCGCTTGCTGATCGATTGCCGGGCGATGAGTTCGGCAATGAACCCGGTGAGAAACAATTGCACGCCGATGACCACAAAGACGAGTGCCAGGTAAAATGCTGGTTGATCGGTCACGTCGCGCTTGAGTGCCACTTTGGTAAACCATGTAGCGTCAATTTTCTCCCAGAGGATCTTGAGCGTCAGTCCAAATCCAAGTAAGAATGACAAGGCGCCCCAGGTTCCAAAAAAATGCATGGGCCTGCGTGCAAAACGCCCTACGAACGTGATGGTGAGCAGGTCTAGAAACCCACGCATAAGCCGCTCGAGTCCAAACTTGCTATGACCGTACTTGCGTTCGCGGTGTTCCACTACCTTTTCACCGATCTTACGGAAGCCAGCCCATTTTGCAATGAGCGGGATATAACGATGCATCTCGCCATATAAAGTGATGTTCTTCACCACCACTTTCTTGTAAGCTTTTAGTCCGCAGTTGAAGTCGTGCAGTTTGATTCCCGAGATGACGCGCGTCACGAAGTTGAAGAACTTAGACGGAAGCGTCTTGGTGATCGGATCGTGTCGTTTCCTTTTCCAACCCGACACCAATTGGAACCCGTCGACGGTGATCATCTTGTACAGGTCGGGGATTTCTTCGGGGCTATCTTGGAGATCGGAATCCATGGTAATCACCACGTCTCCTAGTGCTGCACGAAAGCCAGTTTGAAGGGCAGCCGCTTTTCCGAAATTCCGGTTGAAGCGAATTCCCTTCACGGCTGAGTTGGCATGTCCCGCCTCTACAATTCGTTCCCACGTATGGTCGTCGCTCCCATCATCGATAAAAATGATTTCGTAGGAGAACGCGTTCGCTTGCATCACGCGCGCGATCCACTGTACGAGTTCTGGAATGGATTCTTCCTCGTCTTTGGCAGGTATTACGACCGAAATGTTCAATAGATGGAAGATTACATTTCAACGGGCACTTCCTTGCGGGTGACAAAGCCCGAAATTGTCGCACCGATCGCGTAGAAGATGGACACGATACCTATGCCGAACAACTGTCCCACCGGCCCATAACGCTTTGCAATGTCGTCCGGTTTAAATTCGTCGCGCATTTTATCAAGGGCGTCTTGTGGAGCACCAAAACGTTCTGCCCAATAAAGTTGGGAATCCAATTGGATCTGCACCATGGTGTCAACAAAACCGCTCTCGATCAATCCGAAGATCATCACAAATATCGCGTTGAGAATACCGTTGGTGAGTAGCAGCACGAACGCATGTGAAAAAGCCGCCCCAAATCCCATATAACCTCCAATCTCATTTCTCCATTGGATTCCCATGTAAATAATGAATCCGAAGTTGATCAACATCACCACGCCGAGATATGCAAAGCCAGCCAGCGCATCCGTCGCGGTATAATAAAGTGTCACAAAAATCACGATGTGAATGGCGCCAAGGATCGCCCCATTCTTAATCGCATCTTTGAACCACGATGGTTTTTCTGTGCTGTTTAGTGAATCAATTGTTGTTTCCATCACGATTGGGTTAAGGGTTGCCGTCTTAAAATTACAGATATTATCAGGCTAATAAAAAGGCCCAGGCCAAAGCATTGGACGAAGTAGAGCATTGCTAAGTCGAAAGCCGTCGTGTTGGGCATTCTGGCCAAGCTTTCGTCATAACTCTTCTGCCCTATTTGTTCAATGGCTTCTTTTGGCATCTGCTTGAGTTGATTAGTTGCCAAATTGATGTATTCCATTACAAACGCTGGAACAATTATTCCAAAAAGCCAGATGAGCAACGACGCGACAACAGCATACGCCGCGAGGAACAGACCCGTCGCCGCCACGGCTTGCGGCATCATCAAAACACCTCCAAAATAAGTTTCTCGCAAGTTGCGAAGGAGAAACACCATGAAAACCGCAAACAGCGCGATCCTAAAGTCTAACACCAGGAAAACCAGCGACGGGTGAATCCCAATAAAATACAAGGCGGCCGCGACCGCAGCGCCGAGCAAGCCAGCGTAGATTCCGTATAAAACCGGAAGTCGATACTGAGGCGACCAATTTTTCATGACTTAGATGTCGAACCAGTGACGGCTGTTGTTTACAACGCCTGTGGCCTTACCGACGAGCTTTTGCCCCAACCAAGGCGAGTTCTTCGCCTTCGAAAAATTATCATCAGGTTGGAACGTCCACTCACGCGTAAGATCGAAAAGCGTCAGGTTCGCCTTCGCTTCCACTTCGATCGTCGGAACTTCCATCCCCAATAGCTTCCTCGGGTGATCAGTGATCTTAAGAATTAGATCGTCCAGTTCGACCTCCTCACTCAACGTTGCGATTTGCGAGGCAAACGTTTGGAGGTTGATCATGCCAAATTCTGCTTGGTCAAACTCGAGAAACTTACTTTCGTCGTCGTGTGGAAGGTGTCCAGAACAGAGAATATCGATCGTGCCATCTTTCAGTCCTTTCAACAACGCATCGGTATCCGGTTTCTCTCTAAGCGGCGGGTTAACCTTGTAGTTGGTGTCGAAATCGGCGAGCACGCTGTCGTCGAGTACGGGCTGGTACCCAGTTACATCGCACGTTACGTGAAGCCCTTTTTTCTTTGCCGCGCGGACCAGGTCGATTGCCTTGGACGTCGAAAGCTTCGAGAAATGCAACTTGCCACCCGCGTAGCCCAAAAGGTCGAGGTTGCGGCCAACCGCTACTTCCTCTGCAATGCGAGGCATTCCCTTCAAACCAAGAGTTGTACTGTGAATACCCTCGTGCATCTGCCCAAACTTGTTTAGCCAGATATCCTCTGGATGATCGATTAGCACACCACCAAACTTCTGCAAGTATTGGAGTGCTTTAAGAAATACATCCGTGTGCCACAAGGCATGAAGGCCATCGGTAAACGCTACGGCACCAGCCTCGTGAAGGTCGATCATCTCGGTGAGTTCCTCGCCCTTACAATTTTTGGTGACGGCCGCCATTGGATACACCTGCACCAGTCGCGACTCGTTGCCGCCCAGCACGTAGCTTACTTCATTTTTTGATTGGATGGCCGGGTGTGTATTGGGCAACACGGCCATGCCTGTAAACCCCCCCGCTTGGGCGGCTTTGGCCAACGAGGCGAAGTCCTCCTTTTGTTCTAGTCCCGGGTCACCTACAAAACACCCAAGGTCGAACCAGCCTGTCGACAGGTACATCCCATCGGCATCGATCACCTTATCGGCGCTGTAGTTCTTGTCGCCGATTTCAAGGATTCGACCGTTCTGGATTAATACGTTCTTTTTCTTTTGATGAAAGGCGGAAGCTGGGCAAAGGATCTTGGCGGATTGGATCAGTAGCTTCAAGAGGCAGCAGTGGTTTAAGTCACTTTTCGCGGTGCAAAGTTACTTCAAAAACCGGATCAACAAAACCTCGGCCAGCAGGAAGGCGAGCGCCAATACCAACGCATATTTCCAAAGGGGTGTGCCCATATATCGCTCCCGAATGTCGGTGGCCAAAGCCGAAGCCGACGAGGCCGCAAAGACTGACACGTGTTTATTCGCAAACTTGGTTTCGAGGTCTGTGGGCGTGTCGTGTGCCAGCCGTGATTCATCTCGCGTCAAGTTGAAGGCAACCTCGTCGAGTGTGTCCTTTTTGAACATTGCGTAATAAAAACCAGCTTCCATCGAGAACTTTGGAAGTTCCATGATCACACGATCAATATCCTTCCGCTGGGGCGGGATGAGCTCTTGGCGACCCTCAAGGCGCACCGGCTCCTCGCCAAAAACGCTGTCGGCCCGCACGGTGACGAGGCTCTCGGTGAGGTAATAATATAGTTGCGACTCATTTTTTCGTCCCGACGCAGCCACTCGATACATCACGGGCACGAACAAAGCGTGTTGGTAAAAGTCGGTGGCAGACCTATCGAGCGGCGATGCCAGCACGAACAAGCGGTTGAACTGCGATAAGAATGGGGCACCACTCCTAAATTTCAAGATCGCAGACCGGTCTTGACCCCAGTCCAAATTCTTCTTGGCACGAGGCATCGACAATTCGGCACTGCGCTCCTCGAAGATATTCTCGAACAAGGGGTTGCTAAAGTCGGGTTTGTCGAGCTCTTCTTGGGCATCTACTTCCGTCCACTTCAGATTCAAACCCAACGTGGCTGCGTATGAAGCGATATTGGGACGGGTACCGGGTATAAATAAGATGGCACCCTTCGATTGGCGATATGACACCAACGACGCTGCCAATCCCGGATCAATGGCGTCGACCCCGTTGATCACCACTAAGTCAGATTGCGACACGCGGCTGTAGTCAACATTCGAGGAGGGAAAGGACACGAACTGAAACAGTTGCCTGTTGCCAAACACACGCTCTACAAAAGAGGCTCCGATTCCTTGCTTAATCTCCATCACACGCAGTGGTCGCGAGTAGTTCAGCGTGAAATAAAATTCGTTGTCGAATGTGCCTGGAAAATCGTTGAAGCTGATCATGCCGCTGTTCATTCCAGCAAGCCCGGTCGACACATCGAATGAAATCTCGGCGCGCGAGTCTGGAACGATTGTCGCGGACGTAGTTGCTTCAACAATGCCGTTGATCGTCAGTTTCACGTTCAAACCTTCGATCGCACGAGGTCCGTTATTTTGGAGTCGCACGCGAATGGTATTTTTCTCCCCTCGAACGACGAATGGATTGTCGAGCCATAAAGAGTCGACAAACACGTTCGACGTACCCACCGGTTCAACCGGAACAAGGTGCCACTGCCGCAAGGTATCGAACGCATATTGGTCGCCGCCCCAAGTGGATTTTTGAAAATCTGAAATCCAAAAAACCTCGTCGGTAAAATTCTGCATCCTGCTCGCGATCTCTTTCGCTTGCCGCGTGATGGGTGACAACCTGATTTGCGCCAACAGGTCTAGAATCTCGGACTTCGTCTTATAAGTATTAGAGTACGGCGCGAAGTCGTTGGTGATCAGTTGGTACCTGGTGTCGGCCGGGAACACGTCTACGATCTCCTGCACAAACGTGTTGGCAGCATCGTATGCTCGGAGCTTGTCCTCCACAGGAAGCATCATACTATAACTATTGTCGAGATAGATGATCTTGTTCTTACCCGTGCTTAATTGTTCTTCCGCTGGGATGAAAGGCTGAGCGAAGGCCATCACCAAAAAGAACAGGAGAAGTAAGCGTGACGCGAGAATAAGGTATTGTTTGAGTTTGCGCTTTTGTGTCGTCTCTTGCTTCACCTGACGAAGCAGACGCGTGTTAGAGAAATACACGCGCGTTGTCTTCCTGAAATTGAACAGGTGGATGATAATGGGGATGGACAGGGCGGTCAGCGCCCAAAGAAACGCGGGATAAACAAAACTCATCTTAGAACCATTTTTCCAGCCCTGCCGACCATGTCTTTTCCGTGATAAACGGGAAAGTTAGATTAAAATGTTCGATGTTATCAAATGTTTCTCCCTCGATGTTTCCTTAACAAATTCCCAAAAGTCGCTATCTACGATGGCACAGCGCCACACTCTGGTTGGGCGATGAGCGGGACTGGCCATCGAGATAGTGACATGTGACAAATTCGCCCTACGTCGGAGCAATCGGGACTAAGTGGAAATAACCCGTACCTCGGTATTCCTACTCGTGTCCCTTCTTATTGCCACCGACCATCACGAGGTCATTCACGTTCACCTCGGTAATGAATCTCTTATCGCCGCCGGCCGTTTCGTAGGCGCGGTGTACGAGCTTCCCCTCGAGTACCACTTCCTGTCCTTTCTCGAGGTATTTCTCGGCAATCCCGGCAAGTTTTCCCCAGATCACGATGTTGTGCCATTGCGTATCCTGCACCTTTTCACCTTTCTGGTTTTTATAAGTGTCGGTAGTGGCGATCGTGAAGGATGCCTTCTTGTTTCCACTGAATGTCTTCACCTCGGGATCTTTTCCAAGGCGACCGATAAGCGTAACGCTGTTCCTTAAACTTTTCATAATTGTAACTCTTGGTTTGTTTTACCCCAAAGTTGGTGTTTGGTTCCTTCGGCCGTGTGACACCTGTCACCCAAATCCTTTCCTCGCGCGCTGGTGATACAAAGATGATAGAACGGAGGAAGGGTAGTCGTGAGTGATACGAATAAAAACGGATATGAATTGAGAATTGGGAATTTTGAATTTAGAATTGGGCTACGAAGGCGATGAGGCATGTTTTGAAATTCGTGCGCAAGAAGGAACGACCGCCGAAGTCCAACTCACGGAGAAATTGAACGGCTAACTTTTAAAAACGGATATGAATGGAGAATCCATGTCATTGAGTTAAAGATCACTGTCGCTACTAGAGCCCTGCCACCTTCGCTTAAGGGCTACTGCGGTCAGGCAAAGGGGCGCAATACCATAGCAAACGAACCGCACCACGCTGTTGAGCCTGACCACCTTCGCCAAACGGCTACGGCGATCAAAGAAAGGGGCGAGATATCCTCCTTTCCCCTCTTAACATAATGACATGGAATGGAGAGTTTGGAATTTAGAATTGGGCTACGAAGTAAACTGAGGCATGTTTTGAAATTCGTACGCAAGAAGGACCGACCGCCGAATTCCAAGCACATCACGAAACTGAAAGATTATTTTTGAAGAATCGACGAAGCAATCTGAGGTACGATCAAAGATTTTGGGCAGAAATGAACTCGTTTCGAAAAGGGCGAATTCAGGGTTGGAACAACAAAATTAGAATTGCACCGCGACTGCAGATACCCTAAATTGTATATAGCTTTCCGATCTTCAACACAACCCGAGTCCAAATTCTAAATTCCGAATTCTTAATTCTCAATTCCAAATGCGTTTCGCATTAATCCTCCTCCTTGCCCCTCTCCTATCCTTTTCGCAAGGGACTATCACCGGACGAGTGATCGACGCAAAAACCTTCGATGTTATCAAATGTTTCTCCCTCGATGTTTCCTTAACAAATTCCCAAAAGTCGCTATCTACGATGGCACAGCGCCACACTCTGGTTGGGCGATGAGCGGGACTGGCCATCGAGATAGTGACATGTGACAAATTCGCCCTACGTCGGAGCAATCGGGACTAAGTGGAAATAACCCGTACCTCGGTATTCCTACTCGTGTCCCTTCTTATTGCCACCGACCATCACGAGGTCATTCACGTTCACCTCGGTAATGAATCTCTTATCGCCGCCGGCCGTTTCGTAGGCGCGGTGTACGAGCTTCCCCTCGAGTACCACTTCCTGTCCTTTCTCGAGGTATTTCTCGGCAATCCCGGCAAGTTTTCCCCAGATCACGATGTTGTGCCATTGCGTATCCTGCACCTTTTCACCTTTCTGGTTTTTATAAGTGTCGGTAGTGGCGATCGTGAAGGATGCCTTCTTGTTTCCACTGAATGTCTTCACCTCGGGATCTTTTCCCAGGCGACCGATAAGCGTAACGCTGTTCCTTAAACTTTTCATAATTGTAACTCTTGGTTTGTTTTACCCCAAAGTTGGTGTTTGGTTCCTTCGGCCGTGTGACACCTGTCACCCAAATCCTTTCCTCGCGCGCTGGTGATACAAAGATGATAGAACGGAGGAAGGGTAGTCGTGAGTGATACGAATAAAAACGGATATGAATTGAGAATTGGGAATTTTGAATTTAGAATTGGGCTACGAAGGCGATGAGGCATGTTTTGAAATTCGTGCGCAAGAAGGAACGACCGCCGAAGTCCAACTCACGGAGAAATTGAACGGCTAACTTTTAAAAACGGATATGAATGGAGAATCCATGTCATTGAGTTAAAGATCACTGTCGCTACTAGAGCCCCTGCCACCTTCGCTTAAGGGCTACTGCGGTCAGGCAAAGGGGCGCAATACCATAGCAAACGAACCGCACCACGCTGTTGAGCCCCTGACCACCTTCGCCAAACGGCTACGGCGATCAAAGAAAGGGGCGAGATATCCTCCTTTCCCCTCTTAACATAATGACATGGAATGGAGAGTTTGGAATTTAGAATTGGGCTACGAAGTAAACTGAGGCATGTTTTGAAATTCGTACGCAAGAAGGACCGACCGCCGAATTCCAAGCACATCACGAAACTGAAAGATTATTTTTGAAGAATCGACGAAGCAATCTGAGGTACGATCAAAGATTTTGGGCAGAAATGAACTCGTTTCGAAAAGGGCGAATTCAGGGTTGGAACAACAAAATTAGAATTGCACCGCGACTGCAGATACCCTAAATTGTATATAGCTTTCCGATCTTCAACACAACCCGAGTCCAAATTCTAAATTCCGAATTCTTAATTCTCAATTCCAAATGCGTTTCGCATTAATCCTCCTCCTTGCCCCTCTCCTATCCTTTTCGCAAGGGACTATCACCGGACGAGTGATCGACGCAAAAACCTTTAAGCCTCTCCCCTACGCCACCGTTTATCTCAACCAGACAACATTAAGCCTCTCCCCTACGCCACCGTTTATCTCAACCAGACAACAATCGGCGATGCCACCAACGACAAAGGGGAATTCAGCCTATCAAAAATAAAAGCGGGCCGCTACGAATTGGTCGTGTCCTATGTCGGATACCAAACCTCTCAAACGAAGGTGACCGTAAACGACACCATCCCACTCACCGTCTCGATCAAACTGACACCGTCCGCAACCGGCCTAAAAGAAGTGCTGGTAAAAGCCAAAAAAGACGATCAATGGCTAGCCCTCTACGAAAAGTTTAAAGTTCAGTTTTTTGGGATCAGCCGTTACACGCGACAGTGCACTATTGCTAACCCGTGGGTACTTGAACTCACGCAAGATGCAAGCGGCGTCATGAAAGCAACCGCCGCGCTGCCTCTCGAAATTGAAAACCCGAGTCTTGGCTATACCATTACATGCCAGTTAAAGGAGTTTGCCGCAAACAATAATACTTACCTGATCAACGGCACATTTCGCTTTACGGAAGCGCAAACCCTCGATTCGACGTTGAGCAAGCAATGGCATCAAAGGCGACAAGACGCCTACCACGGTTCCCTGCGCCATCTCGTCAAGGCAATTGTGGCCGGCGATGCCGAAGCGGAAGGATTTCAACTGTACCTCGACAAGTCATCCGATCTGGACGTAGTCAGGAAAAGCAACTTTCTAGAAAATGTGAACTCCACACTTGTTGGAATCATCTCAAAAGGAATCGCTCTTCCAACCGACGTTGCCGATCAAAAGCGACTGACCCTACCGCGTCGAATCGAAGTACACTATAATAACAAGTCGATTCCTCCTAAAATATACCGCAACGTATCGCATCCTGTAAGTTGGATTGAAACGAATGGACCATTCGACGCAACCGAAGATGGCATCATTATCAATCCGACCCGGGTGACCGTAGCAGGTGCCATGAGTGATCCACGCATCGCTGAGTTGCTCCCACTCGACTTCATCCCCGATGCACCTGTCGCTTCGGCGGTGGCTCGGAAGAAATTTAGCAAGCTCGCCGCCCTCGTCGAAAAAACGTATACGATGGTTGACAAGCCCTACTACTATCCTTCCGAAGCAGTCTTGTTCAAGACATTCGTAAACTATGTGGCTCCTGTCTACCGAGATTCCTTAAGCCGAGTACTACATGCCGAACTCGTTGACATGAATGGTCGAGTGTTACAACACAAGCTCTTTCCAATCAACAACGGTAGTTCTGCCGGCGACTTCGCCCTACCTCGCAACATCGCACCCGGCGATTACAGCCTGCGAACTTACACACGCTGGATGCTCAACTTCGATCCAGCACTCATCTTTGAGAAGCCTTTCAAAGTCCTTGCACCCGATCAGCGCGCGCGTCCCACCACAAACACGATTGCCACAAACAATGCTGAGTTGAACACTGAAAAAACGGAATACGAAACGCGCGATAAGGTCAACATCACTTTCGACGCCAAAGACATTTTCGGCGGTTCTATTCCAACGAGTTGGTGCATCTCGGTCACAGACCTGGCGGAGGCGGTCGTTCCGAACAATGAAAACACCATCCTCACCAGCTATCCCATCCCGACCGAACTGCTACCCGACAGCAGTCTCACCACCCCCAAATACAACATTCAGATGGGGATCGACTTCAGTGGACAGATGACCATCGGAAAGAAAAAGAAGCCCACCCCAGGTGTACTCACGATTTACCAAGACAAACACAACGATGTCTTCGGTATACCCACCGACGAGATGGGAATGTTCCACGCACAGTTGCAATTGCAGGATTCGGCTGAACTACTGATCGACATAAAGACTTTGCAAGGTAAGCTAGGACGGATCAGTCTCGACACCACGCGAGAGCCAAGCCCCGTTTCAAAAATGGTTACGCCCATCCAAATCGAAATTTATCGCACCGACGATGCATCGCAGTATCACGTGGTAGACTTGTATTCCACTGCTCGAATGCTCGAGGGCATCACAGTGGAGGGCAAAAAGATCGAACGGGTAGCAGCCGATCGCAAGTCGGTGATGTCTGATAGCCACATCGATGGCGACGCGCTTCGCGCCACCAACGCTACTGATTTGCTTTCTGCTTTGCGCGGACGAATCCCTGGTTTGCAAGTGCTGTATTTCAAGGATCCAGAATCCGGGAACCCAGTTCGATACCTCACCTTTTCGAGTCGCTTCGCGTCTGTCACAGGCTCAATCATACAAGAATGCTTGGTAGAGATTGACGGAGTGGCAATGGTTAGCCGCAGTGATGAGACGGTTGCAGACCAACTCTCGACGATGAGCGTGAACGATGTGGAAAGTATCGATGCCTCACGATTTGCGGCAGCATCCAGTTTTGGGGCAAGAGCTGGCAATGGCGTCATCTCGATTAAAACAAGGATGGGAACGAAAGGCACAGGTGCCAATCGCAGCCTCAACAGGGCGAAGCTCTTCCCTGTAATCATGCCTGGTTACTCGGAGGCAGCCGAATTTGAATCGCCCGACTACTCCGACCTGTCCACCGCCGACGACCGGGCGGACTACAGATCTACCATCTATTGGAACCCCTGGATTGCAAGCGATGGTCAGGATCCGGCACGCGTATCGTTCTATGCGGCGGACCTCCCCACACGCTATCGAATCGTCGTGGAAGGTGTCACCATTGAAGGTGAACCCGTTCGTGCCGAAAAAGTAATCACGGTTGTTGCACGCAAGCGATAAAACGCACCGCACCCAAAGGTTAGAGGTGGAATCTTAGCGGTATTTCGTTTACCTTCGGCTCCCACGTTTTTAGGCCGATGAAGTCTCTCGCACCGCTTGTAGTATTGATTGGTTTCTCGCTCCTCAGCAGCTGTCGAGAACGTGCTGCACCCATCAAGGAGTTCAAGAAAGGCACGTTTGGTTACGACTCGGCATTCCTCGCTAAATACGATTCCACAGCCATCGAACTTAAGGATGAAACAGGTGCCGCACGCCTGCTGGTGTCGCCAGTTTGGCAGGGTCGTGTGATGACCTCCACATCCACCGGCGCGGATGGGAACAGCTACGGTTGGCTCAACTACGACTTGCTCGCTTCGGGCAAGAAACGAAAACAGTTCAATCCAGTCGGAGGCGAAGAGCGCTTATGGCTTGGACCTGAAGGGGGACAGTTCTCGTTGTATTTTGCCCCCGGCGATACATTCAAGATCAGTCGATGGCAAGTCCCTCCGGGCATCGATACGTTGCCTTACAAGATCCAAAGTCGAACGTCGAATCAGGTGATGGTCGGGCTCGAGGCCACGTTCAAAAACTACAGCGGTACCGAGTTTACTCTGGGCATTGAACGCCGCGTTCGGTTGCTGCGTGTGGCCGAGATGGAATCGCTCTTAGGTACCACCATACCACAGGGTATCCAAGCCATCAGTTACGAAACACTTAACCGGATCGAAAATAAAGCAGGCGGAACTTGGAGGAAAGAAACAGGTCTGATATCCGTGTGGCTATTGAGCATGATGACGCCTTCCGACAGCACTACGGTGATCATCCCGTTTTACCCTAGCGACAGCGCAAGGTCTAAGATCAATACAAACTATTTTGGAGAGATCCCTGCCGATCGGTTGCGCATCCGCGACAGCGTGTTGTTCTTCACATGCGACGGCAAGTTTCGAAGTAAGATCGGTCTGCCACCTTCCATTGCGAAACCCATGGCTGCTAGTTACGATGCCAGTCGCAGAATTCTGAGTTTCATTTTGTTTCCCGTGCAGGACAACGGGCTTTACGTCAACTCGAAATGGGAAATTCAAAAGCGGCCTTTCAGTGGCGATGTCGTAAATTCGTACAACGATGGGCCGCTCGAAAACGGAGAGCAACTGGGGCCTTTCTATGAACTTGAGTCGTCGTCGGCCGCGAAAGAATTGATCCTCGGAGGTTCGATGACGTACGTGCAAGTCACAGTGCACCTCGAAGGCGACTTCGAAGGACTGAATGAAATCGCGCGCAAGACGTTGGGTGTTGATCTATCGCAACTCAATCCATAATATGCAGTTATACAAGACGAAAGAAGGAAACATTCTCCGACACCAAGGGCAGTCGTTCGTGGTCGATGGCAACTGGGACCAATTGATCAATCAGCCTAACCTCCACCAACATCTCAACAACGTTGCGAATAAGCACAAGATCGACGAGAAGGAAGCTGACCGTCGAATTGCATCCGGTGTATTATCCCCAATCGGTTCGCAAGAAGTGTGGGCGGCGGGTGTCACCTATCTCCGCAGCCGCGATGCTCGTATGGAGGAATCGAAAGACTCTGGCGGCGATTTTTTTTATCGAAAAGTGTACGACGCAGATCGTCCGGAGCTGTTTTTCAAATCGGTCGCTCATCGGGTGGTTGGCCCGGGCGCTGCAGTGCGCATCCGTAAGGATTCCAAATGGGATGTACCCGAACCGGAACTTACGCTTTTCATCAACTCGTCTGGCGCGATCCAAGGCTACACCGTGGGCAACGACATGAGCTCGCGGAGCATTGAAGGTGAGAATCCGTTGTACTTACCTCAAGCCAAAATGTATGAGGGCAGTTGCGCGATGGGGCCGTGCTTGTTCGTGCCTGCATCTCCCATCTCACCCGAAACCAACATCCATATCACGATTGAACGTGCCAATAAGTTGGTCTTCGACGCAACCATTCAGTTAAATCGAATGAAGCGCCAACTGCCTGAACTCGCTTCGTGGCTATTTCGCGAGATGAACTTTCCTGAAGGATGCTTTTTGATGACCGGTACAGGACTGGTGCCCGGAAACGACTTCACCTTACACGCAGGCGACATCGTGGCGATTACCATCGACGGAATAGGAACGCTGAAAAATCAAGTTGAGTAGAAAATAAAAATTTGAGGCATGCAACAAACGGACTTCGATGCAATTGTGATTGGCTCCGGAATTTCAGGTGGTTGGGCTGCGAAGGAATTATGCGAACATGGCCTCAAGACGCTCGTCCTCGAACGTGGTCGGAATGTGGTCCATAATAAAGACTATCCCACCGCAACGATGAACCCGTGGGATTTTCCTTACCGCGGAGATATGCCCGCTCGGTACCTGGAGGAAAACCCATTGATCAGCAAGGCCGCTGGTTTCGGCGAGGATACCAAGCATTTCTTTATCCAAGATAAAGATCATCCCTACGTACAAGAGAAACCCTTCGACTGGATTCGTGGGTACCAAGTGGGTGGCAAGTCGTTGACTTGGGGTCGCGCCACCCAACGATGGAGCGAAAGTGAATTCATCTCCCCGGCCAAATACGGTTATGGCATCGAATGGCCGATCAGTTACGCCGATATCGCCCCATGGTACTCGCACGTCGAAAAATTCATCGGTGTGTGTGGCAACAAAGATGGTATCGACGCGATGCCTGATGGTGAATTTCTCCCCCCGTTCGACCTGAACTGCGTCGAGAAAGACATCCAACAAAAGATCAAAGCCAATTTCAAAGATCGACATCTTGTCCAAGCGCGTTGGGCACACCTCACCCAACCACAGGAGGTCCACCTTCAACAGGGCCGCGGCCAGTGTCAGGCTCGCAACCTGTGCATGCGTGGTTGCCCTTTCGGGGGATACTTTAGCTCCGTGTCATCGACGTTGCCATGGGCAGAAAAAACAGGCAACCTCACGATGAGGCCACACTCAGTCGTTCATTCGATTATTTATGACGAAAAGAAAGGGCGCGCCTCGGGTGTAAGAATTATCGACACACAAACGAAGGAAGAACTCGTCTTTACCGCGAGCGTCATATTCGTGAACGGGTCGGCGCTGAATAGCCTACTTGTTTTACTAAACTCTACCTCCAGTCGATTCCCACAGGGTTTAGGCAACGACAATGGTGTGCTCGGAAAATACGTTTGCTTCCACAACTATCGCGCAAGCATCGGCGCCGATATCCCTGGCTTCGAAGACAAGTACTACTCAGGTAGAAATCCTACAGAGCCAATCATCGCGAACTACCGAAACTTGTATAAGCACGATATGGACTACGTTGGCGGCTTTACTACCTTCATGGGCGCCTATCGCACGCGCGGCGACGAAATGAAAATAGAGACCGCGCTCGGAGCTGAAATCAAAAGACTAAAAGCCACACCCGGTCCTTGGCGCACCTACATGTACATGCAGGGAGAAACCATTCCGAAGGAACAAAATCATGTACGCCTGAGCACGGACCAGAAAGACCAGTGGGGAATACCTCTCCTCGTCACTTCCGTTGGCTACGACGATAACGACGAGAAGATGATCAAAGACTTCCTATCGGCCAGCACCGAAATGTTGGAGAAGTCGGGCGCTACTCATATTGAAGGCTATGACTCGCACCAAGCGCCAGGGCTTGACATCCACGAGATGGGTGGCTGCCGGATGGGGAAAGACACAAAGACTTCGATGCTCAACAAATGGAACCAGTTGCATGCATGCAAAAACGTGTTCGTCACCGACGGCGCAGCCATGACCAGCACCGGCAACCAAAGCCCTTCCATTCTCTACATGGCGCTCACGGCGCGCGCAGCGAACTACGCAGTTGATCAACTGAAGAAAAAGGAGCTTTAAACTAACTGCCTTTTGTGGCCAGGAACGTGTCGACGGCTGCGCGATAGCTTCGGCCGATCGGAATGGAGATCTTTCCAATCTCAATTTTGTTGCGATACACCAATCGAAGTTGATTGCACGCCACAATGAACGACTTGTGCACCCGGATGAAGGCCTGCGCCGGTAAGTAGTCACCAAACGACTTGATCGATCCCTTGACCACGTACCGAGTATTCGCGGTATACAGAATGGTGTAATCCTTTAAACCCTGGGCATACAAGATCTGTCTGTAATCGACAAGGATCTTCTTGGTCCCGCTCTTGATCAACACATCGTGACTCTTAGACGACTTCATGGCTTCTGCGTCCACTTCGGTATCGGGTTGATGTTGCCGCAAGAAGTCAAGCGCCCGACCGACCGCCGTTTCGAAACGCTCGAAAGTGACCGGTTTTAACAAGTAATCGATTACTCCAAGCTCGTACCCTTCGAAGGCATAATCACGGAAAGCGGTCGTGAAAATTGTCACGGGTCTGTTTTCCAACGCGCGTAAGAACTCGATCCCGGTGATTTCCGGCATTTGAATGTCGAGGAACAATACATCTACGGACTCCTGCCGGAGGTAATGGTCGGCGTCCCGCGCATTGAAGAACTGCCCTTTCAAAATAAGGTCGGGAGTCCTGTCGAGGTAACTCTTCAGTACCTCGTGCGATGGAGGTTCGTCGTCGATGATCGCGCAAGAGTAGCTCACGATAAGTCAAGCTTTAAATTCACTTCGTATTCACCAGCTTCCGAACGCACGCTCATTTTGAATTTCTCAGGATAAAACAGGTGCAACCTGCGTTCGAGGTTCCTCAAGCCGATACCAACCCTTCCTTCTGTTAGCTCAGGCGAGCGAAAGTTATTTCGCACTTGGATCTCCAGTTGGTTGCCTGCAATCTCTACTCGGGCACGCATATATGCACCTTGGATAATTGTGTTGACACCATGCTTGAACGCATTCTCAATTAACGGCAGTAACAAGAGTGGCACAATCTTCTGTTCACCGACCGACCCCTCGATTTCGAACACGATCTGAGCCTGATTCCCCTGCCTAATTCTCTCAATGTCGACGTAGTTCTGAATGTTTTCAAGATCGTCGCGCAAATACACTTTTACATCGCCCGACTCATGGAGCATGTAGTCCATCATCCGCGAAAGCTTAAGGATCACTTCGCCCGTGTGGGGCGACTGTTGCAACGTAAGTCCATATAGGTTATTCAATGTGTTGAACAAAAAATGCGGATTGATCTGAGCACGCAAATACTTGATTTCTGTAGTCAACTTATCGTTCTGCAATTCATCCAAGTGCTCCTTCTGAAGTTGTTTTTCTCGCAGGGAGAACAACAAGAATGAGGTCAGAAGGTAACTGCACATGTTGAAGAAGTAGAACAACGCCTCAACCATTTGCGCGTTCAAGTCTTGCTCGGGAAACCCAAGCCGGGGCATCATCACAGAATCCATGGAAAGGTTGGCGACCACGCCGACCACTGCCAAGAAAAAGATCGCGATGAAATACAAGGCCGCCCTCCGCTTCCTAAAAAGACGAGGAATAAGCACCAAGAAGTTTAAGTACACGATCGACAACAGAACACCGTTGCGGACGACGAAACTGAGTGTGTAGTAAGCGAAACCGGCGCGCAGGTTGTACGTGGTTCCAAAAATACTGGGCACCAACAACAACAGCCACACAAGAAGGTGGTATGCAAGGTCGGTGTCGAGAAGTTTCTTCAGTCTTGCCAAGTTTCAGTTTTTCATTCGCTAGGCAAAACTTGTTGCCAGCTAGGTTTTCTTAACGGTGCTCAGCGGACCCTGCCAGAGAACTTGTTCAATCATCCATTTGTCTTGGTGTCGCGCCAACAAAAGATAATCAATTCCCCACCAAGCGGTCAACTTCGCTACGGCCACTTGTTCCTCTTGATCCAAGATTACAATGGTCTTGGGGGCATCGGCCTTGGCGAACCGCTTCTTCGCCATCACTCCCTTTGCGTAGTCCACAGCCTGTTGGAAGCTCATTTGCTCCCCACCGTATTGACTGCTTTTTGCATCGCGCCAGTACCCGTATTTGTACAGGTTGGTGGCAACCGAACGCTTGATCTTGACCGTGTCGCCTTCGTAGAACCCTTCCACGTAGTCGAGTACAGCTTGACGAACGTCGTTTGATGCCGCGGTTTGTGCCCTCGAAACGGTGCCTGCAAGAGCAAAAAGTAATGTGAGTAAAATCGTTTTTTTCATGATGGTGAGGTTCGCTGGTTTTTGAGCGCGCACCTCCTCCACAAATAGAGTACCTGTCTAGTTCGCTTTGACTTAATCGCTCCATTCGCCATCCGCTAAAAGCGTTCTGATCAATATCGTACACTTGAGCCCACATTCGATCTACCCCATCCTTCGCTATTGAATGCGAAGTGTCTCTGTTGGATTGACCCGTGCCGCGCGGATGGCGTGATAACACACCGTGACGGCTGCAATCAATATGGAGATGAACGCGGCAATCAAAAATGGTGAATACGAAATATCAACTCTGTAGGCGAAGTTGCCCAACCAAGACTTCATCGCCAGATATGAGATCGGGATCCCAATTAAGATTGCCACGAACACCAAGAATGTAAGGTCATACACCAAGAGCCAAACAATACCCGAAGTAGAGGCGCCTACAACTTTGCGGATCCCGATCTCACGAGTCCTTCGCTCCGCCACGAAAGCAGAGAGACCAAAAAGCCCCAAACAAGAGATCACGATTGCCATCGACGTAAGTGCTAGGAACAACTTACCCGTCGTCTGCTCACTTCGATACAAGGAATCGTAGTGATCATCAAGAAAGACATATTCGAAGGGTTGATCGGGCACCGTTTGTTTCCACAACTCCTCGGCTTTACTCAGCACTTCCTGAGACCGAGTGCCAAACTCGGTCGAACCGACGCTCTCAGCCGCCAATCGAATTGACAAACGATTCACCCAGTCAGAAGTCGGAAGCATGAGTGTAGGTCTGATCTCGCGATGCAACGACTCTACATGAAAGTCTTTGACAACTCCCACGATCCGCAAGACACCATTGCGTCCATCGAGGAGCTCTTTGCCGACCGGATCGTCGGGCCATCCAAACATTCTCGCGGCTGTCTCATTGATGATGACGTTGCGCGTGGTGTCGGTGTAGTCGGTATAGGAGAAGTTACGCCCCGATACCATCGTCAGGCCCCACGTTCTCACCACTCCAGTGTCGATACCAATAATTGTCATATTCAACTCCTGCTGGTTGCCCAGACCTTTGGGTTGAAACGTAGCTGCTCCCTCCATCCTTCCGGGGATGTCCGCCGAATACCCGAGCGCGGCCACACCCGATTCTGATGCCAATGTATTTTTGAAAACATCCCGGTTCGGAAGAATGCGCACTTGATTAATCACAAGGATTTGATCCTTGGTCATCCCGAGATCCTTCGACTGCATAAATCGCAACTGTGAGAAAACGACCCACGATCCGGCGATCAAGAAGAACGAAATAACAAATTGGAACACCACAAGCCGATCGCGAAAGCGAGAGTTTGAAGGGCCCATCTTCCCATTTCCAAGTACCGCGGCGGGTCGAAACGACGACAACATCAGCGCCGGGTAAAATCCTGACGCGAAACCTACTGCCAAGCTGGCGAGCACCAATCCGGGGATCACCCACATGCTGGAAAAATAGGGTACAACCAAGTGTTTGTCTAGCAACGTGTTTACGATCGGCAGCGCGAACTCTACGAGCACAAGCGCAATCAGGATACCGAACGTGGAGAGCGCCACGGATTCAAGCATGAATTGTGCAACGAGCTGCGCCCGCAATGATCCAAGTACCTTCCTAATGCCGACTTCGCGCGCACGCACCGAATAACGAGCAGTTGCAAGATTTACAAAGTTGATGATGGCCATGGCAAGAATGAGCGCGCCCGTCCCAATGAAAATCAGGACATAAGAAAAATTTCCGTTCGGTTCCGCCTCCCATTTCAAACTAGAGTGGAGGTGGATGTCGGTCAGGGGCTGTAGAAAAAAACGATAGTCGTTGCCTTCACTTCGCCATTTGTCGTAGCCGTTGAAACCTTGACTGACATACTTTTTTGACATCGAGGGTAATTTTTCCTCCAACGAATGCCAGTCAGCAGTGGGGCGCAACTTCAAATAGGTGTAATAGCCAAAGTTATTGTTCCAAACATTGAAGTCTGTCATCCGGTCCCATCCGAAACTAATCACAAAGTCGTAGTGGAAGTGCGACGCTTCTGGAACGTCGGCAATGACTCCCGTAACATTAAACAAACCAACGGGTTCGAGTTTGATGCTCTTCCCTACCGGATCTTGACCGGGAAAGTACTTATCCGCCATCTTCTTCGACAGGACAATCGATGCGGGCGTGGCAAGTGAATGCTCCGGCAGGCCCATCAAGAACGTGTGTTGGATGACGTCAAAGAAAGTGGAGTCGGCCGCGATCCCGCTTTCTTGCAAACTCTTAGTGCCTTCCGTGCTCACCTGAAAGATTTCTTTTCGAATGTGGGTGGCCGCTTCGATCTCCGGGAACTCTGAAATGAGTCCATCACGCACGGCAGGCGGTATGCTTGCCCATTTCACGCTGCGGTCTGGGTATACGCGATCGAGGCACACACGGTAAATCCGATCCGCTTCTGGCACGTGGCGGTCGTACGAATACTCGTCGACCACGAATAAGAATATCAGCAAGCAACTTGCAATCGCCAGCGCGAACCCGACCACATTGATTAAGACCATTCCGCGGCTACGCAATATGCTGCGGTAAACAGATTTCAATTGGATGACAGACATACCCCATAGATACGCACGTAATCCATTCGCTGCTGTCCTGTTGGTCTACCTGATGCGTCGTTCGTATACTTTTAGGTGAAAACCAGACATGTCTACTGTCCGGTTTTCCTGATTGCCCATCTTCCGTCGCGTCGTGCCTTTTAAATTGTCTCAAAAAAGAACAAATGGAGGTCGCATCTGAATTTAGACAATGTGTCGAATGCGGCGAGCGGATCGTCGGCCGGAGTGACAAGAAGTTTTGTGATGACCGCTGTCGGACTGCATGGCACAACAAGTCATTGGGGCATGGCAGTCGCTTCATGCGAACGGTCAATCACAAGCTTCGTCGAAACCGGAGCATCTTAGCTTCACTGCGAAATGAGGGCAACGAGAAAGTAGACCCGGGTGACCTACGTGCATTGGGTTTCGAATTCGACTATCACACCTACGTCCGGCGCGCACGCGGCGCTGAAATCAGGTATTGCTACGACCACGGATTCCAGGTCTGCAACGACGGCATGGTCAAGATCTACGACAAGTAGCATTGCCCAGGGATTGACGCCCAAAGGCTAGGAAGTTCGGAATTGACCTGCCGCTCGCCGATAGCAAGTTTTAGCAACAAGCCATAGGATTTTGCCGCGTCGATCTCGCCAAAAATTCTAACTTGTAAAAAAGTGCTATACATGAAATCCCTCCTTACCTGCCTCCTGCTGGGCCTCGTCTTGGTTGCGAGTGCCCAAACCTTTACAACCGGCAAACCAGAAGACGCCGGCATGTCGACCGCAAGGTTGTCAAAGATTGACAAGATGGTCGAAGAACATATCGGCAACAAATGGATTCCTGGTTCCGTCGTCTTCATCGCGCGCAACGGGAAGATCGTCTACCACAAAGCCTATGGCTACGCAGACGTCGAGAATAAAGTAGCCCTTAAAAAAGACAACATCTTCCGGATCGCCTCCCAAAGTAAGGCCATCACCAGTCTCGCAGTGATGATGTTGTACGAAGACGGAAGATTTGGGCTCGACGACCCGATCTCACGCTACATTCCTGAGTTTAAAAATCCCAAGGTATTGGTAAGTCTCAACTGGCGCGACACCACCTACACCACCACGCCCGCCAAGAGTGAGATTACCATTCGTCAATTGCTCACACACACGTCCGGGCTTGATTACGCCGGCATCGGAAACCAAGAATTCAAAGCCATCTATGCCAAGGCGGGGATCGTGAGCGGAATCGGCAACCACACCGGCACGATCGGTGAAAAGATGAAGGTGCTCGGCGGACTCCCCCTCAAACACAACCCCGGTGAAGCATACACCTACGGTCTCAACAACGATGTGCTTGGATACCTCGTCGAAGTTCTGTCGGGGATGAGCTTCGATCAATATTTAAGGACGAAAATCTTTCAACCGTTGGGAATGAACGACACGTATTTCTACTTGCCCAAAGAAAAACACAATCGTCTTGTGAATGTGTATGAAATGAAAGATGGCCTGATCTCGAAAGCGACGGGAAAACTTTACGATGGTGTCGAACCGATGTATCCCACCTTGGAAGGAACCTACTACTCTGGTGGTGCCGGTCTTAGCTCAACGGTTGAGGATTACGCAAAATTCTTGCAACTGTTTTTGAATAAGGGCGAGTACAACGGCGTGCGGTTGCTAAGCCGCAAAACAGTTGAATTGATGCTGACACCTCAACTCCAACCCCCTCTCACCAACCAAGTTGGTTTGGGCTTCGGACTCGAAACCGAAAAGAACGACTTCCAAGGAATCTTCAGCGTAGGTTCGTTTTCATGGGGCGGTGCGTTCAACACCCAATATTGGGCCGATCCGAAAGAGAAACTTGTCGGTCTTATTTTCATGAACACCTACGGCGGACCAAACAGGGGCACCGGTGACAAGTTCAAAGTGTTGACGTACCAAGGAATTGTGGACTAACGCTGGATGCGGCCCGACTTCTTTGACATCTCATACCTTCAAAGGGGGTCGACGATCCAAAAACGCGGGCACGATGCAATTCAACAAAGCAATGTGCTCGAACAATTAAATGCTTTTGATCCAGTGGTCGTGGGAACATTGCCACTGGATCTTTTTTTAGAAACCAGCGACATCGATATCATTTGTTTCGCACCAACGCTCAATGCATTCGCAGCCGACGTTGAATCCAAGCTGCACCCCCACAACGAGTTCTCGATCAACTCGACACAACTGCGGGGCGGACCAGGAATCGTGGCCAAGTTCCTATTTCAAGGATTCCTCTTCGAAGTAGTAGCTCAAGCAACGCCTGTCCGCGAACAATATGCCTACCGACACTTAGTCGCTGAATGGGATTTTCTGCAAAACGGTGGCCCGGAGTTCAAGAGCCGAGTACTCAAATTGAAACAACAAGGCATCAAAACCGAACCCGCGTTTGCACAGGCTCTACAACTAGTAGGCGATCCTTATGAATCTGTTGCATCAGTTGTAGGGTCGCCGATCGCGTAGGTGCAAATTCTGTTCGACAGCTTTGGGTTCGGTCCATAACGGCAGAACATTAGCATGCAAGCTCGGAGAGCGAAAATTTAATTCTTACCGAGATGGCGAGGTTCCAAGTTGGCTTCGACGCAGTTTCCTGTCCATTTTACCTGACCCGTTTTGACCTAGCAGTGAACCCAACTTAATGACATGTAGTGGTCATTAGATATTTCATGTCGTTAAGTTAAGGCCACAGTAACCGCAAGAGCCCCTGACCACCTTCGCCTGAAGGCTGCGGCGATCAACGCAAAAGGGGCGCAATACCATAGCAAACGAACAGCACCACGCTGTTAAGCCCCTGACAAGGGGCGAGATATCCTCCTTTACGCCTCTTAACTTAACGACATGGATTAGATCTTGGATATTTGACGACGTCTGAAAGCGTTGACCGTTTTTAACTTAACTTTTTCAGATGGGCTTTGTACAATCAGAACCAAACCTTTCCAAGTACCATCAATGACATCTATTTGACATTTCGCCATTGGTTCTTGAGTATTTTCCAAATGCCGACGCAATACAAAGAACCAATCAACAATTTCATACTGTACAACTGGCGGGATCTGGCGACAAGGCCACGACCAACCAGAAATCTTATTATTTAGTCACGGATACGTGCGTTCCCCTTAACTTAATGACATGGTTGGATATTCTACGTCATTAAGTTAAGATCACTGTAGCCACTAGAGCCCCTGACCACCTTCGCCTCAAGGCTACGGCCACCAATGCCAAGGGGCGTAATACCAAAGCCAGCGGATAACACAAACTTGTTAAGCCCCCGGCCACCTACGCCACAAAAGCAACAACAACCGCGTAGGGGGCGGGATATCTACAGTTTCCATCAGGATTTCCTGACCATGATATCAACCCATCAATACAAGTAATATATAGAATTGTAGTTTCGTTGATGCCAAATTCCCTAGTAAAAAACTATGTCCACATCATTTACAGTACGAAGTATCGCAAGGGACTGATCATTCCACCTTTAGAAAAAGAGTTGTACCGGTACCTCGGCGGTATTTGCAATGAAATGGGTTGTCAATCAATTAAAGTTGGTGGCCACGTTGACCATGTTCACGTCTTGTGTAAACTTTCCCAGAATGTAGCGTTACGGGACTTACTAGAGGAGATGAAGGCACATTCCTCTAGTTGGGCAAAGACGAAAGGACCTCAATTTCATGAATTTTATTGGCAAGATGGATACGGAGCTTTCTCGGTCAGTCCCAACCAGGTTGATCGCGTCATTCGATATATCGAAAATCAACATGAGCATCATCGCAAAAAAAGTTTCGAGGAAGAGTATCGGGATTTTCATTCTGAACATGGAATTGATTTCGATGAGAGATACTTCCTTTCCTGACGGATGTTCGAATGCGATTCATATCCCGCCCCTTTCGCAGTGATATTAGCCTTTGGCGCGGGTGGTCAGGGGCTTATCAATCACGTATTGCAACCGAGCTGTAGTATTGCGCCCCTCTTCACGCCAAAGTCAGATCGCAGTGTAGTTTGTCCGGGGCTAGGCAAACTCGAGTATTGACAGCGCGGCGCGGCGCAATAGCGATTGTGGTAACGAGAATCCGCGTTATTTCGAACACGACACTGAGGGCTTCTTAACATAATGAGGTAAGTTTGATACTAAGCATCTACAAAATGAAAAATAAAAGCTTTTGGTTTATGATTGGCCAAACGGTTCTCCTGATCATGTTTCTAGCCTTCGCCCTAGTGCAAAGAAGTCAAGCCATTGCAGCACAGGAACGCGAGATGGAAATGAGGCATAAATTGGAAGGTACAAACCTAGAACTTATTGAATGCCGAACTTCTTTAGCTCGTCTGAACGATCAATCAAACAAGTAGTTTAAAGTCGCGTTAAGACCTTAAATTTGCCTGTCCATTCTTCATGAAGCGCATTTTTAACCACCGATTTGGGCTCGTCGCCCTCCTCGTACTTGTCGTAGTCGTCGTTTCCACGATCACTCGTACCATCCTGCTCATCCAATCCACGGCCCAAATGAGCGGGAACTGGCTAGCCCTTCCGGGGATATACTTAATCGGTCTATTCTACGACCTCGTCAACGCTTCGTACGTCATCATCGTGTTGGTGCTATACACCTGGTTCGTTCCAGATCGTATTTTCCAGAGGACATGGCATCGTTTTATCCTCTATGGAATATTCGTGTTCTTCACCTACTCGCTGGTGTTCAATGGAGTGAGTGAATGGCTTTTTTGGGACGAGTTCAATTCGCGCTACAACTTCATCGCTGTCGACTACCTAATCTACACCACCGAAGTGCTCGGGAACATTCAACAGTCGTACCCGGTTGGTTGGATCATCGCCGTGGTGGCCATCATCGCCTTCACAACCGTGTTCTTCCTTCGACATACCATCAAAATGTCGATGGAATCTTCGATGCGATTCCGCCAACGTTCGCGCGTTGCTTTGATGTTGCTCGTCGTTCCGGTGATTTCCTTCTTTGCCGTCAAAAATAGCTATCGACAATTCAGTTCTAATCCGTATGTAAACGAGTTGGCAGGCAATGGCTTGTACGAATTGTTCGCAGCATATCGCAACAATGAACTTGACTACGACCGCTTTTACCAAGTCATCGACCAAAAGCGCGCCTTCGAAATCGTGCGCGACCGTCTCAAAACACCCGAGGCAGAATACATCAATAGCGATCCGACCAGCATCGAACGAAAGATCACCCACGACGGACCCGAAAAAAGACTAAATGTGGTGCTCGTAAGTGTTGAGAGCTTCAGTGCCGACTTCATGGGCATCTTCGGAAACCCGGGTGGCTACACGCCCAACCTCGACTCTCTTGCCCAACACAGCCTCTTATTCACCAACCTTTACGCGACTGGTACGCGAACCGTGCGTGGACTTGAAGCTTTGTCGTTATGCGTACCTCCCACACCCGGGCAATCAATCGTGCGACGACCCAACAACGACAACCTGTTTACCCTCGGGTCTGTCTTCGCCAGCAAAGGCTACGAAAGTCGATACATCTACGGGGGTTACGGCTACTTCGACAACATGAACGGATACTTTTCTGCTAATGGGTATACGGTAACGGATCGCGATGGACTTACCGACGAGGAGATTGACTACGAAAACATTTGGGGTGTCGCCGACGAAAACTTGTTCACCTTGGCGCAACGCGAAATAGACAAGACGATCGCATCCGGGAAACCGGTGTTTGCTCAAGTGATGACCACCTCCAACCACCGTCCGTTCACGTATCCCGACGGGCGCATCGACATTCCCTCGCACACCGGTCGCGAGGGCGCCGTGAAATATACGGACTATGCCATCGGGCGCTTCATCCGCGAATGTTCGAAGAAACCGTGGTTCAACGATACTGTGTTCATCATCGTGGCCGACCACTGCGCCAGCAGCGCGGGCACGACGAACTTGCCAGTGCAGAAATACCACATCCCCATGCTAATTTACTCACCCGCACACGTCGCTCCCGGACGGATGGAACGACTCATGAGTCAAATCGACATGGGACCTACCGTACTCGGGATGCTCAACTTTTCATACAACAGCAAGTTCTATGGGGTAGACATTAACCAACTCGAACCCGGTCGTGAACGCGTGTTCATCAGCACGTATCAACTTCTAGGGTTTATCCGCAACGACCAACTCGTGATCCTTGCCCCACAACAGAAGTCAGACGAACTGTCCATCGATTGGGCGGACCAATCGGCATCACCGGGACAAATCAATCCTCAATTGGTCGAGGAGACGATCGCCTGGTATCAAGTTGCGAGCTATTCGTTTAAGAATGGCCTGATGAAACAGTCGAAGTAGTTACGACGACACCAACACCCGGTGCTTCCGAATCGTGAGCATCAAGCGCACGGCTTCAAACCCGAACGCAGTCGCCGTCAACATTCCGTGCGCCATCGTTCCAACCTGTGTCGGCATCCAGCGGAAAAGGAAACCAAACGTGAGGCAGGTTACAAACGCGATGCGAAGCGGAAACTGAAAATAGTATATCACATATCCCCACGATCGCCCCACGACAGTGAGCGGGCCTGACGCAAGCAACGAGACGATCAATATGACCGTGAGTCCTGGAATCACACGTGGGATCCAGGTCGATACCTCCGACTGAGTAAAGATCTTGTCTAAGATGGGAAACGATCGATAGAAAGCATAGAGGTCAAGCAAGCCGAAGCCGACGAAAAGCCAACCAAGCCTACCCGTTGCCACGCTACACCTTCTCTTTCTTTCCAGATGCGATTGACCGGTAGATCGCGTCCATCACCTTCATATCACGAAGTCCTTCCTCACCGGTGGCGCTGATCTCTTTATTTTCCAAAATAGCCTGTCCCATCGCGTCGAACTGCAATGCTTGATGGTTGGTGTGAGGCAAGTTCATCGGCCCTTTGTTGGTCTTTCCCTGGATAGGTCCGTAGCCGTAAGCTGGGCGAAGTTCCAGCCAGCCGTTCTCTGCAGAAACATACAGTCGTTCCGTCGAACTCGCGTAGGTGGTCACCGAACTTGAGACTGCCCCACTTGGAAATTCCATTTGCCAAAAGATGGTCTCATCAACTTCTTTGAACTTAACAGGATCGGTCTTGAATTCCTGCGCTGTGACATACGTCGGTTCCTCGCCAGTGGCGTAGCGCGCACCTTGAATCGCATACACTCCCACATCATACATCGCTCCGCCACCTGCCAATGCTTTCTTCAGGCGCCATTGATTCGGGTCTCCTATTTTGAAACCATCGGCAGTTTCTACGACCTTGATCTTACCCATTTCCTTGGTCTGCGCGAGCCTTCGCACCTCCATGTTGTGCGGTTCGAAATGAAGTCGGTAGCCGACATACAGTTTCACGTTCGCCTTCTTGCAGGCTGCGATCATCTCCTCGCAATCCTTCACGTTGATGGCCATCGGTTTTTCCGTGATGCAATGTTTACCTGCTTTCGCGCCACGAATCACGAATTCTTTGTGCATCGAGTTCGGCAGCACGACGTAAATCACGTCGATGTCCTTGTTATCTGCGATGCGATCGAAGTTCTCGTAGTTATAGATATTCTTGTCCGGGATGTTGTACTTCGCTTTCCATTTGGCAGCCTTCTCGGGAGTTCCGGTAACAATCCCGGCCAGTTCGCAATATTTCGACTCGACTAAGCCCGGCGCAAGTTTAAACTCTGCGTAGTAACCTAAACCGACAAGCGCCACGCGCAATTTTCGACCCTGGTACGGTTTGGCGGCAAGTGAATCGAAGCTGGGAAGGGCAGACAAAAGTGCAGCGCCTGCAGCTGACTTCGCCAGAAACTGGCGGCGTGAATATTGGCTCATGGTCGTGTTGGGTTACGTAAGGAAATTTACGCATCGCCACGGCATCAGCCAACACCGTCGTGTAATTATTACACTTAAATATCGGACTTCCGGAGCTTGTAGTAGGCCAGATAATTAATCAAAAACACCCACGTACATGCGATCAACACCGTGAGCAGCTCCGGATGATCCAACACCTCAAGGAACACATAACGCTTAAAAGGCAGTGTGATCAAAGATTCCAACGACTCCAAAGGAAAGAATGGATGGAGGATCTCCGCGTTCTTAAATACTTGATGGATGATAAACATCTCCAGCCCCCTGGCTAACATCAGCACGATGATCGTCAACCCCGACCGGTTGATGAAAATACTCAGCAACAAAGCAAATGAGAGGTATCCAAAGACCTGCAGAAAATAAGCTGGAAAGAACTCAATGTCGTTGATAAATTCAGAAAACACGATCTGAGGCGAGTAAATCAAACCAGTGATGAGAGCGATCAGGAACATGACCACGGTACTAGCTCCAGCCAATAACGCATTCGTCAATATTTTGGAAACGATAAATTCCTTTCGACTAAACCCGTCGATAATATTTTGCCGCACGGTGCGATAAGCAAACTCGTTCGTCACGGAAATAATTACCATCACTCCCAAAATGAACTTGAAGAATCCCGCGACCCAAATCAAGTTCTGCCACACGTCTGGGAAATGATACAAAGGCACGCGGCGAATATTCAGACTCAAGTCAAACTCGGCTCCCCGGTCTGCGAGAAACTTCAACACTTCCATTCCACTCGCTGTCACCAGCGTAAGCGTGATAAAGTACATCCCACACACTACCCAGAACGTCCTGTAGTGCGTCAGTTTCTTGAGATCGACTTGGAGGAGGTGGGTGAGGGAAGACAAGGGGGATGAAGTTAGAATTGAGAACTGGGAATTAAGAATTAGGCGCTTCGGCGAGGATTTCAAGGAACTGTTTTTCGAGGCTCTTCTTCTGTGTCAACAAGTGGGTGGCGACAATTCCTTTCTCGAACAGGAACTTGTTGAGATCGCCGCTCGAAAATCCGTCACGTAGTTTCACTTCAAAAGGTCCATTCGACCGGTTCACGCTCATGCTACCCGGAAACTGAAGCAGGATATGACCCAGATCGTCGTGGAATGCAATGACCTCCACAGTCTCTTCGCCATGCCCCACGTCGCCGACGGGTCCCGTGTGAACCAATTGTCCACGACGCAACACAGCGAAATGCGTGCACACGCGTTGTACTTCATCCAAAAGATGGCTGGCAAGAATAATCGTTTTGTTCTCTGCCGCAATACGTTTAATAATGTCACGTATTTCGGCAATGCCCATTGGATCTAACCCATTCGTAGGTTCATCCAAGATCAACACTTTGGGATCATTCAAGAGTGCCGAAGCAATCGCTAATCTTTGCTTCATCCCCAACGAATACGTCCGAAACTTGTCGTTCCGTCTTTCCGTCAAACCCACGATGTCCAACACGCGGTCGATGTGACTCTTGTCGGCACCTTTGATCATCGCGTTTACCTCCAAATTTATCTGACCCGACAGGTAGGGATAAAAAATTGGGTGCTCCAAAACCGCCCCAATATTTTTCCGGATGATGTTTGACGGCGCTTGCCCAAACCAGGAGAAATCGCCCGCGGTCGGATTGACCACACCCATCAACATGCCGAGCGTGGTGGTCTTACCCGACCCATTGGGCCCCAGCATTCCAAAAACCTGCCCGGCTTGCACATCGAGCGAGAGGTTCCGGACCGCTTGAATCGACCCAAACGACTTCGAAAGACCTTTGATTGATAATATTGTTTCCAAAGCGAGGGGTTATTCGATGTGTGCGTCGCGCAACTTACGAGCAACGTCAGAGTTATCGTCGATCATCTTAAATAAAGAACTTGCTTTTTCCAAGGCAATTCGTCCCAGAATATCCAACACAAACAGGCTTGATGAGTCGCTCGCCATGATCACCGTGCCTTTCACATTTCCGCCGGACTCACGAATGAAGATATCGAAGTTACGGCCTTCATAGCGACCAGTCATCACTTCCTCGTAAGACTCGCCTAGATAGTCTGCCTTAAGTTTTTTGTAGTCTGCTCCAGTAAAGGCATCTCCTTTTCGATCAATCATGAGGAAACGGATTTTCTCGATGTCTTTGATCATGTCATCGAAATCCTTGTCCTCCTTCTGATTTAACATCCTGAGGGTATTTTTATAGAAATAGAGGGACTTCCCTTCGTATTTCTCGTCAAGTTTCTCCGTTGTTTTGGTTTGAGCCATTGCGGTACCGAGAGCACCGAGCAACATGGCAGACAAAATCCAGCGTTTCATGGGGTGTTAGTTGAACGTGACGTCGTTGAAAATGCTTGGGTCGATGTATCCTTTCATCTCAATCGCAACCACCTGTTCTTTTTCTTGGATCAATACGAAATAGCGATTGTTTCGGTTGCCTTCGTCGCGCAGGTACACCAGCACTTGGTCTCCTTTGTCCCGGTAATCGGCGAGTAGCTCAAACTCATCCTTTGAAAGCACTCGGCGAAATCCACTCACCGATAGCGATTGTCGATCAAACTCGACGGTCGGAATCGTCATAAACCGGATGTACTGAATGTCTTCCATCGCTTGACGCAGTTTCGGATCGTCGTCGAAAGCAAAGGAAGCCACCATGCGACCTACCCAACCACGAACGTGGAACTTCTCCACATCGGGTTGTCCTTCAAATCGCTCTTCTAAGATTGAAAAAGCCCTGCTTTGCGCGAGGGCTACTTGTGCGCAAAACAGGGCCGCAATAATCAACTTGTATTTCATGGGAGAACGTTAGTTCTTTTTATCATCCAACTTGTGCAAGTGGTCGAGACCGTCGATGTCCATTTTCTTCCCAATCTTGCCGATCTGTTTCAAATCAATCTCGCCGAACAATGACAGTACCATAAAATCTTCCAAGCCACCCATCACCATTAACAGTTCCGAAATTTTACCCGGGCTTGTTTCCTTGATGAAGAACTTCATGTCTTTATCCTCATCGCGCACCGACATCAGCTCTTCATAATCTTTTGGGACGAGCGCGAGCGCCTCTTTATACAACGTACGGCCATCGCGTGCATGCTCTTTCGCAAGGATTCGCAAACCCTTCAGCTTACTGATCGCATTAATAATCTCTTGATCGTCCTTGTTGTTCGTCTCCATGTTTGTGAGGAGACTAAACATTTTGCTGCTGATCGTAACTTGACTAAATGACTCATCATTCTGGTACTTAGAGAAGAACTTTGAGATCGCATCACCCTGAGCGAAAGCTGCCGCCGACATCAGCATCATCATCGCACCAACCATTAACTTTTTCATACTACACTTTCTATTTTAAGGTTTTTTAAATCTTGCTTGCTTAGATGTGACTAAGACGCACATGTTAGATATTTGTATCAGCGCCTTCCTTATTTTTTTCTTTTTCTTTTCCGGAGATCTTTTCTTCAGCCTCATTAAAGAGATTGATCTTACCGGCACCATCACGTGCCTTCCCAAAACTTTTCGATATGAGCATAAGCGCTTTCTTCGTTTCCTCGAGTGCGACTTTCGGATCCGTGATGTTGCCTTCGTTCTTCTTATCGACTTCGGTTTTTATGAAGTACCCTGCCGCAGCCACGACTAGCACGCCAGCAGCAATCCGCGCTACTTGGATCCAGCGCACCATGCTGACGACCTTCCCTTTGCGGTCGCTTCTTTTTACAGTTCGTTCGATGTTTAGGTCAAAGTCGGTTCCAAGTGTGCGGCGACGTTCCATTTCAAAAAACCGGAACAGTTCGGCAGCTTCCTTGAGTTGGTCTGCCACCTGAGGTCCGTTGAAGTAATTGCGTAACAATTGTTCTTCTTCGAGACTCGTCTCGCAGTTCCAATACTTTTCGAGCAGTTGACCTATTTCCTTAGAGTCCATAGGCATTAATCTTTATAAACTTCTCCCGCACGGCGTTCCTCGCCCTGAACAGGTTTACTTTCACCTGGTTCATATCCAGTTCGAGGATCTCGCAGATTTCATTATAGCTATACCCTTCAATGTCGCGCAGGTGCATGACCTGCCGCTGCTTTTCGGGCAACGAGGCAATCAACTGACTGATGCGTTGCATATTCTCGCTGTTTTCGGTTGCTTCATAAGGAGTGCGGGCTTCCTGTTGAATGTCGAAGTGTTCTTCTATCGAGTCGGTTGCCTTACGTTGCCTGGCGCGGATCTTATCCAACGACAGGTTGCGGGTGATCCGCATGCACCAAGCTTCCATGTTGTCGATAGTGGCCAGTTGATCGCGGCCGTTCCAAACTCGGATCAGCACTTCCTGCACGATGTCCTTAGCCTCCTCCGAGCTTCCTAGCAGCCTAAAAGCGAAGCGAAAGAGCTTGTTTTTAACTGGCAGAACCCGGTCTTCGAACATTTCGAAATTCATCGTTAACAGAGGCTAGACGCCGGCTCGGTTTGTTTGTTACGGCAGGACTCAACGATTTTCGGAAAACCGTCAAAACATGAAACTGAAGCGGATTTCTACTTAAAAAACCCGAATCCATACGAGGCATACAGGGCCTTTGGCTCGTAGATATTCCCGGCTTTGATCACCAACTCCACCCGGCGGATGTCGCTGATGTTCTTCAGGGGGTCACCATCGACCAACACTAGGTTGGCGCGTTTACCCACCTCGACCGTGCCGTACTTCGAATCAAGGCCTGCTACCTTCGCAGAGGTCAACGTCGCAAGCTTGAGTACTTCGGCGGCCGGAATCCCCGCTTGAACATAAAGTTCCAACTCGCGGTGAAGCGCAAATCCAGGGAAGTCATCAGTCCCTGGCACAATAGGAACACCAGCGGAATGGAGCAGCTTCGTCATCTTCAACATGTTGTCGAACGACTTTTGGTACGTCGCCTCGTGACCTTTCATCGTGGGAAGCCCACCATAATACAGCGACCGTTTGTAGTCCGCAGGGAAACTATTGATCACACCCTGATACCCATTTGCGAGTTTCCCCGCTTGGTTGACAAACATCCCCTCGAACACGGTAAGCGTTGGATCGACCACGGTGTTCTTCTCTTTCAGAAACGAGATAAACTTCTTGACCGCATCACTGTCTAACGAAATGCTGCTCGCGCGCTCCCCCACCTTGATGAATCTTCCCATCGAGCGTGTATCGAGCGTGTCGCCAAGGAAATTCAGCATGATCATGTTCATGTGTATCACTTGATCATAGCCATCGCGGACCGCACGTTCCGCGGTCATGAAAGAAGGGATGTGTCCGACAACTTTCAAAGACTTTGAATGAGCACGTTCAGCGATCGGTTTCACCCAATCCACCGGAATGGAGCTGTATAGTTTCACCTGTTGATACCCACGTTCGGCGTAGTAATCAACCGCTGCCAATGCCTCGTCGAGCGAGTTGACGATTTTACCGGTTGGTCCAGCGAAAGGTCCGGCGAAATCAATGAACCCAGACATGATTGAAATCTCGGGGCCGAGTAACTCGTTCGCGTCGACCTTCTTCTTTGTGTCAGGAAGGTCCAACGAGTTCCCCATGTCTTTAATATTTATGACACCCCCAGCCAAATGATAAAGACCCTGAGTCATGTCGTAGTGAGCGTGGTTATCCCAAAGCCCGGGCATCAGAGTTTTGTTGGCACCATCAATCACGATTGCGGTCGGCGGAACTTTAATGCTCTTTACCTTCCCGATCTGTTTGATTTCACCCTGCTCAACGATCACCGTACGACCCTTGATGAGCTTCCCGGTCGACACATCCAACACGTTCACATTCTTAATGGCAATGGGCTCACTCGTCGTCTCAGTAAGTTTTTTTGCTTGCTGATTGAAGTATTCTTCTTCCAACTCATCTTGGATTTGCTTGAGCTCCTCGATCAAGTCGCCATGACCTTCAAGGATGGTGCTCGACCAACCCGAGATTGCTCCAAAGAATTCCTTGTTCGGTGTAAACCAAACATACGACGGCGGTCCCCCTGATCCCGAGAAAGAATACAGTTCGAGTTCAATTTTTAACCCGTCCAACTTGGTTGAGTGGTTCTTGATATGAGTAGCCTTGAGCTTGCCCGAAGGCAGCACCTCTAGTTGATGGCCCGGTGCCGGATAGAGCGACTTCAACATCAGTTCAAGTTCCGCAGGCACGGAGTTGAGGGGTGAGTAAATTACCTTTCCCGGAACGGCTCGTGACTCATCCTCTATGTGATTCTTCCAACTGGCTGACCCGTTGCTGATCGAAAAGACTTCATGAACTGGTGCTTTGAAGTAGTCGTGACCGGTTGCAGTTCTCTCAATGATAGACCCATCGTCGGAAACTTTGATGTCGACGACGATCCGGGGACCCCTTCCTCGATCATTGAACTCATACAAGTATGCGACTTGGCCGGGGCCGTCAGACCATTTTAGGTGGCGACCGGTCACCTTGCCAGAGGAAAGCACTTCGTACCGAGTGGTGTCGGCACCGAGGGCAGCAACACTACATGCCACCCACGCACAACAAATCAAGAATCGCATATACGCAACCTATTCGATAGGCTATTCGGTTTTCATCACCGTAAACTCCACGCGCCGATTGTTTGCTTGGCCTTCTTTGGTCGCGTTGGTATCAATGGGTTTACTTTCGCCGTATCCATGAGCCGAGAGTCGAGTGATATCGATTCCCTGGGTGACGAGATAATCCACAACTGCCTGTGACCTTCCTTGCGACAGGTTGGCGTTGTACTGGTCGGAGCCGTTGCTGTCGGTGTGCCCACCGATCTCGATGGCGATCCTCGGATTCGCAGTCAAGAAATCTACCACCTTGTTCAACTCGACGAAAGACTCAGGCTTGAGCGTGGTCTTATCGTAGTCGAAGTAGATGTTCTTCAATTTTACCGTGAGTCCAACTTCAATGGGCTGCAAGTAGAGGTCTTTCGAAAACTGTGTTGTGTTTTCATCCACCCCAATTTCCAAGCTGTCGGACGCGTTGAGATAACCCTCTGCAGTGGCGGTCATCACGTACCAACCTTTCTTGCCCACTTGATGGGTGAACGATCCCTTGTCCGCATCGACGCGGATGATGTTCGCGCGGTCGGGTTTCACGATCATATCAATTCGAGCGGTGATCGGCTGATTCGTCTTTTTGTTGTATACAGTTCCAGAAAGGACAAGCGGCTTCGCGATCGGCGTCAAGTAGACGTCCACGTTCACAGTGGTGTCCGCATTAATCAATGGTAACGAGAACGACTCATTATATGGCAAGTAGCCAGACGCAGAAGCGTTGATCACATACTTGTTTGTTTCCGGCAATCGCGACTCAAACTTACCTGCGCTATTCGATTTTAAACTAATGGGTGTAATGCCCTCCAGTGAAATTTTGACGTCCGATGCGTTGATTGGAGCCTTGGTCTTCTCATTGTACACAATTCCATTGAGGTTGATCTTAACGATCTTGGGAACCAGCACAAACAAGTCCAGGTTACCACCGTCGACACGAGAGTTTGCGCGGCAGGTGTAGACATTGCCTTGCGCGTCGATGGTGTAATAAGCATCTCCGGCAGCGGTGTTCACCGGCTTGTTCAAGTTCATGGGCTTCGACCAGTTGTTCCAGGTGTCGTCGAGGCGTTCAGATCTATAAATGTCCGCACCGCCTTGTTTGTTCGGGTCACTTCGATCACTGGCAAAGTACAGTGTCTTATCATTTGGGTTGAGGAAGGGTCCGAACTCGTCGGAACCGTCGGTGATTTTTAACTTCACCGGTTTCGTATAGCTACCGTCGGCTTGAAGGTGGCTCACGTATAGATCGCTGCGTGGGCTCTGTGGCGCCTCAGAAAAATAAAGGATCATGTGTTTCCTGTCCGACGACATGGTTGCACCATAAAACTTACCCTTCATCATTTCTTTGAAGCCCGTCACTTTTAGCTCGGTCAAACTTCCGGAAGTCGACACGATAGAAAAGCCAATTTCATCCTTGCCGCGACCGCCACGGATAAACAGGGAACCGTCGGGAAGGACGCCGAAGACCTGGTTTGCCTTGCTGTGGTTCATGGGGGCGCCCAATTTCTTTCCGTCCGTCCAACCCTTCTCATCTTTGTGGGTCACCCAAATTTCTTGGGTGTTGTCAGAGTTGACCGTGAAATAATACAGGTCTTTTCCATCCGGGGAAATGACCGGCGCCGCCTCGTGACTCGAGGTGTTTACATTCTTACCCAGCTTGACAAGTTCGTAGCGCTGAGAAACCTGGGAAAAAAGGAGATTAGATTGAAAAGCCAAAACACAGACAACAAAGAAGAACCTGATCTTCATTAGGACTGGGGTATGTGAAAGAGTAAAGATAGCGAATTTGGTCGATCGTTGAATAGTGTCAACACCCGCCAAGAAGGCGAATCAAGCGACCGCGTTTTTACGACGGGCTCACTCTCCCCGATTAGACAAACTCGTTCAGAACAGTGGACCAGCCACCGATTCCCTAGCTAAAATTGGCGATTTGAAACTTCGTGTTATGAGCTAAATGGAGCCCTGATATCCGGCCGCTCCCTAGCTCAATGTGATCGTTTGATGTAACTGATCAGGTGTCTTGATATTCTTTTGGAATGGGATCCGAAACTCCCAGCCTATCCGAAGAATCCTCGGCCGGACATAAAGATACCCGCGAGGATCAAGAATAAAGCGATGGCATTGAACACAAACAAGCGCTTGTGCTTTGCCGTTCCGTCCGTAAGTTTCTTTGACGACGACCGACCCACCGTGATCAGCACGATCGCAATCAACATGATAGTGATGTGTTCCACCGACCAATAGCGTGTGGCTTTATCCGACATCATCCCCGCGCCGAACTTCACAAATGGACTTACGAAGTAGACAATGAATCCTAAGAGCAACTGAACGTGCGTGAAAATCAAAGTGAAGAGGCTGATCTTATTATCTACCGGTCCGAAGGCCGCCTTTCCCTGCCATCCCATCAAAGATTTAACAACGAGCACAATCAACAAGGCCAGTACGACGTAGCGATTGAGGGAGTGTAAAATCAAGAAAGTTGAATACATATTGATCGGGGCTTCTTTCGGGTTGAAAATTACACAATTCCCGACGAAACCGAGCGCTCCCGATCGGCCAAACCACGATTTCGACCGACTGACCCTCCCTAGTTCGCCTGCTCCCAAAAGTTTTAATTGAGCTGACCGGATGATTAATTTCCCGCTTCGAAAATCATCTGTTATGAAAAATGTGATCCTCGCACTCGGTTGTTTTGTGGCCGTCGTAGCAGCAACGTTTGCTCAATCAGGATACCGCCGCCCGCCCGAAGAGATTGCCAAACTAGTTGAGGCACCAACCACCCCGGCGGTGCTTGTCTCGCCAGATCACAACTGGATGGTGATGTTGGAACAGTCGGATTATCCCTCAATCGAGGAATTGTCACGTCCCGAGCTGCGCATCGCAGGTGTACGAATTAATCCAGACAATTTCGGTCCGAGCCGCCAGTCGTACACCACGGGAATCAGATTCAAAAACCTAAAAGACCAAAAGGAATACTCGGTCGCGAACCTGCCGTCGGAGTTGCAGGTGAACAACTTATCCTTTTCGCCGGACGCTAGAAAGGCGGCATTCTTGCAGACCTACGCAGATCGAATTGAACTTTGGTTGATCGACCTGGGAAATTTCACTGCCCGCAAGCTCACGGAGAAGAAAGTGAACGCCACGCTATCGAACCCGTTTTCTTGGTTGGCCAATTCGCAAGACGTTGTGTTCTTAGCCGTAGCGACGGATGGAAAGTCGCTGCCTATTAAAACCCGTGTACCTGAAGGCCCCGTGATTGAAGAAAACCTGGGTAAGAAAGCACCATCGCGTACCTACCAAGATCTTCTGAAAAATCAGTATGACGAAACGCTGTTCGACTACTATTGCACCGCGCAACTCTGGTCGGTGTCGCTGGATGGATCTGAAAAAGCATTGGGCCAACCCGCAGTCTACTTCTTCCAATCTACTTCACCCGACGGCACGATGGTGCTGACCCGCACGGTGAAACGACCATACTCCTATTTGGTTCCGGTCAACTTGTTCCCACAAAGTGTGCAAGTGTTAGACTTGAATGGATCGATGGTAAAGAAACTTGCCGACATTCCGTTGGGTGACAACATCCCTGTTGGATTTAGCTCGGCGATTCAGGGCCCTCGTCAACACGCGTGGCGCGGAGATGTGGGTGCTACCGTATACTGGGCGGAGGCGCAAGACGGTGGCGACCCGCGGGCAAAAGCCGACATCCGCGACATCGTGTACGAATGGAAGGCACCTTTCTCAGGAAACCCCACGGTCTTGGCTAAGTTGCCTTTGCGATATGCTGGAGTACAATGGGGAAATGGACAACACGCGATTCTCAACGAGCGTTGGTGGGCCGATAGGCGCGCACGGGTGACTGCCTTCAATCCCTCAGAGCCCTCACAAACGAAGGTATTGTTCGATGGCTCTTATGAAGATGCGTATAAAGATCCAGGTGATTTTTTGATGACCCAAAATGCCGCAGGTAAATCTGTACTGTTGCTCTCGGCCGACAACAGTGCCTACCTAACCGGCAACGGTTCCTCGCCTAATGGCGACCACCCATTTCTGGACAAAATCGACCTCGGGTCGGGGAAAGTGACAAGGCTATGGAAATGTGAAGACCCTTACTTTGAACGTGCGATTACGGTGCTCGACACCAAGAAGGGTACCTTCCTCACGTCACGTGAATCGCCGGACGAAAATCCGAACTATTACGTGCGCGTTGCTGGCACGAAAACGCTTACGAAAGTGACCAACTTCCCGCATCCCTATCCTCAATTGAAGGGAGTCAAGAAAGAGATATTGAAGTATAAGCGCGCGGATGGCGTAGACCTCACCGCCAATTTGTACTTACCCGCAGGCTATAAAAAAGAAGACGGGCCCCTTCCTGCATTCCTATGGGCGTACCCCGTTGAATTCAAGTCGAAAGAAAGTGCAGGTCAAGTGAAGGGTTCACCATACACCTTCACGCGCATTGGTTCTGGAAGTCCTCTGTTTTGGATAGTGCGTGGTTATGCCATCTTGGACAACACTTCTATTCCAATTGTAGGTGAAGGCGACAAGCAACCAAACGATACTTATGTAGAACAACTGGTTTCGAGTGCGAAAGCCGCTATCGACTACGCAGCGTCACTCGGATATGTCGATCCTAATCGCGTTGGAGTAGGTGGACATAGCTACGGTGCTTTCATGACAGCGAATCTGTTAGCACACTCGAACCTGTTCAAGGCAGGCATTGCGCGAAGTGGTGCCTACAACCGGACCCTCACTCCTTTCGGATTTCAACAAGAAGAGCGCACATATTGGGAAGCGCCCGAAGTATACTATAACATGTCACCGTTTTCTTACGCGGATAAGATTAAGACTCCTATCCTTTTGATTCACGGGGAGGCTGACAACAACTCCGGAACGTTCCCGATCCAGACGGAACGGTTTTACAACGCGATCAAAGGACACGGAGGAACCGCGCGTTACGTGTTGCTGCCTTATGAGAGTCATGGCTACCGCGCTAAGGAATCAATCATGCACATGCTTTGGGAGATGGACAACATGCTCGAAACGTTTGTGAAAGGAAATGGAGATATGAAAACCAAAATCGAGAAAAAGTAGCTCTTTGGCCGTTCGAATGCCACGCGTCGTGATGCAAATCACGGCGCCAAAAATCAACCCCACCAAATTCTAAATTTTAAAAAGCTGGAACCCCAATGGATAGCTTGCAGGAAGTTAGACAAGTTCACTTCGTCAAAAATCAGCCCCCACCAAATTCTAAATTCCAAATTCCCAATTCTAAATTTTAAATATCTTTAGGGATGAAGTCCCTTACCCTGGCGTGTCTGCTCCTTCTTGGAACGGGAGCGTTCGCAGGAACCGAAAACCTCCTCAGGCCCACCCAATCGCATCCCGACACCGTCAAAGCTGGGGTGTACATCATCAGCGTTCACGACATCAACTTCCGCGACAAGGAGTACACGCTGCGATTCTGGCTGTGGTTTGTCTACGACAACCCGGACTTCGATTTCAGTCGTCAGCTTGACTTACCGAACGCCAAGGACATCGAAATTCAAGAGTCTATCACCGACAGCTTGGACGGGAAAGCGTGGGTGATCATGAAGATGAAGTGTACGATGAAACAGAACTGGAACGTACATGATTTTCCATTTGATGAGCAGAATCTGAAGATGCATATCGAGAACACGCTTTTCGACAAACGGCGGTTGATTTTCGTGCCCGACGTCGAAGGGAGTAGCTTGGATCCAGAGGAAGCGATTGATGGCTGGAATGTGACCCACTTCAACGTAGAGGAAAGTGTGAACGACTACCTCACGGGATTTGGTGACCCCAAAAGCAAAGGGCAAAATTTTAGTTCGTTCGATGTGAACATTGGATTGCAACGAAGTGCCGTCGGCATGTTCTTCAAGATATTTCTCGGGATGTACATCGCCTTTATGATTGCGACCATCAGCTTTACCCCACATCCGTCGGAAATGGAACCGCGATTCGGGTTACCGGTCGGTGGTCTTTTTGCCGCAGTCGGTAACAAATACATCATTGACTCGCTCTTGCCCGAGTCTTCTGCGTTCACGTTGGTTGATTCGCTGCACGCGCTAACGTTTATTGGAATCTTCGGAATACTACTGGTATCTGCGATTGCCTTGCGGCAGTACGATAACGGGAAGAAAGAGCTGTCGGAAAGGACTAATCGCCGAGGCGCAATTATCATCGTGACCTTGTACGTGATCGGAAACGCGATCTTCTTGACGGCCGCGCTTCGGTAAAATAACTTACACCTTGTTCTTGGTATCGATCACGATGGTGACTGGTCCATCGTTTAGGAGTTCCACCTTCATGTCGGCTCCGAACTCGCCAGTTTGAACCGGCTTGCCCAACTCAGCAGCGACTGCCGCAACGAATTTCTCGTAGATTGGAATGGCGATCGGTGGCTTCGACGCCTTGATATATGAAGGCCGGTTGCCTTTCTTCGTGCTGGCATGCAATGTAAACTGGCTCACGACGATGATGTCGCCCCCATCGTCTTTTACACTCACATTCATCACACCTTCAGCATCGTCGAAAATACGAAGGTTCACCACTTTCGATGCCAACCAAACGATGTCCTCATCATTGTCGGCGTCTTCAATACCTACCAATACAAGGAGACCTTTGTCAATCTTAGATTTGACTTTCCCGTCGATCGTGACGGAAGCAGCCTTAGTCCGTTGTATGACTGCAATCATCTGGAGAGGGTCACGCGGATGGTGATCTTAGAACACTTGCTGAATTTCACGTTTTAATCCACTCAGCGCATGGGCTGTGGGGTCTACATTCTTGCTGAGCGTCACTTCAAAAATGCGCTTTGCCAATTCGATCGAAGGTGCGTCGGAGGGCACCGTTTGTGCTGCCTCATTAATACCCATAATCAAATCCTCCTTTGCGTTCTTTACTTGCGACCAAACCTCTTCACTGATGTACACTTGCTGTGATACGTTGTGGTTATACTCGTTGCGGATTTCCTCGAGCAATAGTTTCTGAAACTCCCGCGACGTGAGGCCCGGCTGATTCACGCGGACCAAAAGGTTTTGTGGCGACGTGCGCTCGAGCAACAACGTGATGCGTTCATACGCTTGAATCCGGATCGGAAGGATTGTCTCAATGCTCTTAGACCGAATCTCGAGTTTCTTCAATTCAATCTCCTTGATGATAAAAGATCGTACGATCAGGTACATCGCATACAGGACAACTGAGGCGGGTACCAATATTTTCACAAAGTCGAGCAATGCTTCCATGCGAGTTTATTTCATCGAAAATTAACTATTTTTCATTCAAATTTGTTGCCCTTGTCGAATCGGTAGCTCTCGCAACAATGTTTGACCAACTGCAACCCGTACAATTGTCTGCCCGCGCGGCAGAAGAAGTCAAGAAGATCATGCAGACCAAGAATATCCCTGAGGGATACAGTCTTAGGATCGGTGTGCGAGGTGGCCACGGTTGTGGTGGCGCTCAACTCATTATTGGATTCGACAAACCAAGAGAATCCGACATCGCCTATCGAGTTCAAGATGTTCCGATCCTGGTCGACAAACGACACACGATGTACGTCATCGGTAAAGAAGTCGATTGGGTGGAACGCGAAACGGAACGAGGCTTCACTTTCGTGTAACTTCAATCGCGAACTCGACTCACCGACACTGTCGCTTTTCTGCAAACACCTCCGATGGGAGGATTAAACTTCGAAATATTGACGGCAACTGCAAGTGCGGTTGGAAACGACTCAAGTGTCCGAACTGCGATGGCATGACCCACCGTTTCCAGCAACTTCGAGGGTTTCTCCATCTCAGCTCGGATCAATGCGTACAGATCTTCATAGTTAATTGTTCCGGTGAGATCGTCCTGGAACGCAGACGCAGCAAATCGAGTTTCGACTTCGATATCTACTTCGAATTTGTTTCCGGATGATCGCTCATGGGGATACACGCCATGGTATGCGTGAAATTCCAAGCCTTGAAGGATCACCTTACCCGTCATCGGAGACTACTGAATGTCGTCGAAGAAACTTTTCGCCACGCGTGGTTGCGCGTACACGGCTTTGGCCTCCACAAGGATCTTTTCTGTAGCCAAGTGGTCGTGTACTAATTTTTCCTGTTCCGACTTTTCGACCGTTGCTGCTTTCTCGGGCTGTGGAGCAGGCTTTCTTGTGTTGGCTTCGGTCTCGTTGGGGAATACTGCCTTCTTGGCTTCACGGCGGGCAGCATTTAAGAATGCATCCGGGCTAAATTCGCGGCCGTTACCTTTTGCTCGTTCTACACGATCGATGGTCTCACCAGCGAAACGCTTGAGATCGGCGAGCAGGTTGTCGCGGTGCAACTCAAGGGTTTTGTACTGATCGGCGAGTGCTTTGAGTTTTTCTTCCATCTCGTCGAGCAGTTGGCGTGTTGTCAACTCGGCTTCGTCGATTAGGTTGCGGGCCTTTGTTTTCGCCTCGTTCACCAACGCATCTGCATTCATTTGCGATTCGCGCAATAAAAGTTCGGCCGACTTATTCGCTTGATCAATCACACTGGCGCCGGTGTCTTCAGCCGTCTTCAAGGTTCGGTAGAGTGTATTCTCGACCTCACGGAGTTTGACAACTTCGCGTTCAGCGACTTCAAGTTTTCCCTTGAAGTCCCTCACTTCATCTACCGTGCGTTCCCATTCTTGGGAAAGGCTCAATAGGAAGGCATTGACTTCGTCCTTGTCGTAACCACGAAGGGTACGCTCGAACGTCTTCTGGCGGATTTCCAGCGGAGTGATTTTCATGACGTGGGTATTGTAGTTTAAAAAATAAATTTCCAGACAGAGATCGTGCGGTCGTCGCTTGCGCTGACTACCTGCCCTTCGAACCCTGTCCACAGCAGCTTGTTAACCGAGGTGCCATGGCCAGCGTGACGGGCCTTATCTATGACTTTCAAAAGCTTGAGTCGGTCAGCATCCCACAGCTTGATCGACTTATCAAGGCTACAAGTTACGAAATGTTTGCCATCTGGGCTAAAATCGAGCGAATTGATGGCGTACATGTGCGCGACGACCTCCTCGCCGAGGGCATAATCCGTCGCCACATCCCATGCTTTGAGCCGCGCGTCGCGGGCCCCGCTCAGCAAAAAACGGCCGTCCGGGCTATAACGAAGGGCAAATACCGAGTTGGTATGTGCCAACCACTCCTTTTTGAGAGACAAATCCGAAAGGTCGAAAATCCGGATATGGTGGTCGCTGTAGCCCACAGCCAATTCTCCACCTAAGGGACTTAGAGCGATCGTGCGGGCGCTGGCGCTAGTTGGTTGCTGCATCGCTTTCACAGATACAGTGGCCAAATCAACCATCGTCAACGCACCGTCTCCAGAGGCTACCAACAGGTCATCTCCGTTGCTCTGGATGTCAAAAATTGCCGCAATCGTCATCTTCAACGACGCTACTTCCTTCTTGTCGCGCCAGCTTAGAATGTGGATGCCATCGTAGTTGTGGCCCGCCACCACCACGTCGAGGTGTCGAACGTACTTCAATGCGTAGACGGAGTTCGGCAAGCGGGCCACCAGATCCCCCTCTTCCGGTGCGCGTAAGTCCCACGACACCACCATGCCATCACCTGCGCCGGAAAATACTTGATTCGGCGTATGGCCCGCCACCACGGTGTATACACCATCGCGATGGCCAGTGAGCGAATGAATCTTTTGGACTTGAATAGGACTCATGCCCGATCAACACTTGTCGTGTTCAATAAGTTGATTTTTTATCCGTGAAATAATTACCAAAATTGTAACCAATAACCCGATTTATCAATGCCTCTGGTACGGAGTGAAAGAGTTGGAACAAATAGCGTCTGGGGCCTTTGGCATATTTCAGAAGAAGAGCAAGAGCTAGAACAACTGGCAGGGGAAACGTGTCCAACGGATGTGATCGTACCTCAAAAGCGCAAAGAATTCTTAGCAGGGCGGTCGTTGGTACGGCACCTCGTCACGAGTTTCGGTCGTCAATACACAGGTATTACCAAGAACGCATACGGTAAACCCTTGTTGGTGGGACTCACCACCGAGGTCTCCCTATCACACTCAACGCCATACGTTGCGGCACAACTTCACAACTCCAAATCGGTTGGCATCGACGTAGAGCAGCCAAAAGAAAAACTCTTGCGTGTCGCATCTCGGGTGCTAAGTCCAGAAGAACGTTTGGATGCCCAGGATAACATCGTCAAACACTGTGTGTATTGGTGTGCAAAAGAGGCGATGTATAAAATTCACGGAGAACGTGGACTGCATTTCTCCACCCAGTTAAATATCGATCCATTTGTTTTGTCGGATCAAGGCGTCCTACGTGGCAGGATTACTTCGAAGTCTTCCACTTCACAAGTCGAACTAGCCTATCTTGTGGCGAAGACTTTCACGCTGGTGTATACGCTATAATCGTCTGTCGGCGCTTAAGATCTCAAACGCCCAAGTCACCGCCGTCCGAAATCTCGATCAGAAGCAATTTGACTTCTTCGGCTTTTGCGTGTTCGCCCATTTTCTCGAAACTCATAATAAGATTTCGCATGGCGCGGCGGATAATATCGACGCTGTTACACGGCTCAAAAAACGAGGGCTGCGGAACGAGGTGCAGCTCATGAATGTAGTTCTCGATGTCCTGCTTGGAGAAAATGAGGCCCTTGTTAAAGGCGTTGATGTAAAACGTGTGATTAGGGTCTTTATAAGTAAGGATGAACAAGTTCGGGAGGTTGACTCCGTAGACCGGAAGTTTTAGTTTCTGTGCTACCAGCATGTAGATCACACAAAGTGTAATAGGGTTGCCTTTGTGCGTTTCGAGCACTACGTTGATCATTGAATTACCCGGCGAATGGAAATTCTTCGTGTTCGCACCGAACTTCAGTTTATTAAATAGCACCCCGTTGATGACCTTCACCTGGTCGAACGGATATTGGTCTGGTTTGAACTCCAGCCAAGTTTCGTAGTAAATCTGTTCAAGATCTTGACGAAGCTTTTTTAGCTCAATCTCTGGATATTGATACGTGGCGAGGATCCACATCCCTTCGAGCAAGTCTTGCTCGGGTGACTGATACCACGCGCGAACTCGTTCTTTTAGGAGGTCGTACTGAAGTGTGTGGACAAGCTCCTCAATTCTTTTTTGTACGGTCGGGTTGAAGGTTGTTTCCCATTCCTTCTCCAAGTGGGGGATGATGGTAGTTCCCAACGACAAAATTTTCTCTTCCACGTGCGACACTACTTGTTTGTCGTCGTCATCGAGGAGTGACACAAGGGCTTTTAATTCACGTTCTTCCACGCAACCAAGATAGTAAATTGATCAAATGAACCTTATTAAGTTTGAATCACACCCACATTGAATTTCTCCAACGGCGCATGATCCGCAGCTTCGATTCCCATCGAGATTACTTTTCGTGTCTCGAGCGGGTCGATCACGCCGTCTACCCAAAGGCGAGAGGCTGCGTAAAAAGGACTTAGTTGCTCGTTGTATCGATCCGTTATCTCTTTCAACAAATCTGCCTCCTCTTCTTTCGAGATGGTTTTCCCTTGAGCTTTAAGCGACGCCACGCGAATCTGCAGCAAAGTCTTAGCTGCGGATGCCCCGCTCATAACTGCAATTTGTGCGGTGGGCCATGCGTAAATCAGTCGAGGGTCGTACGCTTTGCCGCACATGGCATAGTTCCCAGCACCATACGAATTGCCTATGATAATCGTGAACTTCGGCACGGTCGAATTTGCCATCGCGTTCACCATCTTCGCGCCGTCCTTAATAATACCTCCGTGTTCCGACTTGCTGCCCACCATGAATCCGCTAACGTCTTGGAGGAAAACTAGGGGAACGCGTCGTTGGTTACAGTTCATGATGAAGCGTGCCGCTTTGTCGGCGGAATCAGAGTAGATCACGCCACCCATTTGCATTTCGCCTTTCTTGGTTTTCACCATCTTTCGTTGGTTGGCAACAATTCCCACGGCCCAACCGTCGATGCGGGCATACCCGCAGATGATCGTTTTCCCGTATAGGGATTTGTATTCGTCAAATTCGGAATTGTCAACCAATCGCTTGATGATTTCCAACGTGTCGTAGGGCTTCACACGGTCGGCCGGTAACAATCCATACAGGTCGTCCTCTTTTTCCTTGGGAGGTTGGCTCTTAATACGGTCAAATCCCGTGGGTGTATGGCGACCCATCTTATCGAAAAGCGCTCGAATAGAGTCGAGGCACGCTTGATCATTGGGGAACTTGTTGTCTGTGACACCGGATATTTCGCAGTGGGTGGTAGCGCCACCGAGTGTTTCGTTATCGACATCCTCTCCGATCGCAGCTTTCACCAAGTAGGACCCTGCCAAGAAAATCGAGCCGGTTTTGTCGACGATCATCGCCTCGTCGGACATGATGGGGAGGTACGCGCCTCCTGCCACACAACTTCCCATGATCGCGGCGACTTGCACGATGCCCATCGCCGACATCTTTGCATTGTTTCGAAATTGCCGGCCGAAGTGCTCTTTATCGGGAAAGATCTCGTCTTGCATTGGGAGAAAAACGCCCGCACTATCGACGAGATAAATAATTGGGAGCCTGTTTTCAATTGCGATCTCTTGGGCGCGAAGGTTCTTTTTCGCGGTAATGGGAAACCATGCGCCGGCTTTCACCGTGGCGTCGTTCGCGACGATCATGCACTGACGCCCGGAAACATAACCAATGCCCGCAACCACGCCTCCACCCGGGCATCCACCTTGTTCGGCGTACATCCCTTCGCCTGCAAAGAGACCGATTTCCAAGAAAGAAGCGTCCTTGTCGGTGAGGTATTCTATTCGTTCGCGCGCGGTGAGTTTACCTTTTTGATGTTGCTCGTCGATCTTTTTCTCACCACCTCCCAACATCGTCTTCTTCGCTTTCATCCGAAGCGCCGAAACTGCTTGTTTGTTCTTGTCTTCGTTCTTGTTGAATTCTAAGTCCAAAGTATATAGGTTTAAACTCCTCGTGGTCCAAACAAGTAGCGAAGACTGGGGTTCGCTGCAGCTTCCTTACGTGCCTTTTCTACTTTCTTCTTGCTCTTCCCAAGGGGGGCAAGGAAGAGTTTAGGGTTGTCGTTGAAATTCTTCGCCAGTGTGTCCATGCTCATCAGGAGCTTGTTCAAGTTCACATAAAGCGAATCCTCCGTTAATAGTTTACTCGCGGTGTTGTCTCCTTTGCTCAACTTCGCCAGCGTTTCGTTCAACTTCGTCATAGTTTGCTGGGTTTTGATGAGGGTCTTATTCAACTCGACACGTTTGAGCGAATCTGTGAAGGCTTGCAAATTCTTAATGGTAGGTCGAAGATCGACCATCGTTTGGTTGAGATGCTCCGTAGTTTTATGGATCGACGTCGTCAATTCAGCAAGGCGGTCGGTGGTCGAGGTGAGCGCATTGTTGATCTTATCTGGTGTGCTTTGAAACTTCGCAATGATCGGGTCGAGTGATTGCGTGTTCTTCGTTAAATTATCTAGTACAGTGTTAAGTTTTCTAATCGTCGTCTGCAAGTTGTCGGCAACGGGCTCTGCTGTCGATGAGATTGTTTGCAGGATGTTCTTAGCAACCTCGGCATGAATGGTGTCGCGATTTTGTTTTGGAATTGTCACCGGACCGATGCTCAGCAAGATCGACTTGGTTCCGAGGAAATCGCTATCGAGGATGGCGCGCGTTGAGTCGCCCAGACGGATATCGGAGTCGATATCCAACTCCACGAGCACCTTGTTCTCCTTTTCTTGAAGGATTCGAATGCTGCTCACACGACCAACGGCGAAACCATTCACAAGGACCGGATTTGCTACCTGCAGCTGGTCGACATTGTCATAGATTGCGTAATACTTGTGCGTGCGCTCAAAGAAGTCGCGACCCTTCAGGTAGTCGACACCAAAGTAGAGCAGGACTAAAGCCAACGCCGTAAAGAGACCAACTTTCAGTTCCTTGTTCACAATTTCAGTTTATTGTTTCTACTTGTGCCTTATACTCCTTTAGTGCGCGGAAAATTGCAGCAGCAATATTTTCCTGGACCTTTGGATCGTTCAGTTCCTTTTCTTCCTTGGTATTCGAGAGATATCCGATCTCGCAATATACGGCAGGCATCGTTGTTTGCCATAACACTTGGAATCCTGCCTGTTTTACCCCTTTACTCTTGCGGCCTGCCTTTGTTTTCATTTGCGACTCGATCTTACTTGCCAAGATCAAGCTACTTTCCAGGTTGGCAGACTGGTTCAAAGAAAGGAATATATACGATTCCGGCGAATTCGGGTCGAAGTCGCCATACTTATCTTGGTAGTTATCTTCCATGAAGATCACCGAGTTCTCGCGCTTGGCTACTTCAAAATTAGCCTCGCTTTTGTGCAATCCTAGGACGTAAGTCTCTGTTCCCATGATAGATTGTTTCCGGTCCTCGGGTGTTGTCTCCGGCAACGAATTCACATGCACCACGATGAACACGTCGGCATGGTTGTCGTTGGCGAACTTCGCCCGCTTGTCGAGTTCCACGAAGACGTCCTTCTTACGGGTATACAGCACCTTGACGTCCTTCATGTTCTGCTCGATCATGTCACCCAATTTGATCGCTACTTTGAGGGCTATGTCTTTCTCTTTGGTATAAGACCCCCGTGTACCCGGGTCCTTCCCCCCATGACCGGCGTCGATCACGACAACGTCCAACTTATCGGCAGTCGATTGCGAGTGGCCTTGGGTGGCTACCATGAGGGACGAAAAAACTAGCAAGGTTATTGCTTTTCCGAGCCCCGTTTTAGAGCTATCCCGTTTCCGTATATAAGCCACGACCCTCGCGATGTGTGAAGTATTTGCAATACCTTTGCGCAAAATTGTGAATTTTTCACTAAATGATAAACAACTGGGTATCAATTCGGAAGTCGTGAGGTTTCGTGTCCTACTCATTTTTACGGTTGTTTTTTCATTTGTTTCACTCCCCAGTTCCTACGCACAGGTGGAACAACGGGTTCGACAGCCTGCCGGACAGCTCCCAACCCGGCGTGATACCGTTCCCCCACCAAGAATCGACTCGCTTCAGGTCAAAAATGATACCTTAAAAACTCAGCCCGACTCACTCAAACGCCCTCCCAAGCGGGATATTGAGACGACGATTACCTATTCTGCCCGAGATTCGATCAACTCGGACATGAAAAAGAAGATCATCAAGTTGTATGGCGACGCCAAGATCAAGTACGGGACCATCGAACTTGAAGCTGAGGAAATCGTCATCGACTATGTCACGTCGACGATTACTGCAAACGGAAAACTGGACTCCCTCGGGCGACGGGTCGGATACCCAATCTTTAAAGACGGCGGCAGCGTGTACGAGACCAAGGACATGGTCTATAACTTCAAATCGAAGCGGGCGGAGATCACCGAAGTCGTGACCACCCAGGGCGATGGATTCATTCACGGCGACCTCGTCTATAAGAATAACAAGAACGAATTATTCAGCATCGGTAACGCCTACACGACATGTAACCTTGCGCATCCGCACTTTCGAATCATCTCTTGGAAGTCGAAGGCCATCCCTGGCGACAAGATCGTATCCGGCCCTTTTTATATGGAATTCATGGATGTGCCCACCCCACTTGGGTTTGCGTTCGGCATCTTTCCACAACAGCGCAAGAGCCGGAGCGGCATCCTAATGCCCACTTATGGTGAAGAAAAGGTGCGCGGCTTCTTCTTGAAAAACGGGGGTTACTGGTTCGACCTTAACGACAAAATCAAGTTGGGAATCCAAGGTGATATCTATTCGAAAGGGTCTAGCGCAATGTCGATCACGTCTAACTACCGGGTGCGATATCGTTACTCGGGCAATTTCGGCTTTAACTTCACTAACAACCGCCTGTCGCAGAATATTGAAAACAACCAACGCTCCAAGGACTTTCGTTTAACGTGGAGTCACTCGCCTCAAACAAAGGGCACTGGGCGCTTTTCGGCATCGGTCAACGCCGCAACTTCATCGTATACCACGAACAACGTGCTTTCGTTAAACCAGGTCGCGAGCAGTGCCGCGTTGAACCAAACATCAAGAAAGCTCAGTTCCAACGTTTCCTACTCAAAAACATTCGCCGGCACGCCATTCAACGTGGGTATTAACCTTCGTCACAGCCAAGACCTCTTCACGAAACAAGTGGACCTTCCCGCGCCCGACATCAGCTTCAACATGAACAACGTGTACCCGTTCAAAAAGTCTAGCAGCCGGGTATTGCAAAATCTTGCATTCAAACTCACGTCCAACGCGACAAACCATATCACCAACAACCTCGGTAAGATCAAGAAAGTCAAGGAAACGACACCCACCGACAGCATCGCTCCCTTTAACTTCCAAACGCTACCGACTCTATTTAAAAATGCAGACAAAGGTGTCAAGCACAGCTTCCCACTAGGTACTTCGATCAAGCTGTTCAAGTACTTTACGCTAAGTCCAGCGCTCAGCTACGACGAAACGTGGTATTTTGAAAAGTTAGACTGGGGCTACAACTCTGATTCCACAGACGTAGTGGTGGTCGATACCAAAAAAGGATTCAATCGAATTGTGAACTACTCAGGGTCGATTGGGCTCACGACGCGCATCTATGGAATGTGGGTTAACAAGAACCCCGATGCGCGGGTGAAAGCCATTCGACATGTGATCAACCCGAGTGTGAGCTACGCTTTCCAACCGGATTTCTCAGCCGAGAGCTATGGCTACTATCAGCACTTCAAAATCGGAAACACTGATATCCTTAAATCGCGTCACGAGGGTTTTATCTACGGGTCGTCGAAAGCAGGGAAAACCGGATCAATCGGCTTCAGCTTAGGAAACACGGTCGAAATGAAAGTGCACGGTGCGAAGGACAGCGTTGATCGGAAGATTAGTCTCCTGAACTCGCTCTCTATCTCTTCGGGTTACAACCTTTTAGCAGACTCTTTCAAGCTTGCGGCTTTTGCCGTTTCGGCGAACACCAACGTGCTGGATGGCAAACTGAACATCAACGTAGGTGGTACCATCGACCCGTACCAATATTTGCTCACCTCGATCAACGAAAAACAAGTGATCACACAACGCAGGATCAACCGTTATGTATGGCAAGACAACCCATTTAAAATTGGCCAACTAAGCAACATCAATTTCAACTTCTCGACGAACCTGAACCCAAAGGGTCGCGACAAGGACAAAAACACGAGAGACAAGATTGCCAAGTCGGACATTTCACAAACCGACAAAGAATACCTACTTCGAAACCCGGAGGTATACGTAGACTTCGACATTCCGTGGAATTTACGCGTGAACTATACGGTCGCGTACCAAAAGCAGGGTTATGACAAACCGGTTGTGACCCAAGCCATTCGCTTCAATGGCGATTTATCGGTGACCGAAAAGTGGAAGATTGACTTCAACTCAGGGTTTGACTTCCAGAGCAAGAAGTTTACACAGAGCCAGTTCGGTATTCGTCGCGACTTGCATTGCTGGCAAGTAAGTCTAAGCTGGGTACCGTTTGGTCGTTATCAGAATTACAATTTCACGATTGGCATCAAGTCGGGCATGCTTCGTGACCTCAAGCTCGACCGTCAGCGCACGTTCCTCGATCAATTGTAAGAAGTTCCCTTAATCAAACTTCTCTGGCCGCATTTGTGGGAAGAAGAGAACGTCTTGAATGGAATGTGAGTTCGTCATCAACATCACGATCCGGTCGATTCCAAAACCAATCCCGGCTGTAGGGGGCATCCCATATTCCAGCGCGCGTAGGAAGTCGTAGTCGATGAACATCGCCTCGTCGTCGCCTCGCTCCATCAACTTCACTTGGTCTTCGAAGCGTTCGCGTTGATCGACTGGGTCATTCAACTCGGTGTAGGCGTTGGCTATTTCCTTCCCGTTTGCAATCAACTCAAAACGTTCTACCACGCCCGGCTTCGACCGGTGCTTCTTCGTGAGTGGACTCATCTCGACGGGGTAGTCAGTGATAAATGTCGGTTGGATGTAGTGCATCTCGCACTTATCGCCGAAGATATTATCGATGAGTTTGCCTTTCCCGACCTTGGGATCTGCGTCGATTCCGAGTTTCTTGCAGACATCGCGCAATGCCGCTTCATCCATTTGACTAATATCAATGCCTGTGTGTTCGCGAATCGCATCGTAAATGCTCACGCGTTTAAACGGAGCCTTGAAACTCAATACATTTTCACCAACAGTTACATCCGTTGTCCCGTTGACGTCGAGCGCCGCCTTCTCCAGCAGTTGCTCAGTCGTCTCCATCATCCAGAAATAGTCCTTGTAGGCAACGTAGAATTCCAGAATCGTAAACTCAGGATTGTGCGTGCGATCCATCCCTTCGTTCCGGAAGTCGCGGCTGAATTCGTACACCCAATCAAAACCCCCAACGATGAGGCGTTTGAGGTACAACTCGTTCGCAATCCTCAGATAAAACGGAACATCTAAAGCGTTGTGATGTGTAATAAATGGACGCGCCGCAGCTCCACCCGGGATCGACTGCAGCACCGGTGTCTCCACCTCCAATGCTCCGCGGTCGTTGAGAAACTGCCGAATGGAGTTGATCATCTTTGTACGCTTGATGAACGTCTCCTTCACTTCGGGATTCACCACCAAGTCGGCATAGCGCTGGCGATAACGAAACTCAGGATCGGTGACCGCATCGAACACATTGCCTTGTTCATCGCGCTTGGTTACCGGAAGCGGTTTCAGCGACTTACTCAAGAGCGTAAACTCTTGTACATGGATGGTGGTTTCGCCTGTACGCGTCACGAAGGCAAAACCCTTTACGCCTATAATATCACCTAGGTCAATTAAGTGTTTGATAACCTTGTCGAACAGATTCTTGTCTTCCCCTGGGCAGATATCATCGCGGCGGAGATATAATTGGATCACGCCCTTCGAGTCTTGCAACTTGATGAAGAGCACCTTGCCCTTGTCGTTCAAGCTCATGACGCGACCTGCCACGGCCACGTTTTGGAACTGCTCCTTCTTCTCTTCGGAATATCCAGATAGGATATCGGTTGAGTGGTGAGTGACCGGGAAAAGCGGAGCAGGGTACGGGTCAACACCCAAAGCCCGGAGCTCGTTGAGCTTGCTGCGCCTTTGAAGTTCTTGTTCGCTAAAAGACATGATCGCAAAAAGTAAAATCGGAGGGCAAAAATAAGAAATTTTGCGCGCCCGTCGGACTTACCCTGAGGTAAGCAGGGATTACTTGTTAGATGCTTTCCTTCGTTGTAACTCTTTTCGGATCAGTTTCAACTCGCGGCTGCTCTGACCCGCCACCGATGTATTTTCTTGGGCGCGACGAATCAAATAAGGCATGACCGCAGTTACCGGTCCATAAGGAACATACTTCGCCACGTTGTATCCAGCCTTTGAAAGGTTGAATGAAATATGGTCACTCATACCGAGCAATTGGGCAAACCACACGCGTGGATCGTTCGGTTTCATCCCGTGCTTCTCCATGAGTACGGTGAGAAACTTGTTGCTGTAGTCGTTGTGCGAACCACACATCAACGTCACGCGCTGTTTATTGTCAAGGCAAAACTTCAATGCATTGTCAAAAGAACGATCGGTCTCCGGCTTGGTTGGATGGATCGGATTTGGATATCCAAACTGAAGTGCCCGTGCAGCTTCTTTCTCCATATACGCCCCCCGCACAAGCTTCACACCAAGATAATGACTGTTCTGAGTCGCACGATGGAATGCTTCACGCAACTTGGTCGCCATATCTTGACGATACATCTGAAAAGTGTTGAATACAATCGTCTTCTCGCGGTTGTACTTGGCCATCATCTCATACGCGAGTTCGTCGATGGGATCTTGAATCCAAGTCTCCTCGGCATCGATCAAAACCGGCACTCCAAACTCGTGCGCTCGTTGACAAATCTTTTCCACTCGAAATTTTACTTTGTCAAACGCCTCTATGTCATCAGGACTTAACGGTTGCTTCGACTGTATCTTTTCAAGCAATCCTGAGTTGGCCATGCCCGTCACTTTGAACACACAAAAAGGCACCGCAGCGTTGGCTTTCGCTTTGTCAAAAGTTGTGAGGATTTGGCGGGCTGTTTCGTCGAACCCCGCTTCGGTCTTTTCGCCTTCCACCGAGTAGTCTAGGATGGTGCCCACATGAAATTTGGCCAACGCTTGGATGGTTCTCTCGCTTTCGTCAATTGTTTCGCCACCGCAGAAATGTTCGAAGATGGTATTGCGTATGATGCCCTTGACGGGAAGATGTAGTTTCAACGACCACGACGCCAGCGACGTGGCAATGGAGGAAACGGTGGGATTGTTGACTAGAGTGAAAATGAAATTGGCTTTTCGGAGCTGCCGGTCAGACTTGTAGGAGAAGGCAGTAGCAGTGTCTTCAAAGTGTACCCTGGGCTCAATTTCCATTCGTCTCCCGCTTTTTGTGTGATAAAACCGCGTAGAAACCGCGGTTGTTTTTCAATAAGGGCACAAATATAAATACGCCGTCCGGTGTGGCAAGAAACACCTGGCAAAGTCGCAAACCCTATTTTTGCACTGCACAAATACCGCCCCATGGTCCAAGTCCATTCCGAATTAGCAGTCCTTCTAACGCCATTTTTCGAGAAGCAATCCTATTCGCAGGTAGTCGTGATTACCGATAGGAATACCCGAATTCACTGCTATGGACGTGTGAAGCCGCACCTTCCTCCTCACAACGTTTTCGAGGTCGAGCCGGGGGAAACCCACAAGAACCTAGCAACCTGCGAAGTGATCTGGCAACAAATGACTGACTTAAAACTTGACCGCCATTCGCTGGTCGTGATTTTAGGCGGTGGCGTGCTGGGTGACATGGGTGGATTTTGTGCCGCCACTTATAAGAGAGGGATCGACTTCCTGCTCCTGCCTACCACGTTGCTCGCTCAGGTCGATGCAAGCGTCGGAGGCAAGCTTGCGATCGACTTCAGGGGATACAAGAACCACATCGGTGTGTTTCAGCTGCCGGTGGCCACGTTGGTTTGTCCCGCATTCCTCGGTTCACTTCCCTTTCGAGAGTTAAGATCAGGGTATGCCGAAGTGATCAAGCACTGCCTGATTAGTGATCGTGCCATGTGGGATACCATTCGCGCAAGTGACGTCGAAGGCCAAGATTGGGACGTCGTGATTCGTCACTCGATTGCGTTTAAGTCGAAGGTGGTGGCGGAAGATCCGAAGGAAAAGGGGCGGCGCAAGGTCTTAAACTTCGGGCACACCATCGGACACGCCTTGGAGACCTATTTCCTGGACACGGAGGAACGTTTATTTCATGGTGAGGCCATCGCGGCTGGAATGATGGCTGAAAGCTATATCGCCCGGGAGAAAGGCCTACTCTCCGACGCCGATGTCCAGCAGATTGTTGGGTACCTCACAACTATTTACGGCCGGATCGTAGTACCCGATGATCCACAGATCTTGGAGATCATGCGTCAAGACAAGAAAAATAAGGGCAATAAGATTTTGATGGCACTACCTCAAGGAATTGGTAATGCCGTTTGGGACGTGGAGGTCAGTGAAGAACAGGTACTTGAGGCTCTGTCATTCTTTGAGTCACACTAAAGGTAGTGTGCTTCAGAATCGTCGAATGTTCGTACTTCCTGCTTCAGGGCGTTTCGCAGGTTTTGCGTCTTCTTGGCTACGAACTCTTTTGTCTTCTTCTTTCTGTCGCCAGTCAGAAGCCACGCAGCCAACAACGCTCCACCGGCGATGCCTAACCCAATCGCTACTTTCTTTGCATTCATAATTAACTAAACTACTAAATAAAAGAATTTGTTTCGGACCGCTCAAAAAAAACGTCAATAAAAACTACTTTTCGAACCCCGCATTCAGATCAACGACAACATCGCAGTGAAACACATACTCATCCATCAAAATCATTCATTGAAAGGTACGGCTCAACGGCTTCCTTCGTCGAAAAGTCTTAGCAATCGGGCTCTTATCCTCCAAGCATTAGCGGGCAACCAACCAGTTGTTAGCAACCTATCCGATGCGCGCGACACCGTGTTGATGACCAAGCTCGTCGACAGCACCGAGCCTGTAGCCGACGTGATGGATGCCGGTACAACCATGCGTTTTCTCACGGCATTTTTCGCGATCAGGGGCCAACACAAGGTGATGACGGGCACACCCCGTATGAAAGAGAGGCCAATCGGTTTGTTGGTCGACGCACTTCGAAGCCTTGGCGCGGTGGTTGAATACGTTGAAAAGGAAGGGTTCCCACCGATCGAGATCAAAGGGTTTCCGAAGCAGGTGACCGACGAGGTTCAGATTCCAGGGAACGTCAGCAGCCAATACATTTCAGCCCTGATGATGGTGGGTCCGATCCTCCCTCGGGTCTTAAGATCAAGCTGACTGGTAAAGTGGGGAGTCGCCCATACATCGACATGACCGCTACATTGATGGCTCACTTTGGAGTGAAGGCGTCTTTCGACGGGAATACTATTACGATTCCGAAAGGTCAATACCGACCGAATCCATACCGCGTGGAGGGTGACTGGTCAGCGGCCAGCTATTGGTTTGCGTACACGTCGCTGGCGAAGGAAGCATCGATTTACCTTCCTGGCATGACCGAGCGATCGCTGCAAGGCGACCGTGCGATCGTCGACATCATGGCTCGGCTCGGGACCAAGGCAAGATTCGATGACGGCGGCGTCCATCTGACGAACGGGCCCGCGGACCAAACAATCGAGTGGGACTTCACCGACTGCCCTGACTTGGCTCAAACCGTGCTGCCGGTATGTGCGGCACGCTGGGTCGTGGGCACTTTCGTGGGACTAGAAAGCTTGTACATTAAAGAGACCGATCGCGTGGCAGCCCTCCGTGCCGAGCTCGCTAAGATCAATGCAAAGATCGTTGAACCGAAGGGTTCAGTGTGGCGGTTAGACCTGGTAAAATTGATGGGATCACGCACGTGGACATCGAAACATACGACCACCGGATGGCGATGGGACTCGCTCCGTTGGCGACCCTGATGGACGTGACCATCCATGCGCCTGAAGTGGTCAACAAATCATATCTGGTTATTGGGAAGATGTGAAGGCGGTAGGATTTACGCTTGGGTAATTCCAACGCTCTTAGGGATCAAGCATTCCGTTCGCGGAACATTTTCGGATCTGCCATGTTCGGCAGGGTAATGGTGAAGGCTGTACCCTCTCCTGCTTTCGACTTCACATAGATGCGACCACGAAGACGATCGATGGTATCCTTCACGATGTAAACCCCCAACCCTGTTCCTTTTTTGTCGGGGGTTACCCGGTAGAATAAGTCAAAAATTTTGGCTTGGTGCTCTTCGTCGATACCAATTCCGTTGTCATCGATTGTCAGAATATTTTATCCTTGAATATGTGGGCGGACACTTGAATGTACCGCCGCATCTTTCAGATCACTGTATTTTATGCCATTGGACAACAGGTTAGACACGATCGTTCGGAAACGAAGCGAGTCTGAATAAAACGGGATATCGCCATCTACAAAACGCCCATCAAATCTGATGTCCGTGGCTTCGGGCATGTTGTGAGGAGTTCTCGATCTCTTTTTGTATCGTGACACTTGCATCAGTTCTTTCATTTTGGATGGCGGTTCCTCATCTTCGGTAGAAACGGTTCATCTCCTCGATCATGGCATCGAGTCGCGACAAGCTGGACTTGATCAAGCCAAGGTATTTCAAGTACTCATGGGGTTCGAGCTCTGCCAACTGGACCAACCCTAGCGCCGACCTAAGTGGAGCGCGCAAGTCGTGCGTCGTCTTGTAGATGACGTGATCGAGTTGGTGTTTCTCCGTCTCAAGCTTGTCTTGCAGTCGCTTCCGTTCGGTGACGTTATACATGAACACCACCATTCCGCGAATCTCGTCGTGCGCGAGTTGGTTGGTGACGGTGACATCGAAGAATACTTCTTCACCCTCAGTTGTGTGAAGGGTGATTTCGCTGGCTTGATTTCCGTTGGCAGAATCGAGACATGCACGCCATTCCTCGCGACGGCTTTCGGGGACGAAGTCGAGGCCATTTTTTCCAATGATGCTTTGAGGTTTGATCCCGAAAATGGATTCAACCGCTGAGGATGCGTACCGGATATAGTAATGCTCGTCAGTAACGAGG
>JBGAGB010000019.1:0-89559 GCA_044226945.1 Cyclobacteriaceae bacterium | reverse complement strand
AAGAAGGAGAATTCTGTGGAGGCATTTGGTCGCGTGCGGATCATCGATGGCGATTCGGTGACAGTCACCGCCCGGCACCTCCGCTACGATGGCAACGAACGGATCGCTTACCTCCGAAACAATGTAGTCTTTCAGAAACTGGCTACGGCCACATTGTACACCGACTTCCTCAACTATTACCGGAACTTGAGCGAGGCACGTTACTTCAACGGCGGACGGTTGATTGACAGCACCAACACCCTCACCAGCGCGAAGGGGTATTACAACACTCGCAGCAACATGGCCTCGTTTAAGACCAACGTGGTGGGCGTGAATCCCGATTACACGATGAAGTCGGATACCTTGCAGTATAATACCGCGACGAAAATTGCCTTTTTCAGAGCAAGGACTACGGTAATCGACAAAGAGGGGAAAACAGCGATTTACGACGACGGTTTCTACGACACCAAACCCACCGAAAAGAAGTCGCAGTTGACCCGTGGCGTCATCCAAACGCCCACCTACGAAATGACGGGTGAGAAGTATTTTCTAGACGACCTCAAGAAATTCTATCGCGCGAAAGCGAACGTAGTAATGACAAGCCGCGAGCAAAATCTTACCATCTACGGCGACGATGGCTACTACAACAAGGTTACAGGTATCGCGAAAGTTTATGGAAACGCGTGGCTGGCGAAAGTGGGCAACGACGGCGACACGCTGTTCCTCTCGGCCGACACACTCGTGTCTGTTGAACATAATAATCCTTCGCATAAAAGGATGCTGGCTTATCGAAACGTCAAGATCTTCAAATCGAATTTGCAGGGACGGGCTGACTCACTTGCCTACTTTACATCCGACTCGCTCCTGTATTTCTATGGACGACCAGTGTTGTGGACAACTGAGAACCAGATGACCGCCGACACCATTCGAGTGGAACTCAAGAACGAGACGGTGGACAAGACCTACCTGATTTCGAACTCGTTCGTCGTGTCGCAGGATAGCTTACTCAACTTCAACCAGATGAAGGGTCAACGAATGACCGCCTTCTTCAAGAACAAGTCAATTGACCATGTAAACGTCGACGGCAATGGTGAAAGCCTCTACTATGTTTTACAGGAAGAGGAAAAAGACCTCGACTCTTTGATCTTGAAGATCGTGTATGTAAGCGGCATGAATAAGATGATCTGCTCGAACATGCGCATCAACTTTGTGCGGGGCGAAGTCGATAATTTCAGTGCGTACGTGCGCCCCGATGCCCAGTTTATTCCCCCGCACGAACTCCAAAAAGATGCGGAACGACTGAAAGGATTCGAGTGGCGGATTAAAGAACGTCCACTCCGGGAAGAGGTCGTGAAAACACGAGGGGTAGCCACTTCGAAAAAGCCACCCATACCACAAAAGGAGTAGTTGATTTGGTCAACTTGGCTTCGCAACGACCTATCAAATCGGAAATTGCACTCTGTAACCCATATTTTTTCGTGAAAGTGTAGGAGTCGCCTCCTTTTTACATTAAATTTTCAATTGAAAAAGTGTATCCATGAAGTTGTGCCGTCTCATCTGCGTGCTCGCCATGGGTTGGTCATCGGGGTTTGCGCAAAACCTCGAGTTCGTCGACCGGCAGGATACATATTCGGCAGCCCTCCACGAAACCCTAAACATCTCCTTGCGGGTCAAGAGCCGGTCCGACAAAGCTCAGTTCTACATCATTCGGAAGGTCTATTCGGACATGGGACACTCGCAGAAGGGATACTTTTGCATTGGCAACGACTGCCTGGAAGCGGGAATGGACGAGTTTTCGAAGCGGCTTGAACCTGGAGAAACGTTGGAAGGCCTTAAGTATGTGCTCGAAACGGGCATCCTGACAGGCCAAACAAGCTTTAAGTTCGAGATTTTCCCACGAGGGAACCCCTCGGCTGCCATCGAACACAATGTCACTGTCAACATCGAGGAAAAACGGGCAAAAGCGCTTGTATTCCAATCGAAGGACATCACCCTCCACGACGTGTACCCCAACCCCGTTTCAGATCAAGCGTTCATTGACTACACGATTCACAACGAGTCTGTCAAGGCTAAAGTGGTGATTCACAATATTTTAGGTAGGATGATGAGTGAGACCGAACTCCCTACTTTCGAGACCCGGATCAAGTTGCAGGCGGATGAACTTGCGACTGGCATCTATTTCTATACCCTGTATATCGACAATGATGGGGTCCTGACCCGGAAAATGGTCGTCAGGAAATAAGCGCGGGTCTATTTTCAAGCAATTTTTGCGATCACAACTCCGTTAGCCTGAAAAATGGAATTCCGTTATATTTGCAGGCTTATGTGGGCTAGAATGCTATTTAGGGCGCAGATTTGGGTGATTATGCTGCTGGTGGTCGCATCCTGCAGCAAGTTTCGCAAGATCCAGAAGAGTGAAGACTGGCGTGTGCGCTACGAAGCGGCCCTTTCCTACTACGCTAAAAAAGACTATTACAGGGCGTCTACCTTATTCGAAGATATCCTTCCGATCGTGCGAGGTCTGCCGGAAGGCGAAAAGGTCGAATTCTTCCTAGCCTACTGCCAATACTACGAAAAGACCTACTTGCTGGCAGCAAACCAGTTTAAGACGTTTTACGAGACCTATGGGCGAAGTTCGATGGCGGAGGAAGCGCACTTCATGTACGCCTATTCGCTTTTCGTGTCAGCGCCGGATTCCAATCTGGACCAATCCGATGGAATTGAAGCAATGGATGCGATGCAGGTGTTCCTGAACAAGTATCCGGGCAGCAAGTTCCGTGACCGTGCATCGGAAGTGATCACCGTGAGCCACGACAAACTTGAAGAAAAAGGCTTCGACAATGCACGGCAGTATTACAAGTTGCGGAACTATCAGGCAGCGGTCATTTCATTCGACAACTTCCGGAAGAAATTTCCCGACTCGAAGTTTCTTGAAGAGTGTGCCTACTTGAAAGTGGTATCTCAGTTTCGGTATGCGGAGAAGAGCTTCGAACAATTTCAGGTGGCCCGTTTTCAAACGGTCGTCGAATTTTATCAAGAACTTGTAGACAACTTCCCAGATAGCAAGTATTTGCGCGACGCAGAGCGAATGTATACTGTATCACGGGAAAAATTAGCTGAACTAAAAACCAACGCAAAAGTTTAACATAATTATGGCAGCACAACCTTCAATTGTAACACGCGACATCGACACCATCGCGGCTCCGACAGGAAACATTTACGAATCGGTGGTGGTGATCTCTAAGCGTGCGCGCCAGATCGCGATCAACATCAAGGAAGAACTGAGCGGTAAGCTTGCAGAGTTCGCGACTACGGTCGACAACCTCGAAGAGATTTTCGAAAACCGCGAGCAAATCGAGATTTCGAAATTCTACGAAAGAATGCCGAAGCCCACTTCGACCGCAATCGAAGAATTCTTGGAAGGCAAGTTGATGTACCGCATGCGTTCCACCACGGAAGAGAAAGCGGAAGCTTAACATTCAAGCATATGCTGAAAGGCAGGAAAATTCTTCTTGGAGTAACAGGGAGTATTGCTGCCTACAAGGCGGCCGTTTTGACCAGATTGCTAGTCAAAGAGGAAGCCGACGTAAGGGTTGTCATGACGCCAGCAGCGCTGGACTTCGTGGCACCCCTTACTTTTTCTACCCTATCCAAAAATCCTGTTCTTTCCAGTTTCCTGAAGGAATCTTCGGGTGAGTGGAACAACCACGTAGAGTTAGGCCTCTGGGCCGATGCCCTCGTGATTGCACCAGCTACTGCCGACACCATCGCTAAGATGGCTCATGGCGTTTGCGACAATCTGTTGATGGCTTGCTATCTTTCAGCGCGATGCCCGGTGTTCTTCGCTCCTGCTATGGACCTCGATATGTTGAAGCATCCTGCGACACAATCTAACATGGCGACGCTGCAAGGGTTTGGCAACAAGGTTCTCGAACCGGGGTTTGGCGAACTCGCGAGCGGCTTAATTGGAATAGGTCGCATGGCCGAACCCGAAGAGATTGTCCATCAACTCAACGTTTACTTTGCTACTAGTGGTGTCTTAGAAGGGAAGCGCGCGTTGGTGACCGCCGGCCCCACACATGAAGCCATCGATCCTGTCCGATTCATCGGGAACAACTCGAGTGGAAAGATGGGATACGCAATCGCGGAAACGCTGGCAAATCGGGGCGCGCAAGTTGAACTTGTCTCCGGCCCCACCCACTTGGTGACAACACATCCCGGCGTGCATGTGACCCGCGTCACGAGTGCGGAAGAGATGTACCAGGCGTGCACCAGCATTTTTCCATCCGTGCAAATCACGGTGTTGTCCGCTGCGGTGGCCGACTATCGTCCTACGGTAGTCGCCGATCAAAAGATAAAAAAAGGCGATGGCGGTTTGACGCTAGAGTTGACGAAGACATTCGACATCGCCGCCGAACTCGGGCGACGGAAGCAACCCGGCCAATTGATCGTGGGTTTTGCGCTCGAGACCGAGAATGAACGCGCCAACGCCGAAAAGAAACTCACTTCGAAAAACTTCGACCTGATTGTCCTCAACTCACTACAAGACGCCGGCGCCGGTTTTGGCCACGACACCAACAAGATTACCATTGTGACACGCGACCGGGCCGCGAAGGAATTTAACTTGAAGTCAAAAAAAGAAGTTGCGGCGGACATCGTTAATACTATTGTTGAGCACACCCATGCGTAATACGATCCTGATTTGTTGCCTCCTGATTTCAATTACTGGCATGAGCCAAGAACTGAACTGCAAGGTGACGATTAACGCCGATCAGATCCAAACGACCGACCGCAACGTGTTCAAAGACATGGAGCGGGCATTTTCGAACTTTTTGAACTCGCGAAAGTGGACAGGAGATTCCTATAAGAACTACGAAAAAATCAATTGTTCGCTTTTTCTCAACATTAGTAAAATGCCATCGATTGGCAACTTCTTGGCGAGCGCACAGGTTACGGCCGCGCGACCAGTTTATGGGAGCAACTACGAGACGGTGCTCCTCAACTTTGCGGATCGCGAATGGGAGTTCGAATACATTGAATCGCTGCCTTTAGAATACAACGACAACGCGTACATCACGAACCTGACCTCGATGCTGGCATATTATGCTTACATGATCATTGGCTTCGACTACGATTCTTTTGCCGAGATGGGGGGAAACCCACATTTCCAAAAGGCGCTGGCCGTCGTGAACAATGCGCAGAACTCGAACCGGCCGGGATGGCAAGCGCTCGGGAGCAACCGGAGCCGCTACTCCCTCATTGAGAACGTGAACAATCCCCAGATGACCGAGTTGCGAAAGAATTCGTATCGCTACCACCGGTTAGCACTCGACAACTACGCCAAGAGCCCGGACGAGGCCCGGACCATCATCTTGGAGGTGTTGCGCAACGTGAAAAAGGTTTGGACCATCAACCCAAGTTCGATTTTCGTCGTCACGTTTTTCGACGCAAAAGCCACGGAGCTGGTAAATGTGTTTTCAGAGGGCAACCTGACGGTGCGCCGTGAAGCGTACGACATCCTGACGGCGATTGACCCGAAACGCAACATTTACCAGAAGATCATCAGCAATTAGCGCTGGTTTGACATTCCCTGTCAAGTTTAGCTGGTAATCCAGACAACAACGACTCAGGCTCCTCCCCGACTCAAAAATTCTGATAAATTGCGGGTTCCGACATGCTCACGCAACTGACCATCAAGAACTACGCACTGATCCGCCAACTGGAAATGGCGCCTTCGTCCGGGCTAAACGTCATTACGGGTGAAACCGGGGCGGGCAAGTCTATCATGCTGGGTGCGATCGGGCTGCTTTTGGGGAATCGCGCCGACACCAAGGTGCTGTGGGACGAAAATGACAAGTGCATCACGGAAGCCGAATTTGATATCGGAGCGTATCGATTGCAAAAGCTTTTTAAGTCGGAGGACTTGGACTATGACCCGAAGACCGTGATCCGGCGGGAAATCAATGCCAATGGGAAGAGCCGCGCTTTTATCAACGACACGCCTGTTACCCTCGACGTGCTTCGCCGCATTACGTCGCGTTTGATGGATATCCATTCACAACACGAGACACTCGAATTGGGATCGAATATTTTTCAGTTGCAGTTGATCGACGCATACGCGGGCAATCAAAAGTTATTCGAACAGTACTCGGAGCAGTACGACGCGTGGCTGCTTGCGAAAAAAGGGTATGAATCCCTAGCCGCCGAGGCGGAAGCATTGAAACAAGAAGCGGACTTCGTGAAGTTTCAACTTGACGAGTTGCAAAAGATGGCACTAGTCGAAGGTGAACAAGAAAAACTTGAATCCGAATTAAAGATTCAAGAGCATGCGGAAGACATCAAGGGCAAGCTGAATCAGGCGATGCAGGCGTTGGGTGCGAATGAATATTCGGCCACTACTAGCCTGGGGGAAGTACGTGCGCTCCTCCATACGATTGCTGGCTATTCTCCCAAGTACCAGAGCCTCCACGATCGCGTTGAGTCAGTGCGAATTGAATTGGGCGATATCCTGGCCGAACTGGAAGCAGAAGAGGAAAAAGTGGAGTATGACGATGCACGCCGGGAAGAGGTTAGTCAACGCTTGAGCAGTTTATATCACTTGTTTCAAAAACACCGCGTGAGTGAAATCGGCGCTCTGTTGCAACTTCAAAGTCAATTTGAGGAACGTGCCAATAAGGCAACGAACCTCGATTCGTTGCTGGCAGAATTGAAGGCAAAAGAATCTAGTGCCGCGCGTGAGCTTGATGCGCGTGCCGACGCGTTGAGCAAGTCGAGGGAAAAGACGTTTGCGCCCTTATCGCGCCAGATGATGAGCCTCTTGAAAGAGCTCGGAATCCCGGACGCGAAGGTGAAGATAGAGAACGAGTTGTCAACCGCGGGCCCGACAGGAAAGGATCACGTGGAAATCTATTTTTCCGCTAACAAAGGCATTGAAGTTCGACCCTTAGCTGACGTTGCCTCGGGTGGAGAATTTTCGCGCTTGATGTTCTGCTTGAAGTATATCATGGCCGAAAAAACAGCCATGCCAACTCTTGTCCTCGACGAAATAGACACAGGTGTTTCGGGTGAAATAGCAATTAGCCTTGGAAGGCTCATGCAAGAAATGTCGAAATCGCACCAAGTGATTTCGATTAGTCACCTACCCCAAATTGCAGCGCGCGGTGATGCCCACTATTTCGTTTTCAAGGACAATTCAGCGAAGAAAACCGTGAGTTCCATCAAGAAATTGGACAAGAACGAGCGAATTTCCGAAATCGCTAAGATGATTGGTGGGGCTAATCCTTCCTCCTCGGCCATTCAAAATGCGAAGGAATTGATGGCCTCCAAATAGTATCGCATCACCAAGGCCTTGGTGTAATGGCCGGTCTTTCTTAAATTAGGTTACTCCCAATTTTTCTTCACCATTACCCTCTCGGTTATGAATATTTTCGTAGCCCGATTAAACTTCAAAACTAGGCGCGAAGACCTCGAAGCCGCGTTTGCCAAGTTTGGGCAGGTGGCTTCGGCCAAGATTGTAAAAGACAAAGAAACGGGCCGATCGAAAGGATTTGGCTTCGTTGAAATGCCTAACGACGACGACGCTACCCGCGCGATCCAGGAACTCAATGAAAAAGAGCTCGACGGTCGCACTATCGTCGTAAAGCCCGCCAACACGAAGGGCGGCACAAACTAGGCACCGCTATCATTTTTCGACCGAATGTAAAAAAGGGCGAGCACGCACTGGGCGGAGCCGCAGCTTTTTTGCTTACTTACGTGAACGTCGATTCATGTCAGAAGCTACTACCTCTTCGTCTCTCCGCCGCACCGGCTTTGTCTTAGGGCCAATCCTTTTCTTAGCGATCCTGCTGTTTGCGAGTCCCGATTGGATTGCACCTGGCGCTACCAAGGTGATCGCCGTGGGCGTCTTGATGATTACCTGGTGGATCACAGAGGCTGTCCCAAACCCGGTAGCAGCCCTGATTCCACTCATCCTCTTCCCAGCGCTTGGAATTATGAGCATGGGCGAAGCGGCCGCACCATTTGCCAATCCTTCGATATTCTTATTCATGGGCGGTTTCATGATCGCCCTTGCCCTCGAAAAACATCGCCTCCACGAACGAATTGCCATTAACTTGATTCGCCTCACTGGCACGTCGGGGAATGGAATAATCCTCGGTTTCACGCTATCGAGTGGGTTGATCAGCATGTGGATCAGCAATACGGCAACCGCGTTGATGATGCTGCCGATTGGCGTGTCGGTCATCGAACTCCTTCGAAGAAAAGACAGTCCGGAAGGAACAGACCTGAGCAAAGGCGAGAAAAATTTTGCGTTGGGGCTGATGCTAAGCATCGGCTATGCTGCCAGCCTCGGTGGGATGGCTACGATCATTGGTACGCCTCCAAACGTGGTCTTTGCTGGGTTTGCCAAGCAGTTTTACAATCAAGACATCTCGTTCTTCCGTTGGATGATCGTAGGTGTACCCGTCTCTTTAATCACTCTATTTGCTTGCTACTGGATGATCACAAGGTGGTTGTTTCCAAACAAACTCAACTCCATCGCAGGATCCGACAAACTGATCTCAGACAAGCTGACCGAACTGGGCCCGATGCGCAAGGAAGAAAAGCTCACGCTCGCGGTATTTGGGATCACCTCCTTCTTCTGGATTTTTCAGCAAGGATTGAATTCCCTGATCGGAAGTGTCTTTTTCGACGGTGCTTCGAAGGAAATCTTCAATGATACTAACATCGCTGTCACCGGTGGGGTGTTGATGTTCTTAGTTCCGATCCGCTTCAAGTCAGATGAATTTCTTCTTTCATGGGACGACACCAAGAAGCTTCCTTGGGGCATCTTGATTTTGTTCGGCGGTGGTATCTGTCTCGCGAAAGGGATGGAATCGACGGGCATCATTAAAGCCATTGGCGAATCAATTCGTGATCGTCAGGATATTTCTATATGGGAGATGATGTTCTTGTTGACACTCGCCTCGGTAGTCCTGACAGAGTTCATGAGTAACGTCGCGCTGGTAACGATTTTCGTACCGGTGGTCTTTGGGATTGCCGAGGGTCTTGGTTTCGATCCGTATGTACTCGCCCTGCCGGTGACTTTTGCGGCAAGCTGCGCCTTCATGTTCCCAATCTCGACGCCGCCCAACGCGATCGTGTTCTCAAGCGGTCACATCCGAATGAAAGACATGATTCGCGCTGGTTTGATCCTAGACATTATGTGCTTGGTGATCATTTTCCTCCTGTCTGCGCTTTTCTTCTCAAAGTTCCAGCTCGTTGCGCCTGCCGGTTAGTTCTTTTGCGCCTTCTTTTCTTCAATGAAGTAGGCAAGGAGGAGCCCGAGACCGCCGAATACGAACAGCATGGAAAAATACCCGACTTCGTCCATTCGATAGGCTTCATCCAACACGTAGCCAACCAGCAAGCCGATCCCAGCGCCGATAAATAAGAGCGCCCAGCGAAGTACCGGCGAGCTCGGACGATCCTTCTTGAAGAGATCGGGACTGAGCCCCTTATCGATGATCGCCATTCTCTCTAGGTTTTCAAATTTGCGGATGTATACAATCATCACAAAGGCACCCAAGCTGATGATGATGGGCAATAAGATTCCAAGTACGCCTTCCATATTTCTCATATTTTTTTGATTCTGCCCCTTTGACGCACGCCGGCACTCCGGCGGTTACAGGTGCCTTCCAAAATATCGATAAAAATACCTGATTCCGACCTCATAATATCCTGTAACTTGAGATCACCACCTTGCGTCAAAGCGACCGTGATCACCCGAGAGGAAGAAAATAAGTTGATCGACCGAATTTTGGCGGGCGACGAGCGATGCTATGCCGAGCTCGTCGACCAATACAAGTCGTACGCTTATACGATCGCGTTAAAAGTAGTGTTGAACAAGGGGGATGCGGAAGAAGTTGCTCAAGACGCTTTTATTAAAGCCTTTCACTACCTAAAAAGCTTCAACAGGCAGGCGCGGTTTAGCACATGGTTGTACAGGATCGTGTTCAACACGGCAATCAGTCAAAAACGCAAGAACCGGGTGGCTATGGAAAGTCTCGAATATCAACAGGTCGTCCACCCCGACCGAGCCGATGCGAACGCCGAGCGCGACGATAAGCACGTCTTTTTAGCACGTGCACTGACACGCCTCAACGATGCTGACCAGCTGGCGATCCAGCTTTTCTACATCAAAGAGTTTTCGCTGGAGGAAGTGGCAGACATGATGGGGCAAAGTGCGAATACAATAAAGGTTAGAATTCACCGCGCACGACAGCGACTGGGTGAAGAACTGAAGAGCATGTTAAAGTCAGAAGCATTAACTTTATAGCCATGGAACAAAAGGGCGACGTCGACAAAGAGGCAAAGTGGATCGACGAGGTGTTGACCAAGCGAGGAAAGCTGGAGACGCCCTCGTCAAACTTCACACACCGCGTGATGGTGAATCTTCACAAGCTACCGGCAGCCGCTACACTGTCGCCAAGAAATGGTTTGTTTCTCCTTTTTGGGACCGTTTTGGCGGTGACCGTGCTCACGTTCTTGATTGCGGGTGGTGCCTTCGATGGTGTCAATGGAAACGTGTCGTTGCAACCCATTCAAAACACATCTCTCTCCGACCGGATTCCGAGTTCACTTCACCTGAATGGGAAGTGGGTCATGAATGGATTGATTCTAGTGAACATTGTGCTTGCCTTCGTGTTGCTCGATCGAACGATTTTGAGACCTTTTTTCGCGCAACGCCGCAACGCTTAGATTGAAAATCGCCTGAAAAAAGTGAGGGCCGCATTCGAAGCATACGCTGTCGACCTGCGGCCCTCGTCTATTGCAGAGGTGAACGAATCTACCCTACTAGGTCGCCCAAGTCTTCCCAACTTCGGCGAGTGGCAAGCAACCATGGTAAGCGCCTGGTACAGCTTGGTACTGGAGTACCTGTGTGGCACCGGGTTCCGAGGAGAAGAACCCAACTACGGTAAGTTCCTTCATCGTCGAGATGAAAGGACGAGGTTTGTCCTTCAACTCGCCCTTCTTGGCAGCTTCAATTGCGTCGTTATGCACCTTGGTGACATACTCGACTTGCTTAGCGGCATCCAAGTCCATGAAAGTGCTTCCCATCGAAGACTGAGCACCAGCTTCGAAGTCGGCGAGCCCTTTCAAGAAGTTATCTTGATCCTCTTTCGTGTAGCAGTCTTTCACCAGCAGGTCAATGAAACCGGGAACGCCGGCATCTTTGGCTCCAGGTGTATCCGTTTTGGGGATGATGATTTCCGCCACTTCAGCCACCACGGAAGCTTGTTCCGGAGTCAAGAATACAGGCTGAAAAGTCAACTCGGGCTTCGCTTTACAGCCATTCAAAACGGCAGCGATCGTCGGAGCAGAGATCGTGTACCCAAGAACCCAGGCAGCACGTTGTAATGCATCTCTTCTATTCATGTTCGTCTAGATGTTTTGTTTTTTGAGTTCGTCGACTGCATACGCTGCCGCGCGAGCAGTGAAAGCCATGTAAGTCAACGAAGGGTTCACGCATGCCGCGGAGGTCATGAACGAACCATCGGTGACGAACACGTTCTTAGCTGCGTGTACTTGGTTGTACTTGTTCAGCACAGACGTTTTAGGGTCTTTACCCATACGAGCAGTACCCATTTCGTGAATGCCGAGACCGACCGCACGTTGTTGCTCTCGGTCATAAGACTTCACGTTTTTCAAGCCAGCAGCCTCGAGCATTTCTGCGGCGTCATTCGCCATATCGACGCGCATTTTCAATTCATTCTCTTTCAGTTCGGTGTCGAACAACAGGGTAGGCAAACCATACTTGTCCTTCAAATCTTTGTTGATGACGACCGAGTTATCGTGATAAGGCAAGATTTCTCCGAAACCACCGAGACCGAGGCTCCACTTACCCGGCGTGGTCACCTCGTCTTTCAGGCTGGCGCCGATGCTCATTTCAGCAATCATGCGTTGCCATCCTTGGCGGCTCGCTCCGCCCTGGTAACCAAATCCACGGAGGTAATCGCGTTTGTCTTTACCGACGTTGCGGAAGCGGGGGACGTACAAGCCATTGGCGCGACGTCCAGAGTAATATTGATCTTGGAATCCGTCGAATTCACCCGAGGCGCCGACGCCGAGGTGGTGATCCATAATATTGTGGCCAAGTTCGCCGCTGTCGTTGCCAAAACCGTTCGGGAAGCGGTTCGATGTCGAGTTCAACAAAATGTAAGTTGATCCCATGGTTGACGCGCACAGGAAGATCACTTTCGCGAAGAACTCGTGTTGCTCTCCAGTTTCCGCGTCAAGTACGCGAACGCCGGTGGCCTTTGAGGTTGCCTCATCGTAGATCAATTCATACACGATCGAGTTAGGGCGCAACGTCATGTTTCCAGTCGCAGCAGCGGCCGGGAGCGTCGATGAGTTGGCGCTAAAGTAGGCACCAAACGGACAGCCACGGCTACAGAGGTTACGATACTGACAGGAATTGCGTTGAGGACTCTTATCGTGTTCGAGTTTACCAGTGATGTGGGCCACGCGACCGATCGTGATACTGCGTCCCAATTTGTCCTTCACTGATTTTACGAATTCTTTTTCGACGCAGTTCATCTCCATGGGAGGTTGGAACTTACTATCGGGCAGTTGTGGGAGGTTTTCGGCTTGTCCACTGACGCCTATGAACGATTCCACGTATTCATACCATGGTGCGATCTCTGCATAGCGCACTGGCCAGTCGATCGCGATTCCGTCTTTCGCATTTGCTCCAAAGTCGAGGTCACTCCAACGGTAACTTTGACGACCCCACATGATTGAGCGACCACCGACGTGGTAGCCACGCATCCAATCGAATCGTTTTCCTTCTTTTTCAGAGTAAGGGTTCTCCAAGTCATTCACAAACCAGTGTTTTGTGGACTGGTGCACGGTATAACCGGTGCGTGCCTGTTTGAATTGATTCTTTAAGTCCTCTTGAGATGGACGGCCTCCGTTCGGGAATTGCCAAGGGTCTTTCGTTGCTGTTGGGTAGTTCGGATGCTGTACATCCCTACCGCGCTCAAGCACGAGCGTTTTGAGGCCCTTTTCTGTCAGTTCTTTCGCAGCCCAACCACCGCTGATACCTGTCCCGACGACGATGGCATCGAAGGTGTTCTGCTGCTGCGCTTTAATGTTAAGATTCATGATTGGACAAGATTTTAGGTTTCAAAAGTTACTGCTTTTGACCAATTCTCCATGTCGGGACTTGATAATTGTGCAGAATATTTTGTTAAACGGCCACTTGGGCGTAACAATCTTTGGCTGGGTGTTCTGGACAGTGAAGCTATGGCGGGTGCGGTCTAAATAAAAATGCCCCTCTCGTTGGAAAGGGGCATCTTTTTTTCAAGTTGACGTTTCTCTATCTCTTTCGGATAAGTATATCGCCGTTATAATTGCGCATGATGAACTCAGGACCTCCGCCGTTGATGGTTCCTCGCACCCAGTCGTCGATGGTGACTCGGTAGGTGCCTCCCTTAGTATCTGTTTTTTGAACTGGGCCGCTTTTGATGGTCGTTACGTCGAAGTCGGTCCGAATGTCACCCTGTTGAGTTTTCATCTTCAAGGTTGCCTTGAGGGTGGCCGGGAAAGTCAGGTCAACGTCGCCGTTATAAGTAATGAACGACATGGGTGCGCCATCCGTGACTTTGTCAAAGGAAGCCTTAATTTCACCATTGTAGGTGGTTGCGACCAATGAGCCGGAAATATTCTCCGCGCGAATCTCCCCATTGTAGTTCGTGAGTTCTATTTCGCCTTGTATGTTCGCGATGTCGATGTCGCCGTCGTTATAGGTGTGCAAGATCATGTCTATGCCAGCGGGCACTTCGAGTGTTAGGTTTACTTTGTTGTTCCAAGAGTCTGACTGCACCTTTACAAAGTTCGAGTTCTCCGACACTTCAAGATCGAGTGTCCCACCACCAATCCGCCGCAAGCCACTCCGGTCCGATTTGTTACCGTCACGATCGGCCGCCGCAGAGTATTTCACCAGGATGTCCTTACGTGCAGCACCGCGCACCGAAATTGAACCGTAGTTGATGTGCACTTTTAGTTTCGCACGTTTATTTGGGTCCGACAGTGGAATCGGTATCTCGCCTGACTCCTGCGCCCAAGCTGAAATGGTGATTAAAAAAAGTAGTACTGCTGTGATGTATTGATGTATTGTTTTCATTTTAAAATCGTTAGTCGTTAGTTCGTTAGTCGTTAGTTCGTTCGCATCCACCGTTTGCATCCACCGTTCGCATCCACCGAAGCTTTAGCGAAGGTGGAAGCTTTAGCGAAGGCGGATTACTTCTCCTTCAAATATGCATTCCCATTAAATGTCTCGAAATCGAGGAACACACCACCTTGCCCAACCTTGAAGCGTCTGCCACCTACTTTATATGAAAGCCCTTTGTTGCCAGTTTCTTTCTTCACCACGGCCGGCATGGATTCAAGGTCGTTCACATTGGTGTAGAAGTTCCCATTGAAACTCTGGAACGCCACGTTAGCAGCGAGTCCCTTTACGAAGAGTACGTTCACGTCGCCATTGAGAGAATAGTAGCGGCACTCTTGCGTGGGGTTTTTCGTATAGTCAACGTCGACGTCGCCGTTAATGGTCGACGCAAAGGTGCTGGGTCCCGATAGGTTATCAAGTCGAATGCTTCCGTTCACGTTTTCCGCGGAAGCTCGACCTGTCAAGTTGCGGACCTCAACCGATCCGTTGTTCACGGTCGACGCGATCACATTGGTTCCTGTTGGCACTTTCACAGTGAAGTCCATCTCCCAATCGTAGTCCTTGTTGCAGCTGCCATTGTTGCAGTTCCAATCGTAGCCCCATCCGCCGTTTCTCCACCGTTGGCTTCGATTCTTCACTTTGCCGAAGTTGTTGCAGTACCCATCTACATACAGGATAATCGTATCGGCGCGGTCTAAAACTCCGAGTTGTATTTCCGACTTCCCTTTTTCGACACGTGCTTCGGTCTTGCCATAGATCTGTCTGTTCACTTCCACCAGCACTTTGTCTCCGCTGTAGCCTTCCACTTTTACATGTCCATTGATATTTAAAATCAACAGGGTGGCTGCCTCTTTCTTTTCGAATGTCAACTCACGCGTGATTACGTCTTTAAAGGATTGCGCTTTCGCAAGACCAGACGTCAGCATGACACAAATAATGATCAGTTTTTTCATGGTTGTATTAAATCAACACGTTGATACTTTCCTTAATCTTCGTTTTCACCTCGTCAGGTGTTTTGTCGCTCTTCAGGATCGAGTCGAATTCCTTGACAGACTTTTTCAGTTGAAGGGTACCCATCAATTCGGCGAGCGCAACCTGCACGAGTGGCGAATCCTGTTGTGCAATCGATCGGATCAGACCTTCGCGCACTTTTCCATCTTTCGAATACATTCTAAGAGCATCCAAGGCGGCCAGTCTCACGTTCACACTCTCGTCGTGGTTCAGGGTTTGAAAGAGTGCTTCCGTTACTTTTTGGCTGGCCCGGTCCATGTCATTGGTGAGGCTCACCGCTTTCAATCGATCGCTTGCAGACTCCTTTTGCAACATGGACAACATCATAGACTCCTTTAGATCGGAAACTTCTTTCGACAGTTCCGCTACTTCGGAACGGTCGCCGCCGCGCCAGAAATAGCCACCGGCCACCCCCACGGCAATCAAGACAATTGAGAATGCCAATCTTGAGAAAAGCCAACCCCACGACGGTAGCGTGAAGGTCAATGAAGGTGCCGCCCCCTTCTTCTCTTTCGACAACATGTGGTAGAATTGATCGTCGAGCCTCAAAGACGGAGAGGGGTCCTCCATGGCAACGATCCGCTCGTCGAGTTTATCCAAGTTTCTCAGCTGTGTCAATTCGACAGCACCATCTTCAATAAGCTTCTCCAATTGTTGTACCTCAGAAGGGTCGGCAAGCCCCTCGTTGTACTTTGCGATTAGTTCGTCCATCTTGCTCTGTTCCATATTTCCAATCGTTTTGGGTCACATTGTTTTTTCTAATTGCTGGTAGATCACTTTCAGTTCCTGTAGCGCACGAAAGACTTTCACCTTCACGGCACCCTCGGAACATCCCAGGATCTCCCCTATTTCCTTGTACTTCTTTTCCTGGTATTTGCTGAGAAGGAGTATCTCCTTTTTGTCGGCGGGCAGTTTTTCCATCGCCAATTGCAGCATCGTGTTCTTTTCGGCGTGTTCTATTTCTTCGGATCGGTTCCCGTCGTTGGCCAAACGGTTCTGCCATTGGTCTATCGATTCCTTCCATTTCAGTTTGTCTTTACGGAAATGGTCATGACTAACATTTCTCGCAATGTGAAACATCCATGTTCGGAAGTCGCCCTCTCCGCGAAAGAGGTGCCGGTACTTGAGAATCCGAAAGAACGTGTTTTGTACCAGGTCTTCGCTAAGATCTTGGTCACGATTCATACCATAGAAAAAACCATACAATGGCTTTTTGTAGCGCTCGAAAAGTAGCCCAAGTCGTCCCACGTCGCCATCGCGGACTGCTATCATTAGGGCGTTGTCTGAAAGTGCCTCCAAAGCCTGAAAATCGGTTTTTCGTGTAGGGGAACTCGGTACCTGACCGTTCGTTACAGAAATAAAGAAAAATTCTGAATATTGGGACTCCGGCGTTCAAGCTCGGATCCATTATATGAGAAACCTCGTCATTTGCTTACTCTTGGCTAACGCGGTCGCATGCGCGGAAGCCCAACAAAGAACCTTGATATGGTCTGATGAATTTGACAAACCCGGTGCGCCGGACCCAACGAAATGGGGCTACGATTTGGGCGATGGCTGTCCTGATGTATGTGGATGGGGAAACAACGAGTTGGAATACTATACCAACGACCCGAAGAATGTGCGGGTAGAAAATGGAAACCTGGTGATCGAGGCGCGCAAAGAATCGATTGGCGGAAAAAATTACACCTCCACTCGTATTGTATCCAAGACCAAAGGAGATTGGTTGTACGGTCGCATTGAAATTAAGGCGAAACTTCCCAAGGGCAAGGGCACATGGCCTGCTATCTGGATGTTGTCGACCGAGTGGAAATATGGTGGATGGCCCGAGAGTGGTGAGATCGATATTATGGAACATGTGGGTTACGATCCAGGGGTGATCCACGGCACGCTACACTCTGGTAAATACAATCACATTAAGGGCACCCAACAAGAAGGGAAGATAACGGTGCCCGACGTGCAGGAGCAGTTTCACGTGTATGCCATTGAATGGTCGAAAGACAAAGTTGATTTCTATGTCGACGACAAAAAGTATCACTCAGTTATGCGCAATCCAGCAGACGACTTCAACGGCTGGCCTTTCGACCAAAAGTTTCATTTGATTATGAACGTGGCCGTGGGCGGAAACTGGGGTGGCAAAGAAGGCGTCGATGAATCAATCTGGCCTCAGAAGATGGAAGTTGATTATGTGAGGGTTTGGAGGTAGGTATAACACGCTCCCATCATCCTGCTACATTAATAAGCCATCGACAACTGTGACACTGGTATGTGGTCGCTGAACCTTTAAAGTCAATAATCCGGACGGCACAAGATCCCGGTAATTATTGGATGCCTCAAAGCAAGTTCAAGCTTTGAAAATTCGATCAAGTCTTTGGTGCGTGACAATGGGTGTTGAAGGTTCCACCTTTGTTGGAGCATTTTTCCATGGGACCATGTTCGGTTCAAACTCAAGGGCACCCATTCCTCGTTCGCCGATGTAGCAGAGCATTTCAACCGGATTGAGACTCCCTGCCGGCCGTCCATTTTTCGCCAACCACGCATCAATGAGTGTCGTCCCGTATTTATCCGGAAGTACGTCCGCTAGCAAACCCGGTAATCCTTTGAATGACGGTGTGTCCCTCAGTTCATTGAATGCGAAAATTCTCTGATCTGATTCAATAGGCATTTTTATAGGGGCCACATCCCATCCATTTTTAATAAACGTAGGTTGAAATTCAAACGAGGCAATTTCTGTCGAAGGGTCCCAAGCAACAGCCCCCACGCGCTTTCCCCATAACTTTACGTACGCTGTTGAAATCATTACCAATCGGACTTATGACTGCCGTCTATTTTTCCAATTGCTCTCTTAGGCCTGGCTCGCTGACGTCGCGCTCGTTGAATCCTTGCCAACTGCAGAGGGCTGAGTTGTTCAGGTATTATAAATTGATCGAAAACATGAAGTTGCCCGAGAGAACGGAGCAGCCTCACAAAGGTCGACATAGATGCACCGTCTCCTTTTTCAATACGCACGAGCGTCATCCGTTCTATCCCGGCCAAGGCGGCAAGTTCTTGCTGTGTCTTGTTTTGACGGAGTCGCGTTTCCCTTAAGAATGAGCCCAGCACCTCCAAAATAGCAGAATCGCTCATTTCGTAGGTTATTTTGATCTTTTTATCAATCATTATAGCCAATTTTGGCAATAATGATACAATAAATAATCATTCATTCAAAACGAATCCTGATATATAAATATATCATTAATTATTAAAACGATGTTTTTTGATCGTTTTTTAGATCATAAATACCCTCCCACTTCTGGCTAAATGAAAAGGCCTTAAAACAAAAAAGCCACCCAATCGAATCGATCAAGTGGCTGTTAGTATTGTAGATGGTCGTTACCTCCCCTCGTGTCTCACCTCCAACGCCCGGTTCCTTTCACTTTGCAGCTCGCGCGATAGTTTGACTTCCTTCTCTAACGCCTTCTTTCGGAACTCCTCAAACTCCGAGGTGATGCTATGTATCGTGAGTTCTCTTTCATGATTGGATCGACGAAGGAGTTTGAACGTCCCTAGCATGGTTAATAGCACCACCGTTAAGCTCGCAAGAATCACGAGCGATGACGTGACGAAAACCGACTTGGCAACTTTGAGCCCGAACACACTCATGTGCGTCCGTTCATATTCAGAATCTGCCAAAGTAGTCTCTGCTTCTTTCACCAATGCCGCCGACTTTTCGATTTCACCATTTAAACCAGCAATGGTCGCGTTTGCTTTTTGAAGGTCTGTTTTCAATTGAGCGATCGAGTCCATGTGGATCTTCCACACGCCGTCGAGAATATAGTTTTTGATCACCTTGTAGTCGTTGTACGATTCAGCTTTCTCTTTCATGAGTTCGAACCGCTCCTTGAGGGTATGCTCACCGTCGAGCGCCTCTCGTGATTGGCCAAACGCACCGAACAGGAAGAGGCTGCAAAACACAGACGCGATCAATTTCTTCATAAGCAGGACAATTATGTTGCGATCTACGAAACCTTGCCAGTGACCGTCAATACGTAGTCCACCGACGTTCGTACGAGTCGCTAAAGCCGTGATTCAATCGTTGAACGAGGCTAAAGCTTTCGGTTCCAGTCGCTTACCTACCAAAAATCTATTAGCTTTACAGGTCGATGAAAGTGCGGCATCATCGGGCCTGTCGCACCACACCCCTTTCGAATTTGGCCCCGGCTTGTACATGTACAGAGATTGTGGCTGTTTATCTCAACGGTGCAAAGATGACCATCGTATTGTCATCGCATTGCGGCACATGGTTCGCACTCTCCGTGTCATGAAACAAGGCGACTTGATTTATATGGATTTGATCGGATCATGGAGGGGAAAGTGAGAAGAAGGTATCTATTCGCGGCATTGTTCTTTTGCTTTGTCGCGGCGCAAGCACAAGATCAAGTGGAGACAGACAAGATGAGTCGTCCTCCAGTCAAACAAAAGAAGGATCGATATGTCCTGTTTCCCGTGTTGGTGAAGTCGCCCGAATATCGGTGGGGTGCAGGTGGGGCCGGTACCTTTTTCTTCAAGATCGGGAAAGACAGTTCCGCGCGTACATCGAGTTTTAAAGCGGTTACTTTTTTTACACTCCGAAAACAATTGGTTGCTGCCACCGAAGGCAACATTTACTTCCCGAATGAGAAGTACATTCTAGTGGTGACGGCTTCGGCTACGAGATTCCCCGACAAGTTCTGGGGCCTAGGCAACGAAACCTTGAATTCCGCACTAGAAAACTACTCCATCTCCCAGTACAACTTTTTCCCAAAGCTGATGCGTAAGATGTTTTCGCGCGTATATGCCGGCTTTGGGTATGAGTTTCAGCACGTGTTTCGTTTTGACTACGACCGGGCCAGCGGCCAAAGTCTTTTCGACTTGGAAGACATTACCGGACGCAACGGTGGGTATGTGTCGGGTCCCGGCGCCACCGTTACATGGGATAGTCGCAATCATGCATTTGCCCCCTCTCAAGGGTTCTTCATGCAATTCTACGTGGGTGTTTATGGCAAGGTGGTGGGTAGTGATTTCCAATTCTCTGTTCGAAATCTAGATGTCAGAAAATACGTGCCGTTGTCTAAAAAAGTGGTGCTCGCCTTTCAGTTGAACCTCATTTCCACTTCGGGCAACGTACCTATTCGACAACTCACCAACATCGGATCGAACAGTTACATGCGCGGCTACTACGAAGGTCGCTTTCAAGACAAGAACCTATTGGCATTTCAGACCGAACTTCGTTTCCCGGTGTATAAAAGATTTGGGATGACGACCTTTGCGGGCGTGGGGCGTGTGGGTGGCGCGATCGGTGAAGTCTTTATCCCGCAAAACTTGAAACCTTCGATCGGCGCAGGAATTCGCTTCGCACTCAGTGAACAAGAAAAGCTTCACCTGCGCTTGGATGCGGGCTTCGGGCACAAATCAAACGGGACATACTTAAACATGGGTGAAGCGTTCTAGCGTCAAGCAAGCTTTTCCACACCTTGTTGCTGCGAATCCACAACCTTTACACTTGCTCCCACGCAGCCTTACAAATCAGTCGTCGGTTCGACCACTTGGTTAGTGCGTTCGTCTAACAAATCGACATCGGGCGAACAAGAATTACACGCCTCATCGTTCATGGTTTCGACCGGGAGCCTTCAAAATCAGCGGTTGGAAGTCAGGGCCGGCTGTTGAGACAAAAAGGCGCCCGGTCGCCTTTTTGATTGGAGAACCGAAAAAGAAACAACTATGAATCACAAACACTTTAGGTTGGTCAAAACTATGGTAATCATCTCGGCATGGGGCCTCATGATGGCCGCTTGTCAGGAAGATCTTTCGCCCACGAAACTGACCGTAGAGCAACAAGCCACACTCGTTGCAAGTGACCACGCGCAAATGATGATGGCGACACAAGAGGCACTCGATGTGACGGCTGGGGCAATGGAAACGAAGGGGGTCTCGTCAGGTCGTGTCGCGCAAGGTGGTGGGCATGATGACTATGGATGTGCACCGTCAGTGAACCTCACGTTGAACATCGATCGCAATCATGCTGACAGCATTATCTACCAGGGAACGATTGTAATCAACTACGGCGATGGCTCGACGTGTGACAAGGAAAAGAAGAGAACTGGGAAGATCACTGATGAATTCAGCATCATCGTGAGCACGAAAAATCCACTTGTATTTAGCTCGACTGAGACACTCACGTTCGACGCGTTTACGCGCGACAGTACAACATACAATGGATCGATCAGCGTGTCGTCCGCAAACGGGCGTCGCACGAAAGTGGAGGGCAAGAACGTGGCAATACATTATGCCGACGGAACTGTTTCCGCTTGGAATGGCCTCCTGAACTTCGCTTACGAAGATGTGTCGAAACGCAAGGGCGAAATCCGGGTGACCGGTTCCATCACTGGCACGTCCCGCCAAGGAATTGGTTACACAGCGACCATCACCGAGGATGTGATCTTCAAGACGGGCTGCTTTGGATGGGTTCGTAAGATTCCCGTCGACGGTGTGGTAACACTTACCACGAATGGCACCACATCCGTATTGGATTACGGCGACGGCACATGCGACAAAACGTACACTATTACCGTTAATGGCGAAACGACAACGGAAACGTTCCGTTAGCACACTGCCATACTTGGACGTTCGAAGTACGAGGGTTAACTTCGAACGTCCAAACTCTCACCAAGTATGAAATTCCTCACCCTCGCCCTCGCACTACTCCTGTCGAGTTCGCTTTATGCGCAAGTTGATTCCAAAGCGCAGTCATTGATCAGTCTTCACAAGAAGAAATTCGATTGGTTGGTCACCAAGAAGACTGACTCGCTGAAAGTTCTTTTAGATGATAGGCTCATGTACATCCATTCGAATGGTGTCGTAGAAAAGAAAGGCGAAGTGATCAGTCACTTGCTCGATGGAACAGTGACCTACAAAAATGTGGAGGTGGAAGAAGCCACCGCTCGAATTTATGGTGACACGGGAATCATCACCGGCAAAGGCACCTTTGAAGGAGCTTGGGGCGATCGTGCGTTCTCCCTCAAACTCTACTACACGGAAGTCTACGTAAAAATCAAAAAGAAATGGATGCTGGTAAGCAGGGCAGCCACAAGAATTGAAAATTGACCGCATCCAGAACTCGCGGTCTCATAGAGTTCAAGTCCGAAAACATTGTTTAAATTTCTGCTTCTAACGCGCTCCTTAGATGAAGAAATTTGTTCTCGGATTGGTGCTTGCTGCAGCCACTCAGTTCAGTACCCTCGATTCGTTCGCCCAAAATAATGAGCTCCTCCTGCAGACGAGTGAGGTCAATAACTTACTCGTCAATTACGAAGCCGACCTTGGGAGTCTTGAGCGATTCTATTTTGTCAACAACAGTCCAGAACGCCGTGAGCGCTTGAAAGCCTTTTTCAACGATTATTTGACAAGACTCAATGCCCTTCCGTTCGACAACATGTCTGTTGGGGGACGAGTGGACTACCTTCTGTTCGCGCGCGAGCTTCGCGATCAACTTTTTCAGCTTCAAACAGAGGAAAAGGAGGTCAATCAACTATCGAAACTGGTGACGCAAGCTGATCCTATCTATCAACTTGAAAAACGCCGGCGAAGAGGTGAATTTTTGAATAGCGCCCAGGTCGCCCAGCAGCTTGCCGATGTGAACAAGGTGATTCGCGCGGCAGCAGAAAAATTGAACACAGAACAGAACTACACGAAGGCGCTCGCGACGCGCGCGGAGGGAATTGTACGAGGTCAGCAGCGCGCTTTGAAAAGTGTGTTCGACTTTTATGATGGTTACGATCCGCAGTTTACTTGGTGGGTTACCAAACCCTATCAGCGTCTCGATTCAACGTTGGAACAATACGCCGGCAAGCTCCGTAAGAAAATCGATCCTGCAACGATGTCGAAAGACGATGGAAGTGGCATTGTTGGAAATCCAATTGGTCGCGACGAGTTGATTCGCCAGTTGCAACTCGAAATGATCCCCTACTCACCGGAAGAACTCGTCGAGATCGCGAACAAAGAATTTGCCTGGTGTGACGCTGAACTCATGAAGGCAACAAAGGAGATGGGCTTCGGTACCGACTGGAAGGCAGCACAAGAAAAAGTGAAGCAAAGCTACGTCGCAGAAGGCCATCAACCGGAAGCAATGCTCAAGCTCTATCAAGAGTCGATCGACTTCTTGAAAAAACACGACCTGATTACGATCCCTCCCATTGCGGAAGAAACATGGAGGATGCGGATGATTCCACCGAAACAACAACTTATCAGTCCATTCTTTCTAGGCGGCGAGGTACTGCAAATCTCGTATCCGACCGACGAGATGAACCACGAAGACAAATTGATGAGCATGCGTGGAAATAACCCGCACTTCTCACGCGCCACGGTGCATCATGAACTGATCGCTGGTCACCACTTGCAAGGTTTCATGAACAATCGAAACAAAGCTTACCGCAACTGGTACACGCCGTTTTGGATCGAGGGATGGGCGCTATATCAAGAGTTTATCCTGTGGGACTTGGGCTTTCCTCAAAGTCCAGAAGATAAGATTGGAATGCTCTTCTGGCGGATGCATCGATGTGCCCGGATCATTTTTTCATTGAACTATCACCTTGGTCGATGGACGCCACAACAATGCATCGACTTTTTAGTTGACCGGGTGGGTCATGAGCGGGCCAACGCGGAGGGCGAAGTCCGTCGCTCGTTCACCGGAAATTATGGTCCTCTCTACCAACTAGCCTACATGGTGGGTGGCCTTCAGTTTTATGCGATGAAAAAGGAACTTGTCGATAGTGGCAAGCTGACGTTCAAGCAATACCATGACGCCGTGATGTCGGAAAACTCGATGCCCGTAGAAATGGTGCACGCCATTTTAACCAATCAGGTCTTGAAAAAGGACTTCAAATCAAGCTGGAGATTCTATCAACTTCAAAAGTAAATCAGCTCGACCTCATCCATCATTCACTTCGCAGCACCTTCACCGGGTTCGTGCGCGCTGCTTTAAGAGAATGATAACCGACAGTGGCAAACGCGACAAGCGAGATCAACACAATCGAAATCATATAGGCGAAAGGGCTTACTGATACGCGATACGCGAAATTGGTAAGCCACTCGTTTCCGGCCATCCACGCGATAGGACTTGCGATCACAAAAGATATCGCGATCAGAACAGCAAACTCCTTGTACATCAAAACCATCAATCCAGGTTCGGAAGCGCCTAATACCTTTCTTACGCCTATTTCTTTCAGTCTTCGCTCGGCGCTGAAAGAGGCAAGTGCGAACAGACCCAACGACGCGACAAAAATTGCGAGCCCGCAAAACCAAGTAAATATGCTTACGAGCTTTTCTTCGGCGCGATAGGTATTGCTCAGGGCTTCATCGAGAAATGAGTACTCAAAGGGCCGGTTGGGAATCATCTCTTTCCAGACCTTGCCGATCGCAGCGAGAGTCGCTTGGTGGTCGCCAGCCCGCAGCTTGACGGCAACGTTGACACCCGCACCGCCGAAGGACATCACGAGCGGACCGACACGATTCCTCAGCGGGTCGAAATTGAAGTCTTTGATGACGCCAATCACTTGACCATTTTCGTTTCCGCCCACACCATAGGTGATCTTCCTACCAATGGCATCGGTCCAGCCAAGAGACTTTGCGGCAGACTCATTGATGACGAATCCGATGGTGCTATCGGTCCGGTGATCAATGTCGAAGAAACGACCTTGCGCCATCTCCAATCCGAAGGCAACGGCAAAATCGTGACCCACGGACATGATTGGCAGCATCTGCTCGTCTTCCTTTCCCTCCACCTTCATGGGGAAATATGGAAGCGCCTTTTGGCCGAGGTCGTGCGACAGGTTGGTGACCACTTGAACCCCGGGGATAGCGAGCAATCGGTTTCTGAACGTTTGAAAATCGCGAAACATGGTTGTCCCGCTTACCGGAACGATCAACATTTGATCCTTGTCGAATCCCATGCTTTTGTCCCGCATAAAGTTAAGTTGATCGGAAATGATGAACGTGCCGATGAGGAGGATGCACGAGACGGAAAACTGGGCGATGACCAACGCTTTGCGAAGGTCTATCTTGCTTGAGAACTTCTGGTGCAAGCCTTTTAACACCAACACGGGTTGGAACGCTGCCATGACAAAACTGGGATATACGCCGGCGAGTAGACCTGTGAAAAGGATAATACCAGCGATGGAGGCCACATTAACAGGTTCTAGAAGCTGCGACGCCTCAACGGTAGTTTCTGCCAATTGGTTAAAGACGGGAATGAAAAGTCGAACGAGGCCGACACCGACTACGCCCGCGAGCAGCGCAATTAAGGTTGACTCGCCCAGAAATTGGATGACCAACTGGTGTTTGGCAGCACCCATCACTTTACGCACACCCACTTCTTTACCGCGGTTTGAAAATCGAGCGATGGATAAATTCATAAAGTTGATGCAAGCGATGACCAACACCATGATGCCGATGGATCCAAGCGTATACACATAGTCAATATTTCCGTTCACCGACATATCGGCGGTTGAAAAATCGGAATACAAATGAATGTCCCGCACATTTTGCACGGTAAGTCGGGCGTTGTTTTCGGTATATCTCGGCGGGTAGTACTTCTTGACGAATGCTGGCAGTTTTTCCATCAAAGCATTCGGCGACGCGCCGGGCTGCAGTACGACATAGCTGTAATACCACAAGCCTAAGTATACGTTGGGCACATCTCGACCGATAATCTGATTGAGTAGCAACTTCGATGTGGCGAGAAAATCGAAATCGAAATGCGTTCTGCCGGCAAAGGGTTTGAGGACGCCTGTCACCTTCAGAGCAACCGTATCCTGAAATTGGAGGATCTTTCCCATGGGGTCTTGGTCGCCGAAGTATTTCTTTGCCGTCGCTTCGGTGATCACGACCGAATAGCTATTCGCAAACGCTTCTTTTGGATTTCCATATTGAAAATCGAAGTTGAAGACGGAGAAGAACGATGAATCGGCGATGTAAAATTTTTTCTCCTCGAACTCGGTGTCACCAAACTTAATTTTCGGCAGCACATTCGACAGGTAAAAAGTTTTGTACATCGCAGTAGCATTCACCACCTCAGGGTAGTCTTCCTTCATGTCGAACGCAGCCGGATAGTGTGCTGCAGGATAGCTATTGGAGATACCATTCACATCGACGTGGGTGTTTAGGCGATAGATATTCTCGGTGTTGGGATAGAAGCGATCGTAAGACGTTTCGTTCCGCACGTAAATCGCGATGAGGATAAAGCAAGCCAACCCGATGGCGAGGCCCGTTACGTTGATGAACGTGTAGATCTTGTTTTTAAACAAGTTCCGGATACCGATGAGGATGTAACTGGAAAACATACTGGGGATTTACCCACAAGGTATCGGCTGGCGGTGGCAAATGGTTGCAAAAATTCTCTGGGTGGTAACAAAAATGACACATTCCCCCTTTCGGGTGGACGGTATCGGATCAACTTCGTGGCGGCCGATGGGTCTTCTCGATCGTGGTCAACATCTCATTCACGATAGAATCGAGTCGCTGACTTGCGGTGTCTAGGTGCTTGACGGCTTCTTGGGCTTCGTCGGGAAGGGTAATCGATCGAAATACCTTGATGAGGCCAAGGACACTTGCGACGGGACCTCTTAATTCGTGCGCGGTGATAAAGGTATAGTCTTCAATTGCTTCGGTCTTAAGTTGCAATTCCGACGTCCGCTGTTGCACCAGTTGTTCAAGGTTTTCATTGATCGCCCGAATTTCCTCGGATTGGCCTTGTAGAAGTTGAACCGTTTCGACGAGGGCCAGCCTTGTTTTGATTTCTCTGATCGTGAGTCGATACCGAGCATTGATCAGAATGGCCATGAACGCGGCCGAACAAATGAGGAGCAACCCTCCATTCAACAACACGGCGTCAGCTGGGAGGTCAGGGTTAATCGAAATAAAAAAGGATGTGACGGCCGTGCTCAATGAAACCATCACTAGCGAGTAACTCCAATGCCAAAGGACGAAGAGTGATGCTCCGATCATCAACGCCATGAAATTAAGATTCTGTGCAAGCACGTGATCTTTGCCGATGAACGCATATACCACTGCGTTCTGAAGACTGATCAATAAGAATGGAATGTACATCAAAGTGGCCGAGCGCAGGGCAAGCCGATCGCGCAGCAACCAAAAAGAAAGGGTGATGACAGACACGGCGAGCCTTGCAAGTAAAAGTGGAAACCAACGCTCGGGGATGTTGAGGTAGTCGGTAAATGCAAAGATGGGATCGAAAATGATGGCTGCCCACACTGTTACGCGTACATAACGAAAGGAGATTAACTCCAACTCCTGCCTCCACGATTCTCTCGAGATGCGCGAGATGGCATCTTGCGTAGCCTGATTATTCAACTTTCAGAAATTTCCTCGTGGCAACCTTGCCACCGATGTTCAAGCGCACAATATACAAGCCGGGCGCGGCATCCTTGATTGAGATAACATTGATTTTTTGAACGGTAGACCCTGTGTAGATATTTTGCCCGACTGGGTTGTAAATAAAAAATTGACATCCATCACGACACTCATCCGGCAATTGAAGGTATACATCTTTTGTCGTGGGATTGGGGTACACCACGAATTCGTCATCGATCGGATCATCGAGACCCACGTAAGCATTTGCGACATCATCGGAAAACGCAGTGCATCCGCTACCATCGGTAATCTTCACCTTGTAGATTCCCGCTTTTGTCATTTTGTACGACTGACTAGTCGCTCCAGAAATGGTAACACCATCTTGGTACCATTGATATGCTGCAGCGGGCGTGGACTGGAGGATATTCGGCAGTACGGTAACAACCGGCTTCAACGCTTCTCGCACCGACATCGTAATTTGATTACTTGAAACTCCAACTGGGTTCTTGCAGCCGACGGTATAGTAGCGCACAGCCTTGACGACGTCACCATTTGAGAAGGGTGAGTCGGTGTAGGTTGGCGAGTCGTTTCCAACCACCAATCCATTTCGAAGCCATTGAAATCCCGACCCAGTTAAGTTCGATTGAAACGTCACCGGCACCTCCTTGCAAATGGAGGTCCCATTATTGGTAGTGATGGTGTGGCTCGTAGCAACTCCAGTCAGTGAGATTAGCTCGGGGAACGTGCTCACGGGTGGGTTGCTCGCTTGCAATCGTACGAAGTAGGTTCCTGTCGTTTGGGTGGCTGGCACCACCATTTGAAGGGTGCCGGTCGCTTGCGTGGAAGCAACACTACCTGCATTTGTCACCGACGAAAAATTGGGCTGACTGCTCACTTGAACTGTGAACACGTTTCCAACACCAAAAGCCAGACTCGAGGCATCCCAGTTCAGCATAATGCCCTCCGTTGTGCAAAACTTTGAAGTAAAAGATCCGAGTGTAAAAAGGTTATACTCCACCCAAGATCCATCTTTATACAAGAATGCACGGTTGCCGATGCTGACACCTGTTGCGTAGCTGGGTGTCATGGGACCGGTATAGTATGCCTTCTGCGACCAGGTATCTGTTGAAGAGGAATATTGATAAAATTGCCCCTCATACCCGTCGCGCGATACACCTAAGCCGACGTAGCCCGAACCACCAACCGCAAATCCTGTAGCCCGTGCTCTTTCCTTACCCGGCAAATCTGTCTTTTGTTTCCACGAACTTGAAGAAGGATCGTATTCCCATAAGTCTTTGAAATAGGTGTCGGTCGACGAACTATAACCGGCCGCTACGTAGCCTTTGTTATCGACCACGAAGGTGGCTGAACCGGACCTTTTCCCACCGCCAAAATCGGCCCTCGAAAACCAATTGTTTGCAGCAGGGTCGAATTCATAAAAGTCTTTGAAGTCACCCTGCCCATTGGCGAACCCTCCACCTACGTAGCCCCTGAAACCGATGCTGAATCCAAATGCTTGCTCCCGCGCTGGGCCCGGATAGTCGAGGCGCTGCAACCAAGTGTTAGACACGGGGTCGTACTGGTAAAAGTCTTTGCGCACACCAACCGCAGATAGACCTAAGCCGATATACCCCTTCGTTGTCACGGAAAAGCCGACCGCGCTATGACGCCCGGGACCTGGAACGTCGGCCTTTTGAGTCCAGACATCCGTAGCGGGGTCATACTCCCAAAAGTCGCGTCGATAAACAGTAACGGTACCGGCCATGCTAAACCCTGCTCCAATGTATGCCTTGTTCCCAATGCTGAATCCCGAGGCGTTTCGTCGGTCGATCGCTTGTCCGAAACCGTCGAGTTGTGGCGCACGATTGTCCCACGCGTGACCAGTTTTTGTCAAGTTGTTGTCGATCGACACAGTTATCGTATTGCTTGTCGCGGACAACGGACTCGCGCACGTGGCATTGCTAAATACCGTCGCCGTAATCTGGTCTCCATCCACCAAAGTCGTGGACGAGAAAGCATTTCCATGGCCTGCAATTCCGCCGTTGCGTCGCCATTCGTACACGGGTGCCGTACCCGCATTGGTTACATTAGAGGAGAAATAGATCTGAGAGTTTGCACCGACCACATTTGTGGCGCTGGATGAAATCTCGATGGTCGGAGCAACTGTTGGGGTGACTACTACCGTCAAAGCGTTGCTAAACGTAACAGGGTTGGTTAAACACTCTCGACTGCTTGTTAGCACGCAAGTCAGCACATCGGATGTAGCCAAGTCGTTGCTCACAAAAGTAGCGCTATTCGTTCCTACTGGCGTGCCATTCTTTTTCCATTGATATGCAGGAAATAACCCGCCATTGATCGCAGTGGCCGTGAATTCCACGTCTTGTCCCGAGCAAATCGGTAGCGCTCCGGCGATGGTCACAGATGGTGCGACAATATTCTTGACCACCATGTTTACCTGATTGCTAACGGCCTGTGCTGGAGTGGCGCACGCAGCGTTGCTTGTCAGGTAACACTTCACCACATCACCATCGGCTAGATTCGTGGCATCGAAGACAGAACTATTGCTGCCCACCGTAAGGTCGTTTACTTTCCACTCGAACACTGGCAAACTACCGGGGTTGGTAGCGGTTGCCGTAAACGTGGCAGCTGTGGTGTTGCAGAGTACGTTACCGGGAGACACCGAAATTGAAACAGAAACAGGCGTGGGTGCCGCAATAGAAAAATCGACCCCATTGTCGGAGCCTACAAACAGTGGCAATGACGACACAACGCGGACCCGATATCCGGTGCCAAGCGCACTGGTAGGAAAAGTTACAGGAATCACCCCGGTCGTTGAACTTGTCGCTAACGTGCCTATTAAAGATGGGTTAGCAAAGCTACCGTTCGCATCGCTTAGCTGAACAGCTAACACGTTGTTTGTGTCGAACGTGATGCCGTGAGTATCGTAAGTAACTTCAGTAGAAGACGCGACACAGAAAGGAGAACTTGTATCGATAGAAACATCGATCGCGGTGGCCATAGCAGGCACCGACATCGACCAAAAAAGGACGATCAACCGTAGGTATGCAACGGTTCTTTGCATGAGGGGTGTTTAGTGAATCACCTGCAACCTTCGAAGTTCTTCTTCGGAGATTACGGGCGGAAGTTCTCCGTTTTTCAACTTTTTAACGACCAACTCCGCGACTTTTTCCGCATCCTTTTTGGTAGCGAAAGTCACGTTGCCGGCAAGGCCAGGAATGTGCGGCTGGTGAACCAGCATTTTCCCGTTTGCATAGATGTCATAGCCGAACCCACTGTCCTCTACTCGAATGACACGATACACGAATTCTGCTTTGGCCGCCTGATTGGGAGTTGTCGCGGTAGGGACCTGAGTTTGTCCGAACGCTGCCGACCAGTGGATAAAACACACAACCGCAAGTGTGAAACCAAACCAGTTGCGCCAAAAGTCAGCATGCAGGGGTGCAAGCATTCTTTAAATGTAGAACTTCCGGGCGAATTGTGCCACCCCTACACCTGGGTATTTATTGCTGCATTTGCATCTCCTGATGCCGCCGGAACGAGTTGCGGTAAGTGGATGTGGCCGTCGGCGACACCTCCGGAATGGTAATATCCGAGCTTTGAACAGACCCATCTTCGTAAGCAACGGTAACCGCCACTTCGAGGGTATGATTGGAGGTTCCCCTATAGGTTCCACGTACCGGAGAGCAATCCGAAAAGTCCTTCCCTACAGCAAGTTTCACGTGCCGGTCGCTCACCAAGCAATTGTTCGTTGGATCGAGCCCAAGCCACCCGTAGTACGGAAGATATGCTTCGACCCACGCGTGTGTAGCACCTTCGCCACGCATGCCATCGCGATTGGGGCACACATATCCGCTCACGTAGCGTGCAGGAATATCAATGAGTCGCAACATCACCAACAACATGTGCGCGAAATCTTGACACACACCTGATTTCAGTTTCCAGACTTCCTCCAACTTCGTCTCTACCGTCGTGATCCCTTTCTGATAGGTAAAATTGTCGTAGACATACTTATTGAAATGTTGTGCAGTCTGGAACGGTGAGCAGTCGAGGCATTTCTCGGCTTCGATGATTTGTTCAACTTCCTGAATGCCGTTGAATCTTTCTTGTGTGTAAAAATCGATGTAGGTCAAATCGCGCTTAAGAGCTTTGAGCTCAGACCACTGAAGTTCGAATGGCACGTCGTCGGCTGGAAATTTCCTAGGATGCGTTTCAACACTCAGGTATGAGTGTATCACCATCTCGCGGTGAGGTTGGGCGTAAGTGAAGGTACCGACTTTATTCCCAAAGTAATCGTCGTGCACGTGTATCACTGGGTTGCCCGAAATCGTGAGTACATGTCTCAATATCTCTTGATACTCGTCGGCGATCGGGTACAGCATAATCTGGTTCGCACTATCGCGGACGGCATCTTCGTACACGTACTTGGTGGTATGCTGGATTTTGAAACGAGACATTGAGAATTAAGAATTAAGAATTAAGAATTTAGAATTAAGAATTGGCGAAGTAGTATTTACTGAGTGCGGCGGCGATTTCGTCGAGGTCGTTGGTGAGGTCGGTGAGGTAAGCATGAAGTCCCATCGCCGACACAGCCTCGACATCCGAATATTGGACTTTGCTACGCACCTTTCCTATCATGAGATCTACTTTATAAAATCCTTCGCCGTTCCTATCACTCTTGAGTCTACCGAAATAACGATGGAGCTGATTCAACGAATATAAAATCGACCTTGGAAAGTCGACATTGAAGATGGTTTGATCCACTACGTTGCGTGCTTCGAATGCCGACCGGTAGCGTTTCAAATAAAGGGCGTAACCCGAGACCGAGAGCAGAAGATGACGCCAGTAGGTTGGGTCGGTGGTCCGGTCAAGATCATACGATAAGTCTGAGAACTTCACCTCCAGGATGGTCGCTGTCTGAAGCGCACGCTCCAAAAACTTCCCAAGACTCATGAACGAAAGCCCCTCGCCGCGAAACATCGTGAGGTCGGCTACACCATAGTATACGACGCACTGACGAATGAGCCAATCAAGAGTGCTTACGGGGTCTTCGGCCCGGAGCGACACCTCGAGTTGCGGGTCACGCACACGATGATAGAATTCATTGAGCGACTGCCATAGTTCCTTCGTGATGTTGTCTTGAACGCCACGCGCATTTTCGCGAGAACGCGTCACTGTATTCAGGACGGAGTTCGGGTTGTCGCGATCACAGACCATGTAGATTAATACCTGTCGGCTATTCTTCTCAAGCTCTTGACATTCGGCATCCGAAAGCTGAGTGAACAATCGAAGGACCGGTCGCCACGTGACCTCCTCAGGATTGTCCTGCGACGCTTGGTGGTTGATTTTCAGAATACGAAGCAAACTGTCGGTACGCTCCATGTACCGCGACATCCAAAACAGGGAATCGGCAACTCGGCTAAGCATTTGTCTAGATTAAATAAATCATTTGGCCAACACCCATGTATCCTTACTTCCTCCACCCTGCGACGAGTTCACAACCAGCGAACCCTCTCGCAACGCCACCCGCGTCAGTCCTCCCGGTACGATCTCGATTCCGTTAGGACCACATAATGCAAATGGTCTCAAGTCGATGCGCCTAGGTTGTGCTTTCCCGTTGATATAGCAAGGAGCCGACGACAGGTTGATCACGGGTTGGGCTATAAACTGCCGTGGATCTTTCAGGATTTCCTTTTTGTAGCTATCAATTTCTTGTTCCGTCGCCGCATGCCCCATGAGCATTCCGTACCCGCCAGACCCGTTGGTTTGTTTCACGACCATCTTGTTGATGTTCTTCAACACGTGTTCTTGTTCCTCCTTCTTGTCAAGGTGGAACGTCGGCACGTTCTTGAGAATTGGTTCCTCGTTCAGGTAGTAGCGAATCATCTCGGGCACATACACATACACCGCTTTATCGTCCGCTACTCCATTGCCAAGTGAATTCACGATCGCCACATTCCCTTTTCGGTATGCTGACACCAATCCCGAAACACCCAGCATACTTGTCGGATTGAATACCAATGGATCGAGGAAGTCGTCGTCGACACGGCGATAGATCACGTCAACTTGTTGAAGCCCATCGGTGGTCTTCATATAGACGCGGTGGTTCTCCACCACGAGGTCGCGTCCCTCGACAAGTTCAATACCCATCAACCGCGCCAGCGTTGTATGTTCGAAGTACGCCGAATTGTAGATCCCTGGTGTCAGCAATACGACGTTCGGCGACGAATTCTGTCGTGGCGAGAGCGACATTAAGTTCTTATGGAGAATGGTCGGATACTGGGTGACAGGCCGAACAAAATTCTGCGGCAACAAATCTGGAAAAATCCGCTTCGTGATTTCGCGGTTCTCGATCATGTAAGAAACTCCGGACGGCGTGCGAAGGTTGTCCTCCAGCACATAGAACGTACCATCGTTGTCGCGGATCAAGTCGATACCGGCGATGTGAACGTAAATGTCGAATGGCACATCGACGTTTCTCATCTCACGCAAGAAATGCGGACATGAGTAAATCAAGTCGACAGGCACCACACCATCTTTAATGATGAACTGTTGGTGGTACACGTCCTTGAGGAACAAGTTCAAAGCCTTGAGCCGTTGTTTGATACCAGACTCGATGATGTCCCATTCTGCCGAGGTGATAATTCTTGGGATGATGTCGAACGGAAATATCTTTTCGATTCCTTCGCCACTCGAGTACACTGTGAATGTGATGCCCTGGCTCATGAAGAGACGTCGGGCTAGTTCCTCTTTCTTAGCCAACTCTTCCGGAGCGAGTTGTTTCAGGTAGTTAAATACTTGGCGGTAAGGTGAACGCACGTCGCGCTCGTCGCGCATCTCATCCCAAACAGCGGGGTTGCTGGGATACTCTCTGAACAGTTCCGATCTCTCCATAACGGAAAATAGCGACCTGCCAATCAAAAGTGAACACCGGGTTCAATATTTTTTAGTGCAATCGAATGTTGCGACTAGATCTTTCCAAACCGGTAGCCGAAACCCATGGTAGGGTGCCAACGCGTATCGTAGCTGTATGAAATCGGGAACCCAAGCATGTAGCGCTTATACTGAAATAAGGGGCCGACAGAGAAACCGGGCGTGACAAATGGGTGAAGGTCGTCTGTGGGGTCGAGGTGTTCATCTTTATGAAACCGCAACGTGGGCAAGATTGCGATGGCGGCGGAGAAATCCCCCTTGAAATAACGGATCTGCCCTCCCACCATGTTGAAATAAAAGCCTTTGAAGTCGGATGAAATCAAAAACTGCGAGGTAAAACCTTCTGCCTTTACAGAACTGGATTTTCTGTCAGTTGTTGCATTCTCATTCACTTCCTGCGCACGCACGCAAACGATCGCGAACACCAGCAGCGCAGTCGATAATAGTTTTTTCATAGATTTAGGCATACGCGATTTACGACTTGATTGCGCCATTGTCAAAAAATGAATCATGATTCGTATTTCATGAATTTGTCAAATCGGCCACCGTCCCAATGAAAACCATCGTCAGCTTTCAAGACATCCTAATCCGGACCGAGTTGCACCCGGGCGACTTAGGCTTTGTGATCCACCTCCACGGGAAGATATATAAGAAGGAATGCGGCTATGGGCTCGCATTCGAAAGCTATGTTGCGAAAGGAATGGGTGAATTTATGGACTCCCTCGGGAAGTCTAGGAGCACCGGGTGGATCTGCGAACGTGAGGGCGTGATCGTTGGGTTTCTTGCGTTGGTAGATCGCGGTGCTACTGCGCAACTTCGCTACTTTATCCTCGACCCATCCGTGCGCGGAATCGGTTTGGGTAAGAAACTCATGAACTTATTTATGGAATACCTCCGAGAGAATCACTTCGAGGGGGCATACTTGCTCACGACCGATGAACAACCAACTGCAACTCACTTGTATGAAGAACATGGCTTTCAGCTCGTGAACGACACACCAGCTTTCGAACCGTTCGGTAAGCACTTAAATGAAAGAAGATTTGAATTAAGAATTGAGAATTAAGAATTGGGAATTTAGTGGGGTTTTGATTTGGTGGTGGTCCTCAACATCGAAGGTCAATTTATTCGAAGCTTGAATTTTAATATCAAATAAACTTACACTCGGTTCGGGGCCTAAATTCTAAATTCTGCGCTTGGTGACGTGAGTACACTTGGCAAATTGCCTCATCAACCCGTAAATGACCTTGCGATTCAGCTTGGTGATTAAGAATTGAGAATTTAGTGGGATTTTGATTTGGTGGTGGTCCTCAACATCAAAGGTCAATTTGTTCGAAGGTTGGCATTAATAATTTTAACAACTTACATTCCGCTCGGAGCCCAAATTCTAAATTCCTAATTCTGAATTCTCAATTCCAAATCGGTTTATTGTCCGACACCCACTCCTACCTCGATCCGAAGGTCAAGCAACACTTCTCGGGTTGTGATGAAATATGGCATGCAGGCGACATCGGTAGCATCGAGGTGGCGGACCAACTCTCGGCACTCAAGCCGTTTCGAGCAGTGTATGGCAATATCGATGACTCGGAAGTTCGAACACGTTATCCTGAAGACCTGCGATTTGAAATCGGTGGCGTGTCGATACTGATGACGCACATCGGTGGTACGCCTCCAAAATACAATCCTCGCGTCAGGAAGTTATTGCAGGAGCAAACTCCAGACGTTTTTATTTGCGGGCACTCTCACATCCTGAAAATAGGACGGGACGCCGCGATGAAGAATATGTTGTTTGTCAATCCCGGGGCTGCTGGCCAACACGGGTTCCACACCGTGAAAACGGTCGTCCGATTTACGATCGGTAGTGGAAAAGTGAGTGGAATGGAAGTGATCGAACTAGGAAAGCGAGGGTTGATCTCGTAGACCAACCCCGCAAAGAATTACTTCTTCTTGCTCTTGAATTCCTCTTTGATCTTCTCAATGTCCACACCCTTCATGACGGGTTGGAAATTTTGATTTTTCAACGCGGTCCTTCTGCGGGCAGCTACTGCCTTATCCTTGCGGTTTTTGCGCTTGAGTCGTGTAATCGACATGGTTTGAGTCGTTTTTAGAGCCCGCAAAAATAGGGAAACAGGGCTGGAAATCAAAACCGGGGTTTTTAAATAAATTGCGCCCTTTCTACGACCGAAATGGAGAAACCGTCGCTACCGAAAGGAACCCGCGATTTTGGCCCCACCGTGATGGCCAAGAGGCAGTTCATCCTCGACCACATTAAGGCCATCTTCCGAAAATATGGCTTCGCACCGCTGGAAACCCCAGCGATGGAAAACCTCTCGACGATCAACTCCTGTTCAAGATTCTTAACTCAGGGGATTTCCTGAAAGACGCCGATGCCAATGCCTTGACAACACGCGACAGCCGCAAGGTTGCCCCGGCGATCACGGAAAAAGGCCTCCGCTACGACCTTACCGTCCCATTTGCGCGCTTCGTTGTGATGAACCGCAACGACATTGTCCTGCCGTTCAAAAGGTACCAGGTCCAACCTGTTTGGCGCGCAGACCGACCACAGAAAGGGCGTTACCGGGAGTTCTACCAATGTGACGCCGACGTGGTGGGTACCGATTCCTTAATCTGTGAAGCTGAAATCCTGCTCATGATCCGTGAGGCGTTCCAAGCGCTCGGGATTGGGGGATACACGATTAAAATCAATCATCGGGGTATCCTCGGGGGATTGGCCGACGTGGCGGGCGTACAAGGAAAAGAAACAGCCCTGTTCGTCGCCATCGACAAACTCGACAAGATTGGCGAGACCGGTGTCCGTCAAGAACTGAGTGAACGTGGCATCGATTCTACAAGCATCGACAAAGTATTTCAGGTGTTGCAAACGGGCGGCAACAACCAACAAAAACTAGGCGCATTGTCGCAGACATTAGCTTCGTCTACGCAAGGTCAAAAAGGTCTTCACGATCTAAACGAAGTCTTCCAATTGCTGAATCACTACGGCACCACCGATGAGCATGTCGAGTTTGACATCGCGTTGGCGCGCGGTCTGAGTTATTATACCGGTTGCATCTTCGAAGTGAAGATTCACGACGTTGCCATTGGAAGTGTAAGTGGTGGTGGTCGCTACGACAACCTGACTCAAGCATTCGGTTCGAAGGAGCGACTGTCCGGTGTGGGTATCTCATTTGGCATCGATCGGATCTACGACGCCATGGAAGAACTTAGAGTTTTCCCGGAGAGTGCACAGGTGTCGTCGAAAGTGCTTGTGTGCCATTTCGATGATGCCGCTCTTCAATACGGATTGGGGGTCGTGCACTTACTCCGTGCAAATGGAATTTCTGCCGAGGTGTACCCTGACCTGACCAAGAAGATCAACAAACAACTTGAGTACGCGGACAAGAAACATATTCCATTCACGATCGTCATTGGCGCCGACGAAATGGCCAGCGGCCAACTCGGCTTAAAGAACATGAAGTCGGGAGAACAACTGAAGTTACCGAAAGAAGAAATTGTACAGCGTTTGAAAGCGTAACATCGCCCAGCGACTTACAACTATTCCAATTATATTCGAATTAGCTTGCATTCAACTCATACAATATCTCCACTTCCCCTTACTCTTCATGACCTACACAAGGTCTTGAATGGCCATGCGAAAGTGGTGCTCTCGGAAGAGTCGCGTCGGAAGATCGTGGAGTGCCGTGATTACCTGGATCGCAAACTTGAAGCCACTGGTAGTCCATTGTATGGCATTACGACTGGCTTCGGATCGTTGTACAATCGAAACATACCAAAAGACCAACTCGAGAAACTTCAAGAGAATCTGGTCAAGTCGCACGCATGTGGAATGGGACCAGAAGTCCCAAAAGAAATTGTGTTATTGATGCTTTTCTTGAAAGCACAGTCACTTGCGTACGGTTATTCTGGTGTTCAGCTTGAAACCGTAGAACGCCTGATCCAGATGTTCGACAACCGTGTGTTGCCGCGCGTATTCGAGATGGGTTCACTTGGGGCATCGGGAGACCTTGCACCATTGGCGCATCTTACGCTTCCGCTGATTGGCGAAGGCGAGGTTCATTACTTGGGAAAAATTTATAGTGGCGCGCAGATTCAACAAGACATGGGTTGGAGTCCCATCCATCTGAAAGCGAAGGAAGGACTCGCGTTGTTGAATGGCACCCAGTTTATGGGCGCTTACGGAGTGTATGGCGTGTTGCATGCCCATCGCTTACTAAGGTTGGCGAACGTTGTTTCCGCGTTGTCGCTCGATGCTTTCGACGGGCGACGCGAGCCGTTTCACGAGTTGGTGCACCGAATCCGACCGCACGCTGGTCAAATTGCCGTGGCGAAGGACATGCTTCGACTCTTGGAGGGAAGCCAGATCATCGTGCAAGCAAAGAAGCACGTACAGGATCCCTATTCGTTTCGTTGCATTCCACAAGTTCATGGTGCCAGCACCGACGCGGTGGGCTACGCCACACACGTGGTTTTGACTGAAGTCAATTCGGTGACCGACAATCCAAACGTGTTTCCCAAGGAAGACATCGTGATCTCGGCGGGTAACTTTCACGGACAACCACTAGCGCTGGCGATGGACTTCTTAGCCATCGCACTCGCCGAACTCGGTAGCATTTCGGAGCGACGGACGTATCAACTTATCAGTGGATCGCGCGATTTGCCCAATTACCTAGTGGCCGAACCCGGTATCAACTCGGGTTTGATGATTCCGCAGTACACGGCTGCGTCGTTGGCAAGTCAAAATAAACAACTTTGTACCCCTTCGTCGGTGGATTCCATCGTGTCGTCCAACGGTCAAGAAGATCACGTGAGCATGGGTGCGAACAGTGCCACCAAGTTGTATCGCGTGGTGCAGAACGTTTACCAGATTCTTGCCATCGAATGGTTGACCGCGACGCAGGCGATCGAATTCCGCAAGCCGCTGCGAACATCCCCCATCCTGCAGGAGTGGGTAAATAATTTTCGGCGCACTGTGTCGTTTATTGAGACCGATCGTTTGTTGCACAACGATTTGGTTGCATCCGAGAAGTTCTTGAAGGAGGTGGATCTCGACGTGCGGTAGAGGCGGTTGCCGATTGATTTTCATGTACATGGAAAGGTGAGAAACACGGTAGGTAAAATGTGGCGGCGAGTGAGTAATTTAGAGCGCCCGGTGGATGGGCAGGTTGCGTGAAACACTTTTTGCTTTCAGCTCTTTGTTTGGTGATGGTACTGTCCGCCTCGGCACAGTACACGAGCCGTCTCGGCCGGTTTCAAGTAGACCAGGTGAAAGGGTGTGCGCCTTTCACGATTACCATTACGAATACGAACCTCATTACGTCCGGAGAATGTACTCCCGGTAAGCCTTGCTTGATGGACTTTCAAGGCAACGGCACCAACGCCACCAACACGTTCACATTCACTTATGCCACGGCTGGCACATACAAACTATCGGTCCTCTATCAAAACATCGGCGCGGATGACATCACCGTGACGGTGTTCGGAAATACGCCGCCCACTTACGAAGTGTACACTTGCACGGGCAACCAAGTATCGCTGAAGGTTACCGACAAGACCTACGACACTTACGTGATCGACTTCAACAACGATGGAACACCTGAGACAGTGATACCAAGTGGCAACAATGCGGTAGCAAGTCATAACTATGGAGTCGCTGGCAACTACAACATTGCTGTGCGTGGCAAGAATGTAAACTCCGCAGATAACTGTCAGAATAAAATTGAAAGCTACACGACCCTCGCTGTGTTGCCTACTCCTTCGATTAACATTGCCACCACGCAGGACGCAAACACTGTGAAACTCGACATGACGACGGCGCCTCACATCCAGTATAAGATGGAAATTGCGTTGAACAACTCGAGCAATTTCCAGGTGTATCAGAACCTATACCAGGTAAGCACCGTCACAATTCCCAACCTATTGGTTGACGTGAACTATTACTGTTTTCGGGTGAGTGCATTCGACCCATGTTCTGGCACGAATAATTATAGCAATATCATCTGCAGCCAGGACTTTGATGTTGCCTTTCAAAATGGAGTGAACGTGTTGTCGTGGCGCACGGGGACTAGTGGCGTCACCAGCGTCACCGTCATGCGTAATGGAACCAGCTACAGCACCATTCCCGGTTCGCCCCTAGGTTTTCAAGATCGCGACTACGATTGCAACACAGACTATTGCTATCAACTTGTCGTCAACTACACGGGAGGCAAGAAGAGCACGTCGCTATCAAAGTGTGGCACTGGAATATTGGTCTCAACCTTTCCGGCGATCGACAACTTGTCGGCGCAAGTGGTCAGTGGTGGCGGTGGGGTCGACCTCCTCTGGAAATCGGACCCGACGATTAAAGTGGCAGCTTACGAGATCTTGCGTGCGCAACGTGGAACAACCCCAATCCTGTACACCGAAACGCAGAGTCAAAAATTCAACGACCAGACCTATAGCAACGAGAGCAATGTTTGCTACCAAGTGAACTACCATGACAAATGCGACAACAAGAGCCTGCCGGGTATCATCGCATGTCCGATGGTGCTGCAAGGTTCACTCGACGATCGCAACGCGGTTACGCTCACTTGGACAAAATTTGAAGGCTGGGTAAGTGGCGTCAATCAATATCAAGTCGAGAAGATCAATCGAACGGGAAGCATCATTCACACTTTTACGACCACCGATACAACACTTGTCGATTTTGACCCGGCCGATCCGGAACAAATCGTCACCTACGTGATCACTGCCATCTCGAACCAGTCAGGCGTATCGAATAGCATCTCCAACATGATTACCCTCGAGAAACCTGTTCGATTGATTTCCCCGACTGCATTCACTCCGAATGGTGACGGCATCAATCCAACCTTCACGATCTCTGGGAAGTTTGTCGCGAGAATGACTCTCAAAGTATTCGACCGTTGGGGTGCGCTCGTCTTCACCACCGAAAAGAATGAACCATGGGATGGAACTCGCGGCGGAAAGCTTATGCCTGAATCTGCCTACGTGTGGAAAGCGGAAGGTGTTGATGTGGCCGGACATTCTTTTGTACGGGAAGGAACGGTACTGTTGCTTCAGCCTCGGTAACGGCCTGCACGCCAACCGCTACTCAAATAGCGCCTGATAGCTTCTTCTCCCCATCAGGAAAAATCGAAACACTAGAATATGAGGGTAAACTTCAGAGACGTTGTAGCTTTTTAAGGTGCGTCTAAGCTCAGAACGTTTGCGGAGCAGTTTTCCGAGGTGACCGAAGACAAACGCGTGGGCACGCACAACGGCCCATGTATGTGCAAAACCACTCGGCATCATTCGGACGGCCGCCACCCAGTCGAGTATAAGTCGCAGGGGAAACTTCCATACCAACTGCGACGAAGGCACGTGTTTCACTAATAGACTGAGTCCATTTCTAAAGTTGTAGTAAGTCTTGCGTGGATTCTCCGCGTTCAACGTCCCTCCGCCCACGTGAAAGACAGTGCTAGTGCCTACGTAGTAAATCCTGTGTCCATTTCGCTTCAGTTTCCAACATAAGTCGATCTCTTCCATGTGCGCGAAGAAATCTTCATCGAGTCCTCCCATCTGATGGTAAAGATTGGAGCGAATCATCATACAAGCGCCAGTCGCCCAAAATATGGGTGCCGTATCGTTGAATTGACCTTCGTCTTTTTCGACCGTATCGAAAAGCCGGCCACGACAAAAAGGATAACCTAAAGCGTCGATCATGCCACCGGCGGCACCAGCGTATTCGAAGTGGTCGCGGCGGGCGTGGGAGAGAATTTTCGGCTGCACAGCGGCAACGTCGGGTCGTTGATCGAGGAGTTGCTGCATGGGCTCGAGCCAACCTCGTGTAACTTCGACGTCGCTGTTGAGCAGGACGAGGTAGTCGGCCGTTACTTTAGATAGACCGTAGTTGTACCCACCACAGAAACCACGGTTGGTTTCACTCTCGACGAGTTGAACCGAGGGAAACTTACGAAGGAATTCGATTGAAGTGTCAGTAGAACCGTTGTCGATCACCACGACTTGCGCAGTTTGACTGTACTGCACGACGAGGGGCAGGAACTTTTCTAAATACGTGCGACCGTTGTAATTGAGGATAACGACGGCTACCGAACTCATCGCATGAAACTGCTAAGGTCGAGCCCGGGGATGTTGGGAAGGATGCCGTCGGTACTCTTTCGAAGTTCTTCTTTTGAAAGGTTTTCCGCCTCATCGAGTGCTTTGTTGACCGCTGCCACGACGAGGTCTTGGACGATCACTTGGTCGTCGGACTTCAACAGCGAGGGGTCGATTTCTACGCTGAGAATTTGTTTTTTACCGTTGACGGTTGCTTTCACCATGCCGGCACCTGACTCCCCGTATGCGCGCAGGTTGACGAGGTTATCTTGGGCAACCTTCATTCTTTGTTGCATCTCCTTCACTTTTCCCATTATTCCCATCATGTCGAACATATGTGCTCTCGTTTTTTGATTGATAGTATAACCGCCCGAAGTACGGCGCGAGTTCAAAAACGGATTATCCGGCGGTTAAAGAAGGTTTTTGGTCTGGATTAATAGTCCCAAATCGTGCTTCGCCTGCGCATGTGTCGACGCATATTCATGATGAACGCAAGCCCCAGATACACGATGATGGGCGACCCAAACGTCAGAAAAGACGCATAAATAAAGAATAAGCGAATCGAAGAGGTAGCGATACCAAGCTTTTCGCCAAGGCGCGTGCATACCCCGAACGCATGTTCTTCGAAAAAAAGTTGAACTCGTTTTACCACTTCGGTCATGACTTTACCTGTTTTTCTCCCGCTTTACCCGGGTAAAAGACCTTTTATCGAAAAAATGTTACCAGCTGGCAAATATACGCATTCGCGCGGATGCCTTAAAACGGCCCGTTTCTTAATTTTTTGACTATAATTGCAAAAAAAATTGTAGAAACTTAGTTTTGCGATTCATTTGACAGAACCCAAAAATCCACTTCCATGAGAAAGTTATTTTACGCCTTTGTAGTCATGGGAACACTCACCTTCACCGGGTGTACGCTTCCCAAGATGGTCAAGATGGCCAAAGAACAACAACTGACCGTCAGCCCCAACCCCCTTGAAGTTCACAAGGACACCGTGAACTACGAATTGTCGGCGGTGCTACCGGTGAAGATGTTGAAAAAGGGTACTGTTTACACCGTCAATAGCTTTTATAAGTACGGTGATAAAGAACTGGCGTTAGATCCGGTTCCTTTCAAGGCCGAAGAGTTCCCTTCGACCACCGAAACCCCTAAGGTGAAGAAGAGTTTCTCTTTCCCTTACAAGGCTGAGTACAAAATTGGTACACTCGAAGTGCAAGGCGTTGCTTCGAAAGGCACCAAATCTAAGACCACCCCTCGTTTGCCTGTGGCAACTGGATTGATCACTACTTCGAAACTCGTTCAAAACTCATATTACGCTGCGTTCGCAGGTCATGGTTATAACAACCAAGAAGAGATCATCCCTGTGGTGATTCCTGACTTCATCTTCGAACAAGGCCGTTCAGTGCTCCGCAACTCTGAAATCAAGAGTGAAAAAGGAAAACAACTGGATGCTTTCATCGCATCTAAGAACGTGACGCGCACCGTAACGATCACCGGTACTCACTCTCCTGAAGGTACTGAGCGCAAAAACAGCAAACTTTCCAACGAGCGCGCTGCTGCGATCGAGAAGTTCTACCGTGCTCAAATGAAGAAGTACGACTACAAGAACGTAGCCGATGAAATCAAGTTTATCCAAAAGCCTATCGTAGACGACTGGTCGTCATTCAAGACTGCCCTTGCTTCCTACACTGGCATTACGGAAGATCAAAAAGCTGCCATGCTCAACGTTGTGAACAGCGGTGGAAGCTTCGAATCTCAAGAAAAACAACTTCAGAAACTACCTGGTTACAAGAAGGTGTACAAAGATGTGTATCCTACCCTCCGTACGGCTAAGACTGAAATCTTGACTTTGAAAGTGAAAAAGACCGATGCAGAGATTTCTGTTCTTGCTAAGCAAATCACCAACGGTCAAGCGGCCGCTGACGCCCTGTCTTTCGAAGAGTTGATGTATGCTGCTACACTCACTCCATCTGTGGATGAGAAAGTAGCCATCTATGAAGCTGCTACGAAGCGTGGTACCAACTGGAATGCACACAACAACTTGGGTGCTGCATACCTCCAACAAGCAATCGAAAATCCTTCACAAGCATCTACACTGGTGGACAAAGCTGCTGCTCAACTTGAGATCGCCGCACGTCTCCGTGAGACATCTGAAGTAAATGCCAATTTGGCAACCGTCGCGCTGTGGAAAGGCAACCCTTACAAGGCGTATGCGCTTGCAAACAAAGCCCTCAACGGCGCTAGCAGCGATGTAGCACGTGGCGTGAACGGAGTGAAAGGTTCTTCTGAGATCTACATGGCAAAATATGCCGATGCGGTTCGTTCGGAATCTTCAGCTGCTTCTTCTGCGGTGAACAGCTTCAACAAAGGCCTCGCGCAACTCCTCAACAAGGATTACTCGAATGCCTCTACTTCTTTTGCTGATGCGATCAAGGCGAACAGCAACTTGGCGATTGCACACTACGGTGCGGCAGTTGCAGCTGCCCGCTCTGGCAACACAGATGGCGTAGTGAGCAACTTGGCCAACGCCGTGAAAGTTGATCCTAGCTTGAAAGAAAAAGCCCTTACTGACCTCGAATTCTCGAAATTCCAGACCAGCGATGCGTTCAAAAACGCGTTGAAATAAGGTTCTGTCAAAAACCTACCACGAGAACCCCAGCTCAAAAGGCTGGGGTTCTTGCTTTTTGGGGGGCATAAAATCCCCTCGAATCCTTTCATTCTGGCCGTAGCAATTATATTTTTACGGCCCGAGAATCACAATTTCATACAGATGCGCGAAATCCAGTTCAGAGAAGCACTCCGCGAAGCCATGAGCGAGGAAATGAGGAGAGACCCAAAAGTATTGCTGATGGGCGAAGAGGTGGCCGAATACAACGGAGCCTACAAGGTTAGCCAGGGCATGCTGGACGAATTCGGTCCCGACCGCGTGCTTGATACACCTATCTCCGAATTGGGCTTTGCCGGTATCGGTGTGGGCGCCGCTATGAACGGGATCCGCCCGATCGTCGAGTTCATGACGTTCAACTTCTCGCTGGTGGCCATCGACCAAATCATCAACGGTGCAGCGAAGATCTACAACATGTCAGGAGGCCAATACAGCGCGCCAATCGTGTTCCGTGGACCAACAGGTAATGCAGGCCAACTTGCTGCCCAACACTCGCAAAACTTCGAAAATTGGTACGCTAATACCCCCGGCCTCAAAGTCGTGGTTCCCTTTACTCCTTACGATGCCAAGGGTCTGTTGAAAAGCTCCATCCGCGACAACGATCCCGTGATCTTCATGGAATCGGAAGTGATGTACGGCGACAAGGGAGAAGTTCCCACAGAAGAATACCTGATCCCGATCGGAAAGGCCGACGTAAAGAGGGCGGGTTCCGACGTCACCATCGTGTCGTTTGGCAAAATCATGAAAGTGGCGCTGGCCGCTGCTGCTGAACTCGAAAAAGAAGGCATCTCAGCTGAAGTGATCGACTTGCGCACGGTACGTCCCATTGACTACGATACTGTCGTGGAGTCGGTAAAGAAAACCAATAGGCTCGTGATCGTGGAGGAGGCTTGGCCGCTCGCTTCAATCTCCACCGAGATTACCTACCATGTGCAGAAGTATGCATTCGACTACCTCGATGCGCCAGTTCACCGCATCACAAGCCTCGATGCTCCCCTTCCCTACGCGCCCACACTGATCGAAGCGATCCTCCCTAGCGTTGCCCGTACCGTGAAAGCCGTGAAGCAGGTAATGTATCAGGTGAAATAATTCGTTTGAGGTCTAAAAATGACCTAACGATAGACGAGTTTTAAGAAAGAACTCTCGTCTATCGTTTATCATCTCCTACCAACAGCGCTTTCCAGGCTCCTTCGATATCTCCCTCCTTCAACAACTTCAACGCGTGTTGATGGATTTCACCATTAGTGATCATCCATTGGATGTCCGGCCGAAGTGAAAACTCGCGGACTGCTTCTGACGACGGTAATTGGTCAATGTTGCCAAGTCGACCTAAGTCGTTGGGAGTAAGGCGCGGGTCCTTGCGAATCACAGCCGGTATCTGGTCCACGCCAATCCCGACTTTCTCATTAGGTTTAGGCACCACGAAGATCGAGTCTTGGGTGACCCGGGTGTAGTAATCTTGACCTAAGCGCGCAACCACGTCCATTTCAAACGGGTTGATATTCCCTTGGCTATCCAGCACACGGTCGTCGACGTGCGCCAACACCACCTCACAGATAACTAGATTACCCGCAGCTCCCTCTTGCCCCAACTCGACAACCTGTTTCACTTGGCACTCGAACGAGACGGGCGACTCCTTTACGCGCGGAGGCTTGACTCGCTGCGATGGCACTGGCGTAAGCCCCGACTTGATAAACTCGTTGGTTCCCTTGGGGAAGTCACAACTTGCCAAAGAGATTTGTTCAACCATGGAATACGTGACAATGTTGATCACTACTTCCGGGACCTCCTTCACATTCTCATAAGAGTGCTTCGTGGTGTTGTCGCGTCCACGCCTCGATGGCGAAAAAATAAGGATCGGTGGGTTGCTGCTAAACATGTTGAAGAAGCTAAACGGACTCAAGTTCACGTTCCCTGCTGCGTCGATCGTGCTGGCCAACGCAATGGGCCGTGGCATCACCGCTCCTTGCAACAACGCGTGTCGCTTGGGAATTGTCAATTCTTTAGGGTCAATTGTCATCTTCGGTTAGTCTTTCGTCCAAATCTCAATTCATCGATATTTCTCCTTTGCACTCGCCAAACCCAATCCTGACACCATCTTTTTCAGCATACCCACGGATTGTCACGGTGTCTCCGTTTTCAACAAACTTCCTTTCGGTTCCATCAGCAAGTTTGATTGGCTGTTGCCCATTCCAAGTGAGTTCAAGCATCGATCCAAACGAACTTGCCTCAGGTCCACTGATCGTTCCCGATGCATACAAGTCGCCTACCTGCACATTGCAACCATTCACGGTGTGATGCGCCAATTGTTGAAACACGCTCCAGTATAAGTGTTTGAAGTTGCTATCACAGATGGTCGTTTCTTTCCCGTTCTTGGGCGTAAGCGTCACCAGCAAACGCACATCGAAGTGACTTAACCCTTCGGACTTGAGATATGGCAGGACAGGCGGCTCTTGAACTGGCCCGGGAATCATGAAAGGTTCGAGTGCATCGGCGGTCACAATCCAAGGGGAGACCGTGGATGCGAAGTTCTTCGCCAAAAAGGGACCCAACGGCACGTACTCCCATTGCTGAATGTCGCGAGCTGACCAGTCGTTGAATAAAAGGAATCCAAAGATATGTTGGGGAGTTTGGGCGAGCGGAATGGGTTCACCGACAGCCGTGTCATGGCAGGTCACAAACGCCATTTCCAACTCAAAATCTAGTTTTGACGTGGGTGCCAGCACCGGCGGAGCATCCGCGTTGGGTTTCACTTGGCCCTTTGGTCGTTTAATGGACGTGCCACTGACAACGATCGACGAGGGGCGTCCATGGTATCCGACCGGAAGATGTTTCCAGTTCGGGAGCAGTGCGTTCTTCGGATCACGGAACATTGAACCTACGTTGGTTGCATGTTGCTCGCTGCTGTAAAAGTCTGTATAGTTTGGAACCCTGAGTGGCATTTGCATTTGAACTTCCGCCATGGGAATCAGTGCCAACTCACGTGCTGCCTTGTTGTCACGCAACTCGTCGCTGTCGTGGCGCAAAAGTTCAGATATTCGACTGCGAACCTCGCCGGTTTTCCTCCGGCCCAGGCCAATGAAATCGTTCAGGTACTTTTGGTTAAAGATACCGACAGGAAGTCCGAGACCGTCGAGGAAACCATTTTCGTGTAGGTATACCAAGTCTATTACAAAATCGCCAATGGCTACACCTGCAACCGGCGACAGATAGCGAGTCTTAAAAATTCCGAATGGCAGATTCTGGATCGGAAAGTCCGAACCGGGTGGTACTTCTACCCAACTCTTCAGCTCAGCAGCGTTTGGATTCATTCAAAGTAAGAGGTTACGTGCGTGTTCGTTCACACAATGTTCAAAGCCTCACGACAGTTCAAAAATTTTCGTGAAATTGAACTCAATTTAGTTCTATTGGATCAACCATCACAATTACCCACATCGTTTGTCGATCGGATGAGTAGACTGCTCGGTGCTGAGTGGTTCGCGTTCGAATTGTCGTTGCGCAATCCATCGCCTGTAAGCGTGCGGTTGAATCCCAACAAAAACACACCGCCCCTGAATGGTAGTGTAATCCCGTGGTGCGAACACGGTTTATACCTTCGCGAAAGACCGGTTTTCACGCTCGATCCCCACCTACATGCTGGTGCATATTACGTGCAAGAAGCGAGTTCGATGTTCTTAGAGCAAGCGTTGCGCACGAGCGTTGACTTGACGAAACCGCTTCGGGTGTTAGACGCCTGCGCGGCACCGGGTGGTAAATCGACGCACTTGTTGTCTTTGATCAATCACGAAAGTTTATTGGTGTCGAACGAGGTAATCAGGAGTCGCGCATCCATTCTTGCCGAGAACATTCAAAAGTGGGGCAAACCGAATGTTGTTGTCACCAATAGTGATCCAGAACACATCGGTCGACTAGCGGGTTTTTTTGATGTGATCGTAGTAGACGCACCGTGCTCTGGTGAAGGTCTTTTTCGGAAGGACCCTGCAGCGATCACCGAATGGTCGGATGAGAATGCGAATCTTTGCACGTTACGACAGCGGAGAATCTTGTCGGAATTGTGGCCCGCTTTGAAGGAGGATGGAATCCTGATCTATTGCACTTGTACCTTCAATCCAAATGAGAATGAGGAAAATCTCTCGTGGTTTGCGGACCAAGTCGACGCCGAGTTCCTCTCTGTCCCTTGCTCATTCGAGGGCCCGGTGAAACGCGTGGCGGATCGCGCGATCGGTTATCAGTTTTATCCCCATCGCGTGACCGGTGAAGGATTCTTTCTTTCCGTGATTCGCAAAAGATCTAAAACTGAAATTGCCAGGTCGCGTAAGCCCATAACCGAAAAACCTTCGAAGCAGAAGGTGGATTGGCTTGTTGGTGATTTTACGTTCTACCAGTTTGAGGATTTACTTGTCGCCGTGCCGAGCGCCCTCGCCGAAGACATTCAGAGGATTACCACGACGTTGAACCCTGTGATTCGAGGTGTTTCCGTCGCCACGGTCATGCGCAACAAGCTGATCCCCGAGCACGCGTTGGGCCTGTCAACGGCATTGGTCGAAGGCGCATTCCCAGTTCAAGAACTCTCTAAGCCAGAAGCATTGACCTATCTAGCCAAGGACACGCTTGTTCCCAAGACCGACGAGAGAGGATTCGCCCTGATGTCCTTCGAAGGCAATAAACTCGGATTCGTCAATCGATTGGGGAACCGCATCAACAACCTTTATCCTTCTTCCTGGCGAATTCGGATGGACGTGCGCGGCGCTAGTTCAAGCTCGTGACGATGTCCACGATTGAATCAAAGACCTCCACGCCGCTGAAAAATATCCCCACGCAAAACACTTTCTCGTAATAGTTCGCTCGATCGATCGCTAGTGGTAACGAACTGATTGAAAGTGAGGCAAAGCCCGCTGCGTACACGATCGACAACAAAATCGTAACAAGGGCTTGGTGCACGAACATGATTCCCAAACCAGCGACGGCCAGCACCACAAGGCTGTACCAAAACACTTTCTCCACATTGTATCGCTCGGTCAGTCGACTCGCAGGAAGTGAACAAATGGCAGAGACCACGAGAATCGCCACCACGACATACTTTCCTTCCACATCGACCAAAGGCAACAGGCTTTCGTGCAAAGCGCCGGGAAAGAACTTGAACAATGCCGTAGTTGCCAAGCCAAGAGCAAGGCCCAAGAAAAAGATCAAGCGGTAGGGTGACTTTTTCGTGTCGAACGTAAATACTGCACGCGGTCTACCGGCATTCTGTTGAAACAAGCCTAATGAGTTTCGCTGCAAAGAGTAACCTGAAAGGAAGACGACAACTCCTCCAGCGACAAAAGTGAGAGGTGCGCCTATGTAATCAATGATGTCGACGATGACAGGCTCTAATGAATACACGAGGTTGCCCACGATCGTGATCACCGCCATCGCTGCTGGGAGTTTGTCGACGGGTGTGAACAATTCTAGGGTGGAGAGCGCGGGGCTAGTGAAGATGCTCATGGCCACCAACCACAATATGATGAGGACGGGAAGTATCCACTTGAAGTATTCGCCGGGGTTGGTGAACAGGGTAAACGCCACCGCCATGAATACCATTGCCGCGAAAGCAATCCCGGTTGAGATGATCGGCAGCCGATGGCCCTTGCTGAACCGAAACTTGTCGCCCAAGCGACCGGCGATGGGTGGTGTGACCACCAAAATGATGGACTGCGCAAGGGTAAGCCAGAATGTGTAGCTGACGAAATCGAATTTCACCAGCAGTTTAGGTTGGTAATTATGGTACGCGATCCAGCCAATAATGATGGAAGCGTACATCGCTGCGAGGCTCCATAGTTGTTTCCACTGAATACTTTCCGCACGTGAGTCTTCCAACGATAGGGTCTTTTCCATGAGATATTTGTGGCTGCCGGAGGAGTGGTTAGGTACGGCAACATGTCAAGTTACGAGAGCCAGGTACCTACTGGATTTCCATCCATCAAACTTGCCCTAACGAACTGATGCTCAAGAGAAAAGAAATGGCCCTGAAGGGTCTAGGGGTCGCTTTTTAAGGTTATTTTTGCGGTCCAACAATCCGAACCGGCAAGGCGACCACGAGGGAGCGCCCGGTTTTGGGTGTAAAATTTTGGAAAGGAAGCTATGTCGCTCGCAACGAAGTACAACCCGGTAGAATTCGAGAACAAGTGGTATGACCTCTGGATGAAAAAGGGCTTTTTTAAAGCAAGTCCTGACCCGTCCAAAGAACCGTTTACCATCGTCATCCCTCCACCAAATGTGACAGGTGTGTTGCACATGGGTCACATGCTCAACAACACCATCCAGGATGTGCTCATTCGCAAAGCGCGGATGGAGGGCAAGCAAGCACTTTGGGTTCCGGGTACCGACCACGCATCGATCGCGACGGAAGCTAAGGTTGTGGCGATGCTTCGAGAAAAGGGAATTAAGAAATCGAGCTTAACACGCGACGAGTTTTTGAAGTATGCGTGGGAGTGGAAAGAGAAATATGGCGGCATCATCCTCGAACAATTAAAAAAATTGGGGGCATCATGCGATTGGGACCGAACGCGTTTCACGATGGAGCCCGAATACTATCGCGCTGTCATCCGTGTGTTTGTGGACTTGTACAAGAAAGGCTACATCTATCGCGGGTTGAGAATGATCAACTGGGACTGTGAAGCAAAGACAGCGCTATCGAACGAAGAAGTTCTCTACAAGGAAGACGGGGAAAAGTCAATTCTATTTTCGATCAAGTACCAGGTAAAAGGATCACCTAACGAGTGGGTGATCATTGCGACCCAACGCCCGGAAACGATCATGGGTGACGTGGCCATTGCCGTGAATCCGACAGACGACCGCTACCGCCAGCTGGTCGGAAAAAAAGTACTCGTGCCTTTCATCAATCGCGAGATCCCGGTGATCGCCGACGATTACGTAGACAAGTCATTTGGTACTGGCTGTTTGAAGGTCACACCTGCACATGATGTGAATGACTATGAAATTGGTCTTCGCCATCAGTTACCTGTCATTGACACCATCAATGATGATGGGTCGCTGAACGAAAAGTGCGAAATCCCTAAGTTCTTCGGAAAAGACCGATTCGCTGTCCGCAAAGAAATTGTAAAAGATCTGCGCGAAGCCGAACTCCTCGTAAAGGAGGAAGAGTTCATTACGCGCATTGGTCGTTCGGAACGCACCAATAGCGTGGTGGAACCGAAGCTGTCGCTGCAATGGTTCGTGAAAATGAAGGAAGTGTCGCGACGGGCCTATGCTGCCGTTGAAAACGACGAGGTTAAACTTCACCCAGCGAAGTTCAAGAACACCTACCGTTACTGGATGGAAAACGTTCGCGATTGGTGTATCTCACGCCAACTGTGGTGGGGGCATCGCATCCCGGCATATTACTATGGCAAGGGTGAAAATGACTTTGTGGTTGCTGAATCGATTGAACAAGCGGCCAACATTGCCACGAAGCAATGCGGTCGCACCATCCGCGAGAGCGACCTGACCCAAGACCCGGATGTTCTCGACACATGGGCATCATCATGGCTGTGGCCGATGGCTGTATTTGATGGGTTCAAAGATGAATCATTCGACGCCACAACAGGTAAAATCGTTGCCTCGAAAAATTCGGACCTCGGCTACTTCTACCCGACACAAGTGTTGGTTACCGCGCCTGAGATTCTCTTCTTTTGGGTAGCCCGAATGATTATCGCTGGGTACGAATACATGGACGAGAAACCGTTTAGCGATGTGTACCTCACGGGTATCGTCCGCGATAAGCTAGGGAGAAAGATGTCCAAGCAATTGGGCAACTCGCCTGATCCGCTCGATCTGATCACCAAGTATGGCGCCGATGGGGTTCGCACTGGAATGTTATTTAGCTCGCCCGCAGGCAACGACCTGTTGTTTGATGAAAGCCTGTGCGAACAAGGATGGGGATTTGCCAACAAGGTTTGGAATGCATACCGTTTGGTGAAAGGATGGGAAGTAGTCGACGGCACGCAACCAACCGAAAACAAGGTTGCCATCGACTGGTTCCGCTCGAAGTTAAATCAAACCATTGAAGATCTCGATGATCAATTCAAGAAATTCCGTATGTCGGATTCTTTGATGACGGTGTACAAACTCGCGTGGGATGATTTCTGCTCGTGGTACCTCGAAATGGTGAAGCCGGAATATGGTAAGCCGATCGATCGGGCAACGTACGAATCTACCATTTCATTCTTCGAAGCTGTGTTGAAGTTGGTTCATCCCTACATGCCATTTATTACGGAAGAGCTTTGGAGTGGTTTGGCAACCCGTCAAGACGAGTACATCATCCAGGCAGCTTGGCCGAAGAGTGCAGGATTTGATGCTAGGGTTATCGAAGAGTCTGCGACCGCCTTCGCCATCATCACGCAAGTAAGGAACGCCCGTACGAGCAAGGGACTTTCTCCAAAAGATGCAGTAAAACTGTATCAGAAAGGGAGCATGAATCTTCCTTCCTTTTGGCCGGTGATCAAGAAGCTGGCGAACATCAGTGAAGTGATCGTGACCAACGACAAGCCCATGGGTGCATCATTTCTGTCGGGTTCGACGGAATTTACCATTCCACTCGAGGGTAAGATCGACGTTGAAAAGGAGAAAGAAGAAATTAACAAGGAGATCGTCTACTTGACGGGCTTCATTGGCTCGATCGACAAGAAATTGGGCAACGAGAAATTCGTGGCTGGCGCACCTGCCGATGTGGTTGAAAAGGAACGTAAAAAACGCTCGGATGCCGAGGCGAAGATTACGACTTTGAAAGAGCGGCTGAAGTCGTTGTAACGTCAATTATCCTTCGCCACAAACACAAAATCTCCGGTCGGGTCATCGTGGTCGGAGAATTTGCCGAACCGCGGAACAGAAGCCAAGCGATCGAAATAGCCCACGAGGTCGTTCAGGCCCATGATGCGTGAGCCTTTACCGCCCGTCTCTTTCAACGCACGGATGAATTGCGCCGCAAAGGGTGAGTGCTTGCCAGGAATACCATCCGACACGTACTCCTTCGATCCACTGGTCAGGAACTTACGAGTGGGCTTACTCAACTTCCGAACGATCACTTGCTGGTCGGTCTGCTCTTGGTAGGGATCGGCCGCCCGGCTCTTCGCCACCTGCGGATCAAGCGTACCACCGAAACACACATCCATCACTAAAAAAATGTGCTCGCATTGAATGTTATCCAACCGTTGCCTCAAAATAGAGTGGGGGATGTAGGTCGTGCGTCCCTTATCATTCAGTAACGTGTTGCGCGCGGCGACAAAGCCCTCTTTCAAATTCTCATCGAACACGCCGTGCCCCGCAAAAAAGATGAACAACTGGTCCTGAGGATTAAATTTTCGAGTATTGTATTCGGAAATCTTTGCATAGATGTCCTCATACAGTGGGTTCTCTACAAACTCAGTCTTGAATCCATATTTCTCTTTCAATAATTTTTCTATTGCCCGCGCATCGTCGATGGGATTCACGAGGTCAGAGAAATCATCGTAGTTGTTGGTCGCAAAAAACAACGCGTAGTCGTTTCGGTTAATGTCAAGTCGGTCCGCCCAATCTTTCCCGATCAAAACAAAACGGCTGCTGCTCACCCGCCCTCCCTGTTGATTTTCCGCGGTGAGCGTGATCTCATTCTGGCCATCGACTAGCGTGATAGACTGTTTGACAACGTATGACAGAAGTCCTTGATCGATTGGAAGCTTCTTCTCGGCTGCACCACGCGTATTCGCTCCGATCGACACGGAGATGTTTCTGAGCGGCACCTCCGAACGGATTTCTGCCTCCACTTCAATTTTGTGGTCCTGCCCTGCGGTATTCTCATTTCGTGGGAACACCCAGTGAATCACCGGCAGCGCCGCGTTGGTAGCGGGGTCTTTGAAGTTTAAATGGATATCGTTGGTCTGACCACTGAAGCTCTGGGCGAGCGCGGTCAACACCTGGCAAACGAAAGCAATGGCGAGTATGTGTTTCATGACAACTTACTTAGGTTCGATGGGATCAACGATCTCTGGCGGTCCCTTTGCGGCTTCCTTACTAGACGTGAAGGCATACACTCCATAACCGATTACAGCCACCGGAAGAATTTTCCAAATCAATCCAACTTTTCTCTTCACCGTGAATGCATCGGTATAGACCACGTCGTCCTTGTTCTTACTGTCGACGATGCGAAATCGATAATTGGTCCCTGGTTTCACGTTGGTGGGAATCCGTATAGTGGCTTTGCCAACGCTCGCCGCCACGTTATTCTGCGGTACTGAAATCAATTTATCATCCTTCAATAGCTCGAAGTTGATCAGGCTATTCGCACGACCGCCGGACCAAACGATGTCGAAGGGAACACCCCGTTTTCGAATCATGTGATCTTTGAAGCCTTGAAACCGTATGAATGGAACGTAAAGCTTACCCTTCACTTCAAGACTCACCTTTCCTTCGAAAGCGGGTCCGAGTTCCTCCTTGGCACGCCATGTGATCTTGCGGTTTCGACCCGGCTTCACCTCCAGCCCAAGATCGCCTTCTACTTTCGTGAGGGGCGTGACGAAACTATCTTGAGACGAGTATAAGTTAATTGTATAGGTGCGGCTCGACACGGTATCGATCAAGTCGTAATACACGAAGACCTTCTCCCCGGCTACCTCCACTTTTCGAATAGAGAAATCTTGTGCATGAGCGGTTGAAGCCCACAACAAGAATCCGATCAAGATTAGATTTTTCATAGTCATCGAATCACGATTCGTCCAACTTTTCCAGAACCAGTCATGCGGTACAGGTAGGTGCCTGGGGCTACGGGGTGATCGCTCAAGTTCCAAGTGCCGACGTGGTAGCCAGCCTCGAACACGCCGTCGATAGGAACGGCTACCGTGCGACCTGTCATATCCAGCACTTCGATCCGAATCGAAGACGTCTCTTTCACCAAGAATGGGACATGTACAACGTCGGTCGCTGGATTTGGCCACGCCACTGCGAATTCTTGGATGTCCGGACTTAGCTTAGACGGCGACGCCCCGAAGAACACGCGGAACTTCCGACTTACATTGGTATCGAATTGGTAGTGATAGGTCGACTTCATGTCCACCAATACTCTTTGGTCAACATCGTATAACAAAAGTGCCGCACGCGTTCCCGCCAAGAATTTCTGGTTCCATTGCAGGGAGGCGGAACCCTGCATGTTGGATTCAAGTTCGAATCCCCAGTTAAATGAATCCGTCGTTGGCACGATGTCGCGCACAAACTTTGGAACAAAGAATTCGCGGTGGGGTGTTAACAACGACACATGAGCACTAAAGGAAGGAGGTGCTGCGATGTCGTACACATCCTTTCCAACTTCAGCTTCGGGATGCATCCCGAAGCCACCGAGTGTATTGACGACTTTGCCTTGTTGGATCGACCAGTTCAACATCCATTGTTCACCGTCGGGGTTTTCATCCTCGATCACTTTCACAGGGATGCGTCCAGAAGATCCTTTCAATGACACGGGAATCGTAAGCGTGAGCGCTTCGTCGGCGAGCACAAAACCACCGCTCCACGCCTTTAATGTGTTTGATGGGTCTAGGCTCACGTTCGATGGATTGTACACCAACACCTGCTGCGACAATTTCGAAGCGGATGAAGCATTCGCTGCTAGCACACCTGCCCAAGTCAAATCGAAAGTGAATGGGTCGCCGATCTGATTCCACCCTTTTTCTAAGACCATTGAAAAATTAGGGCTTTCGTCGGCTTTCACTGCGGTACCTGCACCAATTGAAATGTCGGATTTCGCTACGGAATTGAACCAGAACCCTTGCCCTCTCTCAATTTTCGTTAACCCCTCCTTCTTGTCCACATTGCGTCCACCTTGATACCGGACGATCCTCCATTTCGTTTTATCGTATTCGCCGAGAGTCTTGAAAACCTCGTCGATCCGGTTGTCGGCGAGGGCATAAGGAATCGAGAAGATCGAGTAATCCTCGATTTGCCCGCCCGCTAACAATCCAGGAATTGTTTGATTGGAGGGGGCAGCGGTGTACACGTAGATCTTGGCCGTCGGCTGCGCGCTGTTGCCAGCGAGATCGACGGCGGTGAAATAACACTCGATCCCGGTCTCGTCGGCCCACGCGGCATTGAGCGTCACGGAATAATTGTCGCCATCTTTTACCGTGCCCTCCTCGGTGTACGTGCCGGTCGACGATACGATGCGATGGAAGAATTTCACACTACCCACACCGCTCAAATTGTCGGTTACACTTGCGATGATCTTGGCATTGTCTGCTACAGATGCGGGCTTGGTGATTGTTCCAAACACTGGTGGCAAGTTGTCGGTGCCGGTGGTGGTATTTACGGTGAGCCCTTTTGACGCAACATTGTCGGTTTCGTTCTTTTCTACGATGGTGTTGCCCGGATCGACCACCAACAACAATTGGTAAGCCTTCAAAGTCGTGTTTGCCGGGATTGTTACTTCGTTTGATTGACCGACGGCTGGAAAGACAAGGTTCGTGTTCGCGGCAAGCGTGCTTCCGACTACAAACGAAGGACTTAGCTCTGTGTCGACACCAGGTTCATAAGTGGTATTATCGGACAAAAATAGTTTGATCGTGATATCGGCAGCGATGGGAAGGTCGCCGCTGTTTCGAATGGTTGCATTGATCGCCACTTTGCCGCCGGGACCTATAGTGGTCGGGTTCACGTCGAACGCGACGATATTCAAATCCGGCAGCCGCTCGGCGGGTGAGAGGGTGAACCCAGCCTGAACGATATACGAATTCGAACTCGCTTTTCCCGTGATATCTTGTCCTGCAAGTCCATTCAGTTTGTAACTCGCACTGGAAGCATTCACTGACCCGTTGGAGAACACACTCGATTTGATCGCAGTCTGGGCCTGGGACGTCAGTATCGTTCCAACACTATATATTAAAGCAAAAGCTATCCGTGCGAGTTTCATATTAGCGACTTCTCAATCGATAAATAATAAATAGCAGCAGCAGAAGCACAGCGACCGCGAAGACCCATCTCAACTTGCAAGAGAAACAACCGCCGTCGGACAATTTGAGTTGATCGTTCGGGAATTGCAGCGCGACATATTGGACATCCTCTCTGGTGGTCGGCTTTCCGTCTAAGGTCTTCACAAAGGAGTTCAACTTGATCTCGTAGGTTCCGATGGCACTGGTCTCCAGGAATTCCGCCGAATAGATTCCATCACCTGCTACTTGATCCGCGCCGAGTCCATTATCAAATAAGCGTATCCCGTTATAGATCTTTTTGTCTGGCCCCTTGATCGTGCATACTACGTTGGCATGAGCGAGTGGCACACGGCTCTCCGTCAGTTTGGTCGCGAGTCGAATGGGTGAACCCGGCAAGTATGTAGTGGACATGGTCGCCATCTCTTGTCGAAGGTTGGATTTGGCTGCCGATGAGAACGACACGGGTACGTCACAGCTCGTTGAATCTTTACAGGTGCTGCGAGGGATGACATTCAGTTTCCATTCGCCGACGAAACTGTTGTCGATTGCACCTTTGACTTTGTAGATTTTGTGTCCACTCGATGACGCGACGACCACGGGTGAACCTCCGATGTTGCTCGCGGAGGTAATTACCTCACCTTTCGGGTTGACGAGTTCGGTGGTGTACAACTCACGTTGGTAGTCACCTTCAATTACCAAGAAGTAAGCTTCTTTATCTGCCAGCGTCATGGGCGAGGTGAACGCCGTGACCGGTCCACCGGATAAGTTGATCAATCGGGTCGGATCGGTCACATTCGCCATGTTATTTGCTTGCGCGAAAATCTTGAAGTAGAAATTCTGAAGTTCTTGTGCCGCAGGACCAGTCAACAGATCCGTCACTTTACGAAAACGACTCGGTCCACTCAACGACTGGAGGTAGCTGTCCTGCACATCAGGACCAAGTCCCACCGTGTACACGGTGGCGTTTGATGGAATGGCTACACCCAATGCATCGGGTGGTGTGTTTTGGATACCGTCAGTTTGAACAATTAGTATGTTTTTGTGACCAGAGGGAGGGGCGTAGAGATTCGAGATAGCGATACCAGCATTTAACCCCGCTCCGATCGATGTGCTGCCGCCTGGCGCAAGTGGACCTGAAACTGGTGACGAAGTATTGATCTCTGTTGGAAGTGCACTCGGCTTGGTTTGGAAGTTGACAATGGTCGACGCTGTGCTGCTGAATGCGACGACTGCTAGGTTATCTTGTGGATCCAGCACATCGTAGAATACGCCCAGTGCTTGTTGCAACGCCTGTGCTTTGGTGATTGAGCCGGTCATCGTAAAGGCAGGGTCTGCCATGCTGCCACTCTTATCGACAACTAAAATTGAATTTAAAGGCTGGCGTACATCGCCAGTCCCTGACAGTTGAAATGTGAGGATCACTGAGTTATTTGCGGCCGGACCGCGGGTGAGGGTACACGACGTTCCATTCACGACACCTTCCGCATTTCCACCATTGCAATCCGGATCGCTGTATCGTACGGCAAGCAGCGCTTTCTTAAGCCCCGCGGTGGTAGGATGAAATTTGATGGTGAACTCACCCGACTCTCCCCCGACTGGAATGGTTGGGATGGTAGATCCGAAATCGACAAGGCTCGTGACATCCCAATCGGCTGCGACCGCTGTGTTACAATATGTCACGCTGATATCGAAGTAAACATTGGAACCACCGACATTCAGTTGATTGGAAGGAACAGACACCAGGGGATGGCAGTTGGTGAACTTAATCTTGAGGATCGCGGTAAGGCCCACGTCGAGGTGGCCGAAGTCGTACTGGTAATCGTAGATACTCCCGGGTACTTTCTTGGTGGCGTCGAAGACATAGCTACCACCTTCGAACCATTTTGGCATCAACCAAGGGCATCCACCGTTACATTGTGCGGAAGCGTGAACATTGGCCAGGAAGTACAACCCTAGGAAGCACCCCAACACGCGCGCGAGCGTTTTCATGAAGCTATTTTTTGAGATTGGATTTCAGGTCTTCGACCGCCCTCCTCAACTCCATGATCTCGTTACTCAACTCATCGATCTTCTTTTGCTGCTCCTGGATCACCTTCACGGCCACCACCCCAAAACCTGAGTAATCGAGTGTAAATACATCGGTCTCTTCATTGTGTTTCACCATTTCTGGAAACACCTCGCGAACATCTTGCGCAATAAATCCTAGCGTTTTCGTGTCGTCGGAACCTTGATCTTTGAAACGATACGAGTAAGGGACCAACGTCATCAGTTTACTGGTCATCGAACCCAGCGGAACGATGTCTTTCTTCAAGCGTCGATCCGAGGTAGATGTATACGCACCACTTGTCGCATTGAACGCCCCTTTTTGGGCACCAGCTTTCAGTAACCATAAGTCGCCGCTACTTGCGACATAAATGTTCCAATTCGATGAGGCAACCGCCGAACTCTCTACAGTCAAACCATTGGTAGACGCCCCGTTGCCATGCAGCACGTGAAGCGTGGTCGCGGGCGTGGCACCTATTCCCAAGCGCAAGTTGGTGTTGTCCCAATTCAAGGAACCGCTCGAACTGACGGCCGAAGTACCCGACCAAAAGGTCAACCGGCCCGCGGTACCATTTCCAAGCGGTACCGTGGTCGGCATCACACTTTGGTTCAACCGATTTGGACCTACTACGGTCGCAGCATCTAAATTTCCAACCAGCGTGGTTCCCTGTACCGTTCCACTCGTGATTACCGTTTGGCTCCCGAAGTTGGGGTTGATCTTCGTGCCTGCAATGGCTGCGGCTGGCGCGATATCGCTATCAGTGATCGTGTTGTCTTGAATTTCGGCACCCACGACGTTGAGTGTGCCAAATTCATACGCGTTGTTCGCAGCGTTCCTTCTAAGATACGAACTTGGTGTCGATGAAGAAAGTCCTGTGAATGCCGAAGCACCGTTTCCGAAAAGCACTCCCGAAAGCGTGGTGGAACCTGTACCACCATTCGTTACCCCAACCGTGCCCTGCAAGTTGCTGGTCGCGACTGCGCCCGTGAACGACGCACCGGTGATCGTTCCGGTGGTAGATATATTCTGGGCACCAAAAGCCGGAACCACCTTAGAGCCGGAAATTGCAGCCGAGCCTGAAATCTCATTGTTCGTGAGAACGCCGGTCAGCGATGCGAATTCATACGCTGTGTTGCCTGCATTGCTTCGCAGGTACTGAAGTCCACCCGTTTTGGCCAGCGCCGTCACGGCCGATGTCCCATTTCCAATTAATAGGCCGGTAAGCGTGCTCGCTCCCGTACCTCCATTAGCGACCGCAAGGGTTCCTGCGATATTTGCTGCGCTGACGCCTGGTCCGACCAACGATCCAGATAAGCTACCGTCGGCGAGATCTTGGAGGTCTGCATCAAGTAAGGAGTTGCTGATGGTTCCAGAAATCAAATTATTCGCGTTGGTCGAGCTAATGCTATACGCTGAAGAAGTGAGCACAAGACGCGTGTCTAAGTTCTCGAGTCCTACTTTCATCTGCACATAGTATACTTGGTTGAATGGCAGGTTGATTGGCTTTTTGTCACCAAGGATAACCGAGTAAAGACCCTTCGCCACGGGCACGCTGGTGTAGTCGTCAAACCAAAGCTCCGTTCCTCCAGTACTGGCATCGAACAGGGCGAAGCGCATGTCGAAGTTGCCGTTGAGCGGATCACCAGTTGCCTTATCGGTGAGGTAACCCTGAAAACTTATCGTCTTGGGGACTGATTGCGGCCATGCGGACGTGACGATGAGGCACACCGCTAGTGTGAACAGTAAACGTTTCATGGGAAGAGGGGTCTATGTGTGTCGGATCAAGCGGCCTGCGCCTGTGCCTGTCCTAAAATTTTCACGATCAGTTCGGGCGTATTCTTAGCCCCTACTTTCGCTAGCATGTTCTTGCGGTGGGTTTGCACCGTGTAGAAACTAATGCTGAGTTTCTTCGCGATCTCCTTGCTTGATAGTCCGTCGGCAATCAACTGGAGCACTTCTCTTTCTTTGGGCGTTATCATAATACAATCGGTTTTTGGTTTTAGCTCTCGAGAAACTTTGATTGATGCGACTCCGACGTCGAGTGGCTTGGTCCCCTAAACCTAAACCAGATTTGTTTTGCCAACGTCGACGTCGGTGGGTTCGCATCAGTCGTCAAAACGACTTTCTGTAGCTTCTTTTTTGAGGCTTAGTAGCGAATAAGAGGGAAGGTCACCCGGCAAGCCAAAGAAAAATTGAAAGTTTCGAGCTGGAAACTTATTTGGATGCGACCACGAGCGAATGGAGGTGTAGGTCCGGGCGGAGCAAAATAGTCGTTAGTTTAATTTACTTTTGGGTTACCAAAAAGCGAAAGATGGACAAAGCCACGATGTCTGATGCCGAGCTTCTTCATTTGGTGCGTTCCGGCGACCAGAGCGGGGTATCTTTCGTGTATGAGAAATACCGCCGCGAGTTCGTGAGCTGGATTCGCAAATTTGGGCGCTGCGACGCCGAAACTGCCTGTGAGTACTACCAAGGCACCATCGTCATCTTCTATGAAAATGTCATGAATGGTCGGCTCACCGAGCTGCAAAGTTCATTAAAGACTTACCTTTTCGGGATTGGAAAGAACCTCGTGATGCAGGAATACCGCAAGAATATGCGCAGTGAGCGGGTCAAAGCCGAATATATCTTGCAGAGCCACTTGTTGCCCACGCCCGACGAAGCTCAGGCCGAAGTGGAAGACCTGTCGCTGATCGCACGCTGCTTCGAAAGAATTGGCGACCCATGCCGGCGGCTACTCGAGTTCTTTTACTTCCATCAAAAAAACATGGAAGAAATCTCCAGCGAGTTGGGTTACAAAAACCCCGAGACGGCAAAGAACCAAAAATACAAATGCATGGAACGCCTTCGGAAGCTGGTAGAGGGAGAACGCCCAACCAGTTTCGTGGTGGCCACCGAATGAACGCAACGAAATGGAAACCAATAGGGACCAGGAACTGATCCAGAAGTACATCGACCGTGAGGCGACGCCTACCGAAGTGGTGGAAGTGGAGCAACGGCTCCGCACAGAACCTGAGTTCTCGAAAACGTACCGTGAACTCAAACTCTTGCCCGTCGGTATCCGGTACCATGTGCTGCACGACACACTCCTCAAACTTCGAACGCTCGAAAAAGCACTGCCGCCGTTAGAGGAAGATACGCCTGTGCGCGTCCTTCAAACTTGGTGGAAACCGCTAGCGGCCGCGGCAGCAATTCTCATTATCACCACAACAGTATTATTACTAATCAACCGCGGGGAATCCGCCGCCGACCTCTACGCCCGCAACTTCGAACCTTACCCCAACGTGTTCGAACCCACCCAACGAGGTGTTGAAGGGATTCGCGATCGCCGCGCAACAGCTTTCGCCCTCTACGAACAGGGAAATTACAACGGAGCAGCAACCATCTTTCAAGGACTATTGCAAGCCAAAGAGGAACCCGAAATCCTCCTGTTGCTCGGAAACTGCAACATGATGCTCGACCGAGATGAGCAAGCGAAGAATAACTTCCTTACATTGATTAGCGATTTCGATGTGTTGGATGAACAGGCAAAGTGGTTTTTGAGTCTTTGCTACCTGAAATCGGGTGAAACCGTGAAAGCGCGAATGATATGGGAAGAGTTGGGTGATCCACGCGTGACGTACTCGGAAAAGGCAAAGCGGCTGTTGAAGGAAATCAAATAGTCGAACACTCCACACCCCCATGGTGGCTCGACTTTCTAAAGGTATTTTACCTCTCTCATTATTTTATACAATCAAAACCAAAAAAACAGGATAACTATGGCAAAATCTGCAAGAAAGAAGAAGAACGCTGGTCGGTCTAGCCAAGACGAGATCTTCTTCACCATGAAAGTGTATGCGACCAAATCACGTCGGGATCTTAACACGCTGAAGTACTCGATCGATTTCCATCCACCCTTCGAGGCGAATACGAGTTCCATCGCTCCCTACGCCTCGCCCCTGACGAAAGGCAATCAAGAAATCTTTGACCGAATATTCGATAACGTAAAGGAACTTTGCCGATTCATCTCCGATCCGGTGAACTATGGTGAGTATCCGCCAACGAGCCCGAAAGAATACCCGGATCGCGCGCGCCAACAGCAACTCTTGAAGCAGGCTATCGAAGCAGCAAACGGAGGGATCAACCACATTACTTACGAATACAACAGTCCTCCTGACATTACAGTTGGAGCCGTGTTCAAAGCGACGGGAAATGGGGATATGAGACCACCTAAAGCTTAGGAATTAAGAATTGAGAATTTAGAATTGGGGGTGCGAGAGTCGAGGGGTGGTATTTATTTGAGTGATGGTTGGGGCTCTCGCACATCGCTTTTTCTCAAGGAACACGTAGTTTTCAAATGAGGTCCCAATGCAGACACGAAGCTTTAAAATTCAGAATTGAGAATTCGAAATTTAGAATTGGGGCGTCTTGCTACTCAGTTGGGTTGGATTAAATGAAAAGAGAACTGCAATATCTAAACTTTGAATGTTTAGAGCGTTGCATCACCTCCTCACTTCCTCACCCCCACATACAACACCACCCCTCCCAACACCAGCACGCCCAACGCCACAAAAAGCCAAGCTACATGAAATGCGGGAGGCTTGATGACGGGGGATTCACCGTAGGCGACAAGTGAAGCCCATAGCTTGGGGTTTGAAGACACTTGATCGGCACCGGCTAGATACGTGCGCTTCGCTTCCGTCAAAGATTCATCAATAGGTTGCCCTTCAATCAACGCATCGTAAAAACTTGCCATCAACTTCACCGACACCTGATCGTCTACCTTCCAAAGTCCCATCACTACGTTTTTGCAACCGGCAAACGTAAACGCATTCGCCATGCTCAGCATGCCCTCCCCTCGATACGTCTTTCCAATACCCGACTCGCAAGAACTCAACACGGCCAATTGAGCCTTGAGGTTCATGCCGTAAAGCTCATACCAATACAACTTGCCGTCCTGTTCGTCGTCTTTGTCTCGGAAGTACAAAGCAGCCGAATAATCACTCCCCGTGTTGCCCGTGCCATGAACGGCCAAATGCAGCAGGTCGAATGCGCGCGCCTCTCTCTTAAAGTTGGCTTCAGTTACCTCGTCGCCCACAAAAAACTCCCCTCCCGAAAACTTGTCGCGCAAGGCAATCAACTCCACTTCAGCACCGGGCAGATCGACCGTAACGTCCGACGGCGCCCGAACGTCGCTGCCAGAGGTGAAACCAAAAGCCAACAGTCGTGGTGTGGCGAGTGGCGACGGTCCAAACTGCATCAACTGGCGCGCCGAAGGAACATACGAGATCACCTTCGTTTGCACCAGGTACGACAAATCTCGAAAAGATACCACCTCGGCATCGGCGGCCGTGAGCAGCGTCTCGAACGGAAGTTGCGATAGAACTCCATCGGGTGCAATGATCAAGCGCTTCGAATCGCCAAACAGATTATCCAGAGGCTTGAGCAACAATTCATACAACCCGTGCGCCGACGTCACGAAAGTTTGCACATCTGTTGGGCCGAACTGGTTGGTCCTCGAGTGCAAGAGCGTCAGCAGATGATTGGTCAATGAAACAATCTCAGATGTCGGCCCGAGGTCAATGAAGGTTGGCCTCGTCCCGGCTTCGTGCGTCACCACGGCGGCATACACGCGATCAGAACCCACGAAGTACTCAACTAAAGTAGCATTCAGATTGTACAGCTTGTCGCGAAGCCCGTCCATGTCAATCGCTTGCTCGTGGTTCACCACTTCAAGATAAGATGGATATACGCCTTCGATCTGACTTTCGAGTTGAGATATGGCCTGCGTATTTCGTAAGAGCCGAGCACCAGTGCTGTCGCTATGACCCGTTTCCATCTCATGTTGCAGGACCAGGGACCGTTGCCGCAACTCTCGCAAATGATCGATCATCCACCCGTTTGAACCAAGCGCTTGGTTTAGTTCCACCTCGCGTAAGGCATCCGACAGTGATTTTGCCTTGCTCTTCTCAATCACATGAAAGGCGCGCTCGGCGTAACCACTTTTTTCGCCTTCTGGTAACAAATCAATCGCTTGAAGGGCGCGCTCGAACAATTGAAAATGGGTGTCCGAATAATTCCACTTGGCATCTTCTGTGTCAAGATCGCGCCGACTTACCGAAATCAACTCGCTTGCCAGTTGGTACCGATCGAGTGCTTGATCAATCAACTTCTGTTCAGGTCTTATCCGATATTCTTCCACGAGCAAATCCGCACTCGCGAGAAGCGCATCGTATGCAAAAGGCCGTAGCTCAATAGACCCAATCGGTGGAAGGGCCCCAACTGCGGTGACGGCACCGATCACGGTGGCAGAGAGTGACTTCGTGTATGATTCCATCGCCCTTATGTTGTCCTTGTTTTCACGATACCAATCGCCAAGCGATTTGTAAATCGAAGCTGCGGGGCCGCCTTTTTCGATCTTAAGACGCTCGCGCAACGCATCGGCTTCGTCAAGGCATCGTTTGGCTTCGGCCATTCGATGCTGGGCCAACATTACCTCCGCCAAAAGTCGCTTCGTGTGAAAAACCAAGACCAAGTCTATTCCTTGTAACTTATCATAGATATTGACCGCTTGCTGTAGGCGTTCACCCGCGAGCTGATACTTACCCTGGCGATAAATCGCATCGCCCAAGCTGGCCAAGTGTCCCGCGAGTGTCTCGTTTGGTTTTCCTCGATTCAGAAGCTTGTTCACCGCGATACCCTGTTGATAGTACGAACTTGCCGAATCATACAGACCCATGTCGCGGTAGATGTTGCCCATAATGGAATATGCGCGCTCCAGGAACACATCGTCGTGGAGCGATCTCGCACCTTGAATTCCCTGCCGACACCACGTAAGAGCCGCTTTATAGTCGAGTTGCGATCGATTCGTGGCCGCCAAATTATAGTAAAGGCGGTTGTACGTCTTTACATCCTTCGAATCGAGCTTAATAAGTGTGAACAGAGCGGTCTCATAGGCTTCCTCCGCAGAATTGAAATCGTATAGTACATATTTGTAGATATCTCCAAGCTGGTGACATGCCTGAACGAGGCCTGGGTCTCCGTCGCGACCTGCGCGAGAAAACAGTTGGCGCGCCTGTTTGAAACTCCACACCGCAGAATCAGGTTTATATGCAGCGTCGTACTGGCCACCTACTTTCATGTACAAATCGGCCGCCTTCAAAGGGTTCGAAGGTACAAGTGATTCTGCTTCGAGAATTAGCTGGTGTGAAGTTCTATCCTGCCCGAACGCGCAGGACATAGCACCGATAACAATTCCGACAAGGAGGGTGGTACGCAAAGACACGGGAAAAGGTACGCAAAAAATGAGTTAGCTGAAATTTGGGAGGTGGCGAACAAAAAATGCAGAGTTGATACCAGAATTCGAACTACCTATCTTGCAACCGTCACTTTCGCCTGGGGTTATTTTTCATGTGGACAAACTATCACTGTCACACCAATTATTGTGATGGAAAGAAGTCAGTAGCCGAAGTCGTTGAACGGGCACGCGAACTCGGGATGCGGGCGATCGGCCTGTCATCGCATGCGCCACTACCCTTCGAGCGTCCCTGGTGCATGAAGGCAAATTCGCTGCAACTGTACCTCGACGATATCCGAGTTACACAATCACGGATGAATGGCATCGAAGTGTACGCGGGCCTCGAAGTCGATTTCATCCCAAACAAGACAGGACCACACCAGTTTGTCGAATTGCTCGACTATACGGTCGGGTCGGTCCACTTTGTTGATACCTTTCCGAATGGCGATCGCTGGGAGATCGATTCGACACTTCAAGTCTTCCAGGATGGGGTAGCTTCTATTTTCGGAGGCGATGTCCGCAGTGCCATCGAACGCTACCTCGAGTTGACTAGGGAAATGGTAGATACCTCAACTCCTCATATTGTTGGTCATCTCGATAAGATCAAAATCCACAATACAGGTGATCGATACTTTCGCGAAAGCGATGACTGGTACCAGCGCGCGTTGAAGGCGACTTTAGACACCATCGCTGCCAAAGGGTGTATTGTCGAAGTAAACACACGTGGTGTCTACCAAAAGAAAACGACGGTCCCCTACCCTTCACCCTGGGTGATGGACGAAATGCGGAAGCGCGATATTCCTGTCACCCTCAGTTCGGACGCCCACCACCCGGACGACCTGACGAATAGTTTTCCCGAAGCTGCTCGCGCGCTTGTAGATTCAGGTTTCAAAAAAATCCGCATCTTGTTGAACGGAAGGTGGACCGATGTCTCCTTCAGCGAACATGGCATTGACCCCACCTAAAACCGGCGCCATCACAAAGTGGCTGCAATCCAGTAACGGATTTACATTCTCGTTGTATACCGGCCTTTCGGCTTTCGGTTTGTACTTATGTGTTTTTGCGTTGAGGAAAACGTACAACGTGGCCATTTACGAGGGGCTTGAGTTTGCAGGGTTCAAGTACAAAGTACTCATGGTATTCTTCCAAGTTGCGGGCTACATGGTATCGAAATTCATCGGTATCAAAGTCGTATCGGAACTGAAAGCGACTGCACGTGCGACCGGTATTCTCGTGATGTCGTTGATCGCTGCAGCATCTTGGTTCTTTTTCGCCATCGTGCCTGCCCCGTATAATTTGATCTGTCTCTTCTTCAATGGACTCCCACTCGGAATGGTGTGGGGCATGGTATTCGGCTACCTTGAAGGACGACGGTTCACGGAGGTACTCGGGGCTAGCCTTTCGGTGAGCTTCATTTTTTCGGCAGGGTTTTCCAAATGGGTCGGCAGCAAGCTCATGGTAGAAGGTGGCATCTCCGAGTTCTGGATGCCGTTCATCGCGTGTTTGGTATTCTTCGGGCCGCTGCTTCTATTCCTTAAACTTCTCGATCAGGTTCCCCCGCCGACGGCAGAAGATGAGCAACTTCGGACCAAGCGCCAACCAATGACGGGTAAGGAACGGATGCAATTCACAAAAACATTTTTACCTGGACTCGTATTGCTCGTCCTCACGTACATGCTGCTCACGGCCTTTCGCGAATTCCGTGACAACTTCTCGGCCGACATCTGGAAAGCGCTCGGCTATGGTGGTCAACCGGGAGTGTTCCTCCAAACCGAAACACCCGTCACTTTGACCGTCCTCGTGCTCATCGGGAGTTTGATGATCATTAAAGACAACATGAAAGCGCTGGTGATCAACCACCTCATGGTGCTTGCGGGATTCCTACTCGTAGGCATTGGCACTTTCGCTTATGAACAAGGGTGGATTGGACCAGTGGCCTGGATGATCTCCGGCGGGATGGGATTGTATTTCGGCTACATTCAATTCAACAGCATCTTCTTCGATCGATTGATCGCAGCCTTTAAGTACGTCAGCACGGTTGGCTTCTTAATCTACCTTGCCGACTCATTTGGGTATGTTGGAAGTGTACTCGTGATGGTTTATAAGGAAGTCGGTCAAAAAGATCAAAGTTGGCTCAACTTCTTCATCAACGGCGCATATATCATGTCGATTACCGGCAGTGTGTTGATCTTGCTTTCTTTGGTGTACTTCCGAAACAAGAAAAAGGTGACCGCTTAAGGACTATCCGTTCGCTTTCGGACGTAAAATCCCGACGACGAACGACACCAAAAAGGAGAAAGGCTTAAATGCCCCATTCATCGCACGTTTTCTCAATGGCATGCAAATTGGAAATCCGGGGCATGCTCAAGAATTACCTAACCATCACTCTTCGGTCACTGCTGAAACACAAGCTACCGGTGCTCGCCAACATCCTCGGGATGGGCGTCGCTGTGGGTTGCTGCATGGTGGCCTACTTCGCCCAGGAATACAATGTCAATTATGACATGGTTCATAAGAACGGTCAACAAATTTACCGCGTCACAAGTGTTCGTGAATTTGAAGGCAAGCTCACGCGATATGGATTGGTTCCGACACCGGTGGGAAGCCTCGTTGGCGCCATACCCGATGTAAACCGCTCGACGCGCTTCGACTTCTCTCAATCGAACTTCAAGCGCGACAACGATGTATTCAACTCCAACCTTCGGTATGTCGATCCCGATTTCTTCGACATGTTCACGTTCGACTTCATCGCCGGTAGCCCTAAAGAAATTCAAGACCGCCGTTCCATTCTCGTGAGTGAAGAAGTGGCGACTCGTTTATTTGGAAATGCCGAAGAAGCGGTCGGAAAAACCGTGACGATTGTCTACGGAACCCAACTGAAAGATTTGAAAGTGGGCGGCGTTTTCCGTGATCCACAGATGAATTCAAGCTTTTACGTCAAGAACGGTTCGAGCTTCGTTCACTACGACAACCGGAAAGACGAATTCCCAACCGAACGAGAAGATGACTGGCGAAAAATATGCACTGTGTTTGTGCAGATCAACGATCCCAGTCGGGTATCGACAGTGCACGACCAATTAGCCAGCTTCGTCGCCCGCGCCAACACTGTCAGTGATGCCGTCAAACTGAACGACTTCACGCTTGAACAACTTCCAGGGATGGCCATCCGCGACAGGTTGGAATCGACTGAAGCTTGGACCTTCGTGGCACCGCCGCAAGCCGCAGTATTTGGAACAGCTGTCATGGGCTTTTTGATGTTGCTGGTTGCTTGCTTCAACTTAACCAACACCACCATCGCGATGTCTGCCAGTCGACTCAAGGAGATTGGTATCAGGAAAGTGATGGGGAGTCGCCGGATACAGCTCATTATCCAATTGATGAGTGAAACGCTGGTCGTTTGTATCGTCGCGGCGTTCGTAGGCCTCGCTTTTGCTGAGCTATTTGTATCGGGATGGAACTCGCTTTGGGAGTACATGCAACTCACTCCTCATTACTTCGATTCGCTCGGCTTCTTTATTTTCTTGACCGGCGTGCTGATACTAGCAGGTCTTTTGGCCGGAAGTTACCCTGCCTTGTATGTAAGCCGTTTCGCGCCAGTCAAGATCCTGAAAGGAAAACTCCAGTTTGGTGGCACCAGTTACCTCACAAAAGGTCTCCTCACCGTCCAGTTCATCGTGTCATTGATTGCGGTGGTGAGTGCCATGGCGTTCTATCAAAATGCCAACTACCAACGCACGTACGACCTTGGATTTAATTCGCGTGGCTCAATCGTCGCTCATCTTGACAACAAGAGTGAGTTCGATACTTATCAAGCTACTCTCGAAAGCAACGCCGACATTCAATCGATGGCGGGTGCCAAAAGCAGCATCTTCGCGGGCGGCTCTAAAGAAACCGTTCGACACGAAACAACTCAACTAGAAGTGGACATGATCGAAGTAGGCGATCACTACCTCGAAACTCTTGATCTCCAATTGACGGCGGGCCGCGATTTTGTAAAGGATTCCCCAACCGACATTAAAGAATCCGTCATTGTATCCCAACGACTTGCCGAAGAACTCGGAATGGAAGGTGCCATCGGTGAAAGGATCATTTGGCACGACACCGTGAGCCTGTACGTGGTAGGCGTCGTGAAGAACATATATACACGGGGCTTGTGGATGGAGATGGAGCCTATGATGATCCGATATGTGGCGCCCGAAAATTACAAGCAACTCATCGTGAGCACCGCCCCGGCCAACCTCCACAAGGTGAACGAATCGATGAAAGCGTCTTGGAACAAGCTATTCCCCAACCGCTTGTACAACGGCACCCTTTTGACGAAACACCTCGACGACGTAGACGAGGCCAACAGCAACCTCATCCTCATGTACGCCTTTACGGGGATTGTTGCGCTGCTCCACTCACTAACTGGACTGTTCACCCTGATGTCAATTAATATTATCCGGAGAACGAAGGAGATCGGGATTCGAAAAGTGTTGGGTGCGTCCATCCTCCACATTACCAAGATCGTCAATCTCGAGTTTGGAGTTATCCTCACCATTGCAGCCATCATCGGCGGATGGGCCGGTTACACGACTTGCAATGCATTAATGGGTACGATTTGGAAGTATTACCTCAGCGTGACGACGAGCACGGTGGTCACGTCTATCTCGCTCGTGGTAGTTCTTGCTGCACTGGCTGTCGCCCAAAAGGTTTATAAAGTTGCGAGCATGAACCCGACGCAAGCCATTAAGGAAAATTGAGAATTAAGAATTCAAAATTCAGAATTGAGATTGAGGTTGCGAGAAGCGTGGTACATGACCATCGCTTTTCGCAGCGTCAGGGGTTGCTCAAGTAAATTGAAGCCTTCGAGTACGACGGTCTCACACATTCGAAACACGTAACCCTAATTCTCAATTCTCAATTCTAAACTCCAAATTTTTCAATCCTTTTTGCACTTCTGGAGCTTTCATGAACAAGTTCCAAAGTAATCCGGAGCGATAGTTTTCAATCATTACGGGAATCGGGCCTTGGTCGATTGCCAGGTAATGCGGCAGCATCCAATGATCTTGGAAGTCGAAAGCATCGTAAGGGCCATACTTACCCACAACACTGTCGGTACCGGGCGCATAGATAAAGCGTAGGAAATTCATACTCTCTTTTGGAGTGTACGGAAACGATGAGAGCGCTGCCGTCGGTGAAATCACACCCGTGTCGTGGGTGGGACGATGTGCATCGTAACCCGTAGTAGAATAGCTGGAAGTCAGTCCCCAGCAGTATTCACCATAGTAAGGATAGTGGTTCGGGTTTTCCAGCGCATGGAGGTAATGAATCCGGGCGTGGTTTACGTTTAGTTTCCAATAGTCTGCATACTTGTCCTTTAAGTGGCGAGGGTCTAAACCAAGGTACGAGTAGTGCGCCCAAAAGAGCGGACCTACTGGATCGGGATCGTGTTCGTAATGATCGAGCACGACATCGAGACCGTAGTATTTCTCTTGGGAGATGATCGAATCGTTCCGCGCCCAACCTTCGTCATACACTTTCTTGTCGATGGGATGTGTGGGCGATGAGGCTGCCAACACGTACATGATCAAGCATTCGTTGTAGCCACCCACTGGAAAATTCATTTGCCAAGCGTATTCAGGAGACCAGTGCCAATACAGTACATTCTTTCCGTTGGTGTACCAATTCCATTCCACCTCTCTCCAGAGTTTATCGATTCGACCGGCGAGTTGCTTCTCGGCGGCACTTCCGTCCTTGAAGTACTCGCGAACGGCGAGCAAGCCTTGAACTAAAAATGCAGTCTCAACGAGATCACCGCCATTGTCTTTGGTGCCAAATGGTTTCACGTGGCCTGTCTCACCGTTGATCCAATGAGGCCATGCGCCGTGGAAGCGATCGGCCTTCTCCAAGAATCCAACGATCTTTTCAAATCTCGCGAAACCTTCTTCCCGTGTGATGAACTTACGTTCGATTCCAACTAGAATTGCCATGATGCCGAAACCTGAGCCCCCGGTCGTCACGATGTTCTGGTCATTGTCGGGATACACGCCGTCCATGTGCGTGCGTTCGCGACCCATCCCTGAATTGGGTTCAGCATTTTCCCAGAAATACTGGAAGGTCTGATACTGAACTAGGTTCAAGAGAGAATCGTCGGGCAATGCATTCAACTTGATCTCGGCCACGGCAGATGTTTCTGCAGGTTTCTTCGAGCATGATGCGAACCCAAGTAGGGCCGCGCACAAGAGTAGGGTGTATTTCATGACGCTGTTAGTTCGATTTATCTATTTGAGGTTCAAAACAGTCTTGGCTGTCTGCACTTCGGGGGCAGACATAAACAAGTTCCACAACAGACCGGTCCGCTGGTTTTCAATCATCACGACGATCGGTCCTTGGTCGATGGCGAGGTACGAGTTGGCTACCCAACCTTTCGACAAATTGAAGGCATCATAAAATCCATAATCGCCCCAAAGTCGGTCTCCCATCTTATAATAAAAAAACTTAAGCGCCTTCATTGATTCGACTGGCAGATAAGGAAACGATGAAAGCGACGCCGTGGGTGTAATCACGCCAAGGTCGTTTGATGGCGAATGGGCAGCATATCCGGATTGGTTGTCGCTGGAAGTAAGTCCCCAGCACTCGTCGCTGTATCCATAATAGTTCCGCGGGTTTGCAATGCAGTATGCTTGGTTGATGCGGGTGGCGGCGACGTTTTGTTCCCAATAGTTCGCGTAGTCGTCGCTAAAGTGAGGGTCCATTCCGAGGTACGAATACTGCACCCAGAACAACGGTGCGGGGCTCTCTAGTGGAAGCTTAATATTATAGAAGGTGTTATTCTTGACGATGCTTCCATTCTTTCCGTATCCGTTGGAATACACAACCTTTGGAATACCGTGCGTGGGTGATGCAGCGGCTAAGATGTAAGTAATTTGCTCCTCGAAGTAGCCATACATTGGAAAGTTCATGTCCCAGTTGAAGTTGGGTGACCAATGCCAATAGAGAACGTTCTCATTATTCTTTCGGTACCAATCCCACTCCACTGCGGTCCACAGCTTGTTGATGCGGTTGATCATATTGTTTCCAACCGTATCTGCAGGCTTTAAATATTGCCGGAGCGTTAGCAATCCTTGCACGAGGAACGATGTTTCCACCAGATCTCCACCATTATCCTTTTGACTGAAGGGGATCACCTTTCCTGTGTTGCCGTCGATCCAATGAGGCCATGCGCCATGAAAGCGATCCGCCGTTTCCAAGAAGGTAACGATCTTATTAAAATGATTGATCCCCGCGTCCCGAGCGATGAAACCACGCTCGACACCCACAATGAGTGCCATGATTCCAAATCCTGAACCTCCTGTGGTGACCGTATTTCCAGAGGTGTTCCGTTCACGCGCCAAACCTGACGCAGGGTGTGCGAAGTCGTAGAAGTATTTTATGGTTTGCTTTTGAACGAGGGACAAAAGTTCGTCGTCGGAGATTCGTGGGAACTTATCGCTTGGATCTATTTTGGTTAAGATCGTGATCAGCGTGGCGGCGTCTCTTTGTTTACCTGTGGTAGACTTGAGTGTTTCGGTGATTCCGAGATTATAGTTTGTAAAGTACTTGAGATCAGCTTGCGGTTGAATGGTGAGTGTGCTGTCACCGTTGCTGAAAGTGAAGTCCAATTTTACATCGACCGTTGTACTTCCGATGGTAATGTTTTGTTGAGCCGAAGTTCGATCGATTGGTTCGGAGAACTGAATCGTGATCACCGGCTTGAGAGATGTGCCGGCGTAGTTGAAACTAAAACCTCTCCCGTCGAGTGACAGGTCGCGAAGTGTGATAAAAGGAGGTCCTGGATCGGGCGACTCGTCTTTGCTGCAAGAAGACATTGATACGAAGATGGTCGCAACCAGCATCCAGTATGTGGAGCATAAAACTAAAAAATTACGACCCCCGATTCTTCTCACGTTGCCTATTTATTAAGATCAAAAATAAAAAAAGGAGCCCGCCGAAATGGCGAGCCCCTTAAACCAAAAAACCAAATCACCTCCCCGCAGTCCCAAGATTGAACAGGGCCGTAATTTCAGCATCAGAGAGAGCGGTGTTGTACACGCGCACGTCGTCAATTGATGCAGTGGCCCATGGGTTCCAAGACTGTTGAGCAGGAGCTCCTGTAAATCCGATGTCGCTCGATGCAAGGCTACCGAAAACTGCTTTCACAGGTGTCGCCATTACCAAAGCCCCAGTAGTACCACGCAACGTGTAACCACCTACATCTTTACCATCAGCGATGATATAGAACTTGTGTGTAGTGGCATCCCAGCGCATGACATAGTGTGCCCATCTCTTAGCACCCATGAAGTAAGCACCTTGGTCGCCGTTCTTCAACGCTACGTTGTCTTGCAAGCTGTTCGACGCGCCAACAGGGTGCGTATTGAGCAGGTTCTTCAATTCGAGTGTGTCAGATGAAGGAAGGTGGCGAGAAGTTTCTGCGCACGCCATCACGTCACCCCAGATATCCGTCACACCGGTAGGGATCAAACCGAAGAAGGCCGTGAACCCTTCGTTAGTGGCTTTCTTGTTGCCAGTTACGTTCACCCACATACTTACGGTGAAGTTGTTCAATGCATTGGCAGTATTGATCTTGTCGATCGAAGGGTACACCAAAGCACCTTTCGTCAATTTCAATGCATTACCGATCTGGCCTGTTGTCGAAGCTACAGTACCGAAAGTAGCTGAAGGGGCAGTTCCAGAAATCGTTTCTTTTTGATCGTTGTCAAATGACCAGTGCGCCACCAGGTTTGCGGCAGCAACTTCGTCAGAGCTATTATAGCCATCAATCGGAGGCAAACTATTGTCATCCTTGCAGGCACCGACCATCACGAGGGCAACCGCTGCTGCCCACACTTTCAAGTAACTACTTGTTCTTTTCATGTTTAGAATTGATTTGGTTTAATAAAAAAGTCTCTCTTACTTCTAAGGTTCAGGTTTTTAGTAGAAGTCATTTTGGACAAGCTTGTTTCCGCTCAACAGGATCTGCGAGTTAGGGATCGGCAACAATTCGTGCTTCCCCTTCACAAACCCGGTCTTGCCGGATGCCTGCATCACCTCGGCAGCGCGTCCTTGTCGGACGAGGTCCCAGAAGCGATCATGTTCCATCGCCAACTCCACCCTTCTCTCCTGCCACACGTCGTCGATGGTAACGGCGCCTTTATGTGCCAAGTGTGCACGATCTCTCAGGAGGTTGATTTTCCCGGCAGGATCACCCTTTCCAAGGTGAACGCCCGCCTCCGCATTCATCAACAACACATCAGCATACCGCATGATGCGGATATTTTTCGGACGGTCTTTGTCCTTCGGATTGGTGTACTGCTCCTTCGCCGCACTTGTATAGGACTTGTAGTTATAATACAAGTTTTGCACCGAGTCGGAACTTGGCACTCGGAAGCCATCCCACAACACGGTACCCTTGTGTGTACCCGAATTGTCGATAAAAATGATGGTAGCGTTCTTACGAACATCTCCTGTTTCGTAAGCATTGATGAGGCTTTGCGACGGGTTGTTGAATCCCCACCCCAAATCGTCCCACCCACCTTTTCCTCCCACGCGAGGACCTTGGCACACGGTGTAGTTGTCGATCTTCAAGTTGGCGTTGTTGAACTTCCCGGTCTGCACTTCAAAAATCGATTCGACACTGTTATCACTAGCTTGTCGCCAAAGTTGCGCGTAGTCCGTCATCAGTGAGTATTGACCCGACGCGATCACTTCTTCGGTCAAGTCAAACACCTTCTGCCAGTTCTGTTGGTACATGTACACTTTCGCAAGCATCGATTGAGCCGCACCTTTGTTGGCGTGACCCACTTGCGCGGCCGAACGCAACGGGAGGTTGTCGGCAGCAAACTGGAGGTCGTCTACGATCGCTGCATATACATCGGCGATAGCAGCCCTAGTTTGGAAAGCCGGGTCGGAGTTGGCGTCCGCTGCGTCTTTGGGAACTCGAACCACAAGCGGTACTTTACCATACATGCGAACTAAATTGAAATACAGGTAGCCACGGAGAAATCGAACCTCACCTTGGAGTTGCTTCTTCACATTGTCGGCCAACGTGGCGGTCTCAAGGGCGAGAAGCGCCTGGTTCGCCGCTCCAATACTGTTATAATGACCGCTCCACAACGTTTCAGCAAACTTGTTCGTCGACGTGTGCGTGAAGTTATCGAGGTCGCCCACAGGAACAGCTTGGTCGCTTGGTGTGCTTCCTTTGTCCGCATCATCACTAATAATGTTGGTGACCGAGATGAACGCAAATCCATGTACGTCGCCGTTACCCCAAGAATCACCTTGCATCAAGCTGTTGTACACACCTGTCACCAACTTCTGGCCTAAGTTCGGATCGGACGCGGTCGTCGCGCCACCCTGTACTGGGATGTCAAGGAAACTGTCACTGCACGAAACAATGGTCAAAGCCAAAAGTGCAATCGTCGCTGTATATAACTTTCTCATGACGTTGTTCATATTAGAAGCCCACGTTTAATCCTACTGCTACTGTTCTCGTCGTTGGGTATGCACTCAATTCGATACCCGAACTGATCGGGTCACCCGGCAACTCTGCGGTGAAGCCACTGTATTTTTTGAGTGTAAACAAGTTCTGGCTTGTCGCAAACACCCTGAAACTCGAAAGACCTGCGCGTGAGAGGAACGCTTTCGGGAACGTGTAACCGACGGTCAGGTTGTTGATCCGCGCAAATGAGCCAGACTCAACGTAGTAGTTAGATGCCAATTGGTTCCCTGAATTCGCACCGGGTTCTTTCTGACTCTTGTTTGCAGAAGTCCAGCGATCATATACGACGCTTTTTTCGACATTGTCAGTTCCGTTGATGCGCACAGCTTTCTTACCGTTGTAAACCTGGTTGCCCACGTTTCCGTATAGCGACAGTGCAAAGTCGAACGCCTTATAGTTTGCGGAGAAGTTGACACCAAAGTACGCCTTGGGTTGGTACGACCCTGCAAACACACGATCGCTGTCGTCGATGCGGCCGTCACCGTTTGTGTCTTGATACTTGAAGTCACCAGGCTTGGCTGTCGGTTGAATCATGCTGCCATCGGGACCGACGTAGCTCGTTACCTCAGCGCCATTATTAAATACGCCGATGGTCTTCAACACGTAAAAGCTGCCGATGGCGTGGCCATTATCCGTGTACGTAGTGTAACCCTGACCGGCGCCAATGGCTCCACCCCAGATGGCTTGACCACCATTCAACTGCAGCACTTGATTCTGGTTGAAAGTGGCGTTCGCTCCAATGTTATAAGAGAACGCTTCGCCCGCCTTTCCCTTCCAATTCAACAGCACTTCCACACCACGGTTCTGAATTGCAGCCGCGTTTGTTAAAATCACTCCATCGGTATCGCCGACGGTACGTGGAATGGGTACGCGGATCAGGGCGTTCTGAACTTTCTTATCGTAGAGGTTCACTTCTCCAGTCAATCGATTTTGTAACAACGCGAACTCAACCGCTAGGTCATACTCTTGCGTGGTTTCCCAGGTAATGTTTGGGTCGATGATCTGGTTCAATTGCGCTCCGTTGGTTGCGGCTGTTACACTTCCGTTGAAAGCGTAGGCTTTATTGAGCGCGACAGTTTGGGTGAAGGCATCGGTCGGGATCTGATCGTTGCCCACTTTACCATACGATGCCCGAACCTTCAAAAGGTCAAGGAACGACTGGCTGTCCATGAATCCTTCGCGGCTCACCACCCAAGCTGCGCCCACGGAGGGATATTTTTGCCAACGATTTTGTTTAGGGAGACGCGAACTGCCGTCGGCGCGCAAAGTCGCGGTTAATAGGTACTTGTCATTATAGTTATAGTTCAGGCGGCTGAGGTACGAGTTACGACCCCACGCATCGCCCTTTCCATCGTTCTGTGATGTATTCGCATCGCCCACCTGGATGTACCAAAGATTGTGGTCGGCAGGAACATCGTTCCGAATTGCCTGGAACCAATGCTGCTGGTATTTCTCTGCAGTGGTTCCCACCAACAGTGTGAACTTATGCAATCCAAACTCTTTGTTGATCGTGGCAGTGTTGTCCCACACCCAACGGAACGATTGAGTTTGCTTTACGTTCAATTGGCTATTGTTCCTATACTGGTTTCCACCAGAGGTTAAGAACGTTTTCTCGTCAGCATTGAATTGATAATAATATCCGCGGTTCAACGAGTTGCGGAAATCCGCGCCTACTGCTGTGCGCAACGAAATCCATGACACTGGCTTGACCTCCAAATAACTTGATCCTTGCAGGCGATTTTCGTTCACACGAATGTCGTTGTTCTTCACATCTAGCAAGGGGTTCCCCACGTTTTGATATCCCGATGTGTTGCCGTACCGACCATCGACGATGTTCGGAATGATGGGGGCAGCACGATACGCATCATTGTACACTCCACCGATGTTACCATAAGCGTCGATGTCCACGTTGCCAAACCCGTTTTGGTTGATGCTGTTTCCGTACGAGCTCTGCAAACCCATGCGAACGAAGTCGTTGAACTTGTACTCCTCGTTGAGACGAAGGGTGAGTCGTTTGAAAGAGTTGCCAACCACGATCCCGTCTTCATTCAAGTAACCCACGTTCAGCAGGTGCGTCGCCTTGTCGGTACCACCCGACACCGATACGTTGTGTTGTTGTTGAAAGGCATTCCTCAAAATAGTCTTGTACCAATCTGTGCTCACACCAGTTTCCGGAGGCGCCGAGCCGGTAGCCGCCTGAACATAGTTCTTGTATTCAGCAGCGTTCGCCATCTGAACGAGATTGGCAGCTTGGCGAAACCCAATGTTATTGTTGTAGCTAACTTTCAGTGCACCCGATGCACCTTTTCTTGTGGTAATGATGATCACACCGTTGGCGCCACGCGAACCATAGATCGCCGCAGCGGACGCATCTTTTAGGACGTTCATATCGACGATGTCCGCCGTGTTGATGTTGGAAATGTCGTCCGTCAATACGCCATCGACCACATACAGCGCCGTGGTCCCGCTCAACGCAGTACTGACACCACGCACGCGGATCTGGGGCGAACTCCCGGGTTGTCCCGAGCTGATGATCTGAACACCGGCAACCTTTCCCTGCATCGCTTGGGTGGCGGTCAAAACGGGCTGGCGGCTTAGTTCTTCGCCCTTAACATTGGCCGTCGCACCAGTGATGTCGGATTTCTTTTGCTCGCCATACCCAACCACCACAATTTCATCGAGCGTCTGGGTGTCCGAGGCTAAAGAAACATCCAGTTTGGTGCTGGCGCCGACGTCGATAGTCGTGGTTTTATAGCCGATAAAGGAGAAAATCAGTGTTTTTTCGTTGGGACCGAGCTCGATCCGGTATTTGCCGTCCCCATCGCTAGCCGTGCCCTTGTTGGTACCCTGCACCACGATATTTACTCCAGGGATCGGTGTGTTGTCGGCAGCATCCGTCACAGTGCCTTCTACCACCCTGGATTGAGCGCTCACAACCGAAATGGAGGCTGAAAAGCACATCAAGACGGCAATTAATAGTCTGAAATTCAACGTTTTACGCATCATTTAAGCCCTCCTGCACGGCGGTTTTTAAGTGTCACCGTGTGATGAAATTATCGATATGCAACATTGGAAAGAATTTTCTGGCCAAAAATGCCTCATTTACCTGCCATTTTGAGCAGGTGCCATTTCAGCAAATTACCACGAAAAAAACATTGAAATTCGGTGAGAATCTGCCATTCACGGGTTTCGGGCAAGCCCGTTCCCACGAAAAACACTTACTCTGGTGCAATCGGTGGAATCGATTGCGAATTCCTTTTCAGAATTCTTTCGGTCCGATTCTTCGCCCGTGTATGGGAAGGGTGCTGGTCGGTCATGATCACGTCCTCCCAACGGCCGGCGGTCGGCTTTTTTCCTTCCTGTTGCAGTTCATCGATGCGCGTTTGCACCTTCATGCGAAAAGCCCAGATGGTATTGACGGCCAAACCAAGGCGTTGCGAAAGTTCTTCGAGTGTGTTCTCCTTTTTACCTGTCACGGACAAGTAGGCAATGTAGAAGGCTTTCTCGATGGGGAATTTCAGGCTGTGGAAGATGGTGAAGGCGGTGATCGACTCATTGTAGCCACATCGTGTGCACCGTCGCGCAAATTTTTGAGCCCCATTGAAGTATTTCTCATTCCCACACTTGCGGCAGGAAAAACCATTGCTCCATTTTTGTGATTCGATAAAACGGTAGCACGAAAGGGTATCGGGGTACAGCGTACTAAACTCGCCGTAGTCCATGGTCGTCTCGTGGAGCCGTTCTTCAAGCACCTCTTTGATTCGGTTCTTCAACTTCCAGTTGTCGAGGTCGAGCATGGAATTGATCTGGCTGATTTCAATCGCCTGTTGTTTTAGCAACGAGTTGGTCGATTCCAGCGCACGGTTTTTTTCATCTAGTTCGATGGTCCGCTCGAGGACTTTTCCTTCGAGTTCACGGTTCACCTTGTCTTTCAACTGCATGTTTGCTTCATGCTGGCTGATGATTTTTCGCATCGCACGATCGCGAGTCGCTTTTAAAATTCGCACCCTGTCTCCCAACGCCATTGTGAGGAACAACATCTCTAGAACAAAACTAAAGTGGAGACTGTAGTGTGTAAGGGTAGTGAACTTAAACACATTGAAGAAAACCAGTGTCCGCAAGAAGAAACCGAGGAACAGTAACCCGTAGGCGATTACGAAAAAACGTGCAGGCTTGTATCCATGTCGCCATACTTGGATACTCGTATAAAAGATCAGCGAAAGCGGAATAATGTCGTGATTGCGATAGTTCAGGTAGTTCGGAAGGAAAAACAACTCGACGAAAAACAACGCCGACCGCGCGATGATGACGGCCCGCAGGATCTTATCCAGCTTCGGCGCGTTGGACTTAGTGATCAAGAACCTTCGCGTGAATACAAGTGCCCACACGATTAGCAGGTACAGCGAAATTCCGGTTGCGTAGTTGTTCCACTCAGGGTGCGAAGGCCAAAGATATTGGAACCCGACCCCGTCGAGGCTCATGGCGTAAGCTGCCACACTGAGGATATAAAAAATATAGTAGATGTGTTTGATTTCGCGAATCGCCAAGAAAATAAGGAAGTTATATAACGCAATGATGAGGATCATTCCGTAAAAAGTCCCGAACAAGAAATACTCGTTGAGTGAGTAATACACGAATCGATTGACCGACCGGAATGCGAGTCTTATGTCCGCAAATTCGTGGGAACGCACTTTGAAGTAGTAGTATCGCACCTCATCGGAATTCATCTTGATGAGAATCTCGAAGTTCTTGTGTCGGAACAGGCGATCGTGGAATGGATAGCTGTCGCCCATCGTGACCTTTTCGTAGCCTTTTGGGGTGGGCGTGTATGCTTCAATCAAGTCGATGGTTTGGTCGTAGAACTCGATCAGCCAAACCTTGTTGGAGGCTGAATTATGACGAATGGGAATGCGAATCCAATAGTCGACGTTCGTGCGGAAGTGCGTGTTTTGATACTCAGGATGCAGCAAAAACTTTGAGGTGAACGCGGCACTAGATACCTGATCGATGGTGAGGCGAAGCGTGGTGTCCGATAGGTAAGCAAGTTGATAAGGCATCAATTGCACCTCGTCCAAGTCGTCGGCCGGTTCCAATAATGGTTGTCCCCAGCAAGAAACCACGACTGCTAAAGTGAAAAATACGATGGCACGAATCCGCTTCACGTCGAACGAAGGTAGGAAATTCTCTTGTTGATTGGGAGCGATGGAAGGACCCGAAACTGCACGACAGCACGGAATATTTTCATATTTTCATCCATGCGATTTATCCTTTCCCTTCTCTTGGCGATCTCGGTGACGGCTGCATGGCCGCAATCCAACTCAGGAATCAAGACTTACTGCAACCCGGCCGACATCAACTACCGGTACAACTACGAGCAACTGAACGACAGCATCTCGTATCGATCCGGAGCCGATCCAGTGATCATTAACCACAAGGGCGAGTACTATATGTTTGTCACGATCTCCGGAGGTTGGTGGCATTCAAAAGACCTGCTTCATTGGAATTATGTGGTCCCGAACAAGTGGCCCATGGAAGACATGTGCGCACCGGCAGCGATCTCGGTGCGCGATACCTTATACCTGTTCCAGTCCACCTTTGAACAACGTCCGATCTTCATTTCGCTCGAACCGGAAAAAGGCAAGTTGCTTTTCTATAATCGCTGGTTGCCGCGGCTACCGAAAGACATCGGTCCTTGGGACCCCGCACTATTTTATGATGAAGACTTGAACAAGTGGTACATGTACTGGGGGTCGTCGAACGTGTACCCGATTTTCGGAGCCGAACTGGATAAGCGCAAACGCTTGACGTATAAAGATCCGAAAGACTACCGGTCGATGATTTACTTGCAACCTGAACTTCATGGCTGGGAAAGGTTTGGTCGCGACCATCGAGACACCATTCGTCCGTTTACCGAAGGCGCGTGGATGACCAAGCACAACGGCAAGTACTATTTGCAGTACGGCGCACCGGGGACCGAGTACAATGTGTACGCAAACGGCACTTATGTGGGTGACCATCCGCTAGGACCGTTTCGCTACGCGCCGAACAACCCCGTGTCGTACAAACCGGGTGGCTTTGTGACGGGTGCTGGCCACGGCAACACGTTTCAAGACAACTATGGCAATTATTGGAACACAGGGACACCGTGGATTGCGGTGAACTGGAACTTCGAACGCCGGGTCGCCATGTTCCCTGCCGGTTTTGACGAGCTGGACCAGATGTACGCGAACACTCGATTTGGAGACCTTCCTCATTTTCTGCCAACAAAAAAATGGACCTCAAGCGACGAACTCTTTACGGGCTGGATGCTTCTCTCCTACAAGAAACCTGTGGCGGTGTCGTCGACAAAAGATGGTCATGGTGGTGATCTTCTCACGGATGAAAACCCGCGGAACTTCTGGGTGGCGGCGCAAAACGATTCTAAGCAATGGGCAACGATTGACTTGAAGTCTGAAATGGACATTCGTGCGGTGCAAGTGAACTTTACGGACTATCGTTCAAACATCTACGACAGCGATTCGACCGTGTACACCCGATTCAAGATGTTGGCCTCGCGCGACGGTAACACGTGGGAGACCATTGCTGATCTGTCGAAGGAAAGGACAGACCGCGCCAATCCCTATATAGAGCTTACGCAACCGGTGAAAGCGCGCTATGTTCGCTATGAACACATCTACAGTAAGACTCCGAACCTCGCCATCAGCGACATTCGAGTGTTTGGCAACGGGACGATGAAGAAACCAGTCGTTCCAACCGGTGTTGAGGCACGGAGAGATGTGGATGATCGCAACGCCTTCGTGTCGTGGAAAGCTGTGACTGGCGCCGTGGGTTACAACGTCCGTTGGGGAATCCAAAAGGATAAGTTGTACCAGGCATACCAAGTGTTCGCCGACCAACCTACAACGTTGGAGATCCGTGCGCTCACGAAAGGGCAGGATTACTTCTTCGCGGTGGAGGCCTTCAACGAAGCGGGAGTATCAACGGTGAGTCCTGTGGTGTTCGTTCCTGCCCCAAAGAAGTGAATCTAATCGCGCAACACCGATGTGGGATTGATACGTGTGCTTCGAATGGTTTCGTAACTGATTGTGGTCAGTACCGTAACAAAAGCAACAATCGCGCTCGTCGCGAATGCAAACAAACTCACGTCGGTTCGATAGGCGAACGTGTGCAGCCATGACGTTCCAAGTAAGTACGCGATGGGGGCTGCCAACACAAAAGCAAGAACTGCCATTCGCACAAACTCACGCGATAGTTCCACAAACACCTGCGTTGCGCCCGCCCCGAGAATCTTCCTGATGCCGACCTCCCTTGCGCGCTGATGATTCACGTAGGCAGCTAGGCCAAATAAACCGAGAGCGGAAATGAAAATTGCAAGGATAGAGAAACCTTGCATCATGGATGCCATGCGTTGCTCGTCGCCATAGTTGTTCTCTAAAATTTGATCCAGGAAACGGTACTCAAACACCTTCTCTGGGAAGGCCTTGTTCCATTCGCGTAGTAAGTCCTCGATGGCATCGATCGGACGAGCACCCGTAGACATTCGTACAGAAAAGACAGTGAATTTTCCAGCTGCAACTTCCATCACGAGTGGAGCGACAACATTTTGCAAACCTTGAAAATGAAAGTCTTGGACAACGCCAACGATCGTCCCGTTCTTACCCAAGGCAGACAACCGCTGCCCGATTGCGCGAGAAGGATCGGTCCAGCCCAGCCGCCGCGAGGCTCGCTCGTTGATGATGAAAGATTGGAGGTGATCGCTTCCTGCCTCGCGTGAAAACTTACGACCTGCCAGCACCTCGATGCGATAGGTTTCGAAGAAGTCGTAGTCGACAGCAAGCGTAGGTAACAACAGGTTATCACTTTCAGTAATGCTATCGGTCGATACCAAAGCGTTGGTACTGAAACCTGTCCCTGGTGGCAAGGACGAAAGTGTAATCGCTTCGATCGCTGGCTTTTTTACGACTTCGGCTTCGAAGCCATTCATTCGTGCACGCATCGCGCCGTCGACCCCGCCGCCTAACACACTGTTGGGGGTATCGCTGAAGAGCTGGATGGTGACAATTCCATTTTTCTGAAAACCTAGCGGCTGATTGCGGATATATTCCATCTGTTCCCACAGAACGATCGCCAGGACCACCAACACGATTGAAACGGTAAACTGGGCGGTCATCAAAATTTTCCGAAGAAGGTATCCGTCGCCCGTGCGCGAAATTGTAATTCCTTTTAGAACCTGAATTGGGTTGAAACGCGTGATGTAAACGGATGGATAAGCGCCCGCCATGAAAGCCGTCACGACGAAAAGCACTAAGATGCCTCCAACTGCGCGCCACGTGAACATAGCGTTGATCGATAGGTCTTTGCCAGTCAAGCTGGAAACGATTGGCAACATCAACCAGAGGCACAGCACTGCTAAACTAAAGGCAATCACCACAAGTGCTCCGGTCTCGAGGATGAATTGCGAGGCCAATCCACCTTTTTGCGCACCAAGCACCTTTCGGATACCGATCTCTCGCGCCCTTTTAAGAAAGTGGACGTTCGTCAAGTTTACAAAGTTCACACAGGCAATGAGCAGGATGACGAGCGCGATCGCCGACAATATCTCGACCCTGCGAATGGCGGGTGAACCCTCAAAGGTAAAATCTGAATAAAGGTGAATCTCTCGAATGGGTTGCAGCGAAAACTCAGAGGCTTCCTTCACGCGTGCATCGCCGTATCTATTCTTGAGAGCCATAACTTCTTTTTCGAATTCCATGGGTGTCGCACCAGCTCGAAGTAAAATGAAAGTTTGCAGTGGGTTGTAGATCCAATCATCGTGCAAATACTGCCGTACATCTTGCGACTCGAGGGCATAGTAATTCTCAAAATGGGAGATCAACGGAGCTGACCATGTGGATTGCGATGGGAAGTCCTCAAACACTCCGCTCACAGCTAGTGGTAAGCGACCTTCGAACAACAAATCTTTACCGATCGCTTGCTCGACGCTGCCGAAGTATTTGACAGCTGTTCGCCGAGAGAGCACCACTTGGTCTGGGCGCTCAACTGGAACACCAACGATCATGGGAATCGAGAAGATTTTGAACACGTCTGGATCGGCAAGCCACACATCGTTCTCGCGAAATTTTTGAGTGGAACTTGTGTCGTCCAACTGGACAGATGCCTGCGAGGAGTAAATCCGTGCGACAGCCTCTGCTGATGTCGAGTTGTTCCGGATGGCCTCGGCAAGCGGTGCAGCTGTGGTGGGCCACCGCGTTTCGTTCCCCGCAAAGTGATTCGTGACGACGATGCGATAGATTCGATCGCTGTGTGTATGGTATCGATCGTACACAAGTTCATCGCTGACGTAAAGAAAAATGGCAATCACGGCAGCAACACCCAGTGCCAGTCCTGCCACATTCACACTCGTGTAGAGCCGGTGCTTGAGGAGCGCACGAAACCAAACGCGGATCATTTGATGAAGCATGTCAAGGTGTTTGACAACGAAAGTACTTCATCGGGATGGCGAATGCCCATCCCCAAGTGGGTGGATTTACCGGTTTGACCTGTCAGTGGAGTTCGAAGCCGACCTCCCAATGGAAGCCGAATGGATCTTGGAGTCGACCGATGCGCCACCCGTGTTCAGCCGCGACGGGGAACACTTCTGTCGCACCGGCTTTTAGCGCGCGTTCGAATAATGGCTCGGGTTGGCGCGTCACGAGGATGAAGCGGGTAGCAGAGGAAGGAGTGGCGTCGCCGGTGGCAACCCAAAAGTCGGCGCCTTCGATGGAAAGGCGTGAGATCACGCTCCCATCAGGGACATCAAGATGATAGGTTTCAACGGCTCCGAAAGCAGCTTGATAAAAAGTGATGGCGCGGGTGGCGTCTGGTATGGTGAGCCAGGGCGCGATCGCGATGTTAGAAGCCATTGACAGAAATGCCGACGGTGAACGTGTTCATGCGCGTTGCAGTCGGTCCACCGATGGGTGTTCCAATGTTGGTACCTGATGTAACGAGGGCGCCTTCTTGGTATGGACCTCTGTCTTTATTGAACAAAGGTGTGAGGTTATAGAAACCGAAGATATTGAAACCGCCGATCCCCACACGGGTGTAGATGCCGTAGCGAAACTGGGTGGTTCCCCACTCCTGCTTGTCCTTCATCTTTTTGATCTGTCCGTCCTGCTTGTATTTCATCTTGATGAATGAGTCGTACATCCAACCGCCGCGGATACCAAGGGCGACGTTGAAGCTTCGGGAGATGTCTTCAGGCTTCGAGTCGTAGCGAATTTCCAGAGGGATTTCCAGGTAATTATTGACGAACATCGTCTTCAGCGGCTTAGTGAAAAGCAGGTAGGAGTCGATGAACTCGTACTTCTCGACTTGCGCGTTGGCGTTGGCTTCTTTCGGGTTGGTGAGCGTGACGGCGTTTTTCCACTTGAAACGCTCGAGGCTGACGCCTATGCCGGGGTTGAAGCTGAAACGAGTACGGCCGAAGCGCAGCGGGTACTGGTAATATATATTGACTGTTCTGGAGCCAAGAGTGCTTTGCTTCCACAGGTTGGGGGAGTTCAAAGTGCCATTGAATCCTAGGTCGACGATGAAGTTTCCAGGGATATTGGGGCGTGCCTTGGTGGTTTTTTGGGCCATCGCGCTGGTAGCGGCGACGAGAAAAAGCAGCAGAACGGTAGCTCTAAGGGTCATTGGGACGATCTTGTTTTAAATCCGGGCACTAGAAAACGTCAAATGCACATAATCTGATACATTTGCGCTCTGTTTTTTTAGGCGCCCGTAGCTCAACTGAATAGAGCATCTGACTACGGATCAGAAGGTTTGGGGTTTGAATCCCTACGGGCGCACGAATGAGTGAACGCAACCCCGGCCACCAGCCGGGGTTTGTTTTTTTTCGAGAGATAGCCACGCGTCTCGCGTGAGATAGCTCGACGAAAAAACAAAGGAGCGACGCGCAGCGAGCGGTTGCGGTCACTTTGACTTCTGCGGAGGCAGGGATGACGTTTCGTAATCCCTACGGGCGCACATAGGTCCAGCTATCGAATGATGGTTGGACCTTTTTGTTGGGTATTGGGTATTGGGTATTGAATTCAGAAATATCCAATGACCAATGACCAATACCCAATGACCAAAGCTTCAACTCGACGTTTGGTTTTTTAGGGGCTTTGTCGGGTTTCCGAAGAATGATACGCAGAATCGAAGCACGCGTTCGCGAGGTAGAATTGAATGGAGGAAAGACTTGATGATAGGACTTATTCTACTGGATATTGAGTAGTAAATCCAAAAATAACCAATGACCAATGACCAATACCCAATGACCAAGGCTTCAACTCGACGTTTGGTTTTTGAGGGGCTTTTGCAGGTTGCTACTTTTTCGAAGATGCTACGCCGAATCGAAGCACGCGTTCGCGAGGTAGAATTGAATGGAGGAAAGACTTGATGATAGGACTTATTCTACTGGATATTGAGTAGTAAATCCAAAAATAACCAATGACCAATGACCAATACCCAAT
>JBGAGB010000018.1:0-91292 GCA_044226945.1 Cyclobacteriaceae bacterium | reverse complement strand
AACCCTTTTCGTGCGTAGGCGCCGCCAATACTTTGACGGATTGACCCCTGCAAGGCGCCGATAATTCCAAATCCCGAGATCACAAGCGCTGGGTATATACCCGCGAGGAGCGTCACCGCGAGCACAATTACACCCACCCACGTCCATGTTGACCAATCAGTGAACAGATGTCCTGTGTTGGTAATCAACGTGATGCTCGAAAACTGCACCAGCATGATCTCGGCGACGATCAGAGCGACCAGCGTGGAGATTGCCACCACGATGAAAGCCTCTGCCGTGAATTGAGTAATGAGTTGACCTCGTCCACTCCCAAGTACTTTGCGGACGCCAATTTCACGCGCGCGCAACGTGGCCGCTGCTGTCGACAAGTTGATGTAATTAATACAACCGACTAACAGCAACAGTAGGCCGATCGACGTAATCAGCGCAATGTTCGCCGAAGACATGGTTCGGTGCCGGAAATTGCCGAGGTTCGAATCCCTATGTAATTCGCGCAGCGGTTGCAGGCGAAACGTTTGCTCCGTTGCCAAATCCTTGTCGACCAAATTGGCTCGCACGCGATCAAATTGATGTTCGACATCAGTTGGTTTGACATCGTGCGGAAGAACAACGAATACTTGGTTGTCGTGGTTGATAGAGCGCCAGTCATCGCGCATCCGCTCACCTTCGATCTCATAAAGTGTCGCATACGATACGATGATCGTAAATGGAAAATCCGAGTTCTCAGGAAAGTCAGAAATTACGCCCATCACACGACATTCAACTTGCGTTTCGAGGAGGAGCGTTTTGCCAAAGGCTGGTTCCGATCCGAAGAATTTTTTCGCCATCGATTCGGTGATCACTAATTGAAAAGGGTCTTTTAGTGCAGTTTCAGGATTTCCAGAGATCCACTCGAACGTGGTCTCTGCAAAGTCGAATACCTTGAAAAAGTCAGGGTCGACAAATGCGGTACCACTTGATTCTTTGAATTTCTTAAGACCGTTTTGACTTTCGACGTCCACCTGCACCGCGCCATAGTATTGTACAGCCGTGGCGCGCTCAATCGACGCAATCTTCGTCTTGATCATCGATGCGGCAGGACCGGGTAACCCCGCTTCCATTCGGTTACCAACGCTATTGGAAATCCAACGATTCACCCGGTATGTTCGGGCAGCATCCTTGTGAAAACTGTCAAAGCTGGTTTCGAACCGAGCAATCGTTAACATGATCATCGCACACGCAATGCCCACAACTAAGCTTGCAATGGCGATGGTGGATCGTGTCTTGTTGGATAGTAGATTCCTGACAGCGACTGTAAAATAGTTTCTGATCATAAATGAGCTTCGTTTTGTTTTCGCGCCGGGCCTGAATAAGATTCCGGGGCGGAGGCAACATATCGCGTTGCGGGTATATCGCCATTTAGCCTTGGATACCCCAACGATTTTCAGGTCGCGCTCGAACCGCTGAAGCAAATCTCCATCTAGTTCCTCACGAAGATGAGATGGAACAAATCGTAGCAGCCATGTTGAAAACTTCGGAGGAGTATTCCCCATATTCAGTCATTAAGTCCTTTTATTCCGACCGAAGGGCTTGTGCGGGATTCGAAGTGGCTGCCTTGCGTGTTCCAGCGATTACGATACACAACGCAATGGCGAGCAAAACCGCACCGGGCAAGATGAACACCCAAGGATGTATACTTGAACGTATCGCAAACCCCTGCAGCCAGCGGTCCATCGCATACCATGCAATCGGTACGGCGATGAAAAAGGAAATCGCGATGATTCGCAGGTATTCCTTTGCAAAAAGTTGAACGATTCCACTCACCGAAGAACCAAGCACCTTGCGAACGGCAATCTCCTTCCACCGTCGAGTCACTGCCATTAAAACCATCCCGAGCAACCCAACGATCACGATCACCGTCATCACGCCAGTTCCAATTGTTGTGGCCTTTTGTAAACGCACCTCCGATTGGTACAGGCTAGCAACTTGGTCTTCCATAAACGTGAACTCAAATGGATCTTCTGGAAACACTTCTCGCCACTTTTGTTCGACTGCTGCGACAGATTCGGCAATGTTCCCCGGTCGAAGCCGGATGGAAAAGAATCTGAACGCAGTAACCTCTTTTGGATGGAGAAATCCCATCGGACGCATCCTTTCATGCATCGATGCGTAGTGAAAGTCTTCGACGATGCCCTTCACTGTAAAGGCCACCGAGTCGACGTTTGGGCTCTTCACCTGATCGCCAACCTCCACTTGCAGAGCACGTGCCGCCGATTCGCTGAGCACCAAATCATGCAGTCGCCATGGACTTTGTGGACTTTCGAAAAAGTCTCCCGCCTTTAACTTAAGTTGGAATACATCGAAGTAGTCCTCGTCAGTTGTAAACAAGGGAATCGCAAGCGCCTTCGTTCGATCGCCGCCAACAGGATACAAGTCCACATCGCCACCTACATTGCCGTTGGGTACCTCCCACGATAACGACATACTTTCCACTTGTGGAAGTGCGAGAAACTCCTGCTTCGCCGCAAGCATGGTGGTTACGCCTTCAGGCGACCAAATGCGGGGCGCAGACGGAATCGTGAGCACGGAGGATTTGTCGTAACCTAAGTTGGTTTTTAAGAATACCGAGATTTGTTGGCCTACGATCAACGCGCTCATGAACACACCCATCGAAATCGAAAATTGGACCACTAGCAGGCTGCGTGTGAAGGCTTGTCGATTCGTTCTTTTACCTAGATTCCCTTTCAGCGAGTCGACCGACCTGAAGCTCGAAAGCAAGAATGCCGGATAGCTGCCTGCGATCAAACCGAGGGATACTAAGCCGAGGATGTAGTAGACGAAGAGCCGCCATGGAAGTTCGAATACGCTCGAAAGCGGTGTGGCCAGTGTGTCGGAAAAGAAGGAGCGGGTCCATTGATACATCAATATGCCGAGCAAGCCCGCAACGACTGCCAAAGCGGTCGACTCAGACAAGAACTGGAAAATGATCTGACGACGAACACCTCCAATTACTTTCCGAACTCCGATTTCTTTTAAACGGGCGGCCGCGCCCGCGATGGATAAATTGATGAAGTTGATGCACGCGAGCAGGAGGATAAAAACAGATATTCCACCGATGATCGAAATCATTTTCATCACGGCCGCATTCCCAAAAAGCAAGTAGTATTGGGAGAGGGGTTTCAAAACAAAACGATCCGTTCCCTGCGTTTGCTCAGGCCTATGCTCACGGGTAAGCTTTGTGGAGATTTTTTCAACCTCAGCAGGGTTGACTCCTGGTTTTAACTTGACGAATGAAAGGCAGTCGCCGACCGTCCATTGCTCCGGATCTGGAAGTAAGAAATCAGCCGTGTTCGCAAATGATAAGAACACCTTCGCATCGATGTGAACGATATCCGTCACCGAGTTGCTCTCAAGTTTTGGAAGTACCGCCTTAATCTCAAATGCACGTTTTTGACTTGTGCCACTTGCAATGTCGACGTGCTCACCTAGCACATCGGTGCGCCCAAACATGCGTATAGCCACGTCCTCGGTAATGACAACAGAGTTTGGCTCCGAAAGTGCCTTTGTCGGATCGCCGGCACTGGGTGCAAAACCGGTCATCGAGAAAAAAGTAGAATCACCCACGAGCGATTGATAGATAACATGTCGATCTCCGTTAGAAATCTTCACACGGCGATCATAGAAACGGTAGTAATTCTCGACAAGTGAAGGGTACTCTGCTGCCAGTACCTTGGCAAGCGGGGAAGGGGCAAAGAATGGAAAGTTGTTGGCCTCTGCTTCTTGGTATTCGAAGAGGTACAGGCGATCGACATCCGCGAGTTGGCGGTTCACCTGTAGCTCTGTCCATACGTATACACCGGTGATTAAAGCAAAAGTGATTCCCGTGGTGAGGCCGAGTATGTGGATCGCAGTATTGATTTTATTCCTCGACAGATGTCGTCGCATTACCTTCAAGTAGTTGCCAATCATAGGAATTTGATTTTGGTGATACATTTTTCGATACGTGCTCCTGAACAGAATACTAGGTCTGAAAAATCTGATTGCATGCCATGCCAACTTCTTTCGGGCAACAGCTAGCCCCAGTTTCGCGCGATCCCGTTCAAATCTCTGCACCAAGTCTCCTTCAATCTCCTCGATCAAATGCTCTGGGCAGAATAACCGGAGAAATCGGTGCAACCATATTTCCTCTTTCGAGCGCATTACTTGGTGTTCATCGGTTGCCGTTTGCGAGCTTTAGTTGCGGTACCAACTTCCACAAGTCCACGCGCACTTCCTTCATCGCACGCAAGACGGCCATTCCAGCAGAGGTGATGGTATAAATGCGTTTGCGACGTCCACCTCGTTCGTTCGTCCCGCCACCCAAACTCGATTTGATGTAACCCTTGTCTTCGAGTCGGTACAAGGTCACATGCACCGCACTCAAGTTCACTTCACGCTTGAGGCGAGTTTCTATTTCGTCGGCGATCGCAGCACCGTACGCATCTTCTTGCATCGCGGCCACAAGCGTCAGAACCACCTCTTCAAATTCGCCGAGATATTCTTTACCCATATATATGCTTATAGTTTGTTAAGCAAATAACGTAATTCGCGACTTGAATCATAGGAGAGGGGAGAAAATTTTACGCAACCTGCTTGGGTGATTTCCGTACACATCGAAATCCATCTGTTTCTTATTTGAAATCACGATTCTTTCGCCGCCTCGGTTGGTCCTTGGTCGCAGTTTTCGTTGTCATGAACATCGTCGTGTCCTTTCACGCGTACAGGTTTACACATTTTTCGGGTACTGGCGAGCGAACGCCGGATCCGAAGGATCTATCGTTCTTCGACAAACTGCAAACACTTGCATTTGGGATCAAGCATCCGCGTCCCGTGCATCGGCGATTGCCTGACGTTCCATTTGAGACGGTGCGGATCGATGCGGGTATAAGCTTGGAGGGCTGGTGGATAGAACATCCAAACGCCATCGGCACGGCAATCTTATTTCACGGCTATTCCGGCGAGAAATCCTCGTTGCTTGAACGCGCCAAGATTTTTTCGTCGATGGGATATCGGACGTTGTTGATCGATTTCAGTGGCTCTGGAGGATCGGAAGGAAATCAAACTACAATTGGATTTTACGAAGCCGAACAAGTGGCCGAGGTAGTGGCCTATGTTCGAAGCCGTGGCGAAGCGAATATCCTCGTCTTTGGAACATCGATGGGAGCCGCCGCCGTCATGAAGGCTGCTGCTGATGGGTCGATCGATGTTCAGAACCTCGTGCTCGAGTGCCCGTTTGCCACGATGTTATCTACAGTTCAAGCGCGATTCAAGTTGATGAATGTGCCCTCTTTCCCAATGGCGAACTTACTCGTGTTTTGGGGAGGTCTAGAAAATCGGTTCAACGCGTTCTCTCACAACCCAGTTGACTACGCGAGTTTGATTCGCACACCGACGCTATTGATATATGGCTCCGAAGACAACAAAGTTTCATTGTCGGACACCGAGCACATTTTTGGAAACTTGAGTGGCGACAAAAGTTTAAGGGTGATTGCGGGTGCAGGCCACGAAGATTTCCTCGACCACCATCGCGAGGAATGGATAGAGGCGGTGACTGGCTTTGTCCTCAAACATTAGCGACGTTTTTTCTTTTTGGCCGGACCGCCGCCGCCCGTCATATATACGCCGATTGACACCTCGAGACCGGTGAAATCAACTTTTGCATCTTGGAACGACGCCGTTCGCAATGTATTCGATCCTCCCGTCGAACCGCCTACATATTGGCCTGTAAGCGGCAATGCAGAAGAGCCCATGAGATAGTTCACCTCAATGGAGACGCCGAATTGATTCGTGACGTCGACGCTAAGTTCAACACCTGCGTGCCAACCGAACCCAGGCGAATTTTTAAATGACAGGTCCGAATTGACGACGTCCCACGTTTCCATCTTGGCCAACGCACGATCAATATTTCCGTAGTTCAATTTTTGATTAAGACCGTAGAATACGAACCCACCTCCCTTGATGTCGAATTCGAAGCCACGACCTGGGAACTGAATCACGGCTTCGGCAGGGACGAAGAACGTGAAGTTTGGCCCTACCATTGAGTTCTTGGTTTCGAAGGGGACGTCGCGTAAACCCAGACCCGCCATACGGTATAGAGTGATGCCCGTTTCCAACGCGAAGTACCTATTCACGTTGATACCCACGCCGCGAAACGAGAATGGGCTGATTGGAGTCGAGATATCTCCGTTGCGTGGGATAAAATAAGAAAACGACAGCCCGAACTCCTGTGCAGAACCCTTCGAAGCGAACCCAACGACAAGTAAAAGCGCGACCCAGTATTTTCTCATGATTCTTTCTTTCGTTATCTCCGGTTGTAGTCACTAAATAACACCTGCATGAAAGCTTTCGCACGCTCCTCGCGATCTCCTTTCTTGTTTACGTAGTCCTTCAAATCAAAATCATATACATGTTCATCTTGCCCGTCGACGTAACCGTACCCATTATGAAACACATATACCGCGTAAGGAGTGACAAGCGGGTCCAATAGATTTTTGCTGAATTCAAAATGAGGATCAGTTTTGGAGACTTGCGACAAGAGTGTATTGACGATATCTAATTGACTGCCCGTGGTATGGATGACCGTATCTTTCTTGGTGATGGCTCCTCCCGTCCAAATAAGCGGAATCCGAAACCGTCCTTTGTCTTTTAATTCCTCCGCGTCGGGAAAGCGGTGGCCGTGGTCTGCTGTAATCACGATTAAGGTATTCTTCCACCAGGATGATTCTTTTGCTTTGGCGATGAACGCCCCAAGACTTTGGTCGGTGTAATGGATCGCATTGACAAATTGATCAACTTCTTTATTTCCGGGACGAAAGGGTGGATCGAGAGGCACGTCGAAAGGTTCGTGACTGCTCAGCGATAGCATCACCTTAAAGAACGGAGTAGTTGCCGTGTCGCATTCTTGCCACAGGCGTTCGAATACATAGTGGTCGTGCACGCCCCACTTGGAGATGTTCACTTCCGATGGGAAATCGTCATCTTCCGTCACGTGCCCAAAACCAGCAGTAGTCACATAAGACTCCATGTTTGCGAACCCGATGTCGCCACCATAGATAAACGAATTGTGATAGCCCAGTTGTGCGAGCGACTTGGTTATGAAGGGTAACGATTGTGTCTTCGATGGATATTTGATGATGGACGTTTTGGGCTGTGCGGAGTACCCGCTCAAGATTGCGACAATCCCTTTATCGGTTCGATCTCCACTAGCATAAATGCTGTCGAACAAAACACCATCATGCACGAGTTCATTGATATGAGGAGTGACATCTGGCAATCCTCCGAGAGGTTCAATCACGCGAGCCGTGAAACTTTCGAGAATGATTAAGATAATATTGGGTTTCGTATTACCAACTAGATGCAAGGTCGAGTCGCTTCCTTGGTTCAGTTCCGCGAGAATGGCTTTTGATCGGGCTTCGTCCGCGAAGTTTTCCGGGTACATCTTCGTGTCATCATCCGCTACGCTCTCGAAGAAATTCCACACCACGTTGATTCCGGCGTGGTTAGCAAATGGGTTGGTTCGATGGAAGTACACCACGCCTGTGTTCAGGGGTGCAACGGAGAAGCTGCTTCGAATTGGAATGAACAATAGCCCCGTTGCGATGAACATCACAATCGCCAGGTACCATCTCGTAGGAGGGAGGGTCCGAAACCGGGGCGCAATTTTTTTGAAGTACACCCATCCGGCGGGCATGGCCAGAATGAGAAGTAGAATGATCAGCGTCACGACTACTCCTATCCCGACACTTCCTGCTCCTTCAGATCCTATGTACAACAGTGGTGTGCTATCCATTCGGAAACCCCAATGGCGATAGAGTTCTAGGTCGGCCACAACGACGACGCTCGCGATGAGAAGGAAGGCAACCACAATCACGTGGTTCGCGATGGCAACCCATCGACCGTTAGAGATGCACGACGCCGTGAGCAATAGACCGGGAAGTAGTAAACAGTCGCCGGCGATCGCTGCATCCATGCGACTGCCGAGCACCATGATTTTTAATATTTCGAAAAGGGAGAGGTCCGCCGCGAGTGGATAGTGGTAAAGGAGGAAGAAGATTCGGCTGATCGTGAAAAAGACCATCCAGAAAAGCCCTAAGAGCCCGAACAGCGCAAGTCTCTGCTTCATTTGATGACCCGAAGATAGCACAGAATAGCACCTTTTGTCCAAAATCCCCGATGGAATGCCCGCAAATCAGTTACTTTCGAGGTCTATGCGTTACCTCTCGATTTTACTCCTCTCGATCACTTTGATCGCCTGCTCAAAAGTTGAACCTGCCGACTCGATCATTTCGGGCGGGACTATCTACACGATGGACTCACGACAACCCATCGTGGAAGCCGTTGCCGTTCGTGGGACCAAGATCGTTTTTGCTGGAAGTCAACCCGATGCAATGAAGTTTAAAGGCGAACAGACTCAATTGATTGACTTGGCCGGACGCACAATGACCCCCGGTTTCATTGAGGGTCATGGTCATATCATGGGTCTGGGATATACCGAACTAACACTCAATTTGAGTGACGTGAAGAGCTACGAAGAACTCGTGGATCGGGTAAAGGGTGCTGTGGCAAAGGCGCAACCGGGTCAATGGATTCTCGGACGCGGATGGCACCAAGACAAATGGACCACCAAGCCATCGGTGTTGGTCAAGGGTTTTCAAACGCATCAACTCCTCAGCAGTGTGTCGCCCGACAACCCTGTATTATTGTGGCACGCCAGCGGTCACGCGGCTTTCGCCAATGCGAAGGCAATGCAAATTGCAGGTGTGAACACCTTGTCGGTTGAGCAACTCGCGAAAGACCTTGGAGTAGGTGGTGAAATCATTCGCGACAATCTCGGGAACCCTACTGGTATCTTCAATGAACGCGCGCAGGGGCTCGTGTCAAAATATGTACCCGAAAGTTCGGCCGAAACCGACGCGCAGGCATTGGAACTCGCCATGAACGCCTGCGCAAAGGCGGGGATCACTGGCTTTCACGACGCGGGTGCATCTCGAGAAAGCATAGAGCTTTTCAAGAAATTCAAAGCCGAAGGAAAGTTGAAGTCGCGCTTGTACGTCATGCTCACTGGCTTCGATCGGCCGATGTTGTATGAATGGTTCAAGAAAGGTCCGGAGATTGATTCTACTGGATGGTTGACGATCCGTTCAATCAAATTAAACTGCGATGGCGCCCTTGGTTCACGCGGCGCTTGGCTACTTGAACCATACTCCGATCGCCATGAAACCGTAGGGATGCCGACGATCTCGATGGATACCGTGCTGAAGACATCGCGCGAAGCTCTGAAGGCCGGATTCCAGGTGTGTTCTCATGCCATCGGCGACCGGGCCAACCGCGAAGTGCTCGACCGGTACGAAACGGCGTTTAAAGAAAACCCGAATATTCGCGATCACCGGTTTAGAATAGAACACGCACAACATTTGCACCCCGACGATCTTCCGCGTTTCGCGTCGCTCGGTGTCATCCCATCCATGGAGGCGATCCATCTTTCGTCGGATCGTCCGTGGGCGATCGATCGCTTGGGTGAGAAACGTATTGTCGAAGGTGCGTACATGTGGCAAACCCTTTTGAAATCAGGTGCCCGCATAGTGAATGGCACGGATGTTCCCGTGGAGCCCATCAACCCAATTGCTTGCTTCTACGCTTCGGTGACGCGCAAATCGTTGGACGGTCAACCGCCCCTTGGCTACGAACCGGCCGAGAAAATGACGCGCGAGCAGGCACTGCGATCTTACACGTTGGACGCAGCTTACGGCGCGTTTCAGGACGGCATCAAGGGCTCGATCGAACTAGGTAAGCTTGCCGACTTCACTGTATTCTCGCAAGACATCATGACCGTCGACGAAGACAAGATCCTGAGCACCCAAGTCGACATGACGATCGTGGACGGTAAAGTGGTTTTCACCCGCGAGTAGGGCAAAAAGGAAAAGGGCCGCCCGCGCAGGACAGCCCCTTTTCGTATTTGCAAATCGTGAATGGCTACTTCAGGAACTTGTGTGCGCGTTCCATTAAAAGTTTGCGATCAGCGGTGATGCTTGGGTCGCTGTAAATGCGCGACGACAATTCCATCACCACAGCCTTCTTATATCCCAACTTCTCTGCGATTGATTCACAGAAGTGAACCTCACTCTTGAAGACTTGACCGTCTGCCTTCATCAGTTGAATCAAGTGATAGAGGTTTTCGAATTTTTGGTCTTCTGAGAAACTTGAAAGGTCGCCGATCGGGCGGGGCGCCTTCAACATACTTTCAATCTCGTCCTTCGAGACGCCATTGGCTTTTCCAATCATGTGAATGACTTTGGCTTCCTTCTCAGCTACCTTTGAGTCACTTGCAGCCAAGTTAATAAGGACGTTTAATTGTTCGTGGATCATAAACTTTTCAGAATTTTGTGCGAAGTTATCGCAGTGACATATCGAAATTTAGGCAAAAAACCCTAATTTCTTACACGGGCTAAAAAAAACTTACCTCCCAGTGAACGCACAAAAGCAACCCTTCCGTCGACACGCGGTCTTTCCCGCAAATCTTAATACGCCTATGAACAAGTTGTGCTTAGTCTTCCTGTTTTTGATGTCTGGATGGATGGCAGTAGCCCAAGAGACAGAGACCCGGACCCTCGAATCATTTCGCGGTGTACGCGCATCGGAGGCCATCGACGTATATCTCAAGAAAGGAGACAAAGAAAGTGTCAAGGTCGAAGTCGAAAACGTTCGATTATCTGACGTGTTGACCGAAGTGAGTGGCAGCTACCTACGCATTCACATGCGCGATGGTAACTACAGGGGCAAGCGCATCGTGCGCGTGTACGTTACTTACATCGCGCTTGAAAAAATTTCAGCCACATCTGCTTCAAATATTTTCTCAGAGGGTGTTTTAAAGGGATCGCGTCTTACCATCACCGCGGCGAGTGCAGCGAGCGTTGAGCTTCAAATCGATTCAGATAACGTGTCGGTCGATGTGGCCAGCGCGGGTGATATTACACTGGAAGGCAAAGCGAAGTCACTTAGTATAGAAGCGAGCAGCGCCGGATCGGTCGATGCCTACAACCTTGAGTGTGAGACGGTGGAAGCTTCGGTATCGTCTGCGGGCAGTGCGAAGGTCAATGTTACCAAATCACTCGATGCCCGCGCGAGCAGTGGCGGAAGCGTTCGATACCGCGGAAACCCAACCAATACAAATACCGACTCGAGTTCCGGGGGGTCGGTGAAAAAGAGCAGCTAGTCTTCTCTGCAACCATCGCTCAAAAGGGAGTGTCTAAACAAAGACACTCCCTTTTTGTTTGCTATAGATGTGGGTTACCGATGGGCCGATTCGAGGATGGACCTTGTGGGCTGTCCATTAACCGAAACCGTTTGCTGCCTTGACTATCGGGAAAACTCGATAGACTTTATCGGCTTTTCGTCGAGCAAAGGGCCAAATGGGACAATTTTTTGAGCCATGCGTAAACTAAAAACAGGGAGGATACGTCTTTAGACATGTTACACCAAAACTTGAGACAATGATCAATTTCAGGTTAACCAAGACCACGTGGCCCAAGTTGCCGCAGTCCGATCCATCATTTTACCACCGTTTCAACAGGGCGTGGACAAACCTCCAAGAGAATGAAGTGGAGGCCCGCCTTAGGAACATTGTAGGCGACAAGAGCCGCGCAAAGCATGTTTTGAAGACCGCCTAACTTTTTAACGGACGCTATTTTTTGCTCTTGAACCGACTACCCCCGGTTCCGAGTTAGTCCAGGGGAACAAAAGTTCCCGCGTCAATCGAACCATTTTTCACCTTGTAAACGACGAAACCCGACTTCATCTCGATGTCGCCCTCGCCGCCATTTCCGACAATTGCAGCTGTTTGTTCAAACCGGGTATTTTGCCCAGTGCTTTCGTAGCGAAAGATTTGTCGCGCATGAAAATGTCCCGCCAAGGAAAGGGGGTAAGGGTGAGTTTGCAAAATCTTCAACAGCTCCTGCGCGTTCGACACCACGTGACGATACTGCAAGTGGCCATCGACACGCTCGAGTGTTCGTCCAGAACCAGCCTCTTCATAAGGGCCTAAACTCAATCCACCAGAAAACATGGGCATGTGCTTGAACGTGACCACCGGCACGGTCGGGGGGACAGCGGCAAGGTCATTTTTCAACCAAGCAACTTGCGTCGAGTCGACGTGACCATAGTACCACATATCCTCATAGTCTACATCATCTAGACCTATGAAGTGAACGCCACCGTAGTTAAAGGAGTAGTAATTCGGTCCCAAGTAATTGGCGTACATCTTTTTTCCATACATAGGATGGGCTGGGCTGACGAGCGAAAGATGACGTTCGATGCCGAAGATTTCATGATTGCCAGGAACGCTCCACACGGGTACGTTGAACTTCTTCACTTGGTCGACATACAGTTCAAAATATCGGCGCGCTTCTTCTTCTGGAACACGCAGCGCGTCGCGTGTCAGGTCGCCGCTTACAATTACAAAAGCAGGCTTCCAGGGTTCGATCAACTGACGCAACTTCACCGTACGCTCCACAGACCTTTCGCTGACGTGGGTGTCTGACGCGTGTACAAAACTCCACTCTGCGATGGCGGGTGTCTTTGCGAGTGGAAAATCGAGCGCGGCGCCAGGAGTGGAAACTTTCCAAAAACCTTGCGTCGCACGATGTTGATTGGGCACCGATATCATGATGATGCTCCTTCCTTTTGCTGGCACAAGCTCGAATCTTCCATTCGCGTCGGTGACTACTACCGAAACCTGATCTGAGACGGCGACCGCGGGTACTCCGCTTTCGCCAACATCGAATTGGCCGTTATTATTTTGGTCAATGAACACACGACCGTTTACAGCCTGCGCCGCACTCGCGGACACAAAACCCGCGGCAACAATGGTGATAAGAATGAATCGAAGCATGCGATTAAATTACCTAAAATCCGTGGAAATGAAGCGTACAATATGATGTTGGGTGGCACCGCAATCCTTCCTAATTTGCGGTCTGATGAAAAAAATTGACTTTACTCGCGACGTTCTACCGCATGCCATTGCGGTGGTAATCTTCTTGGTGTTGACCATCATGTTTTTTCGCCCGTTGTTTTTCAACAACATGGCGCTGAACCAAGGCGACATTACCCAATTTCTTTGGAGTAGCAAGGAGCTGAGAGACTTCCGCCAAGCGACGAACGAAGAGGGTCTTTGGGCCGGTGCCATGTTTTCGGGAATGCCCGCGTACATGGTCAACCTCGATTGGAGCGATGAAGGAGTCACGCTATTTAAACGGATTATCTCATTCTATCTACCTCACCCCGTCAACGGTATTTTCCTCGCACTGCTTTCTTATTACATCATGCTGTTGGCGTTTCGAGTGCGACCGTACCTCGCCATTGCCGGCGCGATTGCATTTGCCTTCACATCGTATATGATCATCGGACTTTCGGCTGGTCATAATTCAAGGATAGGGGCGGCGGCATTCATGCCACTAATCATTGCAGGTATTCATCTTGTGTTTACACAACGGAAATTGCTGGGCTTTGCGCTCACCACGTTAGGCATGGCACTTCACCTTCGTGAGAACCATTTGCAAATGACTTATTACCTGCTCCTCATCGTGGTCGGTTATGGTCTCATGCAATTGATCTCTACCATTCAAGAAAAGAAGTGGAAGGAATTCTCCGTGAATATTGGAGTGTTGATAGTAGCAGTACTGATCGCAGTGGGATCTTTCTTTGGACAATTGTGGGCGGTGTCGGAATTGAGCAAGTACTCCACACGTGGACAGACAGAGCTTAGTGTGACCTCGGGCGACGCTTCGGGTACTGGCCTCCCGAAGAGCTACGCGTTCGAATTCAGCTATGGAATCATGGAACCCATGACGATGTTGATTCCTAATTTTTTTGGTGGTTCGAGCGGGGATCTTTTTGTGTCGAATGATCAAAGTGAATCGTACAAGGCTTTGATGAACTCGGGCGATCGAGACATGATCAACCAACTCGCCCAGTTCACGGGTGCATACTGGGGACCTCAACGGTTGTCGTCTCCTTACTACGCGGGCGCCATCATTGTTTTCCTCTTCGTGTTGGGTGCCTTGCTCGTTGAACGCAAGTACGTGATTTGGTTGGTCGCAGTGGCCGTACTCGGAATCATGTTCAGCTGGGGAAGTAGTTTTCAATCATTTAACTACTTCATGTTCGATCACCTCCCCGGATACAACAAGTTTAGGTCGGTCACTTTCGCCATGATCATGGCGTTCTTCTCAATGCCCCTGTTGGCGATGCTTGGGTTAGAGAAACTCTTGCAGAATGGTATCGACCCGGGAACTAAGAGGAAACTATGGATCGCGTTTGGGGCAACGGGTGGATTGTGCTTCTTGTTCGTGCTGGCACCCGGAATTATGAGTTTTACACGCGATTTCGAGGAACGACTCCCTGCGTGGTTTCTGCATGCACTGCAAGCCGATCGCAAGGATTTGTTGCGAAGCGATGCGCTGCGGTCACTCGCTTTCATCGCGGGTATCTTCATCATGTTGTATTTCAACGTGTTCAAAAAGATATCGCCTAACGGTTTCTTTGCTTTTCTAATGATCACGATTACCGCCGATGTGATGGTAGTGGATAGTCGATATTTTACAAAAGAGAACAACTACGTACCGGCGAGCACGGCGCGAAACTTTCCACCCTCTGCAGCCGACCAACGCATCCTAAAAGACAAGACCTACTATCGGGTCTTCAACCTCCAAGCTTTCTATGAGGCGGGAACATCGTACTTCCATCATTCGCTCGGAGGATACAGTGCTGTGCGGTTGAAACGCTATCAAGAGCTTTACGACTCATGCATATTGCCTGAATCCGAACGGCTCTTCAGCGATGCATCGGCCGGTCCTTTGAATATGGATAACTATGGCGTGTTGAATATGCTCAACGCCAAGTATTTTATTTATGGCGACGAAGCTAAGAATGTCTTTGTCAATACTTCGGCGAACGGGAACGCCTGGTTTCCCCGTGAGATCGTGATGGTAAATTCACCCAATGAAGAACTTCGGAAGATCGCCGATGTCAACACACGACTCGTTGCAGTGGTCGATCAGTCAAAGATGAAGTTGCAAAGCGCATCGACCGATAGCACCGGCACCATTCAGTTCCTGGAAAAGAAACCGTACTGGCAAAAGTATGAGTCGCAGTCTTCCAAGAATGCGCTTGCCGTGTTTTCGGAGATCTATTACCCAGAAGGGTGGACGGCAACGATAGATGGTGCCGAGGTTCCAATTATACGAGTGAATTATGTGCTTCGGGCGTTAGAAGTTCCGGCGGGTAGTCATACAATTGAGTTTACGTTCCGACCGAAACCGTACGTGATTGGGAACAAAGTCACGATGGTGTCGTCGTTCCTGGTGGTGTTGATCGTGATCGGAGCGTTGGCCTTCGAGCTAAGGAAAAAACCCAATGAATAAGTTAAGCATCATCTTGTGGATTGCTGTCGTTTCAACATCGGCTGCGCAAGTTCCCGATTCAGCGTCGTTCCGATCCTTCGATGGAACGAGGATTTACTATGAATCGATCGGCTCGGGCAAGCCTGTCATGTTGATTCATGGGTTCATTGTGAATTCAGAATCTTGGAAGCGAACACAGTTGTATAGTGATTTGATCACCAAAGGTTATCGAGTAATATTGGTTGACCTGCGAGGAAATGGTCGTTCGGAGAAGCCACACGTAAAAGAAGCATACTTGAATGATGCCGAGGCGAAGGATTTGATCTTGTTGGCTGATCGATTGCGTTTAAAAAAATATAGCGTTGTCGGGTACTCGCGCGGTGCCATCATTGCGTCGCGCGTGATGGTGAAAGACCCTCGCGTCGATGCTGCGGTCCTTGGGGGAATGGGATCGGATTTTACCAACCCTGAATGGCCGCGTCGTATCATGTTTTACAAGGCCCTCAGTGGAGAGCCGGTTCCCGAACTTCAGGGTCTTGTCAATCGCGTGAAAAACGACGCCACATTAGATCAAATCGCATTGGCATACATGCAGAATGGTCAACCATCGACGAGTGCAAAAGAGTTTGAGAAAGCGAAAAGACCTGTATTGGTTATTTGTGGCGATCAGGATGAGGATAATGGTTCGTCTGAATCGCTATCTCGAATGATCCCGAAGAGCCTATACAAACGCGTGCCTGGAACTCATAACGACACGTCTCGCTCTAGAGACTTCTCAACGGAAGTGATTGCATTTTTAGCAGCAATCCAATGACCTAGAATTCAATCGTGACGAATCCATAACCGTCTGCAGGTTCAAGCCCGTGGATTCTCGCGGGTAACCACTTGGGGCCCGTGAGCAGTATTTCTTTCGCGCGGTCATCCAGTTGTTTGGATGCACTCTGTTCGATGCGTATGTCGACGATTCTACTTTTGACCGTGACACGAAACGAGAGCTTCACGACCCCATGGGTATTGGACCCACGTGTCTTCGAAATAAAATACTCGTTCAACTTTTTCATCCCCACTTCTGGCAACGCGTACAGTGTAGTTTCGTCGTACACCGCTTGCCGCGACTTGTTGCGAGCGCGGCCATTCAGTAGTCGCCCATGTAAGTAGTTTTCTTCGAAGTACATGGAACCATCCTCATGACGTCCGTACCAATAGCCTTCTTGGTATCCATCGATGTACTGACCTTCGGTTGCGATTACGCCGTTGTGGTGCCGATGGATCTCGCGACCGTTTCCGTCTCTCACCATCTGAACACCAGTTGAGTCCCAGTAGCTTTTCAGGAAGTATCGATCGCGGAAATAGATCTCGCTTTCGATTCGTCCATTGGGATGGAAGTTTTCCCATTTCCCAACCCGTCGATCCTGCCGATACAGTCCTGCTGCTTCATAGCGAAGTCGATCGCGATAGTAAATGAACACGCCATCTCGGAGATCGTCCTTGTAGCTTCCTTTCATTTGAATCGTACCATCTGCAAAATGATCGACCACACTCCCTTGCCACCGACCGATTGAATCGCGTTGACCGATCCTGAAATAAGGGGCGGGCGGTTCGGGTATTTCCATCCAATTGCTGTCGTACCAAACATGAACGGTTTCATATTGCTGTGCGCTTGGCTCTTCCTTTGGTGATTCGTTCGTGGGGGTCACGTTCAACGGGTAGTCCAGTTGAGTGTATTTCCGCAACGAGTCCGACGTGGCTTCGATGCTGTCCATATAGATGTACGATTCATTGGCGACCAGCGTAACTCGATGCATCGTGCGTGCCTTCTGATAGCGGATGTACCGCCGTAAGTTGAAAGTATCGTGATGCAGCGCACGGGGGAGGTATTCGATGCTGTCGAGGGCCAGCAGGGTGGTGTCCCAGAGTTCTACTGCCCGCTTCGATTTGGCGAGGAAGACCTCATCCTCGCGATAGTCGAGTGCTGCTGAAGTTGAATCTTCGACAGCCAGTACGTGTTGAAAAAAGTTGAAGTACTGAAGTTGGTACCTCGGTAAAAATAGAAATGTTGCACACACAACGATCATTGCGCCTATATCTGCGGTACCCAGTTTTTGTTCCTGTCCCGACGCGATTGAAACGGCGGCGAGCACTGCTCCGAACAGAAATCCTCCAATGTGCGCGGCGTTGTCGAAATGAAGTTCCTTTTGAAACACGATCCCGATCGCAAGAAAGATTGCGAAGTTGACGATCATGGGTACCGCTCGATAGCGCTCCTCTTTTCGCAGAAGGAATTGAACAAGCGTGTATCCGAACACTGCGAACAAAGCGCCCGACGCGCCCACGCCGATCGTATACAAGTTGAACCACATGCTGGCGACCGCTGCCGCAATTCCGCCTAGGAGATAGATTGAAAGGAATTTCTTGCTCCCAATCGCAAATTCGACCGTCATCCCGAGTGTAATCAATGCATACATATTGACGACGAGGTGCAAAACATGCCCGTGAAGGAACTGATGTGTCACGATGCGGTACCAGTCGCCATTCAGTACATAAGGTGTGAAAAGCGCGCCGTGGTCGAGGAGGTACATGATCCAACCCGTATCGCGGTCGGGAGCCTGGGAATACAACACCGTGAAGATGACGATGTTGAAAACCAAGAGTGATATCGTAGCAGGTGCCCGAAGGATCGATTTCATTGAAACAAAGCTAGCGAGTAATATTCATTCTCACGTCCTGGTGTTTTGGGTTTTGAATATATATTGCAGATGTGAAAGCCGCTGAAATTGTTCAACTTTTCCATTCGAAGTTTGAAGGAACACCTTTAATTTTTATTGCCCCCGGTCGAATCAATCTGATCGGTGAACATACCGACTACAACGATGGCTTCGTGATGCCTGCCGCGATCGACGCACACATTACGTTTGCCGTCCGGCCAAACAACTCCAATGTCTTTAGGTTTTTTGCGAGCGATTTCAAGGAGATGGCATCGTTCGATCAACACTCGTTGCAACCCGGCGGGGAATGGATTCATTATTTGATGGGTGTAGTGGCTGGTTTAAGTAAGCAGGGGCGAACACCTGGCGGCGTGGATTGTGTTTTTGGGAGTACAATTCCAGTGGGAGCGGGGTTGTCTTCATCGGCAGCGCTTTGTTGTGGTTTCGGGTATGCACTTTCCAACCTTTTTGGTTTTGGGCTCGATCGATTGACCCTTGCGAAGATTGCTCAATACTCTGAACATGAATTCGCAGGAGTACGCTGTGGACTGATGGATCAGTACGCCTCTCTGTTTGGCGTGAAGAATTCAGCGTTACTTTTGGATTGCCAAAAGTTGAGCCACGAGGTATTACCAGTTGAGCTCGGTGAATATGCGATCTTGTTGATTGATACGAAGGTCAAACACAGTCTTGCTTCCACGGCTTATAATGATCGTCGCGCCGCGTGCGAACAGGGAGTGCGAATCATTCAACAGCGACACCCAAACGTTCATAGCCTTCGCGATGCGAACCGTGTGATGCTCGATGCACAGCAGGATGAAATGGGGGAAGAGGTCTACACCAAGTGCAGGTTCGTGGTCGAAGAAATTACGCGCACCCAACATGCAGCCCGGTTACTAAAAAGTGGAGACGTCGAGGCATTTGGGAGGTTGTTGAACGAAACTCATTGGGGCCTCAGTCGCGATTACGAAGTCAGCTGCCAAGAGCTCGACTTTCTTGTCATGCTTGCCGAGGATGATCGTGACTCGTTTCTTGGCGCGCGCATGATGGGGGGTGGTTTCGGTGGTTGTACGATCAACTTGGTGAGAAAGTCGCGTATTGACTTTATAAAAGGTTTCGTTCACGAGAAATATCTTGCTACTTTTAGAAAAGAACCTGATTTTTATTTAGTGGACCTCGCGGATGGAGTTCACCAAGAATAAGCATCAAGTTTACCTCAAACCTTAAAACCGCGGACCGCTATGCGCAGCCTTCAGTCACCGGACTACATCGTCTTCTTTATCTATTTTATCATCGTCGCAGGTTATGGGTATTGGATCTACACCCGTAAGAAGCGCGCTGTTACTGATTCGAAAGACTTCTTCCTAGCAGAAGGGTCGCTCACTTGGTGGGCGATCGGTGCCTCGTTGATTGCATCCAATATTTCAGCCGAACAATTCATCGGCATGTCCGGGTCTGGTTTCGCCATGGGACTCGCCATCGCTTCCTACGAGTGGATGGCTGCCGCAACCTTGCTGGTGGTAGCGATCTTCTTCCTACCAATCTATCTCCGAAATAAGATCTATACGATGCCTCAATTCTTGGCGCAGCGGTACAGCCCAACCGTGGCAACCATCATGGCGGTGTTTTGGCTGCTCGTGTACATCTTCGTAAACCTATCGTCAATCCTTTACCTTGGTGCACTAGCCGTCGACACAATTAGTGGCCTCGGTTCGACCACTTGTATTATTGGACTCGCCATCTTCGCGGTCTTCATCACGCTGGGTGGAATGAAGGTGATCGGTTACACCGATGTGATCCAAGTACTTGTCCTCGTGATGGGTGGATTGGTGACAACCTATTTGGCCCTCGATAAAGTTGCCGTGGAATTGAACCTCGGCGGTGTGAGTGAAGCACTCGGTTTCATCCGCAGCGATGCGTCCGACCATTTTCACATGATCCTCGGGCAGGGGCAAGTGATGATGCCCGATGGAAAAGGTGGGCAGGCCGACGCCTACCAAGCCCTACCCGGGGTTGCTGTTCTGATCGGAGCCATGTGGATTGCCAATTTGAACTACTGGGGCTGTAATCAGTACATCACTCAACGTGCACTCGGCGCCGACCTCAAGACCGCTCGCAGTGGTCTGTTGTTCGCCGCATCGCTCAAGTTGCTCATGCCAATTATCGTCGTCCTCCCAGGTATCGCCGCCTACGTCCTTTTCAAAAATGGAATCTTCTCGACCGAAATGATGGGCACCATAACGATGGACGACGGGAGCATGAAAGAAGTATTGAAGTCCGATAAAGCTTATCCCGTTCTGTTGAACCTCTTGCCTGTGGGGTTGAAAGGTCTCTCGTTTGCCGCGCTGACTGCGGCGATCGTTGCGTCACTCGCCGGAAAAGCAAATAGTATTTCGACCATCTTCGTGCTCGACCTTTACAAGAAGTATTTTAAGAAGGACGCTTCCGAAACTCATCTCGTGAATGTAGGAAAGGTCGCGATCGTGGTGGCTATGATCATTGCCATCTTGGTCGCTCCTGCGTTGAGTCGATTCGACCAAGCATTTCAGTTCATTCAAGACTTCACAGGATTGATTTCGCCTGGAGTCGTAGCGATTTTCTTGCTCGGCATGTTCTGGAAACGGGCAAACGGTGCGGCCGCATTGACTGCTGCGATACTTACCCTGCCACTCGGTCTCGCGTTCAACGAGTGGATGCCGACCATCCCATTTTTACATCGGATGGGATACGTATTCTTTATCCTCGTGGCAGTGATGGTGCTCGTAAGCATCCTTATGCCGAAGAAGGAGAACGAAGGACAAGTCGAAGTCGATGCCGGCATGTTCCGAATCAGTGGTGGTTTCGCAGTGGGTGTCATGCTCGTCTCTGGCGTGATCGCTGCGTTATACATCGCGTTCTGGTAAGTTCGTTCGTCGAATCGTACAACCATCACCACGGTTTTTCGTGTAAATTTATTGCATGAACCGGATCGATCGTCTCACCGCAATACTCATTCACCTCCAAACAAAACGGATCGTGAAAGCCGAGGAAATTTCCGATCGATTCGAGATCAGTTTGCGTACTGTTTACCGCGACGTGAAAGCGCTCATGGAAGCCGGTGTCCCTATCGGCTCCGAAGCCGGGAAAGGCTATTTCATCGTCGACGGATACCATCTCCCTCCCGTCATGTTCACACAAGATGAAGCGAGTTCCATGATGGTAGCGGGTAAGTTGGTGGAAAAGATGGCCGACAAATCTGTTCAAGGCGCTTACGCCTCGGCCATGCACAAAATCAAAGCGGTTTTGAACGAATCCGAAAAGGATCACTTGCAACACCTCGACTCTCATATCGAAGTGTTCTTGCGTTCCCGCTATGAGGTGAAAAACCGCGAAGACTTTCCAGACCACTTCTTGACCGATATTCAAAGAGCAGTCGTGAAGAAAGAAGTGATCCGGATCGACTACTCGAACAACGAGGAGACCAATTCACAGCGCGAAGTCGAACCCATCGGAATTTTCTATTATAGTATGGCGTGGCACCTCATCGGTTGGTGCCGCTTGCGAAATGGCTATCGAGACTTCAGGGCCGATCGAATCAAGTCGCTCGTCCTCACCGGCACAACTTTCGAGGGCCGAAACCTGATCTCCTTAAAAGAGTATTTTCAGTCGATGTTCCAGTCGAATGCCAATCTTACCCGCGCCGTCGTCACGTTCGACAAGTCGATGCTCAAGGGGCGTCCCCTCTACGGGAGCATATCCCAAACCGACCTGGGCGACAGGATTCGAGCCGAGTTTATGCTGGATAACGTGGGCCTGCTTGCAAGGTGGTTGCTGAGTTATGGCACCGCCGTCGAGGTCGAAGAGCCAGAAGCGCTCAAAACAAACCTAGCCGAGCTCGTCGATGAATTGTACGAGCATTATCGCGCCGAAAAATTGCACTCCTGACATAGGGTTGTCAGTGCCAAACGTGCTTTGCCGCAGCGTTTGAAGAAAAATGCTCAATTTTTTAGGATTATTGTCCATCCAGCTGCCATAGGGTTGTCATCAGTCGTGCGTTGTTTCGTAACACTAATCGCAATGACCATGACCACTATGATGGACCTCGCCATTCCCACCATCCGTGAAATAAAGCCCATCAACTTCCTTTATTTCCGGACTGAGGCCTATTTGCACGAGCTGCCGAACTTTCTTCCTGTGGCGCGGGATCTACACCAAGAGGCAGTGGCGTACCACCTTCATGTTACCGGCCCCATTCAATGGCATTACTTTGGATTTAAAGGCGATGCCAATCAACCGTTTGTGCTAGAGGTGGCACTTCCCGTGGCGAACGTGGTGCCCGAGTACGACGGGAGTTTTCATTTCAAGCGAACAGAACCATTTCGCTGCGTCACCCTTCAACATGAGGGCCCTTGGGAATCGTTGGGCGAAACGTATCTCAAAATCATGAAGTTCCTCGAATTGAGAAACTTGGAGCCTGTTGCTATGAATCGGGAAGTTTACATCCATACGGATTTTCAAGACCCGGCCGCAAACATCACTCAAGTTCAAGTTGGAATCCTTTGATCCCTTATTATGAAAAATCAAATGCGTAAAACATGTTTGGTATTTGTCTTCGATGGCTTCGCCGACCACGAAGTGACACTCGCCATGACCGGGATTCGCAAGAGTGAACGCTTTCAGGTGAAGACGATCGCGTTGTCGAAGGAGCCCGTGACCGCTCAGAGTGGTTTGACAATCATGCCTGACTTCGATTTTTTGTGGACAGCAGATTTGGCTGACATTGATCCTGAGGTGACAGCCATGGTGATTCTACCTGACTTGGCCACTTCGGCGCATCGTGCTTCCGAACGCATCGGGCAATTGGTTGCTCATTGCCTATTGGCGGGAATTGAGGTGGCAGCCAAAACAAATGCAACAGGGCCAATAGAGTTTGCAAGGCACATCTTTGAAACTCTCGGCATCCATGAACAAGAGCGCATGACCGATCCTGTCGAGTACACGCTTCAGCATGTGGCATAAGGAGAACCAATATTAATAACACTTGACTCAAAATGAGAAGATTAATTTTAGGCGTAGCCGTAAGCTTGGATGGTTTCATCGAGGGACCGAACGGTGAGTACGATTGGTGTTTCACAGATCAAGACTACGGTCTTTCAGAGTTCTTCAAAGGAGTAGATGCAATTTTCATGGGGCGTAAGTCATACCAGGTCGCGCAGACGCACGAGGGCGCATCGCCGTGGAAAGGGATGAAGACCTATGTTTTCTCTCGTACGCTTGAAATGTCCTCTTCGAAGGACGTCGAAATCGTTCGAAATTTGGAAGATGGCAAGGCGATACTCGAACAACCCGGACGCGATGTGTGGCTCTTTGGAGGAGCCGAATTGCTCACGGCATTCCTAAATCGCGGTTGGGTAAGTGAACTGTGGTTATCGGTGCATCCGATCTTACTCGGTTCCGGCACGCCATTGTTTCAAAATCTTGACGGAAGAAAGACACTTCGACTTACGGAATCGAAGACGTACGAGAGTGGTCTCGTCTCGTTGAAGTACACACAGGAATAAATTCAAATTAGCTATGAGTAAGTTCATCGCAAAAAAGTCAATCGTCATCAACGCGTCGCCCGAAAAAGTTTGGCAAGCGATCGTCGACCCAGAACTCGTGAAGAAGTATTTCTTCGGGACAACGGTCGAATCTTCGTGGAGGAAAGGCGATCCAATTCGTTGGACGGGAGAGTGGGAGGGAACGAGGTATGAAGACAAGGGGATTATTCTTGAGGTCGAGCAAAACAAGCTGCTCAAGTACAGTTACTGGTCCTCGTTTTCTGGCAAACCAGACGCGCCAGAAAACTATAAGGTGATCGTTTACCGTTTGCGAGACCTTGGTGACAAGACGGAATACATCATCGAGCAAGAGGCTAGCACGGCAGAAGAAGCGGCTCACTCCGAAGGAAACTGGGGAAGTGTGCTCGAGGGCATGCGGCAACTTGTCGAGAAGTCTTAGAAGGTCCGAATCTTCGTGGCAATTCGCGCGGTAAGCGTAAATCGGAAGTCAATCATCTGAACAAAGTTGTTGTAAAGGTACCCTACGTGGTGGGGATGGATTACCTGTGTTTCGGTATTGACGAAGTCTGCGGTCACATCCTGCGCCCTTCCTGATCCATTGTGTAAGTTCGTGGTCGATGGCGGATCTTCGCTCATATATTTTACGCGGCCCCCTTGCAGCACTTGCGAGCTGAGATCCAGGTAGTATCGATCGCGCTCGAGTTTTTTGAACAACCAGGCTAAGTCGAAGCGAACGCCACCACCGGCAGAATAGACTAGCGTTCCGTCGTGGGAGAGTATGGCGCTTTCCACTGGATGGCATGAGTCGGTTTCATCTGGATCGAAGATGCCTAGGTTTGTGGCGAAGCGAGTGTAACCGCCTTTCACGACCGCATACGGGCGAACGGGCCCTGACACCAATAGATTGATCCTCACACTGGCCATCAAGTTGAGGTAGGTGTTGTCGACCACCACCTTCATGGGAGCGCTGCTTCCGTCGGGGAACTGATACATCTGGATCGATTTCGCTTGGCCATATCCAACGACGCCGAATTCGAACCCCGGGTTTACCCGCTGGTCCGATGTCCCAAAGTGGGCGGCCATAAAACCGCCGTTTCCATATTGAATCGTTTGCTTCATGCCTCCTGTCGGGACTGCGAAAATGTATCCCGCAGAAAAGAACATGTTTCCTTGGGCGAAAGTGACGGCGGACCACAATACCAGGGGAGCGATGAGGATTACTTTCATGACTGGAATGGATTTGGGACTAACTAATTTACACAAATCGAACGGGCGAATTGATACTGGCGAAACTGCCGTAAATTGCTTCAATGGAGAAGATTGATATCTTGAAAGCGACCCTAAAGGAAATGGCTTCGATTACCGATGCTGAATTTGAACTGTCTCGGCCTTTCTGGAAGCCAAAGTCATTTGCCAGGGGGGACTATTATAACCAGCATCGGCAGGTGTGTAAACAACTGGGATTCATCTTCGATGGAGTCTTTCGGACCTATTACTACGACGAGCAAGCCAAGCAGGAGAAGAATGTCTTCTTTTTTTCAAAGCACCAAGTGGTGGTTTCGTATCAGAGTTTTATCGCGCAGGCGCCGTGTAACTACTACACGCAATCGATGACCGAATCTGAAATACTGTTTATTCACTACGACCACCTCCAAGAGCTCTACCGCCAATCGCATGGATGGGAGCGACTCGGTCGGCTCCTTGCTGAAATGGCTTTCAGTTTTTCGATGGGACGTACCGAAAGCTTCCTTTTTCAAACCCCGGAGCAGCGCTATTTGGAATTGGTCCGGCTTCATCCCGATGTCGTCAATTCAATTCCGTTATACCACATCTCGTCTTATTTGGGTATCCAAGGTCCTTCGCTCAGCCGCATCCGTAAGAGGCTCGCAAAGTAGCTGGTGACGCAAAGCCTTTTCTGAAAATTGATTTTCGATTTTAACTCAGGTTAAAATCATACTCGAAGTAACTGCCGTTTTTTGTATCAGAAACTTTGAAACACACCGATATGAAAAACCTAAAATCTAAGCACATTGTATTTGTCACCGGCGCGTTCGTATCGCATCAGGGATGGCGCGAATGGCAATTGTTTTTTGAAGGCCAAGGTTACACGACAGTGGCACCGCCATGGCCTCACAAAGAAGGCACCGCTGCCGAGTTGAGAGCTTTGCATCCCAACAACACCGGACTGGCCAACCTTTCGCTTTCCGAGTTGGTGGATAGCTATGCAAAAGTGATCAAGAGCCTTCCCGAGAAACCGATCCTGATCGGTCACTCACTCGGCGGATTAGTCACACAGATATTGCTTAATCGCGACCTCGCCGAAGCAGCGATCGTCCTTCATTCCGTTCCGCCATTGGGTGTGATCCCCTACGGGTTCTCATTTCTGAAGGCTGGCTGGAAATCGCTCGGCCTCTTTACATCAATGAAAAAAACATACATGATGTCGTTCAAAGACTGGCAGTATGCGTTTGTCAACGGGATGCCGTTGGATGAACAGCGGGCCGCTTATGAAGCCAATACGATTCCGGAGTCGAAGCGGGTGGCACGAGGAGGTCTCACATCCGCGGCAAAGGTCGACTTTCGCAAAGCGCACGGACCTCTCTTGTTTATTGGTGGGTCGAACGATCACATCATCCCCGCTTCGATGAATAGGCGAACCTATGTACGGTATACCGACAAAAAATCGATCACAGAGTATCAAGAGTTCTCGAATAATCACTTTGTAGTCGGACTTCCAAACTGGAAGGAGACCGCGACAACGATCCTCAACTGGATCAAGTCCTAAACAGACGCGGACCTCACGCATAAATCGACTACATTTGTTTTCCCTGGTGTCTTAATAAACTAAAAGAAAAGTAATCCCATGAAAAGAACAGCAACCGCCGTTTGGAACGGCACAGGAAAAGACGGTAAAGGCGTCCTCAGCACGGCGAGCACCGTATTAAATAAGACTCAATATTCATTCAATAGCCGGTTCGCAGATGGCGTCGGGACCAACCCCGAGGAGTTGGTTGCTGCCGCTCACGCTGGCTGCTTCGCCATGAAACTCAGTTTCGTGTTGCAAGAGGGTGGTTTCAACCCAACCGAGTTGGACGTGACATGCGCGATCAATTTTGAAAACGGGGCCATCACCAACTCCCACCTTGTACTCAAAGCGACCGTGCCAGGTTTGAGCAAAGAGAAGTTCGATGCAGCCACCGCCGATGCAAAAGCGAACTGCCCGATTTCCAAGCTTCTCAACACGAACATCACGCTCGAAGCAACACTTGCATAATGGATAGCACCCACGAAGCGCTCGTCAAGAAGTTTTACGAAGCCTTTGCGAGGAAGGATTTCTCGACGATGCAATCGTGTTATCACCCGGAAGCTCGATTCAGCGATCCTGTGTTCAACGACCTCTCTTCGCCGCAAGTCAAAGCGATGTGGCAAATGCTGCTGTCGTCGTCGAAGGACCTGCGAATCGAGTTTTCGTCTGTGAGTGCACACCGCTCGAAAGGGTCATGCCATTGGGAAGCGTGGTACACCTTCTCTCGTTCAGGACGCCTCGTCCACAACATCATCGACGCTTCTTTCGAGTTCCGCGACGGCCTCATCTATCGACACCAAGATCACTTTAACTTTTACCGTTGGTCTCGCCAAGCGCTGGGCCTGTCCGGGTTGCTTTTGGGATGGACGCCCATCATCCAGAATAAGGTGCGTGGCACGGCGAACAGCAGCCTCACGAAATTCATGGCATCCTTGCGATGAACGATCTTGCCCGAACCGTTGAGCAAGTTGAGGCTGTCTTTGCGAACCTTGACCAAGAAATCGCGAGTTTTCAATCTCGTACCAAGTTGCATTGCGCCTTCGGTTGTGGCAAATGCTGTTTTAAACCCGACATCGAAGCGACCTCCCTCGAATTTCTACCCTTTGCAAACCATCTCTACGAGATCGGACAAGCTGAATCATGGTACGAACGCCTGCGCCAAACACAAGATCCCATTTGTTTGATCCTGAATCCGACGCAGGGCGGCGCCGGACTCTGCAGTGAATACAAATATCGCGGCCTGATCTGCCGGCTTTTTGGGTACTCCGCAAGAACGAATAAATACCAACAGCGAGAACTCGTTACCTGTCAAGTGATCAAAACCGAGCAGGCATCGAACTTCGCCGACGCCACCGCCGGTATTACCGCTGGCGAACCCGTGCCAGTAATGGCGAATGTGTATATGCAGTTGCATTCGATCGACCCGGGGTTGGCGACTGAGTTCTACCCAATTAACCGTGCAATTCTGCGGGCATTGGAGCTTGTGATGCACTATTATGCCTACCGTCGCTAGAGGGATTTAGAGTGAGTCTGGGGGAAGATCAGTAACCATCGCTAAGAGTTTCGGTATCCGCTCGAAACCCGCGCCATGATCCGACACTACCTCACGATTGCCTATCGCTCGTTCATTAGAAACAAAGCGTACTCTCTCCTGAATGTCCTCGGCTTGACCGTTGGCATTGCATGCGCACTACTCATTTTTTCGTTTGTCGTCGACGAATTGACCTACGATCAATATCACGTTCAAGGAAAGAACATCTATCGGCTCAGTGCAGCGTATCACTTGCCAAACAACTCCGGCTTCGAACAATATGCCGTGACAGGTCCGGGCGTAGGAGAAGTTGTTGGCAACGATTTTCCGGAGATTAAAGAAGTCGTGCGTATCCGTCGCACCAGTGACGTCATGTTTGAGCACCCCACTTCGAAGGAGAAATTTTACGAAACGGTCGACGCTGCAGACTCGAATATATTTCGAGTGTTCACATTCCGGTTCTTGGCGGGCAACCCTGAGCTCGCCCTTCGCGACGTCAATTCGATTGTCGTCAGTCAGAAAATAGCTGAAAAGTATTTCGGAACCGTCGATGTGCTCGATAAGACCCTACGACGCGCTGGCGATTCGGTAGACTTCAAGATCGCCGGAGTTTTTGAAACATTGCCAAGCAACACACATTTCCATCCTGACTTGGTCACCTCCATGGAAACCTACCGGGTATTGTCCAAAACAAACTTGAACAATTGGTGGATGTTCAGTTTCCATACTTATTTGTTGCTGGAACCCCATGCGAACCCTGTGGCGCTCGGCGAGAAAGTGAAGTTCATTTCAAGGAAATATATCGCCGATCAAGAAGACGGGAGCGGATACCACCAAGAGTTTACACTCACCCCTTTTTATGACATCCATCTCCATTCAAACTTTCGTGGAGAAATGGAGGCAAACAGTAAGTTCTCTTACGTGGCCATTTTTGGATTGGTTGGCATATTTATCCTGATCATGGCTTGCATCAACTTCATGAATCTATCGACTGCCCGGGCTGCCATGCGTGCGCGCGAAATCGGACTACGTAAAGTTGCAGGTGCCATCCGCCGGCAGCTCGTGTTCCAGTTTCTCGGAGAAGCGTTGATTGTCACCCTGCTGGCTGTCCTCCTTTCAGTGGTGGCGTCATTTCTCTTGATCCCTCTTGTGAATGAGATTTCGGGTAAGGAAATGTCTCTCTTGTCAATCAAGTATTTCTTCCCCGGTGTGATCGCGATTACCATTTTCGTCGCCCTCCTTGCCGGAAGTTATCCCTCGATCTTCCTGTCTGCTTTCCGCCCTGCAGAGACTCTTAAAGGTTCGTTCAAGAATTCAGCGAGGGGTAACTTACTTCGTCGCGGGTTGGTCGTTTTCCAATTTGCGATTTCAGTATTCCTGATCGCAGGGACTTTGATCATTATCAAGCACATGGATTACCTACGATCCGTCGATCTAGGTTTTTCACAAGATCGTGTGGTGACGATTCCGATTCGACAGGCCGGTCACAATGGACGCGCAGGCTCTTGGGCCGTAACCCTCAAAGAGTCGCTTGAGCGCGAGTCGTCGGTGACCTCGGCTACACTTTCATCGAACGTACCCGGGCAGGAAATGGGTAACAACGTCGTCCGCCTCGGGTGGGCTGATGATGCAAAATGGAGTGACATGCGGTTCCTTTCCACCGACTTCGACTTTGTCAAGACCTATCAACTCGAACTGGTGGCAGGAAGAGGTTTTGACCGCGCATTTTCCACCGACGAGAAGGAGGGTTTCTTACTGAACGAATCCGGCGTACGACGTCTCGGCTTTGAATCCCCCGAAAAAGCAATCGGCCAAAAATTGGCAATCTGGGGACGGAAAGGAATGGTGATCGGAGTGTTGAAAGACTTTCATTTCATGTCTGCGAACACATCCATCGAACCTTTTATCGTGGTCATGAATTCTCCCGGGTTGATTGCTGCACTTTCTATAAAAATCACCGGCCCCACCACCCAAGCAATTGCTCAGATTCATGACATCTACCAGTCAATTATGCCCGACCCCTTCGAGTATCAATTCTTGGATGAAGACTTTGACAAGCAGTACAAATCGGAAGACCGATTTATGACCCTATTTTCGATTTTCGCTGTCACTGCCATTGTCATAGCATGCTTGGGACTATATGGTCTCGGGATGTTCATGGCGGAGCTTCGTTTCCGTGAAATTGGCATCCGAAAAGTCTTGGGCGCTACAAATGGCCACATCCTAACCCTTATGACGTCGGGGTTCTTGAAACTCGTTCTGGTCGCAATAATCCTTGCGGTACCTGTCTCGTATTGGGCAATGACTCGTTGGTTGGAATCTTTTCCTTATCGTGAGTCGATTCATCCGATGGTTTTTGCCTTGGCGGGATTCAGTGCACTTGCGATCGCATTGCTCACGGTCAGCTACCAGTCTTACAGGAGCGCCACATCGAACCCCGTCGACGCAATTCGATCTTCGTTGTAATCCGAGCGATACGGGACTGTTCTTGAAAGCGCGTTCTTCGAAATGAAGTTGAAAGCGTTAGGATGCTTTCGGGCTATGGGCAGTTTTCTTCGGGAGAGAAATTTCTTTCTTCACCTTCGCTGCAGGCTCGTGTTCGCGATGCACCAACGTCGTGAAAGTAATTACAACGGCCACCACGATTCCTAGAAAGAGCAATATGTCGCGGTTCGAAAGTTTCATGTGCTGGAAGCGTAGTTAAAGGAAGGATTTTTCGAAGAGATCCGGAATCGGGTATTTTGGGGTAATTTTGCCCGTTAACAATTCGTTAAAGGAACCAGCTGTCGAAGCCCAACACCGGTTACTTTCGGCCACGACGAAAAATAAACGTAAACTGGACCTCTTTTCTTACTAGATTTGTTGAGTTCTCGAATCATGAAACGAATGAAACTGGGAATAATCCTTTCAACTACGTTCGCGGCGGTATCCTTGACCTTAGTCGGGTCCCGTGCTCTTGCTCAAAATCAACCCACTGAACCCGCCCAAAAGGGGACGGTTAATTGGATTACGTGGGAAGAGGCCGTAGAAAAAAACAAGACAGAAAAGCGGAAGATCTTCGTAGACGTGTTTACGGACTGGTGTGGGTGGTGCAAGGTGATGGACCGAAACACGTTCGCAGAAGCCTCGGTCGCGAAGTTGCTCAACGAGGAATTCTACGCGGTAAAATTCAACGCGGAACAAACCGCCGACGTGGTCTTCAACAACGTGACTTTCAAATACATTCCGATGGACGGAGGGAGAGGTGTTCATCAACTTGCTGTGGCGCTGTTGAACAGCCAAATGAGCTATCCCAATTTTGTTTTCCTCGACGAGGATTTTCGAATCATTCCCGTGGCGCCGGGCTACCAGTCACTTCCTGGGTATCGAAAGCCCGAGGAGTTCCATATTTTTCTAGCCTACGTAGGAAACGACGTGTACAAGAAGATGAGGATCGAAGACTATCAAAGGACCGAGTATAAATCGCCTTACATGGTGCAGCCAACTTCGGGTCAAGGCGACAAGTAAGGAAGTGAACCAGTGTCCACAAAACAAAAAAGACAGGCCGAAACCTGTCTTTTCTTATTTCTAGAGTTAAATCGTGGATTAGAACGGCCGGTTATGCTCGTTTTCTTTTTCCGTTTTCTTTGAGTCGATGAACCCAAGGGCGGAAACAAATCCGACCACAACTGCGATGATGATCAGGAAGGCATTAGCTCCGCTTCCTACAATTTGTTCGAACATAACGGCGTGTTTTTTATGATGGGCTAAAATTAGCGTTTCCAGCGGAATCGTCAAAGAGTCTGGGCTAAAGTCAGATTCCAAGTTCTTCCCGGTGGGATTTCAGAACCTCGATGATAAACGAGATATGCTGATCGAGCGGTACCCCAATTAACTCGACACCTTTGTATACTTCGTCGCGTTCAACTTTTGCGGCGAAACCCTTGTCTTTCAGCTTCTTGACCACCGACTTCGTCTCTAGCGTGGCGACGCCCTCGGGGCGTACCTGCGCGCACGCCACAATAAACCCAGTCAACTCATCACAGGCGAGAAGGTATTTGTCCATTACCGTGTCGTACGGAACATTCCACTTGGTGTAGTGCGCCGAAATGGCATGGGCAATCAGATTTTCGCCCATTCCTTGGAGTTTCTCGACGATCACCTTGGGATGTTGTTCCGGGTATGCCTCGTAATCGGCATCGTGGAGCAAACCCGCGACTGACCATGCCTCGGTGTCTTCTCCCAACTTTTGTGCGTAAGCTTCCATCACGAGTTCGATGGTGCGCATGTGGCGCAACAAGCTCGCACTTTTAGTCATCGATGCAAGGATCTGCCTCGCGTCATCACGTGTCATACCTGGTAAGAATTAAGCAATCCTTTTTCGACGGGAATAGAACAAGTTGAAACCAGCCACCACGATCACAATGCCCATGATGGTGAGAGTAATCACCAGTCGTGTTTGGCGTAGTTGGAGAGATTGAATCTCGTTGTCGCGCCGCACGGACTCCACTTCCTTTTCTTTCTCTTGTAGGTCTAGAGCCATTTCCATCTGGGCAATCTTTCGACTGCTTTCCTGGCCATACACTTTTTCCTTCGCCTTATCGAACGCCACCATGGTTTCGTAAGCTTCCTTCATCCGGTTTTGGCGTGCGTAGTTGTCGGCCATACTTCGCAAGATTTGAGGTTCGAAGAAGTCTGCTTGCATCTCTTCGGCCAACGCCTTCGCGCGTTCAAGGTATTGTTGGGCAGGCTTGGGTTGGTTGGCGCGAACGTAGACTTCTCCGAGGTTCGCCGTAATGCTCAGGATACTCACCTTATTGTTTTCCTTTTCTGCCATGCGCAATGCTCGCTCGAAATATTCAACCGCCCGCTGGTAGTTTCCTTGTTTGAAAAACAAATTACCAATGTTACTAAGCGGATCCGATGAAGGGGTTCCCATCTTTTCGCTAAGTTCCCATGCGTCTTTATAGAACTTCAATGCTTGATCGAAAAGCTGCATCTCGCTGTGAAGATTTCCCAAATTATTCATCGTACCAACCATTCTTCGTTGGTCGCCCATCTGCGAAAGTATGGCTTCCGATTCTTCAAAATATTTCATCGCTTGCGCATAGTCCCGCTTCAAAGAGTAGATGTTGGCAATGTTATTCTTAGTCGTAGCAATGCCTTCGTTGTTGTCGAGATCTGTGTAGTTCTTGAGAGCCACCAAGTAATACTCGAGCGCTTTGTCTAGAGCACCTTGATTTTTATAGGAAACACCCAAGTTATTGTACGAAGCGGCGAGCCCTTTCCGATCACCCACGTTGGTGGCGAGTTCGAGCGCTTGTTTCGCATAACCGACGGCCGTTACCGGGTCGGAATTAATGTAGGCACGGAACAGCTCGTTGAGGGTCTTCACCTTCTTATCTCCTTGAGCGGTCTTGAGCAAATTCTCCAAGCTGTCGATCGGTTGGCCGAACGCCGAACAAGCGAAAATCACGAACAGGGAAGTGGTGAGAAATCTCATGGATAGAGTGTTTTACGAAGGTTAAAAATAACGTTTTTGGTGCAATAGTTGCCATCTAACCCGATTCTCGCCAATTCAGACAAGCCGGTGCTGACGGTCAGCGGGAAATTTCCTTTCTTACCAAGTCAAAAATGTTTCAAGGATGAGAAAAGTACTATCTATCGCCCTATTAGCCATTTCGCATGTGGCGCTCTCGCAAACCGCGCAAGACAACAAAGAGATCCTCGAACCTATCAACGCCCTCTTTCGAGGGATGAGCACCGGTGACAGCGCCCTGGTTCATGCATCCTTTACCCCCGACGCTTCTTTAGCTAGCATTTCGAAGAACAAAGAAGGTGTGACCGTCGTCCGTCGCGACGAGCTTTCCAAATTTTTGATCGCCATCGGTACCCCGCACGAAGAGAAGTGGAGTGAGCCCATTTGGGATGTGAAAATTCAAATGGATGGCACCTTCGCGCAAGTGTGGGCCAAATATGGTTTCTTCATTGGAAAGCAATTCAGCCATTGCGGCGTCGATACCTTTCAACTCATTAAGGGCACCGACGGCAAGTGGAGGATATTCTATCTCGCCGACACTCGTTGGAAAGATGGGTGCAACGTGCCACCCACCATCGCCGCACAGGCAACGAAATAGGATCCGACTGGTAATTATTTAACGCAACTGCATTTGCTTACCGAAAAAATTTGCTCAATGAAATTCCGTTTGCTGATCCTGACCCTATTGGTAACATCGGTTGCTTTAGCTCAAGCTCCCAGTGAGGCCACCACTTTCATCCTCGTTCGGCACGCTGAGAAGGAAACAGTGACCGCTGACCAAATGATGGCAAAGGATCCTCCACTGTCGGCAGCGGGAGAGGCGCGAGCCATCAATCTTTCAAAGCTCCTCGAACGCCAATCGATCCAACTCATCTTGTCGACAAATTACAAGCGCACGCAACTCACCGTGAAGCCGACGGCAGAAGCGAAGGGCCTTGCTGTGCTGTCATACGAATCGCTCAAAGCAGCAGAGCTAGAGAAACTACTCACGGAACACAAAGGCGAGACAATTTTGGTCTGCGGGCATTCGAATACCATTCCCGCGATTGCGAATGTGCTACTTGGTTCCAATTCCTTTTCGAACTTCGATGACGCCGACTATGGGAATATCCTTGTCGTTACACTAATTACCGTGGGGAAGGGAAAGCTTGTTCACTTGAGGTATTGAACGAGACGCAGCCCAACGACTATCAAAAGGTGATTGGGTGAATGACGATATCGACGCGCCGGTTCTTGATTCGACCACGCCACGAGTCATTTGAGTACACCGGATTTTCGAGCCCCCAATCTTTAACCGAAATTCTTTTCTCCGGAATGTTTTGTTCGATCAGGAGTTTGAAGACCGCGCCACTCCTCATTTGCGACAACCACTCGTTGTATTCGCGACCTCCGATTGGGTCGGTATGGCTAATGAGTTGAATCTCGTACTTGTCGAGGAGGTTCGGAATAGAATCTATCCACCGCGCGAGCTCGTCGGCCTGGATTTCGTCTATGAACCAACTTCCCCCATCGAAATAGATGCTCTTCTGAATCTGATCTTGTTGTCCACGGCAGACGGCCGAGATCGACAATAGGCAGATGACGACGAGTGTTGCCCTCATCCTACCAAGTTACGAACACGCCATCGCCAAAAAACACGCATAGCCGGGGGATTTTTTAGTCCAAGGGTCGTGGCCGTGCTCAACGCCCGAAAGCGGACACCTTTTTTCAGCAACGGACGTAAAAACGTGCAACCAATCCCAAATTCGCACGTCTAATCCCTAAATTGCCTGTGGCACCATTATTGGCTAACCGGACCCGACTTTATGATTAAACTCAGAAACATCGATAAGTACATCGATTCTCGCTTCCAGCGGACATTCATTCTCAAAGGCATCGACGTTGACGTAGAACAAGGTGAATTTGTCACCATCATGGGGCCCAGTGGCTCTGGAAAGTCGACGCTCATGAATATCATCGGTATGCTCGATGAACCTTCGGCCGGCGAGTACTACTTCTTCGACGAGCCGGTGCACAAGATGAAGGAGAAGCAGAAAAGCGACATGCACAAGAACTACATCGGATTCATCTTCCAGGCTTACCACCTGATCGACGAACTCACGGTGTACGAGAATATCGAAACGCCACTGTTATATAAAGGAGTAGGGGGGAGCCAGCGGAAGAGCATGGTAGCCGAGCTACTGGATCGATTCAACATGGTGGCAAAAAAGGATCTTTTCCCCGAGCAACTTAGCGGTGGCCAACAACAATTGGTGGGCATTGCCCGAGCCATTGTAGGGCAGCCGAAACTGTTATTAGCGGATGAACCCACGGGTAACCTCCATTCTGAGCAAGGGAAACAGATCATGGACATTTTTGAGAAGTTGAACCAAGAAGGGATCACGATCATTCAAGTGACCCATGCGGAAGAAAATGCTCAAAGAAGCAAACGCGTGATCCGCATCGCCGATGGTGCCGTGGTGAGCGATCAAAAGACGAGATAGATTTATTACCCAAATATGAAAAGAGCTTTACTTGTAGTTGTTGGACTCGTGATGGTTGCTGGGGTGTTTGCCCAAGGGCAACAAGGGCGTGTGATCACGTTCGAGGAGGCGATTCGAATTGCCCTGAAGAACAGTGTTCTATTGAATACCGCGCGGAATAACCTTGAAGTGAATCAAGCTCAGAAGTTGTCGGGGGTGGGATCGCTTGGACCCAATCTCAATGCGAGCATGTCCGCGTCGCAATTCAATGGTAACTCATTCAACCAACAAGCCGGTCGCGTGGTGAATGGTGTTCGCGACAACGTATCAGCTTCGCTAAGCGCCAACATTCAGATATTCAATGGATTCAGTTCGATCAATTACCTACGCGCATCATCGGAGCAACTAGATGCACAGACCTATCTCGTCCAGCGAACCACTCAAGACGTGATGAATACCGTGGCGACACAGTACCTGCAAGTGTTATTGGACATAGAATTGTTGACAATTGCCCGGCAAAATTTCAACGCTCAAGAGAAATTACTAGAACAAGTAAAGGAACAGGTCGAATTGGGCGCAAAGTCCCCGGTTGATCAATACAATCAAGATGCATTGACCAAAGGTGCCGAGTACCGCGCCGTTTTAGCAGAGGTAACGCTTGACAACGATCGGGCGCTACTCGCCCAGACGCTCCAGCTTGATGGGACTGAGCCGTTTGAAGTTGAAAAACCCCTCTGGGATCCGAACGTGATCTCCAATTCAAACCTCCGGATCGACTCGCTCATTGAAGTTGCAAAGGTGCACCGGGCCGACTATCTGCGTGCCGCCAAGATGGAGGACGCCGCCCACCACCAATCATTGGCCGTAATGGGCAACATGCTGCCCTCGCTCGTGGGATTTGCGAACGTCGGCTCGAGTTACAACTACCAACACAATGTTCCCAAGACTGTCATTGATAATGGCGTGGAAGTCCCGAACAGCGACTACCCAAGGCCATTTTCTGAGCAGATGAAGGTGAATAACTTGTACAAGCAATATGGCGTTCAGTTGAGCATCCCAATTTTCAATGGGTTGCGAAACAGGGCTACTTACGTCCAGAACCGCGTAACGTTCCGTAACAACAAGATTCAACACCACAACTTGGAGATCCAAATCCGCAACGATGTATTGCGCAGCGTGCGCACTTATGAGGGTTCCAGAAAGGCGTACGTCGTGAGTTTAGACCAGGCTACTGCGGCGCAAGCGGCGTTCGAGTTCGAAACAGAACGTTATAACCTTGGCGTGACAAACTTCGTCGACTATACCAATGCCAACCGTGCGCTGGTGCAGGCTCAGACCGACAAAGCGCAGGCAGAATACCGCCTCGTGTTTCAAAAAATCTTGATTGACTACGCCGTGGGGACCCTTCGCCCTGAGGATGTGGTGGGTCAATAAAATCGTGGGAGGAGTCCGGAATACCCTCAAAAACCATCTCAAAAGACGTTTTTTTTCTTAAATTTGCAGCCCCGTCGAGTGACGGGGCTTGTTTTTTTAGAGAAAAACAGGCATTTCAAACCAATTTTGCGACGGGAGGCCCGAACCGCCGCATGTACCTAGGGCAGAAAATCATGGCTAAACAACCAGTAAAAGGTGCCGGACCCAAAACCGACGCCAAGGCTTCTAAAGTTGGCAAGGACACCGCGAGCGACAAGCCCGTAGTGCCGGATGAAAAAGACGAATTGGCTGAACTTAGGGCCAAGAAAAAAGCTGAAGAAGAAGAAGGCATCAGCAGAATGATCAAGGACGTGACTGCGCGCAAAGCAGCAGCTGCTCCTGTATCGCTCGACAATTTCGATTGGGATGCGTACGACAAGAAAGGCTTCGGCGAAGGCTACTCAAAGAAGGAAAAAGAAAGCATGTTGAACCTGTACTCTGGTACAGTAACAACAGTAAATGAAAGCGAAGTGGTTCAAGGTGTAGTGGTTGGTATCAACGACCGCGACGTGATCTTGAACATCGGTTTCAAGTCTGACGGACTTGTTCCCCTCGCTGAATTCAAGGACACCCCGAACCTGAAGATCGGAGATACGGTCGACCTGTTCATCGAAGAGCGTGAGAACGCGATGGGTCAACTGATCCTGTCTCGCCGCAAAGCGAAACTCGTGAAAGGCTGGGAGCGTGTTCAAACTGCTCTCGATAAGGACGAAGTAATCGAAGGTTTCGTGAAGCGCAGAACCAAAGGTGGTTTGATTGTCGACGTGTTCGGCATCGAAGCCTTCCTCCCTGGTTCGCAAATCGATGTGAAACCGATCCGCGATTTCGATGTGTACGTCAACAAGGCCATCGAAGTGAAAGTGGTGAAGATCAACTACACCAACGACAACGTAGTTGTATCGCACAAGGTCCTCATCGAGAAAGATCTCGAGCAACAAAAGGCAGCTATCCTCACCAACCTCGACAAGGGTCAGGTGTTGGAAGGTGTGATCAAGAACATGACCAACTTCGGTGTGTTCATCGACTTGGGTGGCGTGGACGGTTTGCTCCACATTACCGATATCTCATGGGGTCGCATCAACCACCCCGAAGAAGTTCTCAAGCTCGACCAGACTGTCAAAGTGGTGGTGCTCGATTTCGATCAAGACAAGAAGCGCATCTCTCTCGGTATGAAGCAACTCACGCCTCATCCTTGGGATTCACTCCCGGCCGACATCCAAGTTGGTTCGAAAGTGAAAGGTCGCATCGTGAACGTCGCCGATTACGGCGCATTCCTCGAGTTGCAACCTGGTGTAGAAGGTTTGATCCACGTGAGCGAAATGAGCTGGTCGCAACACCTGCGTAACCCGCAAGATTTCATCAAAGTGGGTGACGAGATCGAAGCCGTGGTTCTCACGATCGATCGTGAAGAACGCAAGATGTCACTCGGCATCAAGCAACTCACTACCGATCCTTGGACTCGTCCCGACGTACTGACGAAGTACGCCGTGGGCACGACACACACAGGCATCGTTCGCAACCTCACCAACTTCGGCCTCTTCCTCGAACTCGAAGAAGGAATCGACGGCTTGGTACACGTGTCCGACTTGAGCTGGACCCGCAAGATCAAGCATCCATCAGAGTTCACGAAAGTGGGCGAGAAGATGGAGGTGAAAGTGCTCGAACTCGATGCAGCTAACCGCCGCCTCGCGTTGAGCCACAAGCACATGGAAGAAAACCCTTGGGATACTTTCGAGACCATCTTCCTCCCTGGTTCAGTCCACAAGTGTACACTCGTGAACAAGAACGACAAGGGCGCGATCCTCGAGTTGCCTTACGGCATCGAAGGTTTCTGCTCGGTGAAGAACTTGGCGAAAGCCGATGGTTCGAAAGGTGAGGTAGGTGAAAGCCTTGACTTCAAAGTACTTGAGTTTTCGAAAGACGACCGCCGCATCGTATTGAGCCACAAAGCAACGTGGTCGAACGAGGAGGAAGACAAGGTCGTGGCGAAACCTGCTGGCAAGAAGCCCGCTCCGAAAGGCAAGACCATCGAGAAAATCAACAACGAGACTGAGAAGTCGACGTTGGGCGACCTCGATGCACTCGCGGCCCTGAAGGAGAAAATGAGTGGTGGCAAGAAGCCGGAATAATTGATATAATCGTTTCTGTTGATCGTTGTTTGTATCTTTACGACACGAACGCGGTCGACAGAAGCGGTTCATGGTCTTGTGGCCGAGTGGCTAGGCTGAGCTCTGCAAAAGCTCCTACAGCGGTTCGAATCCGCTCAAGACCTCAACAAAATGAACCGTTGCTGCCGAAGGCAGTAGCGGTTTTGTTTTTTATGACGGGCGAAAACCTGGATGAATTTCGTCGCGGTTGACGAGTTAAGGGGGTAAGGCTGGGTATGAGAACTTACTGGATTTCTAAAGTTTTCAGCCCTGCATGAAAAACAAAATCACTGCCCGCAGGGCAACGGTTTAGTTTGTTGAAGCGCCCACCCACACCGGATGGCCGTAGCGCAACGGAGGCAATGCGCTCAAGACCTCATCATTGCCGTAGCTTTTAGCGAAGGCGATGAAGAAAAGACTGATGGGACCATCGGTTTTTTTGTTTTATGGAGTTCAGGCATTCCCTACAGAAATTTGCCGCAGTAGTTTGCCTCACAGCGATCGGGGAGTTTAAGGGTCAATTCAGATTGGATTCAAAGCCATCAATAAGATTGCGCTTTTTTGTTCTCGACTTTGTGACTTTCTGGGTAATAACGAATTCTAGTTGGTCCTCAGTTAATTCCATGAATTTTCGAATGTCTCTTTTCTTGCTCCTGCTTGCTTTCGTAGCGACCCAGTCTTACAGTCAACCCACCACCATTTTTGATACTGAGCTTCATTCGGAGAAGATTGATAAATGTGAATTCATCGAGAAATACGTGGGCGAGAAAAGCTTTAAGTACTTTCAATTCGACACGAATTTCTTTAGCGTTTCGTACTATGATAACAAGGGTGAGATTTTTGGCAATTGGGCCTTTGTTTCAAGGGAAGACAGCTTAGATCAAATTTCATTTACCTCCTTTGGTCTTCCGATCACTCAAGACTGGTACAATAAACTTCGCAAGCGAGCAGATAGCCTGATATCGGTATTTAAAGCCAAGTATGGTGAGCCTACAAAAATTACTGTTAACGAGAAGAATTTCTATCACGTAAATCAAAAGGTCATCGCTGGGACTGTGGTTAAGGCGATGTGGGTGAACCGCGGTCAAAAGCTAAAGGTTGCGTTTGAGGTCGATGGAGAGCACAATGAGTTTCACTATTTGTTGAGTATTAAAAGGTTCAGGGATTATTACGGAAACCAAAAACTGCCTTCTTGGTGGGATGGATATTAGTTGTAGTAGTAGTCTAGCTAGTCTATTAAACTCTGTGGAAAATAGCTTGACAACGTGCGCATTTACCCTCCTCGATTGCCGTAGCTTTTAGCGAGGGCTACACTAAAAAAGACCGGCAAGATCGGTCTTTTATGCCTTACTGGAGCCGTGTTCGTGCGTCTGTTGATTGTCGGTGGGCGACGTTTAATAGGTCATGTGTCGCTAGCAGTGACTTTCCACTTTCTGTAGCCGTTTGGGGTGACGAGTTTCACAATCATTCAAACAATTCCCTGTAAGCGTTTCGCATCCGATCTTCAGAATAATATTGTAGGCAGATTTCGCGATTTTTCTCGACCTCCGCAGCTGAGGGAAGGCGAACGTTCCTACACCATTCATCGATATAATAGAATGTTAGACCGAGTTCTTCCATCATCCTGCACGCGAGGTTCTCCCGGCGAAGGAGAACCGCCTTGCCGAGAATAATCCCCAGCCAGAAGTTGCCCATACCAGCCGGACGTATTGAGTTTAAGGCTAGAACATCGAAAGTATTCAACTGTTCAACATACTGATCGAATTGCATGTACTCCTTGTTGAACTCGATATTAAATGGAAACTCTTTGGCTTTCACCCATTTTTCGAGTTGACTGCGGTAGAAATCGGAACCATACGACGCCGGAATAACTACTTCCGAGATACCTTTGGCTTTACCGAGCATGAGGAGTGCCGAGGCGTGATTGCCCGGAGCCGTCACACTTTGGCCAAGTTGTACCCTTAGTTCCTTTCCTGGTGTGTGCACCGTCAACGAGATACGCGTGGCGAGCTGGTGAAACGCAATATCTTGGTCGTAGATAAAGAACCTGTGTTCTGATCGCAACCCCGGAAGGTGATCGACTGCGAACTGGTATTCATCGTAAATCCAATTGCAGGTATACTTAACCCTCTTGTAGGCGTTCCTGTAAAGACTTCGATTCTTAACTTTTTGAACAGTGGCATACAACGCTCTGTTGATCTTGTTCCGCCACGTGGGTGCGAGAACCTTTTGGGTCTCTTCATCATTAGGTTCGAATCCTGAAAACATGGTTTCATAGATATCGGCGCCCCACACCAGCCAATACACGTCTTTGAGGTTGTTCGCAGCAATCCATCGGATACTGGTTTCATCCATGAAATGAATGAATATCTTTTTGTAAGAAGAGAGATCTTTATGGAGCGTAGCAAACTCGGCACTACCAGGGTTGCCGCCTTTCAGGTTGCCCTTTTTTAAGTACTTAAATGGGGGAGCCGTTTTGACGATAAATTCATTTTCGTTCGAGAGTCCAATTTCCTCAACCCTTTGAATTAACCGGCTTACATACTTGTCGTCTGGAACTAAATGCAGGTTCATAAGTTTTCCTTCTCCTTTTTTAAGAAGTCTCGTTCGATGTCGAACAATTTCGTGCTCCGTGTTTTTATTTTTCGGGCAGGGACGCCACTCACGATGACGCCAGCTTCGACACTTTTGCTCACCAAAGACAACGCGCCTACTGCCGAGCCATCGCCGATTTCAACATTTGGTAGAATAGCTGAACCTACGCCCACAATGACGTGTCGCCCAAGCGTGACAGGTCCATGCGAGACGTTTTTGAATTCGTCGGCAACGGTTGGGTTGGTCATTGAGTTCCCCGAGTAATCGTCGTTGCTCGAGTAGATTGCTACACGCGAGGAGAGGTTGGCGAAATCTTTGATCTCGATCCGGCCCTTGCCAATCAATGATGTATACACGGCGATGTGAACATTGCGGCCGATATAGATGCCTCCGTCTCCAGCCGATAATACACAGAAATCATCGATCCGTGAGTAGTCGCCGATTGAGATCTTTGAATGTCCGTGAAACGATGCCTTATCAGAGATTTTAACATCCTTCCCAACATGTTGGAAGCCAAGTTGTTGGATTTGCTGTGCGGTCAAAAAGGCCATCGCACAAGTTAGAAATTTTCATGGAATCAGGCCGACAGTGCTTTGTGCATGATGTCAGCGATCTGATCGATCTCTTTTGTTGTCAACGTGTGGTACAACGGAAGGCACATCACTCGCGCGCAGGCATCCTCACACGCTGGCACCCGCGCGGGTTTCACATACGGGAGCGTTGAAAGGGATGGGTGGAAGTAGCGCCTAGGGAATATCTGATGTTCATTGAGTGCTTGCTCCACCCTGAGCAACTGGTGTTCCGATTCGAATAGTACCGCATAGTATGCGTAGTTGAAGCCTTCGCTGCGTGTTGGATGCTGAAGGGGGAGCTCCTTCAAAACATTGTCATAGTGTAGACAGAGCTGCTTGCGAACGGAGAATATGTTCTCAAGGTACTTCAGATTGGCAAGGCCCATCGCGGCGTGAAGTTCCGAGTTTTTTCCATTAATGCCGAGTTCAGCAAATTGCCCCGGCCCGTTGTGACCAAAGTTCCTCATGAATCCGATCGAATTGAAAACCTCAGGACTGTTTACGGAAACGCCCCCGCCTTCGATGGTATGGAAAACCTTTGTTGCATGAAAACTCGCGGTGGTTACATCACCGTAGGCAAAGACTGACTTCCCCTTGTAGGTGGAACCAAATGCGTGCGCCCCGTCATAAATTATCTTCAACGAGTGTTTTGATGCGATCATTTGTAGTTGGTCGATATCGCATGGATTCCCATACACGTGAGTGGCTAGGATTCCCGTGACGTCCTTGGTAATTGCGCTTTCTACTTGTGCCGGGTCGAGATTCATCGTCAGGGGGTCGATGTCGACAAAAATAGGTTCGCAGTGTTCCCATACAACACTACTCACGGTTGCCACATACGAGAATGGCGTGGTGATGATCTTCCCTTTCAATCCAAGGGCGCGGATCGCAAACTGGATCGCGATGGTGCCGTTCGCAAGAAAGTGGAATTGTTCCACCCCAAGGTATTTTCGAAGCTCTTGCTCCAGGCGGATAACCAGTGGACCATTGTTTGTCAACCATTCACGCTCCCAAATTCCATCGACATATTTTTGGTATTCGTCCTTCGGAGGAAAAAATGGTTTAGTTACCAAGATCATAAGTTGCAAGAAATAGAGGCAGTACTACAACGAGGTTCGCTCTTTCGAGGGTGAAGCATTGGGCAAATCAATCGGCGGAACCACAGACATTCGACAAATATGTGAAAATAACTGGTAAATAGCTTCAGTGAAAAACACATCTTCCTTTCGTTCGACCTATTTACATCCAAGCCCCTAAATCTGGGTCCAGCTGGTTACTTAACGACACCTACTAGAACCGCAGGTCTTGTGTTCAAGCTACACGCGAATAGGGCATCCAAAAGTTGACACGCAGCAATCGCCGATCTGAGTGCAAGCGGGATCTGGGTAGGTAATCAAACTTGGGCCTTTCCTTTTTTAACTAAAGTTAACGGCCGCAATCAACCATCCTGACCACCTTTGCCTGCGTTTGCTCGATCTATGATTCGGGTTGCGCAAACCCTCACCATTAACAAGCAATTATGAGTAGACTATGGGCTAATGCCCTCACCAGTTTGAGCATTTTAGTGCTCTCGTTATCGTGTAGCAAGGATGGAGACACGACACCAACTAAAAGCCGCGACATAAAATTCGAGGTAACCGGCAGTTTTACAGGAAGACTAAATACAACGTTTATCACCGCGAGTGGGGGAGCCACCAGTGAGTCAATCCCGTCTTTGCCGTGGACAAAAAGTATTAGTTTCGCCACTACGGTGCCTGCGGTATCGATTACAGTGGCAGGTGGCGGCGGTGTGAGCGGACAGAACTTAAACGTGAAGGTTTATGCAGGTGGTAAGATCGTTTCCGAGACTCCCGGCGTCGCTGATAGCAACGGCACAATAGTGATTGCCTCACCAGCTTACATTTTCTAAATAATTGATCGACAATGAAAATATTTGACAACACGTTTATCCTCCGCTTTGCCTTGGCTGCGATCTTGTTGTCCCATAGTGTGTTAGCAATGCTTGATTCAGGCGTAACGGATTTTGGGAGGTTGTTCTTAAATCAAATTGGTTTTGCTCCCGTGGGTGTACCACTCGCTTGGGCGATCAAGATCTCCCACGTGGTCTGCGCTTTTTTATTACTGTTCAATAAATATGTCAAGCCCGCATCAATCCTAACCATCTTGATATTGATCATGGGGATTGTCCTAGTTCATTTTAAAGAAGGATGGTTTGTCGTGGGCCGGGGAAGAAACGGAATTGAGTATAACTTTTTGCTGATTTGCGTATTGGTATTTATTATGTATCCGACCGGTTTCAAGCGAGGTGCTTGATCATTTTGGAAATGATGGTTTATCAGTCTTTTCTTTCTACCATGACATTTCGTTTTTTTCGGTGTTACGGCTGACCAAACCGACATTCGCACTTCCACCTTTGACGTTGCTTGAATTGGATTTACTTGAACTAGCTTTTGAGAAACGGATATTTCAACCAAATCAAGACTAGTGGCAAAATTAGAAAAGGTATTTCGATGAGAGCCATTTTCAGATTGCCGGCCCTGATCGCGAGCGCCATAATGATCACGATCGATAGCGCGTTTAGCAGGTTTCCGAGGAAGAAAGTTCGTGGAATCATGATCAATACGCCAATGGCGATCGTGATGAGCCCAAATGCGGGCACAACGGATTCAGAGATTCCGAGTTCCGTCATCATCTTCAAAGCGTCCGGATTCTTTTTGTAATTGAATGCGCCCCAGCCATGGGTGAAAGACAGGTAGACCGACGCGAGGAGCAATACAAGAGAAATAATGCTTTTGATCATGGGGATGAAATGATAAATATACGGTATCCGTTTCTAGTGGAAGCGCTTAGTGCCCACGCCAATGTCGTCCGCCGTGAGCCGCACCTCAGTTAAATTGCTGCCGAAACTCCAATGGCGAAAGCTTAGTCTTCAGTTTGAATAGCTTGCTAAAAGACTGTGGATGTTCGAAGCCGAGTTGATACGCAATTTCACTCACCGATTGTTCTGTGGTAGAGAGTTTTTCCTTGGCTTGGTTAATCAACTTTTCGTGAATATGCTGCTGCGCGGTAAGTCCCGTGAGCGTCTTGAGCAGGCTACTGAGATATTTTGGCGAAACTGAAAGCGCCTCCGCTAAATAGTTCACCGAAGGGAGCCCCTTGTCAATCAAGTCCCGCTGCTGAAAGTAGTCAGACAGGATTTCTTCCATTTTGTCGAGCAGTCGATGGTTCGTGATCTTTCGAGTGACAAATTGCCGCTGGTAGAACCGGTCGGCGTAATTCAAAAGTGTTTCGATTTGGGATATAATGATTCCCTGCGTGAACTTGTCGATTCTCGCGTGGTATTCACTCTTGATGTTTTCGGCGATCGCGTTGATTGTCTTTTCCTCTTTATCCGAAAGGAACAACGCTTCATTGACTGAATAGCCGAAGAATTCGTATTCTCGAATCTTCTTCGCAAGCGGGGTATTCCAAAGAAAATCTGGGTGGATGAGTAAAATCCAGCCCGAAGGATTTTCGTCGGCTCGTGGAACTGGAGTTACATTCAAAACTTGTCCGGGTGCCATGAAATACATAATTCCTTCGTTGAAGTCGTAATCGGTTTGACCGTAGCGCATCCGGCCGTTTATTCCCCTTTTTGCAGAGATGGAGTAATATTGAATGAGAATCGGTTGTTCAATTCGCCCTTCTTTCGCCTTCGCCACCTGCGCATAGTCGACCACGCTAATCAGGGGATGTTCCGGTGCGGGAAGGTTACTTGCCTTGTGAAATTCAGCAATCGAATTGATTTGAAGGGGCTTCATGGTCGGAAAGGTAGTGCAGTTTTTAAATTAAGTAAGCGACAAGGTAGATCGTAGCTTTTAGTTTAAGTAAGCTCTGCGCCGCGTCTAAATTGTCGCTTACCTTTGTTCTGGCCTTGAGTGAGCAATCTATTACAGGGCTTGTCCACCAGAAGCTTCAATCCGTTGTCCGTTGATCCACCGTGCATCTTCGGTACACAGAAATGCCACCACTGAACCAATGTCGTCGGGCAGACCCACACGTCCAAGTGCCGTGAGCCCTGCGATTTGTGCGTTGAGTTCCTTGTTGTCGCGGACACGCCCATTGCCGAAGTCTGTTTCAATGGCACCAGGGGCCACCACGTTGGCTCGAATCTTCCTAGGACCAAGTTCTTTCGCCATGTAACGCGTAAGGGTTTCGATTGCGGCTTTCAGTGATCCGTACACCGAAGATCCGGGCATGGTCATCCTTGCCAATCCCGACGAAATATTGACAATACCACCTCCATCGTTCATGAGGGGGAGCGCCTTTTGTGTCATAAAGAAAACTCCCTTGTAGTGAATGTTGAAGATAGCGTCCATCTGCTGCTCGGTCACTTCAGGGATAGGGCTGTAGAGCGCGGTTCCGGCATTGTTGACCAGGTAGTCGAATTTGGCTTGACCAAACTCCGCCTTTAACCAGGCAGCTGCGGTAGAATAAAACGAGTCGAACTCTTGGGTGTTGCTTGTGTCCAATCGAATCGCGTGACTCTTTTGGCCAAGTCCGCGGATTTGTGCGATCACTTCATTCGCTGCTTGCTCATTGGTATGGTAGGTGATCAATACGTGAACCCCTTTTTTGGCGAGTGCGATCGCCATGTTCTTTCCAAGGCCTCGACTTCCACCCGTTACAATTGCGATTTTTTGACTCTGTGTGCTCATAATTTTAGTTGCGTTGATTGCAGGCAAGAGCGATTTGACCCTGACCTTTCGTATCACAAAAGTCGGGAAGGTTCATCTATTAAGTGTATCCAAAACACAGGTGGTTGTAGCCAAATTGATCGTAGTTTTCCCGGGCAACGGCTGATTTCAGCCAGTCGGGGGTTTGCCTTACCTTTACCTTTGGTTCCACCTTTTCCATCCCTATGAAAGTATCCAAAACACCGTTAGCCATCACGATTCTGATCCTCTTGCTGCTGACGATTCCGGAGGCACGTGCACAAGATACGCGAGTGATTAGGATTGCTCGACTCACCATTGATTCGGCGCAACTGAAAGAATACGAAGTATTCATGAAGGAGCAGATCGAAGCTGCGGTCACAAAAGAACCGGGCGTGTTGATGTTGTATGCCGTCCGAGAGAAAAATCGACCCACTCACGTTACCGTCTTCGAGATATACGCGAGCCCGCAGGCATATCAGTCCCATATTCAAAGTGCACATTTTCAGAAGTATAAGACGGGTACATTGAAAATGGTTAAGTCGCTCGAGCTGGTTGACGTCGATCCGATCGCGCTTTTCTCGAAATAGGGGCATTCGATCAAATGGCTGCCGCTGTTGGCTAAAACCAAAACTGTAGCTACCTTCCTTACTGAGCCCAGCCCATCGCCTAACACGACGGGCCTGGGCTTTTTTGTTACCATTTACCCCAAATTGATCTTCTATGACCGACACATCAGTGAACCTCAAAGAATTGCTTGAGCTTATTCCAGATATCCTCAAGGTTGGAATTACTGGGTTTGGAACAGTACTTGGGCTACTAACTTTTATTCTGATCCTGAAGACAAACCTATCGCCTCGAGCCCGAAAATTCCTCATCGGTGGATTCATGTTCTTTAGCGTAGTACTTTTCGCAATGGGTATCTTTAGTTTTTCGTTTCAACGATCGACGGGCGAATCAAGAGACGTAAACCCTTCAGATACAACCGCGAAGGTCTTGGATGCCACCGTTCCTATCGGAAATTCTGTTGGCGCAAAAACTCAGGAGGTAAACTTCTATTCAGGTGACGAGTTATGGTCGTATATCGACCAGAACAAGGAAAATATTAACGAACTCTACATTGCCGGAGCCCATTTGCAAAACGGGGTTGGGAAGATATTAGGACCTTTAACTACCATACTCCAACGAGGAGCGAAGGTTAGTGTCGTTTTTGTTAACGTCACCGATTCAGCAGTCGTTGCGCTGCAGGCGCAGCGGGACGTCTTTCCAAATACAGAAGGGATAAAACTCAAGATCAGAAGAACAATCGATCAGTTGGTCAAATTGAGAAGAGAGATCCCGAACGCCAACTTGGAATGGAGGATGATCGACTGGCCAGTCGACGAACGGATTCACATCATCAATCCGCGCAGCGATGGGTCTCGGATCTACGTGAAATTGTACCCATACAAGCATGAGTATTTGCAGGGAGTTGATGACGGAGGAGTTTTCTTTTATACGGTTAAGGAGCAACGCACGGCAATGCTTTATAATTACTACCTCGAGAAGTTTGTGCGATACTTTGAAGCCGGCAAACCATACGTGGTCACGAATTAGGGTTGGACAATTCTAGCCCGGACGTGTAGTTGAAGGGACGCTCAATCTTTCTGTCCGGCTTGCCAGAAAGGTCAATACGATGGACCTTCATTATGCAATCAGTGTAAAAAATCCCATCTTCATCTTGCCTATGAAGAAGAACACACTGACCCGTCGCCAGATGCTTAAGGCGACGTCGATTACTGCCATTTCAGCCGTCGTACCCCCGACACTCATAAATGCTGGCCCTAGCTCTACGTCTGTTCATTCCTTGAATGTTCCGGCCACTCCAACTGAGCTCTGTTTTACAAGTGCCGTCGATCTCGCCCAACTGATTAGAGCAAAAAGGCTTTCCGCACGCGAGGTCATGCAAGCGCACCTTCAACAAATCGCGAAGGTGAACAGCAAAGTCAACGCGTTCGTTACCCTAGTACCGGAGGAGCAACTGATGGCGCAAGCACTCGAAGCTGACAACGCCCTTGTGAAAGGCGTTCCCCTTGGGCCGCTTCATGGATTACCAATTGCCGTGAAAGATCTCGCCGATACGAAGGGAATTCGCACCACGTATGGGTCCCCGATGACCAAGGATCGCATTCCAACGCAAGATTCACTCTTCGTGGAACGACAGAAGAATGCCGGCGCGATCGTGCTTGGCAAAACAAATGTGCCCGAACTTGGTATGGGCTCTCAAACTTTCAACCCGATATTCGGTCCCAGTTTCAATCCGTACGATGTTACGAAAACGTGCGGCGGAAGCACGGGCGGTGGAGCAGTTGCGCTGGCGTGTGGGATGGCACCCTTGGCCGACGGGAGCGACATGGGTGGTTCACTCCGCAATCCCGGAAACTTCAACAATGTCGTAGGGCTACGGCCCTCGCCTGGGCGTGTGCCTTCTCCCAATTCGAAAATGGGGTGGATGGGACTCTCCGTTTCCGGTCCGATGGCACGCACGGTGGCCGATGTTGCACTTCTGCTGAGTGTCCAAGCTGGCCCCGACGTACGCGCTCCATTGTCCATCAACGAGGACCCCCAGGTATTCACTAAGCCTTTAAAGCGGAACATGAAAGGAGTCAAGGTCGCTTTCTTTAAAGGGATGGGGCTTCCGTTCGAACCGGAAGTGCTCGAGACTGTCAACGCTCAGCGCAAGGTTTTCGAGTCGTTGGGTTGCGTAGTGACGGAGGACGAACCCGACATGACGGATGCCAACGAATGCTTCATTGGTTTCCGACATTGGGTCTACGAGGGCGAGTTTGGCGACCTCTTTGAGACACGTCAGCACCAGATGAATAGTTACCTGAAGTGGCACATCACCGAAGGGAGGAAGCTTACAGGTCCATACCTCGCGCGCCTAGAAGCCAAACGTGCTGCTCTCTACCGCCGAATGCAAGAGTTCATGCAACGATACGAATTCCTTGTCATGCCCGTGAATCAGGTATTGCCGTTCGACGTCCACACGCCGTTTCCCACCGAAATCAACGGTGTTAAGATGGAAACCTACCTCGACTGGATGCGGTCGGCATACTACATCTCGACCGTCGAAAATCCATCGATCGCCGTCCCATGCGGTTTCTCCAGAAGCGGGTTGCCAATCGGGTTGCAAATTGTGGGGCGCCACCAAGCAGATTGGAGTGTCTTGCAGATGGGATTTGCGTTTGAACAAGCAACGGGGGTGGGCAAACGACGTCCGGAGATTGCGAAAGGGTAGCCTGCCCGACAAATACGACAGGAATTTTGCCTGAAGTTGCAACGTTCGACACAATCCGAGCGTCTTAGCTGAGTCAATTTCGTCATGATTCGCAACTACCTACTCACCGCCTTCAGGGCCCTTTATAAACAAAAGTTCTACACATTCATTAACGCCTTAGGCCTTTCGGTGGGGATTGCCGCATGTCTGATCATCTTGCTGTTTGTCAGCTACGAGTTCAGCTTCGATCGACAGTACACGAATGCCGACAGGATCTATAGGCTCCACACCGAAATCAAGTTCGGCACGAATCACATGAAGATTGCGGCCGGATACCCGGTAATGGCCGAGTTGTTTCCTCAGAACTTTCCCGAAATCGAGAACGTCGTCCGCATCACCAACTGGGGACCTCGCTACGTTCGCAAGAGTTCGACCGAAGAGAAACACGAAGAAAAGGTAGTGTGGGCCGACAGCAGTTTCTTCAAAGTTTTCTCAATCCCCGTTTTGGAAGGAGATGCCGCTACAGCGCTTCGGGAACCCAACACGATTGCGATCAGCCAAAAGATCGCTGCAAAGTATTTTCCAAAGGGGCAAGCACTCGGTCAATCTTTATTGATCGATGGCAATAATACTTACATGGTCACTGCTATCTACGAGGACATACCCAGCGCAAGTCACTTTCATTTCGATATCCTTCGGTCAATGGCGGGATTGGAAGACTCCAAGTCGGTGACCATGATCGGTGGTTCCGAAGCACACGTTTATCTTCTATTAAAAGAAGGAGTGCGACCCGAACAGCTTGAGGCCAAGTTTCCGGTTTTTATCGATAAATATGTAATGCCTCAGATTGGTGATGCCATTGGAGGGAGTCACTCTCTCGAAACATTCCGCGCCGCTGGCAATATCTGGGAGTACTCACTCATGAATATTAAGGATATTCACTTGCACTCGTCGCTGCTTAATGAGTTTGAAGCTAACGGCAATATCCAGTATGTATACTTGTTTTCTGCGATTGCACTATTCATCCTCGTGATCGCATGCATTAATTTCATGAACCTTGCGACAGCACGATCGGTGAATCGAGCGCGCGAGGTAGGCGTTCGAAAGGTGATGGGATCGCAGCGGTGGCAGCTCATCAATCAGTTCCTTGCAGAGTCGTTCATGTTAACGGCGATTTCATTTGGTTTCGCAGTGTTGATCGCATATTTCTTTTTGCCTGTTTTCAATACACTCGCCAGCCGACAACTCTTTTTACCCTTCTCCTCTTGGAGTTTTTATCTCACGCTAGTGGGAGCAATCGCCGTTGTAGCGTTGCTCGCCGGTTTGTATCCAGCGTTTTTCCTGAGTGGCTTCTCACCCGTGAAAGTCCTCAAGGGTAAGCTTGCACTCGGAACAAAGAACAATCTGATTCGTAGCGGCCTCGTCGTGTTCCAATTCGTCGTGTCTATTTTCCTAATCATTGCGACCATTACTGTCAACCGCCAATTGAATTATATCCAATCCAAGAGATTGGGTTTCGATAAGGATCAGGTGATCGTGGTAAACGAGGCGTTCTTACTAGGTAAGAACCTTCAAGCTTTCAAAAACGAAGCACTCGAGAATACGGCAATTCAAAGTGGGACCATTTCCGGGTACCTACCAGTGTCAGGCAGTTGGCGAAGCAACGACACCTATTGGAAGGGTGATGGCTCGCCAGTACAGTTGGCGCTCGAGAGCATGGTGAACATTCAGGAGTGGGAGGTAGATGTTGATTACCTCACCACATTTCACATGAACATAAAAAAGGGGAGGGGTTTCTCACGTGAATTTACAGCCGATTCGGCTTCGATCATTCTGAATGAAACTGCGGTCGAACGGTTCAAGTTCGAGGGTGACCCAATCGGGCAACGGGTCAGCAATTTCGGGGCGCAACGTGCCGATGGATCTCCCGACCCAGATAAAATTAAGACCTTGACGGTTATTGGTGTGGTTGAAAATTTTCATTTCGAATCATTGAAGAGCAACATTGGACCGCTTGGCTTGCTGTTGGGTTCAAGCAACGGTCGGATCGCATTTCGATTTCAAGGCTCTGACGCCGGTTCGGTGATTGCGACTCTGGAAAAGACATGGAAGAAACTCGCACCTGACAGCCCGTTCCAGTTTTCTTTCCTGGACGACGACTTCGGTCGTATGTACACCTCCGAGCAGCGGCTCGGAAAGATATTCGTGATCTTCTCCGGACTAGCCATCATCATCGCCTGCCTCGGTTTATTTGCGCTCACGGCGTTCACGAGCGAACAACGCCGAAAGGAGATCGGCATTCGAAAAGCACTCGGAGCCTCCATCCAAAGCATCGTCATCTTGCTGTCCCGCGACCTTGGCCGTCTGATTGCAATAGCATTCTTGCTCGCCATTCCAGCGGCGTGGTATAGCGTCGGTATCTGGTTGAATGAATACGCATACCGAACCAGTGTCGGCGTCACCGTGTACTTGTTGGCGGGGATTATTACCGTCGTGATCGCTGGGCTGACGATGAGTTTCCAGTCGATCAAGGCGGCGAGAACCAATCCTGTGGAAACATTGCGAAGTGAGTAGCTTCGTCCCCTTGAATTGTCATTAGCCTACTTGCCTGGTCTTATTTCCTTGGGTGGATAGGTGGTTTGTCGACCCGAAACTTAGATGCCGTTGTCAACAGGTCAACCACGGTGATGCCGAACCTGGTTGCTAACGTCCCTCAACGTGGCGTTTGCCCGATGAGAGGGAGATACCAATTGCCGTTCTGTTGATCAACTGAGCACGATCATTGACGATTCGTTCATTCTTTGGCCGTGTTGAAGTTATTTAGGTCATCATGAATCGAAGCCTCACCCTCCTGTTGGCCTTGATGGCCACTACTGTCGTTGCCCAATCCAAACTGAACTTTGATAGCTTAGTGTTAGCAAGATATCGACCTTAATGAAAGGTTATACAAGTCTTTGCAGCCGCTGTTTGCGATGCACCTTCTAATGAATGGGCGGTGATTGATTTGGAAGCGATCCGATCCGCAGTGCGCAAACTAAAATTTGACGTAAAGGACGAGCTCCTAAGAAAAACCATCTTTGGCTGTGATGCCTTGGTGGTGGTCCCTAAATCAACGGCGGCAGTTTTTGTTCGGTAATCAGTGTCGTTAAAGTAACTACGACCCTCTTGCTGTTTTGAAATCAGGATAACTTGAGCGGACCGATTGATCGCTGCATAGTCGCATTTTGATCCCAAAAATGTTTCTCTATATTTGTTTAACAAAGACTAAACAAATGGGGCGAGGATTCTTGGGCGAACTGGAGGAATTGATTTTAACTATGGTCGGTGTCCTGCGTGAAGATGCGTATGGTAACGCCATCATAAGGGAGATTGAAGATCAACTCGGTCGGCAGGTCACGCTTGCGGCTGCCCATGTTACCCTCTACAGGCTTGAGGACAAGGGATTCGTAAAGTCAAAAGTTGGCGGTGCGACCAATGTACGTGGTGGCAGAAGGAAACGTCTATACACGATCACACCGGCGGGCCTGGCGATGCTCCGATCCATGCGACAGGATCGCTTGGATCTCTGGAAACGGCTCCCGGAACTAAAGACTCAACTATGAACCAGCCCGAGAATCGTTCCCATTTGGTCCGTGTCGCGTTGGCTTTTTTGCGCTGGTGGTTGCCTCACGAGTTATACGAGACCGTCGAAGGCGACCTAATTGAACAACAAGAGGTAGACCGGAAGAGATACGGCAATCGGGGTGCGGTGTGGCGATTTTACTTGAACATCCTCCGCTTTGTGCGGCCCGGCATATTGCTGCGGAAAAAGTATCGACCCATTCGCAGTTCCTTTATCCTAATCGCGAATGATTGGAGTTCGTCTTGGCGCGCCCTGAGACATCGGCAATTGTACACGTTAACAAGCCTGCTTGGCCTCATCATAGGCTTGACTTCGTTTGCACTAATTGCGATGTACGTGTTGACTGAACAGAGCTTCGATCGCTTCCATGCGAAGGCAGACCGGGTATTTAGGCTCCGGCAGGATCGATACACTCGCGGCAATTTGGATCGACAATGGACACAGGGTGCGTGGGGTGTCGGACCTGAAATGAAGCGATCCTTTCCCGAGGTAAACCACATCGTGATGCTCAACACTGGTGGGAGACGCTCGGTGGTACTGTCGAACCGCGACCGGCACTTCAGTGAGAAAAGAGTGTACTTCGCCAGTCAAGACTTTTTCAGGGTCTTTTCTTTTCCATTGGTGAAAGGTGTGGATTCGCTTGTCCTCCAACGCCCATTTACCATCGTCTTATCTGAAGCAACGGCAAAGAAGTACTTCGGAGATGACGATCCGATTGGCCGAACAATTACATGCAATGGCAAAGAAGTGTACGAAGTAACAGGTGTGTTCCGGGACGTACCAGACAACACCCATTTGCGGTTCGACGCTCTGTATTCTTTCGAGAGCCTACTGAAGATCATTGGCCCTGCCGAAACAGAGGACCTTATGTCGAACTGGGGATGGGCCGGCAATTTTACTTATGTAGAACTCAATTCACCCGAGAGTGCCGCCGATGTGGGGGCGAAATTGCCCGCATTGGTTCAAGCAAAAATGGGAGAATACCTGAGAGATTGGGGTGAAGATATGAAGTTTGTTCTTCAACCTATCGTTGCGATTCACCTCGATTCGCATTTCAAAGATGAGTTGGAGCCCGGGGGCAATCGCAATTCCATTCGAATCTTGTCTGCAGTAGCTCTCGGAATTTTGTTGATGGCATGGTTGAACTACATTAACCTGGCTACGGCTGTGGCGGCAGACCGGGCAAATGAAGTTGGAATCCGAAAAATTCTTGGTGGGGGAAGAGCGCAGCTTGTGAGAAGGTTTCTCACGGAGGCGGCCATCGTCCAAGTCATTGCTGTGTTGATCTCGATAGCCTTGATTTTCTTCCTCATCCCGAGTTTCTCCACTTTCGTAGGGAGACAATTTTACTTCGAATCGCTTGCATCGGTGGACGTCCTTATCGTTGCTTTTGTTATTTTCTTAGTTGGGATCTTCTTTTCTGGTGTCTTCCCGGCGTTGATATTGTCGCACTTTAAGCCTGTAGATGTCATTCGAGGTCGAATGACGCGGGGAAAGACCGGTTCGCAGTTGAGAAAGGCACTCGTCACATTTCAGTTCCTATGCTCTGTTATCTTGACATTCGGTACATGGATCGCCGTTAAGCAGGTGCATTTTATGCAGAGCCAATCGCTTGGCTTTGACGGAAAGCATGTGGTTGTGGTCGACGGCCCAATCGCCGTTGACACCAAGGCCAATGAATCACCGTTCGATATGTTTTACCAACAGGTTTCCGAAATACCAGCAATAGAAAGCATTGGGGTCTCAACGGATGTACCTGGAAGTCCTGTGCGTTCAAGCAATGGCGGTGTCCGTTTCGAAGGAGAGGACTCGAAGAAAGGAAATTCCTTCCGTGTCCTGCAGATCAACAAAGAATTCCTAGACGCGTACGACTTGACCATTGTTGCAGGAAGGTCCTTTCGTGACACCCGCCGCGAACACTGGAAGTCGGCACTCGTCAACGAAACAGCGATGAAGGTGCTAGGCGTTTCAAATCCGCACGACATCATAGGTCGCAGAATCTATTGTTGGAGCGAAACGCTCGAAATTGTCGGCGTAGTGAAGGACTTCCATCAGGAATCGCTCCGTGCAAACATCGATCAACTGATCCTAGTGTGCGATCGCGCCACATCGGACTTTTACTCTCTCGAGTTGAACGAAAATTCAAACCCTTTGGAAGCTATTGAAAAGGTGGAGTCGAAGTTCAACGCTGCGTTTCCAGGTAACCCGTTTCACTTCTTCTTTCTCGACGACTACTTCCAACGGCAATACCTCGCCGATCGCCAGTTTGGACTGACGTTTGGATTACTGGCAACCGTAGCTATCATTATCGCATGCCTCGGGTTGTTCGCCCTTGCCTCCTATGCCGTCGCGACTAGGACCAAGGAAATTGGCATCCGAAAGGTTCTTGGTGCCACTGCCGCACAAGTTGTCATGACCCTTTCGAGCGATTTTATGACATTGGTAGCGGTGGCAAACGTGATTGGGGTATTGGTGGTCTTTTGGCTTGCCAACCAGTGGCTTCAATCCTTTGCCTTTCACATTGAGCTTGGGTGGACGATGCTAATCCTCCCTGTCGTAATCACGGCGGCACTCGCCGCAATTACACTGCTTTCACGTTCGATCAAAATTGCTTACTCGAATCCTTCCGACAGCCTGAGAGGTAAAGATTGACTTTTTACCCCCGGGGACCTCGGTTTGAATCAGTTTTGAACAGCTCAAATCCAAGTTGTTTTACTCGATTTTTCTTGATTTGCAGTCTAAAATGTCTGCCCATGATGAAACTTGTCGTGTTCGTGCAAATCATACTGGTGTTACTCGCCACCTCGTGTAGCCAAACCAAGAAGCGTGTGTTAATTGATGTCGCACATGGTGAACGGTTTTGGCACGAGCCCACCGACATGGTTGGGATGGATTCCGACTTTGTAGACAGGGTGAAGTACATGACTGCTGAGATTACCCGATCAGCCACGAGTGCGGGTGCCGAAATAGGGTACATCAAAAATGAAATCAAGGGTGAAGATCTGCGCCCCACGGACCTCTTGTTCATCCACATTCCGTCTTCGAAATTTACGCCCACCGAGGCAATGGCTGTCATAAAGCACGTCGAAAGCGGTGGTAGCCTTTTCATCGTCGTCGACGAGGATTATTGGGCAACACTTGAACAAGTCAATGCGAACGACATTGTCGCTAAGTTCGGGATCACATTCGGTGTCAACAATCCCGACACGACGGTTGGTGGCAAGTCCCTCGCCGGATCAGTCACCAAGTCGGAGTGGAAGATTCCTTATCATGGTGCCCGGCTGGTGACTGGCGGCACGCCTTTTTCTGCCGGTACCTATGGAGATAGGAGTGTATTCGGCGTTTACCAAGAGTTTGGAAAAGGACGTGTGGTCGCCATGGGCGATGGCATGGTGTCGCTCTACATGACGGAATGGGAAGACGTGAAAGACTATCAATGTCAAGCTTTCATGAGCGATGTGTTTCGGTGGTTGCTGCAACGTTAGAGTGTCGCTCGAAAGCGAAAATTCCTACCTTTGACGCATGTGTTACCACAAGCAGTCCAAAGCGACGGCGGGACAACTCGAAGAATACTACCAGGCGGTTAACCGTTATCCTGAGTATCAGCCCAATTTTTACGAGAACGGATTCGACTTCAAGGCCGATCCTGTGGTGACCGTCGAACGGCCCAAAGAGTTACTTCCTAGCCAATGGGGACTCGTACCATGGTGGACCAAGTCGGCGGATGACCTGCTACGACTCCGAGTCCAAACCTTGAACTGCATCTCCGAAGAAATGTTCGACAAACCCTCGTTCCGCGACGCCGCACGCGAAGGAAAACGATGCCTCATACCAGCGACAGCCTTCTTCGAGTGGCATTGGGACAACCCAACCAAAGCGAAAAATAAAACGCCGTACATCGTGAAGGCGAAAGACCAGTTCATTTTTTCAATCGCTGGCCTTTACTCCACTTGGAAAGACAAGGCAACCGGAAACGAGATGTTTACCTACACTGTCTTAACTACCGCCTCCAACCCCATGATGAGCTGGCTTCACAATAGCAAGAAGCGGCAACCGGTAATCATTCCACATGCGTATGAACGCGATTGGCTAAACCCGAACCTGACCGAACAAGATGTGTTGGCCCTTTGCAAGTCAATGCCTGACGATTTTTTGACTTACTACTCGATTGGTAAACAGATCTCGGGAAACAAGTTGACGAGCGACGAGAAGAACTCGGCCGAAATTGAAGCCCCCGTTACCTATACACCGGAAGAAATCGATGGTACCAATACCCCGGCGAAAGCCCCTTCAAAAGGAAGAAGGAAACCTGAAACCGGAAGCGGGCAACAGTCATTGTTTTAATGATGGACCTCGCGAAGTTTAAACAGGCAGCCACCGGTAAATCGAAGGAGAATAAGAAGTTCCTTGGTTCGCTGGCAAAGGAGAGCGACTCCGATCTCGACGAATGGTTTCATACCGCTCACGACGAGGTGTTTGCCGAAACGGACTGCCTGACATGCGCCAACTGCTGCAAAACCACAAGTCCGATTTTTTATCCCACTGATATTGAAAGGGTAGCGAAAGCGCTCCGGATGAAGCCCGGCGATTTTATCAATGCTTACCTGAAGATCGATGAAGACAACGACTATGTTCTCCGCGCGGCGCCGTGTCCATTTCTTAATGCCGACAACCGCTGCCGAGTATATGATAGTCGGCCGAAGGCGTGTCGAGAATATCCGCACACCGATCGAAAGAAGATGACCCAAATCTTGGACCTCACGTATCGAAATACTTTGGTGTGCCCTGCGGTATTGGCGATCCTAGAGCGGGTGAAAACGGCGGTCCGCGCTAGATAATTGCATTCTTGTAAACATAGGTGATGAGTTCTGCGGTATTGGCCACGTTGACTCGTTTGATCAATTGATATCGGTAGGTTTCGACCGAACGATAGCTCAAGTTCAGTTCATCGCTTATTTCCTGCGTTGTTTTGCCCTTCGACATCAACAAGATCATTTGTAGCTCGCGTTCAGAAAAACGTACTTCTGGGATTTGACGTCGAAGCCCTGTTAACAACCAAGCCTTGATCGTTTCATCAAACTTGGAGTGATAGTAATAGTCGCCCTTTAATACCGTGGCGATGGCCGCTTCGATTTCGCTCCCTTCGATATTCTTGGTAAGAAATCCCTTCACCCCGGTTTTAAACATATTTAAGATGAGTGGGACTTCGTCGAATTGTGTGAGGACTATAATCGGAAGTTTGGGCCGTGTGTTCAAGATAGTTTCGGCTGCCTCATACCCATTCATCTCCGGCATGTTGATGTCCAAGAACATTAATGATACAGGATTCTTTTGACAAAGCTGGATCGCTTCTTGCCCGTTGCTTGCCATGTGAACGGTTGCCGTGGCGTATGCGGTGGTCCTGATGATATCTTCTAACCCCTTTCTAAACAACGGATGATCGTCGGCTATAACGATGCTGATCGGGTGGTTCCTCTGGTTCATTTCTTTCGGACGTAGGGGTAGATATGTAATGATCTGGCTTTTGTTTTCACTTTTTTGAGACGGTAAACCAATAAATTTTAGGTTCTGGTCAGGAATTGATCGTGTTTACCCGATAAACCATCGATGTAAGGTTTCTTTATGCTTGAAGTACCTCTCCTGTAAAAAACATCGGGTGGTTAGGGTGTAATTTTGCTACCTTATTAATACTGATTCGATAACAATGCCATCGAGCCGAAGATAATGAAGTTGAACTTCAAACAAGGAGTGATGAGCGGATTTATCATCACGATCTTGACGATCGGCGCACTTGGAGTTTATTCTTACATCGGTATCGAACGGTTGATTGAAAGTGGCGTTGAACAAAGTCGAAGTTTGAAGATAGCGAATGATGCAGAACGATTGTTGGTGACGATGATCGACTTGGAAACGGGGCAGCGAGGATTTTTGATCACCGGAGATTCTTCGTACCTGGAACCGTACGACGCTGCGCTCCGATCTATTGACAACGGGATGTTGTCCCTGAGCGCTTACGGAACTACTGCAGCTCGCGTCGAGAACTTCAATTTGCTGTCGAAGCTTGTAAGACAAAAAGTATCCGTAGCGAAGGATATCCTAAGACTGAGAGCCACCAGTCTTGCCTTGGCAGATGTGCGGATGAAAAGCGGAGGCGAAAAAAAAGTAATGGACTCCATCCGGTCGGTGATTGACCTGATCCGAGGAGATGTAAATCAGGACTACCTGCGGGCGTCTAGTGCGGTCGAAAGCAAGTTAGATGTTTCTCGATACTTAGTATCGGTGGCACTCGCGATACCAACATTAGTATTGATCGCATTGTTTTTCAACATTCTCCGGAACCAGGAGAGACTGGAGAGAGCGAACAAACGGCTGGAGAAGGCGAATGAAGAGATTACGAAGTTAAACTCGGATCTGGAATCGTTTACGTATTCGGTGTCGCACGATCTACGTGCGCCACTACGCTCAGTAAATGGGTACGCAGCGGTACTCATGGAAGACCATGCTCACGTTCTTCCAGAAGACGCAACCCGAATTCTAAGTGTCATTGCCAAAAATGGTAGACGAATGGGGCAATTGATCGATGACCTCTTGGATTTCTCCCGACTCGGCCGCAAGGAACTACAGATAAGTCAAGTTGGAATGGCTGAAATGGTAAAACTAGTAATGGAAGAAATGCAAGAGGGCCCAAACCAAAATAAACAATTGAACGTCGCGGTGGGAGAACTTCCGGAAGTCTACGCAGATTCAAGAATGATGAAACAGGTTTGGGTGAATTTAATCTCCAACGCTTTCAAATATTCAAGTAGGGCGGAGTATCCGATGGTTGAAATTGGAGGATATACCACCGAGGATTCCTTGTGTTTTTTTGTTAGAGACAATGGTGTGGGGTTCAATATGCAGTATGTAAGTAAGCTTTTTGGAGTATTTCAAAGACTTCATAAGCAAGACGAGTTTGAGGGGACGGGAGTCGGACTGGCGCTTGTCAAGCGAATCATTGACCGCCATGGGGGAAAAGTTTGGGCCCAGGGCACGATGAACGAAGGAGCAACATTTTATTTTTCATTACCTAAATAGTTATGGAACCAGTAGACATTCTTTTGGTGGAAGATAACCCCGATGATGCTGGACTCACAATCCGAGCACTCAAGAAAAACAAGTTGGCTAATAACTTGGTCCATGTCAATGACGGCGAAGAAGCCCTTGAGTTCTTGTTCGGAGGTGAACAGAAAGAGATGCCGCGTCTTATTTTGCTGGACCTGAAAATGCCAAAAGTTGATGGCATCGAAGTGTTGAGGCGAATAAAGGAAAGCGAAGAAAAGCGTGTGATACCTGTCGTGATTCTTACATCTTCAAAAGAAGAGCGCGATATCGTGGAGTCATACAGACTCGGGGTCAACGCATATATCGTCAAACCCGTCGATTTTGAAAAATTTGTCAAAGCAGTTTCTGACGTCGGTCTATTTTGGTTGGTCTTAAATCAACCACCTAAATAAAAATACTCCTAAAACAATTTAAATGTTGGTTCATTAGTCACCTATGGAAAAAGTACTCAGGATTCTGATGCTAGAAGACATTGTGGAGGAGGCAAGCCTCATCGAACGGGTGTTGAAGAAAGCAAAACTTCCATTTGTTTCAATGAGGGTGGATGGACCTGACGACTTTGTGAAAGCACTCGACTCGTTTAGTCCCGACGTGGTTCTTTCCGACCATGCACTCCCGCAATTCAATTCAATTGAGGCGTTGAAGGTGTGCCGTGGTCGCGGAATAATGATTCCATTTATCCTCGTAACGGGCACAGTGTCGGAGGAATTTGCGGTCAATTGTTTGAAGCAGGGTGTCGACGACTACATCCTCAAAAACAACCTGTCAAGGCTACCCGCGGCGATCTTGAACTCGTTGAACCAACGCGAGATGGAATCACGCAGGTTGGTTACCGAACTCAAACTCCGAGATCAGAACGAAGAGCTCATCAAGACCAATGAACTTCTCAGAAAGATCAACATGGAGTTGGACAATTTTGTTTATAGCGTTTCACACAACCTGCGCGCACCACTTATGTCTGTACTTGGTCTGGTAACCATTGCGCGGTTGGAGGATGAGAAATCCGGCAAACCGATGATTGATTTGTTCGATATGATTGAGCACAGCATCCATAGGCTCGATGATACCCTCAAAGAGATCCTTGACTATTCACGAAACGCTCGCACTGAACCCACTGTGACTGAAATTCGACTTGAGTCGGTTTTTAGTGAGTCGCTGGAACGACTAAAGTATCTCAAGGGTTTTGACCGGATCGAAAAACAGATTCTGATTGATGGCGACGCACCGATCTATACCGACCCATATCGGTTGTCGGTGATTTTTCAAAACCTAATTTCAAATTCAATCAAGTATCAAGACGTCGAGAAGGAGAGGAGCTATATTCGAATTGAAGCGGAAGTCACTCCAAGCGATATTCGTATTCAATTTTCGGACAACGGGATGGGTATTCGGCAGGAGTACCTTCCCCGAATATTTAGCATGTTCTTCCGGGCAACAGAACGAAGCGAAGGGGCGGGCTTGGGCCTCTATATCGTGAAAGAGTCCGTTGGAAAACTTGGCGGTAGCATCACCCTTGACTCAACCTTCAACGAAGGTTGCACTTTTAATATCCGAATTCCCAATCTCGTACCGGGAGCCGTTAAGCCCGCAGAGGTTCCTGCTGAGAAGGCATAAAAAAGCCCCGGTGTAGACCAGGGCCTTGATTTTTTATTTGATCAGTCAAATTACGCCACCACTTGCGCTTCGAGCTTTTGTGCGAGTACCGATTTCGGAACAGCGCCAATTTGCTTGTCTACTACTTGGCCCTTCCTGAAAACAAGGAGCGTTGGGATGTTTCGGACACCAAATTTCGCTGTGGTTTCGGGGTTGAAGTCCACGTTCAGTTTAGCCACGACAGCCTTGCCTTCGTATTCGTTTGCCAACTCCTCCACCACGGGACCGATCATCTTACAAGGACCACACCACTCGGCCCAGAAGTCAACCAGGACAGGTTTATCTGAATTAATGGCTTGGTCAAAGTTTGCGTCGGTGAGTTCTATTGTTTTTCCCATAATGGTTTGTGTTAAATAGTTTCTGTTTCCAATGCTTCCAACACAAAGGTAGACGAATTTGTTCCAACTTTGACCGAAGCCGCGGAACCTTTGTTTGCCTTGTCCGCCAGCCAGCGGATTTCATTCTTGTCGGTAATCACACCTACCTCCACCTGCATTTTTCGAAGCGCCGAAATGAGCGCCGCCGACGTTTTAACACCCTTCGCCCGCGCCGGTATCTCTGTAGCATGAACACCATCCAGTCCAGACAAAGAAACCTTCAAAAATCCCTTTCCTGAGTGTTTTTTGAGGAGTTTATCTAGGTCTTCGAACCGCTCCCGGGTCAAGAGCTCTGGGTCGGCGCTCAGGTGGATCGCAAGCCCGTTTACACGTTTTTCCGACACATCCTGCAGCAAATCCAAATTCCGAATCTTGAACTCCAGATTTTGGTCTCCCCACGTGTTGCGCATCACCGTGCCCTCGATGAATAAATGGTTCCCAGGAATGAAAAAGTTCTTTCGCTCGACGTACTCGCGCCCAAACATCGTAAAGGTATACGCACCGCTGTAGTCCTCTACCGTCATCCGCCCAAACGGGTTCCCAGTTTTTGTCCTACGTTCTTCAACAGATGAAACGATGCCCACCATTTTGCAGTCTTTTCCCTGCAAAGCTTCCAAGTTGTTAAGTTCTGCCAACTGTGCCGTAACGAACGTACCGATAATAAACTCGTAGTTATCAAGCGGGTGACCCGAAATGTAAACACCCACGACCTCCTTCTCGAACTGCAACTTTTCAATTTCACTGAATGGCTCCAACATGTCCACTTTTGGAAGTGGCATCTCCGTCCCAGTCGACCCACCAAACAAACTAGCCTGCGCACTCGCTGCTTCTTGTTGGAGTTTATTCGCGTATCGGATTACCTTTTCGATCAGGGAAACGTCTCCTTCCTTGGCGGCAACATATTGTCGACGATGGAATTCGCTGAAACAATCGAACGCGCCCGAAAACGCAAGGCACTCAAACGTCTTTTTGTTAGCTGCCTTCCCACTTAACCGCTTCGCAAAATCGAAGATGTTTTTGTAGGGTCCGTGCATATCCCGCTCCTGAATAATGGCCTCAACCGCCGATTCACCCGCACCCTTGATGGCACCCAATCCAAATCGAATCTCTCCGTTCTCGTTCACTTCGAAGAATACGCCCGATTCATTTACGTGTGGTCCAAGTACCGCAAGCCCCATACGCCGCGACTCATCAATGAAGTAAGTTACATTGTCCAAATTGCTTTGTGAGTGCGTCAACACCGCCGCCATGTATTCGGCCGGATAGTTAGCTTTTAAGTATGCGGTGTGGTAGGCAACCAGCGAATAACAGGTAGAGTGCGATTTGTTGAACGCATACTGCGCAAAGGCTTCCCAGTCTTTCCAAATTTTTTCGGCAATGGTGGCGTCGTGGTTGTTCGTCTTACAACCGGCGATGAACTTGTCCTTCATCTTATCGAGAACGTCCTTCTGCTTCTTACCCATCGCCTTTCGAAGTACGTCCGCATCGCCCTTGGAGAAGTTCGCGAGCTTTTGCGAGAGCAACATCACTTGCTCCTGATACACGCAAATTCCATAAGTATCCTTCAGGTACTCTTCCATTTCGGGGAGGTCGTACTTGATGGCCTCTTTTCCGTGCTTGCGGGCAATAAACGCGGGTATGTATTCCATTGGACCCGGGCGGTACAGCGCGTTCATGGCGATCAGGTCCTCAAACTTGTCAGGCTTTAGAGCCTTTAAATAGTTTTGCATCCCCTCGCTTTCAAACTGGAACGTGCCAGTCGTTTCCCCGCGTTGATAGAGTTGATAAGTCTTTTGGTCGTCAAGCGGAATTTTGTCGATGTCGATTTCAATACCCTTTCGCTTCTTGATGTTCCGCAGCGCCGTTTTGATAATTGTCAGCGTGGTTAGCCCCAGGAAGTCCATTTTCAACATTCCAGCACTTTCCACGACGCTGTTGTCGAACTGCGTGACCAACATGGTTGAATCGCGAGCGGTCGACACCGGGATGAGACGGGTCATGTCTTCGGGCGTGATGATGACACCACATGCGTGCGTACCCGTATTGCGAAGGGATCCTTCCAGGATGATCGCTTGGTTCAAGACTTGGGCCTTCAAGTCACTTCCTTTTTTCACACCCACAAGCTCCGGAACTTCTTCGAAAGCTTTTTCCAGAGTCGTGCCCGGACGGTCCGGGACGAGCTTCGCTAAGTTGTTGGCGTCGGCCAAAGGCAACTCCATCACACGTGCGCAATCGCGGATCGAAGACTTAGCTGCCATCGTTCCGTATGTGATGATTTGAGCAACCTGCGTACTGCCGTATTTTTGTATCACGTACTGCAGTACTTTATCTCTTCCTTCGTCGTCGAAGTCAATATCAATATCAGGCAACGACACCCTGTCAGGATTGAGAAAACGCTCGAACAGTAGGTCGTATGCGATTGGGTCCACGTTGGTAATTCCGATGCAGTAAGCAACTGCACTGCCGGCAGCGGAGCCGCGACCCGGGCCCACAGAGACTCCCAACTCGCGCGCTTTCGAGGTAAAATCTTGAACGATCAAGAAGTAGCCGGGATAACCAGTCTTCTTAATAGTCTCCAATTCAAAATCGATGCGCTCACGGATTTGTGGAGTGATCTCCGGGTACTTACGTTTCGCTCCTTCATAGGTGAGGTGCCGCAGATAGTCGTCTTCGGTCTGAAATTCGGCTGGAATGTCGAACCGAGGGAGCAACACGTTGCGCTTCAACTCGTAGGTCTCAATCTTTTCAAGGATCTCGGAAATGGTCGTGATCGCCTGTGGTAAGTCGCTGAACAGTTGCTTCATTTCATCCTGCGACTTGAAATAGAATTCTCCATTGGGCAGACCAAATCGAGTGCCCCGGCCCTCGCCAATCGGAGTGGACTTGAATTCACCTTCTTTAATGCACAACAGTACGTCGTGGGCGTTCGATTGCTCTTTGTCCAGGTAGTAAACCTCGTTCGCTGCAAAGTACTTCACCTTATATTTTTCGGCGAATCGCAGCAGCGTGTCGTTCACGCGATCCTCTTCTGGAATTCCGTGACGGTTCAGTTCAACATAAAAATCGGAACCAAATGTCTTGTGCCACCACTTGAAGGCTTCCTCTGCTTGGCGTTCGCCCACATGAAGGATCAGGTAGGGGACCTCGCTCGAGAGTCCTCCCGTCGTGGCAATCACACCTTCTTTGTATTGCGTGACCAACTCCTTATCTATGCGCGGGTAGATGCCATAAAGTCCCTCGATGAAACCAATCGAACTCAACTTCGCTAGGTTGTGATAGCCCGTTTTGTTCTTCGCAAGCAACACCTGGTTGAAGCGTTTGTCGGGATTGTCCTTGGTGAACTTCAGCTTCTTTCTTTCTTCGGCGATGTAGAATTCACATCCGACCACCGGTTTGATCTGCTGCTTCAGTGCTTCGGTTACAAACTTGAACGCACCGTACATATTGCCAAAGTCGGTCATCGCGACAGCAGTCATCCCTGCATCCTTGGTCTTTTGGACGATCTCCTTCACGTCTGCCGTTGCCTGCAACACCGAGAATTGTGAGTGGAGGTGGAGGTGAGCAAATGGAACTTCAGCCAATGTGGCCAAAGCATTTTCGTCTCCATAAGTTGAACGCCTCACTTTCTCACGCTTGGTCGAGTTACCCGCGTCGAGGTTGGGTTCTTCGTAAGCAATGTCTGTTGCCGGTGTCGCATCGGCGGGAGGCACAACGTTTTGCGTGATTAACCCAAAAAAGCACCGTGCAGTGGCGGCAACATCGTACGAAGCATCGTGTGCATCTTGAAAAGGATGACCGAAGAGCTTCTCGTGCAACTCAGTCAAACGCGGCATTTTCAGTTTGCCACCAATCCCTCCCGCCAGTTGGCAGAATTCGATCGACGCTAGACCAGTGTCGACTTTGGCCAGCCCAAGGAATTCTTCAGTCGCAATTCCCTTCCGAATGAACTCAGCACCAATGATATTAATGTCGAACTCAATATTGTGCCCCACCAGTTGCCGTGTCTGCAACAGGTCTTTTCGAAAGTGCTCGAACGCCACCGTTAGGTCAACGCCTTCTTCTTGCGCGCGTCGCGTTGAAATACCGTGAACTTGCTCGGCTTTGAAAGGGATGTCAAAACCATCGGGTCGGATGATGAAGTTGTGATTCGAGAGCAACTTCCCTTTGGCATCGTGCAACTGCCACGCTAACTGGACAAGGCGAGGCCAATTATCCAAGTCAGTGATGGGCGCACTCTTATTATGCGGGACCCCGGTGGTCTCCGTGTCAAATATCAAATACATCTAGGAACTCAGTAGTGGTTAACGTGCAATTTAGTCACCCGCAAGGCAGTTAGAAACCCTCGCTTGCCGAAACAATAACGCCACACGAAAAGATCGTGTCGTGACCTTAGTGATTATCCCATTTTGGGAAAATGCCCTACTCTTGGGAGAGGTTCCCGATTCTGTTAGGAATTAAAACGCTAATTATCAATTAGTTACAAAATAGGGGTCTAGTTTGATGCTGAGGGTCGACCCAACTTAACAATGAAAAAGATCGTCCGTTCGGTAGTTGCCTACATCAGGAAAGAGTGGTTCCTAGTGTTAATGGTGACGTTAATTGCACTAGTGATGGCTGTATTCGCAGCGTGTTAATGTGTAACAACGGAAGTCGCATCTTGTTTACCACCATCAGACGAATTTCTCCGTCCATCTCTCGTACCAGTATTGTTGACTGTAAATAGTATGCTTCCATTTTGGTGGCTGGCATTTGGGGTGTATTTTTGACACGATCCAACAGCCCGCTAACCTATTATGAAGTGGATAATTGATCTCTTTGCCAGTACCATCGGAAGGAAACTCTTAATGAGTCTAACGGGACTCTTCCTGATTAGCTTCCTTGTTGTTCATTTGATTGGAAACTTACAGCTCCTAAAGGACGACAACGGAGAGGCGTTCAACCGTTATGCTGAATTCATGGGGCACAACCCCTTGGTACAAATTATTGCCAAGGGCAATTTTGCCTTCATCCTGCTGCACGTGATCGTGTCGATTGCGTTGACGCGCCGCAACCGTGACGCTCGCGGACCCGAAGGTTACGCGGTCTCCTCTGGCAAGTCGTCGATTTGGGCCTCTCGTAACATGGGTATCCTTGGTACGCTCATTTTGATCTTCTTGGTCATTCACTTGAAAGATTTCTGGGGTCAGTCGAAGTTTGGAACATTGGAAGTAGCCAACTATGACGGCGAGGAGTTTGGAAACCTATATCTCACGGTGACTGAATGGTTCGCGAAAGGCTGGTATGTGGCGCTGTACGTGTTCTGCATGTGCGCATTGGCGTTCCACTTATGGCATGGCTTCGCAAGTGCGTTTCAGACATTGGGCCTCAAGCATCAGAAATACAATCCGATTATCAGTTTTCTTGGAAAGGCATTCGCCATCGTGGTTCCGGCGTTGTTCGCGTGGATCCCGGTTAGTATGTACTTCCATTTATAATCTCGCACCGCTATGATCAAGCTCGAATCAAAAGCTCCGGAAGGACCTCTTGCCGAGAAGTGGACTAAACACAAGTTCAACCTCAAGCTGGTGAACCCAGCCAACAAAAGAAAGTACGATATCATCGTAGTTGGTACAGGCTTGGCGGGTGCTTCCGCTGCTGCCTCGCTCGCTGAACTCGGCTACAACGTGAAAGCGTTTGCTTTCCAGGATAGCCCTCGGCGTGCACACAGTATTGCCGCACAAGGTGGTATCAATGCCGCGAAGAACTATCAGAATGACGGCGATAGCGTGTACCGTTTATTCTACGACACGATTAAAGGAGGTGATTACCGTGCACGTGAAGCCAACGTGTACCGTTTGGCCGAGGTAAGTGTCAACATCATCGACCAATGCGTTGCACAGGGTGTCCCTTTCGCACGCGAGTATGGTGGACTCCTTGCCAACCGCTCATTCGGTGGTTCACAAGTGTCACGCACGTTTTATGCGCGGGGACAAACGGGCCAGCAATTGCTACTTGGTGCATACAGCGCCCTCAACCGGCAAATAGCCGCCGGTAAGGTGAAGATGTATAACCGCACCGAGATGCTCGATGTGGTGCTTGTTGATGGCAAAGCGCGCGGGATCGTGACCCGTGATCTCATTACTGGAAAGATCGAGTCGCACGCTGCCCACGCAGTATTGCTATGCACTGGTGGCTATGGAAACGTGTTTTATTTGTCTACCAACGCGAAAGGGTCGAACGTGACGGCCTCTTGGCGCGCCCATAAACGTGGAGCGCTGTTTGGCAACCCTTGCTTTACGCAGATTCACCCTACTTGTATCCCGGTTTCTGGTGACCACCAATCGAAATTGACTTTGATGTCGGAGTCGCTCCGCAATGATGGCCGCGTGTGGGTGCCGAAAGTGGCAAAACCAGGCTTGACCGCAAAAGATGCCGTCAACATACCAGAATCGGAACGTGACTACTTCTTAGAGCGCAAGTATCCATCATTCGGAAACTTGGTTCCACGAGATGTCGCTTCGCGCAATGCGAAATATATGTGCGACGAAGGTCGCGGTGTTGGAAAAACTGGATTGGCCGTGTTCCTCGATTTCGCCGACGCGATCAAACGAGATGGAAAAGCAACCGTGGAAGCCAAGTATGGCAACCTCTTCGACATGTACAAACAAATCACCGGTGACGATCCATACTCTGCACCGATGATGATCTATCCTGCCGTGCACTATACAATGGGTGGATTGTGGGTAGACTACAACTTGATGACGACCGTACCCGGTTTGTATGCGCTTGGTGAGTGCAACTTCTCGGACCACGGCGCGAACCGATTGGGCGCCAGCGCGCTCATGCAAGGATTGGCTGATGGTTACTTCGTAATTCCATATACAGTTGGTGATTACTTGGCAGGTATGTCAAGCGAGAAGATTACCACGGACCGTCCGGAATTCCGAGATGCCATCGCGGCGGTGAACGAGCGCATCAATAAAGTCTTGTCGATTAAGGGAAAGAAGACCGTCGACCAACTCCACCGTGAACTGGGTCTGACCATGTGGGAATACTGCGGCATGTCCCGCAACGAACAAGGACTGCTCAAGGCTAAGAAGAAGATTCAAGAGTTGAAGAACGAATTCTGGACCAACGTAAATGTGTTGGGTGGAACCTCGGAACTGAACCAGGAACTTGAGAAGGCTTTGCGTGTCGCTGATTTCATCGAACTTGGCGAGTTGATGGTTGACGACGCGTTGATGCGCACAGAATCCTGTGGCGGTCACTTCCGTGAGGAATCGCAAACTCCGGACGGAGAAGCGCTCCGGAAAGACGAAGATTATTCTTTCGTCGCAGCTTGGGAGTACAAAGGAGAGAACATCGCTGAAGAACTTCACAAGGAAACGCTGAAGTTCGAGAACGTGAAGTTGACTCAACGGAGTTATAAATAAACATTGTTCACCGTTCGCCTGTTTTTAAATGGCGGACTGAAACACTCGATGCTATGAAAGTGTCATTGAAAATCTGGAGGCAAAAAGACAAGAACACCAAAGGCGCGTTCAAAGACTATCATTTGGACCATGTATCGTCGGATATGTCGTTCCTTGAAATGCTCGACGTTCTCAACCAAGAGTTGATTACGAAGGGTGAGGAACCTGTAGCCTTCGACCACGACTGTCGCGAGGGTATTTGTGGTATGTGCAGCCTGTACATCAACGGACGACCTCATGGGCCCTTGCAGACCACGACGTGCCAATTGCACATGCGTTCGTTTCAAGACGGCGCATCCATCACGATCGAACCTTGGCGAGCCAAGGCGTTCCCGGTAGTACGTGACTTGGTTGTGGACCGTTCTGCATTCGACAGGATTCAGCAGGCAGGTGGTTATGTGTCGGTAAATACCGGCGGTGCCCCCGACGCCAACGAGATTCCCATCCCGAAAAAGGTCGCGGACGAAGCGTTTGATGCCGCCACTTGCATTGGTTGCGGAGCTTGTGTGGCTGCCTGTAAGAATGCTTCTGCCAGTCTATTTGTGAGCGCCAAAATTTCGCAGCTTGCGTTGTTGCCGCAAGGTCAGACCGAGCGGAAGGAACGCGCCGAACGCATGGTGGCTCAGATGGATGCCGAGGGATTCGGTTCTTGTACCAACACCTACGCGTGCGAGGCTGAGTGCCCGAAAGGAATTAAGGTGAGCAACATCGCGCGAATGAACCGCGAGTATCTCTCGGCCGTGTTCTCTTCCTACAAAGTGGAAGTGGGTGGCGGCGAGGGTTAACCAACCTCGACTTATCAAAGCCGGCCGATATAACGACCGGCTTTTTTATTTTTACCGTAAGAAACCCTAAAGTGGTTTCGTTCATGTTGGGGATATGAAGGATTACTACGCAATCATGGAGGTGTCCCGCTCCGCCTCGGAAGCCGATATTAAAAAGTCGTTCCGCAGGCTCGCGAATCTCTACCATCCCGACAAAAACCAATCCGCCGAAGCGGAGCAGCTTTTCAAGGAAATTAACGAGGCATACGAGGTGCTGGGCGATCCTGTGGCCAGGCTGGAATATGACCAACGGTTTACCAACCCAAGATTTCTATACGACCAGGCCCGGCCCACACCACGGCCCACCTACCGGCGTGCCCCCAGTGAAAAGCAAATGCTCCAAGCGAGCCTTCTCAAGTATTCTCGTTTGCTCTTTTACTTCGGATGGCTTTGGTGTGCTGTACTCGCCGTCGATTATTTGTCGCCCGAGCAACGCATCGATGCCCACGTGATCGAAGCATCGAGTATGAATAGGTTGACGACAATGAACCGACCACGCAATCCACTCATCACCGAAGAGGGTTACAGTTTTCGGGTCGACCTAGGAGAGTTGAGGCATTTCCGCGCTGGGACTGAGTTGCACATCTATCGTTCGAGTTTGCTTTCTGCATTGATTCGCGTTGAGAATCACGACGGCTCGTTCGTGGTAAACAATCTGGCAACGATTTACCGGAACTTCGCTTTCGCTCCAATCATGCTGTTCCTCGGATGCATGATTGGAATATTGATCAAGGGAGGAAAGGAGTTCCACATTAATTTAGGAATCGTGGTGTTTCTCATGATGGTGTTAAATATCGTGTTGTTATACACGTCAAGAATATGAAGTCAGGTAAGAAGGACAACGATTGGAAGAAGCGCGACGGGATTGTATACTCCACGAGCAACGAGTTCGAGTACCATTACCAGGGAGAAGGCGAGGCAACGACGCTTCCTCCTGCTCAGCAATCTTTGCGTGTGCTACTGGACAAAAGCGGACGCGCAGGTAAAATGGTTACGCTGGTTACAGGATTTGTTGGGTCGACGAACGACTTGGAGGTGTTAGGTCGGCTACTAAAAACGCGCTGCGGAACGGGTGGTTCTGTCAAAGATGGTGAAATTCTCATCCAAGGGGATGTTCGCGACAAGCTCATCCAAATCCTCCAAAAAGAGGGCTACAAGGCCAAAAGAGCCGGATAGGTCCGGTCACCTCCATGTCGTTTAGGCTATTCAGGGACGCGATAGTAAGTGGGTAAGGTTTCGTCCGATTTAGCGCAATTCGCAGGGAACGACATGGATAATTTTAAACCCGGGTAGTCATTTTTTTGCTCGATGCGACTGCGATTCATTACCTGTGTTTTCTTGGTGTCCGTTTCCTTTCAATTATTGGGGGGAGGTCAATCGTCGCGCGCCATTCAGCCAAAGGAGGATACTTCCCAAGTTAACCTGCTCAACCGGTTAGCGATGTCCATTCGCGAGTCAGACCACGACCTCGCTGCCAAATATGCTCAAAGTGCACTCGAACTTTCCGAGAAACTCGGATACCTGAAAGGGAAGGCGGCGGCCCTAGGGAACTTGGGATGGGTGAGCTACCGAAAAACGGATTTCGTTGGGACGCTCCAATATTCGATCGAGGCGATGAAAATCTCCGAACAGATCGGCGACAAGGCAGAGATGGCACGAAGCATGAATAACATCGCCGCCGTATCGTACGAACAGAAGCAGTATGACAAAGCCATCGCAGATTTTCGACACGCGCTCGAGTATGCATACGAATCGAACGAACCCCGGGTCATCAGTCGATCACTGAATAACTTGGGATACATCTACTTCAATTCAAATCGAAGTTTGGATTCTGCGGAGTACTTCGCGACGAAGGGCGTCGAATACAGCGAACGGAACAAGGACAACTACCTCGTCGCGTTTGGGCTGCGCACACTCGGCGACGTAAACGCTCAAAGAAAGTCGTACCAGGCTGCCTTGAAACTTTACCAACGGGCACTCGCTTTGGCCGATGCCAGCAGGAATAACTCCATGAGGGCTGCCACTAATCACCGCATTGCAAAAGTCTACGTCGCATTAGGTCGAAATAGCGACGCCATCGACCTGCTGCTGCGCAATGCGGAGGAGTCGAGACAGAAGAACTACCCCGAAGAGCTGGAACGCACCTACAAAGTGCTCGCCGAGATTTATCGACACACTGGCGACGTTTCCAAAGCGTATGAATTCCTCGACCGATACACTGCGTTGCATGACTCGATTTACTCGATGCAGAATGGCAAGCAGATCGCTTTGATGCAAAATGAATATGATCTAAGCATGAAGCAAGCTAAGATCGAACTCCTCACGAAGGACACCGATCTGCAGACGAAAGAACTCGCCACCCGGAAGGCCCAATTGTACGCCACGATTCTCGGCGCCAGCTGCGGACTGCTGTTGGTGATCGTGATGCTCTACAGTTATTCTAAGGTGAAACGGGCAAATCGCCAGCTAGAGCACCAGAAGGCGGAATTGGCCAGAAAGAATCTCGAGGTGGAGGAGAAGAGCAATGCATTGGAGTTGCTCAATGCCACTAAAGACAAACTCTTTTCGATTATTGGTCATGATTTTCGGAGCCCCCTCCACAGCCTGCGGGGATTGCTTGAATTGATCGGAACCCGGAGTATGACTCAAGAGGAATTCCAATACTACAGCCGCGATCTCCGGAATAAGATCGACGCCGTTTACAGCAATCTCGATAACCTCCTTCATTGGTCGGTGTCGCAACTGAATGGAATCATCGCATCGCCCGTGAGTGTCAACATCCGGAGCTTGACGACCGAGGTGATCGAGCTTTACGAGGAAATTGGGCGTGTCAAGAAAGTTCGACTCGTCAATCAAGTAGAACCCGGTATTCATGTGTGGGCCGACAAGGACCATGTGCGGCTTGTTATTCGGAACCTTGTGAGCAACGCTTTGAAGTTCACGTCTGCGGACGGGCAAGTCACTATTACCGCATCGGCTGATCGCGAAATGGCTCGCATTTCTGTGAAGGATACGGGAGTTGGAATCGCGGGTGAGGATATACAGCGGCTGTTCGTGAAACAGTCACTCTGGTCGGCTAAGGGCACCAATAACGAGAAGGGCCTCGGGTTGGGTTTACTGCTTTGCAAGGAGTTTGTTGAAAAAAACCACGGGTCAATTGATATCCAGAGCGTGGCGGGCGTAGGCACAACAATCACGTTTACGTTGCCCCTGTATCACGAACATGATTCGGACCTTCGCGGCTTCGAATTTATTCCAAGTTCATTCCAGTCAAACTAAAAAAAAGCACACGCTTCAATTCGTGTGCTTCTTTGAAGTAGAGAGTAACGAGTTAAGGTCCTAGTTGCCGTCTTTCAGTTTCTTCAATTCGGCTTCCCACACCGGGCGATTCCCTTCTTGCCCTTGCGGGATATTTTTCAGGGCAATTTCCCAGTTCTTAATCGCTTCTTTTTTGTTGCCCACGGCTGTAAAGCCACGTGCGAGACCTACGAAAGTGGTGAATTTTTCTTCCGGGTGGAGCTTCGCGTTGTACTTGAAAACTTCAAGTGCTTTTTCATTTTGCCCCGCTTGAATCAAGCTCCGACCGTATTGGTGAACGTCGTTCATTCGGGCTGAGGGTAGTTTGATTGCCTTGTCCATCAGGACCGATGCGTCGGCATTTTTACCCATGGCCATGAGTACACGCGATTTCACGGCAAGCCCATTGAAATCTTCGGAGCCGCCGAGGTTTGGATCCATCGCTGCATCGGCCCAATTGAGGGCTTCTTCGAGATTGATCTTGTTTTGTGCGCAGAAAAGGGCTGCCGTGGCATAGTTGCGGGAATCGAAACCAGTGAATGACCTAAGCTGGTCACGCATCAAATCGACGTACAGATTATTGACGTTTGGTACTTCGATTTTGAACGGGAATTTCTTTTTCTCCCATTGTAGAAACGCAACGGCGGAAGACGGGAGTCGATCGTCGAAACCATATGTTAAGAATTCGGTGTACGCGGCGTCGGTAGCGGTCGTCGGCACGCGCAACACATCTTCTTTGGGATTGTAGTAATAGCTTCCCCAGCTTGTTGTGTTCGAGGAGAATATCCACGTAGATGGACCATCTTTAGCCAGTTCCAAAAAGAGACCGTAAGAGCCGGCGGGGATATCCTTTCCTTCCACCTTCGCCGCGTGCGAAAATGTGATGATCGTGTTTTCGTTGGCACCCGCGCGCCAGGGAGCAGCCTTCGCCGGGCCAAAGCCTTGGTCGATCAGGCCGAAATGGACAAGTTCTCCCCAAATGTGACCAGTGCGGTCTGTGCCGTTGGGTGCGTGTACATTGGGGCTGTTGTAGGTGATGGTGACTTGCACAGGACCGATCCATTGACTGACCTGCGATTTTTGGTTGTCACCATTTGGTGGCTGGATGAGGCTTTGCGCCGTAGCTTGTAGGCAAGCCAAAACGAATGCAAGCGCGTAGACTTTTTTCATGAAAGAGTGGGTTGAGTTAGTATTCGAACAGACGAAGTAAACGGAACGCACCCGGAAGAAGGTTAACGCAGTGCGGGGGATTTTTTCGAAAATGTTACACCTTTCGGTTCGCCACGGCGGGGACAAGCATCTTTACATGCCCTGGGCGGATTGTTACCTCGAAACGATCTGTCGGCTCCTGTGGCTCGCCATCGATGTGAAAAGCGACAGGAGTCGGAAATTGGAGGGTGATATTCTTCGCCTTTCGCATCTGGACCAACGACGATCGGTCGAGGGTTCCGGTGAACATCTTCGTCGCAAAACCGATCGCTCTGCTGAACGGCACTTTTTTAATAAAACACACGTCGATCAACTGATCGCACACCGAAGCTAGTGGTGCGACGCGCGCGTTGTTTCCGAACTGGGACGAGTTTGCCAGCGCAACGATGAAACTGCTTGCCGAGGTTGACTCGCCGTCGATGACGACTTCGACCGGGTTTTCTCGGTACGACACAAACTCCTTCAAAACCAACTTGGTGTACCCCGCTAGTCCACGTTTTCCATTCTTGCCAAACAACGAGGCAATGTGTCCGTCAAAGCCGATACCCGATACGTTTACCGACAACTTTCCGTTGATCGACACGGTGTCCATATCAATTCGTGTTTGACTACTTAGAAGCGAGAGGGCGGAAGCAAATTTCATCGGGATGCCTAGGTGGCGGGCGAGTCCGTTACCGGATCCTTTTGGAAGGATCCCCATCGCTACGGGGCTGCCAGCTAGGCCTTGAGCGACTTCATTCACTGTTCCATCGCCACCAACCGCAAAAGTCATGTCGAACCCTTCGGTGACCGCGCGCTGGGCTAGTTCCGTCGCGTGTCCGCGGTCGCGCGTAAATTCTATTGTGCATGGATAACCAAGAGCAGCGCACGCGTCGATGATGCGCCCTTCGATCGCGTCTTGATAACCCGTCCCCGAGAATTTATTGATAATGAAGAATACCTTCTTATTTTCGTTCATCGCTCAAGCACAACCACAAATTTAGACAATTGTTTGTTGGTATGAATTTCCCTTTCACTCCAAGGAAGATCAAGTTCAAAGCGTGGAATCGAGACACACGGCTCTTGATGCGACTTGATTCAATCGACTGCAACAAGGGGGAACTCGTGAAGAAAGACCATGTATTGTTGCAATTTACTGGCCTTTTCGATCGCGACGGAGAAGAGATTTACGACATGGACGTCCTTTTAGTCTACACCGACCGGTTTGTCGTGTCGTGGAACGAAGAACGAGGAGGTTGGTTTTACGCCCCACTCGACTCACCAGCGCTGGTGCAGCCGCTGCTAGAGCCGCAGTCATCCAAGATGAAACGGTTTTGTAGCTATTTCGAGTTGGGAGTGTGAGCTAACGTGCAGCGTTAACCGCCTTTCAATTTGCTCTCGATGTACGCGACCGCTTGTCCGATCGTTTGCATTTTTTCAGCGTCGTCGTCAGGAATCTTGATGTCGAATGTTTGCTCAAATTCCATCACGAGTTCCGCATAGTCGAGGGAGTCGATCCCGAGGTCTTTCACGAAACTTGCATCTGGCGTAATTTCCGATGCGTTGATGCCCAATTTATCTGTGAGGATGGAGGAAATCTTCTTTTGAACGTCTTGCATGCCGCAAATTACTAAAACCCATCAAATCTGCCTACCCGCCTATTAGGACTAGAATCGGAGAACGAATTCGGTGCCTTCGCCGAGTTTAGACTTTACCGTAATACGCCCCTCATGCTGTAGCATGATCTGCTTAGAGAGGCTCAGGCCGATTCCGGAACCAGTTTTCTTCGTGGAGAAGAAGGGGATGAAGATCTTTTCGAGCGCCTCGTTGTCGATTCCTGCCCCATTGTCTTTCACGCTGATGACTGCTCGCCCTTTTTCGTTGCTCGTGGCCGTGAGGTCGATCCGCTTGTCTGGCTGCTCGTCGAATGCTTGGATGGCATTCTTAATCAGGTTGATCAACACCTGCTCAATCATCGTCTTGTCAGCCAAGATGAACAAGTTGTCGGGGTCTACACTCGTGGTGATAGTAATGCCACGGTCGGCAAGTTCTTTCTTATGGAGCATTGCCATTTCCTCCAATAATGGTTTAACAGGAATCTCGGCCAGTCGTGGTTTGGGGATATGTGTTAAGTTTCGAAACTCCTTCACAAATCGGATCAATCCCTGGCTTCGCCGGCTAATCGTCTGCAGCGACAGGTGCATATCGCCCAAGTCTTCCTTGGGTATATCTTGTTCATGACGAATCCGACGGTCAAGATCTTCCTCCACGATGCCCGCGAGCGAACTGATCGGCGTCACGGAGTTCATGATTTCGTGTGTGAGCACCCGCACCAAGTTTTGCCACGCCTCCATTTCCTTTTCTTCCAATTCGCTCTGGATGTTGCTCATGGAGATCAACTTCACCTCATCGCCACGGAGGGTCAGTTCGATCGCGAAGATGGATAGTTGAACTGTCTCGTCGCCTGTCTTCAACCGGATGAGTTCACGACCTCCAGTCTTTAGTTTGAGAAATGCGTCTACGAGTGTGTCGTCGACCTCGCGCAGGTCTTCCACGGTGTCGGCGCGATTCACTTTCAAGAGTCGTTTAGCGGCGCTGTTCATAATTTGAATGCTGCCGTCGCGCTTAAAAGTCAAGATTCCGATTCCAACGTGTTGTACAATGTTCTTAAAGAACTGGTACTCCGAGTCTTTCTCACGTCTGGATACGCGCAACTTACCAAGCGCTTCGTTCAATTCTTGGTGCAGGCGTTGCACGGTCGGATCGGTGCTGTCTGTCTTGAAACTGGAGGAGAGATCATCGAAACGGATCGAGTCTAAGAAACTCGACAGATTCTCGTTGGAGCGCTCTACCGCTCGAATGAGTTGCTTCACTTGAAAAAAAACAGCGGCGCCTACACCGACGATTAAAACCCAACTGGGGTCTTTGCTCTGGATTAAAATGCAAAAGAGGAAAATGGTGATCACTAAAATCCCCACCCGGGTAATCAGCGGGGATTTCAGATTAAAGTCCATACTTCTCCATCCTTCGGTAAAGTGACGCGCGAGTGAGTCCCAATTCTTCTGCTGCCTTTGAGATGTTGCCGTTATGGAGTTGGATAGCTTTCGCCACAGCTGCCTTTTCAACTTCATCCAAGTTCAGCGTGTCGGCAGTAGGGGAGTCGTTCCCTTTTCTGCTGAAGAGGAAGTCACTTTCTTGGAGCGTGGCAGAATCCGCCATGATGACTGCACGTTCGATTGCGTGCTGCAATTCGCGTACGTTGCCCGGCCAAGGGTATTTCTTCAGTTTCGTCAGCGCGTCGTTTGAAATGCTCAGCACATCTTTGCGGTACTTTCTCGAATAGTAACCCAAGAAGTGATTGGCCAACAACGGGATGTCGTCCACCCGTTCAGCGAGCGGAGGGATATGGATTTCAACGGTATTGATCCGATACAACAAGTCTTGGCGGAAACGCCCCTCTTTCACCATTTGATGGAGTGGCATGTTGGTAGCGCAGACCAAGCGAATGTCAACTTCTACGGCGTTGTTGGACCCAACGCGCGTGACTTGTCGGGACTGTAGTGCGCTGAGAAGTTTACTCTGCAGGTTCATGCTCAAGTTGCCAATCTCGTCCAGAAAGAGTGTGCCGCCATTGGCAAGTTCAAAGCGCCCAGGACGATCTTCGCGTGCATCGGTGAAAGCCCCTTTCTTGTGACCAAACAACTCGCTTTCAAATAGCGTTTCGGTAATCGCGCCCATGTCGACGGCGACGAATGAATTGTCTTTACGAAGAGACTTTTGATGGATGGCGCGAGCGATAAGTTCTTTTCCAGTACCATTTTCGCCGAGGATCAAGATGTTGGCATCGGTCTTTGCAACTTTGTCAATCAGGGTGAACACATCTTTGATTGAATTGCTGTTGCCAATGATGTCGCGGAACGGTTGGCTGATCTGCTCTTCAAGCATTTGCTTCGCCTTTCTAAGCTTGTCAACTTCGTTGTAAGATTTTTTTAATTTGATCGCCGTAGAGATGGTGGCGATCAATTTTTCGTTCTGCCATGGTTTCAAGATGAAGTCGGTTGCCCCTTCTTTCAAGGCTCGAACGGCCATCTCCACATCGCCAAACGCGGTAATCATAATGACGACCGCTTGTGGGTCGCGTTCCCGAATTTGTGCCAACCACTCGAAACCTTCTTTACCACTGGTGGTGTCCTTGGTGAAATTCATATCCAACAAGATCACGTCGTAGGTGTCATTGTTGAGGAGAAATGGAATCTTGTTCGGATTCTTTTCGATGATGACGTGATAGTTGTACTTTTTGAGAAGCATCTTGGCGGCGAGCAATACGTCTTCATCGTCGTCGACCATCAGAATTTTACCGATTTCGTTCACGCTCTGTTGAGGTTAGTGGTGCTGGAAAAGGAAAAAGTGTGCCAACGCATAATTGGCCTCAATCGAGGTTTTTCCGCATTTTCCGCTGCAAAGATGTTCATTTTTGAACACTTTTCTAGGGGAAATGAACGATTGGAATTCGAAATTGAGAATTTAGAATTGGTGGGTTTCGAAAACGGGAGTGTCGCGATTGACAGGGTATTCGATCGTCACCGAATTCTCCATCTTAAATTCTCCACTCACAAGTCAAGCTAGGGTTTGAATTCGAAGAATTCGAGCTTGGAATCGGTGATTAAGATCATTCGCTCGTCGGTGAGCAGAGTAAAGGCCGCTAGATGCGGTGTAGCGATGGTCCTTTTGTCGGTTGTGTAAAGGTCGATTAGTTGAATTCCACTGTTGTTGGGATAATAGATTTCTTCGCCGATGAAGCTGAAGTAGGGAATCGCTTTCTCTTCGAACAGGCGAATTTCGCGGCCAAGGTTGTTCAACACATGAATACCTTTCTCACGATCGAGCACGAAAAGGAAGTTCTGATACTCGCGCATGAAAGCTACTTGAGAAATATCCGATTGGGCCTTCGCGAACGAAGCCTCATAAGCAATGGCCGTTCCTTTGTCTCGAGTTTTTTTCAGTGATACATCGGCTGAGTCTAAGATCCAAAATTCATTCTTTGAGGGGCACACAAGCCACGCACTGACGGCAAACTCAGGGTGCAACGGAATTGCGTCGGCTTGACTTAGGTCTGGCGCAATAGATTCTGTCGTTTGTTGGGCGCGGTGGTAGGCGAATGCTCGAATGCCATCTCGTGGATCGAACAGCGTCGCGAAACCTGTCAATTGTCGCTTCCCGAGTTGCTTCCCGTTCTTGTCGTACTTGATCACCAGCGCATCTTGGAAGACGACGTACAAATCACCGGGTCGATCTACAGCTGCGTAGACTGGTTTGCCCGGCAGTGTCACTTCTGCGACTTTTTTCTGACCGATGCATTGGGTCGACATGGCCCAAGCGAGGGAGACGAGAAGTATGTATTTAACCATTTTTTTCGGCGAAACTTTTGAGTTGCATCGTGGCGCCGTCAAACACGGCGTATGGCGAAAAATTGACCCACTCACCCAAGTTAATATATCGGCTGTTGGGCCCAACCGCCAGGTCGAGCGGTAAGTGGCGGTGGCCGAAGATGTAAAAATCGTGGTGTTCTTTCTGTTCGGTTTGCTGGCAGTAGGCGAGGAGGAACTCATTTTCTGCGCGCTGGAATTTCTCGCGTTCCATGTTGCTGATTCGGCTCGACATGCTCCATTTGTGGGCAAGGAACATGCCGATGTTGGGGTGGAGCCATTGGAAGAGCCACTGGAAAAACGGATTGTTGAACATGCCCGCCTTCAATATTTTATAGAATTTATCGCCAGGTCCCAATCCATCGCCATGCCCCACCAGAATTTTCGTGACATGCTCGGCGTTCACATTCAATACTTGCGGATCGTGAAAGATTTCGACACCTAATTCTTCGATCAAGTACTTGCGCATCCACAGGTCGTGGTTCCCGGTGAAGAAGTAGATAGGGATCCCGCCGTCTCGAAGTTCAGCTACTTTGCCGAGGAATCGAACGAAGCCCTTTGGTACCGTGTATTTGTATTCAAACCAAAAGTCGAAGAGGTCGCCAACTAGGTAAATCGCGTGTGCATCATGTCTAACTGTTTCGAACCATTGCACCAGCAACTTCTCGCGGGCGATTGTAACCTGTTGGTTTGGAACTCCCAAGTGGAAGTCGGAAGCGAAGTACAGTTTCTTTCCGGGTGGGAGTTGGATGTTGGTGGTGGCCATAAAAAAATCGACCCTGCAAAGGTACTGTTCTTTCTGTCAATGAACAGCCTCGACAGGGTCGATTGCGTTGGATCAGGTACTACTGTGCCTCCGGTTGAGGAGCTGGAATTTGGCCGTCTTCATGGGGCAGCGGATTGTCTTGCTTCTGCTGTCCATTCGTAAACTTTTGGTAAGTAGTCTGGTTTGCAAAGGGACGCTTGCCGATCAGTCGTTCCAGATCTGATTGGAATAAGATTTCCTTTTCAAGCAACTCTTTTGCGATAATTTCTAGGTGCTCACGATGTTCACGAAGCAAGTTCTTCGTCCGTTCGAATGCACTATCGATGATCTTCTTTACTTCGACATCGATCCTTTCGGCGGTTGCTTCGGAGTAAGGTTTATTGAAGTTGTACTCGGATTGTTTGCTATCGTAGAACGACATGTTTCCAATCGCGGGGTTCATCCCGTACACGGTGACCATGCTGTATGCCATCTTGGTGATACGTTCCAAGTCGCTAAGTGCGCCGGTCGAAATTTTGTTGAATACGATTTCTTCAGCGGCACGACCACCAAAGGTCATACACATCTCGTCGATCAATTGCTCTGTTTGATAGAGAAACTGTTCTTTAGGCAAGTACTGCGCATATCCCAAGGCGGCAACACCACGAGGAACGATGCTTACTTTCACGAGCGGGTCGGCGTGTTCTAAGAACCAACCGGCTACGGCGTGACCGGCTTCGTGATAAGCGACAATTTTCTTCTCTTCCGGTGAAATGATCTTGCTTTTCTTTTCGAGACCACCGATTACGCGGTCGATGGCGTCTTGGAAGTCTTGCATTTCCACTTCCTTGCGATCGCGGCGTGCAGCGATGAGAGCTGCTTCGTTGCAGACGTTCGCGATTTCGGCACCTGCGAAACCCGGTGTCTGAGCGGCCAATTTTTTCACATCTACTTCCTTAGAAAGCTTGATAGGCTTCAAGTGAACTTTAAAGATGTGTTCTCGGCCAGCGATGTCCGGCTTGTCGATGCTAATCTGACGGTCGAAACGACCTGGACGCATCAAGGCAGAGTCGAGTACGTCGGGGCGGTTGGTGGCAGCTAGGATGATGACGCCGCTATCTGTGGCGAAGCCGTCCATTTCGACAAGGAGTGAGTTCAGTGTATTCTCACGTTCATCGTTGGCGCCGGGAAGCGAGCCGCGCCCACGTGAGCGACCGATCGCGTCGATTTCGTCGATGAACACGATGCAAGGAGCTTTCTCTTTTGCTTGCTTGAAAAGGTCGCGGACACGGGCGGCGCCGACGCCCACGAACATTTCAACGAAGTCTGATCCTGAGAGCGAGAAAAAGGGCACACCGGCTTCTCCAGCTACGGCTTTAGCAAGCAGAGTTTTGCCGGTACCTGGAGGTCCAACCAGCAGTGCCCCTTTAGGAATTTTTCCTCCAAGTTTTGTGAACTTGGATGGTGTTTTGAGGAAATCAACGATCTCTTTTACTTCTTCTTTTGCTTCGTCGAGTCCGGCTACGTCTTCAAATGTGACTTTCACTTTGTTCTCGGCGTCGAAAAGTGCTGCCTTCGATTTTCCAATGTTGAATATTTGACCTCCTGGACCGCCGCCACCGGTCATCCGACGCATGAGCATCCAAAAACCAAAAAGAACGAGGAAGAGGAAACCCCAGTTGAAAAGGTGTCCTTGAATATCTCCACGCTCTTCGGGTTTCACGTCTACCCGTTGATCGGCCGGTATGTCTTTAGTGAGTTCCTCGTACCGCTTGTAGAACAGGTCGATCGAGGGAATTCGGAGCATGTAGTGAGGACCTGCTTGATTTACACCGAAGGATGATTTCGTTTCAAGGTCCTGCTTGTAAACGGCATTTTGTAAGGCTTCTTTTGTGAGTGTAATCTCGACGATTTGCTCATTCTTGACGAGCACCAGTTTCTCTACATCCTTCTTCCGGACCATGTTGTCGAAACGGTTCTGGCCAATCTCCACCAACTCGTGCGAACGAGTCACATAACTTATGATCAGTATGACCGCAACCAGGCCAAGGATGATCCACATTTGGTAATTGGGCCTTGGAACTTTGTTCCGGTCTCTCTCTTTGTCAGCCATTTCTAGTGTTTGTCTAAAGTAATCTTTTCAATAACGGTTCTATCGGAAAATGGTTCTAATCCTCAATTTCCGAGATTTCGGCATCGCCCCACAGTTTTTCTAGGGCATAATACGAACGCCGGTCTTTGCGGAAAACGTGGGCGACCACGCTGGTATAGTCGAGAATCATCCACTCTTTATTGTTCTTCCCTTCAACATGCCAAGGGTTTTCTTTGAGGGCTTTGTACACCTCTTGGTCGATCGAGTCGGCGATGGCGTCGAGTTGCTTATCTGAGTTTCCAGAACAGATCACGAAGAAGTCGGCGACTGCATTCTTGACCTTCCGGAGATCCATTAAAACTATGTCGTTGGCCTTTTTTTCCTGCATTCCCTTGACGATTGCCTCGCTCAACTTCTTTGCAACGTCTGAGGGATCCTTTTTTCGTTTACCCATTAAACTATCTTCGGGGTTTAATTCGCGGTTGGGACCCACCCTCGAACGCACATGGTCGCTCGAGCGGTTAACCCAGACCTTATAGAACCTGCAAAATTAACCAAAAAACCCTTGTATAAAATCCCTTCCAGCACGCTTTTCTTGGGGAAAAACTTGGTTTCGTTGCCGGAATGCCCATCGACCAACACGCTGGCACTCGAGCTCGCACAAAAAGGGAAGGCGCCCGATGGGACCGTGGTCGTCACCCGCCACCAAACGGCAGGTCGGGGGCAGCGAGGGAACTCCTGGGTGGTTGGGAGGGATCTAAATCTCACTTTCTCGGTTGTCCTAAGTCCTGAATTTCTGGCAGTTGAGCGGCAATTTGACTTAAACAAATGCGTGTCGTTAGCGGTGCACGACGTGGTTTCTAGGGTTGCGCCCTCCACTCGGGTGAAATGGCCGAACGACATCCTGATCGGAAAACAAAAAGTCTGCGGGATATTGATCGAGAACACCCTGAGCCGAAGTCGCATTAGCCGTTCGGTGGTAGGGATAGGTTTGAATGTGAACCAGACAGAATTCGAGGTGCCGGGAGCTACATCATTGGCGTTGCTGACGGGGCAGTCATTCTCGCTTCCCGAACTATTTGAACAAGTACTCCAGGCTTTGGAGTGGCGATACCTTGCCTTGCGAAATGGCAACATCGACCCGCTGCGCTCGGACTATTTAAACGCACTTTTTCAAATGAATGAAACACACCGGTATTCAAGCGGGGATCAATCATTTGAAGGAACGATACGTGGTGTGACCGATGTGGGGAAACTAGCGATGGAAGTTGCTGGTCAGTTGAAGACCTTTGATTTTAAAGAAATTAAATACCTGCTGTAAATGGATTTTGGAAAAACTGGGCGCGTAGTGATTACTTGTAACAAGCGACTCGCGCCGATTTTGGAGGCCGAGGTAAAGGCGCTTGACTTGACGCCGACGGAAGTGTTTGCCACCGGCGTCTCACTTCAAGCCACGCTGCGCGATTGCATTCGACTCAATCTGCATCTAAGGACGGCGAGCCAAGTTCATTATTCACTACGCAGGTTCCCAGCGAGAAATCCCGACGACGTGTATCGTGAAGTGCTTCGCTTTCCATGGGAAGAAGTGATTGACAAGAACGGATATTTCTCTGTGACCAGTCATGTCGATCACTTCACCGTCAACAACCCGTTATTCGTGAACGTGAAAGTGAAGGACGCGATCGTCGATCGATTCCGACGCGAGTTTGGAAGTAGACCAGATTCTGGCGCGTCACTAGAGGGCGTGGTCGTTCACTTGTACTGGAAGGAAGATCAAGCTGAGTTGTTCATCGATACGTCTGGCGAAACTCTTGCCAAGCATGGCTATCGAAAAATTCCCGGGAAGGCACCGATGCTCGAAGCATTGGCTGCGGCTACCGTCTTGGCATCTAAATGGGATCGTCATTCCACATTTGTGAATCCGATGTGTGGTTCCGGAACCGTTGCCATCGAAGCCATCTCTATTGCGACCGGAAGGAAACCAGGTCTGTACCGAGACCACTATTCTTTCATGGACGTGGTTGGGTTTTCAGCAGCAGATCGCGATAAAGAACTCGAGAAAATCAAGCGATCAGTCGACGATCAAAAGATCGGGAAGGTGATCGCCAGTGACATCAGCCGCGATGCCATCGATATCTCCAAGATCAATGCACGCCAAGCCGGCGTCGACCATCTCATTCAATTCCAGCAGTGCGACTTCGAACAAACACTGATTCCCGCAATCGAAGAGGGCCAGCAGCCTGTGGTTTTCTTTAACCCTGAATATGGCGAGCGTCTTGGAGAACTTTCCGAGTTGGAGGGCACCTACGAACGAATCGGAGACTTCCTAAAGAAGAAGTGCGAGGGTTATCTCGGCTATATTTTCACGGGTAACCTTGAACTCGCGAAGAAGATAGGTCTTCGTGCAAGTCGCAGGATAGAATTCTATTCGGCAAAATTGGATTGTAGGTTGTTGGAGTATGAGATGTATAAAGGCAAAAGGATTAAGAATTGAGAATTAGGAATTGAGAATGAAGAATTAAGGATTATTCATGTTTGAGTGCTTTGACTGGATTGGCCATGGAGGCTTTCAGTGATTCGTAACCGACAGTGACCAGCGTGATTAGGAATATGATTCCGATGGCGAGGGCGAAGACTGGCACGCCCAACGCAGTTTGGTACACAAAGCTTTCGAGCCAACGACTGGAGAGATACCACGCAACCGGCACGCCGATCACACAGGCGATGGCCAAAAGTTTTGCAAACACCGACAAGAGCAATACGAGGACTTGACTATTGCTGGCACCAAGCGTTTTCCGGATACCAATCTCTTTCGTTCTTTGTTCTGAAAGAAACGAGGCGAGTCCATACAAGCCCACACAGGTAATCAAGACCGCGAGGGCGGAAAATTTTTCGGTAAGCCCTGCTACTTGCTCTTCGTTTTCATACATCCGACCAAATTCGTCGTCGACAAACCAATAATCAAATCCGAAATCAGGGAAGACTTCTTTCCAAGCGCGTTCGAGCACTGGGATCTTTTCTCCGATTTTGGTGGCGGGGAGTCGCACGTGAATGATTCGATCCTGTTCGTGTGGCTTAGGGCTAATGGCAAGTGGGTCGATTTTCTTATGCATGGACTTGTAGGGGAAGTCTTCCACAACGCCGATCACGATACCTGTTACCGGTGGTGCGGTAGAGTCGGGCCGAGAATAGCCCATGGTGAACGAGGGGCGAATGATTGTCTTCCCGACAAGTTCGGCGGGCGTGAGTTTCAAGGACTTCGCCGCACTTTCGTTGAGGAGCACTGCCGTTGAGTCGCGCACGTTTGCCGGGTCGAAGTCGCGGCCCGCAATGATATTCATCTTGAAGGTCTTCGGAAAGTCGAAGTCGCCGTTGAGTTGGAACCACTCGTGTTTTTCTTCATTAATGTCTGGGAACTGCATCGTCATATTGACGGGCCCAAAGTAGTCGAGTCGGGGCAGGTGGTTGGCAAGTGTGACCGCTTCGATTTCAGGATCTTGTTGCAGGAGGTTCTTAAATACCCGGTACTTCGCGTCGTCGGCTACGCCCGTAAACCCGCCATAACGAATGGATACGATTTGATTTCCGGCCTCATTGAGTTTGCTGTTGCGCATCATATTCATTTGGCGAACAACGATCACCGTTCCCACCAGCAGCGTGACGGCGACCACAAATTGGACAGTAGTCAGGAATTGACGAAAGAAGTTGGAACCTTTCCTGAACCCGAATTTTCCTTTCAGTACTGTGGCGGGTTGGAATCCTGAGACGAAGATGGCGGGATAACTTCCCGCGAGCAAGGTCACGAAAAGGACTACCCCAGCGATGATCGCCAGCATGGACGGCGCTACAAGATGCCGCCACTCGAAGGTTTTGCTTGTCAGTTGATTAAACTGGGGGAGGAAGAAGAGGACCAATAGCACAGCAATGATCGACGAGATAAAAACTAAGAGGAACGACTCGATCATGAATTGAAAAAATAGTTGGAGTCGGAACCCTCCAAAAGTCTTCCTAAGCCCAATCTCCTTAGCGCGAGTTGCCGAACGTGCTGTCGACAAGTTCACGTAGTTGATACACGCCACAACCAAGATCAGGAGTGCGATCGTCACAAACACGAGGACGTACTTCCGATCGGCCGGTTTATGCGAGATCGACCAACTGAGTTCTTGATCGAAATGCACGTCCGTAATTTTTCGGATCAGCGGTTTGAATTTGAAGTCAAGATTGAATCTCGCGATAATGGTGTTTGCTCTTTTTTGTAGGTCTTCTTGAATGAGTGAAATTTGATTTGGGTCCGAGCAAATGAAAAGGGACTGCGTCCAGTAGTTGTTGTCACCATCGCCCATAGAAGTGGTCAACAATGTCTCAAGATTGTTGATGAATGGTTTTAGGGCCAGCATGTTGCAGATGTACTTCGGTCGAATGTGCGTGTTCGCGGGGAAATCCTTGTACACGCCGGTGACGAGCATCTCAACCTTCTGTCCGTTCGTGATGTACGTGTGCGACATGGAGACAGTCTTATTCAAGGGATCGATCGAACCGAAAAGTTCATGTGCCGCGGACTCGCTCAAGACCACACTATTGATTTCGCGCAGTGGGTTCGTCTTATCTCCTTCTATTATGTCAATCCTGATCACGTCGCCAAAGTTGGATTCAGCCCAGAGAATATCTTCTGTTAAGACGATCCGATCGCTGGGTGCGTATTGAATGCTTGTCGGCATCCCGGCGTTGGTAAAGCTTGTGATGCTTGAAACACTTGGGTAATTATCTTTGATGTAATTGTCCCAGCCGGCAGGCGATGAAGGAAACCCGTCAATGTCGCCGTTTGGAAACTCGATTTTATAGCCGAGTCGATAGGTTTCATTGGCGTGTGGATGATGCGCATCGAACGTGAGTTCATCTCGCACGTATAGGAAGATAAAGAGGGCGGAGGCAAGTCCGATCGCCAAACCGAGCGTGTTGACGATTGTATAGCCGCGTTGCTTTCGCAAGTTGCGGAGGGCGAGGAGTAGGTAGTTTAGGAACATCTTATATAGGACGTTTGCAAAAAGCTGAGAGTTGTCATTAATTGTAAAAAGTTGTATCCGTGCTCGCTGTCCACGACCTCACCTATACCTACGATGGGCGTAGTCCCATTCAATTTACCAACTTCACGGTTGATAAAGGCGAGCATTGCCTTTTATTGGGTCAGTCTGGCTCTGGAAAAACAACCCTTCTTCACTTGCTAGGCGGCCTCCTTCGACCCACGGGAGGAAATATTGAGCTAAACGGCACAAATCTAGAATCATTGTCTGAGGCGCAGCTCGATATTTTCAGGGGGCAGCACATCGGTTTTATTTTTCAGAAGAATCATCTCGTGACGGCACTGACGGTGCAACAGAACCTTCTGTTAGCGCAGTATCTGGCTGGCCATCAGTCGACGGAAGCACGAGCTCAAGAAGTGTTGAATCGTCTTGGGTTGTCTGGTTATGAACACTCTAAAGTAACTAGGTTGAGTCACGGTCAAGCGCAACGCGTTGCCATCGCTCGTGCCTTGATGAACAACCCACAGTTCATCCTTGCCGACGAGCCCACGTCTGCGTTGGACGACAAACACTGCGATTCAGTTGCCGACCTCTTGTTGGAGGTGGCCCAAGAAAATCAAGCAACCTTGTTGGTCGCCACGCACGACGCCAGGTTGAAGTCAAAGATCAAACGTCAACTCCTACTATCATGAATTTGCTCGTGCTTGCTTGGAGTTATTTGCGATCAAAGCCGTTCAATACTGCTTTGAACGTGATCTTACTATCGACTGGAATCGGCGTGATCACGACACTTATGTTGTTCAGTCATCAGTTCGAAGAGAAAACATCTTCCAATTCGAAAGGAATTGACCTGGTTGTCGGTGCGAAGGGGAGCCCGCTCCAACTTGTCTTGTGCAACGTGTTTCACATCGATTTCCCGACAGGCAATATCAAGTTATATGAAGCGGAGGCTGTCGCCTCCAATCGGCTCGTCAAGAAGGCTATTCCACTCGCGCTGGGTGACAGCTATCAGAACTTTCGCATCATCGGTACGGATACCTCGTACACCCATTTGCTTGGAGTTGACTTGCAAGAGGGAAGGTGGTGGAACAAAGACCTGGAGGTAGTTGCGGGCGCAACCGTTGCTGCCACCCTTCGCTTGAACCTCGGTGACACATTTGTAAGTGCCCATGGACTAACCAACGATGGTGACGATCATCAGGAGAACCATTACATGGTCGTGGGAATTCTCGCGCCCTCAAATACGGTTGCCGATAATTTGTTGTTTACAAATATTCAAGGCATTTGGCGTGTTCATGAGTCCCACCAAGTGGATTCGACAGGTTTGGAGATTCAACACGAAATCAAACGCCCATCGAGGTTGGTGGCCGGCGCCGATTTGGCCGACAGTACCAAGGAGATCACTTCCATGTTGATTCGTTTTCGGAATCCCATTGCGGCATTGCAACTACCGAGGATGATCAATAGCAACACGAAGATGCAGGCCGCATCGCCAGCATTTGAATCGGCACGCTTGTACTCGATCGTGGGTGTGGGCGTCGATGTGCTGGTGGGAATAGCTTCGACGATCATATTCATGTCCGCTTTGAGCATCTTCATTGCGTTGTACAATTCGCTCAAAGAACGCCGCTACGATATGGCCATCATGCGATCGATGGGGGCGCGTCGCGGTCGACTCTTTGCACTCGTAATATTGGAGTCAATTTTCCTTACCGGCCTTGGCAGTGTCGTGGGGATCGCTTTAGGTCATCTCGTGTTGGCAGGCTTCACCACCTTGGTT
>JBGAGB010000017.1:0-91095 GCA_044226945.1 Cyclobacteriaceae bacterium | reverse complement strand
GCATGGGAACAAGGCGAACGTGATCCTGACTAGCGACGGAGTTCCTCAGCGCCTCTTCAAAAATAGCCTCGTGCAAGACCTAGCTCGGAACGAAAACGAAATGGACCGCACGATCGATTTTTCAAAAGAGGCATTCACCACCCAGATTCAAGACCTCAAAAAATTATACTTCACGTTTGGAGAACGAGTTTGGGCCTTCGCTCCAACGGTGCTCGACTCGACACGTTCTGTCGATGATCGGTGGAGTGCATTGCAGCGCGTTATCCACCAACTTGAAAACCCGACGTACGCGGTCGCTGGCGAAGGCCCGAAAACTTTCTTCACGCTCCTGCCACCGTCGGAAGTCACCGCAACTTTCGAGGATCCTTTCGAAGGCATTAACTCGTTCTACTACTCCTACGTCGGCCGTGTTTCCTTTGAAAGAAAGAAGTCGTCGGCGATGGGGCAATTGCGCGCTTCCATTGCCACCACCCAATCTTGGTTGTTGAAGACGCGCGAGAAATTGGAACAGCTCGCTGCCGACGACCACTATCGCCAGTGGGGAGACTTGGTGATGGCCAACCTACACGCGATCGCGCCAGAAACAAACTCAGTCGACCTCGACGATTTCTACCATCCCGGCACGCAGGTGCACATCGAACTCGATCCACGCCTATCCGCTCAAAAGAATGCGGAACGGTTCTATCGAAAAGCTAAGAACCAGCAAATCGAAATCACGAAGCTGCGTGAATCACTTGAGTCGCGTGAGCGTGAGCTTGCCGATCGAACGAAAACCTTAACGGGAATTGAAGTAGCTGAAGACTTGGCTTCTCTTGAGAAGTTCATTTCCTCTTCGAAAGACCTCGTAGCAACAAACGACAAACCCTCCGTGCCCTACCGTGAGTTCGAGTATAAAGGATTTCGAATTTGGGTAGGAAAAGATGCGAAGTCCAACGACGAGTTGACACTCAAGTACTCTTTCAAAGAAGACTTATGGCTTCACGTGCGCGACGACTCCGGTTCGCACGTGCTCTTGAAATACCAGTCTGGGAAGTCGTTTCCTAAAGACGTGGTGGAGTACGCAGCATCGTTGGCGGCCGCCCATTCCAAGCGAAAAACGGAGACCCTTTGTGCGGTGATCGTGACCCCGAAAAAATTCGTTCGCAAACGGAAAGGCGATCCTCCGGGCAAAGTTGTCGTGGAAAGGGAAGATGTGTTGCTGGTCGAACCGCGTTAGATCGTTAGGGCGTTAGGTCGTTAAATCGTTAGGTCGTTAGGGCGTTAGTACGTGACCGCGTGAGCCGAAAGTCTTGGGCGAAAAAACGAAAAACGAGAGAAGGAAAGAACGTGCGTTACGATACCACGTTCACCTTCAACATATTTGTGCGGTTGCGTTCTTGAATGGGCATACTCGCCAAACTGATGAAGATATCGCCTGTTTTCACATGACCATCGCGTTTCAGGATCATCGCCACATCTGCGATCGTTGCGTCGGTGCTCTCCTGCTTCTCATAATAATAAGAGCGCGTTGCCCACACCAAGTTCATCGTGTTGATGATGGACTTGTTCCCTGTGAACACGAAGATGTTGCAGTTGGGGCGATGCGACGAGCTCTTGAAGGCAGCATAACCCGAGTTGGTCATGCTTACGATTGCTTTCGCACCTACGTCCTTCGCCAACTTACACGCGGCGAGAATGATGCTGTCGTGGATAAAGATCGGGCTATCGCGATCGACGTCTTTGAATTTGTAGAAGATATGAGCTTGACGTTCTACCGAGCTGATCGTGCGGACCATACTTCGGATTACTTCGAGCGGATACTTACCGGCGGCAGTTTCCGCCGAGAGCATCACCGCGTCGGCACCATCGATAATCGCATTGGCGACGTCGTTGGTTTCGGCGCGCGTCGGGCGCGGGTTTTCGATCATGCTCTCCATCATTTGAGTGGCGACGATCACCGGCTTACCATACTTATTACACTTCTCGACGAGCATTTTTTGCACCATCGGAACTTCTTCCATCAGGATTTCGACACCAAGGTCGCCGCGAGCTACCATCAAGGCATCTGTTGCTTGCACGATGGCGTCGATGTTCTCGAGTGCCTCGGGCTTCTCGATCTTTGCTACGATGCGTGTGTTAGATTGATTCTTATCGATGATACTTCGGAGGTACTCGATGTCTTTGGCTTTCCTTACAAACGAAAGCGCCACCCACTCCACTTTGTTCTTCAGACCGAATTCCAGGTCTTGCGCATCTTTCTCGGTGAGGGATGGAGCAGAGACTTTCGAGAACGGCAGGTTGATCCCCTTGCGTGATTTGAGATACCCGCCGTGGATTACTTCGCTCACCACCTCGGTTCCACGAACTTCTTTCACCTTCAGCTCGATCTTTCCATCGTCGATCAAGATCATGTCGCCTGCTTTCACGTCTTTCGGGAGTCCCTCGTATGAGGTGCTCACGATCGATGCATTGCCTTTCAGTTGCTTGGTGGTAATGATGAGTTCTTGACCACGGACGATTTGTGTACCGTCTTCCACTTCATTGACTCGGATCTTGGGACCTTGAAGGTCTTGGAGTAAGGCAATTTGAAAACCGTGTTCGGCATTGATTTCGCGAACGAAGTTGACGACCTTTTGATGGTCGTCGTACGATCCGTGCGAGAAATTCAACCGGAATACGTCGACCCCTTCCCGGGCGAGGGCCAGCAGCATTTCCTTGTTGTTCGATGCGGGGCCAACGGTCGCAACAATCTTCGTTTTGTTGTAAATAGTCTTTTCCATAAGGGGGTTTCAGGTTCCAGGACGATGTGTATCAGCTACACATTAAAAAATGAAATTGTCTTTCGATTTGAGAGCGGCCAAAGGTAAAAAAGCAACCAATTCTATGGAAGGAATATTGCGCAAGACTTCCTGCAATCGTTTGCTGTCCATGTCTTCGTCGCCGTGAGAATATAGAATATAGTCAAGGTGTGGGTGTTCTGGAACGAGGAACGTGGAGCGTGTGTCGCCATCGTTGGAGCGATTGCGAAACAGTTTCACGGTGTTCAGAGCGGACTGGTGTTCGTAGCGAGTGAAGAAGAATTCCCCCTCACGGGTCGACATTTTCAGGTCGTCTTGTTTGACCAGCTTAATACCCAACGCCCTGTTCAGTTCCCAAGCGAGCTTATAACCCCGCGCCGAGGAAGCGAAGCCCATCAGGTCAAAATCGTACGCAAACTCAACTTCTAACCGCCTCTTTTTCATGCGTTTAACACGAGTTTCCCGTCGCCTTAAAAAGTTTGACAATATTGCACTAAATCTCTTTATTTGCACTGTTTTTTAAATCTCTAAACCTTAAATAACATGTCTGAAATCGCACAAAAAGTAAAGCAGATCATCATCGACAAATTGGGCGTGGAAGAATCTGAAGTGACCCCTGAGGCAAGTTTCACAAACGACCTCGGTGCTGATTCGCTCGATACTGTGGAGCTGATCATGGAATTCGAAAAAGAATTCAACATCTCCATTCCGGACGATCAGGCGGAAAACATTGCTACCGTAGGTCAAGCGATTTCTTACCTCGAGGAACACGCGAAGAAATAATTGGCGGCTCGCCACTAAACCCTATTTATGACCTTCAAAAGAGTAGTGATCACCGGTTTAGGTGCGCTTACACCGATTGGCAATACCGTCCAAGCCTACTGGGAAGGCCTAAAAAATGGCCAAAGTGGTGCCGTGCCAATCACGAAGTTTGATACTACTCTATTTAAAACAAAGTTCGCCTGCGAATTGAAGGGATTCGACCCGTCCAACTTCATGGACCGGAAAGAAGCCCGCAAACTCGACCCGTTTACCCAATATGCGATGGTCGTGGCAGACGAAGCGATCAAGGATGCAAACCTTCCCCTTTCCGAGCTTAACCCCGACCGCGTTGGCGTCATCTGGGGCTCCGGAATTGGGGGGTTGCTAACCTTTCAAGAGGAAGTGAGGGCCTTCGCCGCGGGCGATGGAACCCCGCGCTTCAATCCTTTCTTCATTCCGAAGATGATCGCCGACCTAAGTGCGGGTCATATCTCTATTAAGTACGGTTTTCGCGGCCCTAACTATGCGACGGTATCCGCGTGTGCATCGTCGACCAACGCGCTGTACGACGCCTACACTTACATTAAACTCGGAAAAGCCGACGCCATCGTGTCGGGTGGGTCTGAAGCGGCGATCTGCATCGCAGGCGTCGGTGGTTTTAACGCACTCAAGGCCCTCTCCGAGCGCAACGACTCTCCCGAAACAGCTTCACGCCCTTACGATAAGGACCGTGATGGTTTCGTATTGGGCGAAGGGGCCGGCGGACTGATCCTAGAAGAGTACGAATTCGCGAAAAAACGTGGCGCGAAAATCTATGGCGAAATTATCGGTGGTGGAATGACCTCCGACGCCTACCACATCACGGCCCCACACCCGGAAGGATTGGGCATCACGAAAGTGATGGAGCAAGCACTCGCCGAAGCCGGCATCGCGCCAAGCGAAGTCGACTATATTAACACGCACGGCACTTCCACACCGCTCGGTGATGTCGGAGAAATCCGCGCCATTCAAAAAGTATTCGGCGACCACGCCTACAAGGTGAGCATCAGCTCGACGAAGAGCATGACAGGGCACTTGCTGGGAGCCGCCGGCGCCATCGAGGCCATCGCTTCGTTGATGGCAATCAACCAAGGCGTGATCCCTCCTACCATCAATCACTTCACCGACGATCCAGAACTGGACCCTCGTCTGGACCTCACTTTTAACACAGCAAAGAAACGCGATGTGCGCATCGCCTTGAGCAATACCTTCGGTTTCGGAGGTCACAACTTCTCTATTATTTTAAAGAAAGCTGAGTGAACGTGTGTGGAGCCTGTTAAGACGATCGAGCCAAGCTTCTAAAAAGGAAAAAGAAAAACTGGTAAACGCGATTAAGACAATCGGTGGGTTCACACCTTCCAACATTGCGCTTTATCAATTGGCCACGATACATAGCTCGCGCGCAAAAGAAAAAGACGGCTTTCGCGAATCGAACGAACGTCTGGAATACCTAGGCGACGCCATTCTCGGGGCGGCGGTCGCCGATTACCTTTTCAAGAAATATCCTTTCAAAGACGAAGGATTCTTAACTGAGATCCGCAGCCGCATTGTAAACCGCGAGTCGCTCAACGCACTTGCACGCAAAATTGGCATTGGCAGCATCGTGCAGTTCGACAACAAGAACTCCCAGTTGCAACAAGTCATACTCGGCAACACACTCGAAGCACTGGTTGGCGCCGTGTACCTGGACAAAGGTTACCTGCGCTGCAAAAAGTTCGTGATCGACAAGCTCATCCAACCGCATTTCGATCTGGACCTCGTAATCCAATCGAATGGAAATCACAAGAGCCGGATCATCGAATGGGCCCAGCGCAACAACAAAGAAATCAAGTTTGAAATTTTAAACGTGAAGAAAGCCCGCAACGGTCGCGAGTTTTCCGCCCAAGTTTTTATCGGAGAGCAACCGTACGGTCTCGGTTTTGGATTCACCAAGAAGAAAGCCGAACAGGATGCCGCCCAAAAAACTTGTGACATGCTTGAGATTGCTTGATGAACCTTCGAGCGCTTCGAAGGGTTTAATCCACAAGCCTTCAACTACGTGAATCGGAAGTTAACCATTGCAGGAGCCAGCCTCAACCAGACACCCCTCGACTGGGCTGGCAACACCACGCGAATTATCGCAGCCATCGCGGAAGCGCGCCAACGAAAGGCCGCCATCGTTTGCCTGCAAGAGTTGTGCATCACCGGTTACGGGTGCGAAGACCTCCACTTGTCCGAATGGCTCAGCGACAGGGCATGGCAAGAGTTAGAAAAGATTGTTCCTCACACACACGGGATCGTTGCCTGCATCGGAATGCCCGTCCATTTTTCCGGAAAGACTTGGAATGGCGCCTGTGTGGTTCACGACCAAAAAATCCTCGGAATTACCCTCAAGCAAAACTTGGCACTCGACGGGGTACATTATGAGCCACGTTGGTTCGAGCCCTGGCCAGCAAATGAAGTGACGGTCATCCACCGGCAAGGGAAAGATATTTCAGTTGGCGACCTGGTGTACGACGTGCATGGCATTCGATTCGGATTCGAAATTTGCGAAGATGCCTGGCGCCGAGTACGACCCGGAGAAATACTGTGCCAGCGTGGCGTCGACCTCATATTGAATCCCAGCGCAAGTCACTTCGCACTCGGAAAAAGTAAATCGCGAGAAGCATTGGTGACCGACAGCTCTCGCAATTTCAAGTGTGCCTATGTTTATGTGAACGTGCTCGGAAACGAGGCGGGGCGTATGATCTACGACGGCGATATCTTGTTTGCACAAAAAGGCAAACTTCTAGGTGTGCATCGGCGTCTTTCTTTTCAACCCTACCAACTTTCCACTTGCGAGATCGACTTCGACCAACCGGACGCATCGCAGGTGCTCCCGAATCATGACATCACGGATCGAAGCGAGGAGTTTGCCCAAGCCGAAGCGCTGGCATTGTTCGATTACCTCCGAAAAAGTAAGTCGCGTGGGTATGCGCTAAGCCTAAGCGGTGGCGCCGATTCTTCTTGCTGCGCCGTACTCGTGTCGGAGATGGTTCGACGTGGGGCACGCGAATTGGGTTGGAGTTCTTTCTCGGAACGGCTCGGCATCGAAGTGCCCACCAGCGAAAAAGAGGCTGTCGGTAAGATTCTCACATGCGCCTACCAAGGCACCAAAAACTCTTCGAACCAAACACTAGAAGCCGCACGCGAATTGGCCCATTCGATCGGCGCGGTGTTCTATCAATGGACCATCGATGAAGAAGTGAACAGCTATACGTCGAAAGTAGAATCAGCACTCGGGCGCAAACTGGCGTGGGAAACCGACGACGTCGCCATGCAGAACATTCAGGCGCGTGCACGGTCGCCCATCATCTGGATGGTCGCAAACATTAAACAGAGCATTCTATTGACCACGTCCAACCGAAGCGAAGGTGATGTGGGATACGCTACGATGGACGGTGACACCAGTGGGAGTCTAGCCCCGATCGCAGGCGTCGACAAACCTTTTATCATGAGCTGGCTCAAGTGGGCCGAATCACACTTGGGTTATACGGGCCTGAGTTATGTAAACAACTTACAACCCACGGCCGAGCTACGACCGCTCGAACGTGCGCAGACCGACGAAAAAGACCTGATGCCCTACCCCATCCTGGTTGACATCGAGAAACTCGCATTCCTGTATCGGAAACCCCCGGTGGAGGTGTATAAAATTCTCGCGCAACGCCACGATCCAGTTCTACTGAAAGAGTATGTGAAGAAATTTTTCAGACTCTGGTCCATCAATCAATGGAAACGCGAACGTTTGGCCCCCTCATTCCACATCGACGACTTAAATGTGGACCCACGTAGTTGGCTTCGGTTTCCAATTTTGTCGGGGGGGTTCCGCGAAGAACTAGCGGAACTGGACAGAATCGCCGTCCCTTGATGTTGACCAATTGTTATCTTTGCCCCCTTCCAAGCTGAAAAATACGTAGATATGATGTTGAGTTACTTGATTTGGAATGTTGACCCAGAGATCGTTTCGTGGGGCTGGTTTTCACTCCGTTGGTATGGGCTTCTTTTTGCGCTGGGATTCCTACTGAGTCAGCAGATTCTCTTCTACATGTTTAAACGGGAAGGGAAGCCGGCATTGGATGTCGACACGCTCACCATTTACATGGTCATCGCAACAATCCTGGGAGCCCGGTTGGGACACATCATCTTCTACCAACCCGAATTGTTTACTCAAGATCCGCTTGGTGTGTTACTGCCATTCCAATTCACGCCGGAGTTTAAGTTCACAGGACTTCAGGGCCTTGCGAGCCATGGGGCGGCGTTCGGGATTCTATTCGCTCTCTGGCTCTACTCGAATTACTACATCACTTTCTCAGGGAAATCTGTAGAGAAAGAAAAAGAAGAAAGGAAAGAAGCAGAAGCGAAAGCAAAGGCCTCGGGCAAACAATACACTGCGCCGGTCGCAGAACCGGATAGCAATGCCGCCATTCGAAGCCGTATCAAGAACGGTTTCAACTTTATCAAGAGGATTAAACCTGGGCAGAGCTACATTGAGACGCTCGATCGGATTGTGATCTTGGTGACGCTAACCGGCGCGCTAATTAGAATGGGCAATTTCTTTAACTCTGAGATTATCGGAAAACCGACCGATGGTCCTTTTGGAGTTGTCTTCATGAACGATGTAGTGGAAGGGATCAAACAAGTTCCAAACAATCGAATTCAAAGTATAGAAGTACGCAAGGACCCATCCCGACCTGACGGCGAAAACGGGAGGAAACCAATTTTCATTTACTTGATCTTCGAGCCTGGTACAACCGAAATGGCGGCCAACACTTTGCTCACCGATCAATCGATTCAAAACGAGCTCCATCGGCAGCGCAAATTCGTGGATGAACCGTATGATCAAGTGCTCGACTATCAGCTCGTGAAGGAATCGGACGGGGTGCTAGCCGCGCGAATCAAAACGATGGGTATTGCGATTCACCCGTCGCAACTTTATGAGTCCATTTCGTGCTTCATATTCTTCATCATCTTAATGTGGATGTGGTTCAAGGGAGTCGCGGCGAACAAGCCAGGTGTGATCTTCGGAGTATTCATGATCGTTCTCTGGTCGCTTCGTTTCGCGTACGAGTTTATCAAAGAGCCGCAAGTCAACTTTGAAAATTCCCTCCCGCTTTTTATGGGTCAAATCTTGAGTGTCCCACTGATCATTGTAGGGATAATCATTTTGGTGAGAGCGATACAAGGAAAATTCAAAACGCAGATCTAAAGGCGGGGAAATGGCGGTGCCTTTGAAACCTGGGGGCATTTGACTATCTCGTAGGTTGCCCATTGAGACATGCTTGCGTTCGTCGTCCTTTTCAGTAGTCTTTTTCCAGCGCAGGAGCAACCCGTATCGGCGGGCGCGGTACCCGACACCGTACAACATCGGATTTTAGAGGTCAATCGCGTTATTATCCTGGGCAACAAAATCACCCGCGATCGGATCATACTCCGTGAATTAAGCTTCAAGCCCGGCGACACGGTCTCAAGTCGTCGCGTCGACGACCAGCTCGTGCGAGATCGCGCCAAGATCTACAACTTGCGACTGTTCAATACCGTCGTCGTCCGTCGAATCCCGTTCGATGATTACCGGTTCGATATCATCGTCGAAGTATCAGAACGATGGTACACCTTTCCCTCTCCGATTTTTGAACTCTCAGATCGAAACTTTAATGAATGGTGGCAAAACTATGGGCACAGTTGGCGACGCGTGAATTACGGCATGCGCCTTTACCAAACCAACTTTCGGGGACGGAATGAAAAGGTTCGACTTACCGCTCAATTCGGATACGTCCGGAAATTCTTGCTTACTTACAGCATCCCGAACATCGGGAAGAGTCAGAAACATGGGCTCGTCTTCGACTTTAGCTACGACGAACCGAAGAACCTTGCCTTCTTTACAAAAGATCACAAACTCGAGTATCTCGAAGGGCGCAACACGCTAAAGACGCAATTCGGAACATCCGTCACCTACAACTTCAGAAAATCGTTTTACGAAACACACTCGCTATCGTTGGAGTATCAAAACACGACGATCGCGGATACGATCGCGATCCTTAACCCGAATTTCTTTAAAAATGGTGCACTCAACCAGCGCTGGACATCGATCTCGTATTCATTCAATTCCGAACATCGAGATGTGGTCGCGTACCCGCTCAAGGGTTATCAATTCACGGGCTATATTTCCAAAACGGGCCTCGGCTTCGGACAGGATGTGAACATGCTCGAAGCGAACGCGACCTACGCGCAACACTCTGACCTAGGGAAAGCGTTCTACTTTTCGAACTTCACTTCCGCTTACGTAAGTACGCCTACCACCCAACCGTACTCCATGTACGGAGCGCTCGGCTACCGGCGGCAAATTCTACGGGGATACGAAGTATATGTGATTGAAGGCCCACAGTTCTTCATCAATAAGGCTACCTTGAAAAAAAGAATCTTTTCTCGGGCCTGGCAAATCGATGATATGCCCATCGAACAGTTCAGCTACTTTCCGGTAGCGCTCTATCTAAAAGCATACTTTGACTTCGGATACGTAACCAACTACAATCGCTACGAGGAGCTCAACATCAACACACGCCTGTCGAATCGAATGCTGATGGGCGGAGGATTAGGAATTGACTTGGTGACGATGTACGACAACGTATTTAGATTTGAATATACGTTTACCCGCGAAGGAACCCACGGCTTCTTCTTCCACGTAAAGAAGGAATTCTAGAACTTACTTGTACTTCTTGTACACCTTCGCCTTCCCATTCTTGTAAGAATACCATACGCCAACTTCCTTGCCCTCGCGGTATGCACCTGTGAAAGCGAGCGTGCCTTCCGGAGAATAGAATTTCCATTCTCCATGCTCTTTCCCAAACTGGTAATTCCCTTCTTGAGATAAAGTTCCATTTTCGTTGTATACCAGGATGCGACCGTGAGGCACACCGTTCAAGTATTGCACCGTGCGACTCACTGACCCATCCTCGAAGTAGTGCATCCATTCACCTGCATACTGACCATTTTGATATAAACCCTTCTTTTCAAGTTTTCCATTCCGATGGTAATACGAGGCCGAATCCTCCATCATCCCGTTCGCCCATGTTTCAATACCCTGCAGGTTGCCCTCGGGATAATAATATTCCACCACTCCGTGCAACAATCCGTTCTGGAAGTTCTCAACAGCGCTAGGTTTTCCTGTCTCATAGAAATACACCCACTTCCCCACTTTCACTCCGTTTTTCAATTCACCAGTGGCTTTTAACTGGCCATTTGAGTATCGTTCTTGCCCTACAACAACGGTACTTGCCAACCAGAAAACCAGACAAAGGATTTTCACTCTAGGGACTTTCGAGAGAAACGCTTTAATCATTGACGTGCTTTGCATTCGGTTCAACGCACAACAATGTACTCGAAGATTCTTCTTTTTTCAATTCTAATGGCAGGCTATCCCATTGCCGCCGCCAGCCAATCTGTGGTCACGGGTGTCGGGGCGCGTCACGAGGCCATGGGGAACGTAGCGACTGCCGCTGGCACATGGTCCCTGTGGCGAAATCCAGCAGGACTCACCAGTATTTCTCATGCGAACGTGGGGTTCTCCAATCAAAAATTGAATGATGGAGGTTTGATTCAGAGTGCTGCGTTAATCGCCGCAAAACTAGGATCGTTTCGATATGGTGTCGCCATTGCATCTCTGGGTGATGATATTTACCGTGAAAGCGCCGTATCGACTGGTCTAAGTCATTTGATAGGCATTCATTCGATTGGTATTCGTGGCGATTGGTTCGAGTTGCGAATCGAAGGTGAGAGGCCACGGCGCGTGCTCGGGCTTTCCTTTGGAAGTCGCTCGAAGGTTTCCGACCAAGTCACCTTGTGTGCCGCTGCACAAAACGTCAATCTACCCCATTGGGAACGCGGCCATCCATTGCCAGTGCGGTTGGCGGTCGGTGTGTTGTTTGAGGCAACTAAAGACTGCACACTGAGCGCGGAGATTGTCAAAGAAACCCAATACAATCCGTCGCTCAGGGCCGGCGCTGAGTACGGTGTCCGCCAAAAGGTATTCCTTCGCACTGGGTATCAACTCCAACCCAACACCGCGTTCGCCGGACTCGGGTTGATCGCGTGGCAATTACACTTCGACTACGCCTTGCGGTTCAACTACTTCCTTGGGTTCGCACAGCAGTTGGGAATCACGTGGCAAATTGAAAAACGCTCGCCCAAATGAAAGCACTTGCCCTTCCGATTCTTGCTACCCTCAGTTGCATTTGGACCTTCGCGCAGCAACCCGTCAAGCACGACCGCGCACAAGACAATCTCCTCGATCGTTTCGTGCCACCAGAAGAGCTTGATGCAAACTATGAGGATGTGCTCGAACAAATCTGGCAACAAATAGGTGAACCTATCAACATCAACTCGACCTCAAGAGAAAGGTTAAAGCAAACCGGCGTTTTACAATCCTCCCAAATCGACAGCCTGCTTTCTTACATCCAGCGAAACGGGCATCTCATCGATGTTCATGAACTACAGGTAGTTCCGCTCTTTGATCAAGAAACAATCGACGCCCTCCTGCCTTTCGTGGTGGTCAAATCTCCACCAGCAAGTCGCCTCAAAGGCCTCGTGACGCGAACGGCAGGTTACGCATTCACTCGATTCGAAACGACGCTGCAAACCCAGCGCGGTTATGTTCATCCCGATCCGAACAGCAGGTACCAAGGATCGACCGGTCGCGTCTATTCAAGATTAAAATGGTCGGCCCCAGGTGAATTGAGCATCGGCCTGACAGCGGAAAAAGATGCTGGGGAACCCTTCCGTTGGGAAAAGGGATTTCGCGGTTTTGATTTCTATTCTGGATATCTCCAGTTGAATCAGGTCGGACCATTCTCAAACGTGATTGTGGGCGATTTTACTGCTCAATTCGGTCAAGGCCTCACGCTCGGTGGAGGTTTCGGCGTGGGCAAAGGTTCTGAGACGATCACCACCATGCGAAGGATTAGTTCGGGTTTCAGTCCTTATGCATCTGCGAACGAATTCGGATTCTTTCGCGGTATGGCAGCATCGACACGGTTACACAAACGACTTGTCGCCCATGTGCTGGCATCTTACTTCCCTCGAGATGCGAGTGGGGCCGACTCGAGTGAACTCAGCACCTCGACAATCCTCCTGACCGGCAAACATCGGACTTCCAACGAGCTACGGAACCGAAACAGCCTCGTTGAAACAAACCTCGCTGGGGTCCTCGAATACAAAGGACCGACGTCGGAAATCGGGCTAGTCGTACATCAAACTGGTTTCAACAGCCAAGTGCGGAAACGACCCACCCCATATAATGGCTTCGAGTTCACAGGCAATACCAACACCAACGTGGGTGCCTACTTCAACGCCGCCGTAGATCCGTGGAGTTTCTTCGGCGAGTGGACGTACACGCTCGGTCACGGGTGGGGATGGATAGTCGGTGCGTTGAACTCGATCACGCGGAAGGTGGACGTGTCGGTTTTGCTGCGATCGTTCAGTCGAGATTTTTGGAGTTTCTACACCAACGCTATTTCTGAAAATACTGCACCCCGCAGCGAGCATGGAATTTATTGGGGTTGGAAACAGGCGATTTCACGACGGGTTTCATACACCGCTTTCACCGACTTCTTTTTCTTTCCATGGCTGAAGTATCGAGTATACCGACCGTCTGCTGGCGCCGAGGCACTGGTTCGAATGAACTACAAGCTTTCACGCGACATCGACTTTTACATTCAATTTCGATTTGAAGAGAAGGCTCGAAATGCATCTGGGTCGGAACTCCCGGTGCACCAAGTTGGGAACACGCGCCGCTACAACTGGATTATTAACGCCTCGATTCGAGGGGGTCCGATATGGGTGAAACTCCGAGCGCAGTATAACCAGCTCATCACAACGGCGCGGAGTAAGGGCTTTGGACTCGCCTGCGACTTGGGGCGCGACGGGTCAGTGATCGACCTCGCTACCCGGGTCGCACTCTTCGACACAGACGACTTCGATACCCGGGTCTATATGAACGAGAAGGACCTGCCCATGGCATTCGCTTTTCCGGCCTATCATGGGGTGGGAATCCGCTCCTACGGCTTGATTCGATGGAAGCCACTTCCGTGGCTTGATGTAAGTTTGAAGGTCTCGACGACAACTATGTGGCGCGACGAAGCGATCGGTTCCGGTGGAGATCGCATCGAGGGAAACCAACGGCACGACGTGAAGGGGCAGGTGCTGGTGAGATTCTAGACTTGACGTTGTCATGCCTGCGGCATCCGTATGCGACATTGGTGGGTGCGCGTGTCTTCTCAAGAAAGGGCGGCTACCTTAAGCAAATGATCGATATTTTGAGGTTCTCAAGCCCAATTTTTCACACTTAGCGGCCGAATCCTACCTTTGCGCGATGCACGCCGTCGACCTTATTACGCCTGGAATGATGATCACCATGATCGTCGGTATCATACTTTTCATGGTGATTTACCGGACAATCTTCCGCAGGAATCGGTAGTCGTTGGTTACCTCGAAATCAGCGCTTAAACCATGTACCATTTACCGCCAAAATCGACGTAATATCGATTCATAAGCCCTTGATTTATTGGGGTTTTGCACCTTAGATTTGTTGAAACCCCTTAAGTCAAATTTTTTAACCCTATCAAGCCAATGAGAAAGATTAATTTCCTCTTCGTGCTGGTTGTTTTTACCCTGGTTTTATTGTCGGTGGCATCGTTAGCTTTTGCGCAAACCACCAAGAAAACTCTGGAACTGGCCGAATTCCAAAGCGTGTATGTGAACTCCAACTACACTGTCTATTTGAAGCAGACCAACAAGCAGGAAGTAAGCGTCGAAGCGTTGACCGACATCTACTCCCTCACTGAAATCAAAGTGGAAAATGGCATTTTGTTAATCAATGTTGAACGCAAACCCGAAAACCCGAATAAGAGCATTTGGGCAAAGATTGATGACATCAAGTTGAACCCCACTATGAAGGTGTACGTCAGCTTGAAGAATGTCAATGAACTGCAGGTGAACGGAGGGGGTAAGATTGTTTCCGAAAATTCCATCGCTTCCGACAACCTCACACTCGGGGTATCAGGAAGTGGCTCGATGGACCTTGACATTAAGGGGAAGACGATCAAAACGGAAATCAGTGGAGCAGGGAATATCACCTTGAAGGGCTACGCGTCGTACAACGAGATCAACATGAGTGGCAGTGGAAATTTGAATGCTTACAACCTTGAACTTGAAAGTGCGAAGATCCGCGTGTCTGGTTCTGGCGTAGCCGAGCTGACGGTAACCAACTCGTTGGAGGCGTCCGTGCTTGGATCGGGTGCCGTGAAGCACAAGGGAAATACGAAAACAGTGTCAAAAAAGGCTTACGGTACCGGAACGATCGACCGCGCTTACTAGCACTGCGTAAATAAAGGGGGTAGATCAGGTTTTCTTTTATATTTAAGCGTTACACCTAGCTCTAACCCCTATGAAAAAACTCATCGCGGCAGCATGCTTTGTGCTGTCAGGCTTCTTCTGCTTCGGTCAAGAAGTAGATTCGACTCAAATCTTCATCGACCAGATTGAGTCCAGCATCACCTATCAAACCGGAAAGATCTCTTTTGACAGCATCGGCGTCATCGAGGTTCCAGCCGGTTACAAGTACGTTGACGCCGAACAATCTAAGTACATCCTCACAGAATTATGGGGCAACCCTGACGGCGAATGCCTCGGGATGCTGATGCCCGAAGCTTCGGGTGTTTTTTCTACAGACAGCTATGTCTTCATCATCGAGTATGATCCTATGGGCTACGTCGAAGACGACGATGCAGACGACATCGACTACGATGACCTGCTGAAAACAATGATAGAAGACACCAAGAAAGAAAGCGAGAATCGCGAGAAAGGCGGCTTCGGAACAATCGAGTTGATTAAGTGGGCGTCAAAACCATATTATGATTCAGACAAGAAAACCTTACACTGGGCAAAGGAATACTCATTCAATGGTGACTCCACGCACACCCTAAACTACAATGTTCGGATTCTCGGTCGGAAGGGTGTATTGGTGATGAATGCAGTCTCATCGATTGATCAACTTCCAAAAGTCCAGTCGAACATCGATAAAGTCCATGGTTCCTTCAGCTTCAACGATGGGTTGAAATATGCCGACTTCGATCCAGACATCGACGAAGTGGCGGCCTGGACGATTGGCGGATTGGTTGCCGGCAAGCTTCTCGCGAAAGCCGGTATTTTGGCGCTCCTGCTCAAAAACATCAAACTTATCCTTCTGGCTCTAGGTGCCGGTGGTGCTGCTGTGTATCGGTGGTTCACCGGAAAGAAGAAGGAGGAGACGCCTGTTGCAACAAACAACAATACGCCTACACCCCCTGCGGCCTCATGATCGTAACCTTTCGGGGTAAAAACCTGATCGATGGAGGTATAATTCTAATATTTCGACCCAAAGAGCTTAATTATCAATGCAGGACGAAACTATTGGGGGTAGAAACATTGAATTTGAGCCAAAAAGGCAAGATATTAGGAGTAAGAACGTTTATAAAAAAAAACTATCTTTGTCACTTGTTAATAGAATAATTTTCCTGCGGCATTTCGTCCATCCAGTTTAGTTATCCCGTTAGCAATCATTTATCACTTAATTTCACAAAACCAAATGAACATTTATGTAGCCAACATCCCCTGGAAGGCTTCAGAGGACCAATTGAAACAACTCTTTGCAGAGTATGGGGAAGTACATTCCGCAAAAATCATCATGGATAAGGTTACGCAGCGCAGCCGCGGATTCGGATTTATCGAAATGCCCGATGACAGTTCAGCACGCAACGCCATCAACAGCCTCAATGGCTTTGAATTCCTTGGTAAGAACTTGGTAGTTAACGAAGCTCGCCCCCGCGAAGATCGCCCGAACAATTTCCGCAGCAACGGCGGTGGATTCCGTAAGGGTGGCTTTAACCGTAACGAGGATTAATCAGTAAGATCTTTTATACATCGGTTACCGTGAAAGAGGGTGTCCCAAAAAGACACCCTCTTTTTTTTTGCAACACCTGACCGACCCTAGCCGAATCTTTCGGGGTCAAATGCTTGCACACTCATATCAAGTGTCCTCCCTTGTATCAAATCGGAAACCAACTTGCCTGTAGCCGGTCCCAAACTCATGCCCATCATCGAATGACCAGTCGCCACCACCACATTGGGCAAACTTTGAAGTCGCCCGATATACGGCAACCCATCTGGTGAACAAGGTCTTAAGCCATGCCACACATTCTTAGGATAACCGAACTTCCATTCGGGATAATACTTTGGAATAGCCTCGACAATACCTTTTACCCTGTTCGAATTAATCTCGTGATTGATCCCTCCTATTTCCATCGTACCACCAAAACGAACTGAGTCACCCATCGGCGTCACCGCCACGCGCGCCTCCAGTAAGATGGAAGGCACTCGAATGTTTTTCTCCACTTGCTCCACTAAAAAGCTATAGCCTTTACCTGCCTGCATCGGGAGTCTGAGATTGAGCTTTGAAGCCATCAACCCCGACCAAGAGCCGGTCGCCAACACATACTCATCGAAAGTAAAGACTTGGCTACCCGAGCGAACCGAACACACTCTGCCATTTGAAATGTCGACCGAATCGATTTCGGACGAAGTAACAATCCTTACACCTTGCTGTCGAAGGTAGGTGATCAGTTCGCGCACCATCACGTGAGGTGTCATGTGCGCATCACCTGGAAAAAAGACGCCACCGCGCACGTTCACTTTCACGTCGGGCTCGAGCGCTTGTACTTCATCGGCTTTCAACACCCGCGCTTCAATGCCCAGTTTATTGGCCTCGATAGCTGTCTCGCCCTCTTCGTGCTCGGCTGCTTCGGTCTGATACATCATTACCAAGCCATTTTCATGATAGCCGAAATTGAAAGGCAAGTTGCGCTTCCATTCACCATATAGGGATTTACTCAGGAGACTGATATCCCGAAGCGCAGGAGCCGACTTTTCAATATGATCTCGTGTGCTGTGTCGATAGAACAAGTAACCCCAACGAAGTAAGTCTGTACTCAAGCGAGGCTTCACATAAAATGGACTCTTGGAGTTAAACATCCATCGAATCCCTTTTGAAATCATTCCGGGTGCTGCCAACGGAACGAAGTGACTCGGGACAATCATACCTGCGTTCCCAAACGAACAACCATCCGCCAACTCGCCTTTGTCGATAATGGTCACATGGCAACCTGCACGCGACAAGTAGTAAGCCGTGCTGAGGCCCACGATGCCCGCGCCGATGATACCGATTGTTTTCGCCACGATGAAAAATTAGGTGAAATCAAATTACTTGGAACCCGTATGCATAAGGATCATCTTCCGGGTCAATGGTAATGGTATTGTAACCATACACGCGCGCCCATCCTTCCACACTCGGAATGATCGCGGCCTTCCCATCTAACGAAGTTTCCTCCTCAATCCTCCCCACAAACTTTGATCCAATGATGCTCTCATGGACAAAGTCCTGACCCTTCTTCAATTTTCCTTTAGCATACCATTGTGCAAGCCGGGCCGAGGTTCCCGTCCCACATGGCGATCGATCAATTGCCTTGTCGCCATAGAACACCGCGTTGCGCGCAGTCGAAGTAGGATCGAGCACTTTACCAGTCCACAGAATATGCGTACACGAATGGATCGTGGGATTCTCGGGATGCACGAACGTATATCTCTTATTGATGTCTTTCCGCAACGCGCGACTCCACGAAATCAACTGATCTGCACTAAAGTTTTCCAAACCGGCAAACCGTTCTTGCACGTCGACAATTGCGTAGAAGTTTCCTCCATACGCGACGTCTATCTGTAATTCCCCCAAGTCCGGACATTCAGCCACAATGTTCTCGGCTGCTAAGTAAGCCTTCACATTCTTAATCTTGACAGACTTGACTTTCTTCCCTTCTTGTTTGTACTCGACCTTGACAATTCCTGCGGGCACTTCCAACGAAAGCACACCCGGCGTTTTGGGAATCACCAAACCTTCTTCGATGGCAACGGTTACCGTACCAATGGTTCCATGCCCACACATGGGTAAACAGCCGCTTGTTTCAATGAAGAGTACACCGATGTCATTCGAAGGGTCCGACGGCGAATATAGAATACTGCCACTCATCATGTCGTGCCCTCTCGGTTCGAACATTAATCCTTTCCGGATCCAATCATACTCTCTTAAAAAGTGCTGACGCTTTTCGCTCATGTTCGCGCCGGTCAGCAAGGGACCACCTCCTGCCACAACACGTACAGGGTTGCCACAGGTGTGGGCATCAATACAAAAAAATGTCTTCTTCACAGCTTCTATCTTTTCCACTCACCATTCCACAACCGCCAAATCCCTTTCGGATTTGAGGTTTTCAATTCATCTGGCAACAATGACTCGGGAAATGATTGAAACGCCACGGGGCGGACAAACCGCTTGATCGCATCCGTTCCCACGGAAGTGAACCTCGCATCCGTGGTGGAAGGGAAAGGACCGCCATGCTGCATGGAGGGGCAAACTTCGACGCCGGTAGGAACTCCGTTGATAATGAGTCGCCCTGCCTTCTCGATCAGTACATTCATGAGTTCAGGGTGTTTCGCTATTTCGGATTCATCACCGATCACGCTTGCCGTCAATTGACCATGCGAAGCATTCACAACTGCTTGTAGTTCGGCGGCGTTCTCACAGCGAACGATCAACGAAAACGGACCGAATACCTCTTCAGACAAATTCGGGTTCTTCAAAAATTCACGCGCATCAACCGACGCCACAAGCGCACGACCTTGAAGATTTGTGCCCGGCTGTGTCGCTTGTCCTTCGACCTTTACCCCTTTCTGGCCAAGGGCGGAGTGAAGTCGTTTTGCATAATTATCGGCAATTCCAGGATGCAACATCGTGGCAGGAACAACGCCTGATATCTGCGCACCCAGTGCTTCCACAAATCGATTCAATGACTCGCCCTCGATGGCGAATATCAAACCAGGATTGGTACAAAACTGACCCACGCCCAACGTGATCGAGCCAGCAAGTTTTTCAGCGGTTTTCGCAGCGTCGCGCGCGAGCGTTTCCGGGAGCAAGATCACAGGGTTGATACTGCTCATCTCGGCAAACACTGGAATAGGTTCCGGGCGGGAGTTTGCCAAGTCGAAAAGCGCCTTGCCGCCGGCCAACGATCCGGTAAAGCCGACGCCCTTTGTAAACGGATGGGTGACCAACGATTGCCCCACCTGGAACGCGGCACCATGAAGATGGTGGAACACACCTTTCGGCATACCAGTCTTGGCAGCAGCTTTCAGGATTGCTTCAGCGACCAATGTGGAAGTTCGAGCATGTGCAGGATGGGCTTTTACAATCACCGGGCATCCTGCTGCAAGCGCAGAGGCCGTGTCTCCACCTGCAGTCGAATAAGCCAAGGGGAAATTTGCAGCGCCAAACACAACGATCGGTCCTGTGGGCACCGACATTTTTCGAATGTCAGGTTTTGGAGCGGGCGCTCGATCCGGAATAGCAGTATCGATTCTTGCATCGACCCATGACCCTTCTTCGACGAGTGCAGCGAACATCCTGCAATGACCGGTGGTACGGCCACGCTCCGACACAATGCGTGCTTCGGGCAAGGCTGTTTCTTCCATCGCGGTGGTGACGAGTGTTGCACCCAACGCCTCGATTTCATCAGCGATGGCACGAAGGAATGCTCCCTTCCTCTTTCCATCGAAATTCTTGTAGGTGAGAAACGCAGCTTGCGCCTCACTCATCGCCTGTTCGATTTCTTGTTTTGTTGCGTCTGCAAATGCCATTTCTGATAGTTTATAATTGACAAAAATCTTGACCTTCGTTACCCGAGCGCGGGCCGTGTACGGATACCCTCACGAATCACTTGCAATACTCGCTCGCGTTCGTGGCCGATCAGTGGTAATCTTGGCGACCTCACGATCTCTGAGCCGATACCTGCTTCTTGCGCTGCCAGCTTGATGTATTGCACCAATTTGGGATGGATGTCGAGTTCGAGCAACGGAAGAAACCAACGATAGATTTTTGCGGCCTCGTCGATCTTGCGCGCCTTTGTGAGCTGATAGATCGCAACCGTCTCCTTTGGAAAGGCACATACCAAACCCGCCACCCAACCATCCGCACCCATCAGTAGTTCCTCCATCGCGAGTGGGTCTACTCCGCAAAGAATCTTGTAGCGTGTTCCAAAGCGTGTAATCATTCTCGATACGTTGGAAATATCCCGCGTCGACTCTTTTACTGCTGTGATATTCTTTTTGTCAGAGAGTTCGGCAAACATATCTAGCGAGACCTCGATCTTGTAATCGACGGGATTGTTGTAGATCATAATAGGCAACGGAGTCGAGTCGGCTACAGCCTTAAAGAAGGAAACGGTCTCGCGATCGTCGGCCTTATACCGCATCGGCGGCAGCAGCATCAATCCTTGCGCACCGGCCTTTTCAGCTTCCCGCGCCGCTTTCACTGCCTCGCGGGTACTTCCCTCGGCTATGTTTAACACGATGGGCACACGGCCAGCGACGCGTTCAAGTGCGAACTTGAGCAACTCGATTTTTTCGTCCGGGGAAAGTGTACTTGCTTCACCAAGGCTTCCGCCTAGAATAATGCCATGAACGCCCGCGTCGAGTTGTGCTTTCAAGTTCTTTTCGAACATGATCAAATCGAGCTGGTCGTCGCTCGTGAAAGGTGTCAACAAAGCGGGGTAAACGCCCGTCCAAGAAATGCCCATATTGGATTTAGTGTATTTTTTACAAATATAAAAGATCGCGAGGGGGGCTCACCACGTAAGCGGCCTCTTTTCCAGGAAAGCAGCTATCCCCTTTTGGCAGTCGTCTGATGCCCGGGCTTCGGCGTTCATTCGTGCAGCGTAGGAAAGCGCTTCGTCCAGAGGCATGCTGGAAACGCTGGCAAGCATCTTCTTGGTGGTCGCCATCGCTTGCGCTGAATTGGAGGAGACAAGTTTCGAAGCAAATTCTTCAATCTCCTTCGCAATCGTTGCCTTCGTAAATATCCGCGTGACCAAACCTAACGCTAGAGCATCGTCGGCGGAAATCAAGCTTCCCGACAGGAGCAGCTGCCGCGCGCGTTGGTCGCCAATCTTCCGGATCAGGAACACCATCACAATCGCGGGGATGAAACCAATCTTTACCTCCGTGTACCCAAACTTGGCTTCGGGAACCGCAAATACGAAATCGCAAATTGTAGCCAGACCACAACCACCGGCGATGGCAGCACCTTCGACCTGTGCAATCACCACCTTTTCGAGGGAGTAAACTTTTGCGAATAGATCTTTCAGCCTTTTGGAATCGGCGAGGTTCTCCTCAAACGAAAATGATTGTAGCTTTTGCAAGTAAGCCAAGTCGGCTCCCGAACAGAACACATCACCCTGACCTTTCAACACGATTACACCCACCTGGGTGTCGCGCGACGCTTGATCGAAGGCCGCAGACAGATCCGAGATCAATTCTTCATTGAGAGCATTTCTTTTGTCGGGTCGGTTTAACGTGATGTACGCCACCCGGTCGACGACTTGATACAAAACTGTTGTCATGGGCTTACTTCTTCATTTGAAAAGCGCCACGGTGGGGAATCGAGAAGACATGAACAGAGTCGGGCCAATTCCCACCGAGTAGTTTATCCGCAATGTAAAAAGAATTACTGCTATCAATGACGACCCGACTGCAATGCGTCTGTTCCACTACCGATGCAATGGATGAAGCAGCGCCGTTGGCAAGAACGACTAGATCGGGCCTCAAGCCTTCAGGAAATCGGTATTCCTGCTCGCGAACGACCAATAACACGATTCCCTTCCAATAGGTCAGTGAACAACCTGTTTGAGTCCACGACGCGATCGCGCCAACATACCTGTCGCTCCCCGCCTGGATGCGGTGAAAATGATCGACCTCGCGCTTCTTTACTTGCGTGGAATCAACCCAGTCTTGATACCATCCCTTGGACATGAACTCTATATGGGTTTGACCGGGTGAATGGTAAATTGTGAGGTGATCCTTCCCTGCAGAGAGCGTCGTCCATCGCCACCCGATTGCCGCAAAGGAGATTGCCCCAACAAATGCGACGCGTGCCCAAAACGCTCCCTTGCGCAATAGCGTGAGAATGATTCCCAACAGGATTATGCTTAACGCGATCGACTGCCACCCGTCGACGTAGATTCCGGTGACGACGCTGCCCGGTAGGTTGCCGAGTTGTACAATGCAGAAATTCATAAACTTAATAGCCCAATGCACAAAGAGGCCAACACACGCTGCAACCCACGGCAACAGTGTCGCAGGGAGAACCGCCAATCCCCCCACGAGCACGACGAACGACACAGGGATCACAAGCATGTTGGCAAGCAAAAAATACACGGGGAACTGATGGAAGTAGTACAACGAAATAGAGAGCGTCGAAATCTGGGCAGCAACCGATACGCTCACGACTTTCCAAACCTCGTCCCAAAATCGTGACTCGGGCTCCCATAAGCGATACAAGTGTGCGTGCAAAAAGACGATGCCGAACACTGCCAAATAAGAAAGCTGAAAGCCGACCGACATGATAAAAAATGGATCGTACAGCAAGAGGCAAAACGCGGACGCGGCCATCGTGTTGTAAATATTCGTGCTCTGTTTCCAAGGTCGCGCCAAGGCAACGAAACTGAACATCGTGACCGCGCGTAAGACCGACGGAGACCACCCTGTGATAAAGGCGTAACACCAAAGCAGGAGGACAGAGAGAACTGCCAGCACGCGTTGGCCGACTTTGGTTTTTTCAAGCGGTCTTCCAAGCAAGACGAGAATGCCATACACAATGCTTACATGAAGACCTGATACTGCGAGTACATGCATGGCACCTGTCGACGCGTATGCATGAAGCAAAGTTCCGTCGAGGCGATCGGACACACCTAAAACCAGCGCCGATGCCGTTGCTTGTTCCTGCTCTCCCTTCACATACGTCCTGAGTTGACGATCGGCCCATTCGCGAACGGCGATGGCAGCAGAGACAAACCCATTCCCATGTCCACCGTCGATTCGAAACGCCTCTCTTCCTCTCACATACTGTTGATGGTAGATATTCTTAAACGTCAAGAATCTTTGCCAATCGAACTCGCCTGGATTCATGGGCGGCGACACCTCGTTTGGCCGGCCGCGAATTAAGAGTACGTCACCATATTGAAAGGGGGCCGGGTAATCGTGCTTCGCAAGATAGAGGAGCACTCGACCACTCGTCGGTTTCCACCGGTTGCTTGCCCTCGTCTTCCGTATTTCAATTTCTGTTCGCCATGAATTCGCTTTCTCTTCGTTGTATCGCACCACTTCGGCCACATAAAAGTCGATTGGGTCTTGCTCGTGGATGAGATGAGTTGGATCATACCGCGCCGTGCTGAACTGTACATGAACAAATCCGAGCGTGAACACTGCCACGAGCCCGATGGCACCCAACCAGGTTCGCTCCAAACGACATGCCCAGGAGGCAGTAAAAAGAGCGATCAATCCCACCAACGAGATCGACGCGGTGACGACTGGTAATGGAAGTGGCTGAGTAATGCCTAGCAAGATGCCGACGCCCATGAAGAGCGTGACGCGAACCATCGCATAAGGCATCCATTGAAACATGTCGGAAATTAACCCACATGTCTGCAGAAGCTATCGAACTTGAGGTCTACTAAGACTTTTGATCAGGATTACCAGACGTGGTGTTGTACGCTTCGATGATATCGCGAACCAGCTTGTGCCTCACGACATCCTTTTCCGACAATTCTATGATGCTAATGCCTTTCACTTGCTGGAGAATTCGAACGGCTTCTTTCAGCCCGGAACTTTGGCCACGTGGCAAGTCTATTTGAGAACCGTCGCCGGTGACGATCATTTTAGATTCCGGCCCCATGCGGGTAAGGAACATTTTCATTTGCATCGGCGTCGTGTTCTGTGCCTCGTCCAACAAAATGAACGCATTGTTGAGCGTGCGGCCGCGCATGTAGGCCAAAGGTGCAATTTCAATGATCTCACGCTCCATATAGAACTTCAACTTCTCGTAGGGAATCATGTCACCAAGGGCATCATAAATCGGACGCAAGTAGGGATCGATTTTCTCCTTCAGGTCGCCTGGCAAGAAACCCAGGTTTTCGCCGGCCTCCACCGCAGGTCGTGTGATGATAATCTTCTTGACCGCTTTGTTCTTGAGCGCACGGACCGCCATCGCCACGGAGATGTAAGTCTTCCCGGTACCAGCCGGTCCAAGGGCAAAGACAAGGTCGGTTTCCTTTACGGCAACCACCAGTCTTTGTTGGTTGACCGTTTTTGCCTTGATGGGATTTCCCCTTGTGCCGTAGAGAAGGATTCCTTCATGGTCGCCGGGGAGTTCTTCTTGCTTTTCTTGCGAGATATAGCCCCGGACGTTTTCGGTGGTTACTTTCCCGAACTGGTGGAAGTGGTCGACTAGCGCGTTGAGAATGTCTGAGATTTGAACTACTTCGGAATCGTCACCTTTTACGACGATCTCGTTGCCGCGGGAAATAATCTTAGACTTTGGAAACGCAGACGAAAGTTCATTGATGTTCCGATCTTCAATTCCGAGGAAGTCGATTAGAGAAACATTGTCGAGCGTGATGGTTTTTTCTATCAATGAAGTAAAATGGTTGAAATGACGTATTTTTGAAACAACAAAATTAGCGAAACTCCGGCTTCCAAGTCAAACGGCGGCGCGCGGCACAAAGTTCAACGATGGCGATCGTTACCCTATTGACCGACTCTGGCGAAAGCGATTTCTACGTAGCCGCCATCAAAGCCCGAATTCTTGGGACCAACCCCGGTATCACCATTGTCGATATTACCCATCAAATTGGAGCGTGCGATATTGCCCACGCGGCGTTTGTCCTAAGATCGGTGTTCCGTGACTTCCCAAAGGGTACCGTGCACCTGATCGGCGTGGATGCCACCGGGAACAGAGGCGATGTTCCGGTCGCCGTGCAGATGGAAGACCATTTTTTCATCGGGGCCGACAATGGAATATTCGGATTAATAAGTGAAAAGTCGCCACAGTTGTCCGTGGAGCTAAACAAGGTCAATCCCATCGTCACGACGTTCCCTGAAAAGGACATTTTTGCTGGAGTGGCCGCCCGAATTGCGAGCGGCGTGCGGATCTCTGAACTAGGCCCACCCTTCCCACAGTTGAAGCGGTTGATGGACCGCCAAGTGAAGGCCAACAAGAAGATGATTGCCGGACATGTGGTGCGCGTCGACCATTCGGGCAACCTGATTACCAACATTCCCAAGGAAGCGTTCGACATTCTTAGCAAGGGCAAGAACTTTGTCATTCAAGTTGGGGGCGAGAAGTTCCGCAAGCTTCAAACCAATTATCACCAAACCGAACAGGGCGACTGCTTTGTGATGTTCAACAGTTTACAACTTCTGGAGATTGGAATTTATAAAGGTAATGCCAGCCAACTATTGGGGTTGCAATACGACAGCCCCGTGACGATTTCATTCGAAGATTGAGTCTTTCCTACTTCATCTTGTTCCGCTCCTGTTCTTCTTCTTTGCGGAGTTTCTTGAAGAATTTGTTTCGTCCGTAGTGGAACACGAACCACACTATAAGTGCCGGGATGGAGATCACCAAGATGAGTGACATGTGCGGCATCCAACGTTCGGAAAGGGCGTGTCCTGCGTCGCTGTCTTTTGCGACTAAAACCACGACAATCGTGAAGGCTAGAGAGAAACCGGCGACGATCGCCAGGCCAGTCAACACATAAGAAAGGATTCTCCTCATAGAAAGGGGACAAGCGAATTTAGTGATAAAACCGCTCATCCACTACACATGGGAATGTGGATAACTGTTCGCGAGGGGCGTCCGCACCTGGGCCGTGCCACCCGTCTTCCAAATCGGATGGCGTCCTGTATCCTGCAAGAATCGCGACACAAGGTCATCGACTTTCGCAGTTACCCTCTCTCAGTAAACCGGACACAAGCACCGGCACCAGGGCGGATATTCCACGCTTCCCTTCCCTCGATTGGAACTTTCAAACACATTCCAACCCTACACACATTTATCTTTATAGTATAGACTTTCCCGTAAAGCGCGACATATTCACTCTCCGCACATCGTCTATCAATCGATTAAACTCGACGTGCTTTCGAATAAAACTGTTCGTTCCAAGTCGGAAACTCTCTTGCCATTCGTATTGATCCTCGGAACTCGTCATCACCACCACAGGAAGTCGGCGTGTTTCGTCGTTTGAGCGAATCAATTTCAACACTTCCAACCCATTCAATTTGGGCAACTTCAAATCCAAGAGAACCACGGAGGGGATGACCGGGACACAACCCTCCCACCCGAACAGTATCTTGACAGCTTCCATCCCATCGCGGACTCGAACCACTCGTTGGTTCACGTCGTTTTTTTGTAGCGCGCGCCTCATTAAAAATGCATCGTCGTCGCTATCCTCTACGAGTAGTATACTTTCGTTCATGCTTTAGCTCAATGTGAAAAAGAATGTTGCGCCCTCTCCTGTTTTTGCGGTAGCCCACACCTTACCGCCGTGTTTCGTAATTACCCGCTTCACGATCGCGAGTCCGATGCCCGACTGCGCCACTTCATCCGAGTCATGCATCGTTTGGAAAGGCTCGAACAATCGCTCGGAGTTTTGCATATCGAAACCAACTCCGTTGTCTTGCACATAAAAGGCATTTTCTTGTCGCAATTTGCCGAACCGAACTACTGGTGAGTATGCCTGATGGCTAAACTTGATCGCGTTTTCAATCAAGTTCTCTAAAGCCATTCGAATCAACTTAGCATCGACCCGGGCGTTTAGGTCGGTTTCAATCTCGAATGAGGCACGGATGCTGGGGTTCTTCCGAATATTTGCTGAAATGATTTCTTGCACCATCGCCGAAATGTCGATCACCTCCAGCTCCGCCTCGATTCGTGCTACCTTTGATAAACGGACCACGTCGTCGATCAGCTCGCCCATTCGAGAACTTGCTCGATAGATGCGCATGAGATGATCTTTCCCTTCTTCGTCCAACTGGGCTGTATGATCTGTCAAAAGCGCATGACTGAATCCGTGGATGCTTCGTAGCGGCGCCCGAAGGTCGTGCGACACCGATTGGCTCAGAGACACCAGTTCGTCTTTGGTTAGACGCAAACGATCGGCGATGTGGTTTTTACGCCGGATTTCGTGGATCAATTGATCGTTGAGTTTTTGCACAACGACGTTCCTCTCTCGCACTTCGCGCTCGAGTACAATAGGGCTTTTTAATTGGAGGACACGCGGTGTCATCCGGATCAACACAAAGACAGTCGCGATCGATACGAGTGCCGTCGCCAAACGAAGTATGGTTTCTAGGTGATAGGCGGGCCACCAGAAAGAGACGGCATCCATTAGGTGCGTAGTACCCGCTATTAAAATAAACACACTAAAAACGATGATGAGGTTTCTAAAAGGTATCTGCTCTGCCCGACGCTTATAGACGAAGAAGCCAAGTACCGCCGCGATGGCTACGAAGGAGACCCAAGTGAGTAGATCGGAAATCACATGTATGCGACTCGACAAAGTAGTCCAGCCAGCAGCTTGAAAACGTGGAGCCCAACCGTCGGTCGACAGCAGGTTTTTGGCCATATGCGCAGCCTGCTGGGAAAATGACATGCGCTGGAGTCGCGCCTGGGCAACAGAGGCAGAGTCGGCAGGTGAGACACGGATGAGGGTGGAAATTCTATCGTCGCGCGTAGCCCATCCGGTCGACGCCTGAAACACGAAAAAAACCACCAAGATCACGCTCCCTACCTTTCTCACCATCATTTGCGTTTAGATGGATCAAATATGGTGGCCACGGATGGCTAAAAGGAGAAAAGTCGATGACCCGGGCAGTTTTCCCGGTGAAATCTTGAATATTCCCGACCGCAGAAACGGTCTAAATTAGGTTGATTTTACTTAGGAGCTCCTCCCGGTAGGCAGGACTGACCGGAATAACGCGCGAACCAATTTGGAGGTTACTCGGGTCAATGTTGTCGATTTTTTTCACGTTCACAATGAAAGACCTATGCACGCGTACAAAGCGATCGGAAGGGACTTTGCCTTCGAAGGATTTCAAGGTTGACAAGACCATCAGTATTTTATTCTCGGTGTGAATCTTGACGTAATCACCGAAAGCCTCCAGATACAAGATGCTATCGACCGACACGTTGTGTAACAACGAATCGGCTTTTACAAACACGTTGGATGGTTGTTCAACTGTAATTTGCCGTTCTTGTTGCACTCGGAACACCGCCTTCAGGAAGCGCGAGTAGTCGATCACAGGTTTGACGAGGAAATCCTGCACGTGATGTTCGAAAGCCTCAACTGCATAATTCGGTTGTGAGGTCATGATGATGATGGACGGTTTCTGTTCTAATAGGCGGATGAGTTCAAATCCATTAATACCGGGCATTTCTATGTCCAGAAGGAGGACATCGATTTTCTGCCCGCGAAGAAATTGTGACGCCGCGATGGGATCCTGAAACGACCTGACCAACCGAAGAAACGGGGTCTTGTGGATCATTTGTTCTACCATCATGAGGGCGACTGGATCATCCTCTACGACGACACAACTCAATGTCTGTGTTCCGCTCACGTCGATGAATTGTATACCTATTTTTGTGCCTCGAGATTTGAGCAAAATTCAACTGCTCGAATCTTGGGGTAATACTGAAAATACCAACAAAGCGATAATTTACATAGAGAATTCGAAGAGAGCGGGTTAGTTTTTGTGAGCTAACCCAATCTCGTGTCTCCAATCTGGTTAATCATTGAAATTGTGACGCGCTCATAGAGTGCAGGAAAATCACTAGAATTGTACACTGGTAAGGTCTGCCAAGCACGGGTGTAGTAAGAAACGTTGTTTGCCGTGCCGTCGCAAAAGGATGACGTGTTTCTTGGCGGAATCTTGCTAATTTTTAATTGAATACACCCCCTACTCCATGAAAAAAGGAGCTGTTTTGCTGGTTTCGATACTTGCGTGCGGAGTTGTAGCGGCTCAGTCGCCCTTTGGAGTGAGCTCAAACTTGAGATGGTGGATGAAAGCCGACGCAGGTGTTTTCACCGACAACGGAACAACGCTAGCAGTTGATGGGAACGCTGTCCAACAATGGAACGATCAAAGCGCGATTGGGAATAATGCTCGACAAACAACAGCGGGAAACAAACCGGTGTATAAAACGTCGATCATTAATGGAAACCCGGTGCTGCGATTTTCGGCCGACCAATTCATAGACGCGCTCGCGGCTCCAGGAATTGCAGCGACCGACAATGCACAGTTTTTCTTAGTATTTAAGCAAAATTCATATGTGGCCGGTGGCCCCGTGGATGGCGCCGGAACCTATATCGTCGACCGTACCACGGCCACCAATAATTTGTATTCGTTCAAGATTGCAAATACTGACAAGTTCTATTACCAAAAGCGCAACGATACGGGTGGAAGTCTAACGGGGCCCATCTCCGTTACGTCTGCCGCTCTCGGCAACTTTCAAATGCTCTCTTTCTACCGCACCGTGAGTTCCAGCTATGGGATCTTCATCAATGGCAGGTTGGACGTTACGGCTGGAGGTGACGGTGAAAATATCACTGGCCCAGTCATTCGTTTGGGCAGGCATGCTACGAATTCTAACGGCGGACTGAATGGTGACTTGGCTGAGGTAATCGTTTATAACAATTCACTTACACCCATCGATCGGCTGAAAGTACACACGTATTTGGCCATCAAGTACGGGATAACGATCGACCAATCAACTGCAACAAATTATGCGAACCCATCGGGTGTGATCATCTATCCTGCTGCAACGACACACGATTCCTATGACCAGAACATTGCAGGAATTGGTCGCGACAATGCTTCTGGTTTGAATCAAACCTCATCCCAGAGTCAAAATTCGCAGAGCATCGTGCGAATCTTTAATCCTTCTTCGCTCGACAATGGCGATTACCTCATCTGGGGAAACGACGCACCCAACATTTGGAATTCGAGTGACGTTCCGACAGGCTACTCGAACCGCCTCAGCCGCATCTGGCGCGTCGCTGAGACTGGGGAGACAGGTACGTTCAGCATTTCATTCGACCTCAGTGGCCTAGGCGTCGACATGAGCGATCCAACAAAGTTCGCTTTCCTGATCGATGACAACGGAGTTTTTAATGATGCAACAGCTTATACCACAGGCCGGACCGTAGTTGGCAATGTGGTCACGTTCACGGGTGCTGGAATCAACACGAATCAATATTTCAGTTTGGCTTCGAGCCTGATCCCTGGCCCTGGCGGCGTCGCGGCAACGAAGGTTTGGTTACGAGCCGATGAACAGGTGTACGTCGACGCAGGAACTACCTTGGCAGCAAACAACCAAACAGTCCAGCAGTGGAACACGCTTGGGGGCATCACAGCGGCCAACGCTACACAGGGAACCGCGGGCAATCGTCCGACGTACCTCACCAATGTGGCAAATGGAAATCCTGTGGTTAGGTTCGCAACCACAAAGTACCTCGACTTTGGCAGCCTTGGCATAGTTGCCACATCTGACTTAGCGATGACGATGGCATTTCGTCCGGCGACCATTACCGGTGGTACAATCTCCGACAACGTTGGGAGCTACATGTTAGATCGAACTAGCGCCACAACGCCGCGCACGTCATTGAAACTATTGTCTACGAACACGATTGGCTTCCAGGAACGCACGGATGCAGGAGCAGTAAACGGTCCATCCACCACGTCCACGGTCAGTACCACCACGATGCAAATTGTCGACTTCTATCGGAGGTACGCAGTTCAATATGGCATCGTTTATAATGGAGCTCAAGAAGCGACGCTTGCAGAAACCGGCGGAAACCTCACCTTCCCCAACCCTCGCCTAGGCGCGAGCCAGTCGGGAGCGGCGGGTTTGGATGGCGATATATCCGAGTTCATCATCTATAACCGTGACATCACGTCTGTAGAACGAAACCGCATCGACTCTTATTTGGCGATCAAGTATGGCATCACGCTCAATCAGGTGACCCTTCAAAACTACACATCTTCCGATGGCGTCGTCATTTACCCAGCCACATCTACGCACAGTGGCTACGTGAGCGACATCGCGGGGATTGGAAAAGACCTCGTGTCACGACTGACTCAGACAAACTCGATGAGTGCAAACGCAGGCGCAGTGGTACGCGTCCAAAACCCGAACAGCCTCGATGACCTGGACTTTTTTATCTGGGGAGATAACGCGGGTTCGTTGACCACCTCGACGACCGCCGGTGTCGACGGAGTGATCATCAAACGGCGACTCAGCCGCGTGTGGCGTGTCGCGGAACGTGGCGATGTGGGTACTACCGACATCAGCTTCGACTTGACCAACGTACCAGGCGCAAAAGTTCAAGCCGACCTCCGACTGATGGTCGACCGCAACGGCAATGGTTTTGCAGACAACGACGTCGCACCTCTTACTGGGACGCTTGCCGGCCAGATATTCACTGTGTCGGGTATCAACTTGCAAAACAACGACTACTTCACGATTGGAACCGTGAATGCCACCACGACCCCGCTGCCCATCCAACTCATTTCATTCGAAGTGGCCGCTCAGGGCAGCGATGTGTTGGCACAATGGAAAACCGCAAATGAGCTCAACAACGATTACTTCACACTCGAGCGTTCGATGGACGGTGAAAAATTTGTCGATGCGTTGCGAGTCCCAGGTGCAGGCTCTTCTACCAATTTGCGCGCTTACGAAGCATTGGACTTCCCGTTCACCACCGGAGTGATCTACTACCGACTGAAGCAAACGGACTTCGATCGGAAGGTATCATATTCGGAAGTCAGAAAAGTGAAACTGGATGGTCATGACTCCGAAGCACGCATTTATCCCAACCCCGTTGAGTCGAACTTGCTGACGACCGAGTTACCGACAAATGGCTCTTCGATGTCGGTTGAGATTTTGAACTCCGCTGGTCAAACGCTCTTTTCTGGAACAGCCTTCGGTCCCTCGCATGAGTGGAACGTGGAGAACTTGCCGCGAGGCATCTACATCGTGAAAGTGATGTGGGAATCAGGCGTGACGGTGAAGAAGGTCTTCGTGAAATAATTGAGACTATTCTGTTGGAAAACGTGCTTTTAGAAAAACCCAGATATCGTCGAAGGCTGCAGAAAGTTCTGCTGCGCTGAAGTTGCCGTGCTTCTTTCCTTTGATGCGAACGAGTTTGTTGGGAATGCCCGCACTATCGAGGGCAGCATGCAAGTCTTCTGATTGACTGAAAGGGTGGTTCCGGTCCTCATCGCCATGCACACTCAAGATGGGCGGCGCGTCTGCCGTGATTTGATTGATCGGCGAGGCATTATTGTACAATAGACCAGGGTTTCCTTCGAAGTCTTGATTCACTAGGTTGATATAATCTGGAGCCTTCCAATATGCGACAGCCGTGTGGAGGTCTGCTACACCGTACCAATTGATGATCGCCGCGATGTGATGTGGTCTAATCGTCGCGGTGGGTTTCAACTTTGGCATCAGCATGCCTGTCATCAGCGCGAGATGCCCACCAGCGGATTCTCCCGACACTACCACCCTCGTCGTATCAAACTTGTATTGATCGGCATGTCGGAAGGTCCAATCGATGGCGGCAAGGCAGTCTTCGATGCACCCAGGAAGATTCGTTTGACCTAAGAGCCTGTAGTCCGCGTTGACAACAGCCCATCCTTTCTGGATGTACGGCAACACGTACATGGACCTAGAAATTCGATCGCCGGATGCCCACCCACCGCCGTGGAAGTAGATGAGTGTTGGCCGTGGATCTTTCGGGCGCCGGATCCAAGGCTCCTCACCCAGGTTTTCGGCCGGGGTATACACGTCGAGGGCCAAATGGGCTGTTGGAGTGTCTTTGTAGAGGATGTTTGATTCGACGGTCGTCTTCTGGATGATGTCGAAGAGTGCTTCCGTGTTGGGATGCGTCGACGGCGCTGGTGCGGAACACGAGCCCAGAAGAAGGACGAACAAAGAGAAGCGAATACGTTCCGTCAAAACCACGAGTCAGTTTCTACCAGGTGAAGAAAGTGAAATCGCTTCCCTGCTGCACCCTGTTTTCTTTGTCCGGTGAACTGCAAAAAGCCTTAAATTGTTCTAAAAAACGTGTTTTCTCTACCAAATCCCACCTTCTATCGACGAACCGGAGCATTTGCCGCACAACGCGTAAAGATTCCCCGCGTGTAAAAGGAAAGACTTAACACTCGCCTTAGGATGAATGGAGAGTAGTCACTTCAGGTACCGATCGAGTGGCTCATCTTTGTCGATCGGGGGGGTCTCGGTTTTGTTTCCGAATATCGCATACATCAAGAATTTGTATGCTGCGAATATTAGGATGGCAGCAACGAGCAAGACCAAGAACACTCCGAACGTAAAACCGAGTTGATAGGCAAGTCGCTCCCGTTGGTCTTCATTGTCGGCGATTAAAAACACCGCGGCGACAAGCACGAAAAAGATCGCCACGAGGGATCCGATGACAAGTGCGACATGAAACAAGAATTTCTTCATGGGTTAGTGTAATTTAACCCAGTGAACCAATGCTTCAAACCATGATTGTAAGAATTGTGAGGATGCACTTTACCGACGCGGGTGTAGACGAGTTCCTCGAGATTTTCAAGGCGCACCGTGAGAGGATCGCCAGTTTTCCGGGTTGTCTCCAGCTCGACTTATACCGCGACTCGGACGACCCGACATGTTTCACCACGTTGAGTCACTGGCGTGGCCCGGCGGACCTAGAATCCTATCGCCAGTCGGAGTTATTTTCGAAAGTCTGGGGTCAGGTGAAAACCCTGTTTTCGGAGCGCACTCAGGCTTTTAGCTTGGTAAAATTTGTGGAATCTTGATGTTGGAATAAGGGTCAAGAATAGTCATATTTGCAGGCCAAATTTTAAAGGAGGGACGCTCCGAGGGATTTGGATCACTTGCCAAAGTGGCGGAACTGGTAGACGCGCACGACTCAAAATCGTGTATCTTCGGATGTGCGGGTTCGATTCCCGCCTTTGGTACGAAATTTACCCAAGTTAACTCTTGGGTATTTTTTTGCCTTTCCTGAAGTTCCCCTAATGGGAACTTTCTCTTATCTTTGTTAAAAGCTCAGGTTTGAGAGTCATAGCGAAAAAAATACTTAGAGATTTTTGGCAAAAGCACTCAGACTGTGAGCAACAACTTAAGTCTTGGTACCAGGAAGCTGAAAAAGCTGACTGGAAGACGTTTAACGAGATCAAAAAAGAGTACCCGTCAGCAAGTATACTTAAGGACAACCGTATCGTCTTTAACATAAAGGGGAACAACTATCGACTTATTGTTAAAGTCAATTTGAACTATCAAATGATTTGGATTCGATTTATCGGAACTCATAAAGAGTATGACAAAATCGACGCGAATAAGATTTAAGGGCTATGAATTTAAAACTTTTGAAAACTAAAAAAGATTACGAACAAGCATTGGAAAGGCTTGAGGTGATTTTTGATGCAAAGAAAGGAAGTAAAGAAGGTGACGAATTGGAAATCCTGGGGATATTGATCGAGCAATACGAGAACGAACATTTCCCGATTGATTTACCAGATCCCATCGAGGCAATTAAATTCCGAATGGACCAACTCGGATACACTCAAACCGATTTGGCGAAAGTTGTTGGCCTTAAGAGTAGGGCAAGTGAAATCTTAAGTAGGAAGCGAAAGCTGTCGTTGGAGATGATCAGACAGCTCCATGAGAAATTGAATATTCCGACCGATGTGTTGATTCAAGCGTACTAGGATAATTAATTTATCGTCGATAAATAGACCACATGCGACAACTAGCGTGCGTAATTTTCTTATTAGCAGGATGGATTTTTCCATCTCATTGCCATGCACAACACAATCTTAATATCCGATTGTTCAGATTTGGAAGCCCTGATAATGAGAAACCGGGTGTTATCACGGCACAAGGAGCATACCTCGACGTGTCTGCATTTGGTGAGGACTATGATCAGAACTTCTTTGCTACTAATGGTATCGCACGTTTGCAAAAATGGCTTGACGCAAGTGAATCCAGTTGTCCAAAAATTGCAGAAGGATCCCGAATCGCGTCTTGTGTTGCCCGGCCTTCAAAAATCGTCGCCATCGGTTTAAATTATCGGGAGCATGTGCGCGAAGCAGGGGCGGGTATACCGAGTGAACCAGTCATTTTTTTGAAATCAACATCATCATTGTCCGGGCCATTTGACCCGGTCGTAATACCACGAAATTCAAACAAGACCGATTACGAAGTCGAGCTTGCTATTATTATTGGCAGAAAGGCATCTTACGTATCTGAAGACAGCGCCCGTAGTTACATAGCAGGATTTACAATAATTAATGACTATAGTGAGCGCGAGTGGCAGCTTGAACGCCCGGGCTCTCAGTGGGACAAAGGAAAGAGTGCCGACACTTTTGCGCCTCTTGGTCCTTGGTTAGTTCCTGCGACACAAGGCATCGATCCAAACAACCTCGGGATCTGGCTTTCATTGAACGGTAAACGGGTGCAGCAGTCCAACACGCACGATATGATCTTCCGTATTGAACGGTTGGTAAGTGAAGTGAGTAAATATATGACATTACTCCCAGGCGATGTTATCGCAACCGGAACCCCTGCCGGTGTTATTTTGGGGCAAAAAGAACCGCGATATCTTCGTCCGGGAGACGTAGTGGAACTAGGCATTGAAGGGCTGGGTTCCCAAAAACAGATCTTGATCTCGCCTATACAATACTACCTGGGCGAGGCTGCCTATAAAGATTATCAAGCATGGGTGGCACTTGGTGTTGGTGGCCTTCCGCACACCTTCGATGGATATCGAACTCTTAAACAGCTGGGGGAGAAATTGCGCGATCCCTTAGATGTTCAAAACTTGAATAATCTTTCAGGAAAAGCTGGTGACTTAAGCACATTAAAAAAGCTGCCGAAAAGAAGTGGGCCAAGACCTCATATCGCTCCATTTGCTATTCCTCACAGGCAGACAGATCAGCACAACGATACTACGATACGCAAGCTCGAGATTTCCATGGTTGAAGATTTCTCGAGAAGCAAAGAGTATCCGCTTGCATACAAACAAAGTTTCTTTGAAAGGCATAATAAGGCATTGTTCGTCCGAGACAGTGTCAATGGAAATCCCACGATGATGCCGATTACCCATGCCGAAATCGGTCATGTGCACCCTACGGATGGTTCTATGCACATGATTTTGAGTCCGTCTGACGCGAAGATTGTGATAATGTCTGGATGGGGAGAACTACATGGATTGGCCGGCCAAACCTTCGCTCCAGGGCGCCAGTTGGCTCCTGGATATATGATGATTTATGCACCAAGAGATAAACGCGAACTGGAGGTTGTAAAGCAAATTATGGAAGCGGCGATTCGATATAATTATTATAATGGAACGTCGCGTTAGAATGCGTAACTCAAATTGTTTGAGTGACCACACTCTCTTCTATTAAATTCCCTCACAACTCCGGACGGAGTTGTGAGGGCAGGTTTACAAGAACGCCAACCTTTTTCTTTTCTCGTTCCAATCGATTCCTCTGGTCAAGAGATTTTGGATACTGGAAAAGGAGGCCTTAACAAGAAAGAGCTAGGTGCAATATTGGGTTTTAAAAGCAGGGTGACAGATATCTTTAATGGACACCGGAAGCTCAATCTTAGAATGGTTAGAAAACTGCACGAGGAACTTCATATTCCATTAGAAGCTTTGGTAAAGGAATACTAAGCACGATAGTAATAGATTATGGGAAGACTTTACTTTTATTTACTTTTTCACATCTGAAAAAATCGCGTCACACACGCCGTTGGTCTCAATTTTTCGTGGTTTATACTCTGGTCGTTTTCTGGCATCCGTAGGGGACAAAATCGTGTATCTTCGCAGGTGAGAATTCGATCCTCATGCAATAACGGCTTCGAGAATCGACCAGCACAGCAGATAAAATGAATAAGATCCTTCCGATTGCCATTTCCCTGCTGGTCACGATTACGACCCTCGCGCAGAATGCTGGCACCATCACCGGTGTTGTAAAAGAAAGCACGAACCCAGTAGAATTCGCGAATGTATTCGTAACTCTTCCTACAGATTCTACTAAGATCATAGCCGGTTCTGTTACCGACAGCATTGGAAGGTTTCGGATCAATGGGCTACAACTGCAAAAGTATCGCTTGGTCGTGACGATGGTCGGGTTCGTGACTAGGTATACCGAAGTCACCCTCGATAAATCACATTCGGATTTTAATGCTGGTGAAATTGACATTGAAACCGATACTCGTGTGCTCAATGCGGTCGAGGTGAGAGCAATGCGGGAAATGATAAAGAAAACTGACGACGGATTTGTCGTCAATGCAACCGACAATCTTACACAAATTGGTGGTACGGCTGCTGATCTTTTGAGGAACATGCCCGGAATACTCGTAGATGCCGAAGGTGGAATCACCATCAGGGGAAAAAGTCCAATGACACTCATCAACGGAAGGGTTTCTGGAATCGCTGGAGCAGACCGCACGGCGCAACTTGATCGAATACCAGCGAGTGCAATCGAAAGGATAGAAATAATCAACAATCCAACAGCACGATACGATGCAGACGCTGAGGGTGGGATTATCAACATCATCCTTAAAAAAAACAGCGACGTAGGCACCAACGGGGCGTTCGCCCTAGGCATGGGTCATGGTGATCGCTACAGGGTCAACGGCTCCATGTTACTCAACCACCGAACGGAGAAATGGAATTTCGGAGTCGCATACGATAACTGGTACACGACCAGAACAAGACGGGTGAGCGGCGATAGAACGAACTACGATCTTTCAGATGAACACTTTCTTATTCAAAGAAGGCATGACGAACGTTTGATCTTCTATCAAAATGCTAAGACTACAATTGACTATACACCAAACAACAAAAGCAACTTTAGCCTCGAAGCGCTTTGGGCATTCCCCGGTGAAAACAATCATGAAACCCTCAACAACACATTTCAAAACGAAAGAAATGGCTTCGTTAGCAAGAATCAGAGATACTCAAATGAAATCAGAAGAACTCAGACGGTCGAACTTTCCTTGAACTACACAAAACGATTTGATGACCCAGATAAGATTTTGGCAGTAAACGTCAGCAATGCATATGGCAACGACAGGGAAAATACGAATATCAGTACGGTGGATCTCAGTGAACAAGATAAGGTGCTGGGTACGTCGTCACTCCAACGAACTCACACATATCAAAAAACAGACCTGGGAAGTATTTCCGTTGACTACAGCCAGCCGGCGGGAAGCAACGCGACCATCGAAACTGGATACAAGGGTATTTTCAGGGCCTTAAATGCCGACTTTGAAAGAGCCACCCTTCTCAATAACGACTATGTTGTCGACCCAAAGAACTCAAACATATTTGATTTTAATGAGCAGATCCATGCCGCATATGCTCAGCTTACAAGTTGGACCGGCGAGAAAACAGCTCCCAAATGGAAGTACAATTTAGGATTGAGAGCTGAGCAAGTTTGGAACAACGGAAACACCATCAATGATTCAGACAAATTCACAAACAACTATTTCAATCTATACCCTTCGGCGAACCTGTACTATTATAGTTCGGACAATAACAATTTCAAATTTGGCTACAGCCGCAGGATCAATCGACCTGGACTCGGGCAGTTGAATCCATTTACTGACATTACTGATTCACTTAATCAGCACTCGGGCAATAGTCACCTCAAGCCCGAGCTCGTGCACTCCTTGGAGCTTGGATACAATTACTCAATGACAAAAGGGTCTTTGTCATTAACGGGGTTCTATAGGATAAGAAATCATGCTATACTACAATACACGGTTCTCGACGCCAATGGTGTTGCTTTGACCCAGCCATTAAATTTTGGACATGCAATGACATATGGTCTGGAGGCATTGGCGTCTTATAATCTTGCCTCATTCTGGAGTGCTAATTTCAGCCTTTCCGCATTCGAAACTCGAATTGACAACAGTAATGACCTAGCTGAAGTTGCTAATCACCAATTCAGTTGGTACGCGAAAATGATTAATAACATCACCGTCGGTAAGAACACGAGACTGCAAGTGATCGCAAACTATGTATCCCCAACCGCAACCCCGCAAGGACGTACTGTCGAAATCTATAATGTCGATATTGGTTTTCAGCAAACTATAATGAAGGGTAATGGGCGATTGGGTATGGTCTTAACAGACATATTCAATACGCAGCGATCTGGATTGTACACATCCGACTACAACTTTGATTCATATAGGACCGTCAAGCTTGACACAAGGGCAGTGATGATCACCTTCGGTTATACATTCAATTCTTCGTTCAAAGAAAAATTGATGGAGAATCGTTTTAAAAACGATTGAAACTAAAACTGATCAAACTTTTTTACGACTAGGCTGCATCACCTGAAGTGGCTCCGGCAGGTCAATTTTAAATCGCAGTCGGGGTGAAAATAGAAGGCAATGTAATGCAGAACGGACGAATACAGGCAGACTTTCAAGGCGCACCGCTTGGCTTTACGGTTACAAGTCATGCCAATTGCACCTTGCTACCCCAACATCACCACCTTTCCCGTCCGCACCGACTCATCGCATGCAAACGCAATCCGCAGACTGTTGACCGCATCCTGAACATGGTCTGTTAAGTCCACATTCTCGTGAATCGCCTTCAGGAAGAAACGCTGCTCGCGATTGCAAAGCTCCTGATGGTCAGGCTCATCTTTCAAGTCGATCCAATCGTCGGCATGTACGAAGTTGTCCTTCGCGTCAAGCGCCGCTTGGTGATATCGCAACGACTCAGTCTTCGTGTGCGCCTCGACGGATGCCGACTTCCCAGCACCGCCCGCATCCCGCGCCACGATCGACACACACCCTTTCGGGCCAATCACGTCCTTCACAAAGAAAGCAGTCTCGCTCATCATCGGGCCCCACCCTGCTTCATACCAACCGACCGAGCCATCTTCAAAACGAATCTGGAGCTGCCCGTAGTTGTAATTGTCTTTCGGAATATCGTCGGTCAACCGCGCACCAATGGCCGACACTTGGATCGGACGAGACCGAGTCATCTGACACATCACATCAATGTAGTGGACACCACAATCAACGATAGGACTAAGACTCTCCATCAAGTTTCGATGCACGGTCCACATAGGACCAGAACTCTGTTGGTTCAAGTTCATCCGCATGACCAGGGGTTTACCCAGTTCGTGCGCAATTTCAACAAACCGTTCCCAGGACGGATGATGCCGTAAGATGTAGCCTACGACGAGCTTCTTCTTGGCCTTTGCGGCAACTGCTGCCACCCGTTCAGCGCCGGCAACCGTATCGGCGAGCGGTTTCTCGATGAATACGTGACAACCTTGTTCCAGCGCCATGATCGCGAAACGCTCATGTGTATCCGGGTAGGTAGAAATACACACAGCATCCGGCTTCGTGGCTTGCAACGCCGCTCCATAGTCGTCGTATAACGCGTAGCCACCGCCGAGCTTCTTGTTCAAAGTCTCCTTACTCTTTCCGGTCGACACCAGTCCACAGATTTCAACACCCGCCATACTATGGTAAGCTTGTGCATGAGATGCACCCATGTTTCCGCATCCCACTACCAGTACACGGAGCGACTTCGATTGATCAGGCATATTGAATAATTTAAAAAGATCTCGTGGACCGAATTCCGGTCGACGCGAATTTATCAGTTTTCACAAACTAACACGACACAATTTCATTTGGCGTAAACAACCGAACACTACGCGCCCGCGGTTCCTGTTTTCACCTTACCCGATCGGCGATAGTTGGCGATGAGCACACCACTGGGCGTGACGACACTTTTCACTACCGTAAACGAGCCAGGTGTGAGTGAAGGGTCGAAGAAACGCTTGCCCTTTCCCAAAACGACTGGGTGAATCTTGAGCCAAAGTTCGTCGACTAGATCGTGCTTGAATAGAAGTCGGCACAGTTGTCCACTACCATGAACCTGCAGGTCGGGGCCTTCGCCTTTTTTGAGCTTCTTGATATCAGCTACCCTCCTGACGATGGTGGAGTTGTTCCAGGTGGCCTTCTTCATTTTGCGAGAGAGCACGAATTTTTTGACATCGTTTACGCCAGGCCAGAAGTCACCGTGGTCTGGCCAGTAGCCACCGAATATGTCGTAGGTTTTCCGGCCCAAAAGCAGGTCGGTGGACTTAAGTTGTTCGGCCAGTTCTTTATTATACACTTCATCGAAATGGGGAGCCACCCATCCTCCCAGCTTAAAACCACCGGAAGTATCTTCCTTTGGAGCCCCAGGTCCTTGCATCACACCGTCGATTGACAGCATCGAAAGCACTATTATTTTTCTCATACCTGTTTGTGATTGATTCTTACTCCAAAGAAAATTGATTTTGGTTCCGGACGTGCGGGGCGGACGCGACAATAACGGTGGTTGATCGCGAAATTGTCCCTTCAACTGACAAGCTCAAAACCGGGGTGCAGGTAAACGGTGTCTGTATCTTTTTCATCATCCGGCGTTATGGCTGCAAACTAGTCCTAATGCTTTCACACATGAAAAAACACGCCTGGGTCTTGATCTTGGTCTTTGCGGCTTGCCACGATCAGGAACCCGACCCTGCCACACAGGGAACGATTTTTACATTCGCCGGCAGCGTATTCGGGTATGATGGCAACGGTCAAAAGGCCCTAGACGCCAAATTCGGTTACCTCACCTCCGTCGCTGTGGATGCAGTTGGAAATGTATTTGTCTCCGACGCCGCCGCCAACACCATCCGAATGATTGACACCACGAAAGTTGTGTCTCACTTCGCGGGACGATTTAATGGCTTCAATGTCATTAATATGAATCCTTACACCGGCGACGGAGGCCCAGCCAGCAATGCGAACCTAAATGTACCTCAAGCCAGGAACAATGTCATCCGAAAAGTGGATGCTGCGACAGCGAAAATTAGCACCATCACTGGCAAGGTCCGTCAAGGTTGGTCCGGCGACAACGGACCTGCCGTGGACGCATTGATCAACAACCCGAATGGACTGGCTGCCGATGCTCATGGTAATCTCCTCTTTGTAGATTCGCAAAACCACACGGTCCGCAAGATATCGAGTGACGGAACGATCTCGACGGTGGCAGGGACGCCGAGCGAGGCAGGGTACAGCGGCGACGGAGGCCCAGCAACCAAAGCGAAACTCAGCTATCCTGCGGGCATCGCGATCGACGCGACGGGCAATATCTACGTATCCGACAACAGTCGCCTGATCCGCCGGATCGGGGTTGACGGAAACATCTCGACGTTCGCGGGCAATGGACAACAGGGTTACAGCGGCGATGGAGGAAAAGCCCGTGATGCCCAATTATTGGCGCCAAAAGGTATCGCCATTGCAATTGACGGGAGTATCTTAGTCGCCGACGCGGGAAACAACTGCATCAGACGAATTAGACCGGAGTCCGAAATAATAGAAACGATTGCAGGCACTGGCGAAGCCGGCTACTCGGGCGACGGCGGAATGGCGATCAAGGCAAAAATGTCAAATCCGCAGGGAATAGCCGTCGACGCGAAGGGCAACATTTATGTAGCCGAAAGTGGTAACTCGGTCATCCGAATCATTCACTGGATTCAATAGCCAGATGACAGAAGAAACAAAGTTAAGGGAAGTCGTTTCGGAGGAGGAATCTATCAAAAGATCCGCCACCGATCCCAACGCTTTTCGCCCGTTGTACGAGGCGTATTTTAAAAAGATCTTCTTGTTCATCCTCCACAGGGTTGGAGACAAAGAGTTGACCGCTGACCTCACACAACAAGTATTTTTGAACGCACTCTCGAATGTTCATCGCTACCAGTTTCGTGGGCTACCATTTTCGAGCTGGCTCTTTCGGATAGCGGCAAACCAATGCAACGACTTCTTTCGGAATACCAAGAAAATGCGAAGCGTTATGTTGGAGGAATCAAACGTTCAACTCCTTTACGAAGATCTCACTGCCGATCATTCCTGGGATGAGTGGGAACGACGCCTTCCAACTGTTTTAGAACAATTGGATCCCGACGATCTTCAATTGATCGAACTGCGATACTTCGAGAAACGCCCGTTCAAAGAAGTCTCAGAAATTTTAGGACTGACGGAATCAAATGCAAAAGTGCGCACCTATCGCATCTTAGAAAAAATGAAAAAGATTTTCATCCATCAAAAATGAAATCGCAAAAGATAAAAACCATGAAGACGCGTCCTGATATCAGCGATGAAGAAATCGCCAAAATGATGGACTTTGACTTTCTGCTGAAGCAGCATGCACAGCAAACCAGGTCAAGCTCTTGGAAGTGGTGGACCGCGTCCGCAATTTTGGTTCTGATCGGTGGCTGGTACGCCATCACACAACTTACTTCACCCACGATCGAGACTTCGGTGACAAGCGGCAACACTGAACCAACCCACCCGCAGGCCCAAGATTCCACCCAAACACGCCAGGATGAACCTGTGAGTTCAAGTGTTCAACCGACACCGGTGCCGAAAGTCGATCACACCGACAAAGAACCTACACCTACGACTAGCGTGCGCGATGAAACCACGAAAGTTCAAGAGGAAAAAACCACGGCTGTCGACGTGTATTTAGAAGCGGAACCCTTGAACGGTTACCCAGAATTATATGAGTACTTCCGCCGCGAGCTGCATTATCCTGAAATCGCTGTGAAAGATTCAATTGAAGGAGTGGTGTCAGTATCATTTGTAGTCGGCAAGACCGGACAACCCGAACAACTCAAAATTGTCCAAAGCCTCGGACCCGCCTTTGACGAAGAAGCAAAACGCATCATCATGGGAATGCCCGCATGGCAACCTGCCACCCTCAATGGCAAACCAGTTCCGGCGAAAGTCTCCTTGCCCCTCACCTTTCATATCCAAACGAAACCACATCCATGAGAGCCGTTTGTCTACTCACAATACTGGTGGTCGGGATCTATGATGGTTGCGCACAGAACTTCACCCGAAGACAACTGTTACCATTACCCGAAAAATTCTCTGCCGCCCAATTATTATGGATCTCGTCGGACGCTGACACACTCAACGACCTAGTGTGGGCCGGCGTATCCGTCGATGGACAATACAAAATCGCAACCATACAAGGTGGACTAGTTGGGCCCTGGACAATCAAATCCGTGGCTCCGACCGGCATGAAATCCGGATTTCTACAACTCGCGGACTGGGATCATGACAACCGTGCGGATTTACTCGTATCAGGAAAAACTGCGATCAACACAGATGCGATCTTCCCGTTCCTCAACGCAGGCAATTCAACATTTCAAAAACAACCGAACAAAATATTCGAACACGCAGGCACATTTCGCATTGTCGACTTAAGCAACGACGGCGCACCCGATCTCATCACCTATGGAACAGTGAACGGTCAATCTTTCGTTCGTGTGTACGAAAACACAAATGGCACGTTTGTTCAAAAATTTGAGGCACCAAATACGAACGCTACCGACATTCAAGTGTTCGATCTGAATGGTGATGGTTGGAATGATTTGATCGTTTCCGGAAAAGGTTCCGACACAAAGCCTTTCATCTCCGTGTACAGCGGGGCGATGCACTTCAAGTTCAAACAAAAATCAATCGCGAAACCAATCGATGGAGCGATCTCTGTGGCTGACATGAATGCGGATGGCTATTTTGATTTGGTCGTCGCTGGAATGAATGAAAGTAATCAACCCACGATTGGTCGATGGCTCAATCGCAAAGATTCATTTTTGATCGCCCCTACGTCACCCATCACTCGTACGCCGTTGGTGCTATTCACAGGCGACCTCACTTCCGACGGGTTGAGCGACGAATCGTTGTCCGGGCGTCGCGTGAACTTCATCCGCGAACCGTCGAACACCATCACTTCTCTCGACACTACCGGGCTTCAAGTTCAGGCCTTTGGCGACCAAGATCGAGATGGGGACCTCGATGTCGTGCAGGTTATTGACTCGTTGAATACACATTGGTTGAAGTTTTACGAAAACACGACGCCGAGGAAAAATCTTCGTCCCAGCGCCGCGAAAGACGCCTTTGCGATCTCTACTGGCGACAAAACGTTTATTTTCTGGAATCGAGGAAAGGACGACCACACCGATTCGCTCTCTTTGACATATGATGTATTCTTGAAAAAAGATCAAGCAAGCATCGTATCTGCCTCTTTTAATGAGGGCAACGGCCGACGTGTGAGCGTCAGCCATGGAAACGCAGGAACCAACCGCGCTATGATGGTTCGAAACCTAACGGATGGTCGATACGCATACTTCATTCAAACGGTCGACAACGCCTACAATGGAAGTTACTCGCTGTGTACCGGAGGTATCCTCCCATGTTTTGACCTCGAACACAACAATCTCGAAGCCTGCGCTGGCACTTCCATCAAACTTCCGAGCGGTGGAGGTGTCGCCACCTGGTACTCGTCGACGCGTGGACTTCTCGGAAAATCCGACACGCTGAAATTTGTGGCCAACGCGAGCGACACCATTTATGCTTTTATCCCTCAACAAACCGACTGCAGCAAGAACAGGATTTTCGCGCTGCACGTGAACCCGCAGCCGCCAGTCGACAAAGAAATAATTTACGTGTGTCGTCAAAAAGTCTTGACACTGAGTATCCCGGCTGGGTGGAAAAATCCAACATGGAGTACCTCGCCTCCAACCACGGGTTTGAGTTCGATTCAAATCACCGTTACTAATTCGCAAGTAATCTCCGTGCAAGCGACTGGCCTGGGGTGCACATACAAGAAAGACTTTGACATTCGTATTAGCGAACCAACCGTTGCCCTCGAAGGCGAAGGATTTCAAATTCTCAAGGGCACCTCCGTCCAGCTGAAAGCCTCTGGGAGCGCCACTTCTTGGCAATGGAGCCCGGCAAGTGGTTTGAATAACGCTACGATCGCGAGCCCAACCGCCACCCCTAGTCAAACCACCGAGTATGTTGTGACTGGAGTAGACTCCGTGGGATGTTCAGCGACCGCGCGCACCACGATCATTGTGCAAGAAACTGCCTTCGTCCCGAACCTCTTCACGCCCAACGGCGATGGAAAAAATGATCAACTGTTGATATATGGTCTGACGTCCGCACAAAAATTTGTTTTCCGGATCTTTAACCGAGAAGGAAGTCTTGTTTACGAAAGTAAGGACGTGTACCAGGCAACAACGGTTGGCTGGAGCGGTTACGTGCAAGGTACGCTCCAACCCGGTGGACTATATTATTGGAAGATCGAAGGTGTGGGATCGTCGGGCGAAAAGTTACTATTGAACGGAAAAACATCGGGCTCAATCCTGTTGCTGCATTGAGGATGAGGCATCTTGTGTTCACTATCGCAATAATGGGCCTTGTTCCAACTTTGGCCTCAGCTCAGTATTTCCAATACAGTCAATACAACTTCACATCGGCGCGGATCAATCCGGCGATGACCGGGTTGACGCGCTATGCGACAGCAACCACAGTGTACCGGCATCAGGCAACAGGCGGGGATATTTCGATCAACAGCAACTATCTGAACCTTTCGTATCCGCTCCTCCAATCAAGCACCGGGCTTCCTTGGTCTGGAATTGCGCTCACCTTACACAATGATCAATCGGCGGCAATCTTCAAAACGCAGGAGGCTGCCTTGGCATACGCCGTGCACATTCATCTCAGTCGCTTTCAAACGCTTTCCTTTGGTGCGCGTGCTCTTTTCCAATCTCGACGAGTGGGGACAGATGGTTTGTTCACTGGAGCCCAGTATATCCAAGATCGGGGCTTTGATTTATCACAATCGAACGGCGAAAACTTACCAGAACTCCGAAACTCATTTAAAACCTTTAGTGCAGGGTTCTATTGGCAAGAAGTTGACCGGAAGGGTCGGCTACTCAAACACGTGGGTGTGGCATTGTATGACTTCAACAAACCGAAAGATTCATTTCTCGGAACACTCAGTCAACTCCCTTCAACCGTCACAGTAAACTCCGGTGCCGAAGCGTACAGCAATGGCACGTTCCATATCATACCAGAAGGCCTCTTTACCTTTTCTGGTAGAGTTTCCATGTTGAATGCGGGACTGAGGTTTCAAAAGGAGCTGAATGTAAACGCGAAGAAAGCGTCGGACCTAGTCGATGTTCTGTTAAAGTACACCGTTTGCCGGTCGGCGATTGCTGGAATTCAATTTCATCGTGAAAATATTTCCGTCGGGATTAGCTATGATTTTCCGTTTCTCACAAAGAACCCAGCAAATGTTGGAGCCGTGGAGTTTGGGATCGAACTCCGAAGGTTGGTTAACACGCGGGCACAAAAACAAGTAGCCAAAAGGCGCAAGGCAGCCGAAGAACGGCAGCTTCTTGCGAAACGGCAAACACCAAAAGTCGATTCAACCAAGGGCAAGAATACACCACTTGTTCCTGCTCACACCGACTCCATTCCAGCGTCCATGCCCGAAGTAGCGGTTGAGCGAACTCCGGACGTCATTCAGCCCTCTGCAGATGCGGGAAAACTGAAGCAAGAGCCAATGATTGTCGAGCGGGTAACGCTGCACTTCCCCTTCGAATTCAACTCGGCGGATCTCGATGATACGACTGAGAAGTTTCTCGACGAGTTGGCAACGACGTTGTCGCAGGATGAGAATCTTAAGGTGGACATTGAAGGGCACACCGATAATATCGGTTCGGATAAATTCAACTTGAAACTCTCACAACGACGGGCTGAGGTCGTCAGGCTACATATGATGAAGCGTGGCATCGCACCCGACCGCCTCAAGGCGATTGGAAAAGGATTGAGGGAACCGGTCACCGATAACCTCACCGAAGAGAATCGCGCTAAGAATCGCCGCGTGGAGATCACCGTCTATTACTGAGATTCGAGAAACTTCTCTGTCATCTCCAGAGTGTAATGGATGTCGTTTTCAGATAAGGCCATCGACAGAAACCACGACTCGTAAGGTGATGGCGGTAAGTAGATCCCCGCTTCGAGCATGAAGTGGAAGTATTTCTTGAACAAGTCGTTGTCACCTCGTTTGGCATCTTCAAACGTGTCGACAGGACCGTTGGTGAAATGGATGCTGATCATCGACCCCACTTGGTTCACCGCAAGGGGAATTCCTTTCTTTTGAGCCATGTCACGGAAACCATTCGCAAGCATTTCTCCTTTGCGTTGCAACGATTGATAAACCTCGGGATGTGCTCTCAGGTAACTTAATGTAGCGAACCCGGCCGCCATCGCGATCGGATTGCCAGAAAGGGTACCCGCTTGGTATACGTCACCCAACGGAGCGACTTTTTGCATGATGTCGCGTCGACCGCCAAACGCGCCCACCGGCAAACCGCCTCCGATAATCTTTCCAAATGTGACCAAGTCGGCGTGAACAGAATAAACTTGTTGTGCTCCGCCGGGCGCCACACGAAACCCGGTCATCACTTCATCAAAAATTAACAATGCTCCCACCTGCGTACAGGTATCCCTTAAACAATCCAAAAAACCATTCTTGGGCGGAACACAACCCATATTTCCAGCCACGGGTTCCACGATCACGGCAGCGAGCGTGTCGGCATGCCGTTGAAGAACTTGCGTCAATGCACCCGGATCGTTAAACGGAATCACGAGTGTGTCTTCGCTTACCGCAGTGGGTACGCCGCCGGGCGCTTGTATCCCTAAGGTCGCGACACCACTCCCTGCCTTCTTCAAAAACATGTCGGCATGCCCGTGGTAATGTCCTTCGAACTTCAAAATCTTTGTCCGACCAGTGTATCCCCGCGCGAGTCGCACCGCAGACATACAAGCTTCAGTACCGGAATTCACCATGCGGATGAGTTCGACGGAAGGAACCATCTCGACCACGCTCTTTGCCACCCACGTCTCCAATTCAGTGGGGGCGCCGTAAGACATTCCCTTGTCTAGTTGTTCATGCACGGCTTGCACCACAGCTGGATGCCGATGACCCAAAATCATCGGGCCCCACGAATTAATGTAGTCGATATACTTGCGACCGTCTTCACCATATAGGTATGCACCACGAGCACTCTGGATGAACAACGGGTTGCCACCCACTTGTCGAAATGCTCGGACGGGTGAGTTCACACCGCCAGGGATGTATTGAGATGCTTCGGAGAAAAGTCGATCAGTCACGTGTCGGCGATGTGTCTCGGTTCATGAGAACGAAATCTTGCGCAAAGTAGGTAATAATTATATCTGCGCCCGCGCGACGAATCGCAGTTAGGGACTCGATGATCGCGACCTTCTCATTGATCCATCCCTTTTCAGCGGCTGCTTTGATTTGAGCATACTCACCAGAAACCTGGTACGCAGCAACAGGAACATGGACGGCTTCGCGCACACGCAAGATCACATCAAGGTAAGGACCCGCAGGCTTCACCATCACGATGTCTGCCCCCTCGTGCACATCCGTCAATGCTTCCTTCACCGCTTCGGTTGCATTTCGGAAATCCATTTGATACGTTTTCTTATCACCAAATCCTGGCGCACTATCCAGCGCGTCGCGGAAAGGGCCATAGTAATTGGAAGCATACTTGGCGGAATATGCCAAGATGCCGGTCGAGGTAAATCCATTCGCGTCTAACGCGCGACGAATCGCAAGAACTCTCCCATCCATCATGTCGGATGGGGCGATGATGTCGGCGCCGGACTTGGCGTGCGAGACAGCCATTTGGGCCAACACGTCGACGGTTTCGTCATTCACGATCGTTTCACCTTTCACGATTCCATCGTGTCCATGAATCGAGAAGGGGTCGAGTGCGACATCGGTCATCACCACAATCGAAGCATCAAATCGCTTAATCGCCGCGATCGCCCGTTGCATCAAACCGTTCGGATTGACCGCTTCACGACCGGTGTTATCTTTCAAACTGCCGTCCACTTTCACGAAAAGCAACACACTTTTCAATCCAAGTTTCCGCAAGTGATCAATATGCTTCTCCAACCCACTAAGGCGGGTGCGCGGGTATCCCGGCATCGATGGGATTTCGAGTGTGGGTTCATCTTCATCAACCACGAAGATAGGCACCACCAATTGCGAGGGTTGAATAGATGTCTCGGCGACTAAATCCCGTACCGTTTGGTTGACGCGAAGCCGACGATGTCGTTGGGTGATGTCCACTTGAAAGTTGTGTCTATTGTAAGCAAAAATACTACTCCTCTCGCAAATTTGGTCGAGCGCTGAAAATCTGCTGCAAGATCTTTCGCGCGCGTTCATCCTCCATCAACTCTCGCGCACATTCAACCCCCGCACTTTCGAAATGGCTATGAAAAGTCTTGGAAACTGAGCAACTCTCTCGTCCATCCAAACTGTGAATTGCCCCCTTCATGTGCAGGGTTTCTCCGGAAATGACTGCATGCGCACTGATCGGTGCCGAACAACCGCCCTTTAGTTCATGGAGAAAGCTTCGTTCCGCATGGACCTCGATTAAAGTAGGTTCATGGTTGATCTTCGCCAATAGGTCACGAATGTCGCTGTGCCCTTCGCGGTAAACGATCGCAATAGCACCTTGGCCAGGCGCCGGAAGCATCCAGTCCAATGAGGTCGCATGAGCAACTTGAATGGACAAACGGTCGATGGCTGCTGCTGCCATGATCAGACCATTGAATCCCTCTTGATTCATTTTCTGAATTCGGGTCTCGACGTTTCCACGAATGTTCACGGGTGCGTGTCTCGGAAATTTCGCGAGCCACTGCGCCCGTCGACGAATGCTGCTTGTTGCGACGGTGAACGGTTCATTTTCCGTCGGGTATATACCATTGTGAATCAACACATCGGCGGCATTTCCTCGAGGAAGCACCGCACCGATGGTCAAGCCGAGCGCTGGAACCACGGGGATATCCTTGAGCGAATGGACCGCAATGTCGGCACCTCCGTGCAACAAGGCAGAATCCAACTCGCGGGTAAATACGCCTTGAACGCCCATTTCATAAATAGGACTTACTAAGTCAAGGTCGCCTGAACTTTTTAGAGGAATGATGCTCACCTCCGCACCGAACTGCCCTAGTTGTGCTGCGACAGCATGAGCTTGCCACAACGCGAGCCTACTCGATCGGGTCACCAATCGAACAACGCTCATAAGATATCATCTGATTGTGACGAACGCGGTACGTTGACAAATTGCTCGCGGCGTGCCAACCAATGTTGAAACTCATCCGACGAAGTTGCAACGATCTTTTCTACTTTAGGAACTTCCGATAACCGTGTCACCATATTTCCGTGAATGGTTTCCGATATCTGGTCTGTATCGAAGACCGTTAATCCTGGAGCTAGGTAGATAGATGTCGCGACGTTTCGAGGCACTGAAAGATCGAAAATCAACCGGATGCTCGATTGGCTTACGTGCTCGGGAAATACAAGTGGTCCAGGAGCGTTCGTAGTTACTACCAAAGCATCACTATCGGTCAATGATTGGGTCAAAGCGGTAATGGGAAATTGCAGGACGTCATATCGGGCACCGAGATGGTGAAGTCGGTCCTCGTGTCGATTGACGAGTCGGATTTGACACAGAGGCAAATGCGCACGTAGGTACTGAATCACCAACTCACCCGTTTCTCCAGCACCGACCACGGTCACCTTCTGAATCCCTGAAATTGTTGCCAACTTCTTGACGACGGCATAGGGGACCGACAATGTTCCATCGGAGAACGAAGTTTTATTCTTCACTTCCTTCGATGTTTGCAATGCAAAGTTGTATGCTTTTTCCAAAAGGCCGTTCACGCGCCCTGCTGCCTTCGCGCAACGAAACGCTGACTTGATTTGAGAGATAATGTCGTAGTCGCCCACGATCTGGGATTCAAGACCTGTAGCAACTCGAAAAAGGTGTTTGGCCGCTGCTTGGCCCGTCGCTTCGAACGACACACGATTGAGTTCATCCTCTGAACAACCTGCTTGGCGTTGCAAGATGTTGCGCAACTCTCGGGCTTCGTGCGTCCAACCGTATATCTCGGTCCGGTTGCATGTCGAAAGGATAAAGAATGAAAGATTGACCGGAGCTGAAGTGTAAGCCACGCGACACGCGTCGGCGTTGAAGGCAAAACGACTCCTAGACGTGAGCTCAGAAGTCTTGAAGCTTACGCCCACAACTACCAAATGATCATTCGCAGGACGAATCATACCTACTACTCACACACGGGTCGAGTATTGCTAAATAAAGGTGTAACGTTCGAGCCGGGGTAACAAAGGTAATATCCTTCCCTCATTATCTAAATAGGGATGGTCCATAACCACGCTCGGCACCATGCAAACGAATGAAAATACTCGCAATCACCGAATCATTACTCGGTGAAACGATATTCATTTGCTAACTTCCATTACATTCAACATCTATGGAGTCCCTTCATTCTGATCAACCTATAGTAAACACCCGGACCAACCAGATTCTTGCACTGTTTCCTATAGTCATGGGAGTTTTTGTTTGGATTGGATATCTGATGGGGGTGTCTCGAATGGTGCAGCCCTTACCGAATATGGTGGTGATGAATCCACTCACAGCACTGTGCTTCGTCCTGACAGGTTCGGCACTCCTAACAATGACGCGTGAGCAAAAATCTTTGTACGCGGCTTCCAAGCGATGGCTATTGGTTTTGGTGTTGAGCACACCCTTCGTGTTAGCTTTTTTGGTGTTGGTTGGTGTAAGTGTAGACGAGACCTTCTTTGGTCCTATGCCTGGGTTTGATAGAGGGCACTTCCTCATGCCCCGAAGCACCGCCGTTGAGATTTTGCTCGTTAATATTGGAGCCATCCTCACCATCAACGGAACTCGCAAGAAAAGGCTGTGGGCTATTTGGATCGAGGCTGTTGGTTGGATCTTTGCACTTTTAGCCATCATTGGCTATTCTTATGGGGTCACCTCATTTGGAGACGTATGGCTTCAGCCGATGGCGCTTCATTCGGCGATTGCATTCATCGTCTGCTGTTATCTTGTACTACGGCTCAACGCCGACGTCGGGTTTATGTCCACCATTATGAGTAACAGAACTGGAGGTATGGCCGCCCGGGTTCTTATTCCTCTATCGATGGGCTTTGGGGTTGCCATTGGATACACGAGGTTATTTATTGAGTCAAGTTTCCCCTTCCCAATTGAGCTCGGGATTTCAAGTTTACTTACGTTCTTTATCTCGCTCTTCGCAATCGCCGTTGTGTTCTTGGCAAAGCGGCTCAATCAACAGGACGAACGCCGTGTCCATGCCGAAAATAGGCTGGAACAAATCAACATTGACTTAGAAAAACAAGTCCTCGAGCGTACGAGGAAACTCGAGATCAACGAACAAAGGTATAAGGCGATTATTGACCATAGCATCGACGGCTTGATGCTTACCGATGAAAAAGGCGCGGTGATGTACCAAACACCTTCCGCTGAACGCATCACCGGCTTCACGAAAGAAGAGCGCGCTTCAATCGATGGCTTCTCGCTCATTCATCCTGACGACATCGCCGGGGTGATGAAATTAATGGGCGACGTTCGACACAAGCCCGGAGAAGCCGTCGCGTATCAATGGCGGGTTCGTCATAAGGATGGGCATTACTTCTGGATGGAAGGCGTCGGCACGAATATGCTCGATTTTCCTTACGTCAACGCTATCGTCAACAGTTTCAGGGACGTTACCGAACGTAAGAAATGGGAAGAACGCCTCGAATGGAATGAACGCCGATTCAGGGCGTTGATCGACAGCAGCTCAGACGCGATCTTGCTCACCGATTCGAACTTGAAGGTACTTTATCAATCCACCTCCGTCGAGAAGATGACGGGAATCTCACTTGAACATCGAAACGCGAATCCGGGCGCGAGGTACACCTATCAAGACGATTTACTGTTAGTTCAAGACTTAATTGAAAAATCGAAGGCACAGCCCGCAAAGGCAGTCTCCTTCGCGTGCAGGCTATACCACCTCTTTGGTCACGTGATCTGGATTGAAGGAACCATCACTAACCTCCTCCAAGAACCGGCAGTCAATGCATTGGTTTTTAACTTCCGTGATGTTACGGAACGAAAAAATCTAGAAGCACAACAGGCGTTGCTCGCATCGCTCGTCAATTCTTCCACGGATGCGATTATCAGTAAATCCCTCGATGGTGTAATTACCAGTTGGAATAAAGGCGCTCAAGCATTGTTCGGGTATACTCCTTCGGAAGCCATCGGCGAAAGTGTCATGATCTTAGTACCGCCGGAGCTTCGGAATGAGGAAGCCGGTATCTTGGATCGCATCCGCAGTGGGCAGCGCATCGAAACATTCGAAACACGCAGGGTCAAGAAGGATGGATCAGTTGCATTCATCACGATGACCGCCTCACCGATTCGGAATTCCGAAGGCGACATCATCGGGGCATCTCACATCTCGCACGACATTACCGAGCGCATCCAAAACGAACGGCGCTTGAGGGGCGAAAGGTCGATGTTGCGTACGCTCATCGACAATATTCCAGATTATATCTATGTGAAAGACCAAAACTCGAAGCACATCATCAACAACAGGGCAATGGTCAACCTCGTTGGTGCCACCACTGAAGCAGAAACGCTCGGGAGGTCATCGATAGATTTTTTTGGCGATGGCGTGGCAGCAGGCTATTTGGAGGAAGATCGCCAAATCATGGCGAGTGGAAAAGCGATGGTCAACTTCGAAGAATCAACAACGACAAAGGACGGAGAACTAAAATATCTACTCACGACAAAAGTTCCGCTTACCGACGACCAAGGAAAGGCAATTGGCATCGTTGGGATCAGCCGCGACATCACAAGGCAGAAACGCATTGAATTAGATCTGCGGAACAGCAAATACTTCTTGGAGCGCGCGCAACAGGTGGCACATATAGGGCACTGGACGCTGCAAGCCGGACCACCTGCTACCTCGAAAATCTATCTATCGAAGGAAGTGTGCAGGATCTTCGAATGCGATCCCGACAAGTTTGACGGGAAGCTTTCGACGTTTCTTGCTTTTGTTCATCCCGACGATCGAAAAGATGTGAGCAGCGCCCTGTCTTCAGCCCTTGTCAACCAAGTTCCTTACAGTCTTGACCACCGCTTGTTGTTGCCAAGTGGTGAAAAATGGGTCCACGTCCAAACCGAGGCAACTATCGACAGCGAAGAACAAATTCCCACGCTACTGGGAATTATTCAGGACATCACCCTTCGTAAGCAAATCGAGTCTGAGATCATGTCGTTGAATGCGGAACTAGAACAAAAAGTACAGGAACGGACGAGCCAGCTCAAAGCAGTCAATCAAGAGTTGGAGGCTTTCTCCTATTCCGTATCGCACGACTTACGTGCCCCGCTTCGAATTATTGATGGGTTTGCAACGATCTTACTTGAAGATGCCGAGGACTTGGATGAGCACATTGTGAAAAATGTGAAAACGATTGCACGCAACGCCAACAGGATGGGGCAATTGATCGACGATCTCCTCAATTTTTCGCGACTCGGACGCACGCAACTCAAGGTTGGCGATGTTGATATGCGCGCCATCGTCGAGCAAGTGCTGGAAGAACTGCAAGTGAACGACACAAACGTAAAGGTTACAATCCTACACGTTGACCATGCAAATGGCGATGGAAGTTTGTTGAAACAAGTTTGGGTGAACCTGCTATCGAACGCGATTAAGTATTCGTCTAAAAAATCTACTCCTGAAATAGAAGTGGGGATGGTGACCGGCGCCAGCGTACCTACTTGGTACGTCAAAGACAACGGTGCAGGGTTTAATATGGATTACGTTAGTAAGTTGTTCGGCGTGTTCCAACGCCTGCACAAACAGGATGAATTTGACGGAACTGGGGTCGGTCTCGCACTCGTACAGCGAATTGTGGTGCGCCACGGAGGGAAAGTGTGGGGCGAGGGCAAACCCAGCGCGGGCGCTACCTTCTTCTTCACTCTTGGCACATAGGGATAAATTTTGTAACTTAACTTACACATTTTTTAAACACCCCTATGCCCATTCCTTCGAATGCCTCTTCGACCGATGTGGACATTCTCTTGATCGAAGACAATCACGATGAAGCGGAACTCACCATCCGAAGCCTCAGGAAGATTGATACGCGAAGCCGGTTGGTTCATATCGACGACGGCGCCGAAGCGTTGGATTTCATCTTTGCACGAAACAAGTACGCCAGCAGAAACGTTGGCCACGCGCCCAAAATGATCCTATTGGACCTAAAGCTCCCGAAAGTCAACGGTCTCGAAATTCTTAAGCAACTTAAGTCGAACGACATTACGAAGAAGACCCCCGTCATCTTGCTGACCTCTTCGAAGGAGGAACGTGATATAGAGGAAGGTTACGTGTACGGTGCAAATAGCTATGTGGTCAAACCCAACAGCTTCGAATCCTACACCAAGGCCATCTCTGAGTTGGGTCACTACTGGATGCAGATTAACGAAATTTGACATGTCGCCGTCCCTTTTTGGAGGGTCATTTTAGCCAAATATCGACGTTTCCGCCCACCGCCCACAACGCAAGGTGAAGCACTTGCACAATGTGTATCAAATACACAACTTAGCGCCCCATTGCCAGACTAGATTCAATCCACACATGATGTTCAACAAGATCACGATGCGCCGAACTGCCTTTGCAGTCTTGATGGCGCTCACCATTGCGTTCTCCTGCACAACACCGGAAGAACCAGAAGACCTCACGAAACCCGAAGAAAACCGATTCACCACCACCGTCGTCACCAAACCAGGAGAGCTAGACGAGCCCATGGTGATCGACTTTTTCCCCGATGGGAAAATCATTTTCGTAGAACGGAAGGGCAAAGTGAAAACATTTGACGGCACTACTGGTGCAGTGAAAGTAATCGCCACCATTCCGGTCAATACAAAGTACACCAGCAAGGAAGGCGATGTGCGCGAAGCCGAAGAAGGATTGATGGGGGTGACCGTGCATCCGAAGTTTGCTGAAAACCACTGGGTATACCTTTACTATGCCGACCCCGCCGAATCCAAACACGTGCTCGCACGCTGGACAGTCGCTGGCGATACCCTCGACCCCTCCTCAAAAAAGATTGTGTTGGAAGTGCCCACGCAACGGGAAACATGCTGCCACACAGGAGGTGGAATGGCGTGGGATAAAGACGGGAACTTGTTCCTGACTGTTGGTAACAACACAGGAAATCCGACCGCAGGTACGTCGGGACTCGATGAACGCCCAGGACGCTCAAGTTGGGACGATCAGCGTGGCGCTGGAAGCACCAACGACTTGCGCGGGAAAATCCTCAGGATTCACCCCGAGGACGAGGGTGGTTACAGCATTCCGAAAGGCAACCTGTTTCCAGAAGGCACAGAAAAAACGAAGCCCGAAATCTATACCATGGGACATCGCAATCCTTGGCGCGTATCGCTCGATTCGAAAACTGGATTTATCTATTGGGGCGAAGTGGGACCCGATGCCTCCAAGGATTCAATCATCGGACCACGTGGTTACGACGAGTTCAACCAAGCGAAGGAACCTGGATTTTTCGGATGGCCTTATTTTATTGCCGATAATAAACCGTATTCGCATTACGACTACGCCACCCAAGAACCTGGCAACCTCTTCGACCCAGCGCACCCAATAAATGAATCGCCAAACAACACCGGGTTGAAAGAACTGCCTCCTCCTCAGAAGGCGTTTATCTACTACCCATACTCTACTTCCGAAGAGTTCCCGCTCGTAGGGAGTTCAGGCAGAAGTGCTACTGGCGGTCCAGTGTTTAGAAAAGCTGACTTCCAGAAAAGTACCCATCGTTTCCCTGCGTACTACGAGGGTAAGTGGTTCATCGTCGAATTCATGCGAGGCTGGATCATGGTTGTCACGATGGATGAAAATGGCAACTACCAATCGATGGAAAAATTCCTTCCAAACGAAAACTTCTCCAGCGCGATTGACATGAAGTTTGCCCCCAACGGTGACCTCTACGTTTTGGAGTATGGCTCTGCGTGGTTCCGTGGCAATGATAACGCTCAAATTGTGCGCATTGAATACAACGGCGGCAACCGCAAGCCCATCGTAAAAGCAACCGCTGACAAGATTGCAGGCGCACTCCCGCTCACGGTCAACCTCTCCTCTGCGGGTACAATGGATTATGACACATACGACCAAAATGCACTCAAGTACGAATGGTCGATCAAATCCGACAACGGTTATGCAACTACACTAACCACTGCAAATGGATCTGTCACCCTTGATAAGCCCGGCGTTTACCAAGTAACATTTACAGCGACCGATACGAAAGGTGAGAAGAATAGCCAATCTTTTGAAATTAAGGCTGGCAATGAACCTCCGATCGCAAACCTGGAGATCACGAAAGGAAACAAGACGTTCTTCTTTGCCGGTCAACCCATCGACTACAAGGTGGATGTGACGGACCGCGAAGACGGAAGTTTGTCTACTGGAACGATTCCGGCCGACGAGGTCGCAATCAATTTCGATTATGCTCCCGAGGGATTTGATCCGATCGAGATCGCTCAAAATCACGTCGCAACGGACGAGTGGACTGAGTTCTCCGCTGGGCTTCGTCTGATCACAAACAGCGATTGCAAATCGTGCCACTTAATGGATAAAGCTTCGGTAGGTCCTGCTTACCAAGATGTAGCGGCGAAATACAAAAACGACCCAACCGCTCCCGAACGTCTCGCTACCAAGATCATTCAAGGTGGAAGCGGCGTGTGGGGCGACCATGCCATGAGTGCACACCCGCAAATTTCTCCTCAAAATGCTGCGACCATGGTGAGCTACATCCTGTCGCTCTCAAAGGCCAAGGGCAAGATGACCAAACCTGCCGCAACCGGCGCGTTCACACCCAAAGTACCGGAGGGCGACAACGGCAGAGGAAGCTACCTGCTCCGGGTGGCCTATAAAGACAAGGGTACGGATCAACTTGGCTCGCTTGCATCTGAAAAAATTATCGCTCTTCGCAACCCAGCGCTTGATCCTGAAAAAGCAGACGTGCAAAAAGGTACACAGCTGATGACAACGCCGAGCCGCTCTTTCAGCCTTGTGGGAAATCGTTCGTTTGTTGGTTACAAAGGTTTGGACCTTACGGGAATCAAGAACATAGAGTTTCTGGTGCAGGCTCAACCTCGCACGGGCGCCGTGGGTGGGGTAATAGAAGTGCATGCAGACGCACCGGATGGACCACTTCTAGGTACGACTGAGACGATCGTTCCAAAAGATGTCGACTTCCAACGTGCCATCGCTTCAGCGAATGGAGGCCAACGTCGTCGCCCAGGCGGCGGCGGTGGATTCGATTTCTCATCGCTGCGCCGCTTGATGTCGATCAATGTCAAAGCCGCAGTTAAACCGACCGAAGGCATCCACGATTTGTATTTTGTCTTCGTCAACGACCAAGCCAAAGACAATCAGACCATCGTGCAGGCAGTGGAGTTTACCGTTCAGAAGTAAGGAATCCGCGTTTCGCCACGAAGCGGCTAGGGTTTTGCCTTAGCCGCTTTTTTTTTGCAACCCGCGCCATCGAGGGGTCGAATATCCTTTCACCCAAGCCATTTTCCACCTGCGGGAAAAGGAACCGTTTGCATGAAATATTCGCTAAATTCAGGTTTGATCCTTCAAGCTATGAATCGCCGCGATTCAATAAAGTATCTAGCAGCCTCCTATGGCGCCCTGACCACTCTTCCCGCGTGGGCCGACGGGTGGTCGGATCTGGCCACGAGTACTTCACATTTCAACTCCGTTGAACAAGAACTGATCGCCCATGTTGCCGACACGATCATCCCGCCGGGAACTGCGATCGGTGCCCGTTCGATTGGAGTCGACAAATTCCTACTAAAATTGTTCGACGAGTGTTACGAACCAGCAATCCAGCAGGGCATTCAAAAGCAACTCGAGCGCGTCAACTCTAAAGCTAAAGCTGATTTTGGTCGCGACTTCGGTACGTGCAGTCAGCCGGACCGCGAGCAAGTCTTACTCTCTTTCGCTAATTCAAGTATGAAAGAAGATCAAGACTTCTTTCAACTCATGAAATCAGAGACCATCCGCGGGTTCAGCACCTCTAAAGAAGTGATGCTTCAATACTTGAAATATAAAATTGCACCAGACCATTACTATGGTTGCGTAGAAGCAAAAGCATAGACCATGGCCAACATATCAATCGACGCTCAAAAAAAAAATACTTACGATGCCATCGTGATCGGTTCAGGCGCCAGCGGCGGTTGGGCAACCAAAGAACTTTGTGATCAAGGATTGACGACGCTCGTACTTGAGCGAGGTCGCGACGTGAAACACGTCAAAGACTATCCAACGGCTTCGAAAGGTCCATGGCAATTGGAGAATCGCGGATCCGTGGCCCTCGAAAAAAAGAAAGACTTCCAAAATGCTCGCTTTGCGCGCGAAGAAACTTTCCATTGGGCGATCCGAGATGACGAACAGCCATTTGTAGAAGAGAAACCCTTTCGGTGGTTTCGAGGCTATCACGTGGGGGGAAAATCGCTGTTATGGGCAAGGCAAACTCAGCGGTGGAGCGATTTCGATTTTGAAGGACCAATTCGAGATGGATTCGCTGTGGACTGGCCAATCCGATACAAAGACCTTGAACCATGGTATAGTCACGTTGAAAAATTTGCTGGCATTGCTGGCGGTAAAGATGGACTCGCCGAGCTTCCGGACAGCGAGGTCATGCCTGGCTTTGAGTTGAGCTGCATCGAACAACACCTAAAAGAATCGCTGCGCAAATTTTACGGCAATCGATACTTGATTCAGGGAAGGTGTGCACACATCACCGATCCGCAAGATATTCACCTGAAGCAAGGACGGACGAAGTGCCATAATCAGACCATGTGCAACAGGGGTTGTATCTATGGGGCGTATTTTAGTTCGAATGCCTCCACCCTTCCGTGGGCAATGAAGACTGGCAAACTTACTTTGCGCCCATTCTCCGTTGTGCATTCCATTATCTATGACGACAACAAGGGCAAAGCCGTTGGCGTACGCATCATAGATGGAAATACACGGGAACTGATCGAGTACTACGCCAAGGTCATCTTTGTCAATGCTTCTGCACTAAACTCAAACGCAATTTTACTGAACTCAACTTCTGCAAGATTTCCAAACGGACTCGGCAATGACAGTGGGACGTTGGGGAAGTACATTGCGTGGCACAACTATCGCGGGAAAGCCAATGCCGAGTACGAAGGCTTTTTGGACAAGAAGACGGATGGTCGCAACCCCAGCAACGGATATATCCCACGCTTTCGCAACGTTCAAAAGCAGGAAACTGACTTCTTGCGAGGCTACGCGATCGGTATCGCCGGCGGTCGCGGAACTTGGTCGGACACCTCCATGATTGGCGACCAACTTCGTGAGAACATCCTCCACCCTAAGCTAAGTAATAGTTGGTGGGTGAGCAGTTGGATGATGGGGGAAACTGTTCCCATTGAATCTAACCACGTACGCCTGCATCCAGAACTGAAGGACAAATACGGAATTCCACAGTTGGTGATCTCATGCGAATGGACGCCCAACGACGACAAGATGACCGAAGACTACGTGCAGCAGTCAATCGAAATGTTTGAGAAGGCTGGGTTCAAGAACATCAAAGCGAACGATACGAAAACGCCTCCTGGGTCGGACATTCATGAGATGGGCGGTGTACGTATGGGGAAAGATCCAAAGACATCGATGCTCAACGCTTGGAACCAATTACATGCGTGTCCAAATGTATTTGTTACCGACGGTGCATGTATGACCTCCACAGGAACGCAAAACCCGACGCTCACATTTATGGCAATTACAGCGCGCGCGGCCAACAGGGCAGTTGAAGAACTACGAAAGAACAATCTTTGATCGTTATACAATTTAAAAACCATGAGAAAGACTAGTGTACTTCTGCTTTTAGTTGCGCTCTCGTGCGCTGCATTTGCCCAGGAAAAGAAGGGCCTATATACTGCCCCGTTCGGAGTCCAAGCGTATTCGTTCAGAAAAAGCTTCCCGATTGACGTTGCCAAAACGCTCGACACCATTCGTGGATTCGGCATCACCGAATTGGAAGGTGGCCCCCCACAAGGAATGACGGCCGAGGCATTCAAGAAACTATGTGACGCACGCGGCATCAGCATTCCATCGACAGGATGCGGCTACGACGAACTCGTGAAAGATCCCCAAAAGGTAGCAGCTACTGCGAAAATCTTAGGTGCCAAGTATGTGATGACAGCTTGGATCCCACACGAACGAGGAAAGTTCAACCTCGAGAATGCTAAGAAGGCAGTCGCCGACTTCAACGCCGGAGGAAAGGTTTTGAAAGAAAATGGCATCACCTTCTGCTACCATGTCCACGGATTCGAATTTCAACCATACGAAGATGGCACGCTCCTCGATTACATCATCAAGAACACAAACCCAGAGTACGTATCATTCGAGATGGACATTCTGTGGACGCACTTTGGCGGCGGCGACCCAGTGGCACTCCTCAAGAAATATGGTAACCGCTGGAAACTCCTCCATGTCAAAGACTTGAAGAAAGGTACACCCAAGGATTTAACCGGAGGTACTTCGCAGGAAAATGACGTGGTGTTGGGAACGGGCGAAATAGATATTGCCGGTGTGATTCGTGAAGCCAACAAACTTGGCATCAAACACTTCTTCATCGAAGACGAAAGCAGCCGCGTGACACAACAGGTTCCTCAAAGCATCGCCTTCTTAAAAAGTCTGAAAAAGTAAATCAGGTATTAAAACGCAAAACTCCTTCGAAGGTGTAGGTGATCCAATCCTGCTTCGAAGGAGTTTTTCTTTTTTGAATCCAACCGGATCAACTTCCGGCAGCCGATAGCCGGGTGCCGATCAAGAACCTCCAGTTAAAAAGAACCAGTCCGACGCCGATGATAACGTATGCAGCTACTTGGAGTACCGTTGTTTGTTCATGAAACACAATAAAGGCAATTGCAAAGTTGATGATCGGGTTGATGTACATTAAGATGCCCACGGTAGCGGAATTGATTCTAATCAACGCAAACAAGTTTAAGAAGAGCGGCAACACAGTGAAGAAGGCTGCCACCGCCGCTGTGACCCAATAGAATTTAGAATCTGATGGGAGGTCGTCGATCAGCCAAGGATAGGCGACGTTCAGGAGTAAAAAGGAGAACAAGATTTGAACACTGAGGACCGTCATTCGGTCGTAAGCTTTATACAACCGTTGGAGCACAAGATACAGCCCGTAGGTAAAGGCGGTGGTGAAACTATAGCCGAGCTCGGAGACAGAGCTTAACCCCATCATTACACAACTTACTGCGCACAGGCCGACGGCAACCCACTGGATCGGGGTCATCTTCTCTTTTAGTACCATGTATCCCAAAACTGCGGTCAACACCGGGCATATAAAATATGAAAATGATGCTGTCCGGATGTTGACGTGGTTAACCGTGTAGATGAACGTAAGCCAGTTGATCGTGAGTAGGGCACCGCCCGCGAGCCAGAGTAATACGACGTTGCGACGCTCCGTTGGGTTGGCCGAGAGAAACTGCTTCCGGTCGCGTTGCAGTTTCGACCTTCGGAACAACGACATGATGGCAATGAGGATTGCAGAAGAAAAGAGAATTCGAAAGTAAAGGATTGCCCCCGAACTTGCTCCACTCAACGAACGGAGTACCATCGGGAGAAAACCCCAAACAACGAACGCCGAAATTGCCGAAGCGTAATAACGGTTGTTGCTGGTCGCAGTCATGTAAACAGGGAAATCGCGCGCAAACATGCACTAACTTCGTCAAAAAGAGAAGACTTCGCCGGATATAAAAGGAGGCTGGAATCGCACGCCGCCCCACTTCGATGCAGAAAATTCGAAGATTAGAACTTCCGAAAACGGTGGCATGGAGATTGAGTAAGCAGCCCCCGACTCTAAAGTTTTATTACATTTGTTCCTCTAAAATTGCTCCCACAACCAATGAAGCGCCTTTTTTTCGCCCTAGCAGCCATCTTTGCAACAATTGCCAGCCAAGCACAAGACACCCAAAAGATGGGCTATGCTGACACCGAATACATCCTCTCGCAATTGCCCGATGCAAAGAAGGTGGAAAGCGACTTGCAAGCACATGGCGCCCAGTTGGAAGCGACGCTGAAAGCGAAAGCACAGGATTACGAAAAGAAATTGGCTGATTACCAGGCTAATTACACCAAATGGATCGATGCCGTCGTTCGCGACAAGCAAGCTGAACTACAATCCCTCCAGCAAGCGTTCACAAAGTTCCAACAAGACGCCGAAGCCTCGTTCACCAAGAAGCAACAGGACTTAATGACTCCGCTATACGATAAAATCGGGACCGCCATTGCAGACGTCGCGAAGGAAAACGGTTATAGCTTTATTATCACGCTGAACGCAGCTGGCGGCGCCGGAAGCGTGTTGCTGTACAAGGATCCCCAATTCGACATTTCCAATCTTGTTTTGAAGAAACTTGGAGTGACACCAACGCCTGTTGGCAACACTCAACAGAAGCCACAACCTAAGTAAATTTCGAAGCTACCAGAAAACGGGCTGTTCCGTCGTACCTCCTTGTAAACGGCAGTCCGAACACTCTGCCGTACTGCAAAGGAATCCGATCGTCTCAAACTCTTTAAAGAGAGAGCCTGTAATTACCTCGGTGCCCTTCAGTGTCTTTAACTCCAAGTGGCATAGCAATCCATACGGGTTTGGAATGGTGAGGCACACAGTATCCTGCGAACAATTCACGTCGCGTGGAATTACTTTCATACTAAGCGGGAGCTGGTCGTGATCGTAGAATGACCTCATCTTTTGTGTCGTTCCTGCGCTGAAGTATCCAAGCACGGTCACTTTCGAATCCCCCATTCTTTTGACGTTTCCATATAACTGCGAGGGTTGAGGATCGAATAACCCACCAAGTCCTTCGGTCGATTTCTGCAACTGCTTTAAATAATCATATTCGAGCCGTGAAATGGCGCGCTGACGCACTTCCAAGCTGTATCGTGCCGTCGTGCGTTGATCACCGACCGGAATGGTCTCAAGCAGCTGGTTGGAAATAATGTCGTCGCTCAATTGCACGGACGTGCCCACCAAAATCCGAGTCGACGGCCGCGATCGGTAACATCGATAAATACCTTGACCAGGTTTACGAGGTACTGGCAACCGGTTAATTAGTTCAAAGTCGGACCGAAAGGTGGAGGTATACTCCCATGTCTCAACAAAATCCCATCGATAGTAACGTGTTAGCTTTTGATCGTCGCGGGATGATACCGACACTTCGAGCGCGGTGAAATCGAACTTGGGTTGAATGAGAAGCGCGGTAATTGGCGGTGCTGTCCTCACCTCCACGAGATCCGATTCATACTCTCCCCCGTCGGTAGTTTTGATCTTAACCTGGTAGCGTTGATTCCGGTTGACCGACAGTCCTTGTGTTTCGTACCGCCCCGGTTGCGTGGCTAAAAGCGAAGTTGAAGTTCCCAAGTCGTCGACCAGCGATACAATTGCCCCAACTTCCAGTTTTGGTGGATCAGTTGCGGCCAACGCTTGAGCGCGAGACAGCTCTACGTAGGCCGTCCCATCGGTGGCGTTTAAAAATCCATCGACAACGAGTACTTGTTCTTCAACCAAGTTCAAGGGCGGGCTATAGGTTTCAAGACACCCCCCCAACGTCAGTAAGACGATGAACAGTTTTGCCCCTTTGCCCATACTTCGGTACATGGGTCTAATGTAAGTAATTTCGTTGCTGTACGCGCGTCAACAGTGTAAACAGGATAGCACCAGACAGCAGGGTCAAAATCCCACAGGCGGACGCGATTTCTTGGTTTTTATGGTTAGATTGACCATTCGAACCACGCGATCATCGACTTCGGAACAATGAACGTCAATCACGAACTCAAGCCAACCCATTTCACCATTAAGCTTCAAAAGTTTTGGGAGCTGTCCGGACAGAAAATCACCCTAATCGAACGCGACTACGACTCGAAGAAGGGATCTCCGGTTTTTACCATCAACGGCGCTTACTCCACACGCGGCTGGACTGAGTGGACACAAGGTTTTCAATATGGTTCCTCCATCCTTCAGTTCGATGCCACCGGAGAGAAACATTTCCTCGACATTGGTAGGACCAAAACAGTGAACGCCATGGCACCGCACGTGAGCCACATCGGTGTTCACGATCATGGTTTCAACAACGTAAGCACCTACGGAAACCTCCTCCGGCTCATGCTCGATGGTAAGATCCCGTTCGATGCTTGGGAAAAGAACTTCTATGAGCTCGCGTTAAAGATTTCTGGTGCCGTGCAAGCTGGCCGGTGGACGACGCTTGCACCGGGTGCAGGTTTCATTCACTCTTTCAATGGTCCACATTCACTTTTCGTAGACACGATTCGCTCGTGTCGTTCCTTGGTGTTGAGTCATGCCTTGGGCCATGTGTACCAAGCCGAAGGAGATGCCAAGATCAACCTCCTCGACCGCGCAATCCAACACATGAAAGCGACGGCTGCTTTTTCGGTGTATTATGGTGAAGGGCGCGACAGCTACGACTTGTGGGGACGAACCGCCCACGAAAGCATTTTTAACACGAAAGACGGTGCCTATCGTTGTCCGAACTCTCAACAAGGTTATACGGGCTTTTCCACTTGGACGAGAGGGTTGGCTTGGGCGATGTGTGGCTTTGCCGAAGAAATCGAATGGCTCCTTACCCGCGACGAGAACGAACTACTCCCCTTCGGCGGAAAAAAAACGATACTCGATTTTTGTTTGAAGGCGGCACGAGCCACGTGCGACTTTTATATCGACCACACACCAAAGGATGGGGTTCCCTATTGGGATACAGGTGCACCCGACTTGCACAAACTTGGAGATTACCTAACGCGTGCCGCCGATCCATTCAATGAATATGAGCCGGTCGACGCTTCTGCTGCCGCCATCGGCGCTCAGGGCTTGCTCCGACTCGGAAAGCTCCTCGGTTCGGACGGCGGCGAGAAATACTGGCAAGCAGGCCTCACAGTGTTGAACACGCTGCTGGAGGAACCGTATTTGAGCACTCATCACACCCATCAAGGGCTGTTGTTACATTCGATTTACCACCGGCCGAATGGATGGGACTACATTCCAAAGGGAAGCAAAATTCCCTATGGAGAATCAAGTATGTGGGGCGACTATCACCTGCGTGAAGTATGCCTCTACCTTCAGAAGATTGTCAACCAAGAACGGTACTACACGTTCTTCAATTGCATTGGATGAGCGCTCGATCCCTTCAAGACCTGTCACGCCTGTGCGTCCATACGATCACGACGAAACCGTGGAGTTTCGACGTGGCTATCGAGAAATATGCAAAGGCTGGAGTGAAGGGAATCACCGTTTGGCGCGACGCGATCGAAGGCCTAAACATCCGCGATGCAGGCACGCGTGCTCGAAACCAAGGGCTTCAGATTGTCTCCTTGTGCCGCGGCGGTTTTTTTCCGTCGATCGACTCGACGAAAAGGAAAACTGCCATCGATGACAACCGACGCGCGATCGAAGAAGCCTTCGAACTAGGCGCGCCGCTTGTCGTGCTCGTATGTGGTGCCGAGCCCAAGCAATCCCTTGAAGATTCGAGGAAACAGATTCTTGATGGTATTGCCTCAGTTCTAGACGACGCAAAAGCTGCGAACGTGAAACTTGCCATTGAGCCGCTCCACCCCATGTATGCAGATACTCGATCGGCCATCAACTCCCTCGCACAAGCCAACGACTTAGCCTCGTCGCTCGCGTCGCCGTTCGTCGGCGTGGCCGTCGACGTGTATCATCTATGGTGGGATCCAAACTTAGAGCAAGAGATTAAACGCTGTGGTCACAATGGACACTTGTTCGCGTTTCATATTTGCGATTGGAGTGTGCCGACAAAGGATCTTTTGCTCGACCGTGGACTCATGGGCGAGGGATGCATTCCTATTCCAAAAATTAGAAGTTGGGTCGAAGCCGCAGGGTTCCGTGGATTTAATGAGGTAGAAATATTTTCAACACATTGGTGGTCGCAAGACCAAGATTTATTCCTAGAAAAAATTATCAATTCATACATCGAGAAATCATGAAGCAACACCGTGTCGGAATTATCATGAATGGTGTCACCGGAAGGATGGGAACGAACCAACATTTGATGCGTTCCATCGCCGAAATTATCAAACAAGGCGGAGTGAAAATCAACTCGTCCGAAACCATCATGCCCGATCCCATATTGGTGGGCCGCGACGCCAACAAGTTGGAGAAACTTTGCCAACAATCTGGTGTAAAGAAGATGTCGACCAACTTAGACGAAGTGTTGTCGGATCCTCAGTACGAGGTATACTTCGATGCGCAGGTTACTGGGCAGCGCGCGGTGGGAGTGAGAAAGGCAGTGCAAGCCGGTAAGCATGTTTATTGTGAGAAACCTACGGCCGTCGATACCAAAACCGCACTCGAACTGTACGAGTTATGCCAAAAGGCGGGGGTAAAGAACGGGGTGGTGCAAGACAAGTTGTGGCTTCCCGGCATCCTCAAGGTCAAGCGTCTCATTCAACAAGGCTTCTTCGGTCGCATCCTGTCGGTACGTGGCGAGTTTGGATATTGGGTGTTCGAGGGTGATACTATCCCCGCCCAACGACCCTCTTGGAATTATCGCAAGGAAGACGATGGGGGAATCATTGTTGACATGCTTTGCCACTGGAGATACGTGCTCGACAACGTGTTTGGCTCCGTCAAAGCGGTGTCATGTTTGGGTGCCACTCACATTCCCGAGCGGATCGACGAACTAGGTAAACCATACAAGTGCACAGCCGATGATGCCGCGTATGCCACTTTCGAACTAGAGGGTGGCATCATTGCGCACTTCAATTCATCGTGGACGGTGCGCGTGCGGCGCGACGACCTCCTGACCCTGCAAGTCGATGGCACAAAAGGATCTGCTGTGGCGGGCCTACGCGAGTGCTACACACAAGCCTACGGGAACACACCTAAACCCGTTTGGAATCCCGACATTCCTCAACCGATCAACTTCTTCGAAGGATGGTCGCGCGTTCCGGAACAGGAGCATTTCGACAATGCCTTCAAAGCACAATGGGAGTTGTTCCTCAAGCACGTAGTGAAGGACGACCCATTCCCGTGGAATCTCAAGGAAGGCGCCAAGGGTGTACAACTTGCCGAGAAGGGCATCGAAAGTTGGAATAAACGCGCATGGGTAGACATCAAACCTCTCCTAATATCAAAATGAAAAAAGTCGCCCTGATCACTGGAGGTAGCCGCGGCATCGGTTTGGGAATCGCCCGCCACCTCGCCATGAAAGGTTTCGACCTTGCCATCAATGGCATTCGCGAAGAGGCGGCCGTGAAAGGTGTGATCGAAGAACTGGAGTCAATTGGCACCAGCGTTTGTTATGTGCGAGGAAGCGTCGCATCGTCGGAAGATCGTGTGCGAATGATGTCAGAGGTTGATCGTTTGTTTGGTAAACTTCACCTGCTCGTAAACAACGCAGGCATGGCACCGCGAGAACGCAAGGATGTGTTGGAGACGACCGAGGCAAGCTTCGATGAGGTGATCAGTACCAATCTCAAAGGGACATACTTTCTCACACAAATGGCTGCCAACTGGTTTGTGCGCCAAAAACAATCGGAACCAACATTCGAGGGGATGATTATCAACATTTCATCCATCTCGGCTACGGTAGCATCGGTGAACAGGGGTGAATACTGTGTGTCGAAGGCGGGGATTGCGATGGTGACACAACTGTTTGCCGCCCGCTTGGGTGAGTTCAACATTCCCGTGTACGAAGTACGACCTGGTGTGATTCAAACCGACATGACGTCGGGCGTTCAAGGAAAATATGACAAGATGATTGCCGACGGACTCACAGTCCAAAAACGTTGGGGGTTCCCAGACGACGTAGGCAAAGCAGTTGCCGCACTCGCGTCCGGCGCTTTCCCCTACTCTACCGGTCAAGTCATCATGGTCGATGGCGGTCTCACCATTTCAAGGCTTTAAGACGAAATCATGAATGCAGCGCCAAACGAAAATAGACTTCGAATCTTGTTGAGCCTCCCCGTGTTAGTGGCGGCTCTCGGTTACATGGTGGACATGTACGACCTGTTCTTATTCAGCATCGTGCGCGTGCCAAGTTTGACCGAAATTGGAATCCCCGAAGATCAACTACTTGACAAAGGCGTGTATTTGCTCAATTTGCAAATGGCTGGGCTCCTTATTGGTGGCCTTGTTTGGGGCATTTTGGGCGACAAACGCGGGCGCCTTTCAGTTCTTTTTGGCTCCATCCTGATTTACTCGCTTGCCAACATCGGAAACGGGTTTGTCACGACCATGGAACAGTATGCAGTTCTCCGTTTTATCGCAGGATTTGGATTGGCTGGTGAACTTGGCGCTGGCGTCACACTCGTGTCTGAAGTCTTGCCAAAAGCGATTCGTGGCTTAGGTACCACGTTGGTGGCCACCATGGGGCTCCTCGGCTCGATTGCAGCCTACTTTGTGCAGAACATTTTCGCATGGCGTGCGTCCTACATCGTCGGCGGCGTGTTGGGTTTGCTTCTTATAGTGATGCGCGTCAGCGTGCTTGAATCAGGAATGTTTGCAAAAACAAAAGATCGTCACACAGCTCGTGGAAGTCTTTCGCTTCTATTTTCCAACCGAAGTCGCGCGCTCAAATACTTACAAAGCATTCTCATCGGGCTGCCCATTTGGTTTGTTGTCGGCATCCTCGTCAACTTTTCATTCGAGTTTGGAAAGGCGTTTAACATCTCTGAACCGGTGAATGTCGGTAAAGCAGTAATGTTAACCTTCACGGGACAGGTAGCAGGCGATATTGTCAGCGGGTTGCTAAGTCAATACTTGCAAAGTCGCAAGAAGGTAATTGGACTTTTCGTCGTGTCGTCCTTGATCATGGTATTGATCTTCCTTTTAGTACCGATGAGTTCCGCCGCAATGGTATATACCCTCTGCTTGTTTCTCGGACTATTCAACGGCTACTGGACATTGTTCGTGACAGTGGCCGCTGAACTATTTGGTACCAACTTGCGCGCAACCGTCGCGACAACCGTTCCTAATTTCGTACGTGCTTCTGTGATTCCGCTCGCTTGGATGTTTCGATCCCTCACACCGCAATTTGGAATGATCTATTCTGCGCTGATCGCCGGCCTGCTGGCGTTCGCCATTGCGCTCATTGCTCTCTGGTTCTTGGAAGAAACCTTTTCAAAAGATCTGGACTATATAGAGGAGTAGTGCTCCTTGCCTCGATACTACCAACCTAAACATCGATACATTGAACAAGTTGTTGCTACGAAAAATTGGTTTTGCGCTCCTCTTTGGAATCATTGCGGGCATCCTTTCTGGGATATTGGCATACTACACCGGCATCAGGCTTCTCGGCCCTTTGGGCGCTGCTGCAGGCGCCGCTTATGGATGGTTGCGGGGAGCTTAGTTTAGTTTTTAGTTGGTAGTTGTTGGTTGTTAGTATTGGGTATTGGGTATTGGGTATTAAAAAAAATACTACACAATCCGTCAAATAAATCTCAATAATATCCAATGACCAATGACCAATACCCAATGACCAAGGTTTCAACTTAAGTATTGGTTTTTCTGAGCTTTTATATTTCAGAAGTAAGGACATGTATTGGGTAATGGGCATTCGATGTCCTTAAGTGGGTATTGGGTATTGGGTATTGAATTAGTCTCTCTTTTCAAAAAAATTACCAATACCAATTTCCACTGCGAGACTGAATACACAAGAACCAATTCGCAATGTCAAAATATACAACTGGCAGGAACTAGTGTCGAGGTTTGTGGCGCTTTTTTGCAAAAACTAGGGGGTAGATTTTGGCAGGGGTAGATGCAACGATTGTCTACTTTCGACCACAATCGTTGAAGCCCACTACGATGATACAATTTCACCCGCCAGTTGAAGAACGAAGCGACGAGCAATTGCTTGAAATCGTGATGAACGAGGAAGCTTGGGAGTCACTGCTTGTCGAACAGGCACGGTTGGAGCTGGTAAACAGGAGAATTTCGCTCAATCAACAAAAGAAAAGCAAGGACTTCTACCAGCGCTACCACGCAAAAGTCGCCCAGGTGAAGGCAAACGCCAGTTGGTCGGTTTGGCGGCGGGTCCTCATCATTTTCCTCGGCCCTATCGATCTCCTTTCTTTTGACATCTTCAGCTCTGAATCGGTTTACGCTGGAGAAGGGTACACCAAACGCAACCGGCAAGGGCTTGTATGCCTCGGTCTGGGCTTTGCGCTCTGGGCAGGGCTGTTGCTCGTGCTGGCGTGGTGAGGATATTATTTCCGTATTGTTACCTTTGGCAGAATCTATAGAAGGCTTATGACGACCGGATTTGCTCCCGTAAACGGTCTCCAGATGTACTACGAAGTGCACGGAGTACCAAACGGCAAACCACCCCTGCTGCTCATCCATGGCGGCGGCTCTACCATCCCGAGTAATTGGGAAAAAGTGCTCCCGTTGTTTTCCAAGTCGCGACAGGTAATTGCGCTCGAAACACAGTCCCATGGGAGAACGCGCGACATAGACCGTCCATTCACGTTCGAACAAGATGCCGACGATGTAGCCGCGCTGCTCAAGTTTCTGAACATTCCACGCGCGGATATCTTTGGCTTCAGCAATGGCGGTCAAATCGCGATGCTTGTCGCGGTCAGACATCGCGAGGTAGCGCATAAAATCGTCATCGGATCAATTGGATACGCACGCGATGGATTCTACCCGGCATTCTGGGATTTCATGAATCAAGACACCTTTGAGCAAATGCCGCAAGTGCTCAAAAATGCATTTCTCGAAGTAACTCCCGACCCCAACAGACTCCATACCATGTGGGCGCGGGACTCATACCGAATGCGCTCTTTCCAAGGTTGGAGCGACGAATTGATCGGCACCATTCAATGTCCTGCACTGATTGTGTCTGGCGACCTCGACATTGTGACGCCGGAGCACCTTGTGAAGATGCACCGAGTCATCAAGGGAAGTCGCCTGATCATTCTACCAGGGGGCCACGGCGAATACTTGGGTGAACGTTCGACCGGCAACGCGGAGCGTCAGATCCACGAGGCGTTTGTGGCGATGGTGGACAAATTCCTTGACGCGAAATAACCCCAAAAAACAGTTTGGCACCCTTCGTGCACTTGTGTGGCCATCAAACTCTCACTATCTTTTAAAATGATCCAAATCGCGCCGGGCTCCCTGGGGGCGCGGCTTTTGATTCTACTTGGCTTTAGTCTGATCATCCACCCTGCGTGGGCATGCAAGTGCGACGGACCCTCGACCGTTGAAAAAGAATTTCAACAGGCTGCAATTGTTTTCACCGGAAAGGTGACAAAAGTAGAGTACGTTGGCGTAGCCGAAACCCTTAATCCCGATAGTGTCGCCGCCGCACGTGCCATGCTGATCGGAAGCCCGAAGAACACGCTCGACGTACCGATGGTCCTCAAAGCGACAATGGTGGTCACTACGTCATACAAAGGAATTCAGAAGAACGAAACAATTATCGTGTACACCGGAATTCGTGGCGCCTCGTGTGGATTCAGGTTTGAACAGAACAAAGAATATACAGTATACGCCGGCACGCAAAGTTACATGTACCTGTTCCTGCGTGTAGATCGCAAGCGTTTTAGAACGTTCGACAAAATGAATGTTTACTGGACAAGTCTTTGCACACGCACCACGGGTACGGTCGGCCAAGAACAAGGATTGATCGCCGAACATTTAAAGGGAAAGCAGCCATGAAGAAATCACGTCGCGAGTTTCTGAAGAAATCCATGCTCACTTCCGCAGGCGTGTCGTTCCTGCTCGCCGAGGCTAACGCAGCACCTCGGCCAATTGAGCGTCCCGGGAAACGTTCGGTGAACATCTTTTCGAAGAACCTGCACTGGCTCAATTACGACGACATGGCCGCATTCGCCGCCGAACTTGGGTTCGATGGCATCGACCTCACCGTTCGACCCGACGGACATGTGGAACCAGCACGCGTGACCGAAGATCTTCCCAAAGCGGCTGACGCGGCGAAGAAGCACGGTGTAAAAATCCACTCGGTCGTCACCGCGATCACCAGTGCCTCCGACCCAACCACAGAGGCAATTTTAAAAACAGCATCCTCCCTCGGCATTGGATATTATCGCATGGGTTGGATGAACTACCGCAACGACCAAAGCATCGAAGAAAACATGTCACGGTTCCGATCCGACATGAAAGCACTCGACGCCATAAATCGCCAGTTCAAGATTCGAGGCGACTACCAAAACCACGCTGGCTTGAGTTTCGGGTCGCCCGTTTGGGACCTCTGGACCGTGCTGAAAGAACTATCCTCTGAGTGGACAGGCTCCCAATTCGACGTCATGCACGCCCAAACCGAAGGGGGTCATACATGGGAACTTTCCCTCAAGTTGTTGAAAGACTATGTTCACACGATCGACATCAAGGATTTTGTGTGGGTGAAAAAAGAACAAGGGTGGCGGCCCGAGCCAGTACCGATCGGACAAGGCATGGTCGATTACAAGAAGTACGTTCAACTCCTCAAGGCCTACAATTTAGAGGGGCCCTATTCGATGCACTTCGAATACGCACTGGGAGGGATCGAGAATGGAGCCAAAGCTATCACCATTTCGCGTGCTGAAGCGACCGCCGCCATGAAACGCGACCTGAACTTGTTCCGCACGTTGCTGAGAGACGCTGGCCTGAACTAACCCCGAGTCGATTTTTTTCGTCGGCAGGTATCCCTACCTTTACCCGCAAATCAAAATTTTTCATTGACCATGCAGATTACTAAAAACACAGTGGCGTCAATCCACTACACTCTTCGCGACGGCGACGGCAATATTTTGGATACGAGTTCGGGGCGGGAGCCGTTGACCTATCTGCAAGGTGCCGGAAACCTCATAGCTGGAATGGAAGAAGGCCTCGAAGGCAAACAAAAAGGAGACAAATTCAAACTTAAAATCGCCCCCGAAAAAGGCTATGGCGAAAAAGATGACAGCCTCGTCCAAAAAGTACCTCGTTCCGCTTTCGGAAACCAGAACATCGAAAAAGGAATGAAGTTCCAAACCAACCAAGGACACGTTGTCACCGTTACCGAAACTGGGCTCGAATCCATCACCGTAGACGCAAACCATCCACTGGCAGGAGTTGAACTTCATTTTGATGTCGAAGTCACCGAGGTGCGCACCGCAACCTCAGAAGAAATCTCACATGGTCATGTACATGGGCCGGGAGGACACCACCATTAGAATTTAGAATGAGGAATTTAGAATGAGGAATTCAGAATTTAGAATTGGAATTCAGAATTAGTTGGGGTCTTTGAGTGTGACATCGATGTGTGTCACACCGCTCACTTGAAAGAATCCGAGTGCACCTCCACTAAAATTACTTCTTGGATTTGCAGGCGGCGGGCTAAACATCCCGCCGTCGCTATTTAAGATCGTCGATAAGTCACTGTAAAATAGGAATGCCTTGCGGCTCACATTGTACATCTCCCAACGCGCACGATCACCAATACTGTAGTACACCGATGACGGAAATCCATTAATATTCTCCCCCACTCCATAGTCATTCAAAATGTACACGTCCGTGTCGTTGGTATACACCAACGAATCATTGCGATAATACTTAACTAGGTAGTAATCCTCCGTGTCCTGTGGCTCTTTTGCCCACAACAGTAGTTCATAAGTCTTCCCATCCGACGGCTTGTCGCGTTCGCGAATCGCGTTGGGTCGGTATCCGAGCGAATCCAGCGGCGTCATGCGATTGAGTTTGTCGCTCGCCTCGTATGTCTTTCCATCCACGACCACCTTGAGGGTGTACGTTCGTCCTACTTGGCCGATAAACCCATTGGGAGGCAAATAGTATCCAGTCGAATCGGTGACGCCGCGCGGGTTGTGGATGAACGAAGTGACTTCACCTGTGTCATCGCTTACCGTCACCTGAGCGTTCGTAACCCTTGTGGTCTGCCCACTTTGATAGAAACCATCGCTCGACGTCACTCGCACATATTGGCTTCCCAATGCATTGGTGACCTGCCCTTCAATTACGATGCGACTGGGGGTTTGCTTCAAGTCGAGCTGGACGGTCTCTTCGCAGGAGACAACCATTCCGGCCAAACCAACTAGAGTAATTAGTGAATATATCTTTTGGTAGTTCATTGTCGTTGTCATTTTCATTCGCGTCAAATCAAAACTTAAAGTTCCAAGTCACCGAAGGGAAGATCGGGAAGAGATAGATCAACCGGGCCTCCTTCTGTGTGCCATCACCAATCACGTTTCCATCCTTGTCTTTCTGAACACGGGTGTAAAGTGTAAACGGATTATGCCGGTTGTAGACGTTGTAAACGGAGAACACGTACTGGCTTCTCCACTTGCGTTCTGGATGGCGAGGTTTCTTGTTCCAAGTCGCTGAAAAATCTAATCGGTGATAGGCAGGCAATCGATATCCATTGCGTTCGGTGACCAAGTCCACGTTGTAATTGCCGTACTCATAGCGACCCGAGGGCAATGTGATGGGCCGGCCAGTGCTGTAGGTAAAGATCGATCCAAACTGCCACCGCTCGTTCAAATCCCAAGTCACGGCGATGTTGGCCACGTTGCGGCGGTCGTGGTTGGCGGGAAACTCGTTCCCCTGATTTACCCCCGGCACTTTCCGTGTCACTTTCGACAACGTGTAGCTCGCGAAACCTGTCCACTTTCCTTCTTTCTTTTGAGCGGAGAATTCGAGTCCACGCGCGCGCGACGTTCCCTGGCGGAACTCCACGGCCAAATCCGGGTTGAAGAAAATATTCGCATTGTCGGCAAAGTCGGTGACATGCTTCATGTCTTTGTAGAAAGCCTCCACCGACACCTCATACTTGTTGTCTTGAAAATTCCTGAAGTAACCCACCGCATACTGATCTGCCAGCTGTGGTCGGAGGTAGTAACCACTTGGATTCCACGTATTGAAGGGCAATGGGACCGTACCACTCGAAATCAAATGGGTATTCTGAACCATCCTGTTATACGATGCCTTCACCGAGCTCACAGGATTCAGTAACCACGTTGCCGCAAATCGAGGTTCGATATTAACGTACGTTTTCACGGGCTTGAACTTGTCGTAGTGCACCGTGCCAGTTTTAATAATTTGAATGTTGTCTTGAGGATCTTGATAGGTGGTGACATCAAGTGGTCCTATGTTTTGAAATATTGACAAACGCGCACCGTAGTTCAACGTCAACTTACCGCCAATCTTCTGCTTGTTGTCCACGTACAGGTTATTCTCAAACACATATTGCTTGGGCATGAACACCGTCTCGAAAATTGAACTGGAGGTATTGGGCGAGATAATGCCTGGTTGAAAAATCCGGTAGCTCACATGATACCCAAAAGACAGTTCGTTGTTTGTATTGATAAAATAACTCAGGTCATTATTAAGGCTGTATTGTTGCAAACGCGAGCTCCATGTGAATCCTTGCACCGGATCTTTCAACTCGAGTTTATAGTCGAAGCTGCTGGCAATAAAGGTCGTATTCGAAAATAGTCGGTCGCTGAAAAGGTGGTTCCATCGGAAGGTCCCGGTTGTGTTTCCCCATCCGAACCCGAACGTTTTGTCGAAGCGAAACTGATCGCGACCCGAGTAGAATGCCGCAAAGAAACGGTTGTTGTTTTTATACTTCCAATTCAACTTGGCATTCACATCGTAGAAATAGACTGTATTATTTTGGTTAAGGGCCTTCGTAAAGATCTCTGAATAGCTACGCCTTGCAGACACGATAAAAGAGCTCTTCTCTTTTTGAATGGGGCCTTCGAGCATGATCCGGCTGGCGAGCGAACCGATTCCACCCGCCCCGGAAAACTGTTTATTGTTGCCATCTTTTGTTCGCACTTCAAGGATACTTGATAAGCGACCACCAAAACGCGAGGGAATGCCGCCACGATACAACTCCGAGTCTTTGATGACGTCGCCGTTGAATACGGAGAACAGGCCGAACAAGTGAGAAGGGTCGTAAATCGGTGCCTCGTCGATCAAAATCAAATTTTGGTCGGCACTCCCTCCCCGCACGAAAAACGCCGACGTTCCCTCACCGGCGGTCACCACACCGGGCTGCAACTGGACGTTCTTAATAATGTCTACTTCTCCAAACACAGCGGGCAACTTCCGTATCTGGGCGATGTTCAACTTGGTGTGTCCCATCTGCGTGTCGGTGACGTTGGCATCGAGCCTTTCACCCGTCACGATCACCTCTTGAATGGTCGTCGCCTCACTCGCCAATTCCACATTCTGAACCACGTTAGCGCTTAGTTCGAACGATTGCGTGGAAGAACGATACCCGACATAGCTGAATTGGAGCTGATAACTACCTGGCGGTAAGGTCATCGAATAAAATCCGTAAGCGTTGGTCGTGGTACCGGTGTTGGTTCCCACAAGGAGTACCGTGACACCGATCAATTCTTCACCATTTGCAGCATCCTTAATGTAGCCGCTGATGGTGAATTTTTGAGCATAAACTGAAACCGTGATAGACGAGAGTAGAACAAGTAAAAAAAGGCGCATGGGTGTGAAGACGTAAGACTCTGTAAATTGTTACCTTGCAAAAAGAATTAATTGTCTTTTGGTGTTGAACACGCCCTTAGGACAATCACATTGCTTCACACCCCTACGCCGGGAAAAAAATATGTTTCGAAAATTGAAGGAAATGTACCAGGAATATAAAGCCTACGTCCGGGTAGACTTAGTCATGTACGGGGTCATGATCCTGCTGGTAATCTTATACGTGATCTACACGCTGGCCTTCGGGTAGCCTACCCTTCCAAAATCTCTTTCACGTTACCACGAATGCGTACCGCCAAATCATCGGTGGGTAAGTCATTCACATCGCGACCAAATGGATCTTCGATCTCTTCCGCAATCAACTCCACACTCAGGATTACATACGCGATAATTTCGACGATTACGATCGTCATATATCCCGACGAGGTCACAAAAGCGAGCGGCAACGTGATCACGTAAATAAAAATGAACTTCTTGATGTACATAGAATAGGAGTACGGGATCGGAGTGTTCTTGATACGTTCGCACGCTCCCATCAAGTCGATCAAGTCTTTCAACTCCTTATCAAGGTTGATCAGATGATCGCCAGTAATCTTATTCTTAGAATACAAGTCGTTCACCCTTCGATACATCGCACCTACAATAAAATTTGGTTTGTGCTTCACGCTAATCAATTGCTGCTTTAAATCGCTTGGGATGTCAAGCTCGTCAAGGTTCACCCCTTTCCGGAGATGCTCCTTCGTGGCAAAAATGAAGTTGGGGATCATCTTGGCAAACCATTCCCGCGTGTCGCGATCATCGCTGACATAGGCCGCCACCTTCAAAGCTAGGTTCCGGGTGCTGTTCACCATTCCACCCCATAGCTTCCTTCCCTCCCACCACCGGTCGTAGGCCGAATTCGTCCGGAACACCAAGAACAAACCGAGCACAATACCGAGCAGCGAGTGCATCGCAATCGTGGGCTTGAATTCCGCCTCATGCAATTGAAAGACTGTGATTACCAGGTAACAACAACCCGCCGAAAAAACACCCAACACCACCAGTGCTGGGGTCAAGGTTCGCATTACGTGCTTGCTGTAGGCATGGGTGATGAGGCTGAGCCAGTTCTTGGGGTTGTAGTCGATCATATTTCCACCCGAAAATGGGCGTTCCGCGAAGCAAATTAACCCCCAAAAAAATATTTACAAAAACCAACCCTCAAGTCGACTTTCCGTTAGTATATTCAAAGTAATATCATTTTAATATCATCCGTATGAGTAACGAAAAAACCTACAACCCCGCTTCAGGCTATGTCATGGTGGCGGTGGTCGCCCTTGTGTTGGTAGCTGGCATCTTGGGACTCGTGTTGATGCGCAACCCGCTGTCGGTGTGGTTGATCGCTATCGGCGCTTTCTTGGCGGCGGGGTTCTTCTTCCTGAACCCCAACTCATCCATCGTGTTGGTTCTTTTCGGTGAATACAAAGGCACGGTACGCCAGAATGGATTCTACTGGGCGAACCCACTGTTCATGAAGAAGCGCATCTCCCTTCGTGCGCGCAACTTCGATAGCGAAAAGATCAAGGTAAACGACAAGGTGGGTAACCCGATCCAAATTGGCGTTATTCTCGTGTGGCAAGTGAAAGACACCTTCAAGGCCGCGTTCGATGTCGATAACTACGAAGCCTTCGTTCGTGTACAAAGTGACGCCGCCGTGAGAACCCTTGCGGGCTCTTACCCTTACGACAACTTTGATAATGACAAAGAGATGACGTTGCGATCTGGGCAAGATGAGGTCAACCACGCACTGGAAGAAAACTTGAAGAACAGGCTCGACATCGCGGGCATCCACGTGATCGAAGCGCGCATTGGTTATTTGGCCTATGCGCCTGAGATTGCAGGTGCCATGCTCCGTCGTCAACAGGCCGCAGCGGTCGTAGCTGCCCGTCACAAGATTGTAGAAGGTGCAGTGAGCATGGTTCAAATGGCTTTGGAACATCTTTCCAAACAACAAGTGGTGGAGTTGGATGAAGAACGCAAGGCGGCGATGGTCAGCAACCTGATGGTGGTACTTTGTGGTGATAAGGATGTGAGCCCCGTGGTGAATACTGGCACATTACATCAATAACAAACATGAAACCATTGTTTGAAGAAAAACAACGATTCACGCAATGGTGGCTTTGGTTGATCATCAGCCTGGCCGCCATTGCTGGGATGTCGACCGTGGCAGTTGGCCTTTGGACACAACTGGTGCAGGGTAAACCGTGGGGCGACAAACCGATGGATGATCAGACACTTGTAATCTTTTCTGTGCTCATGGTGACTGCGATGTGCGTGTTGCTATTGATCTTTTTCAATGCGATGCTAGAGGTGGTGGTTGACAAGAACAGCGTCAGCTATCGGTATTTTCCCCAGATGCGTCAGTGGCGCCGACTCGAACGGGAGTCGATTCAACGGATCGAAGCTGTTGACATGTTCCTCCGGGGCTATGGTCTCAAACGAGACCTGAGTGGAAACCGGAGTGTGGCGGTGAAAGGTACCAAAGCCGTAAAGGTGATACTGCTCGATGGCAAGGAGTTGATCATTGGAACGCAAAAACCGACCGAGTTACTCTCGGCCTTGAGAATGATGAAGAATCCAAGCGAATACTAAACGAATGTCGCAGAAGAAGCCATTTGTATTGCGCCTCGATCCAGAACTATTGAAGGCCGTGGAAAAATGGGCAGCGGATGAATTCCGGAGCACAAACGGCCAATTGGAGTGGATTATTGCAAAAGCCCTAAGAGAAGCAGGACGGGTGAAACAAAAGTGAATACCATTTTCATTTTGGTTTCCGTAAATGATTGTTTTAATTCGGTCCCTCGAACAGGTTCGGACCAATGAAATTTTTTGTCAGACTCGCTGTTTTATTTTTCGTCACTCCCGTTTTTGCCCAGAGTTACCTTGTGACACTCAAGGGAGATACGCTGCTGGGAGAAGTTCGGATCCTCTCATACGACTTGATGGACCGGCTGCAGCTCGGTGAGGGGAAGAAGAAATCGACCCTGACCGCCCTCCAGGTTCGGCAGGCAACCATCAATGGCGAAAGTTACGTGCCGGTCAAATTTGAAAACAACATTCGAATGATGAAGGTGATCCGGCGCGGATACCTTTCTCTCTATGCTTTCCGGATGCCCAACCAGATGAACTATGATGGACGGATACTCGTCAAAATAGGAAGTCCTCCCCAAGAAGTACCCAATCTCGGATTCAAGCGGTATGTGGGAAATCTTGTTGAAGACTGCCCCGCCGTAGCTGATCGTGTTCGAAATGGAGACTTAGAACGGCGCAATGTGGAGACACTGGTAGACGAATACAACAAGTGTATCGAAGCCTTAACGCAACGACGTTTCGACAACTCGGAATTCAAGGAAAGGAACGCCACAATAGACTTTATCGTTGAGATGCGCACCCGTGTGCAGGGGTCCCAATTGGCATCCAAATCCGAAGTCCTCGACCTTCTCTCCAACATGACCGAAAAGGTCCGCAAAAAGGAGCCGGTCCCCTCTTACATGAAGGAAGGGCTTAAATCCTACTTGTCACAACAAGAGGAGTTCAAGGCCGATGTCGACCAACTTTTGCTTCTCCTCGGCAATTGATGGTAACCTTCGCGAACGCGTGACCGTTGAGGAGGCTGAAGCCATCCCGGAATGAAAAAGATCGCCATCATCGGCGCGACCGGCCTGCTCGGGCGACCAGTTGCTCTTGCGTTTGCCAACGCAGGTTATGAAGTGCACGCACTCGTGCGCGACCCCGGGCCTGCCCGAAAGGAATTTGCTCCTGCGATTCGAATTTTTCCAGGCGACCTCAGGAACGAGAGCGACCTTCGAAAGTTCTTACAAGGACACGACTATCTCCACCTGAATCTCTCGGTAAAGCAACAAGAACGTCCCGGCGACTGGCACGCAGAATCGAAAGGCCTTCAATCCATCCTGACCGTATCTAAGGACGCAGGTATCCGACGAATCTCCTACTTGTCTTCGCTCGTACAGCGCTATCAAGGCGTGAACGGATTCCATTGGTGGGTATTCCAACTAAAGGCCGACGCGGTTGCCCTCATCCGTCAATCGGGAATACCGTTCTACATTTTCTATGCCTCTACGTTCATGGAGGCCATCACTTCGCAATACCTGCAAGGATCGCGGCTGCTCATCGCGGGAAAATCGAAACACAAACAACACTTCGTGGCCGCCGCAGATTATGCACGGCAAGTAGTGAAGGCTGCCTCATTGGAGCTTACAGGAAGCAAGGAATTCATCGTGCAGGGGCCAGAAGCATATCTGACTGATGTGGCACTCGAAATCTTCCGGAGTCATTACAAAAAGAAGAAACTCAAGATTTCATCCGCGCCACTCTCTTTGTTAAAACTTGCGGGTGCATTCAGCACGAAGATGAACTACGGGGCCCATATCATCGAGGCGTTGAACAACTATCCGGAGCGATTCGAAGCGCAGGCCATCTGGTCGGAACTTGGAAGACCAACAGTTACGCTCGAACAATTTGCCGAGGGCGGATCGTGACTGGCACATGCCTCGGGTGTGCCGAGCGTCCAATCAAATCCAACTTTGTCTCGTTGGGACCGCGATGAACCGCTGTTCAAAATTCAACCTTTTGTCGGACGAATCTGCTTTATCAACTCCGGGTTGTATTTCATCGCCCAAATCACGAGCACGACTCCCACGAGCATCGCGATGATCATCACCAATAAAAACGATAGGAAGTAGATCCCCACCCCTTTGAAGAATAGTTTTGTTTTGGACTGGTCGCTTGTAAAGGTCGTGTAGGAGTACCCAATGTATGCTGCGATCAACAGCGTTTGAATCGGTGTGCCGACCGAGTAATGGGTGAACTTGAATACAATTGCCTCCACCATCGTTACCCAGTACCAATGGCCCGTGGCGTACAACGGAAGTACCGCGTGCTCTAAGAAATTAAGCCCTTGCTTTCGCAAAAAGATGTACCTCGCCACGAAAGCTTGGAACGGGATATATAAAAACGCCACCAACTTCATGTTGTCGGACACAAACGAACGAACAGAATCCGCAAACGGATTGGGTTCTTGCTCGACGGGTATCCCCTCTTGCATCGACTGCAGATAGTCGGAAAATGGCAATCCGACGATGCTGAGCACTAGCAAGAAACATGTAATCATAAAGAAAAAGTATCCGACCGGTCCGTAATACCGAGCACGGTTTCCCGCGATAAAAACTCGAGCAGTGGCACCAGCACGGAGGGTGAGGTCGCGGAACGTGCGGGGAAACATTCCATCGAAGCCATAGATCCTTGCGCCAAAGTCGAACCAAGCTTCTTTGAGTGTAAGTCGCTTGACTTCCATGCGCTGCCCACATTCGGAGCAGTGCTTGCCGGTTGCCTCGGCGCCACAATTAATACAGGTCATATCCTGCAATCTATCAATTCCTAGTTTAACGGTCCAACCAGTCCTTGAACTCCTGCACGCGCTCGCGGGCTACAATGACGTCATCGTCGTCGCTTGACTTGAGTAGCAACTTGAGGCGACTATTGGTATGGCTCACCATGTCGCGAATGGATGCTACTGACACGATGTATTTCCGGTTGATCCGAAAGTACTTCACTGGGTCCAGTAAGCCCTCCAACTGGTCGAGTGTAAAATCCAGGATATGCTTTCGGTCCGGCGTCTGCGCGAACGTGGTCTTCTCAAGGCTGTAGAAATAGAGAATGTCTGTTACCTCGATGGACTTGAGATGCTCGCCCACTTTAATGACAAACCGCTCTTTGTACCGCTTGTTGAGCATCTGCATGGCCACACCGATACTCTCAAGCAACTGGGCCTGTGAGGTTCCTTGCGTGAGATGTTCAAATTTCCGAAAGGCAGCTGCCACCTCGTCTTGATCGAGTGGTTTCAAGATATAGTCAATGCTATTCACCTTGAATGCTTTTAGGGCGTACTCGTTGTAAGCAGTTGTAAAGATCACCGGCGACTTCACTTCCACTTTCTCGAAGATTTCGAAACTCAGACCGTCGGCAAGTTGGATATCCATGAAGATCAACTCGGGTTGTGGGTTTTGGGTCAACCATTGCGTGGTCCCCTTCACCGAGTCAAGGGTTCCCACGATGGAGACACCTGGCTTCAATTCTGTGAGAAGTCGCGACAGTCGCGCGGCGGCTTCTACTTCATCTTCGACAATCAGTACTCTCATGGCTCAATCAGGGGTAATCGCACCGAGAACACCCCTCCAGTGGAATCGATGACCACGGGCATGCGAGACAAGAACCCATATCGCTTTCGAATGTTCTCCAGCCCAATCCCTTTCGACTCCTCGACAAGCACACTTTTAACCTGGATCGGATTCTCCACGACGATGTGCGCGTCTTTCTCGAACAAGCGAATAGAGAGCGGGCTTTCGGAAGAAACAACATTGTGCTTGATCGCATTCTCAACCAACATTTGCAGGACCAACGGAGCCACCACGGATTTCACATGGCTTAGTTGGACATCGACACGGAGTTTGTCTCCGAATCTGATTTGCTGAAGGAACAGGTAAGATTCGAGAAACTTCACCTCTTCCGACAACGGAACGACTTCTTTGCCCTGTGTATCGAGTACGTACCGATACACTTCAGACAATTGCTTCACGAACTTCACTGCCTTATCGGGATGGTCGTGAATCAAGTTCGTCAACGCATTGAGGCTATTAAAAAGGAAATGTGGGTTGACTTGACTTCGAAGGTTGTCGTACTGAGCCCGGATGCTCTCTTTCTGGAGTTGGGCCGCCGACAGTTCCGCTTGTTTCCAGTTATTCAAAAAGGCGCGTCCATGCATGAATAAGGAAATGACGCAAGTGATGATGAGGGAAATCCAAACAACTTGCGTCATGTCGTTTCGGAATCGAATACCGAAAAATTCCTCGTATACGAACACAACGCCGTAAAGCACTGAAAGAGTGTAAACCACCATCACGACAATGCCGACCACGAAGCGCGCCACGGGACGTTCGGTCCACGACAAGAAATGGGTCACCAAGTTGGAGGTATATGCATTTCCCAACCACAGCAGCACCCAAAGGATGCCGGTGAACGAACCTACCCACAAATAGATTGGAAGGGGCTTTACCCAGGGCGGTACCCATAGTGTTGCCATCGCGAAGCCCGCGATTACGAGCCAAACAATCGCGCGCCAGTTATCGACACAAAACTTACCGATTGGGACAACTGGGTTGGCGGTCACGAGGTTAGGCGGTTGTGCGCGAAAGATAGCCAAGAAAAAAGTGATTATGTGTTACTGACAATTTTTAGCGAGCGACTCGTTCATTCCCTTTCCCCACCGGGGCTGAAGGCTCTCAGGCATCGCAGCTTCTTTTTCAAAAAGTTTACTCGCCCTTCTTGCTGTCTCACAGGCCTCCGTGGGAGCTTGTTTAAAAAATTGTGCGGTTCCGAACTGCAGCTGCGCCATCAATGCAAGCGCACGGGGATTTTCAGGGTTGATTCCCAAAGCTTTCCCGTATGCCTGCATCGCCATCATGGAATATTGCTGGCCGCGACTCGCCGGGTCGACACCTACGCGGATCATGTGGATAAATCCTTCCATCGCCAGGATCTCGGAATCATTTGGTTGGAGGGCGGCGGCCTTGTCGAGGGCGGCCTTTGCCAGATCCAAGTATCCGTCGATCTTCGACTTGTCCTGCTCGCGCGTAGCCATCAACGTATACCCAAAAGCCGCGTAGTAAAATGGTTCCCACTTCGATTTTTCAGCATTGCCGATTCGCTCGAAAGTATTGACCGCTGTCTGCAAATCGGGAATCGAAGAAGCTTGGTAGACGGCAGAAATATTCTTCGTCATCATGTCGGTATACTTGTCGACTGGTGTTGCCACAAAGTAGGTGATTAGTAGGATCACGATAGTTTTCATAAATAACGTGGGTTAGTTGAGTTACAGGTTAGGAAGTTGATTGATGGTTTTGTTTTTTGAGATGGTGATAAACACTCCGAGGAACATGAACCGAGGCGCTGCTTGACGAACTGCGCGTCCGGCATACACACCATCTGCCCCTGGCGTGGTTGCATATTCATAACTGAAGATGTTATTGCGCCCAAGTAGGTTCGTGCACGACGCGTAGACGATCAACCAATTCTTAGGGAGGTAGCTGATGTTCGCGCTCAAATCCTGATAGTAAGGTGTCCGGCTACTATTGAACTGCTCTACGTTCGGATTGTAGTATGGCCTCCCACTACTGAATGAGTAGGTGACACCCAGTTGTGTTTTCAAACTAGTTATGAAGTGTTTGTACACCGCGGAGAAGTTATGCTTCGATGCAAACGACGGCATCGCCGCATAAGGAAATGCGAGGTAGTCGCGCTCGGTGTCAAGGAATGAATACGATATCCAATAGTCGACGTTTTTGATTGACTTGTTGTCGCGCCAAAACACTTCCAGTCCACGGGCATATCCGTTCCCGTTGTTGGTCAACGTATTCGGATTGCCGTTCGCAAACTTGACGAGCGCGTCGTACTTTTTATAATAAGCTTCAACTCGAAAGGTGCGATCGTTGCGGATCACTTGATAGTTGGCGATGAAGTGTTCCGCGCGTTCCGACAACAAGTCGTTGTTCACTCGAACATAGGCGTTGGCGGCGCTTTGGCGAAAACGTCCATAGGCCACCGAGAACTGACCATCGCGACCTGGCTTCCACGCTACCGACAACCGTGGATCAATCCCAGTTTGCCCGTTTAATGAATTGTGTTCGAGGCGCGCCCCGGCCTTCGCAACCAGTTTCTTACTGGCATAGGCCTCCACCTCACCAAAACTTCCGTACACATTTTCCTGGAAGCCTTGCGACAACGTCTGTTGAGCGGGAACGTCGAACCTAGATGCGTGGTACTCGCGTGCGATCGTCTCAGCTCCGAACCGAACTTCGACGCGATCCGACACGGTGTTTTCAAAAACGATTTTTCCATGAATGCCTTTCTCAGCGTCGCCAATCGGGGCACCATCTATCAACACGTCGTTGCCGTTATAGGTGTACGACAAACCACCACGCACACTCCACCTTTCGTTGAGAGATTGTTGGTAAGAACCGTTACCGTAACCGTAGCGATTCGTCAAGTCGTATAACTGCTTTAGTTCAGGTTGGGCAATGTCGTGGTTATACATCGCGAAATTCGATCGATTAAAGTTTCCGAAGAACTTCAACATCCCGTCCTTCCCTACCTGCTGCCGGAACGCGGTGCTTCCTTCGAGTGACTTCGGTGCCGAATTCCAATCGAGGCGCTGACTGATGAGCCCAAAATAAGGCGAGACGTTCGTGTACTGCAGTTTACCCGTCCACGACGAACGCTCGCCGGCAATAGTCTGCGCAACGTCCGCTCCGACCGAGAGTAAGCCGATGTCTGTTTGATTGACTTCTGCTTTATCTTTTGAGTTAAGGACCAAAGCCGATGAGAGTGCCTGCCCGTATTCGGCGGAATAACCACCCGTCGAAAAACTTGTCCCCTTGAACATGAAGGGCAAGAAACGACCACGCGAGGGTGTGTTGGGAGCCGATGGTCTATAGGCATCGAGTACGGCCATGCCGTCGATGAAGGTGCGCGCTTCGCGACCGTCGCCGCCGCGAACGAAGAGGCGACCGCTCTCTCCCACCTTCTGCGTGCCGGGCAGGGTATTCAACGCACCGGCAATGTCTGCGGTAGCTCCTGCCGTCGTCGCGATATCAACCGCCTTCATGATTGTGCGCCGCTTCTCTTCTCCGGCAGTAAATGAGCCTGCGGTAATGACTACATCTTCCAATTGGTTGATTTCTTCGCGCATCACGATTTGAAGGAGGACGGGAGCCCCAGCTAAATCGATCTCTTGGTGGAAGGCAGCGAAACCGACAAATGTCGCGTCGATGGTATGGGGACCTTTTTCCTCGGTGGTGAATTTGAACGTACCATCGACAGCGGAACTGGTCCCATCGTAGGTCTCGCGTACGACGATATTGGCACCTGGTATAGGGGCTCCTTGTTCATCGACCACCTTTCCGGAGATGACGGTTTGCGCATAACTAGAGCCGAAGGCAAGGATTAACGCTAGGGTAAAAATGAATTTCATGATTGCTTTTTTGCCTATTTCTACGGGTTTGCGCATAACTAGAGCCGAAGGCAAGGATTAACGCTAGGGTAAAAATGAATTTCATGATTGCTTTTTTGCCTATTTCTACGTCAAAAGAGCACTGTTTTCCTGCCGCAAGGGAATTTGATTGACCGAAGTGTCGAGCCGCTACGACGGATTGTTAAGAATGGCGAGTGGAACCGGACGTGCAAATCAAAGAATTCGAAAACGCGGGCAATTTCACTACTTTTGAGGTTCCTATTTTCAGAATACCGATACCATGGCCGAGTACAGCAAAGACGAAATCAAGCGCATCGAACAGAAATGGCGCGAACAGTGGAAGAAAAGCGAAGTGTATAAGGTGTCGAACACAAGTTCGAAGCCAAAATACTATGTACTCGATATGTTCCCTTACCCCTCGGGCGCCGGTCTGCACGTCGGCCACCCACTTGGGTACATCGCCTCCGACATCGTCGCACGTTTCAAGCGCCTGCAAGGATACAATGTGCTGCACCCCATGGGTTTCGATGCCTTTGGTCTGCCCGCTGAACAATATGCTCTAGAACACGGGATCGATCCCGCAGTGTCGACCCAACAAAACATCGCAAACTTCAAAAAGCAGATGGACAAGATCGGCTTCTGTTTCGACTGGAGCCGCGAAGTTCAAACCTGCGATCCTCAATATTACCGTTGGACACAATGGATCTTCTTGCAGATTTTCGATAGTTGGTACAACCGCAAAGAGGAAAAAGCCGAACGCATCAGCGTACTTGTCTCCATTTTTGAAAAAGAGGGGAATGCAAACCATCCATTCCCGAATACCAAGTACCGAGTCCACGGTTCCGACGCGTTTACCGCCGCGCAATGGAACGCGTTTGACGAACCTTCGCGCCAAGAAATTTTGATGCAATATCGATTGGCGTACCTGGCATACACCGATGTAAACTGGTGCGAGGCGCTCGGTACAGTGTTGGCCAACGACGAGGTCATCAATGGTGTGAGTTACCGGGGCGGCTTTCCCGTGGTGAAGAAACAAATGCGCCAATGGAGTTTGCGCATCACCGAATATGCAGATCGACTGCTGAAAGGGCTCGACGAAATCGACTTCAGCGATTCGATGAAGGAAGTGCAACGCAACTGGATTGGCAAGAGCATCGGTGCGCGCATCAACTTCAAAATCAAAAGTGAACGACCGACCTCTAAAGAGCTGGCCGTGTTCACGACTCGCCCCGACACGATCTTCGGTGTCGACTTTATGGTACTGGCACCTGAACATGAGTTGGTGAAAGAGATTACGTCAAGCAAGCAACAAGCCGATGTCGACCAGTATTTGAAGTACGTCGAAAGCCGTTCGGAAGTGGAGCGTATGGCCGAGGTGAAGAAAGTAACGGGCGCATTTACCGGCGCGTATGCGATCAATCCGTTGAGTGGACAAGAAATTCCGGTTTGGATCAGTGAATATGTGTTGGCTGGTTATGGAACTGGCGCTATCATGGGCGTCCCTTGCGGCGACGAGCGTGACTTCAAGTTCGCGAAGCATTTCAATCTGCCAATTACGAATATCATCGGCTCGCACTACACAGGCGAAGAAGCGAATCCGACTTACGACGCCGTATTGGAAAACTCCGGTTTCCTGAACGGCATGAAAATGCGCGACGCACAAGAAGCCGTCGTGAAGAAGGTAGAAGAGTTGGGCATCGGGAAAAAACAAGTGAACTACAAGATGCGCGATGCAGGGTGGAGCCGTCAGCGTTATTGGGGCGAACCGTTCCCCGTGGTGTTCCGCGACGACATGCCGTACGCCATGGAAGATGGCGCGCTGCCACTCGAGCTGCCGCCCACGACCAACTTTAAGCCCTCCGGCAACGGCGAAGGTCCGCTGGCGAACTTGAAAGATTGGATCAACTTTTCACCGAACGCCAAGCGCGACTCCAACACGATGCCCACCCACGCGGGTGCAGCCTGGTACTTCCTGCGCTATATGGATCCTCACAATAGTCAGGCTTTCGCCGATCGCAAGGCGCTGGACTACTGGGGTCAGGTAGATGTCTACATCGGT
>JBGAGB010000001.1:0-509999 GCA_044226945.1 Cyclobacteriaceae bacterium | reverse complement strand
TTACCATTTGCAAGCACGTACTCGACATAAGCAGTGCTGATTTTGACCGCCGAAGCTCCTTGCCCGGCAGCCTTCGATTTTTTTGTAGTCACCATATTGTAACTTTAACAAAAACCCTGTGTCGAAGTTTCGTTTTTGGAGGATTTTATTGGCTTTTTTCGCGGCCACAGTGCTGTTCCAAGGGCATGGAATGGGACAACCCGAAAAACAGCGCTCAGCAGCTTATTACTACCGGACCGGGGAAGTACACCTAGAAAAACATCGCTGGACGGAGGCGCTTCATGCGTTTGACCAATGTCTGCGGCAGGACCCCGCATATGCCGACGCCTACTACTCTCGGGCAATCATCCTGGAGCGTTTCGACAGCCTCAACCGGGCCTTGACCGATTACAACATCTACCTTGAATTCAGGCCCGAACACCACGAAGCACTCTTCGCACGGGCACAGCTGCGTCTTCGACTGGGCCAGTACCGCCTAGCCCAGAGTGACCTCCAACGGCTGCTGCGCCTTCCCCCCGGGGCGACCACCACGGTGACCTTTCGAACTAATACCTATACTGGGGCGGCCGACCAGGTTTTCACCGCCCGCAGCACCAGCCAGTCTTACATCTTAGGTGCGCTCGGTGAGGTGGCGCTGGCCATGCACTTGCCGGACTCAGCAGCCTATTACTTCGGCGAGGCATTGAAACTCACGCCCGATGATCCCGATCTGCTCGTAAATCGGGGTTTGGCGCGCTTGCAGTCAGCGGATACACTGAGGGCGGTTGGTGATTTTCGAGCGGCGCTCACGATCAATCCGCAACACGCCCTCGCAAAACACAATTTGGGAGCATTAAGGAAAGGCGCAGGGATCGATGAAAAACGTATGCTCGACGAGGCGATTGAGGACAATCCTAAGCTTCCATTCGCACTCGCGGAACGGGCGTGGCAGCGCTATCAATCCAAAGATTTCGTCGGAGCAAACGCGGACTATACTCGTGCAATCGCCCTCGAACCCAACCAGCCCGAATATTTAATGAACCGAGGTTTGGTTCGAGAAAAACTAAATGACACGTCCGGCGCTTTCACCGACTACACTGCTGCGTTAAAGTTGCGGAATGACTTTGATAAAGCCTGGTTGAATCGTGGCAACCTCCTGGCACGGCTGGGCAAATTGCAAGAAGCTATTGCCGACTACAATGTTGCCATCGCCAACCGACCTGATTATGCGGCTGCGTTTTTTAATCGCGCCATGGCCTACCATCGGCTAAAGCAAAAAGACCTGGCTTGTCAAGACTTGAAGACAGCCGAAAAACTCGGAATTTCGATCGAGCCCAAGATGTGGAAGAGCATCTGTGGGTTATAGTTTATCCGGACGGCGGTAGTGGATCGCTGAGATCTCATTAACTTCCACATAAATTCAATTCTCATGTACAGACTCATCACGTTGCTTCTCTTGGCTACTTCCGTTGCATTCGGTCAAGTGCAGGACAACACAAACCGGGAAATCATCATAGCACCCGTCTCCGTCATTTCGATGGAACGAAATGTGGCAATTCCAAATCAAGCCGTCATCGTCAAGAACGGGCTGATCACCTACGTTGGAGATGCGAAAAAGGCCAAACCTAGCGCCGACGCTATTCAAATCGATGGTACGAATAAGTACATCATGCCGGGCCTGGCAGAGATGCATGCACACGTTCCCCCGAACGGCGATATTGACCAAGCGAAAGACGTGCTCGCGCTGTTCTTAGCGAACGGCGTCACGACCATTCGAGGTATGTTAGGGCATCCCAACCACTTAGTGCTGCGGAGCAAAATCAATTCGGGCGAAATACTCGGTCCACATTTCTACACCACGGGTCCGTCTTTCAACGGCCAGAGTGTTAAGACAACTCAGCGCGCTGCCGAAATGGTGCGCGAACAAAAAGCTGCGGGCTACGACTATCTCAAATTGCATCCGGGACTTACACGAGAGACATTTCCAATGGTGGCCGCTACCGCGAAGGAAGTGGGCATCCCTTTCGTCGGCCACGTGTCGTTTAGTGTGGGTGTGTGGCGCGCGATTGATGCGAAGTATTCCTCCATTGACCACATGGACGGATTTGTGGAAGCAATCACACCTGGAGTGGATACGTTGGCTGAACAGCAGACCGGTCTTTTCGGCGCGTGGATCGCTGATCGAGCTGACGCATCAAAGATTCCTAATCTCGTCTCAAAGCTAGCCGCTGCAAAGATTTGGGTTGTTCCGACTCAGTCGCTCGCAGAACGCTGGCAATCGGCAGAGCCGGCAAGCGTTTACTTGTCTGCTCCCGAGATGAAATATATGAAGCCAGAAGAACTGGCCGCTTGGAAGAATTCAAAGGATAGTTACTTAAGCAATCCAAACTTCTCGCCCGCGAAGGCGAAGGCTCTTGTCGACATTCGGCGCGAGATGTTGCGTCAGTGCCAAAAAGGTGGGGTCGGCTTGCTACTTGGTTCCGATGCGCCCCAAATATTCAATGTTCCCGGTTTCTCTGTTCACCATGAATTGAAATACCTAGTGGATGCAGGTCTAAGCCCATTCGAAGCCCTGAAGACCGGGACGGTGAACGTGGCAACTTACCTCGGAAAGAAGAACTCGGGTTTGGTTAAAGTGGGCTTCGTTTCTGACTTAATACTCTTGAATGGAAATCCACTTCAAGACATCCGCCAATCGTCGTCGGTTGATGGAGTCATGATTGGAACGAAATGGCTCCCGAAGGCTTACCTAGATTCTGAACTGAAACGCCTCGTTCGTTGAACAGGTTTATTGGCAAGAGAAAGGCCCGCCTGATTTCTCAGAACGGGCCTGCTCACCCAATGAATGTCCTCTTCTTTTCCTAAACCTAATCCCTATCCCTTCTTACAATCCAAATGGGTGCTTATGACTTGCGGCCGCATTGGCACCAGAACCTTGCCTGATGTGTACACGCTTCACGTGGCGTTTGGCTTTAGGATGCTTGTAATCTGATGCTTCTTGAACCGATGTGCTGCCGAACTGTTCGGTTTGATCGGTGTTATTGGCACGTGCAGCGGCGGCTGCGAATGGATGCTTATAATTTCTCTCTGATACGAGTGGGTCGACTGACTTTTTCTGCGCGAAGGCAGCAGTGGTCAACATCAATACGAAAGCGAGAGTGATCGAGCGTTTCATGGTGTTTAAACTTTTAATTGTTTAATACCCCAATAAACGGCGATCAGCTGTATTCGACGCTCAGGATTTGCACCACAAGTGCGTCCGTATTTGCCCTGATGCGGGAACTACGGGTTTTCCCTGATACCTAAGTAAATTGTTGATTGTCAGCCTAATATGCCCGATTCGTAGGATTTTCGAATGAGTTCAGCTGAATTATTCACATTGAGCTTCTTCAACATGTTGATTCGGTGGGTCTCCACCGTTCGTATGCTGATTCCAAGTTGATCTGCGATTTGCTTTGTGCTGTGCCCTCCAGCGACGAGTGTGAGGACCTCTCGCTCGCGGGGAGTGATCTCAGTCGATTCGGTGGGCGATGGTTTGGCGATAGACTCGGCCATGATGGCGGTAATCGCCGGACTGAAGTACCTATTCCCTTTGTAGATCGTCTTGATGGCGTGGCTCAATTCACTCCCGTCGATATTCTTCAGTAGGTATCCGTCAGCACCAGCCTTCAGTGCTTTGAGAATGTACTCACGTTCTTCGTGCATGGTCAACACGATGAACTTAATTTGTGGATACTGCGTGTGCAGTCGTTCGAGGGCCTCTAAGCCGCTCATTTCGGGCATGTGAAGGTCCACCAGTGCCACGTCGGGCTTGATTGCAGTAATCACTTTCATCAATTCGACGCCGGTTCCAGCTTCGCCAGCAACTTCGAACTCATCGCTTTGTCCGAGCAAAGTCTTGAACCCTGCCCGAATCATTGGATGATCATCCGCTAACACAACTCGAATCTTCATGGAAGCAAAAGTAAAACGCCCGGCCTCACGAACATCTAAGTAATCACATTATTTTCGCGAGGACAGATTACAGCTTTGCTAGTGGTATCCGGACTTCTACCGTCGTGCCCTCTCCAGCAGTTGAATGGATATCGACGCTCCCGTTGAGCAACCGTGCCCTTTCCTTCATACTTCGGAGGCCGAATCCCGACGTTTCACGGCCATCGAATCCAATGCCGTCATCTTTCAGCAAGACGTAAATTTCATCCTCTTTATCCAATACGTGAAGCTCGACCGCGCGTGCTTGTGCATGCTTTAGGATATTGTTGATTCCCTCTTGAACAATTCGAAAGACAGCGATCGTGGCGTCAAAAGCAATCACATGATCGGACTCACGAATGAATCGGAAGTCAAAAGTCAATTGCGAATAACGGCTCGTATGGTCGCACAATCCCTTTAAAGCCGCCTCCAGTCCAAAATCAACGAGTGAACCCGGCATCACATTGTAAGAGATGCGCTTTACCTCTGCAATAGTGTCGTTAATCAAATCGAGTACGTCCTTCTTTTGCGATGGGTCTAAGGGTAAAATTTCTACTCGAAGACGAATCGCCGTGAGAAGCTGGCCGACGCCATCATGGAGTTCCTGAATGATCCTCTTGCGCTCGTTCTCTTGTCCCTCCAACAACGCCGCGGCCTTATCTCGAACAAGTTTGATTTCACGCTCATTAAATGCTTTGAGCTGATCTCGCATATCGATAAGGGCGAGTCCTAGAGTGTCTTGGTCACTGAGAGACTGATAATGCGTATCAAAGTTTCCCTGTCCAATTTGCCTCGCGAACTCGGTTGTATCTTTCAATCCTCTTACTAGCTGATTTACAGCTACAGCAATCTGTCCAATTTCATCACGGTTGGGAACCTTAACTTCTCCGGTCGGCAAGACCCCTCTTCCAAGTTGACTAATGATTCCACGTAAGTGTAAAACGGGTCGTGAGAGCGCATTCGAATTGAGTACCGAAATGACTACGATAACAATGGCCACCAGGAAGCTCACTAACATCAAATAATTTCGAAACTCGACTACTGGCATCATTGCTTCCTCCCAATCGATCTCTGATACAAGTTGCCAGTGGAGTTCCGGATTCACCAACGTCCTGGAGAAGCTAATGACGCGCACGCCCCTGTAATCCGTGCGGAGATGGTCATTATTGGTCGGAGTGTTGTCGATCGTAATTGTCAATGGCGGTTTATCTGGGAAGAACCTTGAGGCAGATCGAAGTTGATGGTCCTGCCCTACTATGTAGCTTTCTCCGGTGGAGCCCATTCCGGCATTTTCTAGCAATAGGCGTTGTACTTTCGCGAAGTTCTCACGAACTAGAATGAAGCCAAGGAAGTGATCTTGCTTATGGATTGGGATCACGTAATACAGTTCGGTGAAACCGCTTTCTACCACTGGTGAAGCATCGATCCAACGAAAGCCACCTGGTTCGTGGGGGATGTGTTTTAAAATTTCCGTTGGCCCGAATTCATGGCCAGAGGTCGCGTAGACCGTGGCCCAATCACGGTTAACGACCGTTATTTCAGCGAAATCGTATATCCCTTGAATGGCTCGGATCTCCGCGCCGACTTCTTCCGGGAATGACTTGGCCGTCAGCGCGAATTCGCGGTCAATCTTGAAATGCTCCAAGAAGAAGTCGTGCGTAAACAAGAATTGCAGATCCTTCCGATGCTGATTGAAATAACTATCGATCTGTTCCTCTTTCAGTGTATTCACGGAGGCAAGCTGATCAAGCGTGCGATCGATCAACGCATTTCGAATCAAAAAATAGAATGCGACAGAAATTGAAATGACGGCGAACAATCCAATCACGGAGTTCGAGAGGAAGAGCCTCGTAAATATCCGGGTACCCCTCATTTCGATTCCAGATCAGGGCGTAGTCGAACAAAAACCGGCTCTCGAAACATCTTGTCAGGTGTGAGCGAGGCATAACTAATCTCGGCGACGATTGATGGCTTGACCCACTTACTGGTTTTCTCATCCATCACCTTGTTCCCGACGGGTTTCGCTGTTTCTTCGAGCCCCTTTAGCTGTTTTGAAATACTCTTCAAAAGAGACTCATCGAAACCCGTACCTACCTTTCCTCGATACACTAGCTTTCCGTCGATCTGTTCGGCGATGTGTAGTCCCCCGAAGGTCAAACTGCGTTCACCGGTTCCTGGGTTATATCCAATGACCACACATTCCCTCGTGTTTCGAATCTTTACTTTCATCCAATTTTCGGAACGCTTCCCTGGGTAGTATTTGCTATCGCGCACCTTGGCCATGATTCCCTCCAAATGGTGTTCTCTCGCGGCTTCGAACAACGATTCTCCGTCTTCGATAAACTCGCTTACCCGATAGGGTGTGTCATGGCGAATCGCGTCCTTCAGCCACTCCTTTCGACGCAACAACGGCTCGTTGATGAGTGGCCTGCCATCCAGGTAAAGACAATCGAACAGGTAACAATAAACCGGCGATGATTTGGAGAGCTTCAAGATGTTGGTCTCGCCGGTAGCCATCATTCTACTGATGACAGTTTTGAATGCGGGCTTACCAGCCTTGTCGAGGCACACGATCTCGCCGTCGAATAAAGCTGTGTTTGCCCTGAAGGCTTTCTCGGGGATCAACAATTCTGGAAACTGGGCTGTCACATCATGTTGATTTCTTGTACGAATGCGCATCTGTCCATCTTCTAATGAGATCAATGCACGGATGCCGTCCCATTTTACCTCGTAGATGAATTGCTTCCCTTTCGGTGGCCGATCTGTCGACTCGGACAACATCGGTTCGATGGGTTGCCTCAAGTAGTTGACTTGTGGTTCATCGACTCGTTCGAGAAGCCATTCCTTGTTCTTCATCTTATGGATGCGGTACTCCCCTGTTACCTCCTTGCTACTCAGCCGAAAGTAAAAGCCATCCTTCTTGTCTTTCGTGACTTGGTATTTCCCCAGCGCATAAATCCACATCTCACCAGCTCCGTATTGCCCCTTTGGAATGGCGCCGTCGAAGGTGAGATACTCCATCGGGTGGTCTTCAGTTTGAACGGCCAGCCGCTTCACGCCGGGGTGTGGTGGAAGCCCGCGCGGCACCGCCCAGGACTTCAGCACACCGTCTTGCTCGAGGCGCAGATCGTAATGAAGATGCGATGCATGATGTCGGTGGACAACAAAATTGCTTCCTGTGCTGTCGATTATACGTGCTTCGCCCGAGGGCTCCGACGTCTTTGAAAAATCGCGCTTCTTGGCGTAGGTTTCCAACTGCTCCGGGCTCTTGTGCTTGGGGTTCTTCGGAAGTTGCTTATGCGTAGACTCTTTGCGCTGCGTGTGGATGTCGACAGCGAATGAGTCGATTCCTTCCCATGCGTCGCCGTCGGACATTACCTTTTCGAGCGCCGTTCGAATGTTATACTCCTTAGGGTCTTTCAAGCGCTGAATCTCGTCCCACGGAAGTGGCATGGAGACTGGGGCACCAATTCGCCCACGCAGGCTATAGGGCGACACAATGCTCTGACCTGAGCGAATTCGGAAGATGTCGATCAACACTCGACCTTTTCGGGCGTCCTTCTTGATTTGCAAAGTGACGGTGTTTGCCCTTTCCTCAACGAATGGTTTGGCGATTGCTTGAGCTGCTTCAAAGACATCGTGAAACTCGAACCGCGGTTCGACCGGGCAGCAGATATGAATTCCCTTTCCGCCAGTGGTCTTCGCGAAAGGTGTGTACCCAAACTTTTCGATATACTCTTTAAGGTCGAGCGCAATCTCTACCACCTTACGAAAATCATATCCCTCCGGTGGATCCAGGTCGAATACCATGTAGTCCGGATATTCAAACTTTGGCTTTCGACTATGCAGTTGATGGAGCTCAAGCGACGCTAGGTTCGCAAGCCAAACGAGAGAAGCTGCCTCCGTAGCGATGATATAGTCTTTTGCCTCCTTTCCGAGTGTCTCGAATTCGATCCAATCCGGTGCCCATTCGGGGCGGTTTTTCTGGTAAAACATTTCTCCATGAATGCCATCAGGAAAACGGATAAGCGTAAGTGCGCGACCCTTTACATGGTTCAGCAGTGTAGGCGCGATCTTGAGATAGTACTCGATCACTTCGGCTTTGACTACGCCATCTTCTGGGAATAAGACCTTGTCCAGGTTGGAGAGCTCCACCTGCCGCTTACCGATCTGAACCCATTGAGTCTTTTTCTTGGCCATGGCGTGGATCTAGCGTTTTGCCAGTCCCAATATCGTGATCCCAATGCAAAAAGAAGAAATCAGGGTAATGACCAACACGACGTTCGCCAGATTTTGAAAGGGAAACTGCATTCGGACGTAAGTAATACCAGCCATCATGCACCCCAAGGCGATCCAATACCAAAGCTTCGGTTTAGGAAACTCGCCCTGTCCCTCGGGCATCTTCCATACATACCAGGTCAACAGAATCCCACCCACGGCGGTGCTGACGTGTTGCAAAACATACCAAAGTGGGTAGTGCGCCCCGTATACAACGAACACTCTTCCTTCGTAAACCGAGGGCAACGCTTGCACAAAGAATTGCCGCTCGTGAGTAAAGCCATCCCAAACGATATGTGTCGCAGCCCCAATAATCGTTGATGCAGCAAAGGCGAAGTAGTGAGAACGAAAGTAGTTCGTAAAATTAAAGGCCCGTACTACCGCAAAACGACATTGAAGAAAGATTGGGAGGTTGTCGATTAAGTTGCGCTTCACGACGAGGTGAAATACAAACGCGAGTGCGATCGACACCGGCAGGTCAAAATAGAATACACCAGCCACGGTGTGACCGTAGATGCCTGTTACATTCATTCGAAAGAAGTACTCGAAGTCCGGAGCCATCGCTCCTATCACCAGCCCAGTCGCCGACAACCGTCTGCTTTTCAGAAAGGGAAGTACGGCAGCGCTATGTGATAGCGTGAACGGCATCGGCTACTCGTTTGCTTCAGGCGTGGCCTTGTTCCTTAGGAAGATCATGCCCACCACAAAGCACACAGCCGCTACTCCGATAGGATACCAAAGACCACGGAATGGATCTTCGGGCGTCACCAGTGCTGTGGCAATGAAAGGTGTGAGTCCACCGAAAACTCCATTCCCTAGGTGATAAGGCAGCGACATGGATGTATATCGAATCCGGGTTGGGAAGAGTTCGACTAGGAAAGCGGCGATTGGTCCGTAGACCATCGTCACAAAGACAACTTGCACAAGCACCAACGCAACAACCCACCAATACGAACTTCCTCCGAGCAACACATCGATCTTGGTTTCGGGCTTGGCAGGTGTTTTGGATGCATCGGCAAAACCAATCGTCTTAACAGATTCCGTCATGGAAGTTCCATCGGTGTACTCCATCACTGTTTTGATGGTCCGCACCGTATCTCGCGCGTCGTTGAACTCGGTACTTCGATTGATGCTCACAGAACCCGGCACTTCTACCTTGGACTTCACATCGGCGGTAGAATAAATCTGTTTGTAAATGGGTCTGTATAAGATCACCGCCAGCAGCATACCCGAGAGCATAATGTATTTTCGACCCACGCGGTCTGACCACCAACCAAAGAAGATGAACAACGGTGTGGCGATGACCAATGCTGTCGCAATAATGTAGTTCGACTGAACGAATTCGATATTACACGTCTTTTGAAGGAACGACAAAGCGTAAAACTGTCCAGTATACCAAACAACGCCTTGGCCAGCTGCCGCTCCGAAAAGAGCGATGAGTACCAAACGCAAGTTTTCCTTCTTGCCAAAGCTTTCGAGGATGGGATTCTTCGATGTCTTGCCTTCCGCCTTCAGCTTAGCGAATAACGGCGACTCTTGCATCCGCATTCGGATATAGATCGACAATCCCACCAAAACCGCGGACAATAAAAACGGAATTCGCCAGCCCCATTCGTTAAAAGACGACAATCCGACGGACTGGCGGACAGCCACAATCACCCCCAGGGAAACGAAAAGTCCAAGGGTAGCGGTTGTTTGGATGAAACTCGTGTAGAAACCTTTTTTTCCAGCCGGTGCGTGCTCGGCAACATAGGTCGCTGCACCGCCGTATTCGCCCCCAAGGGCTAACCCTTGCACCAGGCGTAAAACTAAGACAATGATCGGCGCCGCGATGCCGATGGTCTCGTACCCGGGAATGAGGCCAATAGCGAACGTAGACCCTCCCATCAAAATCAGCGTCACCAGGAAAGTGTACTTCCGTCCTACGATGTCGCCGAGTCGTCCAAAGACGATGGCGCCAAACGGACGGACAATAAAACCGGCTGCGAAAGTTGCCAACGTTGATAAAAGAGCAGCGCCCGGGTTCTCCTTCGGAAAGAACTGTAAGGAAATGATGGCCGCTAGACTACCGAAGATGTAGAAGTCGTACCATTCGATTAATGTACCTACGCTTGAAGCTGTGATTACAGACCAGAGTTTCTTCTTGTCGTCGCCGGGGGCCATGGGTTGATTCTTTTACGAGCCGGAATTTTTATCGTCACACTGCTGGAAAAACCTCAGTGTTCGTGTTTCTCCTCACTTTTCTTATGCCATTTTTCCATTATGTGATGGAAGACATCATGAAGCGCAGTCAACTTTGCACCCACCACTTCGTCGCTTGCTTGCTCGCCTACGAGTTGTTCAAGCTCTTTCGCCCCACTGTCAAGTTGCGACAACAATTCCTTCGTTTCCGCATTGTCTACCTTTGATGGCAACGGTGACTGGGCCCATTTGGAAGCAGCTGCGGCAAACATTGCGGCCTCTTGCCGGATTGGAGCAAGGTTGTTCGAATCCTTCAATGGATGGTACATATCCGCCATGACAGTATGGAAATCGTCCATCTCTTTCCACTCCACATCATCTTCCTTAACTTCTTCTTTCTTGGCACACGACACGATGGTGATCACTGCCAAGAACACCCAAGCTAAATTTCTTACTTGCTTCATTCAGTTTAGTAATTTATCTGCTAATAAAGTCAATTATTCACTCGTTCGAAAGCTGATGGGAGGTGGCTTCATTAGCTTTCCTTTCGGATCAGCTTCTTTCGATACTTGCGCCAGGTGTCGACGCTGTTGACGACCTTATCCAATACTTCGAAATACAAAGCGATATACAGCAAGATACTCATCGACCAAATGACGGCGATGTTGAAATAAAGCGTATCGACTCGCATTCCAAAAAACGGCTTGACGGGTGAATAGAAGGCGGCACGGAAGTCAAGGGCATGCGCGGGCCGTGCATCGTCCGAATAAATCGGGTACACCTTTTGCAACAATTCCCCTTTCCACTCCACGATGCGGGCAAGGCTCGTCGTATTTTCCACCATATCCGAAACCGACTCATTCTTATACCGCTCGCGCAGTTCATTAAACTTCGCAAGTTTTTCTGGTGTGTTCGTCAGCGAATCGACTAAGGTCTCCTTCTCTTGAATTGCGTTCGATGATTTTCGGGAATAGTACTCCTTCAACAAATTCAGGAAGCGCGCCGTTTTCACGTAAGTAGCCGAATCAAACTTGCCCACTTCAATCTTATCCACTTCTGGAAACTTATTGTCGGGAAATTGGTCAAGTTCATGCTTCAGTTCATTCCGAAGCAGGTCCATCGTTGGGATAATTGGGTTATTTGCGTTTCTGTTGCGCCACTGGTGTCGGCTGCTCATCAGTTGCGTTAGTTTGCTAGAAAGTGTCGGAATGTAGTAGAGCTTCTTGTAGTCGGCCATCGCATGGCGCTTGTCGAGTTCATAGAAGTTCTTTTCGAAGGCATTGTCACGAAATTGGGTGACCATATAAGCTTCAAACGCCCATCGCGACGCCATCGTCTCGCCAAGCATCGGAATTCCCTTGGGAGTCCCAACCTTGGGATTAAACTTATCAAAACTAATCACCACGCCACTCAACAACAGTTGTGGAATAATCAGGATTGGGATCAAGATGTAAATGGTAACCGCCGAGTCGAAGGCAGAAGAAATATTAAGGCCTAAAATGTTAGCAAAGCACGAGGTCGAGAATAAAATCAACCAGTATCGCATCTCGGTGATCGGGATCTCCAGTATGAAATTGCCGACCAATACAAAGCTCAACGTTTGTAAAGCCGACATCGAAAACAAGATCACAACTTTCGAAAACAGGTAGCTGCCGGTACTGAGGTTCAAGTACTTTTCACGCTTCAGTATTTTCCTGTCTTTGAATATTTCTTCCGCGCTAATGATCAGCCCCACAAACAACGACACTACTACGCTCATGAAGAAGTAAACCGGGATGTTATTGTTGTTATAAAACGTATATCGCGGATTATCGACACCCAACGCGTCGTAGTACTTCACGAAGTACGCGATAAAGAGTGCAAGAATCGGTGTGAGTAGAATGTTTACCACCATGTACTGGTTGTTCGCGAGCTTCGAGAGAATGTCGCGCTTGACAAACACTTGCAACTGCTTGAACTTACTTGGTATCTTCTGCGTCGCTACAAGGGCATCGCTCACTGGAGGGACCTTCGGGATCTTAACCTTCGACTTGAAGTATTGGTACCATTGACCAGGCGAGATCTTGCGAGTGTGAGTAAATCGTCCAAACTCGTCAACCACTCGCGTCTCGATGATGTTGAAAACCTGCTCGGGATTGATGTTACCACATTCTGGGCATGCTCCTGGTGTCTTGTTCGCCGCATTGACGATGTCCTGAAAATAGTTGACACTTTCGAGTGGGTTTCCGTAGTAGATTTGGAAGCCTCCTACATCTAGGATCATCAACCGGTCGAACATCTTGAAAATGTCGGACGACGGTTGGTGGATCACCACGAAGATCATCTTACCACGAAGGGCGAGCTCTTTAAGCAGGTCCATGATGTTCTCCGAATCGCGCGACGACAGGCCAGAGGTGGGTTCGTCGACGAAAAGGACTGTGGGCTCTCGCAGAAGCTCCAGGGCAATATTGAGCCTCTTCCGCTGACCGCCACTGATCGTTTTTTTCAAAGGCGACCCCACACGGATGTTTCGGATTTCAGATAAACCGACATTGAGGAGCACCCGCTCCACCAAGGTAGTAAGTTCCTGCTTGGAGTAATGTCCAAAACACAACTCGGCAGCGAAGTAGAGGTTGTCGAAGACGGTGAGGTCCTCCATCAAGAGGTCGTCCTGGGGGATGAAACCAATGACCCCTTCCACCTTGTGTGGATCTGCATGAATGTCGATTCCATTGATCGTGACCCGTCCGCTGGTCGGTTTCTCAGAACCATTTAGGACACTGAGGAGTGTCGATTTCCCTGAGCCACTTGCGCCCATGATGCCGATGAGTTTTCCTCCTTGTTCGGCAATATTGATGTTCTGCAACGCCGCACGACCACTCTTGAAGTGGTAGAAAACATGCTCGCCTACTAACGTGATGTTGGACTTCTCTTCCTCGCTCAAGAAGCGGCTCACGATATCGCTGTAGTAGATCGGGTCGACTTTCGAGCCACGGATCGTGCTGCCGGTGGGGAACACGTCGATCTTTCGACTTTTTAGCGGAACGCTGTTGAGAAACAGTGAAGAGATGCCCAGGTACTTGATGAAATATGCACCCATGTCCGGAAGGCGCAGGATGGCGATGAGACCAGTTAAATTCTTAGACACAATGCGAGGCCCAGGGTGTTGGTGTTCGTCGGAACCTTCGTCGATCACCAAGATGTTTCGCGATGCGAGTTCTTCGACGTCTTGGCCGATGACGAATGCTTGCATCGCACGCAGGTCTTTGCCAGGTATTTTTAAAGCCTCACCTATGTAAAAGATGAGGTTACCCTGGCGTTCCGACAGGTGCTGGTCGGCAAATACCAACTCGATGATCTTGATGACCAAGACTGCCTTTTGCTGCATGGTCAACGCCTGATTCACCTTTTTGGAAATCTGCATGATTTGTGACCAGTCGTCGACGAACTGAAGTGTTTCCTCGTCGACGTTGGTTAAATCGCTGGATGCCAGGCGTTTGTTTTCTTTGCAAAAATCGTCGAACAGCGAGAGGTAATACCGGATGGATTCCTGATTGAGGTGCAGGGCAAGGAATTCCTTGATCTTTTGACGCTCGTCCTCGGTGATCCGCTCCTTGGCTACGATGGCGAACAGTTGAATGATGGCCCGTAGTAACTCCTCGCTCATTTAGGTCTATTTGCGGTAATTATACACGATAAAATAGACAAAAAATAAACACGATTTGCGTTTCTTTGCTTCATATAATCAATCTCAGATACCCTCCAAACACCTATGAAAAAGATTGTATTACTCGCCATGGTCCTCGTGGCACTGCAAGCCAACGCCCAAAGTTCCCTGATCTGGGAAATATCGGGTAACGGACTGACGAAAAAGTCCTACATCATGGGCACCCTTAAGTTTACCGGCGAGAAGGAATTCTACCTCCCACCCAAGGCATCGACCCTTATCAAGCAATCGGATGTATTTGCGATCGAAGACCAGGTCGATCACCATGCACAGCACGAACTGAACACGGCACTTCATTTTCCAAAAGGCCAGTCGTTGGCCGACATTCTCTCGCCTGAAGAGTATGCGAAGTTGAAAGCCCTTTTCCAACAGGAATTCAAGATCAATGCGGCAACCTTCGATAAAAAGTACGCACATATCAAGCCCCTTGCTTTATCCATCATCATGACAAGGCTGTCATTGGGGGAAAAAGTCAAATTCTACGATATCGAACTGTTGCTCATTGCGAAAAAGCATGACGTCGACGCCTTCAGTCTCGAGGCGGTTGAACGTGAGGCCGAAGCACTCAATACATTCTCGATCGAGGATCAGAAAAAAGCCCTAATTCACGCGGTCAACAACTTCGCCACCCAAAAGGAAGAATTCAGAAAGCTTATGGCGGACTACAAAGCTGGCGACCTCGAGGAAATCTTCGACTACACTCTTCATCCATTGGAGAACGACCCACGCTTTATTGAAGAGTTCTATTTCAAGCGGAATCAAGAATGGCTGCCTAAGATCGAACGTATGATCAAGGAAAACGCCAGCTTTATTGCCATCGGCATTTCTCACCTGGAAGGTGAACAAGGATTGATCAAATTGCTGGAGGCGAAAGGATATACGCTTAAGGAAATTAAGAATTAAGAATTAAGAATTAGGAATTTGAAATTTAGAATTGGGGCGACAGCTTTGATAAGGGGCCGGTTCTACTTTGTATCCCGCCTCATTCTCAATTCCTAATTCTCAATTCCTAATTCTCAATTCAAAATTCCAATTATCCTATTCGTCGCGTCACGAGTTCCGTTAAGATCAATACACCTTCGCGCAGGTATTCGTCGTCCATCTTAAGTTCGTCGTTCGTAACACCTTCTCGATTGAGCTTGGTGTCGAGTTTGGTAGACGCCTCTCGCTTTTTCTGGTTTTCAATTTCGGCGCGACGTTTGGCCTCGTTAAGAGAAACCTTCGTTTGAGATAGGCTATTTTTTAGTTCCTCAGTCTCCGAAATGTATTTCTTCAACGATGCATCGAACTTCACCCGATCTTGATAAGACTTGTTGAGGTCGGCAAGTATCTTGCTGTTCACGTCTGTGTTCCGTTGGAAGTTGGTGGACTTAATCACATCCCACGGGAGTGCACTTGGATTGGCACTTTCGCCGAACTGGTTGGGACCAAGGGCCGAGGGCAATTTCACGTCAGGCATTACGCCCTTGTGTTGCGTAGAGCTTCCAGCCACGCGATAAAACTTTTGGAACGTGATTTTTAATTCTCCGACGGGTTCGGAGGCATCGGTGATGATTCGACCGAGATCAATTACTTTTTGTACGGTCCCTTTTCCGAAGGTGCTCTCACCCACGATTACGCCTCGTTGATAATCCTGGATCGCACCAGCAAAAATCTCCGATGCGGATGCGCTGAATCGATTCGTCAAAACAACAAGTGGACCGGTGTACATCACTTTCTGGTCATCATCGTCGTACACCACTACTTGGCTGTTCGAATTTCTTACTTGCACGACGGGGCCTTGTTTGATAAAAAGACCGGTCAGTTGAATCGCCTCTTCAAGTGAACCACCTCCATTGTTTCGAAGGTCCATGACGATTCCATCGATCCCTTCCTTTTGAAGTTCTGCGATCAAGTTGCGTACATCGCGTGTTGTGCTCCGGTAATTAGGATCTCCTTTTTGATACGCTTCGAAGTCCATGTAGAAACTCGGGAGTGTGATCACGCCCATCTTCATGTTGCGACCGTCCTGCTGATAATTGATGACGCTTTTCTTGGCGGCTTGCTCTTCAAGCTTGATCTTATCACGAACGAGGGTGATCTCGGATTGGGGTCCACCCACACCAATCGTTCCAGGAATAAATTGCAGTCGCACGGTTGTTCCCTTAGGGCCTTTGATCAGCTTCACCACATCGTCTACACGCCATCCTACCACGTCTACCATCTCACCTTTTTCGCCTTGGGCTACGCCGGTAATGAGGTCATTTGCATGAAGCTTGTCCGATTTTTCTGCTGGTCCACCAGGCAGTATTTTCACCACCTTCACATAATCATTTTCAGATTGTAATTGGGCTCCAATTCCCTCCAGCGACAGGCTCATGCTTTGATTGAAATAGTCACTCGCCTTCGGAGAGAAATACGTAGTGTGTGGATCGTAGGACTCGGTGATTGCATTCATGTACAATCCGAACACGTCCTCTGAATTCATCTGGGTCAGATTCTTTTGGAAACGTTCGTAACGGGTCTTGAGTGTCGATTTAATTTCTTCAGCAGGTTTGTTCGCCAACCTCAACGAAAGTGCTTGGCTCTTGATGGCCTTCCTCCATATCTCATTCAGTTCGGCCGTGTTTTTTGCCCAAGGACCTTTTTCCCGATCTGTCTCATAATACTCATCGGTCGTATAGTCGAAGTCACGGTTTACCAAGTCATTGAGGACGTAGTCCATCCGTTCCTTGGTTCGTTTGGAAAACACAGAAAAGATCGCGTAGGCCGGAGACACGTCTTCTCGTTTGGTCAAATCATCAATCGTGTTTCTATATTTCTCGAAAGACTTGATGTCGCTTTCCAGGAAATATGACTTGTTGTTGTCTAGCGCGGCGATGTAGGCATCCAGAATTCTAGACGAGAGGGAGTCATTGAGTTTAAGTTTGCGATAGTGATTCGCGTCTAGGATATACGACACCACGAGTGCCTCCTTCCCGTAAGTGGGTTTAGGCTTGAGTACGGTGGTGGTGTCTTTCGGGGTAGCAGCGAGTACTGGAATGGCGATCAATACGCTCCAGCAAAAAGCAAAAAAGTTACGTTTCATACGGTCTGAAGTTCAACACACAAAATGTTTAAACGAGAAATTCCGGGAAAAGGCTGACTAAAAATCAGGCCACTTTATCGGCATCAAACTCGTCTAGGAATTTTTGGGCTTCTTCTACGGTTTGGAACTCAAACGACTGCTTCCCTGCCAAGCCAGAATGGATTTCCAGTCGCACCAATTCCACATTCTTAGTATTACGGGCAAACGTGGGTTTCTGATTCTTGAAATCATCACTCTCCTTGCGGGAAATTTTGAATTGTGTAGCCCGAACATTTTTACAATATGTACACTGGTAATGTTTCAGGAGTTCCTGGGGCGATCCGTCTTCGTTCGTGAGCACAATCTCCTCGCGCACGACTTTCATGGTGTAGAACCCACAGTTCTTGCATTGTAAGGCGATCAAGTGCCCTTGGTACTTCTCAATCTTGATGTCGTTGGTCTTTTCATCCAACCACACGTCGTAGTCGATCGAGAACACATTTTCTTCGGCTTGCATGCCTTCGTTCAAGTGGATGTCTTCCTCATCTTCACGAAGAAGCCGCATCTTGTTTCCAGTCTTTGGATTGACGCGAGGTGTGTAACGCCACTTTCGGAGTTTGGCATTGACTTTCGTGGGATAGTAGTATTCAAGGACAAGGGCTGCAACGTATCCGACAAGGGTTGCGGCTGCCGCCCCGATGAAGAAACGTACAAAAAACCATACGCCAACATCATTTACTTTTCCCGCTGCATAGCGGTTCACCAACATCGCCACGCCGATCCCAAAAGCATAAAAGATCCATTTATACCACTTGATCTCGTTGGTATTGATGAAATCGTGTTTTTCCTTAAAATCTTTAATCGAAGAGAGCCTCAAGTGGTACACGAGGTAGATCACGATTCCCGTTGCCCCCATGGCGGCTGCCCCGTACAACATCGCCTGATGCCACGCATCGAGGAACGGACTGTCGGTCATTGTATCTTGCATAAAATAAAAAGAAGGACCTTCGTCAGGTCTTTTACAGGTTAGGAGTTTTTGATAAGAACTTGCTAAAGGTAAAGATATTCAGTCATAGTAAACCACATAAAACAGCCCCACCATGAAACGCAGTATGTTCCAATTCCTTGCATTGGTTAACCGGCTGATCCTGCCCAGGATGAGTAAGAAAGATCTCACAAAGTTGACCAATGCTCAAAAGGCAATCGTAGCCTACCGTTATTGGGTGACGATCAATGCATTGGGATAGTCTGCTTCAATTCCTATTGGAGGTTACTGAAGGTGTGCATAATTGCACCTGAATCGCCATTCTCTAGCAAAATCCCCCAAAATCCGGCATTTCTAAAGACGCCAAGAGAGTCAAAAATCAATGATTTCATAAAATTTGTGCAATTTTGCACAACAATATTTGCCAATAGCGTAAAAATATCATTATAATTGTGCAATAACGCACAAAATTATGACGGACTACGAAATGAAAAAACTGGAGATGGAGTTCCGCAACTTCACGAACAGGAACTTCGAGCGCCCCGCAGATTGCAGGAACCTGGATCAGACCCGTTACTATGTGAAGGAGCTTTGTGAGAAGATTGAGGACTACGAGGCGCGTTTCAATTACGTACCCACATGGGCATACGCGCTCCTCGCGCAGTACAACCTGGCTCAAAATCGAATGTTGCACGCTGATTTCGCGGCGACCTACCCGGCGGTGCGGATATGAAATACATCCCCTCCCCCATCCCGCTTCAGTTTAGCACCCTATTTACGGCGACGGCCAACCGGTCGGGGCGCATGCAATACCACAAGGTTCGGCCTGGCCAGAGTAAGCTGCGAATTAGCCGAACCGAGTTTATACAAGCCTACAACGACTCGAATATCATCGCGGTGAAGCCCTTACAGCTTCGCGGCATCAACTCTGTATTCCAACTGGAATTCTACATCTGACGCCTCAAGATACCCTCTAGTTCGGCTGGGGAGTAATTAATTGATTTGATCGTCTTGTTATCGGACGTGCGATACACGAGCCAGAGGCCTTCTACCTGGCGGTAGTAGCATTCGGTGCCATCTTTCTCCTTGTAGTGTTGGACGGTCTTCTTGGCCTCTTCTTCTGAGCGGCAGGCTTTGCTCATGTTTGACCGTTGTACTTCCTCGAACAGTGCTTTGAACTGGTGACCGAGTCCAAATTCTAGCACAGCGCCAGAGAGCACGTATTGGATATCGCACAACGCGTCGGCAACGCCCACGATGTCCTTTTCCAGGATCGCGACCTCAAGCTCTTTCAATTCCTCGGCAATCAGGGCAACCCGCAGCTTGCAGCGATTCTCGTCGGGGATCACCGGTGATGGCTGGATCGGGTGCTTGAATGTGCGGTGAAATTCGGCAACGAGTTCGAGGCTTTCGGGCTGTTTCATGCGTGCTAGTAGGGAAATTATTTTGGGCAAGGATACGAAAATTATCGACCGATCCTTCGAATATTGCGTGTTGGATAGCTATCAAAATGCATAAGAATTTCGTAGAGGAACTCCGTTGGCGTGGCATGATTCACGACGTAATGCCCGGTACCGAGGAACAGTTGAAAAAGGAAATCACGTCAGGATATATCGGCTTCGACCCAACCGCCGATTCCCTTCATATTGGGAACCTCGTGCAGGTGATGACGCTCGTCCACTTCCAAAGTTGCGGCCACAAACCATTCGCCCTCGTCGGTGGTGCCACGGGTATGGTGGGTGACCCATCTGGAAAATCGAGCGAAAGGAACCTTCTCTCCGAAGAAGTATTGCGCCACAACCAGGCATGCGTCCACGCGCAGTTGCAACGTTTCCTTGATTTCTCTTCGGGACGGAACGCTGCTGAAATGGTCAACAATTACGATTGGTTTCGCGACTTCAAATTCCTCGACTTCATTCGAGATGTCGGGAAACATATTACGGTGAACTACATGATGGCCAAAGACTCGGTGAAGAATCGTCTTGAATCGGGTCTATCCTTTACTGAATTCTCGTACCAACTTGTCCAGGGCTACGACTTCTACTGGCTTTACAAGAACAAGAACTGCAAGTTGCAGATGGGAGGCTCCGACCAATGGGGCAACATTGTGACGGGCACCGAACTGATTCGCCGTAAGGACAATGGTGAAGCCTTTGCACTCACTACACCACTGATCAAGAAGGCGGACGGGACCAAGTTTGGTAAATCGGAACAAGGCAACGTATGGCTAGATGCGAAGCGTACATCGCCCTACAAGTTCTATCAGTACTGGATGAACGCTTCCGATGAAGACGCGTTGAATTACATCCGGATCTTCACGCTACTGGGGAGGGACGAGATTGAGTCGATCGCATTGGAACACGCCAAGGCGCCGCATTTGCGTCAACTTCAGTCGGCGCTAGCCCGTGACATCACCACGCGCGTACATTCCCGCGAAGATTACGAGTCGGCTATGAAGGCATCGAATATCCTTTTCGGAGATTCGACTGCCGACGATTTCAAAGCGTTGGGTGCTGATGTTTTCGAAGCGGTCTTTGAAGGTGTTCCCCAGGTAACGATCTCACGCGCTGCGTTCGACGCTTGTGAAAACGTGACCAACTTCATCAGCCAGGACACGGCAGCCACTATTTTCAAGTCAAAAGGTGAAGCGCGTAAGATGATTCAAGGCGGAGGTGTGAGCATCAACAAGCAGAAAGTTGAAGATCCAAACGCCAAGCCCAGCTACGAGCTCTTGCAGAACCGTTATGTGATTGTTCAAAAGGGAAAGAAGAACTACTACCTGGTAGTGGTCGAATGATTAGCGGGTCTTCAAGATGAAGACGATCCGACCCTTTGACCTCTCTGGTGCTTGACCCCCAGACGTGCGTACGAGTGAATTCCTGCGAATTTCCTCCTTCAATAATTGTTCGGCCCGTGCGCTCAACCCGCGCTCAAGCGTTTTGATGCCAACAATTTCACCGTCGGCGTCGCACTCAATTTCGAAGACAATACGGCCGTCTTCGTTATCAGGTAGCGATGGCAAGTTTGGTTGATCTGCCCACGCCCATCCAGACATGGAGAGGCTCATTCCGTCGCCATTGGAGCCACCACCGGCTTTACCTGTATACTGCGCGTTCGGATCGAGTACTCCTTCAGGTTGGCCCTTATTGCCTGTCTTGTTGATATCGTTTCCCTCACTCTCGGTTTTTTTGCCGACGTTATCGTTTTGTTGTGCCGTTTGCGTTTCCTTCTTGTATTCGGTCTTGACCTGTTCGGGTTGTTTCGGTTTCGGTTCTTCCTTCACCTTTTCCTTCTCTTCTTTTACAGCGACCGGGCTTTCAATCTTGCTGGTCACTACCTCTTGGGTTTGAACCTTTTCTACGGGTTTGTCTTCAACAACTGGTTGGGTTGGTTCGTCTTGTGGCTGTTCCTCGGGTTGGTCCTCTTGCGTTTCGGGTGCTTGGGCTGGTTGATCCGTTTGCACGTCGCCAGATCCTTCCGTATCGAAGCCTACGTTTAGGATGACGCCGAATTCTGGGTTGGGCGGATCGGGAGCACGCCACGCCATGGCAAAAAGAAAAAGGATCAACAACGCGGCATGAACGCCAAGTGACGTGATCAGGCCTATCCTATTGTTCTTTTTCTCCTCCTGTTCGTGGCTATCCATGGCGACAACTATTTGGGTTTTGTAGCGATTGACACGCGCGCCTCCAATTTCGTTGCGATTCCAGCCACGTACACCAGATCTCGCGTCGGCACGGATTCATCAATATGGAGAACGACTACCCCGTTGGGTCCGGCTAATTTGCTCTTGAGTTCCCCCTCGAGTGTGGCACGGCTGACCTCTCTGTCGTTTACGAAGAAACGGATGTCTTTTGTTACGGTTACCGACACTTTTTGAACTTCGATGGTACTGGCAACGGCCGACGGAAGGTTTACCGGCAAGCCTGACGGCGTTACAAACGATGACGTGAGCATGAAGAAGATCAACAGCAGGAAGATGAGGTCGGTCATCGATGCCATGCTGAAGGAAGCTTCTACCTTATTTCGAGACTGGAGGTTCATCGGGTCAAAGATTCAGATGCGACTACGATTCCACAACCGTTACCTAGGTTCTTGAAGGAGGTCTACGAACTCGATCGAAGAGTACTCCATTTTATGAACCACTTTCGACACCTTCGTCACAAGGAAATTGTATGCCAAGTAGGCGATAATCCCGACTATCAACCCAGCGACGGTGGTGATCATGGCCGTGTAGATACCGTCGGCGAGTAGTTTAGGGCCCACACTCCCTTCTTCTTGCGCGATGGCGATGAAGGCGGTAACCATACCCATTACCGTCCCTAGGAATCCCATCATCGGAGCTGCGCCGGCAACGGTAGCCAACACGTTCAGGTTCTTTTCCAACTTGAACAACTCAATCTTACCGGTATTCTCAATCGAGGCTTCGATATTTTTGAGTGGGCTCCCAATTCGCGACAATCCTTTTTCGATCATGCGAGAGATAGGACTATTGAATTGCGCGCACAGGAGTTTCGCCCCATTGATGTCGCCACGAAGAACGAGTTCCTTGATTTTCGCCATGAACACATCAGGATTTTGATTCGCCTTATTAATGGTCAAAAGGCGTTCAACGAAAATGTAGATGGCGATAAACGAACTCAACACGATTGGAATCATCAAGGGACCTCCCGCTAGGGTGAGGTCCCACAATGAAATGGCTTGTTCGGCTGGTGCCGTGTTCTCAGGTGACGTGATTTGCAGCAGAGTCATGAATCAAAAAATTGTTAAAAACGGTTCGCAAAAAAAATGAGCGCGAACGCGCGCTGGCATCAGAACTTCAGCACCCAGACTGCTCCACCATATTCAGCTTTCGCTTGATCGGCAGATGCTTGGGCACTCGCGAAGCTATCGTAGTCACCGATGGCGAGACGCGAGAACTTATACTTTCCGAACGGCGGGATAATCTTGGTGCTCACGCCCTTAGCGCTCAAACGTTTTGCGTAGTCCATGACGAGGTCGCCGTCTACGGCGCTGGTCACGACCACGTAGTAACGTTTCGTGCGTTCGGTTAGTGTCTCAATGGTTCCTTCCTTCGGCGCGGCATTTGCTTCCGCTGCCTCACGCTCCTTGCGTAGGCGTTCTGCCTCTTCTGCGGCCGCCCGTTCCTTGGCCGCCTTTTCCTCGGCGAGTCGAAGATCAGCTGCTTCTTTCGCGAGGCGATCTTTCTCGACTTGTCCAGGCCGGTACACGAACATATAGAACAGGACGCCCGCTACGACGACAGCCAACGCGACCACCACGGCGATGATCACAGACGTTTTCGACGACTTCTCCTCTTCTTCCATATACGATGATGTATAGTTGGTTTGCGTTTCGGTATGCCGAGACGGTTGAGGCTCCTCTTCAGGCTTTGTTTCCTCCGAGGTATTCACAGGTTCCTCTTCTTTCTTTTCTGAATCCAGAGGCTTGTACTCGAGGTCTGGTAAACCGAAGCTGTCGTCCTGTTGATTTTCGTCTTGCCCTTGCTCGTCCGAAGGCTTGTTTCTCTTTGCCATTGTTTGGTGGTCTTAGGGTATTTCTACAAAATTAATTCAATTTAGATAAAATAAGCTAACCTCTAAAAACTCCAGCTTGCCCCCAGACTCACTTGCGCTCCCCGAGCTAGGTAGTTTTGATACATGTAATACTTACTATTCAAGATATTGCTCCCTTCCACAAAGGCCGAGAAGCGCTTCGACATGAAGTACCTGACTTTGGCGTCTAAGTTCACGACCGTTGGAAGCGACACCACTTTGCTCGTGCCATAGTCGTAGCCCTTCATCCCACCTTGTGAAACAAAATCGATCGTGATCATTATCTTGTCGATCGGTTTAAACCAAGAGTACACGCCTGCTTTATACGTTGGGCGGTTCCATGGGTAATCGATCGTCTTCATAGAATAATTAAAGTAATCGATGCGGGTGGAGATGTTCGCTTTCTCGGAGTGGTTGAAGCCCAGTTCGGCGAAGAAGTTGAGGCGCACTGTATTGTCATAGACCAGATCGAAGCGCTGTGGCGTCGTCGGGTTGTTTTTATAGAAATACATGTGCTTGAAATTGACCAGCGCCGCGCCGGCGTGAATAGACAATTTGCGAGCAACCTTGCCTTTCAATCCCCCTCGAAATTCGAATGCTCGGTTGGTGTGGGACAATGGGATGTTGGAATTCAGCCATGGGTTTTCGCGGGCCAACGTGTGGAGGGTCACCTTATCGTAGTCGCCCGTGATCCCTGCGTAAGCGCCAAACTCCTTGGTAATGTCATAGTTAATCCACGCGTCCGGATAGATATGAACCTTCTTTTTTTCCTGGATCGTGTCGTTCGCGACGACGGAATTAAAACCTGCCGAAAGCCTCAGCTTGTCGGCGACCAAGAATTGGTACGCGGGGTTGACGCGGAACAGGTGGCGCGGTTTCGCTTCCACCTTTTCATCTTTTCGTGCGGCATCTTGTAAGAACTGTTGAAATGCAGCCCTACCTCGCTCTCGGCTGCCTTCAGCGCATCGTCCAGGTAGCTGAAATCTCCTGCTAACTTGAAGTTGAAATCGCCGGGCTTGGTATTGGACACTGCTCCAGATAGACCCACGATATTGAATTCTTGTTTCACCGCAGGACTCTTGTCACTAGCAATTGGGGTGAATCCATAAAACTTCGCCATGATGCGTTCATATTGCAGGCCTAAATCGGCCGTTACCTTTGCGCCGATACCGGAGTAGAACCCGTCGATCTTAGTGTAACCACTTCCTGAGTCGTCGCCACGAACTGATCCTTTGCCAAAGCTCCGATGGAACAAGTCCACACCGTATGATTTCTCGGCATCGCGTTTCGACGAAAACGAGCCACGCAGGAAAGGCGAGTTGTAGTTTCCGAACCCAACACTCACATAGTTTCCATAAATCTTCGACGGAAGTTCATCTTTCAATCGAAGCGGTTTTACCACTGGGTTATAGTCAGGCGCCGTGAAGCGAAGTGGCTTAAAATCGTACGTGATTGATGGAGTGATCGGTTCCGCTGGACGCGGAGGGATTTTCTCGAAGCTTCGATTTGCCTTAGGAAGGGTGATTTGCTTTTCCTTGGTCCACTCTATCTGGACGTCTTCTATTTGACCTCCATCCTTTTGCTCTTGAGCGAAAACTTCGCACACGGACACGAAAGTGAGCCCTACTGAGAAAGCCAGTACCAATCTAATCGTATTGATGCTCCTGTTTTCGATCATGGCTTGTTATTCGTAGAGTCAGTCTTCTGAGTGCCGGTTTTCTTCTCGGCTTCATCTATCTGGCGCAGCTTTTCAGCAGCCCTGTCTTTAATTTGAGCAAGCGGAAAATTGTCGACCAACGACTTGAGTGTACCTCTCGCCTGAAAAACTTCCTTTTGTGCGAGATAGTTATCTGCGAGAAGTAAGAATGCCTTTCCGACCCATTCCGTATAAGCCGAGAAATCACGGTTGAGTTGGATGAGGGTTTCATGACATTGCGCATATTGACCGTTTAAGAAGAATATTTCCCCTAGCAAGTATTTCGCTTCGGCGCCATACTCATCTTGAGCAGAATTCAACGTGTTCAGAAACTCGTCCTTCGCATTATCGTAGTCGCCTCTGGCCATAGCGGTTTTGCCCAAGAACAACGATGCCTTGTTGACCGCGCCCGCATTGATGTTGCCTTTTTCGATGATCAATTGTGAATACTTATCAGCTGAGTCGTATTGGGCGAGCAAGTAAAAAGACTCCATCAAGCCGGACCACGCGGTGTATAAGTCTTTCTTTGAAGTAGACATTCCCGCTAACTTTTGAAAGGCGGGTACTGCATTTTCAAATTTGCCGCTCTTGAATTCAAGTTCTCCCACACGCGCAAACACCTTGTTCAGCAACTGGAACGTATTGTCGCCCATAATCTCTTGATACGACCTCAAAGCTGCTGGAAAGTCTTTAAGACGGTAATGTGATTCTCCGATATAGTACTTTGCCTCGGTTCGACGCGGGCTCTCTGGATAGGCTGCGAGATAGTCGGAAAGTCTTTGAATCGCGCGTGTGTAGTCTTGATCGAAGTAGGTGTTCTTAGCTGCGTCGTACTGAACGGGCTCGAGGCCTTTGGCATTGGGGTCGGTAGATTTCACCATCTCGAAATACTTATCAAACTCCGCGGAACGCCCTGCCAAATTCAATGCTTCCTGGAGCGACACCAGTACTCCATCTGCCGCTGGATGTGTGGTATAATGCTCGACCACGTAGATATAATCTTGTGCTGTGCGCGCGTAGTCTTTTAGGTTGAAGAACGACGCCGCTCGACGGGTGTACGCATAAGGTAAGAATGATGAGGTCTTGCTCCCATCGATGACGCGTGTGAATCCCGCGGCGGCGGCGGCATACTTACCTTGCACGAAATCCATTTGTGCAAGTCGAAACAGCGCCTCTTCCCGATATGTCGAGGATCGGTCGTTGATCACCTGCTCGAGCTCGGTTGTAGCTTCGGCATAGCGACTCTGTACCCCAAACACCATTCCTGCTTGAAGGTGAGCATAGTCCTTATCGGGCGAGTTTGTTGTCAATACCTTTCTATAGGCCAATAGCGCTTCTGGGTAAGACTTCGTTGCATAATAGCAGTCAGCAAGTCGGAGCATACCATCAGATAGAAATGCATTTCCTTGAGGCGCTCGATTGGTGAATTCCTTGAAATTATACAGTGCCCTGTCGTATTGCTTCATGTTGAAGTAGGCATAGCCAAGCCCGTACCTCGCTCCGGCTGCGACGTCCGATTTCGCAGCAGACGTAGCGGACACAATTGTCGCATAGTGATCGATAGCTCGATCATATTGGCCACCAATTGAGAAAGCTTCGCCGCACCAATAGTGGCACTCGGCTGCAATAGCCGGATCGACTGGAGACTGAAGCGACTTCTCGAACATGGAAATGGCTTCGCCGTAGCGCTCCATATTAAATAGCTCAGTACCCTTTAAATAGGTCGCCTTTTGGTAGGCTTTGTCAACGGCGGGACCTCTTCGTGGCAACGATTCAATGTACTCGATCGCGCGGTTGTAGTTGTTTGCGTTCACGTACGCATTTGAGAGTATCTCTTTCACCTCGGTGAGGTGAAGGCTGTTGGGGAATGTCGACTGGAATTTTTCAAGTTCTGTAATCGCTTGGTCCGAACGTCCCTGGTCATAGGCCAGCTTTGAATATTGGAACCAGCTTTCTTCTGCCAACGCCTTATCTCCTTTGAACTGACGTGCAACATCGAAGGCGGTCAGGGCCATGGGCTTTTGGCCAACCTTCAGGTAAAGTGATCCCAGGTAATAAGAGGAATAGGCACCAATTGAGTCGTTGGCCGATGCCGATGTCTTCAGATAGTCTATGGCCGCGGTTTGGTTGCCGCTGTTCATGGCCGACAAACCAGCTCGGTACACGACGGATGGATCGGCATTCTTTTTCCCCTCGAGGAACTGTTGATATCCAGCGAGAGCCCTGGCGTAGTCGGCTTTTCCATAGTATACTTCTGCTCCGAGCAAAGCGATCTCTTCGATTTGCGTCACCCCTGTCCTCGACTCCAGCGATTTAATATAGCTTTGAAGTTCGTCGTATTTCTTCTGTTTGTAGAGTACTTGTGCAATCATGTAAGGCACGATCAAGGAATACGATGCATTGGCTTCTGCGCGGCGAAGGTCAGTCAGGGCTGACGTGTAATCGCCATTACCCATTTCGATAAAGCCTGCGTAGTAGCTCGCCGCCGGTCCGAACTGACCGCCCATGGCTTTCATCATGTTGAAATGATCGAGTGCCTCGGTCAGTTTCTTCTGATTGAAATAGGAATAGCCCCATCGAAATTGGCCATATCCTTGATCCGCGGCAGTAAGGGATGGAAAGTCCACTTTCGCAAAGGCAGCGATCGCCTTGTTGTAATTCTTTTGTTGATAAAAGAGGTTGGCAAGATCGAAGTAGGCGGTGGATGCGCGCGGGCTTTCCGGGTAACGTTCGACCAGGCTAGATATCTTTTTCTCTCCATCGCCGTGGAGCAAGTTGACAGAGCAGAGCGCAGCATAATACTCGGCGTCAATGCGACGAGGATCCGTTGCCGGCGCCATCACCAGGAAGTCGTTGAAGTACTTTTCGGCTGATGCATATTCGCTATGAGCGAACAAGGTTAGTCCATCGCGGAAATGCTCATCATATCTCGATTGCGTGATGGTCTGCTGTGAGAATAAGAGATGCGGAAGACTCAGGACGATCGCGACGAGGAACGACCTCTTCATAGTGGCTTTTACGTGAGAACTGGTCAAATCAAAAAAAATTGCCGTGAACAGTTTAAAAAATTTGCCTTCGACGCGACGAAGACACCAGTTTAAAAAATCTAAAACAAAACTAAACAATAATCTTCAAAAGTCCATCACCACACGCGGTGCGGTAAGGTGGAGCTATGCCATCAAACGGAATACCAGTTCCTTCAGGATGTCCCCTTCGCTAATTGAACCTGCGTTGACCCCCTTCAACTTGAGGTCGGCTTCCTTTAGCAATCCAATCGTGTTGATAATACTTCCTGTTGAGTAACGACTCAAAGCAGCACTATAATCCTTGGCAGCGAACGGACTGATTTTTAGGAGAGTAACTAATTCTTTTTCTCCCGACGCTTTGGAAGCAGATGCCACGAGCAGCTTGCTGAAAAAAGAGTAGAGAAACGCGACGAGAGGAATGACTGGATTGCGCTTGGTGGTTGAGGAGATATAGTGGACGATGCGCGCAACTTGCATCGTATCCTTAAAAATTAATGCTTTCTGAAGTTCGAAAATGTTGAATTCGCGGCTCATGCCGACCTGCGACATGATCTTGTCACCCGTCAACTCCTGCCCTGCCGGTGCAGAGATGAGGACCTTGTCGATCTCGTTTGCCAAACGGTTCAAGTCGTTCCCTACAAATTCGCAGAAGACCCTCACGCCTTTATCATCGATCGAATACCCTTTTGATGCCACGTATTCTTCGACAAACGCCGGAAGCTGGCTATCGTACATCTTTTTGAATGTTGCTCCCGTGGTGAGACTTTCGAGTTTCTTCCCAAGTTCGCGGCGCTTGTCAAGCGTTTTATGTTTATGACATAACACCAAGACCGTAGAGGGCACAGGCCTGGAAGCATAGTCGAGCATCAGCTTCGACCCCGACTCTTTTTGAAGGTCGGGAATATCTTGCGCCTCGCGCACAATTACTACTTGCCTTTCTGCCATCATCGGGAAACGGCGTGCATGGGTCAAGATCACGTTGACCGGCGCATCTTTGCCATACACCACAACTTGGTTGAAGCTCTTCTCAGACTCCTCGAGGGCATTTTTTTCGATGTAATCGGCAATGAGGTCGATGTAATACGTTTCCTCCCCTTGAAGGAGATAAATCGGTGCGAAGCGTTTAGCTTTTAAGTCAGCGAGGATCTTTTTAGCGGCGGCGTCCATGGTCTACACAATTCTCCTATTTCGAAAGCTGATCGCGGTGATTGCACCTACCACGGTGCCCGCCAGGTGCGACTCCCAGGAAATCCAAGGGGTGGTTGGCAATACACCGTAGTACATCCCGCCGTACAAGATGATGACGACGATGGATATCAAGAACGATAACAGTTCCTTTCTCAGGAGCCCAAATAAAATCAAAAAGGATGAGAGTGCATACACGAGACCACTGGCACCAATGTGCAAGCTTGGGCGTGCTAACAGCCATACGGCGAAATTGGTGGCGAAGTAGCACCTGAAAAACACTTCAACTCCAATTCGATTGTAGAAGAAGAATAGTGTTCCCCCGAGGAATAACAACGGGATGGTATTCGAGGCAAGGTGTATGAGATTGCCGTGGATCAGCGGAGCAGTGAAGATACCGATGAGACCCCAACCGGTCCGGGGAACAATCCCCAGGAAAGAGAGATCAATGGAGGTGTACAACTCGAAGGCGAAAACTGCCCACATGAGAAACACGAGCCGAAAGGGCACGACGGCACTGCCAAAATAGGATCTTGAAGAGTCGGACATGAATGGCCTAGAGTGGCGCTTTAATCATCGGCAAGGTAACAAACTGCGCCTCTTCATCGCCGATCGAATTGAGCCCGAGCACGCCGCCGGACGAAGATGCGACCTGTTGTGCGAGGTCTCTGAGGCGGGTGTAGAACTCTTTCGCAAACGTGGCATCGAGCTTAGGTAAAATTGCGTTGAGATGGTTTAACTCTTGTACTATCAATTGATTACGCTCGTTCACGTCGTTTGGCAAGCCCTGCATCAAGATCTTCAACTTATCTTCGAAGTCGGTGTAGATAAACTGGAAATATTCAACGAGTGATTGCCGTGATGATTTCGCACTTTTCTTCGAAAGCTGCATTGCTTTCTGAATTTCCTTGCGGTCTACGTGCCCGTCTGCACCTGCAATCAAGATGCATGTTACCAGGGGAGCTCGGAACATCGCCTCGATTTCAGGAGCTGAAAGCCGGTCGAACGCAGGTATCATAGAAGAAAGGTCCGGCAATCCCTTCGAAATTGCAAATTAGAATATACGACCGAATGACTTCGGGCGATGGTACCCTGCTGGGTGTCGGCGTCACCATTTCGGGCTTGCGAGTCGCTTCTCGGGTAAGAAGACACCCGCCAAAGTTCCTTCGGGTATTTGGGGATATTAAATACTAGAACTAATTTTCTCGTATGTACGAAAAAGACCCGGTAAAGATATTCGTGGTGGAGGATGACCCCGCCTATTCCAAGTTCCTAAAATACGTCCTCAGCTTGAACCCGGATTTCGAGGTAACCTTTTTCACCACCGGGCAAGCCTGTATTCAACAACTCCACCAGCGTCCAACTGTGATTACATTGGACTACTCCCTCCCCGACATGCCGGGCGAGAAGGTGCTCAAGGAGATCCGTGAGTTTGATCCAAATATCAGTGTGATCATCATTTCTGCACAAGAGAAAATTGGTACCGCTGTCGAACTCTTGAAGTCCGGGGCGTTCGACTATATCACGAAAGACGAAGATGCCAAGGATCGGATCCTGAACTCGATCAATAACGCTCGGAATAAGACGAGCCTGATCCGAGAAATCGATTTACTCAAGCAAGAAATATCGACTAAATACGAGTTTGGCAAGAGCATTATTGGCAATAGCCCCGCGATCAAGAAAACATTTGGGCTGCTTGAGAAGGCAGTGACGAATAACATTACCGTGTCAATCACCGGCGAAACAGGAACTGGAAAGGAGCTTGTGGCAAAGGCCATCCATTACAATTCCAAGCAAAAGAAAAAACCCTTCGTGGCTGTGAATGTGGCTGCGATACCAAAAGAATTGATCGAGAGCGAATTGTTTGGCCATGAGAAAGGGTCATTCACGGGTGCTGCCAACCGCAGGATCGGTAAGTTCGAAGAAGCCGAGGGAGGAACTATTTTCTTGGATGAGATAGGCGAGATGGACCTCAGCTTACAAGCGAAGTTGTTGCGCGTACTTCAAGAGCGCGAAGTGACTCGCATTGGCGGAAATGATGTGATTAAATTGAACGTCCGAATTATAGTGGCAACCCATAAAAACCTGCAGGAAGAAACAAAGGCAGGGCGTTTCCGCGAAGACCTTTACTATCGCTTGCTCGGTCTTCCCATACACCTGCCGGCTTTGCGTGAACGGGGACAAGACTGTATCATGATTGCGAAACACGTCCTCGATTCCTTCAGCCGCGACAACCAATTGCCTAAATTTCGTATTGCGCCGGATGCGCAAGAACGCATGCTTCAGCATTCCTGGCCCGGTAACGTTCGGGAGCTTAAATCGGTGATGGAACTTGCCGCCGTCATGTGCTCCGATCAAGAGATTCAAGCCAAGGATTTGACCTTCACGAACATTTCCAGCGAACAATCATTCTTGCTCAAGGAAATGACGCTGCAAGAATACATCTATCGAATCATCAGAACCTATCTTTCAAAGTACGATAACAACGTCTTGGAAGTCGCGAGAAAACTCGATATTGGGAAGTCCTCGATTTACCGGTACCTCAAAGACATGGAAAACGCAGGTATCTAACCGCCCCGATGAAGAAGCTCACCGACTACGTCGCCAAAGGAAAGTTCTACGAATCGGTGGTCGAAGACGGCTCCGACATCATCTTCATCGTAGATTTCAATGGGCTTATCTTATATCATAATGACGCTGCCGAAGAAGTCTTAGGGCATCGCCCCAAGAGTTTGCTAAAGAAAACCCTGTTCGATTTCATCCTTCCCGAAACCAGGGATCAGTTCGACAAGAAGTTTGCTGAAAGCACGCGTAAAGCCTACAACGAGGCCATTGAATTCCAATTTCAGTGTATCGATGGATCTTATAAGTATCTGGAATTCAATTCAATAAACTTAAAACAAAAAGAAGGACTTGAAGGTCTGATTCTAGACTGTCGCGACATCAGCGAAAGGAAGCGAGATGGAGAAGAGCTCCTCCGAGCACAGAAAGCAAAGGAGCAGTTTTTGGCAAACATCAGCCATGAAATCCGGACTCCAATCAACGGCATCGCCGGGATGGCCGAGTTGCTGAGTCAAAACCCATCGGCTGAGGAAACGATCACCTACCTGAACGCCATCAAGAGCGCAGCTAACAACCTCAAGGTGATCATCAACGATATCTTGGATTTGGCGTCGATCGAATCAGGAAAATTGAAATTTGAACGGATCGGCTTCAACCTGAAGGACATCCTGAGTTCGCTAATAGATACATTTCAAGTTCAGGTCCGGGAAAAGGGAATCGAACTCCGTTTGGAAATGGAAGAGGACGCCAACACGATTGTGATCGGCGACCCTGTTCGTCTGAACCAAGTGTTGATCAACCTGATCGGAAATGCGATCAAATTTACGCACAACGGTTTCATCAGCGTTCGTTGTTCGGTGGAACGTAAGCACCGGCGCAAGTATGACATGAAGTTCGAGGTGGTTGACACGGGGATTGGCATCCCCAAAGACAAGTTGGAGACCATATTTGAGAGTTTCAGCCAGGCCGATGAGAGTGTCACCCGCAAGTACGGTGGTACCGGCTTGGGACTCACAATTGTCAAGCAACTCGTAGAACTGCAGGGAGGTTATATCGACGTGTCGAGCGTGGAAGACAAAGGCTCGACATTCAGCGTCCACATCCCCTATTCGATCGGAAGTACAGAAGACATTGCTGGGAGTGCGCGCAATCCACAGATCGCGTCGCATCGTGACAGTCTCAAAAACATAAATCTGTTGCTTGTTGAGGACAACGACATCAATAGGTTATATGCCACCAGCATATTAAAGACCTGGGGCTGTAGGGTTGAGCCGGCGGAAAACGGTTATGTCGCCGTCGAGAAGATCAAAAACACCGACTTCGACATCGTGCTGATGGATGTGCAGATGCCTGTGATGGACGGCTTTGAGGCAACCAAGGCAATTCGTTTGGGTGATCCGCCGAAGAATGGTATCCCCATCATCGCCCTGACGGCCAATGCAACCCGCAAGGATACTGAAAAGTGTTTGGCTGCAGGGATGAATGACTGTATCTCAAAGCCTTTTACCCCCGAAGACTTGTTCCGAATGCTGTTCAAGTACAGCACTTTTATCCGTGCACACCAAAGGCAACATGCAACTGAACGACTTGTCGACAAGATTGAATCGACCCCTGTAATTGAGCCTGAACCGATTGTGGCTCCCGTGATTTCAGGCGACTCCGAGCCGGTTGACTTGGGCTATCTCAGAAAAGTATCTGGCAATAACGAGCCGTTCATGCGCGAAATGATCGATACTTTTATTGATTCTATTCCCAAGTCAATTGAAGAAATCCAACAGAATGCCGCTTCGAAAGACTGGGAAGCTCTTGCCCGGTCGGTCCACAAGATTAAGCCCTCGCTTGCGATGATGGGTTTAAATCAAACGAGGGAATTGGGTGTATCGATCGAGGCGGCCGCCAAGGCACGTGAGGGCGTCAAGAAGATCCCCGACGCGACTCACACATTAATTTTGCGGCTCCACTCCGCCTTGGATCAATTGAAGCACATCAGCCTTTAAGGCCGGTTCATGACGATGAGTTTGTGATACGACACAGACTTGTCGGGTCCCTGAATCGACACGATGTACATCGCGTTCGCGAGGTCGTTTGTCGGTACCTCCATTTGACCATTTGCGATGGAACTAAAGTCTCCCTCGCGAACGATCACACCACGTTGATCGACGACACGCCAGTGGTAGTTCTCACCATCCTTGAAACCGTCGGGAACCCCGAAGTAGAATCGTTGGCTTGCCGGGTTAGGGAATACCTGAATCTTTTTTGTCACCACTCCCACCTCGGTATTCGATTCGTCGAGTCCAACGACTGCGGCTCCGACTTTATGGGGTGCCTTCAAGACAGCGCTTTGATATATCTCCTTGGTAACGCGATCTTGAATGAACGCGATCATTTTCAAGCCATTTGGATTGGCAATCGCTGTATTCAGTTCGATAGGACCTTTCTCACGGATGATAATTTCTCCATTGGCGATCGCATTGGTAATCGTCAAGCCCTCGGGCCCAAACAACAACTTACGCAGCACATTGCGATTCGTCCCGACGTCTTCCACGAGTGCGACGTTCAACGTCAAAGGTGTTGTAAACGCCTGTTGTGCAGTCAGTGTAACTTTCGGGTGCAGTTTATTGGAAGCCAAAGGCACGTTTGCAACATCAATTGCAACGGTATCCAAAACCATGGTAAATAGCGGATCTACGAGCGAGCGGCGATCAATCTCTATTCTGTTGACTTCGAGAAACGATCCGGTGAACTTGGAGTTTCTAAGTCCATCCATAATGGTGGTGGGTGGCGCTGACACGCTCATAAACAATGCGCGTGTCCCCTGATCGATTTCGTTGTCTTTGTACAGTTGGTCGGGTGTAGACGAGTTGATGTGATACTGGATATTTTGGAAGTCAGCTTTGCCACCATAACCGGCACGATCTGTCACTTGTCCATCGTAGAGCGCATTGACAGCGTTGTTGGCGATGATACTTCCTGCGTCGATACTTGTAAAGTGTTCGACAAGCACAATACGTTTTTTATCTCCGACGAACACGTTGTCGAACGCAAATCCGTCGAACTTACCGTTGGAATCGTCGTTGGCGTCATCGCTACCAAAGGCAATCCGGAACCGAACTTGATCGCGCTTGCTTGAATCGATCATATCCAGATTGTACCGGGCATTCTTCCAACCACGTGTTCGACCCGACCAACCGTAGTCACCCGCGGCGCGCTGATTACCTGGTTTCCCAACGATACCTTGCGAATTATACCAGCCTATACCTTGATCGAGGGGTGATCCCGAAAGTGGACCGACGAGATCCCAGGTAAACCCGCCGTCAACAGAGTATTGAAGAGCGGCACCGTCTCGATTTGATTCAGCATCCGACCAATAGTCGAGCGAGATCATTGGTCGTTGAAGGTTCTTCAAGTTGAAGCAAGGCCCGTTGACGGCCGAGGTTTCACTCTTGAAGTAAGTATCCGGATTGGCAAAGCGAGGATTCGCGTTGGTATTCCGAGCGCCTGTCCACCAAGCGTTTGGCCCTGCCGCATTGGGTTGAATATTGCCTTTCGGAACCCCAATGATCCAGCTATAGCGAGTCGAGTCAATTGGATTAAGTTGCTTTTCCTTCCACAATGACTCGGCACTCCATCCTCCTTTTTCGAAGTCCTGGAAGTACGCAGCGGTGGCCGATGGAGCGACTGTAATGTAGTCGAAGATCACCACTCTCTGAGACAACTGATTTTGGCAGCCGTCGTCTGTGTTAATCTGCAGTGTGACGGTATAGGGTCCCGCGATAGCATAATTGTGCTCGGGTTTATTGAATGTTCCTGAAGTGATGGGATCGCCTACAATGGGGATGTTCGGTGCGCCGGTAATTGAATTTCCATCGCCAAAATCCCAATGGTAAGTGATGATGTTACTAATCCCAGCCGACGATCCATCGACGAACTTGGTTTTCTCGTTGTTGCAGAATGCCGACAGGTCGAACTTAACAATAGGCTCATCCCCTACGCGAATCTGCTTCTTGGCGATTCCGGAACATCCTTGCGAAGTGGTGGCGATTAGTTCGATATTGTAATAACCCGACGTGAGATATCCGTGAGAAGGGTTTTGGAAATTGCTAAACGATTGATCGTTGAAATCCCATCGCCACGCTGAAATCGTCGCACCAAATGGTGTTGAAGGAAGTGTTGATGCGTCGTTGAACTGGATGACATCTTTCACGCAAGAGTTGTTCACAGCGACTTGCGCGAGGGGACTCGCCAGAATGTTTACCGTTTGCTCGTAGTATGTAATCGCATTGAAATTGTTCTTGTATGTATAGCGCACCACGTATGTATCGGAGACTGCGTTGTCGGTGTCGATGTAGTAGTCACCCGCTATGGACACGGAGAAACTCAACACTGCGCCGGTGTGCAAGCCCACTGGGAAGTCGGGGCTCATGTGGAACCTCGTTTCAGGCCCGCGTCCGCTTTGAACTGTAGGTGTGCCTACCAACAGCACCTTGCCCGAGTTCGCGCAGATGTTCCATTCCTGGGTGGTCAAATTCTTGGTCGCCGGCGCTGCGATATCGAAGAGCACGTTCGTCACGGGGTTGATGATCACGGTCTGCTCGTCGAACGCGGTACAACCATTTCCATCGGTGTAGGTGTAGCGAACCTGGTTCGGGCCAAGCGTAACAATCGCAGGGTTGAACACCACCTCGTCAGTCGGGTTTTGGGTGGTCGGTCCTATCAGTGACGTAATCGGAGCGATTGTGAAGACGCCGCCAAATTGGTTACCCGTTAGCTTTCGCGTGGGCTCATTCTCGGCCATGACTGCAGGATCTGGGAAGCCAACGTAAGAAACGATTGGTAACTTGTTGATGCGCACTGTCATGTCATCAGAAACATTGGTACAAGGTCCGCCGGCACCTGGACCATCAGGATCGAAAGCAGTCAGGCGAAGCGTGACAGTTTGATTTACTTCGGAAGGATTTGCGAATGAATAGTTGGGTGTTAATGACGAGGGAACATCGATCACACCAGCAGCCGTGACCAAACTCCACTGTACGCCGTTCGGAGAGTAAGCGGAAGAGCCCTGAAGCTGAATGCTTGGCACGTCTTCGCATTGGGCGAGATCCGGACCTGCATTGACTTTAGCCGAACGATTGATGGTAATCGTGTAATCTGCCGACACGATGGCGCATAACCCTGCTGGGCCATCGGGGTCGTTCGATGTGAGTCGCATGGTCACATTCGATGAAATATCAGTAGGAGCTGGAGTGTAGCTTGCATTCGCAGCAATGGGCGCCCCTGCCACCACGTTGGTAGCAGAAAGGGACCCTGCGCCCGAGATCACGCTCCATAACGCTGATGTCGCGCTACCGCCAATTGTTCCATTGAGGGGGATAGATGCTGGTTCGCATTGGGCCACATTTGCTGGAACCGAAACCGTTGGCTGCTTCCTCACATTTAGCGTAATACCTTCTATCGAGCTGTAGCATCCATTTGCAACCGAACGAACATTGTATACTAATGAGCCAACGGACCCAGAACTGAGTGTCAGATTCGTATTGATCGCAGATGCAGCGACCGGGGTTGGTTGGTTTGCTGCTCCCACCACATTCGTGGTCGAAATAGTCCAGGTATATAACGTGCCTGCAACATTATTCGGGTTGGTTAACGACAGTGTTGGTTGCTGTCCCTCGCACAAGTCTTGGGTGTTTAGGTTGGTCGCCAATGTCGGAATTGGATCAACAATTACGCTGGAAGTCTGTTGGAGACTTGGGGTACAACCGGCCACAACCGCCTCGAAGGTATAAACCACCGTCACGGGTGCATTAGTATTGTTCACCAAGACCTCTTTGATCTGTTGCCCATTGGTGTAAACGGCGCCTGCCGACAAAGTTCCAATAGCTGTTCCGTAATTGACATTTGCCAATCTGATTTGGACACCGGCGACCGGCGAGTTAAGCGTGATGTTTGTTTGATTTCCAGAACAGAACTGGGTGGCAGTATTGGTAATGGTAAAAGTCGATGTGGGTTGGACAGTTACCGTGATTGTCCGATTGCTTGGAATGAGCGGACAGTTAGGTGTTGTGGGTGTGGTAACGTTAAAGACGTACACCACATCAATGGAGTTGTTAGTGTTGTTGGTAAGAGTTTCCGTCAGAACAGAACCGTTGCTAAACGTGGTACTACCAGCCGAAACGGTCCCGCCGCTGACCGCACCGTAGTTGACGCTTACGACATTGATCACATGTCCAGCTGTTGGACTTGCAAAGCTGATATTGGTCACGCCGCCGCTACAAATATTCGAGGAGTTGTTTGTCGCTGTGAACGTGGGATTTGGATTCACAATGACGCTGGCGGTTTGAGTTGCGCTTGGTGTACATCCTCCCACCACTGCCTCGAACGTATAAATTACAGTAACGGGCGCATTGGTGTTGTTGAGCAACACTTCAGCAAGTTGTTGACCATTGGTAAACAAAATACCAGGCGATTGCGAGCCGGAAACCGCACCATAATTAACAGCACTCAGTCGAATCTGTGCTGAGGTAACGGTAGTGCTCAACGTGATATTTGATTGCGACCCGCTGCAAATCTGTGTCGCGCTGTTGACCAAAGAGAATGTTGGTGTTGGCAAGACACGAACGGTAATGACTTGGTTCGTGACGACAACAGGGCAGGCTGGTGTTGTTGAAGGAGTCGTGACGTTGAAGGTATACACTACATCAATGGCGGCGTTCGTGTTATTGTTCAGCGTTTCAGTTAACACATTTCCATTTACAAAAGTCGTTGTTCCCGCTACGACTGCTCCACCAGTTACGGCTCCATAGTTTACTGACACGACGTTAATGCTATGGCCAGTAGTCGGGCTAGCAAATGCAATGTTCGTTGCTGTTCCACTGCAAATCACAGGGTTGCTATTGGTAACAGTAAAGGACGGGTTTGGATTCACAATGACCGAGGTCGTTTGTGTCGCACTCGGACCACACGACCCCACGATCGCTTCGAAAGTATAGGTAACTGTTGCCGGACTGTTGGTGTTATTCACGAGCACCTCGGTGATCTGCTGGCCATTGCTGAAGAGAATCCCCGAGGTGAGTGTTCCAGAAACAGCTCCGTAGCTAACAGATTGCAACCTTACTTGTGCTCCCGTGACAGGCGTATTGAGAGTGATAAGTGCTTGTGTACCCGAGCAAATCTGAGTTGTCGAATTGGTCAGCGTGAATACTGGGTTAGGTTGCACATGTACGGTGATGGATTGATTCACAGGTACTAACGGGCAAACAGGTGTGGTCGGAGTTGTAACGTTAAACGTATATACCACGTCGATCGCAGCGTTGGTATTGTTGAGCAGGTTTTCTGCAAGCACATTTCCGTTGGTGAAAACTGTTGTGCCCGCGACGACTGTCCCACCGGTTACTGCTCCGTAGTTAACGGAAACAACGTTGATCTGATGTCCGGCAGTTGCACTTGAAAAAGCGAGGTTAGTGGCTTGACCACTGCAAATATTGGAAGCGTTGTTTGATACCGAGAAGCTTGGATTCGGATTCACGGTAATGGTAAACACCTGCGTTCCCGTGGTACACGACCCAAATCCAGCGGTAGCTGTGATGGTGGCGACCACAGGACTGTTGCCGTTATTGATGGCAATAAATGAAGCTATGTTTCCTGTTCCTCCGGCTGGCAATCCAATTGAAGGGGTGTCATTCGTCCAAGTATAACCTGTGGCTGTTCCACTAAATGTAACAGCGGCGGTAGAGCTGCCTGCGCAAAGTGACTGATTCGCGATTGGGTTGACGACAGGCGTCGGGTTGACGGTGATTGTGAATGTTTGAACCGGACCTGTGCATGTAACTGCTCCAAACGTGTAGCGTGGTGTCACTGTGATCGTTGCCACCACCGGAGAACTGCCGGTATTGACTGCGGAGAATGATGCGATATTACCCGTGCCACTTGCAGCCAGCCCGATCGACGGAGTGTCGTTGCTCCAGTCGTAGCTTGTTGCAGTTCCACCGAACACAACCGTTGTGGTGGCGGCTGAGTTACACACTACTTGGTCAGCCGGATCGTTCACAACAGGCGTCGGGTTCACCGTGATGGTAAACGTGGTGCTGGACCCCGTGCACGATCCGTAAACAGGTGTCACCGTCACCGTCGCCACAGATGGGCTGCTGCCAGTGTTCACCGCCGTGAACGAGCCTATGTTACCCGTCCCGCTCGCCGCAAGACCCACAGAGGTGTTGTCGTTGGTCCACGTGAACTGCGTGGCAGTCCCGCTGAACGGCACCGCCACCGTCGAAGCACCGTCGCAAGCCATCTTACCGCTACCGCGGTTCACCGCAGGCGTCGGCTGCTGGTCACCGTGAAGGTCGTCGACGCCCGATGCATGTAACTTGACCCGAACGACCAGCGGTGTCACCGTGATCGTTACCACCACCGGCGTACTGCACGCGTTCACAGCCGTGAAGATCCTATGTTGCCAGTCCCGCTCGCTGCCAGCCTGATCGACGGAAGGTCGTTGCTCCAGTCGTAGCTCGTACCGATGCCGCTGAAGCTGGACGCGCTGGCCACCGCCTGGTTTGCGCACCCGCGCATTGCCCACCGCCGATACCGAAGGGGTCGGGTTCACCGTGATGGTGGTGTCTTCGATGCCCCACGCACGATACTCCGCCCGTGTAGGTCGGCGGCGTCACGTCGTCGCCACCACGGGCGTAGTTCACGCGTTCACAGCCGTGAAAGATCCCTGTGTTACCCGTCGCTCGCTGCCAGCCCGATCGACGGAGGTCGTTGGTCCAGCCGTAGCTCATTGCTCGTGCCGAAGTTCACCGCCGCTGTAGCTGCCCCGTCAACACCACCTGCCCTGCCACCGCGTTCACCACCGGGCTCGGGTCCACCGTGATGGTGAACGTGGTGGTGGATCCCGATGCATGAACCGTAAACGGGTCACCGTCGCCACCACCACGCCACGCTGCCAGCGTTCAAGGCCGTGAAATATGTTCCCCGTCCCCGAAGGGGCAATCCGATCGAGGGCGTGTCGTTGGTCCAAGTATAACCTGTCGCCGTCCTGCTGAACGGTACGGCCGCATCGTCGGGTACCCGCGCAAACCTCCTGTACACTCGATACCGCGTTCACCACTGGCGTTGGCTGCACGGTCACCGTGAAGTTCTTCGGAAGGGCCTGTGCATGTTCCTGAACCGAACGTGTGGTGTCACCGTGATCGCCGCCACCACCGGCGTACTACCACCGTTCACCGTGAAAGATCCTATGTTGCCCGTGCCGCTCAACGCTGTGCCCGATCGACGAGTGTCGTTGCTCCAGTCGTAGCTCGTACCCGTACCGCTGAAGTTAACCGCTGCCACCGCCGCCCCTCGCAGACCACCTTACCGATACCGCGTTCACAACAGGCGCGTCGGGTTCACCGTGATGGTGAACGTGGTGCGACCCCGCACGACCAAACCGGTGTCACCGTCACCGTCGCCAGATGGGCTGCTGCCAGTGTTCACCGCCGTGAACGAGCCTATGTTGCCCGTCGTTTGCCGTAAGACCACAGAGGTGTTGACGTGAACTGCGTGGCAGTCCCGCTGAACGGTACCGCCACCGTCGAAGCACCGTCGAAACCCATACCAGCCCGCCACCGCGTTCACCGCAGGCGTCGGCTGCACGGTCACCGTGAAGGTCGTCGACGCTCCCGTGCATGTAACTGGACCCGAACGTAGCGCGGTGTCCGCCGTGATCGTTGCCACCACCGGCGTACTACCCGCGTTCACAGCCGTGAAAGATCCTAAGTTGCCAGTCCGCTCGGTTGCTGGCCCGATCGACGGAGGCCATCGTTGCTCCAGTCGTAGCTCGTACCCGTGCCGCTGAAGGGACCCGCACCGCCACCGCCGCCCCGTTGCACACCGCCGATACCGACGGGGTCGGGTTCACCGTGATGGTGAATACCTCGAGCAGCCCACGCACGACAGGCCCGTGTAGGTCGGCGTCACCGTCACCGTCGCCACCACGGGCGTAGTGCCCGCGTTCACAGCCGGTGAAAGATCCTATGTTGCCCCCGTCCCGCTCGCCTGCCAGCCATCGACGAATTGTCGGTCCAGCCGTAGCTCGTGCCCGTGCCGCGAAGTTCACCGCCACTGCCATGCCTCTAAGTCACCTGCTGGCCGCCACCGCGTTCACCACCGGGCTCAGGTCCACCGTGATGGTGAACGTGGTGGTGGATCCGATGCATGAACCGTAAACAGGGTCACCGATGGTCGCCACCACCGCCTGCGCCGCCAGCGTTCAGGCCAAAGATGAGATGTTCCCTGTCCCCGAAGCGGGCAATCCGATCGAGGGCGTGTCGTTGGTCCAGAGTATAACCTGTCGTCCCGCTGAACGGTACGGCCACCAATCGCGGTACCCGCGCAAAACCTCACTAGCTCGATACCGCGTTCACCACCGCGTCGGCTGCACGGTCACCGTGAAGTTCTTCGAAGAGGCCTGTACATGTAACTGCCCCGAACGTGTAGCGTGGTGTCACCGTGATCGTTGCCACCACCGGCGTACTACCACCGTTCACCGCCGTGAAAGATCTCATTTGCCCGTGCCGCTTTACCGGCCCGATCGACGGAGGTCGTTGCTCCAGTCGTAGCTCGTACCCGTACCATGCCGTTAACCGCTGCCACCGCCGCCCCCTCGCGAACCGCCTGGCTCGATACCGCGTTCACAACAGGCGTCGGGTTCACCGTGATGGCGAACGTGATGCGGGACGATAGATCCGGCAACCGGTGTCACCGTCACCGTCGCCACAGATGGGCTGCGCTGCCACCGCCGAACGCCGTGGGCCGCTACCCGTCCTGCTCGCCGCAAGACCCACAGAGGTGTCGTTGGTCCACGAACTGCTGTGGCAGTCCCGCTGAACGGTACCGCCACCGTCGAAGCACCGTCGCAAACCACTACCAGCCCGCCACCGCGTTCACCGTAGGCGTCGGCTGCGGTCACCGTGAAGGTCGTCGACGCCCCCGTGCAGCAACTGACCACCCGTGGTGTCACGGTGATCGCCAGCGTCACCACCATGCGTACTACCGCCGTTCACAGCCGTGAAAGATCCTGTTGCCAGTCCTGCTCGCTGCTGGGGCCTGATCGACGGAGTGTCGTTGCTCCAGTCGCAGCTCGTACCGTGCCGCTGAAGTTGACCGCTGCCACCGCCGCCCCGTTGCACACCACCTTATTGCCCACCGCCGATACCGAAGGGGTCGGGTTCACCACGTGATGGTGAATGTCTTCGATGCCCCCACGCACGATACGTCCCAGCAGGTCGGCGTCACCGTCGTCCCACCACGGGCGTAGTTCCCGCGTTCACAGCCGTGAAAGATCCCCTGTTGCCCGTCCTGCTCGCTGCCAGCCGATCGACGCGGAGGTCGTTGGTCCAGCTCGTGCCGTGCCGCCGAAGTTCACCGCCGCTGTAGCTGCCCCGTCGCACACTGCACCACACCCGTTCACCACCGCGTTCACCGATGGTGAACGTGGTGGTGGATCCGCATGAACCGTAAACAGGGGTCACCGTGATGGTCGCCACCACCGCCACGCCGCCAGCGTTCAAGGCCGTGAAAGCCGATATGTTCCTGTGTCCCCGAAGCGGGCAATCCGATCGAGGGCGTGTCGTTGGTCCGTCTAACCTGGTCGCCGTCGCGAACAGCACGGCTGACTGTCGCGGTACCCCGCGCAAACCTCTATTGATACCGCGTTCTACACCGGCGTCTGGCTGCACGGTCACCGTGAAGTTCTTCGAAGGGCCTGCATATGTAACCGCCTCGAACGTGTAGCGGTGTCACCGTGATCGTTGCCACCACCGGCGTACTACCACTGTTCACCGCCGTGAAAGATCCTATGTTGCCCGTGCCGCCTGCCAGCCCGATCGACCTGCGTCGTTGCTCCAGTCGTAGCTCGCACCGTACCGCTGAAGTTAACCGCCACCGCCGCCTCCCGCAGACCACCTACTTTCGATACCGCGTTCACGTCGGGTTCACCGTGATGGTGAACGGGAAAGGACCTCGCACGATCCGTAAACCGGTGTCACCGTCACCGTCGCCACAGATGGTCATAAGCGCGTGTTCACCGCCGTGAACGAGCCTGGCGCCACCGTCCTGCTCGCCGCAAGACCCAGAGGTGTTGTCGTTGGTCCACGTGACCGTGCAGCCGCCCCTACACCACCGCCATTGTCGAAGCACCGTCGCAAACCACCCACTTCGCCACCGCGTTCACCGCAGGCGTCGGCTGCACGGTCACCGTGAAGGTCGTCGACGCCCCGATACGTGTAACCGACCCGAACGGAGGTAGCGCGGTGTCGCCGTGATCGCCGCCACCACCGGCGTACCTACTCGTTTCACAGCCGTGAAAGATCCCTATGTTGCCAGCCCTGCTCGCTGCTGGCCCGATCGAAGGGTGTCGTTGCTCCAGTCGTGAGCTCGTACCCGTGCCGCCAGTTGGACCGCTGCCACCGCCCCGTTGCACACCACCTGCTGCTTTGCCCCGCCGATACCGGCGGGTCAGCCACCAGATGATAGTCGCGTTTTCGATGCCCCCACGCACGATACCCCGCGTGTGGTCGGCGTCACCGTCACCGTCGCCACCACCGGCGTAGGTGCCCGCGTTCACGGCCGTGAAAGATCCTATGTTGCCCGTCCCGCTCGCGCATAGCTCGATCGACGGAGTGTCGTTGGTCCAGCCGTAGCTCGTGCCCGTGCCGCCGAAGTTGACCGCCGTTGCCAACTTTTACGCTGCACCGGCCCGCCACCGCGTTCACCACCGCTCGGGTCCTGCAGATGGTGAACGTGGTGGATCCTGCCGAACCGGAAATGGGTCACCGATGGTCGCCACCACTGCCACGCCGCCAGCGTTCAAGGCCGTGAAAGCCGATATGTTCCCTGTCCCCGAAGCGGGCAATCCGATCGAGGGCGTGTCGTTGGTCCAAGTATAACCTGTCGCCGTCCCGCTGAACGGTACGGCCACCGTCGCGGTACCCGCGCAAACCTCCTGGTTCGATACCGCGTTCACCACCGGCGTCGGTTCAACTGAAATCGTAAATGTTTGGACAGGACCCGTGCAGGTCACCCCCGCTGCATAAACCGGGGTAACGGTAATGGTCGCCACGACCGTTGATGAGGTCGCATTGATCGCAGTGAAAGCGGCGACGTTTCCAGTTCCACTACCAGCTAGCCCGATGGACGGTGTGTCGTTGGTCCAGTTAAAATCTGTTGCTACACCAGTGAAGTTGACGGCGTTCGTTGAACTCCCTGCACACACCAATTGATTCGCTGGATCTGCCACACTTGGTGCAGGATTGACGGAGATCGTGAACACTTGTGGCGTTCCAGCGCAACCGCCCACGATCGGTGTCACGGTAATGGTTGAGACGGCCACCGATGAACCTGAATTTATCACCACAAAAGAAGGAATGTTGCCAGTACCAGCAGCAGCAAGGCCAATGGATGTGTTGTCGTTGGTCCAACTGAATGAAGCACCACCGCCACCCACAAAATTGACCGCAGCGGTATTGCCTCCACTACAGAGCTGTTGATTGCTCGGTGCGACGACCGTTGGCGTGGGTTGAACCGTGATCGTGAATGTCTGCACAGGTCCGGAACACGTCACAGCACCAAAGGTGTAGCGTGGAGTGACCGTGATGGTCGCGACCAACGGCAATGCGGTTGCGTTGGAAGCAATAAACGATGCGATATTACCGGTACCGCTTGCCGCGAGTCCAACGGAAGGCGTGTCATTCGTCCAATCATAGCTGGTCGCTGTTCCTGCGAAGTTGACAGCCGAAGTATTGGTCCCATTGCAAATCACCTGATCAACCGGGTCGACAACAGATGGCGTCGGGTTCACAGTAATTGTAAATGTTTTTGTAGCTCCCGCACAACCCGCAAAACTTGGTGTCACTTGAATGGTTGCGGTTACCGGCGTGGTAGTCGCGTTGACAGCCGAGAAGGCAGCAATATCGCCAGATCCGGAAGCAGCCAAGCCAATGCTGGGTTGGCTGTTCGTCCAGTCAAATGTGGCCCCAGCCGTTCCTACAAAGCTGATGGCAGCTACCATCGTTCCGTTACAAACGACCTGATTCACAGGAGTAGTGACAGAAGGTGTTGGCTCAACCGTGATTTGAAACGAAGTTGTTGCCCCAGAACATGCACCGAAAACTGGAGTCACCACGATCGTGGCGAGGGACGGCGTGCTTCCTGTATTTGTTGCAGTAAACGCAGCGATGTTTCCAACCCCAGATGCGGCAAGGCCAATGGAAGGATTGTTATTTGTCCATTGGAATGAGCCGGCGACCCCTCCAAAATTGATCGCCGTCGTATTGCTGCCGTTGCACACATCCTGATCGGCGACCGCGTTGACGGCCGGCGTTGGATTGACTGTGATGGTAAAATTTTGGGTCGCGCCCGTGCAAGTGACGGCGTTGTACGTGTAAGTTGGTGTTACGCTAATCGTTGCAATGACGGGAACCGCTCCGGCATTAGTAGCCACAAATACCGGGATGTTTCCAGTTCCGGTTGCTGCGAGTCCAATGGAGGGCGTATCGTTTGTCCAACTGTAAGCCGTCGCCGTCCCAGCGAAATTTACAGGGCCCGTTGTCGAACCGTTGCAGACAACTTGGTTCGACGGAATCGCCATCGAAGGACTTGGAATAACATAGACCACTACATTCTCTCCTGGGTTATTGCAACCTGCAGCAGATGTAATGATGTTATATGTTACTGCAACTGGGACGTTGGAAGTATTTGTCAGCGTCTCGTTGATTACTCCGTTATTGGAAGCGGCACCTTCGGCGATTCCAGGCACGACTGCACGACTCCAAGCAAATGTAGAACTCGGCGTGGCACTTGTCGGCGTGTAACTGAAGGTGGTGCCTGAGCAAATCGACGGGGGAGCAAGCGTGCTACTGAGACTTGGAACAGGATTTACGTTGACTACTGCATTTGCACTCGCGGTAATTCCATTTGCGTCTGTTACAGTCACCGTATACGTGGTGGTCGTGACTGGATTGGCAGTAGGATTAGCAACGCTCGTTGCAGTCAATCCAGCTGCCGGAGCCCAAGAATAGATGAATGGTCCATCGCCAGTTACATTCGTATTCAATACAACTGATCCTCCGACGCAAATCGTGAAGGGTGCACCTGGAATTGAAACCGTTGGTGCCGCGCCGCCGAGACCGGTGAAGTAGGTAATTGGGCCTGAAGGAATGTTAATTGCATTAGATGTGATCGCGAAACCAGAAGCCGCGTTGTGACTTACCCAAGGATTTGAGGTTGCATTGAACGCTCCCGAAAGCGTCGCCGCACTTATCGAAGCCTCAGCTCCGACAATATCTGCCGCCGGGTACGAGGCTGCGAGCGTCGCCGTCCCTCCGGTAATTCCACTTTGGGTGATGTTCCAATAACGGGTCAAGTAGTTTGCGGAGCTTGCATTGAATGGGTGCTTCGCGTCCACTACTGACACCCCTACGTAAGCGGAACTAAAAGTTCCCGCCGTGTAGGTGACAGTCACTGGTGAGTACTCGAGAGTTCCTGTGTTGTCGCCAATCGGAAATGTGTATGAACCTGTTGATGTAAACGTAGCCCTAACTTCCCCTGAACCAGACGCGATAATCATCTTCGCAGCAGACGGCGCAACCACCGATACAGCAGCAGGTCCAAGAAGTAAATTATGGGAACCAATGTTCAAGTTCCCGCTCGACAAAGTCAACGTACCCCCTACTTGTGTCTGGCCACCCAAAGAGGCTTCCCCGGACGCTTGACCAATAGTTAAATCCTGATATGAAAGGGGTTTGATCGTTTGACTGCTGCCAACGTAAGCAACCAAGTTTCCTGAAGCCGCCGCATTCAAGTTTGTGATCCCGATTGTTCCGCCAAGCGTCAACGACGAGGATGCCGCCTGCGTGAAGGTTCCGCTCCCCGACAATTGTGTGGCCACCGCAAGCGTGTTGTTATTCGTCAGGTTGATTCCCGACACGGTCACATTGGGAATAACAAATGCACCGGTCAGCGCTTGAGCGTTCGTGCTGAATGTATGCATCCCCGATCCAGCGTTGAATGCGCCGCCATTGCTGATGCCGCCATTGAACGTGACACTGGCATTTCCCGTGTTGTCCCAAGTCGAAGCGGCCCCAATTGTGACAAGTCCTACAAAAGTCTTCGCGCCCACCCCTGACGTGAGGGTCAACGTTCCACCGCCGGGTCCTATATTTGTTGCGCCACTTGCAGTAAAGGCAAAACCACCAATTGAAAGCGATGAGCTCGCAGCCACATTGAGCGTCCCTGACACTGTCGTCGCTACATTGGTGGAGGTGTTCGATCCTCCAGTCACCGTGAGATTTCCAAAAGTCGTCGAAGAAGACCCTCCAATAGATTGATTGGTTCCATTGAACGCTATCGTACCGCCACCGGCGTTGAACGTCGCTCCGTTATTGGTCCATTGTCCCCCTACTTGATGAGTAAATGCGCCCGCATTAAATGTACCTGAGTTCAACACGACGTTTCCAGAAACACTGATTCCACCCACAGCGGTCGTCGACACGGTCCCACCTAGCGTAAAGTTTCCTCCAATAGTAGTTGTCGCTACCTGTAAAGTCTTAACTCCACTTCCTGATAATGAAAGGTTGTGGTAGTTATTTCCGTTCACCGTTTGGGCGGCGCCAACAAAATTGACAGAATTGCCCACGGCGGCAGCATTCAAATTACTGATGGTCGACGTGCCACCAATGTCCAATTGGGCATTCGTTGCTTGTGTCACCGTACCAGTACCGGACAAAGCCGTGCCTACTGTCAGCACGTTATTGTTCGTCAGGGTGACTCCTGTTACGGTCACATTGGGAATCGAAAACGTCCCAGTCAATGTCTGAGAGTTTGTGTCGAAGGTTTGAATTCCATTTCCAGCTGTGAAGGTGCCGGAGTTTGAGATCCCCCCTTGAAACGTGATCGGCGAAGCGCCTGCATTGTTCCACGTTGCTCCTGGGTTGATTGTCACCAACCCGGTAAATGTTTTCAAGCCAACTGGGTTGGTGATCGTGAGTGAACCACTCGCTCCACCTCCGACAGTCGTCAAGCCTGCAACCGAAAATGGATTACCGGTGACGGTAAACGAGGTACCGTTTCCAATTACTAAGTTTCGTCCGATCGTGAGCGGGCCAACTGTCAGCGAATTTGCTGTTCCACTCAAGGAGAGGTCATTCGCAATACTTGTCGTTCCAGCTTGCAAGAACTTGGTCCCCGTCCCACTAAACACAAGATTGAAGTAGTTATTCGCGTGTACGGTTTGACCAATACCACCGTACGTGACTGTATTTCCTGTTGCTGCTGCGTCAATTGTCGTAATTGATGACGCACTGTTGATTGTTAAACTTGCATTAACACCCTGCGAAAGAGTACCAGTCCCCGCGAGGGACGTGGCCACTGTAAACGCGTTTGAGTTGATGAGGGTAACACCGGTCACAGTCGTGTTCGGCATCGACAACGTTCCGTTCAGTACTTGGTTATTCGTGTCAAAGGTTTGTATCCCAGAGCCAGCATTAAAGGTTCCGTTGTTGGTAATACCACCCCGAAATGTGACGGCGGCGTTGGCACTGTTATTCCACGTGCCACCTGTTGACACAGTCACGAGTCCTGTGAATGCTTTCGCGCCACCTCCCGTAATTGCCAATGTGCCGCTACTACCACCACCGACCGTCGTAGTTCCTCCTACGCTCAAGGCGTTCGCAGTAGAATTGAAACTCGTGCCGTTTCCAACAGTCAGGTTTCCTCCAATACTCAATCCCGCCACGGTGACTGTTGCCGCTGTACCCGACAGAGTAAAGTCGCCAGCAACAACCGATGTACTCGCGATCATGGTCTTCGTTCCACTTCCAGACAAGACCAAGTTCCAATAGTTGCTGCCGTTGACAGTTTGCGCTGCACCGTTGTAGTTCACCGTGTTTTGGAAAGTGGCGGCATTGATCGACGCAACTGTCGCGGTACCTCCCAAATTCAAGACAGAATTTGGCGCTTGAGAGAACGTACCCGTACCCGAAAGAGAGGTTGCTACAGTGAAGGTGGTATTATTTGTTAGTGCAATTCCGTTAACAGCCACGTTCGGAATCGACAGTGCTCCATTTAACGATTGGGGGTTTGTGTCGAATGTATAGAGGCCCGTTCCGGCGGTGAACGTCCCGTTGTTGTTTAAGCTACCCCGAATAGTGACTGGCGAGTTTCCACTATTGACCCAACTCGCACCGGAGTTGATGTTGACCTGCCCTGAAAATATCTTTGTCCCTGCTGAATTACTCAGCGTTAAGATTGCCGCACCTCCTGCACCAACAGTTGTCGTCCCTCCAACAGAAAAATTAAAGCCGCCGACTGTTACTGCAGTTCCATTCGCGAGGGAAAGCGTTCCACCAATCGCCAAATTCGCGACGGTTGTGGTGCTCGCTGTGCCGGTAAGCGTAAGGTTTCCAGCAACCGATGTTGTGCCGGCTTGAAGGGTCTTCGCTCCACTACCAGCCATGTTAAGATTGAAGTAGTTCGTGCCATTAACCGTCTGCGCACCCCCTGAATAAGTGACAGAGTTGTTGGACGCAGTTGCGGTAAGTACGGAAATCGATGCAACTCCTCCGAGGTCAAGTGTCGCGCCAGCCGCTTGGACAAGAGTGCCCGTTCCGTTTAATGAAGAACTTACCGCTAACCCGGTGTTATTTGTTAAGGTGGTTGGAGCGTTGACCGTCAAACTGGGAATCACAAACGTCCCGACAAGCGACTGGGACGCTGAGGTATTGAATTGTTGCGCACCAGCTCCCGCTGTGAAAGTTCCCGTAGGCGCAAGAGTTATTCCTGATCCTGTGAAGGAAATGGGTGCATCCGAACTATTATTCCAAAACCCACCCGCATTGATGATGACCGTCGAAAAGGATTTTGTCCCGGCGGTGCCAGCGATATCTATTGTTCCAGATGCGCCAGCTCCAAGAGTGGTGGTACCGGACACTGTCAAGTCCAGACCGGGAATTGTGAAAGTTGTTCCGTCACCAACGGTCAATGCTCCGTCAACATCAACGGGCTGTGTGAACGTGAGGGTCGTCCCAGCGTTAAGAGTTGCAAGGTTAAAAAAAGTAGTTGCCTGAAGGCCATTAATTGAAGACGCTCCAGCACCGTAGAAGTTTACAGCTAAACGGCCCGCCCCAACCGATGCGGTAAACGTACCTGAGTTATTGGTGAAATTCCCCCCGACATTTAAGATGTGGGTCGCCGCATTATTTGACACCGTCACGTTTCCACCATCCACGATGAAATCGCCACTTACGTCCATTTGACGAACGACTGCCGAGTTGCCGAAAGTAAGTGTTCCCGACGTCACCGTAACTTGAGCCGCAAGCGCTGGACTTCCAACCCCATTTCCATTACCTACTGTCACGTCATGCAACACGGTGACCGTCTCCAAAGCGGTGGGTGGCAAGCCAGTGTTCCACGTAGCACCATCGTTCCAATCACCAGGGGCAACAGACTGAACCTGAGAAAAAGCAGAGGTTGCGAACGCCAGAAGGGCGACCAGGAACAAAGAGATACGGAGGAGGTAAAACTTCTTCAAATGGTCCCTGTTAAAATGTCGAGTGTTTTGAATGCCGCCGCACGACTTTCTCGAAATCCGGTGCTTTTCTGGGACTTCGCGGGGACCGACAACCACTTACCCGAAGGGATGAGGGTGAAAGAGGACTCCCGCATACGAGGTTTAGACATAAAAGTGCGCCAACTAATACGCTCTAAATAGCTTAAAAACCCTGAAAGTAACCGATTTCGGATGAAAAATACTACTCTCCGAACAAACCTTCTGGACTAAGTTTGATTAGGGCGATTTTACTTTGGCCATTGATCGCTCCTAGGACCATCGTTCCGCAAAACGCGATCCTCCCGTCGGCCGTTTCGATCACTGCGCCAGGCACATCGGCTCCGATACCTCCGAAAACAAACGGATGATCCCACGCGGCAGACAACCCATTGTCAACTTTGGTAAGAAAAATATCCTGACTGCCTTCAGAATCCTGAGCTCCCAACACGATAAATCCAGAACTCCTAGAAGACCAGATGGAAGCAGGTAGAGGGTTTACCTGTGAAAGCCCGCTTGTAATCGCTTTGGGTGGCGATTGCAGATATCCGCTCGGCGACGTTGGGCTCACAGCGCGAATGTCCTGCACCATTCGAACCACATACAGTTCCTGAGTGCCCTGCGTTGGATTTGCCGTATATCCGGCTAACACAAATCCGGAACCTGACAGTGTCGGAACAGCCTGAACAGACGTCAACCGCTCGTTGGAATCGGGCGCTGGCCCCGGCATTGAAAACTGCGTGATGAGGGTGTTTAGGTTGTCCGTTGCGATTACGTGAAAATTGTAGTCGTTGATTGTATTCCCGTCCGTGTTGGCATTCGTATAGCAAAACGTGTAGAAAAGGTTTGGTTCCACTTGAATGACCTTCACGGGAACCAGGTCGGAGGAAGCAAAGCTGAACTTGACTTGCCAAAAGAAAGACGGAATAAGAGCAAAGTTTTGGTCGTAACGATATACATACGTCTCCTTGACACCTCCGATGATCGAGTAGGATGCGACGACTATGCCGCCATCTGCAAGAGGCGTAATGGAAGCAGCATAGTCAGATGTTGTAGCCGTGCCACCAATAATCGGAGTCCCAATAACTGAACCATCAGCTGCATTGATTCGGTACACCACGTAGCTGGGGTCGCTCGTAGCCGCATCCGTTCTGTTGGCCACAATTATCACGTTTCCATCGCTCATCAATTCGATGTCCACACCACCCTCAAAACCATTGTCTCCAAGCGTCTGCTCCCAAATCACCTCCCCTTTTGGATTGGTCTTCACTACATACAACTGTTGGTCCTTTGTCGTAGATGTAGTGTTGCCGAGTACGTACAAGTTATTGTCGACGTCGCCCACTAAGTCGATCCCCGCCTGACTTCCATCTGTACCGATATATTTTAGGAAGTATTTCTCGAATGGAGAGTCAATATTGATTTTGGAATCGCACGCAACGAGCGCACATTCCAGCAACACGAGCAAGGCGATCCAACTTCTACCTTTCATTCGCTTCCTTGTTTAAGCGCTTCGAAACAGATTTCGTGCGCACCTTAGTCACGGATCGCGCATTATACAATGGGCGAACATAACCTACCGAGATTGAGAAGTTATTAACTCTGAAAATATCGGGGACAGATCCAAACTGTGCCGCCGATTGATCGAGCACGTCGCGCGACTTTGATGCGTAGTTGTTCGTCTTGAGGTTAACGACGTTTGAGAGGCCCGGCATATATCTCAAGTCGAATACCAGGAAGTCCTTCCCGAGCTTAACCTTAGCTCCAGTACCGAACACCAAAGAGCGGTTTAAGTATTTCCGTTTGTACATGATGCTCCGCGGCACGTCAGAATTAGACACGACCTTCCCAGGCTCGGATCCGAACGGTGGCGTGACGTCGTCTTGAACTTCTTCCACTTTTGCGCCGACGAGCAAGTTGATCGATCCTCCGGCATAGACGTATGGCCGGATTCTTCCTGTGGCAATTCCATATCGGAGGTACAGTGGAATGTCAAACCAAGTTTGGCGCTCAGTGAGCATCTGTTGGTCGTTTCTGAAGATGTTGTCGATTTGTCGCCTAAAGGACTTGCGCGATAGCAGCACTTCACCTCCGATCCCAACGTTGTCTGTAATGTTCCATTCGAGCCCACCTCCAAGGGTCCAGCCGGCCATTGGCGTATAACGCGCACGGGTTGAATCAGGAGTCGAAAAAGTGTTTTGGGGGTAAATCACCGACTGGGAGGACAGGTTTCCGCCGAGCTTAATATGTGGCGTAAAAACCGGTCTGGTCGTAAATTTTTTACTCAAGTAAATGATATCGACAGGGTCAGAATCCGAAGGAAGGAACTCGGGATTGGACCGGAGAAGTTGAAGGTACGCTCGATCAGCCTCGGTTGGGTTATCGGTGAGCAAATACACTTGGGCCAGCAACACGTATACGCGAACTTTCTCCTCATTCGAATACTTGCCTCTATCCAAGCAATCCTTCAGCAGAGCAGGGATTCCAAAAAAACGCCCAGCCGCAAATTCGCTTTCGGCGTGACTGAGGGTAGCTAAACATTCGGCGTCGCCTTGCGCGCGGGCCACTGTCGCAACCATTGTTGCGAGCAGCACACCTAGCACCAAGAACGATCCGATCCTCATATCAATACTTTTCCAGGATGACGCTCTTACACGTGATCTCTGGTGCTTTGTCTTTCTCTACATAGAGTGACCACTCTTCAGGAGTCATGTTTCTGGTGAGTTTAGGACATACCAGTTCGGCAAGCGCCTTCGGTTCGGTCGGCCAAACGCGAATCTCTCCCGCATTGCAAGAGGCGATCAGGAACTTATTGTCGCGTGTGAACGCGATGTCCCAGATGTTCCCATTGTTATTGGTCATTTCGATGGGCAAGTCTTCTGGATGTTCCACTACCCACATCTGCAGTTTTTTATCCAAACCGGCGGTGGCTAGCAACATCCCATCGGGGCTAAACTTGATCTCTGAAATGCCCGACTTATGACCGGACAACTGCTTTGTAATTTTTTGTGCTGCCAGGTCGTACACTTTCACCGTACCTCGTACGACGCTCGTTTCGTTAAGGACTTCCACGCCGTATGCCACCAATGTGTTGGATGGGTTCAAAGCTACAGAAAGCACGCGGCTGGGCGCCTCGTCTGCAATCACTTCGTACTTGCGCGTGGTGAGATCTACTCGGATCACCTGACCTTTTGGCGACGCACCTACCATCCACTTACCGTCGGCGCTGATATCGATTGACTTCAGGTCGAATGGAAGTGCCAGTAGTTGCTCACTCTTGCCTGTGAGATGGTTCGTAAATCGAATAGTTTTATCGGACGAAACCGAGATGAAGCCACTGTCATCGGGTAAGAACTTGATATCATTCACAAAACCGCGATGGCCGACCACTTTGGTAATCTTACCATCCACAAGGTGGATCACCTGCATAAAAGATGAATCACTGCCGTTGGCAATATATTGCTCGTCGTTGCTAAGAGCGATCACGCGATTCGGGAACGGATTCGCCGCCACAACTCCGACGGTCGTATTCCGATCGATGTCGGCCTCTACAATCCTTCCATCGTTGCCAGTGGTATAGAACCGGTTGGTCCGTTTAGACATGGCAATAGAGAACATCCGGTTCTTAATCTTGCCCGGTACGATGATTTCGTTGTAATTGTATCCGTTCTGCTTTGCCACGGCGTGATACAGACCTCGATATACGTAAGGGTCATACTTGGCCCCTTCGTAACGAGTGTGGAATAAGTAACCTTGCATTGCGAGAAGCCCAGCCAGTTCCTTATCGTCCATCGTTTCGGACTTGGCTTCCATCGACTGCGCAATTGAGAGGTACAGGAGTCGGTTGGTTTCGGTGACGGCTTGTTGCGCGCGCTCGTATTGAATGCGTGTTTCCTCGTTTGCCTTCTTCGCGTTGTCTGTTTCTCGTTGCGCGATCTGACGTTGTTGTTCGGCCACGATCAATGCTTGTTCTGCTTGCTTTCTGGCGGCACGCGCATCTTCGAGAGCGATGGCGATGCGCCGGTTGGCTTCCTCCAGTTCTCGAGCGCGGCTCTCGGCCACCTTTGTTTGCTCCTCGGCACGGTCCTTCTCCGTTCGGGCAATGCTCGCCTGGTTTTCGGCTTCTACCTGCGCTGCCTTTGCTAACTCAGACTGAGTTTCCGCTTCAATGGAACGAATCAAGCCGTAGAAGAATGCGGCAATTGCACCAACGAGGAAAACAACCAAGATCAAGTTGGTGACCCGCGCACGGCGAAGGAGCCGCTGTTGCAGCATCTCCTGGTTCTTGAGTTCGGCCTCGTACGTGATCCTACTGGTGTCCAGGAAGACGATCGCGCGCTCGAACGCCTCGTCGTATCTTTGTGCCCATGCCCGCGTAGGTCGCTGCTTCTTCTGCCAGTTCAGAGCCAATTGAAGATCCGGGGGTCGCCACAAACCGGTCTTACCAATTTGGTACATCGCCGCTGCGTCGGAAATGCGTTTGTACATCTGAGCGGACTCGAACTCCTCGTCTACCCAAGCGGACAGACGGGTCCAGATACGCATCAAACTTTCGTGCGATACCTCGACGACCGACTCAGAATGCAGAGGCACATGAATACCCGGGAGTAAGAACGAACGACCAGGTTTTCGAAACTCCTCGATGACGCGAATCACTTCTTGCTCGCTGGCTTCCGACAACTCGCAGATGAGTTTTATTCTACACGGTCTGCGAAGTCCTTGGTTCTCCGTGTTGCGTTCTGTCAGGCTCTTGAAGAGAACCTCGGCTATTTCCTTTTCCCGTGACGTAAGTTCATCGTAGGCCTCGTTCGCGTGAAGCGACAGCGCTTGACTGATCTTTCCGACGGCGTTGTAATGGCGCAGGTCAATGAATTCCCCCGGTTCGCGGTTTGCGATCCAGTAGTCCCATGTTCGCATCATCGCATGCTGCAGGATCGGGAGCTGATCTTGGTTATCCCCTAAATCGCTCAACAGTCGCTTTAGCAGCCTCGACGAAATCTGACCTCCTCCCACCGCAATGGGTCCCTCGATGGCCATGCGCTTTTGATCGCGCGTCATTTGCGGAACGAGGTAGTTACTCTCGTTGATCATTTGCGTGAGCCCTGTGAACACGGCACAATCGCCAATGAAATCCGACCGCATGTTGATCGAGACGTAGATAGGGACTTCCTTCTGGTGGACAGCGGTCATGATCAAATTGACGTATGCAGTCGCATCATTGGCAAAGTCTAAATCGCCCGAGTCCTTGAACCGGAAAATCTCTTCAAACTGATCGATGAGCAAGAAGACGTTTTCGCCTTCTTTCTGTTGGAGATATCGACAAACTTCGACCAACCCATCGGGTCCGCTTCGAAGCACGGAGCCGATGATGGCTTGGTGAATTTGGGCGTCCCGTTGATCAATTCGACCGCTGTCGAGCAAGAAATTAGTGAGTGCGTTCGTGAGGTTGGCAATCGGGGTAAGCCCGGGGCGTGTGGGAACAACTGCCCAATTCGGGCTCGTGTTGGTCATGAATCCGCCCACAAGAACGGGCACGACTCCGCAATTCATCAAACTGGACTTTCCGCTTCCGGAATAACCCATCACCGTCACACAACGAAACTTCGAAAGCTTAAGGAGTATCTCGTCCACTTGGCCTTCCCGGCCAAAGAACAAATGGGATTCGTCGAGCGTAAAAGGTCTCAAACCCGGAAAAGGATTGGCACCCACCTCTTGCGCGAAGGCAAGGGTGTCAGAATCGGGATTCTGGTCGCCAGCTTTGACCGAGTAGTTCAGCATGTTTGGTCACTACCTAACTCTGAAATTTAACCATTCTGTTGATTCTGGTGCTTTTCAGGTTCGGTTTGATTCGAGTTTAAAAAACTAAAAAATGACCACCGTGCCCAAGAGGTGATCGCGCTCCCTCATATCAAAAAGTCTGGAAATTTAGCGAAATTAAATAGATTCCAAAACCTTGTCAGTCAATTTGACGTTGCCGGCGAGCAACTCGTAAAACAGGTCTTTGCTGAACTTAAGCAACAGCGCCTCTTCCCGCGCTACCAGCATGTTGGCATTGGCGAACCCTCCCGGCGATAGCATTTCTCCCACAAATTGGCCGGTCTCGAAAGTAGATTGTCGCCTTCCTTGGTAATAAGAATCAACCTTACCCGAGTACACGATGTAGAAAAAGTTGTTCAGCTTCTCATCGAGCGAGAGCGACTTGCCTTCTTCCACTCGTTCTTCCTCCGAAAAGTCGGCCAAGTATGAAAGTCCGATGCCCGAGATTCCCTCGAACAGTTTGATCGATTTGAAGAACAGAACCTTGTCAAACTCCATCAGCCGCGATTGACGTCCAGGTAAGATCACAGCATCGAGCGCACGACGCGAATCCTCACCTAATCGCTCAGAGTTCGCCTCATATTCTCCTGGGTTGATCTGGAACAACGCCCAACCCGACACTTCCCTGATGAGGCGGTCGGGATTGAACATCTGCGCAATCAAATCAAGCTGGAAGTCTTCGATTTTCAAGACGCCGATTTGGTACAAAACAGTTGCTTTTGTCCATCGATTGGTCTGGGTGAAGTCTCTGTTAATCAGAAACTTAAGGATTAGCTTCGAGTCCAACTTTACCCTCGGGTAAAATACCTCCAAGCGGCCAATCCGGTCTGTGTCGGTGAGCTCGTCCAACACGGGGATTACTCGCTGTTTCAATTGCTCCGAAAGGAACACGTCGAGCAACTCGACTGCGTACGTCGTTCCCTCTGTCGTCCCACTCTCAATGTTCTCTTTTACCAGCTGGATCGAGCGTGTATCGTAAAGCATCGCCAACAACATGTAGATGTGTTCGATGTCATTTTGAATCTCGCGACGCAATGCCTTCTCAACTTCCGATGCGTAACCCTCATCGCCAATTTCTTGAATGGCCGCCAAGTTCCACGCGATGTCGGCAATGTCCAGTTCGATGGCATACTTGATCCGCGTGATCTGCGAGATCCCAGCTTTGAATCCACATTCGCCGAGCGCAAGCAGCACGGCACTTGTCACGACCTTGTCGGGATAGTCAATCTTGCCCCACAAGAGGTCTTTCGCCTTTTGACCGCCAATGCGACCCATGATTTGAACGATCTTAAGGAGCGTTTGCGTGTTCTGGCCAGACCGATAGAAGCCGTTTTCAAGGATGTTCAGCGCCTTCGCCCCGATGAGTGTGAGCGCATGCACGGCCTGATTGCTATAAAGCGGGTTTCCAAGGTTATCGATCAGCGATAAGATCACCTCGTTGTTATTCTTCTTGATCGCGGTCTTGATTGCGGTGTTCCGGACTTTCGGCTCGGGGTCGTTGAGGAGTTCAATCAGGAAAGAGGTATTGTCATCGTTGGACGAGTGCAGCAGCAACTCCGCAGAATACTGCCGGTCTTCCACCACGGGAGACCTAGAAAGCTTCTGGACCCGAGACTTGGTGACGTCTCCACCGCTATTGATAATTAGCTCGAGGTCACTCTTGGTGAGCACATTCTTGTCGGAGTCGGCATGACGGGTTTGGTCAATGCGCACGACATAGCGTTCAGAGACCGATAAACCTTTGAGTTCGTTGAGTCTGCGGTTTGCGTAGTCCTGAACACTCTCTTCTTTGTTCCGGAGAAGGAGGTTTACCCATCCAACAATTTGCGATGGACTTATCTTCTCAAGGAGCTTAAAAGAGAACACGGCGCGGTTGGCATCGTCGGAGCTTAGTCGTTGCTCAAGGCGCGAAATGATCTCCTTGTAACCCACCTCAAGCTTTTCTTGATGAAACTCGGAGCTCTCGAGTTTAGATCGAATTTTATTCCTGTATCCAGTATGTAAGTTGTTGATTACCAGTACATAAAGACCGCATAGTAAAAGTACTAGTACAGCTATCCAGTAGGTCTGGAAAAAGGGCATTAGGGTGAATCCGAAGATAATGAGGCCTGCCAAGAAGCGCCCTGATTCGTTCACGATACCTTCCAATTTTGCCTGGATGTTGAACCGATAGCGGCTATCCAGCGGGATGAATAGAAGTTTGAATACCGGGTTCTCGAGGGAATCTCGAATCATGACGTTGAACAATCTCATCAAAGCCACGGTGAGGAACAGGAAGACGAACACGCTACTGTCGGGGTTCGCGTCGCCTCCAAGAAACGCGCCGGTCACGATCGACGCTACGGCAAACACCGCGACGAGTGCTGGAAGGAGGAAGAGAGACACCTTGATGCCATAGTTGCTCATGATCTTGTCGTTCACGAACGTCTGCATAATCAAACTAAGCAGGTAGATGGCGATGTTGAAGTAGGCCAAGAAGTTTGCAAGCTCCTTCTGGCTCGGGTACTGTGTGTTGACGAGGGTTTGGAACGTATACTGGCTGAATACGTAAGTGACCATCGACAAGATGAGGAAGCAGGCTAGCAGGAATGAGTAGCGCTCCCCGAGGATTTTCCCGAAAGTGGTTTCCCGTGCTACTGACTCGTCGAATTCGCGGGGGTCATTCTTGGTGAGCGGAAATTTGATCGAGATGATCACTAAGCAAACGGAAGCGCCTAGCGCCGACGCATTACATACTATCAAGTAATCTGATGTATCCGGGAACAGGCTCGCGCTGAGCGGGATAAAGAAGAAGGCAAGGATCGCGGCGATCAACTGGCCGGTGTCGATCCACCCGATGATGCGTTTCGACTGCTTGAAGTTGAATAGACGGCCGAAAATGCCCCAATAGCAAAGCAGCAGGATGGCTGTGACGGGCCCTGTCAGGCAGTACATGGCGAACAGGACGGGTTTGTGAACGTTTTCCGGGCCGAAACGGTAAAGGCCGTACACGAGCGACACCGCTGCGATCACGAGCACCATACACGAAATCACGAGGCTGGAAAACCTAATCTTGTTCTGGAAGAAGCTGAAAAGCACGGTGGAAACGATCCCGAGAACCCCGGCCACCAGGAACGCATTGTTGAGTTGGTCGCTCAACTGACTTAGGAACAGGGATTCAGCGGTCACTGAGAACGTTGCGATGAACGTTCCCATGAAGAAACCGACGGCCAACATGAGGGCCACCTGTCTTTGCTCTTCAGGCCTAACATTGAGGGCCGCTAAAAGTGAGCGTAGCATGTACTAAGGTAACAAGTTAAAAGTGAATCGTGCAACCACGATCCACTTTCAAGCCTCATCTGGCAATTACTTACCCTTCTTCGTGGTGTCCTTCGCAGCAGGTGCGTTGGAAGACTCAGCTTTCCAGGACTCATTAAGCCCCTTGATCACATCCCTTGTCACATCAAGGCTGTCGCCTCCGAAAAGAATGTCGCTACCACGGTTGTATTTTAGGATCACTTGGTAGCCATTTTGGCGGCCATACTCAGTGAGGAATTTATGCACTTTGTCGTAGAGTTCATCAGCAACTTTGGCTTGCTCGTCAGCCATTTGCTGGCCGAGAGACTGCTGGTACATCTGCAGGTTTTGCCCCTTTTCTTGGAGGTTCTGTTCGATCGTTTGAGCTTGGCCGATTGTCAAACTTGCAGCTGTTGCGCGGTAGGCTTGGACTTCGCGTTGCAGGCTCGTTTGGCGTGCCGTCAGTTGGTCGTCAAAACCTTTTGCTTTTGCTTCGAGGGCGTCGCGCTTTACTTTGAAGAAATCGTAATATTTCAACACCGTGTCCTCGTTGATATAGACCACTTTCAAGTTGGTGGGTACCGAGTTGTCGGCCGCGGCGCTAGTCGATTTGCCGCCTGAGGTGAAATGGAGTACGTACAGCACGGCTACTGCGATGGCCAAGATGACGTTCAATGCGAGGGACGCGTTCTTCATGTTTAAGTTTTGGCTAATGTATTGGGCCGCAAATATATGCGAGCCACGCCGAAGCGCAAAACCCGGCCGTGACTACTCGGCCTCGTCGGAGGCGGTTTGGAAGGAATAGCTTTCGGGATCGAGAACCAGGGTGTCGCCGTTGAATTCCCGTATAAACCTGTTAATTACTGCCGGCGTAATCTCAGGAACGTGGAGGCCGATGTCCAGCCCCACCCCGAAATCCAGATGGGTGTCGATGTCGACATGTTCGCTGACTTGCACCTCTCCTTCTTGCTCGAGGTCTACAATCACTTCCGCCATAAACAGACCTATCTCTTCTTGCAGACTATCAAGTGTCTTGAGGTTGCCATTTTCATCTTCCTCGTAGGTGATCTTCTTGTACTCGGGGAAGTGTTTCGCAGCCCTATGTTCCGCGATTTCGAACATTTCGCTCTCATGCTGGAGGCGAAGCGTGTACATCACCGCGTCGAAGAGGACTTCCTGTCCTTCGAATTTCCCAACAAAGAAAAAGTGGGCGTGTTCCTCCGACTGATCATTTTCATCTACGAGTAAGTAGTCGCTGCCCGGTTTCATCTTTGCCTTGTATTGGGCAATGACCTGTGGATTGAAACCTTCGTTGGCGGGTTGACTCATAGCGGATCGATTCTCAAACAAGCAAAGAAAGTACGAAAATCAGGTGTGATTGTCAAGAGGCTTTGGCTCAACTGCCTTCTTTGAACCAACCAGCGTACATCGGGTAGTTTCGGGCTGTTCGGGCGATTACCTCGCGCATCTCGGGGCCCGTGTCTTTCACCTTTTTAGCAGGAATGCCCGCATACACGCTCCCGGGTTCTACCTTTGTACCGGGTAACACGATGGCTCCTGCAGCGATGACTGACCCTGACCCAATCACGGCGTTGTCCAAGATCACTGCTCCAATTCCAATCAAGACATCATCTTCGACGGTGCACCCATGTACGACGGCATTGTGTGCGATCGAGACCCTGCTGCCAATCACGGTAGGCGATTTTTGGTATGTACAGTGAATCACGGCACCGTCTTGAATATTCGTGTCATTTCCGATGCTGATCGAGTGAACGTCGCCACGGACCACTGCATTGAACCAGACGGTACAGTTGTCGCCCATCTTCACCTCGCCCACCACCACGGCTCCGTCTGCTAGGAAGCAGTTATTGCCAAATTGCGGGGTAAAACCCCTGACCGACCTCACAATCGCCATTTCTGAAGAAATTTAGGGTAAATCTAATGCAATTGGCCTGACAAGATGTCACTCCAATCGAACTAAAAATACTAATTTTGCGTCCCTATTCGAGTTATGGAGAAATTGATTGGTGATATCGGGTTGATGTCGGAGCATGTAGAACCGGGGCACGAGGTTCGGCTTTTGCCAGACGAATCCACGGGCAAGAAACGCAAGTTGTACATTGAAAGCTACGGGTGCCAGATGAACTTCTCCGACAGCGAGATCGTGGCATCGATTCTCAGGAAAGAGGGCTTTGATACCACATCGAATATTGACCAAGCTGACCTAGTTTTCCTGAATACTTGCTCGATCCGCGAAAAGGCGGAGGTGACGGTGAGGAACCGACTGAGCCAAATCAACGCGCTGAAGAAAACCCGGCCAGAGATGATGGTGGGAATTCTGGGATGCATGGCGGAACGTTTGAAGACGCGCCTGCTCGAGGAAGAAAAGATCGTTGACCTAGTTGCCGGTCCAGACGCCTACCGTGACTTGCCGAACCTTGTTCTTCAAGTGGATGAGGGAGACAAAGCGGTGAATACATTCTTGTCACGGGAGGAAACTTATGCTGACATCACTCCGGTGCGCTTGAACACCAATGGCGTGACCGCTTTCATCTCGATCATGCGTGGGTGCGACAACATGTGTACTTTTTGCGTGGTCCCTTTCACTCGTGGTCGTGAACGGAGCCGCGACCCCCACTCGATCGTAGCCGAGGCCCGCGACCTGTTCTCGAAAGGATATAGAGAGGTAACACTTCTCGGTCAAAATGTGGACTCTTACAAATGGAGCCCGGAAGAGAATAATAAAGCGCGCCTCGACAAGCGCGATGCGAAAGAGGTTGTGAGGTTTTCAAACTTACTCGAGATGGTGGCGCAGGTCCATCCCGATCTTCGCGTTCGATTCTCTACTTCTCATCCCAAGGACATTACCGACGACGTGCTGCACACCATGGCGCGTTATGAGAACATTTGCAAATACATCCACTTACCGGTGCAAAGTGGAAACTCCAGGATTTTGGAGATGATGAACCGCGGCTACACGCGCGAATGGTACCTAGGTAAGGTGGCGAGAATACGCGAGATTCTTGGGGAAGACTGCGGAATCTCTTCGGACATGATCGTTGGGTTTTGCTCGGAGACCGAAGAAGAGCACAGCGAAACGCTTTCTTTGATGGACCTCGTGAAGTTCGATTTCTCGTATATGTTCTTTTATTCGGAGCGCCCGGGAACACTGGCCGCAAAGAAGTTCCCAGATGATATCCCCACGGAAGTAAAACAGCGAAGGCTTCAAGAGGTAATCGAAAAACAAAACCTCCATTCGCAGGCGAGCAACAAGCGGGAACAAGGGAAGACCTTCCGCGTGTTGGTGGAAGGTTACTCACGCCGTTCTGAAAATGATTTGCAAGGCCGAACGAGTTCCAATAAAGTCGTGGTGTTCCCTAGAGGAAATGCTACGAAAGGGCAATATGTAAATGTGAAAGTATATGGAAGCACTGGGGCAACCCTGTTGGGAAATTTGACGGAGGAATAAACATGGCGATCACAGAGCAAGAGATTCAAAGTACAAAACAACGATTTGGTATCATTGGCAATTCGCCAATGCTTAATAATGCCGTTCGCGTAGCAATTCAGGTTGCTCCAACGGACATGTCGGTGCTGATCACAGGTGAGAGCGGAAGTGGGAAAGAGTCTTTCTCGAAAATTATCCATTCGCTTAGTCCCCGAAAGCACGGGCAATTCACCGCTATCAACTGCGGTTCGATTCCTGAAGGCACGATCGATTCAGAACTATTTGGTCACGAGAAAGGATCCTTTACCGGTGCGCACGAAGCTAGGAAGGGCTATTTTGAATCGACCAACGGTGGCACTATCTTCTTGGACGAGATTGGCGAAATGCCATTGAGTACCCAAGCTCGTTTGCTGCGCGTGTTGGAATATGGCGAGTTCATCAAAGTTGGCTCGTCGAAGGTGCAGAAAACCGACGTGCGCGTGGTAGCGGCTACGAACGTGAACCTGAGCAGCAAAGTCGAGGCAAAAAAGTTTCGTGAGGACCTGTTCTACCGCCTTGCGACAGTACCGATTTTTGTACCTCCCCTCCGCGAGCGTGGAGACGACATCGAACTATTGTTCCGGAAGTTTGCATCCGACTTTGCTGAAAAATATAAGGCAAAGCCAATTTACTTGACGGACGATGCGAAGGAATTGCTACTGAAGTATCGATTCCCAGGGAACATTCGCCAGTTGAAGAATTTAGTGGACCAAATCTCGGTGATGCACACCGACGATAAGGAGATCAATGCCGCCACATTGAAGACTTACATTCCAAAGGAAAATGTATTACCTGCTATCTATGCGGATGGCAGCGGCGCAAAGGACAATCTTTCTGAGCGAGAGATTTTCTACAAGGTGCTGTTGGAACTTCGCAAAGATGTGAATGAATTGAAGAAGATGGCGGTAGAGGGAAATTTGAATCCTTCCCAGTATACTGGAAATCTCAATGACACCGACGGGTTCGAGCCAATTGACGCGCAACCTGAGACGATCAAGGAGCCCGTCGTTCTGAATTTGCATCCTACAGCCCCGATCCGCGACCAAGGGGAAGAAGTTCAGGATGTGAGTCACGAAGCGGAAGACGATTCACTATCGATCGAAAAGAAGGAAAAGGAACTCATTCTTCGAGCGCTTCGGAAAAATAACAACAAGCGAAAGTATGCGGCACGAGATTTGGGAATCTCGGAGCGCACTTTATACCGCAAGATCAAGCAATATGAGTTGGAAGAGTAGCCTTGGGAGTATTGTCGCTTTGGCGGTGCTCGTCGTGTTGCAATCGTGTTATAGCTTTACAGGTGTAAGCACCACCGCTACCACAATCCAAGTTGAACCCTTCTTCAACAATACGGACCTTGGACCGGCCAACCTCGGCCCCAATTTCACTAACAAGCTCAAGGACTACTACCAACAGAATAGCAGCCTTAGGGTGGTCGCGGATGGCGGCGAGCTCCAGATCGAGGGGGTGATCACCGACTATCGCCTCACTCCGGTGGCGCCGGTATCGTCTGGCAATAGCAACCTGCCCGATGCGGCGGCGTTCACGCGGCTGACGATCGCGGTAAAGGCGAACTATATCGACAACAAAACACCTTCGAATAACTTCAAGGATAAATCATTCTCGTTTTACGCGGACTTTCCAAATACGCAGGACTTGATCCAAGTGCAAGACCAACTCGAGCGCAGGATCTTCGACCAAATCATGTTGGATATCTTCAACGCGACCATTGCGAACTGGTAGGTGTACACTTTAGGTGTCGCCGCCGAACTTCCTCGGTTCCAAACTTTTATTTAGATTTGGATGAACACCACCCATCCACTCGTTTTGGAAAAACAGCGCTTCCTAGACCTTGCCCGAAATTTCACCTCGCTGACAGAGGCGGAAACCAGGGAGTTGGACGTGCTCCAAAAAGAGTTCCCCTACTCTCAAGTGATTCACAACTTGGTGAGTCGCGGCGCGCAAGACAACCATTTCGCGACTTCCAAATCGTTGCTGAATATCAGCGCGGTTTATTCGACCGATCGAGTTGTCCTCAAGAATATCATTACTGCTCCGCGCGTCAACCGAACAACTGCCGTGGACGAACTTGCCGAGATCGAACCTGTTCCGGTAAAGCAAGTTGTGGAGAAAGAAACCACGGATGCGACTATTGAAGCCAAGGACAAATCGTCTACGGTTCCCGACGAACACCTGGATGCTGATTCGCTGGCAGACACGATCATGGCGGACATAAAGCGCCTGCAGGAACTCAAGCACAACTTCGAATTGAGTGTTGAGGCGTTTGAGCACTCGAAGGGTGCACCTTCAAAGCCAGACAAGGGCCACTCGGAGCCGCGACCAAAAAAAGGGGGAAACAAGGATAAGGATTCCCGTGAACCCGGCGAGGGGCTCCTCGAGGAGATCAAGAGCAAAAAGAAACTCGTCCCAGAGTCGCCGAAGCAGAAGGAACAGATTGATCTGATCGACCAGTTTATTAAGAAGCAGCCTTCGATACCGAAGCCTCAGCCTACCGTGGATGCCTCGGATTTGGCGGAAAAGAGCCTCGCCTTGACTGATAATATCGTCTCTGAAACGCTGGTTGAGATTCTACTCAAGCAAGGCAAGAAGGACAAGGCGATTGAGGTGCTCAAAAAGCTGATTTGGAAATTTCCCCAGAAAAAAGCGATCTTTGCCGCTCAAATTGAAGAACTGAAAAAGTAGCGACATGACGATTTTGATATCTTTTGCCCTTGTAATTTCTGTTTTACTGGTTTTGGTGGTTCTTTTCCAAAACGCGAAGGGCGGTGGTTTGTCGTCGCAGTTCGGTGGTTCTTCTGCCAGCAACGTGCTCGGTGTGAAGAAGACCGGGGATGTGTTGGAACGCGCTACTTGGGGCTTTGCTATTGCTTTGATGGTGGTTTCGTTGGCAACTAACTTGGTTGGCCCGGCTCCGTCGGAAGATGAAATTCTGAACAAGGCCAAGAATGAGCGTGTGGGTGGTCAGCAAAATGCCCTCCCCCAGCTTCAGAACGCAACGCCTTCGACTGACGCGCCGAAGGACAGCGTTAACAAGTAATCAACTTCACATTTTGGGACTGTGCTGAGCGGGTGGTTGGCCCTCCGCCTAGGATCGCTTTTACTGTGCCGGTCCTCTCAGCTGGACAAATTATTAAGCCGAAACCTGCCGCTTCGGAGGGTTGAATCTGACATTTTTTTCATCTTTGCCGCCCCGGCAATCGATGGAAGGCTCGAATGCGGAAAATGTGTCATGCACGCCCAAAAATGGACCCGCTGGCATAGAAATCGATAATGGCGGGGCAGTTCAAAAAACTTTTTAAACACATAACTCTCGAAACCCATATGGCGAAAATTACTTTCAAACCTAACGAGGACAGGATTCTAGTGGAACCTGCAGAAGCTGAAACCAAGACCGCATCTGGCCTCTACATCCCGGACACCAGCAAGGAGAAGCCCCAGAAAGGCAAAGTGGTAGCAGTAGGTGATGGACTGAAAGACAAGCCTGTGACTGTAAAAGTTGGCGACGTGATCCTGTACGGGAAGTATTCTGGTACCGAGTTGACCATCGACGGCAAGGAGTACCTCATCATGCGCAACTCCGACATCTTCGGAACACTCTAATCGAATCATTCAAATCTCAATCAGATAATAGACATGGCTAAAGAAATTACTTTCGATACAACCGCGCGCAACCGCATCAAGGCTGGCGTGGATAAATTGGCGAATGCAGTGAAGGTGACCCTCGGTCCGAAAGGTCGCAACGTGATCCTCGACAAGAAGTTTGGCGCTCCTACCGTGACGAAAGACGGTGTGTCAGTAGCGAAAGAAATCGAGTTGAAGGACCCGATCGAAAACATGGGTGCACAGCTCGTGAAAGAAGTTGCATCTAAGACTGCTGATGCTGCCGGCGACGGTACCACTACAGCAACTGTGTTGGCGCAAGCAATCTTCAACCACGGTATCAAGAACGTGGCTGCTGGCGCAAACCCGATGGACCTCAAGCGCGGAATCGACAAGGCCGTGATTGCAGTGGTTGAACATCTCAACTCACAAAGCAAAAAAATCAAAGACTCTAACGAGATCGAACAAGTGGCTACGATCTCTGCCAACAGCGACACCGAGATCGGTAAAATGATCTCGACAGCTATGGAAAAAGTTGGTAAAGACGGTGTCATTACCGTTGAAGAAGCGAAGGGTACTGAAACCGAAGTGAAGACTGTAGAAGGTATGCAGTTCGATCGCGGTTATCTATCAGCTTATTTCGTGACCAACACCGAGAAAATGGAAGCCGAACTCGAGTCACCTTTCATCCTGATCTACGACAAGAAGATCAGCACGATGAAAGAACTCCTCCCTATCCTCGAACAAGTTGTTCAAACAGGAAAGCCTCTTTTGATCATTGCAGAGGAAGTAGATGGCGAAGCATTGGCCACCCTCGTGGTGAACAAAATCCACCGTGCATTGCGCGTTGCAGCCGTGAAAGCTCCTGGCTTCGGCGATCGTCGCAAAGCTATGCTGGAAGATATCGCTATCCTGACCGGTGGCAAGGTGATCACCGAAGAACTCGGTTTCAAACTCGAGAACGCGACATTGGACATGCTTGGTCGCGCTGAAAAGGTGAACGTAGATAAGGACAACACTACGATCGTGAACGGCGCTGGCAAGAAGAACGATATCCAAGGTCGTGTCGCACAAATCAAAGCTCAGATCGAAACTACCACTTCGGATTACGACAAGGAAAAACTCCAAGAACGCTTGGCAAAATTGTCGGGCGGTGTAGCAATCCTTTATGTAGGTGCAGCTACTGAAGTTGAAATGAAGGAGAAGAAGGATCGTGTAGATGATGCGTTGCACGCCACACGCGCTGCCGTTCAAGAAGGCATCGTGCCCGGTGGTGGTGTCGCGTACATCCGTGCCATTGAAGCTTTGAAATCGGTAGAGACCGCCAACGAAGATCAATCGACTGGTGTGAACATCATCCGCCAAGCTTTGGAAGCTCCTCTCCGGGTTATTTCCGAAAACTCTGGCCAAGAGGCGTCTGTGGTTGTAAACCGCGTACGTGAAGGCAAGAAGGACTTCGGATACAATGCGCGCGAAAACAAGTATGAAAACTTCTTCGCAGCAGGTATCATCGATCCTACGAAAGTAGCTCGGTTGGCCCTCGAGAACGCAGCCTCGATTGCAGCGCTCTTGTTGACGACAGAAGCGGTGGTATCGGAAATTCCTGAGAAGAAGGAAGCTCCTGCAATGCCTCCCGGTGGAATGGATGGCATGATGTAATCACGCATCTTCCCTATAAAAAGAGAAAGCCTCGCCGAAAGCGGGGCTTTTTCAATTTCAGGCTGCAGGTTGAAATGAAAATTCGAGGAGGAAGATTCAATTCCGCTTCATCACCACGCCCATCTCGATGATGGTTTTCAATTGATTAAGCGCAATGGTTTCAGATTCTTCCACTTTGCCGTCGGCATGGATAATCTCATACATGTCCGTGTACACTTTGTACTTCTGGGCAAACTTCACCGTCGAGAAGTGTTTGAATGTCTCCTTGATGATATCATCTACCTTGGACTTGTCGACTGTTGCATATTGCTTCTCGGCGCGGGCGAGTCTCCCTGCCACGTCGGAATCTGTAGGAAACAGTTTTGGGATGCGTGCCACAATCACGTCTTTTTCGGCGGGGTGGTACTCTCCGTCGGCATGGGCCATGTGGATATACAAGAACAGGACAAAGTCAGCAAATGTATCGTGGATCACCATACTTCAAATATTGCAAAAAATCACGACTCCTAAACTGTCAATTTGCCGATTCGGGCGGCCTCTTGGCGGTTGCCACACGGTATAGGATCACGCACATTGCCACGAAGAAAGCGACTCCAAGAAGTGAATAGAGCCCGGGGCCGACGATGCCCACCATTGAATGTTCGAAGTTCAAAGCATCGGTAAATGAGGAAAGTCGGACCGACAGGATTGCCACGAGCACACCTGTGAGCGCACCGCCGGCGATCAAACCTGTGGCGAATAACCCGCCCATCGAGAGCTCACTATCGTCGACTGGTTCGCCCTTCTTCTCGGCCCTCCAATCAACGACTCCCTTAATTGCACCACCGATAAAGATGGGCAGCGTCGTCGAAAGCGGGAGGTACAAACCTATCGCGAAAGCTAGCGCCTTGATGCCGCAAAGCTCGATCATGACCGCAATGAATACGCCGACCATTACGAACTGCCAGTCCAGGTTGAATGAGAGAATCCCCCGCGCAAGGGTTGCCATGAGTGTTGCCTGAGGTGCCGGGTACTTGTCGCTCCCGATCGCATGAGTCAACCCCATCTTCACCATTTCAGGAGTTGGGGTATCTAGCAGTTGGACGACCCACCCGATGGCGACCGACGATACGATGGCACCGATGAAGAGTGCTAGTTGTTGATACTTCGGGGTGGCGCCAACGATATAACCTGTTTTCAAATCCTGTGACGTCCCTCCTCCGTTGGCGGCGGCAATGCAAATCATGGCTCCTACCACCAGCGCCATCGGTTCATATACTTTTCCTGACCACCCGATGCTTGTGAAGATGAGGCAAGTTCCCATCAACGTTGCGATGGTCATTCCAGAGATGGGGCTGTTGCTGGTACCCACGAGTCCCACGATTCGGCTAGCAACTGTGACGAAGAAAAATCCGAACACTACAATTAACACGCCGATAAACAATTTCTGGAGGAAGCCATCACCCGGAATAATTCCGCCTGGAAGGATTGCGACGATCAGGACGAGCGCCACACATCCAACTACGACCACTTTCATAGACAGGTCGCGTTCGGTGCGCGAAACGCCCGCACCTCCATCTTTCTTGAGGGAACCGAGGCTGTCGCGGAACGAGCTGACAATGGTTGGGAGTGTTTTGATAAGCGTAATGAATCCGCCTGCTGCGACTGCACCGGCGCCGATCTGGCGGATATAAGCCCGATAAATGGCATCCGCGAAATTCCCGAACGAATGTGTCTCGGGATTCCACGCGCCGGGTCCACCAGCGGTGTCGACGCTGGCGAGGTATCCAAGTTTTGCAAGTTGATTTGCAATTGTGTCGGCCGGAACGAGAGTTGCCAGCAAGGGAATCATTGCCCACCATGCGAGTACCGAACCGGCTACAAGCACACCGGATATCCTTGGGCCGATGATGTATCCGACACCAAGGTATTCAGGCGTGATTTCACCGCGAGTGGCTGCCGAGGGCCAATACTTGTTCACTTGGCTTGTGACGAACGCGGGAATCTCGGCGAATACATGAAGTAATTTTTGGAGGATTGCATACACAAAGGCAACGGCCATCCCGACAAACGCAGTCTTGGCGAAGATGCCACCCTTCTCGCCTGCCTGAAGCACGGACGCACAAGCCGTTCCTTCCGGATAAGGCAGCACACCATGTTCCTTTACAATGAGTGATCGGCGGAGCGGCACCATCATCAAGGTTCCCATCATACCACCAAATGCCGCGAGTGTGAAGATCGTGAGGTAATCAAAATAGGCTTCACCGATGCTGATGCCGTCGGCGTTGGGCGACAAGAACAAAAAACCCGGAACGGCAAACACGACACCACCTGCGATAGATTCGCCGGCAGATCCTGTGGTTTGAATGATGTTGTTCTCGAGGATTGTAGTCTTAAACAACGCGCGGCCGAGTGTGATCGCAATAACGGCGATCGGAATCGAAGCGGTGACTGTGAGGCCGGCTTTCAATGCCAGGTAGACCGTTGAGCATCCAAACAGGATCCCGAAAAGTGAACCGAGCAGGACCGCTTTCAGGGTGAACTCGGGGATGTTCTGCTCTGGTCGGATGTACGGTTGAAACGTTTTGTCAGCCATGTCAATCAGATTTGCTTAGACGGTTTCTTTACAAAGATTCGATCGTAAATGATGAGCAGCAAGGTAGAAACAACGCCGATCGATCCGAGAATGATCCACATAGTATTTGGGGCGGTATCCATATACGAGAGCCGAAGCCAATCGGACACGACACCTGCCAAAAAGGCTCCTACCGCGACAGGCAGGAAGGCGAAACCCATGTAAGTACCGGTTTGCGATGGTGGTGCTAAGCTTCCGACGTATTCATAAAAACGGGGAGACTGTGTGCCTTCGCCGAGTGCAAAAATGATGATCGCAGCGACGACTGAAAGGGTGCTTCCCGACACCACAAGAATGAACCATGACAGGCTTGACACCACGAACCCGAATGTCATCGCGGTAAATGGCTTCCATTTTTTGAACGCGGTGGCCATTGCCAGACTGAAGAAGATGATGAACCATGCGTCGACAGACTCCAGGAGTTCGAATTGCTCAAAGTGCAGCACGTTGGTGGCATAAAATGGGATGAGGTAGAATATCTGCCAGAACATGACCCAGAACGCTGAAAAGATGAGTAAGAAGAGCATGAATTCACCATTTCGAATAACGGTAAGGAACCCTGAGAATACTTCCTTGAAAGTCTTCTTGCTTTCACTTTGAGTAGCGGTAGGTTCCTTGAAAAACAAATATGTTCCGATGAACAAAAGTGCAGAGGTAAGTGACGACATCATTACGACCCATTCGAATCCAAACCTGGTGCGGATCAAGAGTGCGAGGATGGGTCCAATTGCTCCGCCAAAATTGACCAGTGCGTAGTAAATCGCAAAGCCTTGAGTCTTGGTGTCGTCGTTTGTGGTTCGGGCTACTGTTCCCACAATGCAAGGTTTGATGAGTGAACCACCAATCGCTGTGACGGTAAGGGCGATGAGCACATAGCTTCTTTTTCCAATCACGTCCATGATCGACTCTCCTAGTGGCATTCCTGCAAGAGCGATGAGGAAATATCCGAGGCAGAAGATGCCGAAGCATGCCATGAGCGCACGACGGAAACCATATCGATCTACGACGACGCCTGCGAAGATGGGAAGGCCGTACACGAGCATGGTAAACACGCCGGCAAGGGTACCAGCTTCTCCCGAGAGTCCTACCTTTTCAGCCAAAAAGACTGCTAGGATTGCTTTCGTACCATAAAAAGCGAGCCGCTCAAAAAGTTCAAGCGTATTAGCAACCCAGAAAAGTGAAGAATAACCTTTGAAAGAATTGGTGAATCGATCGAGTGACCCCATGAATAGGTTTTAGGTGATTCTGAAAAGTAGGCCTTATCGACCACTAAGTCAATACCACAGGTACCGACAATGGGCTCGAACACCCATTGTCGGTCTTGGTAGTTACGAGATTTAATCTTCTGCTAATTCAGGCTCAAGGCTCCATTTTTCTGGCGACCTCCAGAGGCTTGAAAGCAACAGTTCTCGCATAAAGATGAATTCCTTCGGAAGCTTGTCATACATGCGTTCGAAGAGTTCAGCATGCGACAGCAGTTCTTGTTTCCACTGTTCGCGGTCGATCACCATGATTTCGTCGAATTGTTTTCTGGTGAAGTTGAGCCCAGTCCAATCGATGTCTTCGTAGTGCGGCATCCAGCCAATTGGGCTTTCGGTTGCGTTCGACTTTCCACGGATCTTTTCGACGACCCATTTCAATACGCGCATGTTGTCGCCGAATCCAGGCCATTGGAAGTTTCCTTTCTCATCTTTCCGGAACCAGTTGACGCCGAAGATTCGAGGGGGATTCGGAATGTCGCGGCCGAACTGCAACCAGTGGTTAAAGTAGTCGCCCATGTGATAACCACAGAACGGGAGCATGGCAAAAGGATCGCGTCGAACTTTCCCGATTTCGCCGAACGCAGCTGCGGTCGTTTCCGAGCCCATCGTCGCAGCCAGGTATACGCCTGAGTTCCAATTGTGGGCTTGGTATACAAGAGGGATTGTCGTGCTCCGGCGTCCACCGAAAATGAAAGCACCTACCTGCACTCCGTGGGGGTTCTCCCAGTTGGGATCGATTGACGGGCACTGCGACGCGGGGGCGGTGAAACGCGCATTCGGATGAGCAGCTGGTTTCCCTGACGACGGATCCCACGGCAAACCACGCCAGTCAGTTAGGCCTTCCGGTGGCGTCTTGGTCATTCCCTCCCACCATACATCGCCGTCGGGGGTGATGGCCACGTTGGTGAAGATCGTGTTCTTCGAAATCGTGGCCATGGCGTTGGGGTTGCTCTTTTCGTTGGTGCCTGGAGCAACTCCGAAGTACCCAGCCTCTGGATTAATGGCGTAGAGTTTTCCGTCTTTCCCGGGCTTGATCCAAGCGATGTCGTCACCGACCGTGGTTACTTTCCAGCCATTGAATTCTTTTGGCGGGATGAGCATCGCGAAGTTTGTCTTACCGCACGCGCTCGGGAATGCCGCCGCGACATAGGTCTTTTCCTTATCGGGACTTTCGACGCCTAGGATCAACATGTGCTCGGCGAGCCATCCTTCGTCGCGTGCCATAGCGCTGGCGATGCGAAGGGCAAAACACTTCTTACCGAGCAGGGCGTTACCACCATAGCCAGAACCAAACGATACAATCGATCGCTCCTCCGGATAGTGCACAATGTATTTCGTAGTTGGGTGGCATGGCCATTTCACATCTTGCTGACCCGCCTGCAACGGTGCGCCGGCTGTGTGAAGACACTTCACGAAGTCCTTGTAGGGTCCAAGTACGTCGAGCACTTTCTTACCCACGCGGGTCATAATGTGCATGTTGACGACGACATACTCGGAATCTGTGATTTCGACGCCAATGTGCGAGAATGAACTGCCCACCGGTCCCATGCAAAATGGTATCACATACATCGTACGACCTTGCATAGACCCTTCGAGCAGCTTGCGAAGTGTTTGTTTCATCTCGCGTGGGTCGACCCAGTTGTTGGTGGGACCTGCGTCTTCGCGACGGCGACTACAAATAAATGTCCTGTCCTCTACCCGCGCCACGTCGCTTGGGTCGGAGAAGCACGCGAAACTATTGGGGCGCTTTTTCTCGTTGAGCTTGATGAAGGTTCCTTTGTCCACGAGAAGCTGGCACATCTCGTCGTATTCTTTCTTCGAACCATCACACCAGCGCACGTTGTCTGGTTTGCATAATTCTGCCACCTGCCGGACCCAGTCGCGGAGGCCGGAATGGTTGACTTCATAGGTCTGGATTACTGAAACATCGTCGATCATAAGTGTTTGAGGGAAATACGCGGCAAAGGTAGGGAATTTTCCGCAAACGATTGAATAAAGCTGAAAATGAGGTTTTATGAGGGATTTGGGGGTTAAATCGTTAGTCCGTTAGATCGTTATTCGTTAGCGTGAGATTCGTCGAGCCTTGAGTTCGGTGAAACGTGTAACGGTTAACGGAAAACGTTAGATCGTTAAATCGTTATTCGTTATTCGGCAGCCGGGATTTGTCGATACCCGAATACGGTGAAACGGGGGCTGTTGGTAGTTGGTAGTTAGTGAGAGATTGGTCAAAACTTGAGTGCGGTGAAACGGGGGTTGTTGGTAGTTGTTCGTTGGTCGTTGGTAGATAGTGAGAGATGGGTCAAAACTCGAGTACGGTGAAACGGATAACGGTTAACGGAGATCGTTAGATCGTTATTCGTTAGCGTAAGATTTGTCGAAACTCGAATACGGTGAAACGGGGTTGTTGGTCGTTGGTCGTTGGTAGTTAGTGAGAGATGGGTCAAAACTTGAGTGCGGTGAAATGGATAACGGTTAACGGAGATCGCTAGATCGTTATTCGTTAGTTCGTTATTCGTCAGCGTAAGATTTGTCGAAACTCGAATACGGTGAAACGGGGGTCGTTGGTCGTTGGTAGTTAGTGAGAGATTGGTCAAAACTCGAGTACGGTGAAACGGATAACGGTTAACGGAGATCGTTAAATCGTTATGCGTTGTGCGTTAGCCTGAGATGGATCGATACCCAAATACGATCAAACGGTTAACGGTTAACGAATAACGGTTCCCTCAAAAATCAACGCGATACACCAACACCGGTATAAACCCAACCTGGTATTGCGTCACTACCGTCTGCTGGAACGCGTCGTAATACTTGTACGCTTCGTTCTTGATACCGGCTACATTTTGAATGTCCAATGCTACTGTCCGGGTATACTTCTTCTTATCCTTTCTCCAGCTTAGGCGCAAGTCAAACCGAACGTAGTCATGGAGGGAGACCGAATATACATCCGCGACGTAAGCAGTCATTCCGACCATTTGAGAGAGGTTGGGATCGATCGGTGTATCACGAAGTCCGCCCATGTACAGCATTCGGCCATGAACACCAAAAGACCTGTTATTATCTCGAACAACCTTTGTCCACTCACGACCTCCAGTGATCATGAGAGAGTACTTGCCGGCAAACTTAGTCGGTCGTTCAACGCCATCTGCAGACGTATAGACCGACTTGTACACACTACCCCCCGCTAATAAATAATACCCTGAGACGAATGACCTTTCAGCTTGGGCGGTGACACCCATATTCGTTCCTGTGCCGGCCGCAGTAAGGGGTGCCGTCACCACTCCTTCTACAAAATTCAACACTGAAAAGCTGCCTTGTGCTGACACCGGAACGTGATCGTAGTAATGATAGTAGAGTGAGGTGTTCAACTTCCAGTTATCGAGCTGCAAATTGTGTCCTACTTCGACAAACTGTTTTTGTAGGAATCGTCGGCGCAATGAAACTGAGTTTTGCGCACCTAAATACATCCCGGGCGTTAGTAATTGACTTACCTGTCCACCTGTCGCATATAAACTCGACGAAGGCGTGATAAAATATTGTACGTTCAGCCGTGGGTCGAACGCCGAGCCCGCCATTGACGAGTACAGGTAACGACCACCGGCGGTGAGCGCAAAGCGGCCAGAACGAAACGATAGCTGTCCATACGGTTGCGTCATGACCGAATTCACGTTGCCGTTTATATCAAAATTGAAAGCAGGAAGCAGCTCATAGTTGCGTAGCTTGTCGTGGTAGGCGTTTACCATGACACCCACTTCGGTTGTCAGTTTCGGTGAAATGCGACCACTGACGGAAGCAAACGACGAAATGATTGACTTATCGCTTTCGTAAATCGAATGCTGGTAAGGAAGCCTGTTCGTGGCGATCGATTCGGAATTTCGATCTTGAGTGTTGATCGAAAATGTGGATCCGGCCGACAGCGTAAACGCTCCGTTCAATGGTAAGTCCAACCGGGTACCGACTGCTGATGTCTTATTGTGGTAGACAATCGTAAATCGATCTTTATCGACCAACCAATCAGCGGAGTCTGGTTTGGCGTTGAAGATGTTCTTGCTCACCCCTGCAAAACCGAACACCGACCAACTGCCTCCTTTGTTTCCGACCAAATGATTGTAGTTGAACGACACATCTTGAAAGTCGATTTTCTCGTCACTGAAGTTGACCCCCAATTGCGAGAGGAGACCCACAGTGGAATATCGCGCATTTACCAACAACGAAGAACGCTTGCCAATTGGACTTTCCGCGGCGAAGTCTAAACCAATTAGGCTGGCTTGTGCTGTAAATTCTTTTTTGTCGCGGTTGCCATTGCGCAAGGTCATATCCAGAGCATTGACCCCACCCCCATTCGCGGTGGGCTTGTCATTGAATGTACCGGCGTTGGCTAAGTGGTTCGGGTTCACGATGTCCATTCCGTTGAGTCGCCACAACAAACCTGTCGGCGAATTCCCTTTCACTGCGATGTTGTTTGCTTGATCGTTTGCCGTCACCACTCCTGGATAGGACGACAGCATCCTAACTGGGTCGAAGAAGTTCGCGGGCATCCTCATTACTTTTTCGATGGGCAATGAGATTGCTCCAGACTCCGAACTATTGATTGGCCGAGACACCACGGTGAGTGCCTCCAATTGTGTCACCTTCTCGTTAGCCTCAAATTCAAGCTTTGTCTCCTTGCCGCTGATGACGAGTACCTCTTGAACATCTGCATCATAAACCAAGGATTGAATTGTCCCGACATAGCGCCCAGCCATCACTTGCGAAAATCGAAACTCGCCGTTAGCGCCTGACGCTGTCCGAAGCGTATCTCCGTTGCGCACAAGGAACACCACGGCACCCTCAATCGCCTTGTTTGTAATTTGGTCTCGAACGACGCCCGCCACCGAAGACGAGTTTTGGCCGTAAGAAAAAAAGGCTCCCAGTAAGAATACGGGGAGCCAAAGGATGGATTTCAATTTCATGGTCACCTTTGCTCTTCGCGCAGCGCAAAGGTAAGCATCGTCGAGCACAAAAAGGGCTCTTTTACTGTGCCATCTAGATCGTTTTCATGTACATTATGTCATTCTCAGCGCTCTTCATCGGATCGTTCGAGATGAAGGTGTCGTGCTCGATGTACCAGTGTTTCAGGCCCGACTTTTTCGCCAAGGTGAAGAGCTTTTTGAAATCAATCGACCCGGTGCCCACATCGGCGTTTTTCTCGGGGCTGGTTTTGTCCATATCCTTGACATGCCATTGCTGGAAGCGCCCTGGGTATTTAGTGAAGAGTTGCTCTGGATCTTGACCTGCGCGGATTGCCCAATACAAATCGAGTTCCCACGTCACAAGCTTTGGATCGAGGCCCGACATCAGCATTTCAAATGGTGTCGTGTCCCCCATTGGCTGGAATTCGAAATCGTGATTGTGGTATTGCATCTGGATACCGGCCTTTTTGGTAACCTCGGCCGCCTTGTTCACATCCTCGATGATTCGCTTGTAGCTATCGGCGTTGCGGTCGGCAGGTACCACAAAAGGCAGCACCATGAATGGTTGATCTGCAGCCTTTGCATCGTCCACAGCTTTCTGCCAATCTCCCCGGATTACGTCGATGCCGTAATGCCCGCTGGTCACTTTCATTCCGAGGCTCTTCACGTAGTCGTTGAAATCTTTCGCGGCCATTCCAAACAATTGACCTTTGTTATAGCCAAAGGTCTCTAGTTCTGTGTACCCCCAATTAGAGAGTTGTTTCAACGTTCCCTTCACGTCCTTGAAGATCACGGAACGCAACGTATAAAGTTGAATTCCAACGGCCTTCTTCTTTTTAGCAAGCAGATCGGCGCTCAAGGCAGATGCCGCAACTGTGAGTGCCGCATTTCGAATGAATGTTCTCCTTTTCATCATGGTAGTATTTAAGGTAGTCTCTCAAGGGTGATCGCGCCAAACATGAACAAATCAGCATCTCCTGCGGAAGCATTGTTAAACACCAGCACGAGTTTATGTTTACCCGCTTGTGGGGTAATCTTTATTCCAGACATCGTCAGATCATACCCATCCGCTACTTTGATTCGAGGTGTTGATGCGAAGTCCAGCGTACCAAGCTTTTGTCCATCTTTTGAATCGAGAAACACGTCGATTGTTCCGCTCTTGCTCACGTTTTGCACCAAGATAACCGAACTGCTCAAGCGCCCCACTCCGGTGAGGTCAATTTCGCGGGTCGTTGCTGAATGGCCATTCTTAACACCCTGGAGCGCCTCACCGCCTGTCGGGATTTTGAAACGTGAGGGACCGTTCAATTCCTCGAAGTAAGAACCATCAAGTACGGGAGCCTTGAACACCAAGGTCTTTTCTGACGCCAACGAAGGGATATTCCCAGCACCGTTGTCTTCATACATTGCGGTGACTAGGTACGCTCCTTTCGGACCTGCGGGGCTTTGACCTTCTTTAAACTGCACGCTGCCTTTCACCGGTAGACCCTTCTTCTCTTCTACCTTCGCAAGTGAAAGGATATACTCCACCATTTGCGCAGTTTGTTCCTTCGTCAATTGCGGGTGAGCGGCCATCGGCGTTTCTCCCCACACCCCTGCTCCACCTTGCAAGATCTTATCTGAAAGCACCTCGATCGCGCGCGTGTCTTTTTCATACTTTTTAGCAATCATCTTATAGCTAGGACCAGCCGATTTTTCATCCATCTGGTGACAAGCCTTGCAATCACTTTCAGCGATCAAGATCTTTCCGGGCAGTTCTGCTTTTTGGTGACCTTGTGCGATCAGTGTCATGTCGTAGCCACCCGGGAGATAGTCAAAAGTAACGCGTACACGCTCAGGTTTTATTTCTTTGCCGAGCGATCCATCTTCCGCGTCGGAAACCGAAACGTCGTATTGACCGGAGCCACCAATCAAGAAAAATTCAGAGTTCCCTTTCCAGGTAATGTCAACGACAGGTTCAGCATTACCGGCCAAAATTGTGATCTCAGACGATGACTTGGATCCACTCTTGTCGGTCACGGTCAACTTAGGCCGGTAGATCCCCGCCTTGTCGAAGTTGTAGGTGAAATTCCCATCGGCTGACGTCAGTTTCTGTCCCGCCACTTCAAGCTCATACGTGATCGGGTCTCCATCGGGATCGCTTGACTGGCTCCCATTGAAGGAAACAGCCAGCGGAATAGAACCTTTCGTTTTGTCTGCTTTGAACATGACAGTCGGCACGCGATTGCCCTTGTTGAATTCGATCACGGCCACCCGTGCATCCATGTTTTGAGCAAACCACTTGGTGCCGTATTCCATCAAGTACAACTTCCCATCTGAGCCAAATTCCATATCCATCGTGTTATTGAATTGAATATGGTCTAAGAATGGTTCAATGTCCATGATCTTGCCGTCGGCATCCATGGTGACGACGCGAATCCAGTTGCGGATCCAATCGTAGATGATCAGTTTACCATCCAAGTACTCGGGGAAGGCATCGGGTTGACCTTTGAACTGATCAACGTAATAAACTGGTCCTGCCATGGCGTTCCGGCCGCCGGTTTTCACCAAGGGGAAATCAGGTGAAGCCGCATAAGGGTACCAGATGAAAGGCGGGCTTACGGCAGGCAACTCTGTTTTCCCAGTATTGTTAGGTGAGTTGTTGATCGGGTGCTCCGGATCATTTGGAGGGCCAGAGACTTTAGTTTCAAAGTTGTAGTCGTTGTACGCATAGTTGCCACCAACAAACAAAGGCCATCCGAAGAAGCCCGCCTTTTTCGCTTGGTTCAATTCGTCATACCCGCGAGGGCCCCGTCCTTCTTTATCGTTACCTGCGTCTGGGCCGACTTCTCCCCAGTACAAGTACCCAGTTTTTGAATCAACAGCGATTCGATACGGGTTTCTATTTCCCATGACATAAATCTCGGGTCGCGTCTTCTCCTCTCCTTTCGGGAACAGGTTACCATCAGGAATTGTGTAAGTGCCATCTGGTTCGGGATGGATACGCAAGATCTTACCTCGCAAATCATTCGTATTCGCTGACGACTTTTGAGCATCAAACGGTGAACGACCAGGTCTTTCGTCCGATGGGCTGAACCCATCAGATTCGAACGGACTCGTGTTGTCGCCGGTCGAGATGAACAGGTTACCACCGGGTCCAAAAGTGAGCGATCCCCCTGTGTGGCAGCAGGTCTCGCGCTGGGTCGCTACTTCGAGCAAGGTCTTTTCAGAACCCATGTCAATTTTGTCATCCTTGAACTCGAAACGCGACAATACATTGGCGCTCTTTTCTGGATGTGAATAGAAAATGTAAACGAAATGGTTGTTGGCAAAGTCGGGGTCCTTGGTCAGACCGATCATTCCATCTTCGAACTTGGTTGCAACGTTGAACTTGTTTGTCGTGATGAGGGTATCCTTTGCAGGATCATATAGCCGCACCTCACCTTTGCGTTGGATAAACAAGATTCGCCCATCTGGGAGCACAGTCATTTCTGTTGGCTCATCCAAATTGTAGGCGAATACTTTCTTGCTGTAGCGATTGTCTTCGGGACGGAGCTTCTCCTTCGCTTTAGAATAATCCAACTTATTGTTTCCGATGGCGTACTTGATACCGGTCGTTAAGTGTGCTAAGAATTCGGGTTCCACCCAAGATTCATCGGTGTGTCCCATCCCAGTATAGAACGAGCGGCCACCATCGAAATCGTGGTACCATGCCCAGGGGTGATCTCCACCATTTTCGCCGCCCTCGTATGAGGATTCGTCCAACTTGTACAGCACGTGTAGGTCGTCGCCGATCTTGCGGTAGTTGTAAAGTTCGTCGGTCCGCTCCCAGTTTTCGGGAACCTGGATCTTGAACCGCGGGTCGGGATCACCCATTTGGATGATCTTTGCCTTTTGTGTTTTTGGGTGGCTCTTGAACCAAGCGCCAACAAGTTTATTGTACCACCACCAATCGTATTCTGTGTCCGCGGCGGCATGCACACCTACGTAGCCCCCACCGGCCTGGATAAAGCGTTTGAACGCGTTTTGTTGTTGCAAGTCGAGTACATCCCCTGTGGTGCTGAGGAACACGACCGCGCTGTACTTCTTAAGCGAGTCTTCCACAAAATAAGCGGCGTTCTCGGTGGTGTCCACATCGAACCCATTCTCGAGGCCAAGCTTCTGAATTGCCGGCTTGCCAGGAGTAATGGAGGTGTGACGGAAACCCTTTGTCTTTGAAAAGACAAGGATGCGCGGCTTTTGCTCCGTACAAGACTGGAGTATGCCACAGACTAAAAGCAAGTAAACAAGTTTTCTCATGCTGGTGGTTTCAAAAAGACGGGAGTCCAGCTTCATCACTGAACTCCCGTCGGAATAACAATCATTGAATAATATCAGTGTTCCTTCTCTCCGTCGAGCGAAAGGACGTAACGAGCCATTTTTTCGGCGTCAGCTTGCGACAAGTCTGCGTGGGCCGTCATTGGCACCTGACCCCACACTCCAGCACCTCCGGCAATGATCTTGCTTGCGAGCAGTTTCACATTTGCTTCCGTGAAGTCGTATTTCTTGGCGACATCCGTGTGTGAAGGGCCAATGATCTTGTCTGTTGGATGGTGACACGTTTTACAGTCACTTGCTTTTACCAGTGCCTCACCTTGTGCGATCGCATCGGCGCCGCTTGCTTGCGGTGTGCTTGCCTGTTCGGGCGTGCCGAAGTCCTCCTTCGCGGCAGTTTCAGTGCTTTTCGAACCACAAGCGCCAATGATCAGCGCCATGGATATAATCGATATTACTTTTTTCATGTATCGGGGGTTGTTTAAATTCCTAGGATCTTCTTATTCAGCTTGACATCTTTCCCAGTTGCTGCGAAATCGTCGAACGCTTTCTCGGTCACTCGGATGATATGGTCGCGAATAAAGGGTGCACCTTCGGCAGCGCCTTGCTCGGGATGTTTGATGCAGCACTCCCATTCGAGTACCGCCCAACCATCGTATCCATATTGGGTCAGTTTGGAGAAGATCGACTTGAAGTCGACTTGTCCATCGCCAAGAGAACGGAAACGACCTGGTCGATTCACCCAATCTTGAAATCCACCGTACACACCGCTTTTCCCAGTTGGGTTAAACTCGGCGTCTTTCACATGGAACATCTTAATGAAGGAGTGGTAGAAATCGATGTATTGTAAGTAGTCGAGTTGTTGGAGGACAAAGTGGCTCGGATCGTACAGGATGTTTGCACGGCTGTGTTTGCCTGTAGCCTCCCAAAAGCGTTCAAATGTAACGCCATCATGGAGATCTTCGCCAGGATGAATTTCATAGCAAACATCCACGCCGGCTTTGTCGAATGCATTTAGGATTGGCAGCCAACGGCGGGCGAGTTCTTTGAACCCGTCTTCTACCAAGCCCGCTGGGCGTTGAGGCCAAGGGTAAACCGTGTGCCACATCAATGCTCCGGAAAAAGTAGCATGCGCATTCAGTCCAAAGTTGCGGCTAGCTTTTGCTGCTAGCTTCAACTGGTCGACAGCCCAAGCAGTTCTTGCTTTGTTGTCGCCACGAACGTTCTTCGGAGCGAAGCCATCGAACATCATGTCGTACGCTGGGTGCACCGCCACGAGCTGGCCCTGCAGGTGCGTCGACAGCTCTGTGATCTTCAGTCCGGCGGATTCAACCGTTTCTTGAAATTCGGCTGCATAATCTTTGCTTTCAGCGGCGAGCTTGAGGTCAATGCAACGAGAATCCCATGTGGGAATTTGCACGCCTTCGTAGCCAAGCGATGCCGCCCACTTGCAAATAGACTTCAAGTTGTTGAAAGGCGGTTCGTCGCCCATGAACTGGGCTAGGAAGATCGCGGGTCCTTTAATTGTTTTCATCAGATCGTTGGTTCTAAACTTCGAACGGTGTCCATTTCTCTTTGCTCTGTCCGCTCTTCACGACGTTGTCGATAAACGCCATCCCACGGATGCCATCGTCGACGCCTGGGAAGTCAAGTGCTTCTTCTTTTGGTTTTGTACCGTCGATTCGCGCGGACAAAGTGAGCGCGAAGTTCCTATACAAGTTTGCAAACGCTTCCAAGTAACCTTCCGGGTGACCACCTGGCGTGCGGGTATTGTGCAAGCCGTACGAATTCAAGAATCCATTCGTACCTGCGCGCAAGATTTGCGTGGGTTTATCCAACCATTTCACCAGCAGCGTATTGGGTTCTTGCTGGTTCCATTCGATGCCACCCTTTTCGCCATAGATGCGAAGTTTGATTGCATTTTCCTCGCCTGCCGCCACTTGCGACGCCATCAGGCAGCCAGCAGCTCCATTGTCGAACTTTAAAAGAACGTTGCCGTCGTCGTCGAGGGCCCGTCCCTCTACCATAATATTTAAGTCTGCACACATGTGCGTGATGCGAAGACCTGAGACATATTCTGCTAAGTGAGCGGCGTGCGTTCCGATATCGCCCATGCAACCTGCTTTGCCTGAACGTTTCGGGTCAGTTCTCCACGCAGCTTGTGCATTTCCTTCCCGTTCCGACATTTTACTCAACCATCCTTGAGGATACTCAACCAGTACTTTGCGGATCTTTCCGAACGTGCCTTCTTTAATCATCTGCCGCGCTTGCTTCACCATGGGGTAGCCTGAATAGGTATGCGTGAGCAATAGCAAAAGACCGGTTTCTTCAACCTTCTTTTTGAGTTGCTTGGCTTCATCAAGGGTAAATGTGATCGGTTTCTCGATCACCACGTGGAATCCCTTTTCGAGGGCCAACATGGCTGGAGCAAAGTGGGCGAAGTTAGGGGTCACGATGGTGACAAAATCCATTCTCTGATCGGCCGGTAACTTGGCTTCCTTCTCGATCATTTCCTCGAAGGACAAGTAGGTCCGGTTTTCCGGTAAAAAGAGTGCCTTACCGCTGGCCTTGGCGATCTCCGGGTTAACACTTAAACAGCCGCAGGCCACTTCAATCAGCCCGTCCATGTTTGCCGCCAGGCGGTGAACAGCGCCAATGAAGGCATCAAGCCCGCCACCGACCATGCCCATGCGAAGTTTTCTATTCATAAGGGATCAGAGATTTTAGGTTAGTTAGTTAAAACGCCGGAAAATAATAAAATTTCTCAACCGGAATCGATTCCGGAAATTTGGAACGGAGAATTTGATGTTAGTCAGGGGAAGTCCCAGGCGGCACTCAAATCCTTGCTTTGAATGCGCCTGGGCCTTGTGAACCAGCTCAAATGAACCGGCTCAGGAGGTTTTCGTAATATTCCTGCTTACCGCTAATCATGTCGGGCTCGCCATTCGCGTGGGCAAGTTTTCGCAAGTCTTCGAGGGACAGCTTGCCTTGCTCGAACTGTTTACCCTTACCAGAGTCAAATGAGGCATAGCGAGCCTTTCTGAGTTTGGTGTATTCGCCATGATCGAGGATTGCCTGCGCCGTAAGTAATGCACGGGCAAACGCATCCATCCCGCCGATGTGGGCATAAAAGATATCAACCAAGTCTGTCGAGTTGCGACGGGTTTTGGCATCGAAGTTCACACCGCCAGTCTTGAAACCACCTGCCTCAAGAATCACGAGCATCGCTTCAGTCAGTTCATGCAAGTCGGTTGGGAATTGGTCGGTATCCCAGCCATTTTGGTAGTCGCCGCGGTTTGCATCGATACTCCCGAGCACGCCCGCATCCGCCGCCACTTGCAACTCGTGTTGGAACGTGTGCTGTGCGAGGGTTGCATGGTTCACCTCGATGTTCAACTTGAAATCGTCCATCAGGTCGAAGGCACGCAAAAACGAAATCACCGTGGCCGAATCGAAATCGTATTGGTGCTTGGTTGGCTCCATGGGTTTCGGCTCGATCAGGAATGGTCCTTTGAACCCATTCTTGCGTGCGTAGTCCTTTGCCATGTGCAGGAAACGAGCGAGGTGTTCTTGCTCACGTTTCATGTTTGTGTTCAGTAAGGTCATATAACCTTCACGACCGCCCCAGAACACGTAGTTCGAACCTCCAAGTGCAATCGTCGCGTCCAACGCGTTCTTCACTTGCGTGGCTGCCCAGCAAACTACATCGAAGTTTGGATTCGTAGAAGCACCATTCATGTAGCGTGGGTTCGAAAACACGTTGGCGGTTCCCCATAACAACTTCACACCCGAAGCTTTTTGCTTGGACTTCGCATAGTCAACGATGTTCGACAATCGCTTTTCTGATTCCTTCAAGTTCGGCCCTTCGTCTACCAAGTCGTAATCGTGAAAGCAATAGAAAGGTGTACCGATCTTCGTCATGAATTCGAAGGCAGCATCCATCTTATCATAACCACGCTGCATCGCTTCGGAGGCACGGTTCCACGGAAAATCCTTGGTGCCTGGTCCGAAAGGATCGCCACCGGTTCCGCAGAACGTGTGCCAGTAAGCCGTCGCAAACCGGAAGTGTTCCTCCATCGTCTTCTTCCCAACCTTGCGTTTTGCATCGTAGAACTTGAACGCAAGAGGATTATCTGAGTCCTTGCCTTCAAACTTGATTTGGCCAATGCCTTTGAAGTATTCCTTGTCGCCAGTCGTGACTTTCATAGTTTATCGTTTAGTTGTTTTAACCAATGTGTATACGCGTTCTTGTATTGTTCCGCTTTCGCGGGATTAGGTTCTTCTGTTAAGATCTGATGGAGCCCTTTGAATGCTGTCGCGAAAGAATCGAACAACCCAGCACCCTTGCCGGCTCCCAAAGCTGCTCCTTTCGCTCCATCGGTATCATACAATTCAAGGGTAGCTCCAATTGTATTGACAAAGGCTTCGCGGAAAAGTGGGCTCAAGAACATGTTGGCATGACCTGCACGGATCATACTCGTCTTCAATCCCATTCCCTGCAGAATGTCGAAGCCGTACGCGAGGGAAAAAACAATGCCTTCTTGGCCAGCACGGAAAAGGTGCGCTTGTTGATGAATGTTGAAATTCAATCCATGAACCGATGCGCCGATGTCTCGATTCTCCAAGATTCGTTCAGCGCCGTTACCAAACGGAAGAACGACCAAACCTTCAGAACCAATTGGTGCGTTTGCCGCAATTGCATTCATCGACTTATAGTCGTACGGAGCGCCGCCCGATTGCGCAGTTTTCCGCAACCAACTATTGAGTATCCCTGTACCGTTGATGCACAGCAACACACCATTGCGCTTCCCAACACGGTCAGTCTCGTTGTTGACGTGCATGAATGTATTCACGCGCGATTTCTTATCATGCGCATTCTGATCGGTTACGCTGTAGATCACGCCCGAGGTCCCAGCTGTGGCGGCGGTTTCTCCTGGATTGAGGACATTCAACGAGAACGCATTGTTGGGTTGATCGCCAGCACGATAGCTCACGGGTGTACCTGCGGCCAATCCCAACTCCGATGCAACCGTCGCTAGTACTTTGCCTTGCACCGAGAACGTTGGAACAATTGGAGGAATGATCGACGCTGGGAATCCATAGTGGGTCATCAACCGTTCGGCGACCGATGCTTGTTTGAAGTCCCAAAGGGTGCCTTCGGACAGTCCGGAAGCAGTGGTGACGATCTCTCCGGTCAACTTCATCGCCAAGTAGTCACCGGGGAGCATGATCTTGTCAATTCGCTCGAACACAGCCGGTTCATTTTCCTTCACCCACTTTAGTTTTGAAGCTGTGAAGTTGCCAGGCGAATTCAAAAGGCTCCCTAGGCAATACTCTTCTCCGAGTTGGGTAAAAGCTTTCTGGCCGTACGGCACTGCACGGCTGTCGCACCAGATAATCGAAGGTCGCAGTACTTGGTGATTCCTATCGACACACACGAGGCCATGCATTTGATAGGAAATCCCAATCGCCTGAATTGCCGTTCCCGAAATCTTCGAAGCCTTCAACGCCTGCGCAATGGCATTCCTGGCGTGCTCCCACCACAATTCAGGATCTTGCTCTGCCCATCCCGGTTGCAGCGCCTTCATGGACATTTCTTCGCTGGGCGATTGGGCAGCGGCGAGCGTGGCGCCGGAAGTTGCGTCGACGATAGAAGCCTTGACGGAAGAGCTACCCAAGTCGATGCCGAGGAGGTATTTCATTTGAATTTAGTGAGGGACTAAACCTTATAGTCAATTTGACCATCAATTTTAGTCTTTTTCAACTAATTTCAAAAAATGAATTTACCTGAATTTGAAAGTGATAAATTCGTCGCCATGACCCGCCCCGATTCCGTGATTGACGCGCTCTCTATTGACTGCCTAATTTTTGGGTTCAAGAAAGGTGAACTCGACATCTTGTTGGTGCAACACGGCGAGGGTATAAGCAAGGGCAAATGGGCACTGCCGGGAGGTTGGATTCGGTATAATGAGAGTGTCAACGATGCCGCGGTCAGGCTTCTCCATGACTTGACGGGTGTGTCGAAGATTTACATGGAACAACTCGGTGTGTTTGGCGACGTGAATCGATACCCGGAAAAGCGGGTGATCACCATCGGGTATTTTGCGCTGGTGAAGCCAGAGAATTACAAATTACACCCCGGTTTTACCGCCTCGGATGCAAGGTGGTTTAAGATCAGCGAGGTTCCAGCGCTTCCTTACGATCACAACCAGATTCTAAAAGTTGCGATGAAACACTTGAAGCATAAAGTTCGACATGAACCGATCGGCTTCAACCTCCTTCCGAGAAAGTTCACGCTCCATCAGTTGCAAGAATTATACGAGGCGCTTCTTGGCATCAAGCTCGACAAACCCAATTTTCGGCGGAAGCTGATGAAGATGAATCTCCTGACTCCAAGCAAGGAGAAACAGAAAGATGTATCCCACCGTGCGGCTTCTTTATTCAAGTTTGATAAGCGGAGTTACGACAAATTGCGAGAGAAGGGCTTTACCTTTGAGTTATAGATACAAACAAAAAAGCCGCAGTCACCCGCGGCTTTTTGATGCTGAACAAGCTTGAAGTCTAGGCGACAGCAGGCTTTGCCTTCTTCATCCAGAACCAGAGAACAGTGAACAGGACAATTAGAATCGCTGGGAAAGTGATCATGTATTGCAATGCCGTTTGACCTGCTACCAGGTTGGCGGCGTCGCCGGTCAGTCCTGAAGCTTCGGCCTTTGCTTGCGCATTATCAATCCAAATACCAATGACGGGTTGCCAAATTGAGGTGGAGAACATACCCATGGCGCCAACGATCGACATCCCAAGGGCGCCGCTGGCTGGAATCTTTTCCGCGGTGAACCCGATCATGTTGGGCCAGAAGTAGCAGTAGCCCATTCCGAAGATGATGGCAGCTACGTATGCCATTGGACCAGTGATCATACTCAACATGGTGATGCCGACCGCGGTCAAAATCGCCGATACCAATAACACACCGGTCTGGTCAAAACGATGCACGAATTCCCCGCCGAAGTAACGCCCGACGGCGGCCACGCCTGCAGTGAGCGCAAGGATAATCATCGGTTCAGCGCCACTGTTTGCCAACACGACCGCTGCCCATTGACCAGGGCCAAACTCCGAAATCGCAGTCAGCGACATACAGACGCAGATGAAGAGGAAGAGCACGATCCAAGAACTAACTGGTGCGTTTCCTGATCGCTGCTTGACAACCTCGGCACCAGTTTCAGGAAACTTCTGTCCCCAAAAAGTAATCGCATAGGCCACGGTCGGAATCATAAGGATCCAGATTTGGCCTCTCCATCCTATTCCAGCCATGTTTTCGGTCATAAAGAACGAGATGAGCGAGCCGAGGAGAATACCGCCGGGGAACCACATGTGAAAGCGATTCAGGAGCGTGTTCATTTGCTTACCACTGTAGCTTGTCGCGATCAGCGGGTTACAGGCTGCCTCAGTGCAACCATTGCCGAGGCCAATGAACAGAGTTGAGATCAAGAGTGTCGTGTAGTTCTGGGCGAAGATCGTGAGTAAAATTCCCAGCGTATGCGCAAAGAAAGCAAAGATCATGATGCGCTTGGGGCCGATGGAATTGTAAAAAATTCCACCGATCACCATGGTAATCGGGAAACCAAGAAACCACATCGTGTTGATAAAACCGAGGTCAGTTGCGGAGATGCCATACTCCGTACCGATTTGAGGTAGGACGCCTGCGCGAATACTATACGAAAAAGCGGTAGTGATCAGTGCGAGACAGCTTCCGTAGAACAGCCTGAGATTATTATTTTCACTCATGGTAGGTTTGAGGTTTTAGAATTTCGGAAATGAAAGTAAAGATATTTTTAAAATATTACTACTCAGTTTTTTACCAGTACATGCTCGCTCCTACTTACCGACCGAACTTTTCTTACCGTTGATCCACACATCGATCGGCTCACCATGCTCGAGTCTGGTTTTTACTCCCTCCTTGTTGATGATGATACTAATTACCCTCCCTCTGAATTCAAGTCGGAAAGAATACGATTTCCATTGATCGGGAATAAAAGGGTTGAAATGAAGTGCACCATCCTTCACGCGCATCCCGCCAAAACCCTTCACCACACTCATCCATGTACCGGCCATGCTTGTAATGTGGCAACCATCTTCGGTGTCGTTGTTGTAATCGTCTAGATCGAGTCGAGCGGTCCGGAGATACATCTCGTAAGCCTTTTCCTTATAGCCGATCACCGAGGCAAGGATCGCATGCACGCAGGGTGAAAGCGACGACTCATGCACGGTCATGGGTTCATAGAAGTCGAAATTCTTCTTGATGGTCGCCACGTCGAATCGATCTTCGAATAGGTAGATGCCCTGCAACACATCGGCTTGCTTGATGAAGCACGAGCGCAGGATCCTATCCCAAGACCATTTTTGATTCAGCGGTCGGTCTTCCGGCCGTAGATCGGCAACTGGCATCAGTTCTTTATCGAGGAACCCATCTTGCTGCAGGATCACACCACGCTTCTCATCGAACGGGAAATACATGTTGTCAATGATGTGTCGCCACTTGGCGGTCTCTTCCGCATCTTTAAACGCAGTCTTCTTCACGATTTCCTGGTATCGTGCGGGTGCGTTCTTCTTCACGTTGTCGATCGCGGACAAGGTGAACTCTAGGGTCCACGCCCCCAGCGTATTCGTGTACCAGTTGTTGTTAACGTTGTTCTCGTATTCGTTGGGACCGGTGACACCTAGGATCACATACTTCTGCTTGTCGTTAGACCAATTCACGCGCTGCCTCCAAAAGCGAGAGATTCCGATCAGTACTTCCAAGCCGAATTCCGCGAGATATCCATCGTCGCCAGTATATGCGATGTAGTCGCGAATCGCATAAGCCATGGCGCTTGTCCTATGAATTTCTTCGAACGTAATCTCCCATTCGTTATGGCACTCCTCTCCGTTCATCGTAACGAACGGATAAAATGCTGCGCCATCGGTGAACCCTAGTTTCTTGCCATTTTCGATCGCCTTAGGCAAATGCTTATATCGATAAATCAACAAGTTGCGGGCAACCTTTGGGTCAGAAGTTCCGAGGTAGAAGGGTAAACAGTACGCCTCCGTATCCCAGTAGGTACTTCCACCATATTTCTCTCCAGTGAATCCCTTCGGGCCGATGTTGAGGCGTTCGTCCTCGCCTGTATAGGTCTGCAACATTTGAAAGATGTTGAACCGAATACCTTGTTGAGCGGCAACATCACCGTCGATCACGATGTCGCACATATCCCACTTGGCAGCCCAACTGGCGGTATGCTCTTTCAACAGTTGGTCGAAGCCCTTTTCGCGGGCTGACTCGAGTTTTTCGAGGCAATGAGCGGCGAGAAGTTCCTTGGGATGATTCTCCGACGACAGGACTGCCCCGCATTTATTGATCACTAGTTCAACCCCTTGTCGCAGGTCGACATCCACCGTGTTGTTGGCATATTTCTCGCGAGTGGCTGTAAACACTTTCCCTTGCAGCCACTTCCCTTCCATTTCTAAACTGTATTCCATGCCCGTGCACACATGGAAAAGAGTCTTTCGGGTTTCGGCTATCACAATCGCGTATCCGAGCTGCGCTTCTTCAGCCACTGCGTTCCAGAATTTCTCATCGTAATTCGAATCTTTGTTGACGACATCTGCATCGACCGTAATAGTGAGCCGAGCGGCTGCCGAAAAGTTAATTGGAGTGATCGAATACTTGATGGCACCAATTTCGCCATCGGCCATCGAGCAAAATCTCTGTGAGTACACCTTTACTTCCTTACCAGAAGGTGAATGGGCTGTGAACGAGCGATGAAGGACACCGCGTTTCATATCGAGCACTCTTCGAAAACTCGACACTTTCCATACGGCGAGGTCGAGAGGCTCACCAGCGATGTCGATCTCGATGCCAATCCAACTTGGCGCGTTCAGCACCTTGGCGAAATATTCGGGATAGCCGTTCTTCCACCACCCTACCCGTGTTTTGTCGGGATAGTACACACCGGCCACGTAGCTGCCTTGGTGTGTATCGCCTGTAAAAATCTCTTCGAAATTTGCGCGTTGTCCCATGCGACCATTTCCAAGACTGAAGATGCTTTCCGATATCCGGTTGAGGTGCGGGTCGAACCCTTCTTCAACGATTTCCCATTCGTGGTGCTTAATGTAGTTCTTCATGTGCTGATGAATGAGTACTGGTGAGTAATTCTTAAAGTGAATTTAAGTCGTCCAATTTAAAATCTGCGGTATTCGCTAACACCTTGTTAGCATTCCCAAGGTTCTTTGGTGAACCGATGCCTACGCATTTCATTCCGGCCCGTATCGCTGCTTCAACTCCGGCTTCTGCATCCTCAAATACCACGCAGTTCGCAGGCTTCACGCCAAGCTTCTGTGCGGACAAAAGGAAAATCTCCGGGTCAGGTTTCGTATCGAGAATCATGCTGCCGTCGACAATCACGTCGAACAGATGGCCGATCCCAAGCAATTCAATCACGCGCGGAGCATTCTTGCTGCTGCTGGCGAGCGCCACCTTTAGTCCCTTGCTTCGCATGTCGGTAATGAGCTTAACCACGCCGGGGAAAACTTCGTCAGGTTTCATTGCTTCGATAAAGTCGACGAACCAGTCGTTCTTGCGCTCGGCGAGGGCGTTCTTCTTGGCCTCACTCAATTGAGTTTTCGCCATGTCTAAAATGATTTGAAGCGACTGCATCCGGCTTACGCCCTTTAGCTTTTCATTGTCGTGTTCGGTGAGGTTGACGCCGAGTTCACTCGCCAGTCTCTTCCAAGCAAGGAAATGATACTTCGCTGTGTCGACGATGACGCCGTCTAAATCAAAAATACAGGCCTTGATCAATGTAAGTGGGGTTATTCTGCTGGAACAAATCCTTGATGGATGATTTGTTTTGTTTCTTCAAGTGACTTGAATACCGCGAAAGTTTTGCCTTGGGTGCGCATTGCTCCAAGTGCATTTCCATACTGCGCCGCGGCGAGGTAGTCCTTCGGATTTTCCAACAATCCAAAGCCGATTCCACCCGCAAATGAGTCTCCACATCCGGTTGTATCGACGACATGACTCACCTTGATGGCTGGCACAAGCTCCTCACGTATTTTTCCGCGCACTTTGAAATACGCGAGGCACCCACGAGAGTCTACGGTGATGTATACACACTTTACACCGAGGTCGAGGCAATGGGTGGCGAATGCCCGCAGCTCGTCGCGGTTAGGCTCTTCGTTGATTGCAAAATCGGTAGACTCGTATTCCTTCTTGAACCAAGAAGCCTGGGCCTCTTCCAGGTTCATTTTCAACACGTCGATGTAGGGAAGCCATTGGTCACGATCGATCCAAAACTTGCGTTGTCGCTCGCCGTTGACTAAGCACGCCGTGGTCGGTCCATGCGCATCGAACACTACTAATCCCTTACTCTTCTTTTTCAAGAACTTAAGCGTATCGAGCGATATCTCGTAGTCGCTGATTGGGATGAACACGAATACCTTGCAGTCGAGGAGATCTTTCATGTCATCGGGCACAATTGGATCCATGAATCCCGTTTGACGTTCGAGGCGATTATTCATATCGACAAAGCGAAGGCTGATGATATCGCCTTGGTCCGATTTGCTGGTAAGGTGCTTCGTGTTGACACCTGCATAACCGTTGAAGACTTCGTTCACGTTGTCGACATCTACGGTTCGCAGGTGCGACACTGGGATCACTTCAATCTCCTTCCCTGCCATCGCTGAAAGGGCGATCACCGGGTGGGTCACACAACCCCATTTTTGAATAAGGTCGCCTTGATGTGTAACGATGTGGTCGCGGGGAATAGGGCCGACGATTGCAATGCGATTCATGTCAGTGTGCGTTGAGGGTTCTATAGTAGTTCATTAAGCAACCAAATAGGCGGCACCGAACACGCCGGCACTGTCGCCCAACAGTGGTTTCACAATAGGTGTATCCAGTCGATGGTTGAAGACATACTTCTTGAGGGACTCAACACCGTCGGTATAGATTTCATCGATGTTGCCTACCCCGCCACCTACCACAATCACATCGGGATCGATGATGTTGATCAATACGCTCGTGGCCAACCCAAAGAAGTGCGTCAATCGGTTCATCGTTCGGGTGGCTGCCGGATCGCTACCCGCTTTGTAGCGAGCATAAATTTCCTTCATCCGGAGTTTGTTTCCTGTCACACCATGGTAGTAGCGTTCGAGGTCGGGGCCTGAGATCACTTTTTCCACGCAGCCGCTTTTACCACAATAACATGGGCCGGCTGATTCGTCGAGAAAATTGTGTCCCCATTCGCCGGCAATTCCTTGTAACCCGTTGATGACGTGTCCATCAATCACCAATCCACCACCGACGCCGGTTCCCATGATGATGCCGAACACTACTTTGGCATTGGGGTAGTTCTGTTTCACCACACCCATGCGCGTTTCTGCCAGTGCGAAGCAGTTCGCGTCGTTCGCGATTTCCACTTCCATTTTTAGGAGTCCCTGAAGGTCTTCCTTCATGCGCTGGCCGTTCATACATTCGGAGTTGCATCCCTTCATCGTTCCCAGACCGGGGTCAAGCGTACCGGGAGATCCAATTCCAATGCGAGCGGGCCTGTACCCAAGTTGGGCTTCCATCATCGCCACCAACTTGGTGATCTGACCCAGGATAAATTCATACCCATTTTCGGCTCCGGTGGGAACGCGATCTCTAAACAATATGTCGTTCAGCCTTCCTGGGCCGAGCACGACTCCTTCTGCTTTGGTACCTCCTAAATCGATACCCCACAAGTGATCTCTAGTTGACATTTGCTGGTGTAACAGTCTTTCTAATATAAGGTTGATGCGCGAGTAGTCCAACCTTGTTGAAGTCGGTCGGTACGATGAGTCTTGCAGTGCTCGAGGGAATCTCGAAACGCGTTGTCCTTGGATGGAATGTCCGCCAGGAATGCCAGTATTCTTGATAACTCTGCTGCCAGGGCAAAGTCGCGCCTTTTAATTTACCCTCGACGCACTCCCCCTTCCAGTTCCACACGGAGTTGGTGGATCGATCTCTCATCTTATTCGTCGCAGCATCGAAAATGAAAAATACAGAATCGGGTTTGCGCCAAACATGGAACGAAGCCGAATCGCCCTCAATGGCAACGACAATACTGGATCCGCCAAGGGTATCATTGACGACATGAACAGCTCGAGTCGTCAGCCAATCGTATGCGCGCGCGTGGCCTTGTATTTCCACGCCGATGACCCACGATTTATCTAACCAGGGAACGGAGTCGGTGCGCTCCAATCGATTTGTCATTTTCCCTTCATCATAGAGCGCTGCGCTGTCGTACGGAGCCAAGAAGTCGGGGTCCCTTTGCATGACCTTGGTGTCTGGATGCGATTCGATCCAAGCTGACAGGCGCATTTGGTTCGAGGGTATTTCGGGCAGGAACTTTCCCTTCTTAGGACCTGTGATTGCCTCGCCATTTACTTGCCGCCACCAACTCTTTGTGGTGGCATCTTCGAACATAGCGTTGTAGTGGTCCATCCCTACCAATCGGAAGGTTTCTGGTTGCCCGTCTACCGTTGGAGAAAACACGCGACCCGTGCGGCACACGGTGCAGTAGGTCACCATCACGGGCTGACCGCCGACGGTGTCACGAACTTGATGGTGATAGCCAATCACTTCGATGGGATATGCGCGACTCTCACCCGCTATCTCGACACCAACGACTAAATCCCGGAGTGGAATTTTATTGTCGGCGACCGATGCCATGATCTTGTGTCTGGGTTGGATAAACATCCGGTCCGCTGTCATCACTGAGCTCACCATGTACCACACGATCAACCACACACCGATCGCCAACACGGGCGGCCATTGAATCCAAATCCTGCCGGTAGACAGGTAACGATAGGTCGGCCACGCAACGAGCGCGAGCCCGACAAGCCTGAACCACCAAATGTTTTGATGAAAGAAGTAAGCGGTGTCGATGGTATTCTCGATCTGGCTGCCGGGAAACGGCATGATGTAGTATACCCTGAATAACTCCCCGGAAATCAGGACAATAATTCCCACAGCAAAGAGCAGCAGTCTCAACATCAGGTTATAGGAATTCTCCGGACAAGTTAATGGAATCTTTCATTCGTTTGCGCTCCTCCTGCAACTTATCTTCAGGCCAGCCAAGCTGTTGCGACATGGCTTCTAGCACCTCGTCGAGGTGAGCTCGGACACGCGAAATATCGAAGAACAGTCCACCTGTACGTCGGACAAAAAAATCCGAAGCGGACACGACCATCTCGTGTTGCATGGTGTGGTCTAATTCTGCCCTCACCAACGCCAGTTCAGTATCGCCTCCAAAATTCTCGTAAGCACGCTGGGCGATCGTTTCGGCTGCGCGACCGTACGTGTGCACGAGATAGTACACATTCTTCGCAAGCACTGGAGGCAGGACGGATTGTAACTTGCGTTTGAAGAGCTCCACCTCTTCGTAGCTGGAAAAACCGGGGTTGGTGAGCGGTATGGATGCCGTGTAACATCGCTTCAAAGTTCTTCCTTCGAAGTACTTCTCGATTACTAAATCGACCACGCGTTCGGCCATCTTTCGATAGCCGGTCAGTTTACCTCCTGCAATGGAAATCAACTTAGATTGCGACTCGAATATTTCGTCTTTTCTAGAAAGCTCCGATGCGGACTTTCCTTCCTCGTGAATCAAAGGGCGTAATCCCGCCCACGATGACTCGATGTCCGAAGGTTGAAGTCCCGATCCGGAAAACGTTTTATTTACAGCATTCAAAAGATACTCCACATCTTCGCGCGTCGCGTGCACTTCCTCTTTACTTCCTGTGTAGTTGGTATCCGTTGTTCCGATGTACGTTGTTCTCCCTCGCGGGATCGCAAAGATCATCCGGCCATCGCCCACGTCGAAATAGATCGCTTGGTGCACCGGTAGTTTTTCTTTCGCCACCACGATGTGTACCCCCTTGGTGAGGTGCAGTCGTTTTCCTTGACGCGACTTGTCTAGTTCCCGAAGTTCATCCACCCAAGGGCCAGCTGCGTTTACGACAACAGCAGCTCGAACGGTGAAACTTTTCTTCGTCAGTTGATCTTGGATAGTTGCACCTGCTACCGTCCCATCTCGATACTCGAAGTTGGTAACCTTTGAATAGTTGACCAACAGGGCTCCATTTCGAAAGGCAGTCTTGGCGATCTCAATCGTTAAGCGTGCGTCGTCGGTGCGATACTCAGCGTAGATTGCGCCCCCCTTGATGTCGCTCGGTTGAAGCAATGGTTCTTGCTTAAGCGTAAGTTTGCGGGTCAGCATCTTGCGCTGGTCTTCGGGTTTTACGCCAGCCAACCAATCGTACAGTTTCAAGCCAAAAGAGGTGAGCATGCTTCCGAACCCACGTTTTTCATACAGAGGCAGGAGCATCTTTTCCGGAAGAACCAAATGCGGGGCTAGTTGGTGAACTACAGCCCTTTCACTTCCCACTTCGCGTACGAGACCGAATTCCAATTGCTTGAGATAGCGTAGACCTCCGTGGATAAGTTTAGTGGATCGGCTACTCGTTCCGAATGCGAAGTCATGCTGTTCCACGAGCGCGGTCTTAAGTCCACGGGTAGTGGCATCCAAGGCAATCCCAACACCGGTAATACCACCACCAATCACCAACACGTCGAACGACTCCGTTCGAAGTCGTTCTATCATTGAAGCACGAGTATCAATAGAAAACATAAACTAGTCGATCCATCCCTTCGTTCGCTCCACAGCCTTCTGCCAACCCTTATACAGCTTATCCCGTTGAGCAGGTTCCATCGAGGGAGTAAATCTTCGTTGGACTTTTCGATTGGCCAACACTTCTTGTTTCTTCCACAGTCCGCATTGGATTCCGGCAAGGTAAGCTGCACCAAGAGCTGTAGATTCGATGACCTCAGGGCGTTCGACTTCAGTCCCTAAAATATCGGCCTGAAATTGCATTAGAATATTATTCGCACTAGCGCCCCCATCTACTTTGAGACTGGAAAGCTGAAGACCGGAGTCTTCCTGCATGGCGTTCAGGATGTCCTTGGTTTGATAGGCCATCGACTCGAGCGTCGCCTTAATGATGTGATCCTTCCCGGTGTCGCGTGTGAGTCCAAAGATGGCTCCACGCGCATACATATCCCAATAGGGTGCGCCAAGTCCGGCAAACGCCGGCACCATGTACACCTCATTTGAGCCCAGCGCTTTAGCGGCAAAGTATTCAGAGTCTTTTGATTGGTCAATCAGGTGCAAGCCATCGCGCAGCCATTGAACTGCCGCACCGGCGATGAACACACTTCCTTCGAGTGCGTACTCCACCTTGCCGTCGAGGCCCCAGGCAATTGTCGTAACCAGTCCATTCTTCGATTTGCGGATTTCAGCACCGGTGTTCATCAACATGAAGCAGCCAGTACCGTATGTATTCTTCGCCAAACCGGCTTCGAAACAACCTTGTCCAAACAAGGCGGCTTGTTGGTCGCCCGCCACACCGCACACGGGAATTGAAACACCTTCGTAATTCCAGTGCCCGAAATCTGAGGCAGACGCTTGCACTTTTGGCAACAACGACGCTGGGATCTCAAGTGCCTTCAATAGTTGTTCATCCCAATTGAGCGCACGGATATTATAGATCATCGTGCGAGAAGCGTTGGAGTAGTCGGTCACGTGCGCCTTACCCGCAGTGAGTTTCCAAATCAACCAAGTGTCGATCGTGCCGAATGCAAGTTCACCTCGATCTGCTTTTTGTCGAGCGCCGGGTACGTTGTCAAGGATCCACTTGATTTTCGTTCCAGAAAAATACGAGTCGATAACAAGTCCGGTATTCTCCCGAACATAGTCGGTCCATCCCTCCTTCTTGAGTTGTTCACATTCCGGTGCTGTTCTTTTGTCCTGCCAAACAATTGCGTGGTGAATGGGTGCGCCGGTCTTTCGGTCCCAGACTACTGTCGTCTCGCGTTGGTTGGTAATTCCGATAGCCGCAATCGCTGCAGGCTTGATGCTGTTGTCTTTGATGAGCTTTTCGAGCACGCGAAGCTGTGTATTCCAAATCTCTTCTGGGTCGTGCTCCACCCACCCCGGTTTCGGAAATATTTGGGGAAATTCTTGTTGCGCGATGCCTTTGATTTGTCCCGATTGGTCGAACAACACGGCACGTGAACTCGTCGTGCCTTGATCTAGCGCGATGATATATTGTTCCTTCATACTAGGACGCGAAAGCAAATTTGTAAACCATTACTCCAACAATAGCGCCGATCAATGGACCGACAACCGGTATCCAAGCGTAAGACCAGTTTGATTCGCCCTTGCCATAAATTGGAAGAACGGCGTGCGCGAGTCGAGGTCCAAGATCGCGCGCCGGATTGATTCCAAAACCAGTAGTGCCACCGAGGCTTAGGCCAATGGCGATGATCAGCAATCCTACCACGATTGGTTTGAGGCCTTGTGTGAATTCATTTGCGCCTAGGAGTAGCAATCCAAGAATCAACACGGCCGTTCCAATGATTTCGCTGATCAAGTTTGAGACAGTATTGCGGATGGCAGGCCCAGTGGAGAAAGCTGCCAACTTTGTTGAGGCGTCGCCCGTTTCGCGCCAATGAGGCAAATAATGCAGCCAGACAATGGTAGCACCAATAAACGCACCCGCCAATTGCGCAAGCATGTAACCCAACACTTGGTCTCCAGCGAGATTACCGTTGAGGAACAAAGCCAATGTGACAGCGGGATTGAGGTGCGCCCCACTAATTTTACCAACGGTATATATGCCGAAGGTCACGGCCAGCCCCCAAGCGATCACGATGGTGAGCCAGCCTGCGCCTTCCGCTTTGGATCGCCGAAGGAGAGCACCAGCCACGACGCCATTGCCAAGGACAATCAGCAACATGGTGCCTAAGAATTCTGCAAAGAAAGGGTTCATGCACGAGGGATTTTGATGGTTTCTAATATAGGGATTTTTGACGGAGCCGCTGCGTGCACCTCAGCAACTCCATGACCATCAAAAAGGGGACGAGAGTCCGTTACTGAAGCGCGGTCTTTTCCTTGCGCGTCCGCACGTGATCGACGATAAACTGTCCAACCGCACGGCCTTGCGTTTTTCCAATATCGCAAGCCTTTCGATAATGGATTCCACCGTAGATCCGGCTCTCGGCTGCCTCATTCGCAGCGTCGTAGAACGACTTGAAGCTGCGGGCAGTCATCCCATATTCAACTTCCGTAGAATCGGTGAAGGCGAAGTTGTCGCCGAATAGGTTTGTCAGCGCAACGGCCGAGGCTCCCGAAATCACACTGTGACCACTCGTGTATTCAGGGAACGGCGGCGTTTGCAAGAATGGAACCCAGTTTTCGTCGATATGTTGGTTGATATAGGTCTCTGGCCGCACCACCTTGCTGCGATACTTCTCATCCCAGCAACTGATAAAACCATCGACCAACGAGAGGGCAACACGTGCGTACGCTTCGGCGGTGTGGACGAAGTCGGCGTTGGCTTTCCTGCATGCCACACTGGTGATGTTCATCCAGTGGCCTCCAGGTGAAATCTTCTTGGTCGCGAACATGACGTGGCCCCGTACATTCATCACGAAAGGATTGCAATCCCAAAAGCTAGCGATGGCCTTTTGTTCATCGGTGAGTCCCTTTCCGATGGTGAGGACTTCAATCGCCTCTTTATAGAAGTCACTTTTCTTGTCTACAGAGAATGGTATGGGCGGTTCAGGCTTGAACTCTGCCGCAGAATCGATCACAAAAGGGCGGATCTTATTCCAATGCGGCTCCACTGCATCCATGTATGCGGGGGGTGTGGGCTTCCAAGTGGCGGGATCTTGCAAGATGGTATACTTGGGAAATGATCGGGTTTGCTTGTAATTATCTTTCGACGACCATTTCACGACACGATCGGCAACCTTGTTACCGTACTCTATAGAACGATCATACACGTCTGAGGGAACGCCAATTGCTTGAAACTCTTTCAAGATCGATTGGTGAAATTCCTCGATCTCAGGTTCGGAGAATACCAGCGTCTTGCCAATTTTCAGAACGGCTTCAACCGAGGCAAGCGGGTAACAATACTCTAAGTTTGGCTCGGGTTGTGGAATGCTATCCAGTCCCTTCAATTGCCCGGAGAAAGATTCGAACTCGGGATTCAAGTGACGACCAGCCTCGTAACCTGCCACACTTGCATAGGCATAGATTCGGCTCGCAACCGGAGGGGAAAAGATATCGTGAACAATTCGATCAGTCACCTGCTTGATGGAGCGATGGAAAAACTCAGGGTTCTGAACTTTTGCTTGATACTCCGGGTCGCTGGTTTTGCAGCTTGCTAAAAGGCTGATGGCGACGATCAACGCGGCGCGAATGGCATGATTGAATCTTAACATGTACAATAGCTATATCTGTTCAAATTTATTGGTAAGAATCGTGATCTGAAAGAACCTTTTCAGCGGATCGTGCGAAGATCCACGTGATAAAAATCAGCCATCATTTGCCCACCTGAAACGTTTTGCGTTCGACCCCTACTCCTTTTATTTCAATACTTTTCCAACCCGAAGGCAACGTCGTTTTTAGCTGGGTCACGCCGGTATCTCCAATTTGAAGTCCGCCAAATCCGAAGATAACCGCTTGCAAAAACCCTCCGGCGCCCGTCGCAAAATAAGGGTTCGTCCCTCCCGCCGTCTCGGCAATCACACCGAACGGAGGTACTTCGTTGGGTTTGTATGCTTTCGCAAACCACTCATTCGCCTTCGCCATATTGCCAACCCGTGCATAGAGAAGGGCGATCACTGAATTCCCCATCGCGGGACCCTCCGGCGACATTCTCGGTTCATAGTACGCGAGGTCTTTTTGTATTTGCGCCTTGTCACTCACAATGTCAAGCGGGAATGCCAAGAGGTTCACGTCCGCTTGCTTGATCATCACGCCATCGTATGTCGCGTTCTCCTTTGTCGTACCATCTTCAAACTTCAAGATCGGAATGTTTTGTGCCACATGCTCCCAATCAGGATTGGGAACGAGACCCAACTCCTTGGCGGCTTGAGTAGCATAACGGAGCGCCGTAATGGCCATTCCATTGGTGAAGGCATTATTGTCTATGTTCTCTTGCCATTCATTGGCCCCGATCACGTTGTTGATCTCGTATTTGCCAGGTCCCTTGCGCTCGACGCGACTCGCCCAGAAGTCGGCCACCTCCTTCAACACCGGATAGCCGCGGTCGCGGAGCCACAACTTATCTTTCGTTACCTGGTAGTATTTCCAAAATGCCCAGCCCACACATCCCGTGATGTGGTGCTGGAAAGGGCCGGTCAACGCCCACACAGGAGTGTCTTCGGATCCCTCATCCGAGGATTCCCATGGAAACATGGCTCCTTGGTAACCGTGAGAAAAAGCATTTTGCTTGGCTGCACCCAGTCTTTCAAAGCGGTATTCGAGTAACGACTTTGCAATCGACGGCTGCAGGGCCAATAGCGGCGGATACATCCAAAGCTCGGTGTCCCAAAAAACGTGGCCATTGTAGCCAAGGCCCGAGAGCCCCATCGGGCTTAGGCTGTATGCAGTTCCTTCTCGCGCGAATGAGTACAAGTGATACAACGCAAATCGAACGTCGCGTTGAACTTGCGGGTCGCCGGTAATGACGATATCGCTCTTCCATAACTTCTCCCACTCAGCCAAATGACGGCGCATCAATCTGTCGGTTCCTTCGAGCGCCGCGAAGATCGTCAGGCGCTCTGCCTCGTTCAGTGGGTCTTGGTAATGTTCGGTGCTCACGGCGGAAGCCACCACCGTGAAGGAATAGGTTTCACCGGCCTTAAGGCGCTTGGAAAACTTGGCAAGGTGCATATTATAGTCCCAATCCTCGTGGATCAGTGTTGGCTCTTGCCCGTGCTTTTCGTTGAAGATAATGCTATTGCTCGCGGCGAGGGTGTGCTTTCCGGACGGGCTTTTGCCCACAGAGGTCATCAGCGGAATCTTTACGTGCGGGCGGTCAATCTCACTGTACGTATTGCGCACGTCGACCAAATGATTGGGCGCCTCGATTACGCTCATCGGAGTAATCAACACGTCCTTCTTCGCCGAAACCTCGACGATCGACATCGCCGTGTAGGGCAAATGGCGAAGTGACATCATTGAATGCTTCACCGAAAGCTTGTCGCCCACGTCGAAAGTGGTCACCAATATGGCCTTCTTCATGTCGAGCGACTGGCGATAGTTAGCGATGTCCTTGATGCCAATCCGTCGTCCATCCACCTCCAAATTCATGTTGACATGATTGAAGGTTTTAAGGATGTTGGAAACACGACCACGCTGATAGTAATCGTAGACCCCATTGAGGACGACGTCGCGAACCTTCATGGGTTCGGGCGACGAGACAAGCCCCACCATCCCGTTCGCAACGGTGACACCATAATAATTGTTGGGGTCAATGTTTTTTGCTTCTACTGTCCAAGTCGGATCGGAATTCTGAGCGTGAACATGCCATGTGCATGCAAGCACGACGATGAGGGTGATCGTCTTTTTCATTTCGGTTTTCGTTTCGTAAAAATCAGCAATGAATCATTGTTTTGAGTTGCGACCAACGCAATCGAGTTGCCCTTTTTGACAGTTTTGATGTCGCGTGTTTCACCTTTCACAAAAAAGCCAGATTCCATCGTGGGTACCGCTGAAAATCCGCTGTGTCCGTCACCCACCAAGATCACTCCGAAGCCTGCGTCAAACGGCCATAGATCAGGTTGTACCGCTAACAAATTCCCGCCTAGCACCAGGTCAAGGTAGCCATCATCGTTCACATCTGCAGTGCAGATCGCCATCACGGGGAAATACTGCGCTTCATCTGGAAGCGGGCGGGCCACGAAATTCCCGTTTCCAATATTCTCAAAGTAAAGAGACGCCATGGTATTCGCCATCCTTTTCATTTGCGGAACCGATCCCACTACCTGTTCGGATGTTGCCCGTGCATAGTCAGAATACCGAAGGTACTGCTTCTTTAGGGCTGGCACCTGTCTAATCAACTGATCCTTCGAGGCGAGTGTATGGCGCTTGCCCCGATTCTGATATATCAGGACTTGATCCAATGCGGCGTTGTTATCCAGATCCGTAATAATAATCTCAACTGTCTCATTATTAGTTATTTGAATGCGTCCATTTAAACCAAAGTTTCCAGCGACTAAATCCGTGTCCCCATCGCCGTCAAAGTCGCCCGAAGCCAATGCATTCCACCATCCAACAGCCTGGTCTGTTCCGTTTTGGGTGATTCGGGAAAGCACACCATTGTTATTCTTCCATACAAGTACAGGCGCCCATTCGCCAGCGGTCACCAATTCTGGAAAGTCATCGCCGGTCAACTCGATCCATAGCGCCGCGTGAAGCATGCCTCCAGGGCGCCGTCCTCCTTCAAACACCGACGCCTTTTCTTCGAAATTGCCGTGTCCATCGTTGACCAAAACAAAGCTATCGCTATCAATTCCATAACGTCCGGTCACCGTGCCACCGGCGACAAAAACATCCAGATCTCCGTCATGATCTACGTCGCCCGCAACCAATGCCGATGCGTTCACCCGGGCACGCGTCAGCTCTCTTGAAGCCTCCTTGAACTCGCCCTTGTCATTAAAATACAATCTCAGCTTCAAGTGATCGTCGACGAACTCATCGCCTCCGTTGCCTACCATGAGGTCTAGGTCGCCGTCACCATCGGCGTCAAAAAATAGTGCGGCAGTTTCTTCGTTCATCTTGTTGACCTCGAACACCGGCTGTCGCGACCATACGAATCGACCGTTCCTGTCCTGCAGAAACAATTGTCCAGATTGCCCCTGCCCACCCCCTACATAGACATCCTCTAACTGGTCACCGTTGACGTCGCCCACGGCTAACTTAGGTCCGCGCGTCGAGTTCATGTGAGGAATCAGTCGTTGGGTTTCCAAAACATTGAAATCATTTTCTTGGTGTTTGAAGGGTATCGCATCCGATGAAGCGGAGTACCAGTTGAGCGACTCTTTTTCAGTCAACCAGCGATCCGATTGATCAATCTCTCGAATGTCTAATGTTGCATCAATTTTCGCCTCAAGGACTCTTTGATGCTTGTTGCCGGGCCAGGTCACGACGACCGAATCTACCGTTGAAATTGGACCGAGACCAACGTGCAAAACCTGGTCTACCGACGAAAGCCATCCACGCGTCGGATTCTGCTCACGATGAAATGCTTGACCTCCCGCATACACGGTCACGGCTGCTCCCACACCAAACGGGTTCAACCGTAAACCATTCAATTTGATCCTTAGGAAATGGGAGGTTGAATCTTTGGGCGCATTGTTCCGAAGGACGCTCGCCTTCTCATTAATGTTGTTGATGACCAGATCAAGGTCACCGTCATTATCTAAGTCGGCATACGCCGCACCATTCGAAAAAGTCGGAATTGGATCCAACCACTCGCTCGATTTATCCTCAAAGCGCAGTCCCTTTCCCTTCTTGAAAATTGCGTTGGGCGCCTTTCCCGACGGCATCTTCGAATAAAGTTGCTCATCGGTCAAATGCTTTTGAGCGGAATCTGTCGAGATATAACTGATATAATCCAAATCGTTGGGACGTCCCACGATTCCGTTGGCTACGAAAAGGTCTTTACCCCCGTCATTATCAAAGTCAGCCAACAAAGCTGACCAGCTCCAATCCGTAGCGGCCACACCCGCAAATGGTGCGACATCATAAAACCGAAGCCGGCCATGATCCACCTTCCCAGCGCTGATCTGCATACAGTTCCGGGAGAACTGATTATGATAGCCAAACTGAAGTTTGTATTGGTAAATTTCGTAGTTGTCTTCTCCAGCGGTCGTCTTGATCACGTATTCGTCGCTAGGCATCATGTCTAGCGTCACGATGTCGTTCCATCCATCCTCGTTGATGTCGGCGATGTCGTTACCCATGGAAAATCGGCTTGTGTGGGCCATGGATTGCTCGAGGACTTGTGCGAACGTGCCGTCGCCTTTGTTCAAATAGAGATAGTCATTTTCATGGAAATCGTTTGATACGTATATATCAGCAAATCCATTATGGTCCAAATCCGATACGCCGACTGCAAGTCCGTAACCTACCGAACTGCTGAAAATTCCAGCGTCTCTGGTCACATCGGTGAATACCCTCTTCCCATCGGAACCGAGGTCCTGGCGATACAATCGGTCGCCGGCAAGGCTATCACGCTCCATTCTCAAGGCTACATCTCCATACGAGCGAACTGAATGAACAGAATGATTCAATAGGTACATATCCAGGTCGCCGTCGTTGTCATAGTCGAAGAAGACCGATTGAGTGGAAAAACCTTGGAAGTCAAGACCGTATTCTTTCGACCTTTCGGTGAACGTCGAATCGTGATTGTTGATGTATAACTGGTTTTGTCCGTCGAAACTCTTGTAGCGACCGACTCCACAGACGTAGATATCGAGCCATCCATCTCCATCGACATCGGCCATGGTGGCACCTGTTTTCCAATTCCCGGTCCCAGCTACGCCGGCGCGCTCCGAAATATCTTCAAACTTAAAATCACCCTTGTTCAAATACAGTTTGTTGCCGACTTGGTTTCCAGTAAAATACAGATCAACCAAACCGTCATTATTCACATCGCCAACGGCCACGCCACCCCCGTTGTAGAAATAGAGGTATTCGATGATGTTGAAATCGTCGGAACTTGTCAATCGGTTCTCGAAGTCCACACCGGAAACTCCCGGGGATACGTTCGAAAAAAGTCGTTCATTTTGATCTTTCCCGGGTTCGCATGCAACCAGTGCTGAAGAAAGAAGTGCGGTAAGAAGGAACGCCTTCACTTTCGAATTCTTAGAGTAACAAACGGAGCGTTATTGCGCGCGACGATCAGCCAGTTCTCACTTCCTACATTCACGGTTACAAAATCGCGTACCTCGCCATCGATGAAAAATCCCGATTGAGAATTCGGAATCGCCCTGAAATTACCCTTCCCGTCGCCAGCCAAGAATGTCCCATAACTCGCGTCATAACGTCCCAATTCGGGCTTCACGCGGTATTGATTGCCACCAAGCAAAATATCGACGCGACCATCGGCATTGTAGTCGCCTACGTTTAGTGCATACATCGACGACATTTGAGCTTCGATCGGCAATACCCGTTGTTCAAAACTTTGTCCACCTCGGTTCAAAAAAATACTGGTCGCAAATTCAGTAGCCTCTAGCTTAACCGCCTTATCTAGTTGTTCTTTTGTAAAAACGTCCTCTATGGCTTGGTCTTGATATGCCTCATACGTTAAGTACTTCTTCTTGAGCGACGGCATTTGCATCACCAGATCGTGGCGCAAAGCCAAGGGGTAGTTCTTTCCGCTCGTGAAGGTGCACAGTACTTGTTCAATTGTACCATTTTGGTCGAAGTCGCTCACATACATGCATACTGGATGTTCGCCGGTGGCGTGGAGCCTCGAATTCAACCCTAAGTTTCCGATTACGAGATCTTCAAAGCTATCGCCATCCAGATCGGCCACCAGCAGCCTATTCCAGAATCCTTTCGTCTTCGTTAGACCAAATCTCTCTGTCTGATCGGAGACCTTTCCGCTGTCGTTGATAAAGACCCGCACACCGAGATATTCACCGACCACGACGAGGTCGCTGTCCTTGTCATGATCGAGGTCCACCCAAGCGGCATCAGTGATCATTCCCAAGTTCAACAGCCCCGATGCCTGCTGGGCAGTCACATCGCTAAAGTTGCCCTTGCCGTCATTTTGCAAAATGTATCCCTGTCCAGGCATTCCATACGAAAACGGAATCACCCTTACACCCACGAAAAGATCAAGGTCGCCGTCGCCATCTATGTCGGCAGATTTAACGACCGAGGTGCTTTCCAACTTATTTGTCGGGAGCGCCTGCTTCGACTTGGTGAACTTCCCAGAACCATCATTGAAATAGAGGCGGTCTGCCAATGCCGACGACGACGTTGGGAACTCGTTGCCACCACTGCATACGTACAGATCAAGGTCGCCGTCTCCATCTGCATCAAAGAATTCACTGCCGGCATCTTCTGGAACGCGATCGGCCGCAAACACTGCTTCGTTGGTCGGGGTAAATGTGCCGTCGCCGCGCTGTAGCAGCAACGTCCCGGGCTGCTCTTTGGAGCCTCCGATATAAATATCTACTCGCCCATCGCCATTCACATCTCCTTTGGCCAGCCGAGGGCCTTCATTGCTGATCATTTGAAACGTCAGTCTATCACGGTCGAAATCGACAAACTCAGATTCTCGGTGAGTGTACGAAATACCTTGAACTGGCATGAACAGGGATTCTTGCCTTCCCTCCGAAGCCACTTGTAAACCGTCGGTGACATCTTTGCCCATAGTGAGCTTGATCGTCTGATTGGTCTTCACGTTGTTCATCATCAACGCCTTCCCATCGGGCCAACGAATGAGGACTGTGTCGACCTTCTGCCGTGAACCCAAACCGATGTTGGGACGGGGATCGACAGAAGATTCGAATCCACGAATGGGCATCTGTTCTGCATAGAACTTTTCGCCCTGGTCCTTGATCAGTATTTGCGTTCCAAACGCTGCAGTGTTCTTCGCTGCACCGGTAAATTCAAATTTCAAAAAACGCGCCTGGGTAGTATCCGAATTGTTTCTGTACACGGCGGCAAGCGCATTGACATTATTTACCACCAAGTCCATATCACCGTCATTGTCCAGGTCGGCATACACGGCACCATTCGAAAAATCGGGTTCGGACAGGCCCCAGTCTTTGGCTTTTTCAGTGAAACGAAATCCCTTCTCGTTGTGAAATGCTTGGTTGGGGACAGCGTTCGACGGGATGAGTTCAACCAGCTTTTTGTAGTCGACCTTTCCACCTGCCACGATGGAGCGAACAACTTCATCATTCGAAATGTATTGGAGGTAATCCTGGTTGGTCAGGTCTTGATAGATCCCGTTCGACACAAAAATGTCACGCCATCCATCGTTATCGAGGTCCACGATTAGCGCTCCCCAGCTCCAATCAGTTGCCTCGACCCTTGCCAGCCGCCCGATTTCACTATACGACCCATCTCCATTGTTTAACTGAAGCATGTTTCGGGTGTACTGATGATAGTAGTCGTTTTGAACGCTAAAATTATAGCGATCCCAACTCTCGAAGGTGGTCACGGTCTTGAGCCGTTTGTTCTCCCACGGGAGCATTTCTGTGACAAAAATATCGGGATGGGCATCGTTGTTGATGTCGGCCATGTCGGCGCCCATCGATGCGCCACTAATGGACTTCATTCCCGACGTTAACGACTCTTGGAATGTACCGTCTCCTTTGTTGATATATAGATAGTCGCGCTCGAAAAAGTCATTCGAGACATAAATATCTTGCCAGCCATCGCCATTTGCATCTCCGACAGTGACGCCAAGGCCAAACCCGATGATGCTTCCATAGATACCCGCCGCCTCACTGACATCCGTGAATTTTCCGTTGTCGTTCCTGAGAAGTTTGTCGCCGCCCAGTTCATCGCGCTTAGGTCTTTCGTTCTTTCTCAAGTTAAAACTACCGATCGCTTGATAAGAGTTGTTCAAAATGTAGAGATCGAGATCGCCGTCCCGATCGTAGTCGAAAAAAGCCGCGTGCGTCGTAAATCCTCGATCGGCAACTTGGTATTCCTCTGCTCGCTCGGTAAAGGTTAAGTCGCCATTGTTGATAAACAGTTCGTTCTGTTTGTTGTCATTCTTGATGTCGCCGGAGTTACACACGTAGATATCCAGCCAACCATCACCATTCACATCGGCCATGCTGACACCGGTTGACCAAGCTCGAGTGCCTGCCACTCCGGCCTTTTCAGTAATGTCTTCGAAAACGAAATTACCCTTGTTGAGGAACAACTTGTTGCCGGACATGTTGGCGGTGAAATACAGGTCTATCAACCCGTCATTATTGATGTCCCCCGCTCCTACACCACCTCCGTTGTAAAAATTTCGGTACGTGTAGATATTGAATGCCTCATCAAACGTCACATTGTTCTCGAAGCGGACGCCGGTGGCTTGCACTGACATCTTGGTGAAGAGCGTCGACGTCGATGTCGTTTCCTCAGCACCGTGACAACCGCTCAGTACAATGGCAGTTGAAACGGCAATTAAGCGAATTTGGATACACAGAAGCGAAAGTCGACGCGCCATGAAAACCTATCAGTTCGTGCAGTTCGGGTATTCGAGTTGCCAGACCGAGTTATCAGGGTTCACGATTTTGTTTGGCATCGGATCCGTTCCGTACGTGAATTGATAGGTCTGCGTGATGTCGCCATATTTTGCGGTCAACCGGTTGTGCATCGATAGAAATTGAACGTCGGGCAACGCTGGTTTCAAAAAGTTTACGAACACCAAGTTTTGAAACGGGTTCAAGATATAGTCATAGGTGTACGCGATATCACGATAAGTAAATTCTCCAGGAATACTTCCGTAGATGTCGGCATTCTTAAAAATTTCAAGGCGAATAACATCGGCGTTGGTATCAAAGTAGTAGATTCCTCGCGAATCGAATTGTGCCACATTTTCACTTACCATCAAGTCGAGTGTGATCGTTACCTGGCTCGATTTCGAATAGTCGAACGTATAGCGGTAAGTCTTTCCTAGGTCCGGGAAAAAACGTCGTACCTGCTGAATCTTTTCACCGAGTTGGGCAGTAATGTACGTTTGCCCCTCTTTAAACCCGGTAAAGTCCCGGATATACAGAGAATCGTTTCGATAAATATGCTTGTATATCTTTTGCACTGCCCACGTTCCGCTCTGGTTGATCTCATCATTTAATACATCAACTTTGAACGACAAATCGTAGCTCATGTTAAAGCGCACATCACGTCCTGCGCTTTGCCCGTATACGAATAATCCGAGCCTGCATTTCTCTTCGGTGCTCGGTTGAAACTCATTGCTCGTGCAATCGACAAGCAATGGCAACATCAATAACCATCCTAACCTCCTCATATTCATTCCTTTTGTTGATTGACATCTACTTTGATCGAGTGACGGTGCTCCGGGTGTAAAATATCTTCAACCTTTGCAAGCACGTGTTGGGGATCTTCGAGATAAAGCATGATCCTCCGGTTGCCGTCGACCTTCACGGGAACTTCCGAATCGCCCACTTTCGCGATCACGAAGTCGTTTCCACCATACCACGACTTCATCATGAACTTTAATCGCTCGCGCAAAGTGTCCGATTGAAGGTGGCGGTTCCAAGGTGCCCAGCCAGAGTATGAGAATTCCAAGTTGTAGGCGCTGATCACTTCGGCGGTGTCGAACTCTGGGTAAAACATCAGAGTTACGTCTCGCGCCGTATCAAGCTTCACCGAATCCTTGAAATGATATTGCACAGATATGCCGACTCCTTGAGTAACCACATGCTCCTTGTTCAAATCGAAGCACTTACCAAAAAATACTCCCTTGGAATCGCCAAGGTTTAGACCAAGCAGCACAGAATCCTGCCTGATTCCCTTCGCCAACTCCGACTTTACCATGCGGGTATAATCGCTCTCTTTGCAGCCGGTCAAGCCCAGCGCCACTCCTATCAAAACTATACTAAGGTATCTCACAGATTTCGAGTTCATCATCAAACTTTGAAAAAAACAAATACCGCTTACTCCGAACTTCTACCAACGCAATATCCCTGATCTCACCGGCGATGTGGAGTGCGTTCCCCCGTTCAAATGAAAACTCACCGTTCACTAATCGGCCTTTGAACAACCATCCCGTCGATGCGTCATACCGTCCAAACTGGGGCTTTACATCGAACTGGTTTCCACCAGCAATCAGGTCAAAAACGCCATCCTGATCGACATCGGCCAACAACAACCCAAAGAGTGGAGAATACTGCGCTTCGGCAGGAAGATCAACTCGTTGGTAGCCATTGGGTCCCGACAGCCACATCACAGAGGATAGCAAATTTACTTGAAATACCGCGTTTTCCTTCAAAACTGAGGGGTCAAAAAGCTCATCAACCGACTTGCGACTATAGTCTCGGTAGTAGAGTACTTCCTTCTTTTTCCCGGGCATCTGAGAGACAAGTTCGTCGCGATCTACCACGGGGAAATAACGGCCATGGTCTTGTGCGCAAAATAATTGTTCGATCGATCCACTCTTGTCGAAATCCCCCACGTACATCCGGTCCCCAGGTCGGAAGAAGGAATTCAATCCATGGTTGGCAGCTATGATGTCGACTTTGCCATCGCCATTGAGGTCCCTGGCCACCACGCGATGCCACCACCCTTCATTCCCGGTCCCCAAGATGTTACTCTCATCCGTCAGTTCTCCTTGCACATTTTTGAAGACACGGACGGGCGCCCAATCGCCCACGACAACCAAGTCTTGCCAACCGTCACCTTCGATGTCAACTGCAATAGCGTCTGTCACCATGCCAATTTCAGCCAGCATCGGAGCATCGGTGGACGTCGCATCGGTAAACCTCCCATGTCCGTCATTCAAGAATAAGAACCCGCGGCCGCCTTTTCCATAAATAAACGGATCGAACCGCTCTCCCACGAACAAGTCTTGATCTCCATCCCTATCTATATCAAAGGCAACGGAAACGCTGGTGGCAATCATACCTTGAAATGGAAGCGGGTACGGCGATGGTTTAAATGTTCCCTTCCCGTCGTTGATCAAGATGCGGTCCCTCAGCACACTAGATGAATTTGGATAGAATCGCCCACCAGAAGCTTGGTACAAGTCCAGATCACCGTCGCCGTCAGCATCAAAAAGCGTCCCGCTGGTCTCTTCAGCTTTCGCGAAGTCACCAGGTAAGTTGCTGTCTTTGGGCGAGAATTTTCCATTGATGAATTTGATGAAAGCACTCGGGTGTTCACGGCCTCCATCCACATAGACTTCATCAACGCCGTCCCCGTCGATGTCGCCTTGCGTCATGGAAGGTGTTTCGTTGCTGTACATCATGGGGAGGAGTCGATCGCGGTTGAAGTCAATCAAGCCCGCTCGGTAGTGTCTGAATACATTTCGGAAAGATAGTTTCAATACCCAATCGTTTGGAGATTGTCTCTGTCCTTTCGTGGCTTGCGCCGCAGGCTCGGTCAAACGGTGTAGTCTGTTAGTCACTACTTGTCGCAACCATTGAACCTGTCCTTCTGGCCACTGAATCCGCACCGAATCGATCACTCGAACATTTCCCACGCCCACCTGCGCCCACGGCTGCACTGAGCTTTGGAATCCCCGTGTCACGAAGTTGTCGGCCGCGAAGATTTTGGTTCCCGCGTAAGCTGTGATCTTGGTGCCCACCGCTTGGGTATTTCCCGTTTTCGCCTCGAACGCAAAGGAGAGACTTCGATAGGAGGCCGTGTCAGTGCGATTTTCATAAAGTGCAGCCGGCGCATTGATGTTATTGATCACAAGATCTAGGTCACCATCATTGTCAAAGTCACCATACGCGCTGCCACTCGAAAACATGGGCTTGTCAAGTCCCCACGTAGTTGATTCATTCTTGAATATTAAATCGCCCTCGTTGTGAAAGGCATAATTGGGCACCGGCGACGAGGGCATCAAATCGATCAGCTTGGTGATGGCACCCTCCTTATTTTCCCGGATGATTTGGCGAACATTTTCCTCAGATGCGGTATAAGCCAGATAGTCGCGGTCGAGCAAGTCTTTATATATACCATTGGCGACAAAGATGTCGCGCAACCCGTCGTTGTCCATGTCAAACAACAAAGCTCCCCAACTCCATTCGGAAGCCGAAACGCCGGCCATGCGACCGAGTTCTGCGTACGTCGTGTCGCCAATCCGTTTTTGGAGCACATTGCGAGAGAATTGCTGGTAGTATCCATTATCGAAGTTCAGTCGATACTTGTCCCAGTTTTCAAAGACGGTCTTCGTCTTCTTTCGATGGAGCGAATCGGGCAACATTTCGGTTACAAACAGTTCCGGAACGCCGTCGGCATCGAGGTCGGCCAAGTCGGCGCCCATCGATCCCATGCTGATTGATTGGAAATAGTGCGTCAGTTTTTCATCGAAGCCGCCGTGTTGATTGTTGATGTACAAATAGTCCCGTTCGAAGAAGTCGTTCGACACAAACACATCGACCCACTGGTCGTCGTTGAAATCACCCAACGTGATCCCAAGCCCAAAACCGATATTGCTTCGGTAGATACCGGCTTGTTCCGAGTAGTCGACGAAGTGGCCATTCTCATTTCTGAAAAACTTGTTTCCCCCGCCTTGTGGGTCAGGAATGTTTCTTTGGTCTTTGATCAGGTCATACTGCCCAACGGAGCGAATCGAATTTGTAAGCAGGTAGCAGTCGAGATCGCCATCCCGGTCATAGTCAAAAAATGCAGCCTGCACGGAGAGGCCGGTGACGGCTAGCCCGTATTCGGCAGCGCGCTCCGTAAAAGTTAAGTCACCATTGTTGATGAACAGTTCATTGGCCCGGTTGGCAGTTTCTGGATCGCCTGATTTACATACGTAGATGTCGAGCCAACCATCCGCGTTCACGTCGGCGAACGTAACACCGCTAGACCAAACATCGTGACAGGCTACACCGGCTTGGTCTGTAATGTCTTGAAAGGTGAAGTTGCCCGTGTTCAGGTACAACTTGTTGTCGGTTTGGTTTCCGGCAAAATAAAGGTCGAGTAAGCCGTCGTTGTTGATGTCGCCCACGGCAACACCAGCGCCATTGTAGAAATTGCGATACGTATAAGGATTGAGACGCTCGGTGAGATGAAGGTCATTTCGAAACGTAATGCCGGCCTTCTCGGCAACGTCGACGAACAGCGTTCCTTCAGGCGCGCGATCGTTGGCACATCCCCACAACACGAGCCACACACATACCCATAACGCCGGTCTCATAGTGCTATAAAAGTAACGTCCAACAAATGATTGTTGGACGTTACTGTAAGAATTAAATGTAAGTGGACGAACCAGTCTTAGTAGCCAGGGTTTTGCTTCAGCGGGAACGCTGTTGACGAAGACGCCAACATTTGTTCTACTGGAATGGCCATCAAGATGTGGTTGGCTGCATTTGCATCAACCGTTTTCTCCCACCACGCTCTTCCGTATGCACCGTAGCGGATCAAGTCCGTGCGGCGGTGCGCTTCGATGAACAATTCACGGCCGCGTTCTGCGAGCATCACACCTTCTGTGATGGTCGTGAGCGTAGTGGCCTTCGCACGTGCGCGAATCAAGTTCACTAGGTCGCGAGCAGTAGGGTCGTTCCAGTTGCTGTTGAGGCGTTGCAATGCTTCAGCCTTGTTCAACAAAACTTCTCCATAACGCAAGAGCGGGAAGTCGTTATCAGCATCGTTCTTCTGACCGATCTTGAAGGAGAACTTACCGAAGCGTGCACCAGCTTGACGCGATGCATTGGGGAATAGCTCGTTGATTTTAGGAGTATACACCAAACCAGGACCATCCGGGTCAGCCTTGTCGTACGCCAAGTCGAGCAACTGGTTGCCGTTCAAGTCGTACTGAGGACCCACGATGAAGTTGGCTTTCTTGCGCACGTCGGCATCTTCATACGAGTTGTAGAAGTCTTCGAGCGTCGAGAAACCGTTCCAAGGTTGGCTTTGCAGTTTGTAAGTCAACTGTGAAGGATAGTGCAGGGTCATCATTGGCCATACCGCACCAGTACCAGTCGATTCGTCGAAAGGCGCTACGAAGATGTGTTCAGGATCTTCTACGTTCTTCGGATCGAATACTTTAGAGTACACAGGGTTCAAGCTGTACACGCCAGAGTTGATCACGTGATCAGCCGCGTCGATTGCCTTTTGATACTCCGCCTTTGCACCATTGGTGTAAATACTTGAGTTCAAATACAGGCGAGAAAGTAAACCATAAGCAGCACCTTGGCTCACGCGACCGTACTCTTGGCGACCTGTAGGAAGATCAGGGATTGCTGCGAGCAATTCTGATTCTACGAAGGCATACACTTGAGGACGAGTTGATTGAGCTGCACCAGCACCGGCTACAGTCACGATCGGCACGTTACCGAATACGTCGAGCAAACGCCAGTAGAAGTATGCACGGAGAACGCGCAACTGAGCTTTTTGAGCATCAGTAACCGTTCCACCAAGCAGGGTGTTACACTGGAAAATACCACCGTATGCTTGTGTCCAAGCATCGTTGATCGCCCAAGTTTGAGGGCTGAATTCGTGATGGTGCATACGGATATACAAACCACCGTCAAACCAGTCACCACCTTTTTGCGTGATCACGGCTTCATCAGTACCACCTTCTTGAACCGCGAAGAAGCCGCCGTTAGTGGCAGTTCCATCGAGCAATTTCGAGAAGGCACCTTGCAACCCATCGTCAGGTTGCGCTTTGTTCACGTTATCCTTGATACCAACCCCTGGGTTGGTCGGAGTAAACTTATCAGTGTAGCGGTCCTTTAATTCTTCATCGAGGTTGGTACAAGATGCACCACCCACCAGGATCGCTGCCACCAAAGTATAGTTAAGAAATCTATTCATCTTTGTCATGGTCGGGCATTATTGAAGTCCTAGGTTAATACCAAAAGTAAATGTCCGCGAGTTGTAGTAGTTGTTTCGGCGGTCGATACCAGGTGACAACACGTCAACCGGATCTTGTTCTGTGTCCACCAAAGACGGTTCAGGATCGATACCAGTGTACTTGGTAATCTGCAACAAGTTCTGGCCAGCCAGATAAATGCGCATGTTCTTGATGTAAGGAGAATTCGTCTTAATGGTGTAACCGATCGTCATGTTGTCCAAGCGAACAAAGCTCGCTTTCTCAACATAAAGTGAGCTATACTGCGCAGAAGTCAAACCTGCTACAGCTTTGCTTGTCTTGATACGGTTGTATGAGTTGATCGCACCAGGATCGAGTGGTTCGTAGAACGCACGGAACTGGTTCACCAAACTGTGGCCTAAGGCACTGCGGAAGAACACGTTGAAATCCCAGTTGCGGAAGCTCAAACGGTTGGTCCAGCCAATTTCAGCCTTAGGGATACCGTAACCCAACACTTTCATGTCGGCGTTGTCGGCCAATGCGTCTGAAGGGTTAGCAAGCACCTTGCCATCGCCGTTAAGGTCAGCAAAACGAGGAGCCCCGTTACCTTCAACACCGGCAAACACAGGTCCCCAGATTTGACCGATAGGATCGCCTACCTTAATCAGGATGGGATATGTACCGTTTTGGCCAGGAGCACCGAAGTCAGCCTGAGACAAAGTGCGGTCGTTGATGTAGTCAGTCAAAGTGGTTTTGTAGTGGCTGAACACTACACCAGGAGTCCAGCGAAGTTCACCGAACTGAAGGTCGTTGTAGTTCAACGTCACTTCAATACCAGGAGTCTTCAATGAACCAGCGTTTTGGTATTGGAAGTCAGCACCAAATTGCACAGCGTCTACACGTCTTCTCAAGATGAAATCCTTGATCTGACGTTGGTAGAGGTCAACAGTACCAGACAGTTTTCCTACACCGAATTCGATACCGATGTTAGTTTCAGCTTTCTGTTCCCACTTCAAGTTAGGGTTACCAGCAATTGTGTGGCTTACGTTACCACCACCATTGAGTGAATATTGCCATTCGTCTTGCGACAAACCTGAAGGTCCAGGGAGTGAACCAGTCACACCGTAACCAACACGGAATTTCAACAAGCTGAAGCTAGGGATCTGGAGGTATTTGTTCAGATCAACACCAGCGCCTAAGGCTGGGAATGTACCCCACTGATTATCCTTACCGAGTTTAGTAGAACCTTCCCTTCTTACTGAAGCATTGAAGAAGATTCCATTGTCCCAAGTCAAGTTTACGCGGGCAAAACCTGCGATGATCTTGTTCAGAGGAGATTTGTCGCTACTGATGTTCACGTTACCGGCGATACCAGAAATACGGTCACCAGCAGTTTCGAGGGAGTTCGATCCGAGTTGGTCGCTCGGGAAGTTTCCAAGCTCTACGAAGAGTTGGTCGTTTTGATCTTGCTGATATGAGTAACCAGCCGACGCTACGAGGTCCAACTTGCCCATGCTCTTGGTATAAGTGCCATAAGCTTCGAACAGTGTGAACTCCTTGTTGTTGTCTTTGCGACGTGCCAAACCGTTACGGCCATAGCCAGTCCAAAGTGACTTGCTTGAATAATACCAATCTTCACCAGTTACGTCGATCTGACGGCCATAGTTGGCAGTCAACACGAGGTTCTTCACGATCTCGTAGTCGATCTTCGCACCATAGTTCAGGTTCCTTCTAGTACCTGTGTGAGTGTTCTGTTCGATAATCGCAACTGGGTTGTAGTTGTCGAACAGGATCGCTTGGTAGTAGTCACCATTAGGGAACCGAACTGGAGCAGTCGGGTTATAGAGTGTTGCATAACGGAACGCTTCACCGAACGACAAGTCACTCTTGCGGCTTGTGAACGACATGTTCACATCGGCGTGCAAGCGACCATCGAGCGCAGTGTGCGACACCGATGCACGAGTGTTCACTTGATCAAAACCAGATGTCTTCAAGATACCGTTTACGTTACGGAAGTTTGAAGACAAGCGGAATTGCGTATTCTGAGTTCCACCTGACAACGCAATGTTGTGCACATTTGAAACACCAGTTTGTGTTAGTTCTTTTTGCCAATCGGTACGTGAGCCGAGGTCGTTACCACCAGCTGCCACATATTCGTCAGCAGTCATCACAGGTACACGCTTGTACACTGTCGCTGCTGCTACGTAGCCGCTATAGTCGATACCGATACCACGTTTCGCGCTGCCCTTCTTGGTAGTGACGAGGATCACACCAGAAGAACCGCGGCTACCGTAGATAGCGGCCGCCGAACCATCTTTCAACACGTTGATCGACTCGATGTCGTTAGGGTCTACGTTGTCGAGCGATGCACCAATAACGCCGTCAATCACGACGAGTGGTTGCACGTTCGAACCCACGGTCGACAAACCACGGAGTCGCATCACAGGACCCGAGTTCGGGTCGCCACCTTTGTTATAGATACTCAAACCAGCAACCTTACCTTGCAAAAGCAAAGTAGGGTCGTTCACGTTACCTTTGTTGAAGTCCTTCGCATCGAGGGAGATAACCGATCCGGTGATCTCTTTCTTGTCTTGCGAACCATACCCTACCACAACAACTTCAGAGAGGGACGTCACATCCGACGGCAGGCTCACGTTGATTTGCGACTGGGCGCCAACCGACACTTCCTGCGTGGTGTATCCCACGAAAGAGAACACTAGAGTGGACGAGCCACCCGCTACCGTGATGCGGAAATTTCCATCGGCGTCGGTCACGGTTCCGTTGTTGGTCCCCTTCTCGAGGACGTTTACGCCTGGAATAGGTGAACTGTCATCTTGGGCTATGACCTTTCCGGTCACAACCTGTTGCGCCAAAGCCGTGGTTGCGGCCAGGAGCACCAAGATTACAGCATACCTGAGCTTGGACAGGTACAAACTGATCATACTGGTTTAGTTTGGGTTTATAATTGAGAAATAGATGAGTTTTCAATCGTTAATGCTTATTTTGGCCATCGAAATGACCATTAGCAACTACCAATACTCCATCAATTTTTCCGGTTTTTCAACCGTTTTCGATAATAACACACCAAAATTTTTATGGAAACGGTGCCGCAATCGTTTCCGGAACTCTGTTTCTGCCACAATTTAGCCCTCGCCTACCCTAAATAACCAACACCCAATGAAGTTCAATCAAGTCACGATTAAAGACATCGCCCGCGAACTGGGAATCTCCCCGTCGACCGTTTCCCGGGCTCTAAAAGATCACCCCGACATCAGCGCTGAGACGAAGAAGGCCGTCAACGAACTAGCCGATAGGCTTAACTACCAGCCCAACATCGTCGCCCTCAGCCTCCGTCAAAAGAAGACCAATACCATCGGGGTCATCATCCCAGAGATCGTGCATTTCTTCTTTTCAACCGTGATTTCGGGAATTGAAGATGTCGCGTACGAAGCAGGGTACAACGTCATCCTCGCTCAATCCAACGAATCGTACCAGCGCGAAGTCACCGACATGAAGGCGCTGTTCAATAGCCGTGTCGATGGTATGCTCCTATCGCTTTCGCGCGAAACCACCAACTTCGACCACATCGAATCCATCATTTCGAAAGGTGTGCCGATCGTGTTCTACGACCGCTTCTACCCCAACCCGAACACCAGCAAGGTGATCGTGGATGATTACATCGGAGCAAAAGAAGCCGTCCTTCACCTGATCGAGCAAGGCTGCAAGCGCATCGCCCACTTGGAAGGAGCACCCAACCTGATCATCAGCAAAGACCGCCTTCGTGGCTACCAAGACGCCCTCTCTGAAAGCAACCTCGAAATCCGGGAAAACTATACCGTAGTTTGCCCCAACAACTCTTTCGAAGAAGGTAAACGCGCTACTGCAAAACTGTTGTCACTGAGCGTTCCACCCGACGCGATCTTCTGCAGCAACGACCCAATGGCAATGGGTGCCATCATGGCCGTCAAAGAGAAAGGTTTGACAATCCCCAACGACGTGGCCGTAGTTGGATTCAGCAACTGGTTCTTCGGCGAACTCACAGACCCTTCGCTCACCACAGTCGACCAACCCGGTTTCGAGATGGGACAAGACGCAGCTCGGTTGCTCATTCGCCAGATCGAACTGAAAGACAAAGACCAAGACGACCCAGCGCCTGAAACCAAGGTGCTCAAGACGAAATTGATCATCCGTAATTCTTCCCAACGGAAAAAGAAGAAATAGCCGGTTAGACTTGTGGTGGAAATGGGAATGTGCTAACATGGGCGCATGAACCACCCCACAAGTCAAACCATCGGTCTTTATCAAAAACACTCCCGCATCGAACATGGTGTCATCGTTCATGCTTCTGAGGGACTACTCCGAATCCTATTTTACAATGAAGGCGTTGTAAAAATTTCCGCGCTCAAGTCCGGCGACTTCGACGATTTTTCGTACGCCGTCGCGCAACAGCCAGTCCGCACTGTTTTTGAAATACTTGATCAGCCTCAAGCACTGATCTTGAAAAGTACGTCCGTTCAGGTCGTCGTCACAAAGGGTGCAGTCCGTGTTCGCTTCGAGACCCTTTCTGGTGAGGTGATCAACGAGGACGATCCAGGTCTTGGAACTGAATGGATCGGTGAACAAGTTACAACCTATAAGAAGCTCATCGATGGGGAAAGATTCATCGGCCTCGGCGAAAAAACTGGAGGCCTCGATCGGCGCGGAAGCCATTATGTAAACTGGACCACCGACGCGTATGGCTATCATGGTGGACAAGATCCGCTATACGTGTCCACGCCTTTCTACATCGGCATTCATAAGCACTTCTACGGAATCTTTTTTGACAACTCGTACAAGAGTTTCTTCAACTTTGGCGCTTCCAATAATCGCTTCTCAAGTTTCGGCGCCGATTGCGGCGACATGAACTACTACTTCTTCGCAGGAAAGTCAGTTCCAGAGATCGTAGGCTCTTACACATGGCTCACAGGCCGAATGGAAATGCCTCCCCTCTGGAGCTTGGGCTATCAGCAGTGTAGGTACAGTTACTATCCCGACAAGGAAGTTAAAAATCTCGCACGCACATTTCGTGAAAAAGACATTCCGGCCGACACGATCGTTCTCGACATCCATTACATGGACCAATACAAGATCTTCACGTGGGATAAAAAGAATTTTCCTGACCCTTCAGCACTTCTGAAAGAACTCGAAACTGCAGGCTTCCACGTAGTGGTGATGTGCGACCCGGGAATCAAAGTCGAAGATGGATATAAACCGTACGAAGATGGTAAGGCCAATGAGGTGTTCTTGAAATACCCGGATGGTCAAAACTACTCGGGCCAGGTGTGGCCCGGATGGTGTCACTTTCCCGACTTCACCAAACCAGCAACACGCGATTGGTGGAAGAATCAACTTCGCGCGTATGCAGATCTCGGCATCGAAGGGTATTGGAACGACATGAACGAAATTGCCACTTGGGGACACGGACTTCCGGAGAACATCCAGTTCGATTTCGAGGGACAAAAAGGAACCACGCGACGAGGTCGAAACTTGTTTGGATTCCAAATGGCTCGAAGTACCTACGAAGGAACTAAGGCTTTGATGAAAGGCAAGCGCCCCTTCAACCTCACACGTTCCGGTTTCTCAGGCGTACAACGGTATGCCGCAGTTTGGACAGGAGATAATGTGTCATACGACGAACACATGTTGCTCGGTGTGCGATTGGTCAACAGTCTTGGATTGACTGGCGTCGCTTTCGCGGGATACGATGCAGGTGGTTTTGTTGGGGAAGCGAATACAAAACTCTTCTCGCGATGGATCTCGATTGCAGCCTTGTCGCCATTCTTTAGAGGTCACACGATGATCAATACGCGTGATGCAGAACCGTGGTCATTCGGAGAAGAAGCAGAACAACTCGCACGGAACTATATCAAACTGCGGTATCAACTGATGCCCTACATCTACTCGTTGTTCCACGAAGCCGTCGAGACGGGCATGCCAGTTCAACGAACGCTGGCCCTCCAATGGCCACATGAAGCACGCGTATTCGACGGAGCATTCTACAACCAATATTTGTTCGGACCTTCTATTCTCGTGTGTCCGGCCGAAAGCACGCGAGATATCGTGAAGATATTCTTACCAGAAGGTGACTGGTATAGCTTGTACACGGGCGCCAAGTACCAAGGTAACCAAGAGATATTTCTGGAATGCCCTGTGCACCGGTTGCCTGTATTTGTAAAAGGAGGATCTGTACTACCGATGAAAAAAGTCGGGATCAACACGTCATCAGCTCAAGACGAGCTGATCCTGCATGTATACGCGGGTGCACCTTCAACATTCGAGCTCTATCAAGATGACGGCGCCACCTTTGAATATCAGCAAGGTGAGTCGTCGACCAGATCAATTGAATATCGAAACGGCGAGCTTAAAGTAGGAGCTACAAACGGTTCGTACGCGTCAAAATACAAGCAACTGACAATCGTCCTACACGGCTTCGAGCAAGCAGCTAAAATTGAATCTGGAAGTGAATCCAAGTCAGTATCTAGAATAGACCACTCGTTCTTTACGCCGATGGAGAAGTATGATCCGATCAACGATCCAGAATGGATGGGGTCAGAACCAGTCGCAACCGCGACCTTTTCCTATGAAGTTGGCGAGATGGTATTTAAGATTCGCTAAACGCAATGCGAGTGGACCAACATGAATCCTTAACTTAACATTTGTGAAATCGTACCGTCCACACCTCACCGTTCTCCAGATCATCAACATGAGCTTCGGGTTCTTCGGAATCCAGTTCGGTTTTGCCCTCCAGAACGCGAACACAAGTTGGATCTTTACTTCGCTTGGAGCCGAGGTCAACGAACTCGCGATCCTCTGGATTGCAGCACCCGTCACTGGTTTGCTCGTACAACCCATTATCGGTTACTATAGCGATCGCACCTGGCACCCAACTTGGGGGCGTCGCCGTCCATTCTTTGCGGTAGGTGCATTGCTCGCATCCATCTCGCTGTTCTTAATGCCAAACTCGTCGACACTTTGGATGGCGGCTGGCGTGCTTTGGATGATGGACGCATCTATCAACATTAGCATGGAACCCTTTCGAGCGTTCGTGGGCGACATGCTTCCACCGTCACAACGGGCAAGTGGGTTTGCCATGCAGAGCTTTTTTATCGGATTGGGCGCCGTCATCGCCTCGTCACTCCCTTCGATCCTATCCGCTCTAGGTGTCCCCGATACGCTCGACACGAATGGCGTTCCTGGAACAGTGAAGTATTCGTTCTATTTCGGAGGAGTCGTTCTATTCGTTGCTGTGATGTATACGGTATTTACCACGAAGGAATACCCACCCGATGAAACGTCCGAACAAAGGCAACGCAACCGTGCAAGTGCATCGACCGAAGAACTATCGATCATGAAAAGTCGGTTCGCATACTTAGGAGTGTCATTGGCAAGCATTGGCTTGCTTGCAGGAGCCGCCATTTACTGGTGGAACTTGGTCAAAGATCTGTATGTGCTGGCGGGAGGTTTCTTTGCATTCGGACTTATTCATTTGATCGCGGCGCTTCTCACAAGCTTGGGTAAACACGAGTCTGCGGTCGTCGACATCGTTCGAGATTTCAACGCGATGCCAAAGACGATGAAACAACTCGCGGTTGTTCAGTTCTTTTCTTGGTTTGCCCTATTCGCCATGTGGATCTTTACCACCAGCGCCGTGACGTCGCACTTGCTTCATACTAATGATCCTCAAGACCCCGCTTATGCGGAAGGTGGAAAGTTTGTCGGAAACTTGTTCTCAGGTTACAATGGCGTCGCAGCCCTTGCCGCCCTGCTCCTTCCCTGGCTTGCGAAATCCCTCGGGATTCGTAGAACCCACCTCATCGCACTTGTCTGCGGCGCATTAGGCCTCGCGTCTTTCTATTTCGTCCCCAACCTGCAATGGCTGTGGCTTTCAATGGTCGGAGTCGGAATTGCATGGGCGAGTATTTTGTCGATGCCTTATGCCTTGCTCGCCGGCGCGCTACCTCCAGAAAAAATGGGATACTATATGGGTGTGTTCAACTTCTTCATCGTGATACCCCAAATTATCGCCGCCGCATGCCTAGGCGTCATCGTCAAATTTGTTTTCAACGACCAAGCGATCTACGTGCTTGCGCTAGGAGGCGCATGTATGCTCCTCGCCGGAATCCTCACGCTCGCAGTCGATGAAAAGAGCTGACAACCAAGTGAAACACAGCTTTTCTTTAAGGCATTGAATTTGTTTCTTTGCTACCAAAGTACCCCTATGTCCCGCCTCGCCTCACTCGTCAGCTTGTTTGCAGTTGTTGTTATGTCAGGCTCACTGCTCCTCCTCGACGGATGTGCGTCGGGAAAAAGTGCTTATAAGCATGGCGACTACTACACTGCTGTCCTCACCGCCGTTCAGCGATTGCGCCAGAACCCCGATCATAAAAAATCAAGGGAGGTTCTGAACTTGAGCTACCAAGCAGCCGTCGAATACCTCGAGTCGGACGCACAAAACCAATTGAACTCGAACGCGAATTTCAAGTATCGTTCTGCTCTCTCCAACTACGAGAAAATCAACAAGTTATACGATGAGATCAGGACTTCGCCCGGAGCCCTTAAGGTGATTCCAAGCCCTGTCAACCGGTATAAGGAATTGACCGACCTCCGTGAGAAGGCAGCTGAAGAAAGCTACGAAGCCGGGATCCAGTCGCTGATGAAGAGCACTCGTCAAGATTCGAAAGATGCTTATTTCCTGTTCTCCGACGCCAACAAGTTCTCACCTGGTTACCGCGAGTGCATCGAGATGATGGAACAAGCAAAAGAGAATGCCACCATTAATGTGGTGGTTGATCCGACAGTCGAAAATCGCTACTCCTGGAATTTCGATCCGATCCTGTTCGGGTACCAAGGCAACATGTTTGTGAAGTTCTATACTGAACAAGAAGCACAGACTAAGAACCTCAAGCGCGTCGACCATTTTCTTAGAGTATCCATCAATGGCTACCGCGAAGGCCTTCCTCAAATCTCGCGTCGCCAAGAAACACGTACCGACAGTGTGAAGTCGGGCGAGAAAACCGTGAACGGGCAAAAAGTTCCGGTTTATCAAAAGATCTCGGCCAACGTCACCATTTTCGAAAAGAAGGCAACCTCGCACGGGTCGGTAAACCTAATCGTCACAGATGCATCGAGCAAAGCTGATATCTTCAGTCGCGAACTCACAAGCGATATAACTTGGTCGGACTCTTGGGCCATCTACACCGGCGACCTACGTGCAGTGGCCAGCGGCACCAAGAACCTCATCGAAAAGCGCGAGCCGAACATGGGGCCGGGGTACCTCTTGAACCAAACCAAAAAAGACCTCGATTCCAAGGTTGCCCAGGCACTCGCTGGATACTACGGTCAATTTTGACGAGTACAATCGCGAGAAATCCAAACTATTTGTCTACTCCGTAGGTTGTAGGTAAATCAAATACGGTCAACAAAAGACTTATTGCCATGACTAGATCATTGTTTACGCTGGTGGCTTTTTTGGCCGCTACCTCGATGTCTTATTCGCAAGAGAAAAAACCTATGGATAATCAAACTCAAGTTGCCACGTTTGGAGCGGGATGCTTCTGGTGTACCGAAGCCGTTTTCCTCAACGTGAAGGGCGTTATCAAAGTAGTTTCCGGGTATGAAGGTGGGAAAGTTGCCAACCCATCTTACCGTGATGTGTGTACCGGCGAAACCGGTCACGCCGAAGTAACACAGATCACCTTCGATCCTAAGAAAGTGACATTCGAAGAGCTACTCGAAGTATTCTGGAATACCCACGATCCGACCACGCTGAATCGCCAAGGTGCAGACGTTGGAACACAATACCGGTCCGTTGTTTTTTACCACAACGAGGATCAAAAGAAGACAGCGGAAGCATACAAGAAACAGCTCGAGGCGTCGCATGTGTATAAGAACCCGATCGTCACGGAAATATCGCCAGCCAGTACCTTCTATGCGGCTGAGGACTACCACCAGAACTATTATGCGCTGAACGCGAACCAGGGTTACTGCCAAGTGGTGATCCGTCCGAAGGTGGAAAAATTCAAGAAGCAGTTCGCTTCGAAACTCAAATAGAACATTTACTTAGGTAAACAATAATGCCTTTCAATAACTAGAAGGGCCTGAAATGCAAGAGACCCCTCCGCCTGAGGGGTCTCTTGTTTACCTAAACCTAAACCTATGAGAAGATTACTCTACTCTTGATACATACAACGGCGAAGGGTTCAATTGGTTGCCGGGGCCTCTGCAAAAAGTCCACAATTTTTTACCGAAATCGTTTTCGGAAAGCAGGTTCGCTGGTCTGGTAACATTAAATTTAGATTAGTAAAACTTCATAAACTGTATGTGTCGATTGTTGGCCTATAAGGGCACCCCCGTCGTGATTGATCGCTTGTTGTACCAACCGAAGAACTCGCTTGTCAACCAGAGCATCAACGCGCGTGAAATAGAAGAACCGTTGAACGGTGATGGCTTCGGGATTGGGTGGTATGTACCCGACGTGAACAATGAACCAGTGACGTTCGTATCGGTAAATCCCGCGTGGAGCAACCGAAACCTGCGCAACTTAGCTCCACGAATCAAAACCGAATGCATGGTGGCACACGTTCGGGCGGCGAGTGTCGGCGAAGTATCGGAAGCCAACTGCCACCCTTTCCAGTACAAGAACTTGCTGATGGCCCATAACGGTGGGATCGAGAACTTCAACAAAGTCAAGCGGAAGATCCGCGAAACGCTCTCGGACGAGCTTTACAACTGGATCAAGGGACAAACTGATTCGGAGCACATTTTTGCTTACCTCCTCAACTACTTGTTCACCCATCACAAAACGATCCATGCCGACGCAGTCGCGGATGCATTCGAACACACATTTCGGGATATCAGCAAGATGATGCGTGAAGCTGGAATAGAAGAGCCGGCCTACTTCAACATGGTGATCACCAATGGATTGTTTATCGTCGCCACGCGCTATGTCTCTGATCCGAAAGAGGAGCCGCTCACCCTATATCACTCCGAGGGAAGCCGTTACGTGGTGGAGAATGGCGAAACACGACTAGAAGCGCCTGCTGATGACGATCAGGCTGTGTTGGTCGTCTCCGAGAAGCTGAGTGATGGTCCTGAATGGACCTTGATCCCGGGCGACCACCTCGTCACCGTAGAGCAGAACCTAAATGTGCGGGTTCGCCCGATCAAGCGCTGACCTGAAATTGTACTAAATTCGAGCAAAAATTTCGGACGGTGCAATACGATGTAGTCGTGATCGGTGGTGGTATCGTGGGCCTAGCCACTGCGCTTCAATTGAAGAAGCAGACCCCCAATTTGAAGTTAGTTCTCATCGAGAAAGAGACAGAACTTGCCAAGCATCAAACAGGGAACAACAGCGGAGTCATTCACTCTGGGTTATATTACAAACCAGGCAGCCTGAAAGCGACGAACTGCATCCGAGGCTACCATCTGCTTCTAGACTTCTGCAATCAACACGGTGTGCCTTACGAACTGTGTGGCAAGATCGTGGTGGCCACATCGCAAGAAGAACTGCCACTTCTGAACAACTTGTATGTACGTGGGGGCCAAAATGGGCTCACTAACCTGAAACGCTTACGGCAAGAAGAACTGAAAGAATATGAACCGCACGTCGCCGGATTGGAAGGAATATTCGTACCCCAAACCGGCATCGTCAATTACACGGTGGTCGCCAACAAGTACGGTGACCTGATCCGCGAAAGCGAGGGAGAGATTCGCCTGGGCGAGAAGGTGATTGAGATTCAACAGAATGACTCGCATGCTGTGGTGGTCACTCAAAAGTCGTCTTACACGACTCGACTTGTTATTAACTGCTGCGGGTTGTATAGCGACAAGGTGGCAAGCATGACCGTCCCCAAGTTGGACGTAAAGATTATCCCCTTCCGAGGCGAATACTACAAGCTTCGAAAAGAGAAGGAATACCTCGTGCGGAATTTGATCTATCCAGTTCCTGATCCGAATTTCCCTTTCTTAGGTGTACACTTCACCAGGATGGCGAAGGGCGGCGTTGAGGCAGGTCCGAATGCAGTGTTGGCATTCCGGCGCGAAGGCTATCGCAAGTCCGACATCAACCTGAGTGAGTTGGCCGAATCGTTGGCTTGGCCAGGTTTCCGAAAAGTTGCTTCGAAGTATTGGCGAACAGGGATGGGTGAAATGTACAGGTCATTCTCAAAGGCCGCGTTCACCAAAGCGCTCCAGAAATTAATCCCGGAAATTCAGGAGAGCGATTTGGTGGAAGGAGGCGCGGGCGTAAGGGCGCAGGCCTGCGATCGGACTGGAGGCTTAGTGGACGACTTCTTGATCTTGGAAGAAACGAGAGCGATCAATGTATGTAACGCGCCCTCTCCGGCAGCCACATCATCGCTTGCGATTGGTGAAACAGTTGCTGGTCTCGCGAAAAAAAGACTGAGTTAGTACAATTTGATGGCGAGGCCCCCCTGCAGGCCCCAGACGTTAATCTCGTTGTAGTAACGTTGGAACATCGCTCCTGCCGTGGCGTACAAGTGAAACGCCCCGCGATCGACAAGCCGGCGCTGGAGCCCGATACTTGCCTCGAGTCTTGGATTTGTGTTTGATAGGTAATCGCGAGTCCAGCGGAACTCTCCCATTCCACCGAACCGGTGTTCCGCGTTCATAATCTGAAGTCCAACGACGCTCTCGCTGAAAGTTGATCCCTCGCCAAAAGCCTCGTGCATGATTCCAGTGCTGATGCGAGCAGTGACTTGCTTGGTGTTCACCACATTCAAACCAAGGATCTGCCAATCATCCGTTCGCAAGTCGGCGATCCCTCCGATCTTGTCCTCAATCATGTAGTTCATCCGGAAGTCGGTAAGAAAGATACCCCAGTTGCCACGAACTCGAGGGTTGAAAACATAGTACTGGGAAGGTTGGACGGCCATCTGGCCATAAACCTCTAATGAAAGGACATTTGGAACTTCTCCGCGGTGTTGCAATGTGTTCACCTGCCAAGCGCCAAGCAAACGAAACAGGTCTGCCGCAAAGTAAATCGCAGCAGCTGAACCCCCACCGCCTCCATTTCGTCTCCCTTCGGAAGAGGACGAACCTCGTGAGGAGGATGCTTGTTTAATGTTGTCGACTTGGGCGTGAAGGGATGAGCCTACCACGATAAAGCCCACGATGAAAGCCAGTTTCAGTTTCATAACCAAAGGCAATTATGGATTCAAGTTCCACATCTGCATCCTTGTCCGCTCGATGGTGGATTGATGCGCTTTAATAGCTGTAACTTCTATTTCGATGAGGTACTCGGGGTCGATGAGAGCCTTGACTTCGATCATGGATGTGGCGGGCTTAACCTCGTGAAAGAATTCGCCATGGGCCTTGCCGAACTCTTGCCAACGGGAAATGTCGGTTACGAACATCCGGGTTCTTACCACGTCCGCAAGGCTGAACCCTGCTTTGTCAAGCGTCTTGGAAATCTTGTCGAGAATGAACTTGGTTTGGGCATAGGCATCTCCCTTAGCCACAGGGCCAGACTCATCGGCCGCGACGGTTCCGGCAACTTCGAGGTGGTCACCGACTTGCACGGCGCGTGAGTAGCCCACGATGTCTTCCCATTTGGCGCCAGAAGAGTAGTTTATGCGTTCCATGATGTGCGAGGGGTGCGAAAGTTCCTAATTTACGCTTTCCAACGGATAGGACATGGGCGCTCAGGAGTTTACACACGATGAGAACATACGGTACAGCCGTCATTTTGTTCTCCCTGGCTTCGGAAAAGAAGCACAGCACCGGTTGAAAGCCGGGCGCGTGTTGGTGGTAGGCGCCGGAGGACTTGGATGCCCCGTGCTTCTGTACCTCGCAGCGGCTGGCGTAGGCCAAATTGGTATTGTTGATTCTGATGTCGTGAGCCTGTCTAACCTACAAAGGCAGGTCCTTTACGGAGTGAATGATATTGGAAGCCCGAAGATCGCGGCATCGGCAAGGCGGTTGGCGCAACTCAATCCGGAAATCACGATTCGTACTTACAATGCTCATCTAGATCGGACCAACGTACTAGACATCGTGACCGAATATGACGTGATCGTAGATGCGACGGACAATTTCCCAACTCGGTACTTACTGAATGACGCCGCGGTGCTTTCTTCGAAACCACTAGTCTATGGTTCGATTTTTCGCTACGAAGGTCAAGTATCGGTGTTCAATTACCAAGGTGGGGCAAACTACCGAGACTTATATCCGCTTCCTCCGGATCCGGGTTCGGTGCCAGATTGTGAGCAAGGTGGCGTGATCGGAGTTTTGGCTGGAATTGTGGGTACGCTCCAAGCGAACGAAGTCATCAAGATACTAACCGGAACTGGCTCGGTCCTTTCGGGGAAACTCGTCATTGTTGATAGCAATACAGGCGAAACCACGATGGTTCGCTTTCCTGATCAAAACTCGAAATCGAGTATCAAGAATTTGATAGATTATGACGAATTTTGTGGACTACGAAAGGAACAAACGAAACCATCTATGAAAGAAATCACGGTTCAAGAACTTAAGAAAATGATGGACGAAAAGGCCACCTTTCAACTGATCGATGTTCGTGAACCACACGAAGCTGACATCTGCGAGATCGGCGGTGAACTGATTCCCCAAGGAGACATTCCGGCCAACGTCGAGAAGATTTCGAAGGACAAGATGGTGGTCATTCACTGTCGGAGTGGAGCACGCAGCGGCAATATGGTGCGCTGGCTAGAACAAAACCACGGCTTCACGAACCTGTACAATCTAAAAGGTGGAATTCTTGCTTGGGCCGACCAGATTGACCCGAGTTTGACCAAATATTAAAGAGATCGTCGAAGTAGGGATCTCCCCGTTCCGCTTCTATCGAGTGTCCGCCCGACACTTTGGGTTCCCATAAAAAGCTAATCGAAGGTAGTGAAGCGCGCGCCTTTTCTTCTGTGGTGTTCACTCGTCGTAATCTTGGACGTAGGTTGCACCCCCGGCGTCTTCGCGCAACCCATGAGCGAACCCGGTTTCATTGTACTCAACACCGGGGATACACTCCGTGGAACCATTACGCTTAGAAGGGGTGAACAAAATCCAAAGTCGCTCGACTTCGCCAAGGACGGCTCTCCGAGGACATACAGGCCTCTAGAGGTGGTCTATTTTCAGTTTGGCGACAAAGCGGCTTACGTTGGTGTTGCTGCCGAAATTGATCAATCGCCAATGACGTTGAAAGACTTCAGCGAACCGAACGTACGGGAAGAGAGTCGCCTTGATACCGTTTTCTTGTCGGTGATTGTCCGTGGGAAACTATCACTTTACAGTTTAGTGGACAGAAGAGGGAACAAACACTACTTCGCCGGAAAGGATGGGCAAGTGAGCGAGCTGCATTACCGCCTGCGCCTTTTACACAGGCAGTATTCTTCAAGGACTCTCGAGCTTAACCTGTATCGCGAGGAATTGAAAGGTCTGATCCAGCAATGCCCTCAAGCCGAGCCACTGATCGATCGAGTTGAACACTCGCAACGGTCGCTCCAGCAATTGTTCATGATCTACAATGAGCGATGCCACCCAGAAGTTGAGAGCAAAGTCAACACCCCACTCCGCCCCACCCTAGTGGTGTCCATCTTTGGTGGAGGCACATTTGCCGTTCTTGACAACGGGCAGTCGTCGGGAACAGGTCCAGCCATTGCGACGTACCGTGGAACTCAGAAACCTGCCGGTGGCTTATATCTTGAAGTTCAAGCCCACAAGATGCTACGACGGCTGTCGGTGATCAACGAGTTCCTGTATTACAGTGTCGACTTCGTTTCAACTTCATCGATCCAATACCGCTACAACCTTGACTATTTGCGTTACAACTTAGCGGGTCGCATGTATTTTTCGGGAGGGTCTGTGAGACCATTTCTTCAGGCGGGTGCTGGAATTGGGAAGGCGACGCGGGTCTCCTACTTTAGCGGAACTGGTCCGTCAGTTTTCGTGCCCACGAACAAAGACCGTGGAGTTTTTGTGGCAGTGGGTACCAAGTGGAAGAGATTAGGAATGCAAGTTCGGTATGAACGTGGCACTGGTTTTTCAGATGCGGTGGGCTTTCGGGCCAGGGTAAACTCTTACATGGCTTTTGTTTCAGTTGATCTTAATAAATTGAAAGAATGAAATCTAAAAAGAGTCGCTCGCTTCACGGATTTGCCGCGATGGTGTTCCTTGTTGTCACCGCCTTTTCAAACCAGGTAGCAGCGCAGTCACTTACCGAAGCTGGATGGTTGGTCTCCAACAATGGCGATACATTGCGTGGAACTATCTCGATTGATCGGGGGCAAAGTAATCCTTTACGAGTTACACTTGATCGCGCCGGCGACAGAGTTGTATACGGTCCGAAAGACATCAAGTCCTTTCAAATAGGAAACACCAGGTTCCTATCTTTGACTATCGACCTTGACCAATCTGCGCGGTCTGCAAGAGATCTCGATGAAATCGACCGTGTCACGACTCCAGTTCGGCGCGATTTATTTGTGACCGAAGTGGTGAGCGGCAAAGTGGGGCTTCTGAGATGGAATGATGAGCGATCTAACCCTAGGTTTTTCCTTTCTAAAGATGGGCAAACTACCGAATTACTATACCGCGTGACCAGGATTGAAGTGAATGGCACTTCGCAGCTATCGACCACGAAAGTCTATATTGGTCAGCTTAAGTCGTTGATGTCAGATTGCGCTCCTGCGCTCGATAAGGTAGACCGTGCAGACTATTCGGAGACGTCGTTGAAAAACTTGATCGTCCTCTACAACTCATGTTTTGGAGGGGTAAGCTCGGTAGCCACCAATGAACCGAAATCAAAAGCTCTATGGAGCGTATCAGTCGGGGCATCGATCACGCAACTCAAGTATGGATCAGTCCCCACTGGAGCCCCGACAGGTGATTATCAAACGGTTTGGAAACCCGCAGCATCCTTTAATCTGGAGCTTATCCCTTCGAAGTTATCAAAACCATGGTCCGAGTTCACAGAGTTCGCCTATTACGCAGTGAGTTTCAGCGCCACTTCACCCTATCAAGGGAGGCCGTACTTTTTTGACCTGCAGTACATTCGCGCAAACTCATCCTTCCGTTACTACTTCGGAAAAGGGCATGTAAATCCTTTCATACAGGCAGGAATTGGAGTCGGCTATGCATTCAAACGCGACTATTTTGCTGGGCTTCCGGCTGATCAAAGATTTCAACCGAGGAAAATCGATAATGCATTTCATCTGACAACAGGCGCGAAATTCAATAGTCGCTATAGTATATCACTGCGCTACGAACATGGCTTCGGCTTCTCCACTGAGAAGTTTCCCTCACGCTTCAATACATGGTCTGCAGCTATTGGCTACCAGCTCAACGCCCGATGAGTATAGGATCGCAATTACTTATTAGAGTTTACAAAGACAGGTGAAATGAGGGGTAGGAGAATCTCCCCCGCGGGATGAATTCGTGGTATTTTGCAGGATGGTCAAATTCGTCCTGATTTCAATCGCGATCCTGTTCGTTACATGTTTTGCCTTTAGCCAGACTCGGAGCGGTTTCGTTGTAAAAACTAACGGCGACACGATCCGAGGGTCAATTTACCTCGCCCGAACTGAATACACAGCTCAGTTCGTTGAGATGGATCAGAATGGGGCACGAATTAAGTATACCCCCTCGGACTTGTCCGCGTTTGAAGTTGGTGACTCGCGCTACATAGCGGCGAGGGTTGAAATTGATCGGTCACCTAGAACCCTTCGCGAGTTCGACAAATCGGTAGAAGGTCGGGGAATTTCTACAGAGTCATTATTTCTCCAAACATATCAAGTTGGGAAAGCCAGTTTATATCGTTATGTCGATGAGCGTTCGAATTTTCACTATTTCGTTGGAATAGATGGAAGAATAGAAGAGTTACGAGTACGCGTCCAATTGATCTTTCAAAATGGTGCCGATGTACTCGTAACCTATCCGGTATATCGGGATCAGTTGCATAGGATGTTCGCCGACTGTCCCGAGGCTGATAAGTTGATCGACAAGGCGGGATATGACCTCGCTTCCCTTCGAAAGGTAATGACAAAATTCAATGCGTGTCACTCAGAAGTAGAATCTGAAGTCATGAAAAAAGATAAGGGACCATCTTTCATTCCGGGTATTGGACTCGGGTTCATCAATTCAAAATTCAACAACGATCCTAAGGCGGCGATGCCTGCAGGGGCGGCATCTTACTCTTCCTCTTCCAGTTTTGTCCCAATGGCATACCTCCTCATTCGCTCAGGCCGAACGCGAGGCCAACTCGCTATTTCCAACGAACTGACATACTACTCAGTGAGCTACACGTCCAAGGAACAACCGCTTCCGAATAGGCCCTACTTTTACTCTCTCGACTACCTGCGTTACAACGTAGGATTCCGGTTATCCACACCGCTCGAGAAAGCGGGAATAGTATATGCGCAACTCGGTTTCGGAATGGGGAAAGCACTAAGTAAGTCGTATTACAGTGGCCCTGGTGGTCCATTCGTCCCGTCATCACGCGATTCGGGTATCCAAATGATTATTGGAACTCAACTCAAACTCGTGGGGCTTCAATTGAGGCTGGACAGGGCAGCAGGTTTTTCTGAAGCGGTCGGATTCGCAACAAGAACGTTGCACACCGGCGCTATGCTCACCATCGACTTAAGCCGCGGCAAGGCTTCGCGGAAACACTAGCTCTCAATCGCTTGACGAATGTCCGCCAGTATGTCGGCCGGATCTTCCAGGCCTACGCTTACGCGAATCAATCCAGGCATGATTCCAACCGCAGCACGCTCCTGGTCGGTTAGTTTCGAGTGTGTTGTAGATGCCGGATGTGTGGCGATCGTGCGCGTATCACCCAAGTTTGCAGAATGCGATATCATCTTAAGTGCATTCAAAAAGCGTCTCCCCTGCTCTACTCCTCCTTTGACTTCAAACGTGACGACACCGCCACCATGTCTCATCTGTTTCTTGGCGAGTTCATGTTGCGGATGAGATGCTAAAAAAGGATACTTCACTTTCGAAACCTGAGGATGTTTCTCCAGGTATTGTGCGATGAGAAGCGCGTTGGAGCAGTGCCGTTCCATCCGAACTGCAAGAGTTTCGAGACTCTTTGACAACACCCATGCGTTGAAGGGCGACATCGACGGTCCTGTATGGCGAGCGAAAAAACGAACCTCCTTGATGAGCTCTTTTGTACCCAACACTGCACCGCCGATCACGCGCCCTTGGCCATCTATGAACTTCGTAGCAGAATGCGTCACCAAGTGCGCGCCCCAAAGGGCCGGCCTTTGCAGGTAGGGCGTCGCAAAGCAGTTATCCACGTTGAGGATCAACCGGTGTTTTTGAGCTAGTTTTCCCAACCACTCCAGGTCAATCATATCCAACGCCGGGTTCGAGGGAGTTTCCACGAAGATCATCTTCGTGTTCGGCTGAATCTTACTTTCCCATACTTCTGGCGATGTCAGATCGACGTATGTATGGCTGATATTGAAACGCGGGAATATCGTATTCAGAATCTGATGCGTTGAACCAAAGACTGATCGTGACGCCAACACATGATCGCCAGCCTTCAACAACGAAGCCATGCTAATGTACATGGCTGCCATCCCCGACGCGGTTGCAATCCCATCTTCGGTGCCTTCCATCTGGCACAGTTTCTTGATGAGCTCGGTGTTGTTTGGATTGGAAAACCGAGTGTAGATGTTTCCCGGAATCTCGTCGGCAAAAAGTGCTCGGGCTTGCTCTGCATCCTCGAAAACAAAACTGGACGTTAAGTATAGCGGAACGGAATGCTCTCGAAACTCACTCCTTTCGTGTTGAGTGCGGATCGGATCTGTTTCAGAGTAAAACGGTTGCGATGGATCTGGGGTCATTCCGTCAAAGTAACTGTGCTTATCTAGTTCCTGATTTCGAAGCTGTGCGTCACTTTAGTCGTCTTCTCGATCGTTTTGGCAACTGAACAGTACTTCTCAACAGACAAACTTACGGCTTTCTCCACTTTATCTCGGTCGAGTTTGCCAAAAAGTGTAAAATGAACGTGGGCTGCAATGAATGGTTTGGGTACTACGTCCTTTTCCCTTTCCCCGGTGATGGTAATCTGGATGTCTTCAAGAGGCTGCCGTTGCTTCTTGAGGATCGCAATTACATCGATCGTGCCACAGGCGCCAAGGGCGGCCAACAACACCTGCATCGGGCGCATCCCCCAACCTGTTCCACCCACGTCCGCAGAGGCGTCCATGTGGATCGTGTTCCCATCTTCATTTGCGGCCTCAAGGTGAAAACCGTCATTCAATCGTTTGATTTCTATTTTCATACAGTTTCTTGACTCGACTTTTTAGGGAACATCAAACTTCCCAGAATCATTCCGAGCAAGCTAACCAAAGTTGCCGGAACCAATGCAGGGATCGACAAGTCCATGTTGACGAACAAGAACCATGCGGCGGCCCCTCCAATGATGGAAGCCACCGCGCCGACACTATTCGCACGCTTCCAGTAAAGACCAAAAACAAGTGGGACAAACAAAGACACAAGACTCAACACACTTGATTCGCCCACCAATTCGTAAATATTGCTTCGAAGGCATGCCATCACCGTGGCAATCACGGCGAACAGCAACACACACACCCTCGTCAACATCAACATTTGCTTGTCGCTGAATGCCTTCTTCGACAGGGGGCGGACCAGGTTCTCAGCTAATATCGCCGCAGGCGCAAGGATGGCCGAACTGGTCGTGCTCATGATAGCCGACAGCAACGAACCGAAGAAAAGTACCTGTACGAAAATCCCAGTATGTGCCATCACCATGTTTGGTAACGCGAGCTGTGCATCGTCTGCCTGACCGGGATACAGGTGCTTGGTACACAGACTGATGAACAGCGGAAGCATCGCCACCGTCAGGTACAAGGCCGCTGCGATATAGCACGAACGCACGGCGGTGTTTGCCGACCCCGATGACATCGCTCGCTGAAACACATCTTGGGAAGGAAGTGATCCCAAGCCGAGCACCGACCAAGCCGCAAGCCACGTCACTATTTCTCGTCCGTTGGCCTCGGGCAAGAACTTGAAGTTGGTTTGGGGGACATCTTGTAAGACAGTCATGACTCCACCAGCCTTGACACTCAGTACCACCGCCAACACTACCAGTCCGATGATGATGACGATGCTTTGAAAAAAGTCTGTAATGGAAATTGCCCACATTCCTCCGATGTAGGTGTAAAATGTGACAACTAGCGCGCTGATGACCACACCGTGCCAAAGCTCCAAACCGGCGACCACCTGGAGGATCAGTCCCATCGCCACGAGCTGTGCGGCGATATAGCCTGCGTATGGCGGTGCAAGAAAGGCACTCGCCACAAGTTCGGTACGCTTGCCAAACCTCACTTCGAAGAAATCGCCCAGGGTGAGCAAATTCATGTTATACAGCTTTCGGGCGAAGAAGAGGCCGAATAAGACGAGACACAGCGCCGCCCCAAACGGGTCTTCAATGACTGCAAAAAGACCTCCCCTTAAGAATTCTGACGAGGCACCGAAGACCGTTTCCGACCCAAACCAAGTGGCAAACAAAGCAGAGGCACTGAGCAAAATGGGGAGACTTCGTCCCGCGAGCATGAAGTCACCGGAAGTCTTGACTCGGCTCGAAGCCCAATAACCGATCAGAATTGTAACCGCGAGGTAGGCGATGATCGAACCGAGTAGCAACCTTCTTGGACCTTTTAATGAAGGCCAAAAGTAAAAATACTTTGAGACACGCGCCGAGGTTTTTTTAGCTTGGTCCCTTACTTGGGTTTCGCGATTTGAAAAGTGCGTGTAATGTTGAATCCAAGGTGAATGTCACCTTTGAAAAAATCGCCTGTGGTCTCGGTGAGCCAAGCTCGTTCTGTGAGTCCTCGGGTGTTGGTCAACACCAGCTGGAAGACGTGGCCGCCGGTTTCAATGTCTATCCCGAATCCCAATACATCGCGATAGGGATTACCCGCAGGCGTGTTAAGCCGGTAATAGTATTCGGTCGTCAACGCGACGCTCCTCGTCACCTTCCACCTGCCGCCCGCGCCGATGGCAATTTGATCGTTTTGATCGATACTCTTATCCACCCTGTTCCTGTGCACGAAAGTTGGCATCAATTGGAAAGAGAGCTTTTGGTTGAACTTCCTCGCAATGAGGAGCTGAGCTGTATATGAAAGCCTGTTTACTGTGGTCAATGTTCCCGTCGGGTCATCTTCTTTTCTTGGGGACATTTTGATCGCCGCTTGCCCAAACGCAGTTACCGTCACGGGCATGACACGCGCACCACGACTTTGCCTCAAGAGTTTCCACCGACCGTAAGCGTCCATCGTTTTGTCGACCGAGTTCCGTCCGAAACCAAACCCGAGGCGATCGGTGACACCGTATTCCAACCCGAGGCGGACGTATGCCTGATCCAATCCAAAGAGTTCATACGCGCCGCCGCTCATGGGTCCAAACCGATGCGCGAAGATAAACTCGAGCTCACCTTTCCCTTTCGTTTCGACCGACTGACCATTCACCAGACGCGTACCCTTAAAAGTTTGCTCGATGTATTCAACTTCAGGTTTTTGACTCTTCTCCAATTCATTCAACAAATCGTCTTGGGCGATTGCGAAACTGGTTGAGAACAGGAAAATGGTGAGGGGTAGCAGTGGTTTCATAGGCGGGGTGTGAGTGCTAGTTGGGTTTAAAAGTAAAGTCAACTGTTACTTCAACCTCTTCGGCGATATTCTTGAAGACTAAGGTGGGGATTTCGATGTTATAGTCTGCCACCTTTATCATGAACTTAGCTTTTACTGATACCTTGTTATTGACGACTTCCACTGTACCAGGTACGTCGATTTCCCGCGTGACCCCATGAATGGTCATCTTACCTTGGGCTCTTGCATTCTGAACGCCACCAGCACTCATATCAAAACCCGTGATCTTTCCCGAAAAGGTCGCCTTGGGAAACTTCTCTGACTCCACATACTTCTCATTGAAGTGCTGCTGCATCAATGACTTCGCGAACCTAAACTCCTTCATCGTGACGGCGAAGGCGATATCACCTGTTGCAGTGTTGAAAATGGATACAGCTTTCGTGTTCTCCGCCAAGATATCTTCGAGCGGCGCATGCGAAAAGAAAGATATCATGGACTTCTCCGCCACATATTTCTGCGCAAACACACTACCCCCTGGCCCAACTCCCAACAAAAGCAAAACCAATACTTTTTTCATAGCTAATTCTAAATTCTAAATTTTGAATTCTCAATTCTTAATTATTGTTGGCTCCATCATCCACCCAACATCTAATCAAGTCAATATCTGCTTGCGACATTGAAGTTGAAGGTGGCATACTCCGATTGACCACTCTCAACTTGATGTTCGAAGCGTTAGATTTCACATTTTGGTAGGTGGTCCAGTTCCGGGTTCCCGAGCCGGCATCGTGGCAGCCCGAAAGCGCGCAATTAGTGGTGATGATGGCCTTCACCTGCGATGAGTACGAAACCCCCGTGTTTCCATGCGCGATAGTAATTCCGATGGTGCGCTGGCAACCCTCGTCGTCCTTCACGACCACGACGTGCTGCCCCTCTTTCAAGCCGGTAAACGTGTTCGAGGGACCGAAGCCTTTTGAGTCGACTTGAAATTGATACGGCGCCTTCCCTCCAGTGGCTGCCACTGTAGCCGTTCCGTTGTCGGTAGAGCATTCGCTATCGGAAGTGGTAGCGACGGTAGCATCGAGTGTCGATCCGGCAGCCGCGATGGTAACTTCCAATTCCCGCCAGCAGCTGTTTTTATCCTTGACTCGGACCGTGTAGAGACCAGGGCCTAGGTTGGTGAAGGTGTTATTGGTTTGGTATTCGCCGCCGTTGATGTTGAAATCGTAAGGCTCCGTTCCGCCGGTGGCAGACACGGTAATCGCACCATCGATCGCCCTGCAGCTAGAGACATCGCTCTTCGTGTCCAGTTGGATCGCGAGCGTCGATTGGTCGCAGTCCACGTCGGCCTTGATATCATTATAGGCGCAACGATCGAACGTGAACAAGAAGATAGCCAAATATAGAGTGAGGTTACGAATGCGGGTGAGCATCATAGGTGGGGTTCGGGTTTGCAAATTTGAATCCAGGCGGTTCGCTCCTGATTTCAACACCGTAACCAATATAGCGACAAGGAGTGATTGAAGAATGGCCAAAAGCGAAGTGAAAATCTCCGAACCGGCGCGAGTCCCCAACAAAGGGGTATAAAAAAAGAATCCCCCAAAGTCCTTGACCCCAGGGGATTCTTCTGTCTATAGTTGGCTTTAATCTGATACCAAGGTAATCTCAGGGTCTGCGGTCGCCAACGCGTCCTGGTTGAATTTCAATTGGAGCCGCCGAAACAACAGAAAGCAGCGACGACTGGAACGCTCTAAAAGGAAAATCCCCCAAGGTCCTAGACCCCGGGGGATTTTCTTGTCTATAGTTGGCTTTAATCTGGAACTAAGGTATCAGGATCGAGGATTTTCGCAAAAGCGCAACCGATTTTCTTTCAAAAATCGCCACAAATGAACGGAATTTACCGTCGAATGGGCGGAATGGAGTCACTATCGGCTTTCGGTTTCGATTGGAACTGTTCCTTGATGCGTTCAGGCAGTTGGGGTTTCGAACCGGGGAAGGTTGTACGGCGTGCGATGTCGTACGAAACGAACCCGACGATCGTAAGAAAAATGACGGATAAAAGCAGGAATATCTTTTTCGACCTAGCCATGGCACAAAATTACAACCGGGAGACAAAAAAAAGAGGCTGTCCCAATTGAAACAGCCTCTGTCCTTTAAGGTTTTGAATACTACTTCACCTTCTTGATGATGGCTTCAAACGCCTGAGGGTGGTTCATCGCTAGGTCGGCCAACACTTTACGGTTGAGGTCCACACCAGCCTTTTTCAATTTACCCATCAATTCTGAGTACGACAGACCATGAACACGAGCGCCAGCATTGATACGGGCGATCCAGAGGGCACGGTAGTCACGTTTTTTAGCTTTCCGGTCACGGTAGGCGTACACGAGACCTTTTTCGACAGCGTTTTTAGCGACTGTCCACACATTCTTTTTGCGGCCGAAGAAACCTTTGGCCAGTTCGAGTACGCGTTTGCGGCGTTTTCTCGAAGCTACACTGTTCACTGAACGAGGCATATTACTTCATTTTTTGGCTACTGGCGCCCTCATTGCTGGGGACTTAGCGGGCCAGGAACCGGGTTACACATGAACCGGGACTTCTGTGATGGCTCCCGGAAAAAACCAAGCTCTCGGCTTAGATCCCGTAAGGGAACATCAGCTTAATGTTGCGTTCGTCGGCTTTGCTCACTACTGACTTCTGGCTCAGCCTTCTTTTTTGTTTTGTTTCTTTCTTGGTCAGGATATGGTTCTTGAAGGCGCTTTTGCGCTTGATCTTACCTGTACCGGTCATCTTGAACCGTTTCTTCGCACCTGACTTGGTCTTCAGCTTAGGCATCTATCTTTCCGTTTAAAATTCAATTACTACTTCTTCCCCTTAGGGGCGATCAACAGGAACATCCGCTTTCCTTCCAAGTGCGGCATCTGTTCCACTTTCCCGAACTCCTCCAACGCTTGCGCGAATCGGAGCAAGAGGATTTCACCACGTTCCTTATACACGATCGATCGACCGGCGAAGTGCACGTAGGACTTCACCTTCGAACCCTCTTTCAAGAAATTGACCGCGTGCTTCACCTTGAAGTTGAAGTCGTGATCATCCGTGTTGGGACCAAAACGAATCTCCTTCACAACAGTCTTCTGGGCGTTGGCTTTGATCTCCTTTTGCTTCTTCTTCTGTTCGTACTTGAACTTGGAGTAGTCAATCACCTTGCACACTGGCGGGTCTGCATTGGGAGAAATCTCTACCAAGTCCAGACCTTGTTCTTGTGCCAGCCGAATCGCCACCGCTGTCGGGTAGACGTCGACCTTAATGTTCTCCCCTACGACGCGAACACGAGGCGCTGTGATCCGCTCGTTGACGCGATAAGGTTCTTCCACAACTCGAGGCCTAAATCCCCTACCAAAAGGCCGGCCGCCGCCGCCGGGGGGCCTACTGTTACCACTATTGTTTCCTGAAAAAATTGCCACCTACTGGGTTTACGTTTAACATCTTAAGCCTGTCAAAACCCCATATTGAGGGCATTTTGACAAACAGGCTGCAAATATCGATATATTTTCACTTTATGCAAGTGCTCTGACGTCAGAGTGTCAGGTTTTCCTGAACCCCCTAAACGCCCGGAAGCGCGAATTCGGCACCATACTGGGCCACGAAATCCTCCAGTCCCACCACACCCTGATCGGCCGATCCATGGCGGCGTACCGACACCTGTCGCTGCGCCACTTCCTTTTCGCCTACGATCAACATAAACGGAACCTTGCGAACTTCTGAGTCGCGAATCTTGCGGTTAACCTTTTCATCTCGGTCATCTACGAATCCCCGCACATCCTTGGCTTTCAACACGTTAAGAACCTCATGCGCGTAGTCATTGAAGCGCTCCGAAATCGGAAGGACAGCGATCTGCTCCGGCGCCAACCACAGCGGGAAGTTCCCCGCGCAATGTTCAATCAACACTGCCACGAATCTTTCCAAAGAACCAAACGGTGCACGGTGGATCATTACAGGGCGGTGCTTCTGATTGTCGGAGCCCACGTACTCAAGTTGGAACCTTTCAGGTAATACATAGTCTACCTGGATAGTCCCTAACTGCCACTGGCGTCCAAGGGCATCTTTCACCATGAAGTCTAGCTTCGGGCCGTAAAAAGCTGCCTCCCCCGCCACCGCCACGGTCTTCAGTCCTCTTTCGTCAGCCGCCTCCTGGATTTGCCTTTCCGCCAGGTCCCAGAGCGCCGTATCGCCGATATATTTTGCAGCATTGGACTTGTCACGCAATGACACCTGTGCGGTGTAGTGCTCGAATCCCAAAGAACGGAACACATGCAGAACTAGGTCAATCACCTTGATGAATTCGTCTTTCACCTGGTCCGGTCGACAGAAGATATGTGCGTCGTCTTGCGTGAAACCGCGCACCCTGGTCAATCCATGAAGCTCTCCACTTTGTTCGTATCGGTAAACCGTTCCAAACTCCGCCAATCGAACAGGCAATTCCCTGTATGATCGCGGGCGGACTTTATATATCTCGCAGTGGTGCGGACAGTTCATCGGTTTCAGCAAGAACTCTTCGCCCTCATCTGGTGTACGGATGGGTTGGAATGAGTCCTTCCCATACTTTTCGTAGTGACCAGATGTGATATAGAGGTTTTTCCCACCGATGTGCGGTGTCACCACGGGGTCGTACCCAGCCTTGATCTGCGCGCGGCGCATGAATTGTTCGAGGCGCTCACGGAGGATAGTGCCTTTTGGCAACCACAGTGGCAGGCCCATCCCTACATTTTCGGAGAAAGCGAACAGTTCAAGTTCCTTCCCTAGTTTGCGATGGTCGCGCTTCTTCGCCTCCTCAATCAAATGAAGATAGTCGTCGAGTTCCTTTTGCTTGGGAAAAGTGATACCATAGATGCGCGTCAGCATCTTATTTTTCTCGTCTCCCCTCCAATAAGCGCCAGCCACGTTTGTAAGCTTCACTGCCTTGATAAAGCTGGTGTTCGGAATGTGCGGGCCTCGGCAGAGGTCGGTAAAATTCCCTTGCTGGTAAAACGTGATCGAACCATCCTGCAGTCCGTCGATCAACTCCAACTTGTATGGATCATTCTTCTCGGTGAAGTATTGGATCGCGTCCTTCTTAGACACTTCCTTGCGGACGTACGGGTTGGCTGCTTTCGCAAGCTCGACCATCTTCTTCTCGATTGCCGCCAAGTCTTCCTCCCCAAAAGGGCGTCCACCTAAGTCAATGTCGTAATAGTATCCATTTTCGATAGGCGGCCCGATTCCAAACTTAGTTCCAGGGTAAAGCGCCTCGATCGCTTCGGCCATCAAGTGGGCAGAAGAGTGCCAAAATGCGTACTTGCCGCCGGAGTCGTTCCAGGTCAAGATCTTGACAGCCGCATCGGTGGTGATCGTTCGGGACAGGTCCCAAATTTCTTGGTTCACTTCAATGGCGAGGGCGTTGCGGGCCAACCCTTCACTGATGCTCTTGGCGATTTCCATTCCGGAAACGCCGGAGGGAAATTCTCGCACCGATCCATCAGGCAACGAGATCTTGATCTGGTTCATGACTAAAAATTATGAGGCTGCAAATATAGCAAACGACGCGACGTGTGCTGCCTGATTAAAGTTGGAGCTGTGCGGTAAAAAGGACACCAAACCGCCGCGCACCGGGGTTGTCGAGGTACGTGATTCGATGCACGAAGTCGACCCGGAAAAACTTGAAGATATTCTCCACGCCATACCCAAGTTCAATGTAGGGTTTGCCGTTGGTAAAGGCTCCCGCCCGCAGGGTCTCTGAACCAGACGGCGTGGTCGCCGAAATCAGGTCGCGGTTCGATTGACGCATCCCACCCATGATCACGTTCGCGGTGCCCAGCAGTCGCCAGTTTAGCTTTTGAATCAGAGGGATTCGATTCAAGAGAAAGCCTTCCAAATATTGCCGGTACTGCAACGAGACGTAGTGGTCGCTCACAAACTCGCCGTAATTCATCAAGTTGTAAGTGATCGATGAATAGATCGGGGTTTGATTTCCAAGGTGGAGCGCCAAGAGCGGATACGGCAACGTATTGAAGATATATTCACCCGTTACGGTTGCGTAACCGACCCCGAGTGGCCCGGTCTTAATTCGCTTGAACAGGCTAAATCGAAGTTTGTCGTACTCAAAGTCGCTCCCAAACACGCCCTTCACGCCATGAATCGCTCGTTGTCGTCTTGCAGGAACACTTCGTCGCGGGCGTACCGCGATTCGAGCGTCACTTCGGTCGTCTGAAACGTATCGTGAATTGGGGAATTCAGATCGGACGGGTTTTCCAGGTACCCAAAGTTATAGGTCGGGTTAAACGTAAAATGTTTAAATGACACCTTCTGCGAGAATCCTTTAAAGAGTTCTCGCTGGAAAGCAGCACGGTATTCATTCATGTAATACCCACGCCTGAAATATCCCCATCTTAAGCCTGCAAGGAAGATTGGGTTGTCGGCAAGGTTTTCGTCGTCTACACCTAATCGGACAAGGTCGCTCCGAGCACGAAAACTCCACGTCGTCCATTTGTCGCGCGAAAGGATGTGAGTAACTGATGCCAGGTACTTCACACGCTGGTCCGTGAAACCGTATCCAACTTGTGCCCCGAGAACGAATTTCTTGCTGAACGCGTAGTTGGTCTTGAATCCGGCCTGCAACCGAAGACCTTCGATATTATTCCAAGCAATCGAACTGAGGTAGGGACCAATATCCACCTTTCCAGCTGTGATGTATCCATCGAGGGCAACCTTAATAATCTCGGTATAGGTCTTCACGACAGGAATGCTCCTCAGCGTGTCGATCATCCGGTATACGTTCTGCTCGGTGGTCGACAGAGGTTCGTGGCGAAGGGTGTCCCAGTACTTTTCGTCCTGAAACATGCGGGCGTCTTCCTTGATTTGAATTGGGCGTTCATAAAATGACACTTCCCGAGGCTTGTTTACTACGACGTTCTTGTTGCTGGTATAAAACTTCGCGAGCATACCTGCAGATGCACTCGTGATTTCACCCACGTCGATTAGCACACGATTCTTGACTGGCAGCCACGCCCCCTCGGAAGTTTTTTCCAACTCCTGTTGGATTTTCAACTTCTCGACAAAGTTGATGTTTGCCTGTTTGCCCATAGTTGCATCGATTTGACGCAAGGCGTAACCCTCCTTGGTGATCCACATCGTTCCCGAGAATGCAAGCTCCTGGGGACTCTTGGGGAAAAAATCGAGTCGGTAGCAGAAGTCGGATCCGATGTAGGCACTGTCGGTGAAGTCGTATTCGTAATAGAGTCGCCATCCATCGGCAATCGGAGAAACAAATTCCTTGCTCAGGATATTCAACCAGTTTTGATAGAAGTTGTACTCTTGGAATGAGCCTCCAACCATTTGCTGGATGAGTGTTCCATCCTCCATCCCTACGCCGTTGATCTTGTTCTTTTGGAGTATCTCCGTCTTGAGCGATGGGTTGTCGCGGTAATACACTTTTGAGACGCTTTCAGAAATCATTAATGGGAGAATCGGCTTGCCATCTTCGCCTGCAATGCGGTCTACACTGTCGAGCACTTGTGCGATCTTCTGCATGAATTTCTTCTCACGAAGTTGATCGGAAATGTTGTCGACGTCTATTTCAATCTTTGTATAGGTGTCGTACTCGTATGCTGTGAGGCGGCGTTTATCATTGGTGTTCTTGTTTCGGACGACGCGCCTCAAAATCTCAAAAGCCGGGTTCTCTCCGGCATGAATCACGACCTCTTGGAGCTTCGTGACGTCTTCTACCAATTGAAAGTTGACGGTTTGTTTAGTACCTGGCACGATGGCCTTCGATCGAACGCGGTACCCCACATAGGAAGCGACAAGTGAATCAACCCGCTGATGCGTTTTCACCAGAAAGTTTCCATCGAAGTCGGTGGTCGTACCGATCGTCGTGCCGCGAAAGACGACGTTAACAAATGGAATGGGGTCGCCAGAATTGGCGTCGGTCACTTTCCCTTGCACAATCGTTTCCTGCGCCAGGGAAATCCCGGGGGACAACAATCCAACAAAGAAAAAGATTAGGCCAACTATCCGAATCCTCAGGGCGCTCGTCACAAACGTGGTATTCTGGGGCAAATTTAACTAATTAACGCAAGGTGCCCCGGATGGTTTTCCTGACAATTTGTTACCTATTCAGTGGCTCCTTCTCCCCCATATGACGGGGAGAAGTCTTGAAGACGTACAAATCGAGGACAGCCATCGCACGGGCGAAGTATTCCCTCACATAGACACGACTACCCGGCTCAGGGTTGGGGTCTTCGGTCTTCACAGCAACAGCATTCATCTCATAATAGTTGCTAATAAACAACGCCCTGTAGCAATGAAATGGCTGAGTGATGATAGTGACTTGGTCTTGGCCAAAGATCTCTTTGCACCGTACAATCGTGTCCAAGGTCCGCAACCCAGCGTAATCGAGCGTGATCACGCTGTCGGGAACACCGGCCTTCACCATCGCTTTTTTCATTTCGACGGGCTCGTTGTAGTAACGAGTCCTATTGTCACCGCTAAGGATGAAGTGACGGGCTTTCCCAGCCCGATAAAGCCCAACAGCAGTTTTTATTCTGTGCTCAAAAAATGGATTTGGATTGCCGTCAATCAACTTGCTGGATGTCCCCATCACCACAGCTACATCGTTTGCGGGTAGTGAATCCGTTTCCGAATAGACCCGATCCATGGTGCTGTACACGACCCAAATATTGGTCGCTATCAGTAAGAGAATCGCTGCGATAACTGTCGTGATGCTCCACCACCGAATCCGTCTCCACATAAGTGTAGATTAAAGCTCCCCTAAATTTAAGGAGAATAGCGAAAAAATCCCTTACTCGTTGGTGGTTGAGCGTTTCTTCCAGAACTCTCTTTCCATTGCCGCAGGATTCTTCAGGCTCTTTCGATACCAGTCTAATCGGAGTGTGTCTTTCTCTCGATCGGTGAGCGTCCACGGAACATCCGAGACCCTGATGCGCGTCACGAGCGAGCGAACACAAAGCGCCGCACTCACCGAGATGTTCATACTTTCGGTAAACCCGAACATTGGAATTCGGACCGTCTCATCTGCATGCTCTAACGCGTATGGGGAAATTCCATGAAGTTCATTGCCCATCACGATGGCCACTTTGGAATCAATCGGAACCTCGTCGATAGATATTCCGGCCGCCGGGTGAGTTGCCAATATTCGATACCCCGAATCCTTCAAGTGCTGATAGCAATTCGCAATGTTGCTTTCCTTTTTACTCTTACTGTTATAACGAATGAGGTTCATCCACTTATTTGAACCCATCAACACCTTCTTATTCGTACCATATCGGCTGTTGGTTTCAATGATGTGCAAGTCTTGCAACCCCATGCATTCACATGTTCTCACTGCTGCGCTTGCATTTTGCGATTGATAAATGTCCTCTAACACAAGGGTCAGGTAACGGGTTCTGAGCGATAACACCCGATCGATGGTCGTACGGCGGGCTTCAGTAATATACTGCCCCAGAAATTCCACAAGTTCATGGATCGGTTCAAGTCGTTCAGTCAAGCGGTGTTGTTGTTAATGTTATCAAGGCGTGAACTTCGCAAGAAGGCGTGCAGGGTCAAAGTTTGCATCAAAGGTTTTTCTTATTTTTGGCGTTACTTTTTGCGTGAACATGCGCCCGACTTGGCTAACGGTATTTTTTCTTGGCCTCCTGACAAACAGTGTCGCACAAGACCTCAACGGCCCCTGGTCCGATAGTCACGTGCGCGTGATCCAACGACTCCAGAGAAGTTTCTTAGTTGAGTCCGCGCAGGAACCGAAATCGGAACCAGACACCATAGATATTTGGCAGCGTTGGAAAACGGTGGAGAACTTTACGTTCGGTAAGAATAGGGGCGACATGCCTATGATCGCAGATCTGTCGGCCCTCCATCCGTACTTCCGAGACAAGGTGATCGAACTGATCGCCGGGTGCCGTGCGAAAGGAATTCAACTCGCGGTGGTTGAAACATATCGCACGGTTGCCAAACAAAACGAGTACAAAGGGCTCGGGAAGATCTATACGCGATCCAGCGGCGGAAAATCGAAACATCAATACGGCCTCGCTGTGGACGTCGTTCCGATTATCGACTGCATCCCTTCGTGGCACAACGAAGCCGTCTGGCGAAAGGTGGGGCAAGTTGGTGAGAAGCTAGGGCTTCGGTGGGGCGGTCGCTGGCGTCATCCGTACGACCCGGGTCATTTCGAGTGGAGCGGAGGCGTGACCAGCGCAGCCATGGCAGCAGGACATCAGCCTCGTGTGCCTCACCCAGACAAGTACCCATGCTTGGAAACCGACGTTCAAGAACTTCAAACAGCTTGGGAACGCTGGGAAGAAGAACAACGAGGTTATCTACAAGCAAAAGCCGATTTAAAGTAGTATGGAACTGCTGTTCCCCAGCGACTTCATGTTCGGTACGAGTACCGCTGCCACTCAAATAGAAACCGCGTTCGATCATGACTGGCAAGGGGTGCGCGCAAAGGATGGGGCCATCTTCGATCGAACAACCGATCACGAACTAAGAACAGAACAGGATGCAGCCATTATCGCATCGCTCGCCCCACATTATAGAATGAGCCTGATGTGGAGCAAACTCCAACGCGCGCCCATGGGTGAGCTGGATCCACAGGCCGTTGAATCGTATCGGGAGTTCTTGACTACCCTCACCAAAAGCGGCGTGAAAATCATGATGGTGCTCCATCACTTTACCAACCCGAGGTGGTTTGCCGAAAGAGGCGGCTGGGAAGATGAAAGGAACATCGAACTGTGGGTCGACTTCTGTCGAAAGGTGGAACGTACCTTCGGTGATTATGTCAGTCACTGGAATACTTTCAACGAGCCAAACGTTTACGCAAGTTTTGGTTGGGTTACTGGCTTCTTCCCTCCTTTCCGAAAGCACCCAGTGAAGGCCGCGGTAGTGGTACGCAACATGGGCAAAGCCCACGACCAAGTTTACGACTACTTACATGCACGGCGCCCAGATCAGCCTGTCGGAATATCTCATAACTGCGTCGTGTTTTCTCAAGAAAACGTCATCGGTTGGTTTTCAGCAAAAGTGAGCGACTGGTGGTTCATGGATTTCATTCCTAGTCATTTCGAAAAAGTAGATTTCTTTGGAATGAGTTACTACGCACGCATCTCTCATGATCCGCTCCCGATTACGTGGCTCGAAACGCCAGACAAGATAAAGGCTTTGGGGAAAGTGCACGACGACATCTGGGAATATCATCCTGAAGGCTTGAGAGCGTGCATTGATCGTTATTGGAACAAGTATCGAAAGCCAATCATTATTACCGAGAGTGGCGTATGCGATGCGTCGGATCAACTCAGGCAAAAAGCAATAGGCGAGTACGCCCAGATTGTTCACACGGCGTTGCGCGATGGCGTTGATATCAGGGGATACTTTTGGTGGAGTACGTGGGATAACTTTGAGTGGCACCTTGGCCCTTCGATGCGGTTTGGCCTATATGAATGTGACCCCGCCACTTTAGATCGACGCAAGCGGCCGAGCGCAGAGATATTCCGAAAGCTCGCCTGGACAAAGAGTATCACGCACGTTCCTGAAATGGAAAATGCGGAAGTGGCATGACCCACTTTACTTGAGCTTCTTCTTGTTGATCGTGCTCTTACCCTTCTTCCGCTCGTCGGTTTTTAAATCGAACAAATATGAAGTACTGATGCGCAAGCCCTGGATGCGAACGCGCAAGTCATCTTTAAACTCGTTCGTTTGACGGAATGTACCGGGCTCATCGGGACTTAAGAAGCTATGGCCCGCTTCGTACCGAATCGTGAGCATGATCTTTTGATATCCCAGCGGCTCGAACACAAAACCTGCCGCGATGTTCAATCCAAGCTGTAGGCGGTTGGCGCGATTCACGTTCATTTGACTCTCGTTGTAACCATTTTCAGAACGGTCGTATACGATCTTGTAGTCGATGTGATTCACCAAGATCTCACTCAGCTGCGTGTTCTCAAGGTAACCTTTGCCACCCAGCCAATAACTGACATTGGGTCCAATACCAAAAAAGAACTTGTACTGCTTCGTCTTACCTAGTTTGTGAAGGAACTCAACCGTATAAACTAAGGGTACGTCGATGTAGTGATAATTACTCTTGAAGTTGAGCAATGCATCTTGAGTTCCTTCTAGCTTCTTCCCCTTGGTGGAATATAGAAACGCTGAATGGAGAAAAAATCGTTTATGCACTCGAAAGGAAAGTCCCAGACCCGCATGAAAGCCATAGACTGGTGTTTGCCGGTAAAGTGCCTTGCTCTCTTTATGATCGAATGATACCCACGATACCTGTGGGCCCAACACTGGACCAACCAATACCTGTGCGAAAACATCCGAGAAACGGAAAGACACGAAAACAATAGTCAAGAGAGCTATCTTCTTCATTGAACTGATCATACGTTGATCCACCGACTTTCTATGCGTAAAGGGGTCAAAATCTGGAAGTTACCATATCATATCAAATCGCAAGATAGGATTTCGGTGTATATTCGCAGAATCCTTCCATTGCCCTAAAGAGTCGATGAGAGGTCTTGAACACCGTTCAAATTAAAATGAGAGTTATGAAACTGAGGCGGGTTACAAAACGACCCTCCCCGGTTATTTAAAGACTAGATGACACCTAAGCCACTTCTACTTTTTGCCCTGGTCATCATCCCGTTTTCCTGGGCCTTAGGTCAGGTTCCGACAATCACTCAGGTTGACCAAAATACGCGATCCAGCGGCCAGAAAGTGACCCTTTCCGGCAGCAACTTTGGCACAAATGCGGCAAACATTGTCGTCTGGTTCGGTGCGCAGCGGGGTACGGTAACTAACGTGACAGATCAAACAATTGAGGTCAATGCGCCGTCGGGGGCAACCTACGATCGTGTCTCCGTCACCAATACATCGGTCGGCACAACGGGATGGTCGGCCGGACAATTCATGCTATCGTTCGGGGGAACCTCGCCCTTTGCGTTGACCAACTTATCGACACAAACAGATCTCGACGCAGAGACTGGTCTTTACGACCTTTGCCTTTGCGACTTGGATGGCGATGGCAAAAGCGACGTGGCCGGCTCCAACTCAGGCGCAACATCGGCACCGATCTTCGGAGTAAGCCTGTATCGAAATACTTCGACTGCAGGATCTTTCACGTTTGCAGCAAAGACCTCGGCCCTGGCATCTACACGAACACTGAATATCCGTTGCGGTGACCTGAACGGTGATGGAAAAAAGGAGCTGGTGCTCACCGAAGCAGATCCTGGTAACCGAGTGTTTATCCTCAGGAATACCAGCACAGCGGGCACCATTTCGTTTGCCTCACAAAGTATCTCACTCGTTGGGAAGTCACCAAAGCGCGTAGAGATTGCCGACTTGGATCGCGATGGTCGTCCAGAACTCATAGTAACAGACCAAAACACCGAAAATAAGGACCTCCTGATTTTACCGAACACGAGCTCAGGCGCAACGATCTCGTTTGGAGCGGCGATCACTCTTTCCGTACCTGTCACCACCAACACCGGCACGGATGGACTTGCCATACAAGACCTTGATGGAGATCAACTGCCCGAGATCATCACGAGTCAAGTTCTTTCCTCGAGCGGAAATGTCTACGTATACAAAAACGAGAGCAGGACTGGCAATTTCATTTTCACCACCGTGGTGAAGGCAGACATCGCTCCGACGACACCTAACAATACGGGTGCTCCCGTGAACGTCCGAGTGGGCGACATCGATGGTGACGGTAAAGCCGACATTGCGGTAACACAATTCTTAGGCTCTCGCGTTTCTGTACTCCGAAATCAGAGTAGCGGCTCGACGATCCAGTTCTCGGCGCCAACTTCAATCGCCACGGATCCCTATCCATTCGGGTTAGACCTTGGAGACATTGATGGCGATGGAAAGGCGGATCTTGTGGTGGCATCTTTAACGGGTCCGATTACAGATACGAACCCAAAGTCGCTCACCATCTTGAACAATACCAGCACTCCGGGAACAGTTTCGTTCTCGACCAAATTGGTCCAACCAACCACCTACGTCAATCGCCACGTGGTCGTGGGAGATATTGATGGAGATGCTAAACCAGACCTGGCATTTGCCAGCGTCGACGACAACACCCGGGGTGTTCCCGCGTCGAAGCTATCGTTTCTTCGAAACAAGAGCTGCATCACTCCTACCGTGACGCCGGGCGGTCCGCTGGTCATCTGCTCTTCGTTTCCGCTTGCACTCCAATCAACACTGTCTGCTGGCGCGTCATACGTATGGAAGAAAGATGACGTGGTCATCGGGGCAGCAACGTCGGCTTCATTCACTCCAACCGCGACGGGTATGCACAAAGTTGAGATTACCTCGGATGGTTGCACGAAGACGTCGAACGTGGTGGACGTGACCATATCTACTGGAAGTGCTGCGGCCCCCTCTTTCACCAACAACTCTCCCCTCTGTGAGGGAGGAACTCTCAATCTAAGTGCGTCAAGTGCAGGGGGAACGGAATACAGTTGGACAGGTCCTGGTGGCTTCTCCGCAACTGGAGCCAACATCTCGCGAAGTCCCTACCAGCCCTCGTTTGCGGGTCGATATGAGGTATCAGTCAAGGTTGCGGGCTGTATCGCGGCACAAGGGTCGACACTAGTGGAAACGATCTCGCTACCCGCATTCAACGTCAACTTCACCGGATCCGACGTCATTTGCGCCGGAGACACCAAGTTGCTGCACGCGTCACCGAACGACGCAAATTTTTCTTATCAATGGTATGACGGAAGCGGCCAAATTGCATCTGCAACGAGTGCGTCGCTGACGATCAACGCAACGGGTTCGTTCTACTTTAAAGCGAAGTCGACATTGTATCCCGCTTGCCCGGAAGTTCAAGCAACTGCTTCGTCTTTTTTGGTTGCGGCAAATCCCACACTCGTATTCCAATCTCCAGCAGAAACATGCAAGGACACGCCAGTTACATTTACGAATCAATCGGTCCTTGATGCAAACGCCGGCGCACATTATACTTGGGAATTTGGAGATGCTGCAACTTCTACTGACACAAGCCCTGTGCACGCGTATACAACCGCTGCTACTTACACTGTCAAATTAACGGCTTCGTATCGTGGTAATGCGTGTGAAAAGACTTTAAGCAAACCCATTAAGATCACCGTAGCTCCAACAGCGAGCATCACGACTGCGGGCGGGATATTCAAACTCTGTCCTGGCGTCAACCTTCCACTCGCTGTCACACCCGACTTTGCGAGTTACCTGTGGAGCAACAACGCAACAACGCCCACGATCAATGTAACAGCCGGCGGAAACTACTCGGTGCAATTGACGACTGCTACGGGTTGTCAGATCACAGTAAATCAAACGGTGAGTGAATTTGCAATTCCCAACCTCACGGCCACCGCCACGCCTAACGTCATCAACTTGGGTGAAGAAAGTCAACTTGATGTCACAGATGGATTCCTAGATTACTCGTGGGCGCCCATCGAAACGCTGGACCTCCCTGCCACGCGGACGCCGAAAGCGAAACCCAGCGTGACGACCACCTATGAGGTCCAAGCCAAGAATACCGACGGATGTGTTGGCAAGGCTACCGTTGAAGTTGCTGTTAATGTTGACAACACGGCGAACATCCTGAAACCTGCTAATTTTTTCTCTCCTAACGGCGACGCGGTAAATCCAACTTGGCAAGTGGGCAACATTCAAAGTTTTCCCCAATGCGCGGTAACCATTTTCGACGCCAAGGGTGTGAAGGTTTTTGAGGCGAAGCCTTACCTAAACGATTGGGATGGGACTATGAAGGGCAAACAGTTACCAGATGGCGTATACTATTACTTTATCCGGTGCGACGGAGATGGTAGCTCGAAGACGGGTAGCATCACCATTCTGAAGTAATCTTGCAGACCAATATTTGGTTGTTTTTTGGTCGAAATAATACGTGCTTCGACCGTCATTTTTCTACGAAAATCGCGTAAAAATGCATTTTTCTGGCCGACGACCGGCGTTTTATGTATATTCATCGACAATTGCCGTTCGCCGCATTACATACAAGGTTACAGACTGGTTACAACCACGATATAACCCCAAAAAATAAGTGATTTTGCCCTTGTTGGCTTTGATCAGCGCAAAATCAACCTGACGAACATGAAAAGAACCCCCTTTCTCTCACTGCTTTTCACATTCCTCTCCCTCGTTGCCGTAGCTCAAGTTGAAATCTGCAATGACGGGATCGACAACGATGGTGATGGATTTATCGATTGCTACGACGGAAGTTGTGCGAACGTAGGTGCCTGCGATGGTACCTTCCTCGGTAACGATGCCAAGTGTCAGGCCACACCAGCAGCATTCCCGAAGTTCACCATGACTTTGGATTTCAGTTCTCCAAACGAAACCACGAATCATCTCGCCAGGATGGCCATTGGGGATTTAGACCGTGACGGCATTCCCGAGATTATCACCATGAACCGTTATACGAACAAGTTGTTCATACTGGATGGTCGAAATGGTTCAGTAAAGTATAGCCTAAATGCTCCCTTCGAACCCCAATGGGAAATAGCGATTGCGAATATCGACAATGATAACTGTGCTGAAATATTCACTTTTGGAACCGAAGGAAGGTCGACCTATTTATATGCGTACAATTGCGACCTGACCACTCAACTCTGGAAGACCAAGATCAATGGCGATCCAATTAATTTCGGCGTTGCTGACTTCAACGGCGATGGCAAGGTTGAACTTTATGCCAAGGATGAAATCTACGATGCAAAAACAGGGGTTCGATTGGTCAAAAGCCAAAATTGGAGCACTCTGAATGGCGGTCCCGTGGCTGTCGACATCGAAGGCAACGAGGATCTAGAACTCGTTGTCGGGGGTATCATTTACTCAGTAAACCTGGGGAATGGGACACTTGACAATGGTAGCTTGACGGAATCGAAGCGAATTCCAAACTACTATATCCGCTATGACTACAATGCCACGAGTGTGGCAGACTACAACCTCGATGGCTTCCTCGATGTCATCGCCTCGGGCTCGACCGTGGCCAAGGGCAAAAACACTACGATCTTTTTCTGGGATGTGCACAACAACGTAGTCAAAACGTTTTTCGACAACAGTGCCGGTGCATACCTACCCAATGGCTGGGATAACGGAACCGGCCGGATCAACATCGCGGACTTGGATGGAGATGGCAACATGAACGTGTCGTATGTATCGGGAAAGTTTCTTTACGCGCTTGATGAAAACCTGAATTTGTTCTGGCGGAAAGTGATCAACGAGGAGACTTCAGGATATACCGGTTGTACGCTCTTCGACTTTAACGGAGACGGAAAGTCTGAAATTGTTTATCGTGACGAACAGTTCTTGTACATCATCAATGGAACCGATGGATCAATTTACAACCAACAGAACTGTGTATCACGCACCAACCGAGAGTACCCGATCGTAGCCGATGTGGATGCCGACGGCTCCACCGAAATGTGTGTACCCTGCGGATTTAGTGACGCCGCCGCAAAGAAGAACTTCAACGATCTCACCTATTCGCAATTCTCCCACGTTCGTGTATTCAAATCAGCTGCCGAACCGTGGGTGCCTGCGCGTCGACTGTGGAATCAACACGGCTATTTCAACGTCAATGTGAATGACGATCTAACTATTCCCAAACGTCAGCAAAAGCATCACCTTGTCTTTTCAACTGGTAGCTGTACTACTGGCCCCAACCGGCCCTTGAATGGGTTCCTAAACCAATCGCCATACCTGAATTCGCTCGGATGTCCCACGTATGCCTCGCCGGATTTAGCATACGTTGACAACTCGCTGAGTATAAATCCGCCCACGTGCCCAGACCAGAAATTCACTGTATCATTTAAAATTACCAATAAGGGAGACCAGATTCTCGACGGCGATGTGCCCATCACATTTTACAACGGTGACCCAACCAAAGCTGGGGCTATCAAACTCGGTACGATTACCGTCAGCTTGCTTCAGTTTAAACCAGGGAATCAGTTCGCCATCACCAACGCCGAAGTCAGCGGACCAGGGGCGCCGTTCACTTTATTTATCGTCCTAAATGACAATGGTAGTACCATTCCCACTCCGATTTCCTTACCAAATACCAACTTTGTAGAGTGTGATTACGGTAACAACATCATCTCTGCTCCTGTCAAGCCAAAGTCAGTTAAGATTACCGCATTAAAGGTTTCGGACAACGCTAAATGTGCTGGAAGCAGCACACCCGACAACGGCGCTGTTCGTGCCTACGTTCAACTAGGTGCCACACAAAATACGACCGACTTCAACTTCTTTTGGTTCAAAGGTGCTGTAGACGCCACGCCAGACTTTGTTGGTTCCACTTATAGCGGAATCCCGGACGGAACATATTCCGTATTTGCAACGCACAAAACCGCATTGTGTAATTCCGATACTGCTCAAGTAGTGGTCGGACTGTTCACAGGCCCGCTCAAGGTGACTATCGACTTGCTCGCCCCTGTCACAGATTGTAACACTCCAAACGGAAGTTTGAAAGCAATCGCTGATAGCAATGGCCAACCAGCGAGTGCTTTTACCTTCGCCTGGTACCAGGGTAATGACATTTTCACATCGCCGCAAATCGGTGTGAGCGATGTTGCAACTGGATTGAAAGCTCAGACATATACCGTGTTGGTGACTGAAAAGCTTTCAGGCTGCCAAACGGTTGAATCACGAGCCGTTCCCAACAATACTTCACAACCACTCGTGGTGGCGACCAGCACGGACATTAGTTGTTCGAATGCAAACTCCGGTACCGCCAGCGCCACGGTGAACGGCTCCACCGCAGCTCACACTTTCGAATGGTTCATCGGACCAAGCATACGGCCCACGGCAGATTTCACGACCGCGTCCATCAACAACTTGGCCGCCGGTGACTATACCGTAGTTGCGACCAGCAATGCTTCGAAGTGTAAGTCCGATCCGGTCACCGTGACGGTCGGTCAAACGCTTGCCGCTGTTGTAACAGCAACAAAAGGGACAGACAACACGTCCTGCGATCCAAATCAACCCAATGGTACTGCCAGCGCATCGGTTGTTGGTGGCCCTGCAGGGTTCACATTCGAATGGTATGATGGGACATCGATCGTACCCGCTAACAAAATCGGAAACAATGCGTCGATCTCCGGATTAACTGCCGGCACCTATTCAGTGGTTGCAACCAACATTAGTTCAGGGTGTTCCGATACCGACAAAGTTGTCATCAACTTGGCAGCTCCTAACCCTACCCTTTCAAGCACGGTGAAGCATGTGACGACGTGTACGCCTTACAACGGTCAAATTACGGCGACACCCTCTGCCGACCTCCCCACGGACTACAACTACACTTGGTACACAGGCACGGCAGTGAAGCCCACCGCAGACTTCCCTACAACGGGCAACGTGCTGACCAACTTAGGACCTGGTGATTATACAGTTGTTGCAACCCACAAAACCAAGTTCTGCAACGCACCCCCGATTACGGTCACCGTGTTGGATCAGTCACCGATTATTTCAATTGCAGTAAATGCATCGATTACGCAACTCCCGAGCGATTGTAATTCTACCGATGGGGTCATGGGGGTCACCGTGTCTTCGCCTGGTAATACACTTGGTTATAAGATCGAGTGGTATTTCGGCCGTTCACCCTTTGCCGGTCCCGTCCTCAAAACAGACAACGGCGTCACCAGTTCTACTGCCAGTGGCTTAAGTACTGGAGTGTACACGGTGATTGCGACCGACTTGAATTCGGGTTGTGGAAAGCAAGCTGAATTCGACCTCCCTTTCGCAAGTAGTCACAACCTCAATTTGGTATCGCAAGACGACGTCACGACGTGCGTACCGGGTAACGATGGAAGTGCGATCGTGAAATTAATCCCCACTCCCCTTCCCGGATTCGTGGAAGGCGACTACGACATATACCTTTATGCGGGTACCAATGACCCCGGTCCTTCAGGAACCGCAATCGAGCATATCGTGGGTGTCACAGGGCAATCGAACTACCCCACGACTACACCACTCGTACCAGGGAAATACACATTCGTTGCAGTTTCAAATAATGCTTTGACGCCCGGATGTCGATCGATTCCCGTACCGCTCGAGATATTGAAGAAAACGACAGACCCTGTGATCGCCGCAACTGCAATCAATGCGAATACGAATTGTTCTGGTGCGGCAGGCAGTGGCTCGATTACAGTGAGTGCCGATGGCGCGAATCCTAACAACTACACCTTTCAATGGTTCACTGGCATCGGTACTTCGGGCGCACCCATCGTGGGTGGAGGCATCAACGGAGAACAAGTGTCGGCATTGTTGACGGAACCTTATACTGTTCGAGTCACAAACACCTCAGGCACATCGACCGGCTGCGTGTCGACAGCTACGTTTACAGTTGGTTCCGACCCTGTAACGATCGACATCGGTGGTTCGGGCTTGACGACGGTCAATCTCACGAACTGTGATCCCCTCACCGGATTGGCGACAAACAATGGATCTGCCACCGTGACTGCAATTACAGAAGATGGTGCAGCGGGAAACCTCGCAAACTATACTTTCAAATGGACCAACGCCAGTGGAACTGTGTTGCAGAATAGTGCTTCCGCCACACTGAATGCGATTGGCGCCGGCAACTACTTCGTTCAAGCCAAAAACAACACCAGTGCCTGCTTAGTTGACGTAGCCTTTACCGTCAAAGATATGACCACGGGGACAATTGGCGTTCAATTGACAGCGTTCGAGGTAGCGGAACGATGCATTCTACCGAAAGGTGGACGGTTGATCGTAGCCGCGACAGGAACCAGCGGCAGTGGTTATACTTTTGAATGGTTCAATGGACCAACCGCCGGTGGAAGTGTTGTCAATTCCACCAACGACCTCCAGAACATCGTTGTCCCAAATGGACAAAATAGCACTCAGAGGACGGTCCGTGTCACGAACAACACCAACAACTGCCAAGCCAAAGACACCTATACCGTTCCATTGCAGGTGAATGTCGTTCTGGCAACCGCATCGGCTTCACCCCTCACCAACTGTGTGAACCTGGATGGGAGCATTTTTGGGGCTGTGACAAACGACAACGCGTTAGACTATAGCTACAACTGGTACTTAGGCTCGGCGTTGAAGGCGACTGTCGATCTTACAGGAAAGCAAGTGAGTGGACTCGGCGCTGGACAGTACACATTGCAAGCAGTGGACATTGTCGACAATTTTTGTGTGTCGCTTCCGCAAACAGTGACAATCATAGATGGTCGTATCATTCCTGCGGTGGCTACGCTCATTGATTCACCTGTTACTAATTGCGATCCGGCGAAAGCAAATGGAGGCGTCTCTGCCTCAGTGAACGGAGCCGTTTCTGCCTTCAACTTCGACTGGTACAATGGTTCGACGGTGCAAGGTACCCCCTTCTTCCGCGGTCCAAGCGCCTCCGGGTTGGCTACGGGTGCATATACCGTTCGGGCAACCGACAGAATTTCCGGCTGTTTTGGAGATGCGACGGCGTCGATCATCCAGCAGCTCGCGCCAATTCCAAGTCCCCAAATTGTCGTCGTCTCAAACGTAACAAGCTGTGTGATGGACAACGGGATCTTGAGCGCTTCTGTGAATGGCAACACCTCGGACTACATCTTCAATTGGTATGAGGGCGCCAGCGTGAAATCGTCAATCGACTATCATGGCGAAATGGTCGACTCGTTGGCTGTCGGTACTTATACCGTTACGGCTACAAGTAGGTTGACTGGGTGCACGACAGGTCCGGACACCGATCAAATCACGAAAGACCAAGTGTTTCCCGACTTCGACTTTAAGATTATCCCAGCGAGCTGCCAATCGTCTAATGGCTACGCATCCCTTGTGATGGCTAGTAATGTGCCGATCCAATCAATTGAGTGGAATGCGAATGGTGCATTGACCGTGGGTCCGAACCTCCCCAACATCGGTGCTGGAACTTACGAAGTTACCGTGGTGTCCGAACTCGGCTGTGCGACGACCAAAGACATTAGTATCGGAACGGAAATTCGCCCATACAATGGTATTTCAAGAAACGGTGATGGCCGCAACGAGATTTTCACAATTGCTTGCATCGAGAACTTTCCGGGCAACAACGTGAAGATTTATAACCGTGCGGGTACACTCGTGTACGAAGGCGATGGCTATAATAATGTAGACATCTATTTCAACGGGACTTCGAACCGTGGGGTAAGTCCAATGGGATTTCAACTTCCCGATGGGACCTACTATTATGTGATCGACAAACGCGATGGTTCGAAGCCGCTCGCCGGATACCTTGAACTTGTGAAATAAGCCTATGAGACTTTTTATAGGGGTGTTACTTTTTGCGGTAAGTGTGTTGCTGGCGCCAAGAGCCCAGGCCCAGCAATACCCCGTTTTCACGCAGTACTACTTCAATGAACTCGTGATCAACCCTGCATTCGCTGGAAGTCACGTTCAGTTGAGCATGACAGCCCTTTACCGAAATCAGTGGGTGAATCTTCCGGGAGCTCCTCAAACATTCTCATTCACCTCGCACACCTCATTGCTGAAAAGCAGGATAGGTGTCGGCCTCATGGTTAACCACGACGAAATTGGGAGTTATAAAAACGAGCACGTATACGGAAGCTACGCGTACCGAATCAGGTTCCCACATGCCACCCTTGCGATGGGACTACAAGCTGGCTTCAATATCGTGGGCGCCGACTTCAGCAAACTGGACCTTCTGAACCCCGACGACATGTCGTTTGCCCCTTTCAACAAGTTGAAACCCAACTTTGGTGGCGGCGTCATGTTCAGCAAGAAACACTGGTTTGTTGGCTTCTCAGTGCCATTTATCATCAATAGTGCCGTGGCAAAAGGATCTTTCGAAGGTATCTTAAACGAAATCAGGCAAAAACGTTACTATTTCCTCCGCGCGGGTACGATCGTTCCCTTTGCTGGTATGAAAGACGTTCAATTCAACCCTTCCATCCTGGTTCGATCACAAGAGGGACAACCTTTGAGCGTCGACCTGAATGCCGCTTTCGTTTTCTACGAAGTATTTAGCGTCGGAACTTCCATTCGAAGTGGCGACTCGTTCATCACATTTATTGACCTGAAACTGAGCGAGAATTTCCACTTTGCATATTCGTACGACTGGACGTCGTCATCACTCAACAAGTTTTCGAATGGCTCACACGAGTTCATGCTCAACTATCGAACTCGTATACGGGGTATCCACCACAACGCAGAGTGCCCCGACTATTACCGGTACAGGGAATAAAATCCCCAACACCGCACGCGACGTGACAACATTTTACATTTGTTGACCTAACGGTTACATCTTTTGGGGCTTTGTGTCGGTATATACTGCAGACTCAAAACTATCCCGAAATGAAAACACTTAGACTCCTGTTCGCGCTTGCAGCCACGGTAACTTCCGTCGCACATGCACAAGTTCAGCCAACCAACCCTACGGCCGTGACTACCGAAGTCAAAGGCTCGCCGTACTTAGACGACGCGTACCAAGAAGGAACCATTTTGTTTGCCAACAACACCCGCAACGCTCCCATTCGATACAATGCTTGGAAAGATCTAATCGAATTCAAGCAAGACAACGGTCAAGCTCGCGTGCTCGACGCCAGTGCTACCGTCAAGAAAGTTCAATTGGGAGAGATAACATTCCACGTCGAGAAATTTGAGTCAAACGGGCTCGAAAAGTATGGGTATTTCACGCTTGTCGACAGCGGCAAAGTGATCCTGTTCTCCCGCAAAGCCATGAAATTTACTCCAGCCTTGAAGGGTCGCGGACTGGACGGTGGCGACCAACCGGCAGAATTCCGCCGTCTTCCCGACACTTACTACCTAAAAATTGCCGACAAATCCCTCGTTGAAGTGAAATCGCTAAAGGCTTTGCTCGCTGCTCTCCCGGACAGGAACGAAGAACTTGCCGCATACGCCAAGAAAGAGAAGATTTCGTTCAAAGATGAAGATGAACTAAAACAGCTACTTGCCTACTACAACTCGCTCTAGAAGAGTTTTACGTCCTCGATAATTTCCCGGGTGACGTGGTAGAATTCCTTGTGGATATTGAACGGAGGGCTCCCCGCGGAGTCCTTCTTCGTGTAAGTACCGTCCTCGCGCATCACGTAGCAATTCACGTTATCGCGTAAGTTGTAACGCAGGATGTTCATTGCTTGCTTCTTGAGGATATCTTGCTCAAGCATGAACAGAGATTCAATTCTCCGATCGAAGCTTCGCACCATCGCATCGGCACTACCGATGTACACCTTGGGGTTACCGTTGTTATGAAAGTAATAGATGCGAGAGTGTTCCAAGTATTCTCCCACGATCGAATAGACTGAAATATTCTCACTCAGCCCCTTCCTACCGGGTCGAAGGCAGCACATTCCTCGAATGATCAGATTGATCTTCACGCCGGCTTGCGATGCCTCGTAAAGGGCGTCGATGAATTCCTTGTCTTGCAGCGAGTTCATCTTGATAATTACACCTGCCGGAAGTCCATTGCGTGCATTTTCTGCTTCACGGCGCACCAAGTTGCAAAGTTGAATCCGCATGTCGCGGGGAGACGTGATCAAGTTGCGATAAGCAAATGGTTGAGAATGTCCGGTGATGACATTAAAGAAATCTGACACATCATTCGCGATGATCTCGTTGGTCGTCAGCAATCCCACATCAGTGTACACACGCGCCGTCGCTTCATTGTAGTTCCCGCTCGACAAGTGCACGTAACGATAGACTCGGTCATCGTCCTCCTTTCTGACAATCAGCAGCAACTTCGTATGGGTCTTCAGGCTGCTCAATCCGTAAATCACGAAACAGCCCGCTCGTTGAAGTTTCTGCGCCTCTCGCAAGTTGTTCTCTTCATCAAATCGGGCCTTCACCTCGAAAAGTACCGACACGTGTTTCCCTGTCTCTGCAGCCTTCAATAGTGCAGAAGTTATCCGAGAATCCTTGGCCACGCGGTAGATCGTGATCTTGATGGAAAGAACCTTTGGGTCTTCAGCTGCCTTCTCTAAAAGTTCAATCACCGGATCCATCGAATCGTATGGATGGTGAAGCAGGATATCCTGTTTCTTGAGAATTTCGAACAGATTGGCGTCTCCATTCTCAGGATACAGCACTGGCTTCCGGGGTGGTCGGAGCGGTGCACGCCGATCTTTGAAATTCTTATGATTGATAATCTGCAGCAGACCAGTAAAGTCGATGAGGCTCTCCCGTGAAATAGGAATGATGTTGAGGTCATCGATATCCCACTGTATTTTCAGCACCCGCAAGATCCATGGATCCGCGTTCTCTTCTACATCCATGCGCACCACTCGCCCCGTTCGACGGGTCTGCAACTTGCGCCGGAGCTCCTCCAGAAAATTAGACTCGATATCTTCACTCTCCTCTAAGGTGAAGTCGCCGTTCCGATTGATCCGAAACAATGTCACACTTTGGATCTCCACGTTTCGGAACAAATGATGGATGTTGTTTCGGATGATCTCCTCGATCGGCACAAAGTATGTCATGTTCCCTTGCACAACCTCGTAAAAGCGAGGGATGTTGCTTGGGACTTGGATGAAAGAGGCTTTGGGTTGCGTTGGTCCGTCTCCTGCTATTTTCGTGACAACACCCAGCAACAACCGATTATTTTTGAGGATCGGAAATGCATGGTAGGTATCAAACAACATGGGCGTCAACATCGGGTAGATCGTCCTGATGAAGTAGCTGTTGACGATCGATAGCAACTCAGGCGACAGGGAGTGATACGGTCGTATCTCGAAATTGTTTTCCGCGAAGGCAGGCTTTAGAGCCTTCAAATATGTTTCATGTTGCTTTGTGATGAATTGCCGCACCTCCGTGAGAAGGAGTTGTCTAAACGGCTCCTCGCGTAGTCCGCTGTAATCGTAGCGTTCCTTGTTGAAGTCGATGTAGTTGTACAACGACCCTACGCGGATGGTGCAAAACTCGTCGAGGTTCGACGCGGTAATGGAAAAGAACCGCATCCGGTCGAAGATCGCCCGGGTTGCATCGTTCGCTTGGTCAAGTACGCGATAGTTGAATTGGAGCCAGCTGAGGTCGCGACTGATATAATTGCTCGCCAACACCTGGTTGCGGATGGTGTCGGGGGCATATAGTTGATCGGGTGTTCCCAATGAATCCATGGCCGTAAAAATACCATCCTCTCGCGGGCCGTACCCGCTCTAGAAGATGAACTTGGTATTAAGTCTTGCTAAATATCGACGCGGGCATAGCGTGCGTTCTTCTCAATGAAGTCTCGACGCGGTCCCACCTCGTCGCCCATTAACATCGAAAATAACACGTCGGCTTCGGCCGCCGACTCGATCGTTACTTGCTTAAGGGTCCGATGTTCTGGGTCCATCGTGGTGCTCCACAATTGCTCGGGGTTCATCTCGCCCAACCCTTTATACCGCTGCACGTTGACACTCTCTTCCTTGCCGTCCTTCGCCATCTCCTTCATGATCAAGGATCGCTGTTCTTCCGTCCAGCAATAGCGTTCATCTTTTCCTCTTTTCAACAAGTAGAGCGGAGGCAGCGCGATGTACACGTGGCCCTGCTCGATCAACTCGCGCATATAGCGGAAGAAGAAAGTCAATATCAACGTTCGGATGTGACTGCCGTCGACGTCGGCATCGGTCATGATAATGATCTTATGATACCGAAGCTTAGTTAAATTCAAGGCGCGCTCACCTTCGGCTGTCCCAAACGTGACACCAAGAGCCGTGATCATGTTCTTGATTTCCTCGTTTTCGTAGATCTTGTGTTCTTGTGCCTTTTCTACGTTCAAAATCTTACCCCTCAAGGGAAGGATAGCTTGAAAATTCCTGTCGCGGCCCTGTTTGGCAGACCCACCGGCAGAATCACCTTCTACGAGGTAAAGTTCGCAAATCGAGGCATCTGAACTCGCGCAATCGGCAAGCTTACCCGGCAAACCGGTACCCGTCAACACGTTTTTGCGCTGCACCATCTCGCGGGCCTTGCGTGCTGCAATGCGCGCCTGGGCAGCAAGAATTACCTTATTGACGATCAACTTTGCTTCACGCGGATTCTCTTCCAAATAATGTTGAAGCACCTCGCCAACTGCTTGATCCACCGCCCCACTCGCCTCGGAATTACCCAACTTGGTTTTGGTCTGTCCCTCAAACTGTGGTTCAGCAACTTTCACTGAAATAACGCCCGTAAGTCCCTCCCTAAAGTCGTCGCCACTTACTTCGACCTTCGCCTTTTCGAGGAGTCCCTCCTTTTCCGCGTAGGTCTTCAATGTCCTTGTAAGGGCCCGGCGGAAACCGGCCACATGTGTGCCGCCCTCGTGGGTGTTGATGTTGTTCACATACGACACCAAGTTTTCAGCGTAAGATGTATTGTAGCTGAGCGCCACCTCGACGGGTACTTCGGACTTCTCATTCACCACATAGATCGGTTGTGCGATCAATTTCTCTTTTGTCGAATCGAGGTACTCAACGAATTCTCTCAACCCTCCCGACGAAAAGAACGTGTCTACCCGCGGTTCTTCGTTTTCGGCTACGTTCCGTAAGTCCTTGAGGTTCAGCTTAATACCGGGATTCAGGAACGCCAACTCACGGAGGCGAGTGGCTATCGTCTCGAAGTTGTACTCTGTCACCTGAAAAATTTCCCGATCAGGCTTGAAATGGATGGTTGTACCCCTTCGGTCCGATTCGCCCTTAACGCGGACTGGATATTGGGGAACGCCACGATGGTATTCTTGTTCAAAGATTTTACCGTCACGGTAAACGGTGGCGAGCAGCACATCTGAGAGCGCGTTCACACAGGATACACCGACACCGTGCAGGCCACCAGAAACCTTGTAAGTGTTCTTGTCGAACTTACCGCCTGCGTGTAGTACAGTCATGACGACCTCGAGCGCTGAGCGCTTTTCTTTTTCGTGCATGTCCGTAGGAATCCCTCGGCCATTGTCTTCCACGGTGATTGAGTTGTCGGGATTGACTGTTACGTGTATCTCGTCGCAGAAGCCCGCCAGTGCCTCGTCGATGGAGTTGTCGACCACTTCCCAGACTAGGTGGTGGAGACCTTTTACAGAGACGTCTCCGATGTACATGGCAGGTCTTTTCCGGACCGCCTCCAGCCCTTCAAGGACCTGGATATTACTTGCTGAATAGTTAACTTCTTTACCACCTTTTTCAGTGCTCATAAATGGGTGTTAGCAAACCGTCAAAAATACGCTTTTCCACCGCCTCGACCGCACATTTCGCTGAAAAAAATCAGGTTTTCGGGTACAAAAATGCGGTTTTTTTGGGGTAGACCTGAAACGCACAACTTTCTTCTGTGCGCCTTCTACTCACCCTCATTTTTGTCTTGTTTTGGAGCCTTTGGGCCATCGCTCAACAGCAACTTACCTCTTCGAAAAGAAGTCAGACTCCGTTGCGTTCGAGGGACTACAAAACGCCCTTCAACTGGCGATTAAAGCAAGCGATCGAAACGCAGGGGACTCAATCAATTTGCTGGTGAGTCGATCCCTCCAACAACACCCTACCAAATCAGGATCGTTTACCAACCGAACGCTCGATACACGCAGTACGGAGCGCCCGCCGAGGTCGCGTAACTCGATTCAGTTTTCAAACTTTCGGTCAATGGACGGGTTGATATACACCGCCGACAGCGTATACCTGCTGTCGAACTTAGAACGACTCGAGTTGCTCAATTTCAAAAAAGAGGACGAGCGGTTATTTTTCGTTCATCAGAAGTTCACGTGCTTTGACAAGGTCCTTCCTTTGGGCTTCAGTCACTTTTGGGTAGTGCATGTCGAGTTTCTCGAGTGTTTTCAGGATAACGGTAGCAACAGCCAAGCGCGCATACCACTTGTCGTCTGCAGGAATCACGTACCAAGGTGCATCTTCCATGGAAGTCTTTTCGAAGACATCTTCGTAAGCCTTTTGATACTCGTTCCAAAACCCTCGCTCCTTTAAGTCGCTACCCGAAAACTTCCAGTTTTTTGACGGGTCGTCGATCCGCTCGAGGAATCGCTTCTTTTGTTCCTTCTTGGATACATTCAAAAAGAACTTGATGATAATCATACCGTTTGCGGCAAGCGACTTCTCGAAGCGGCGTATCTGCTTGAATCGGGCTTCCCAGAACTTGTCGTCTACATCCTTTACCGATTCGACACCCGGTAGCATTTCACCCATGATGTATTCCGGATGCACGCGCGTAACCAAGACGTTTTCATAGTGAGACCGGTTGTGAATGGCTATTTCCCCGTGTGCCGGCAACGCGATCATATGTCGCCATAGATATTGATGGTCGAGTTCGGCTGCGTTGGGGGCCTTGAAGCTATAAACTTTGACACCCTGTGGATTGAAGCCTGACATGACGTGTTTGATGGCACCATCTTTCCCCGCAGCGTCCATTGCTTGGAAGACGATGAGGACACTGTGGCGGTTGTGCGCATAAAGTACAGACTGGATTTCCGCGAGTTGCTTGCGGCTTTGTTCCAATAGTTGCGATGCTTCTTCCTTCGTCAGTTCTTTCCCTTCATACGACGTCGCAAAATCTTTGAGTTTCACATTGGTTCCTTCCTTCACGAGAAAGTCCTTGATCGAGATCATTTCCTTGGCCATGGGTTTGAGATTGCTGTTTAGGGTGTGTTTGTGCCAAGCGCGGTGAATGAGGCATTTTTATCATCAATTTTTAATGCGCAATTCGGCCGTCTTGTCATGCATTTGATCTTCAATTTATTTAAATTCCATTAGCACCTTACGAAACTGCCCATCGATATGACAAAAATCACCGCAATCTTCGCAACGCTCATGTTGGCGTTGGCTAGCACACAGGTTTCTGCTCAGGCCGAGCAGAACGCCATCAAGGCAATCATTGAACGGGAAACCAACACTTTTTTCAGCGCCGACCGAAAAAGCTGGGAAGACACCTGGGTCCACGCCCCTTATGTCTATTGGTCCTATTCCGATTCAACTGGGACCAGCTTCATCGACGGTTGGGAAGCACTTCGGAAGAATTTCGACGAGTATTTCCGGACTCATGTTTCAAACCGGAACATCGACGTAGCACATCAGGAATCAGGCATTGTGATCGACCGAGATTGGAAGGAATTCCGGATCTACGGAACTGGCGCATTTGTACACTACATCCAGAGAGTAAAGGAAAACGGGGTCGCGAGGGATGAAACCTCGCAAATCAGAATCTTGGAAAAAGGGAAAGATGGAAAATGGCGGATTGTGTGCGTTGGGGCGATTGCCAGCTACCCGTCCGACGAAGTAGTGGTGAATCGTTAGCCGTTATGACTTAGAACTGCCGCGTTCGCAGCATGACCAGCGTACACGCCTCGATTGCTTCGATCCCTTTCGATTCTGCCAGCGCTTCAAATTCAGGGTTCTCCGCGCCAGGATTGAATATGATTCGCTTTGGCTGAAGGCTTAAGATGTAATCATACCACGGAACTTGACGTTCAGGAGCAATGTACATCGTTACCGTGTGCACATCAGGGATTCTTGGCTTGTCGCTAATCTGCAGGATTGGCTTACCCAAAACCTCCGCCTTTTTGATACCAATAGGCACAAATTCGTGTTGGTAGGCTTGGAGGTTTTGTGCCGCCAAAAAGGAATACCTACTTGGGTTTGGCGATGCGCCAACTATGACAGTTTTTTTCATTGTGTGTCTAGATATTTTTAGCCCATTGAAGGGTTTCACTTTTCTTTTCGCAAGGCAATCGCTTCGGCAATTCTTTCGCCATCCATTGCGGCCGAAACAATTCCACCAGCGTAGCCAGCGCCCTCACCGCATGGATACAGTCCTCGAATCTGAACATGTTCAAGTGTCTGAGGATCGCGGGGGACACGCACGGGCGACGAGGTACGGCTCTCAACCCCGACCAGTTGCGCATCGTTAGTGAAATAACCCTTCATCTTTTCTCCAAAATGAATCAAGCCGGATTTCAAACTTTCGGTAATAAAACCCGGAAGTACCTCGCTTAGTTCGGTTGAGACGAGTCCCGGCTGATAGGAAGTATCCAAAAGAGAGTTGGAAACTTTTTTTCGTGTGAAGTCGACTACACGTTGCGCCGGCGCTGCTTGACGACCACCGGCAGCAAGGCACGCCTTCTTTTCAACTTCAGCCTGGAACATCATGGCAGCCAGCGGTCCATATTGTCGATAGGAAAAGAGATCCTCTAACTCGACCGACACAACCACCCCAGAGTTGGCAAACTTAGAATCGCGTCGAGAGGGGCTCATGCCGTTTACGACGACTTCGCCCGGACTAGTCGCAGAGGGTACAATGAAACCACCGGGGCACATGCAAAAGGAGAAGACTCCACGTTGTCGTCCGCCCGACATGGTTTGCTGTACCAATGAATATGACGAGGCCGGTAAGTACGGTCCTCGATCGATCTCGCAGTGATATTGAATCTTGTCGATCAGGTTCTGACTGTGCTCGATGCGAAGACCAAGCGCGAATGGTTTCGCTTCGATCAGAATTTTCCGTTCATATAGCAACTGAAAGATGTCGCGGGCCGAATGCCCGGTGGCGAGGACGACTGCCACTCCCATCACCTTGGTTCCGTCCTGGAGTGTCACACCCTTACAGACGCTACCCTCCAGAATAAAATCCGAGACGCGTGCATCGAACCGAACCTCTCCACCACAGGCAATTATTTTCTCTCGCAATGCAGCCACTAATTTTGGAAGTTTGTTGGTGCCGATATGTGGATGCGCGTCGAATAAAATATCAGGTGCGGCGCCATGTGCAACCAGTATCTGGAGGATTCGCTCTACGCTCCCCCGTTTCTTTGAACGTGTGTACAACTTGCCATCTGAGTATGTACCTGCGCCACCTTCCCCGAAGCAATAGTTAGACTCGGAGTTTACCACGTGGTCTTTGTTGATGGCTGCTAAGTCGCGTCGGCGGGATTGAACATCCTTTCCCCTTTCAAGCACGACGGGGCGATATCCTAGTTCAATCAAACGCAGTGCAGCAAACAAACCAGCAGGGCCGGAACCAACCACGATTACCTCGGGCTGTAAACTGACATCTTCGTACTTGAATACAGGGATATCGGGCGCAAATGGTTTCTTGTGCAACTCGACCAGAACGCGTACGATAACTCTCTTACCACGGGCGTCGATAGAGCGTTTCGTGGGTACGATCGCGAAGTCTTCAGGTGCAATGTCTAGATGTTTTAATAACTCCGATTCGAAGTTTTCCGAATATGCCTCTTCAGGTGTGAGAGTGACTTCTGCGGTTCGTGGTGTGGCCATATCGGTGAAAGGTTTTTATCCTTCAACCTGTGGGTTAAACGAAGTGCAAGCTACCGGTTGTTGAAAGAGAAAGCAAACCCGATGTTGAGTCCGAAGCGGAACGTTTGCGAGAATGCGCGCTGGTGCAAGTTGCTGAACACGCTTTCAAACATTGGGTCGACATCGAATTTCCGATATCCGAGTCCATACCCGACATACGCATCGATAGTGAGGCCATCGGCGTCGCGTCGTTGCATGAGCTTAGCGCCGGCAAGTACACCATATTCGGCGCGCTGTTCCGACGCGCTTACTGTGATGAGATTGCCGCTCGTTAAAAACTCGATGTTGGCAAAGTGACTGACGTTTGTGAATCGTAGCTCGTGTGCGAAGTACCACATTCCAAAGTCGACGGGATTGTAAAACTTCTCGCGTAACGAGATCGCATACCCACGCTTAAAGATCTTGTTCTTGACAACGTCTGCGTCGGAAGTGTAGAACGGCTTTCGAATTCCCTCAAATTCGAATTCATGTCCCAACCTTTCTTGGTTGTAAAACTCGATTCCAAATGGCATAGATCCTACGAAACTCAACACGGGATTTCCTTCCATGATCACGCCACGATACTCGGGAAACCTTGGTTGGAAATAGTTGAACCCGCGCTTCACAGTCCGGGTATTGCTGGGCATCCGACTCTTCGTGAGGAGCGAATTGATTTCGTTGGTTAACACCTTATTTTCATAGATCGGTTTATAGTAACCTGATAGCTTTCCATCCTGCTCGTACAATTCCCAGGTACCGACACGACGATCATTTTCGATCGTACCTTTTGTCTGAAGGGTTCCGCTTGGGTAGTAGCCGAAGTACGTCCCTTTTCCTTGCTCGAACTCGCATTCTCCTTCCAGTTTCCCGTCGTTGAAATAGTATTCCCACCGACCTTGGTTGACGCCCTTTACCACCATCCCCTTCACTTTCAACTTACCATCGGAATAAAACTCGCGGTACTCACCGGTTCCGTCCTTGAAGGTGATCTCGCTTTTCACCGAGCTATTGTTATTGAAGGCGACCCAATAGCCGTCCTTTTTCCCACCGACGAATTCACCAGTAGCGCTTGTCGTTCCATCCTCGAAGTAATAGGTCCACTGTCCAGTAGTTTCATCGTTGACATATTTCCCTTTGGCGGATAACTTCCCCGATGGATAGAAATATTTCCATTCCCCTTGCTTTTTCCCCGCGAGAAACTCGCCTTCACTTTCGAGTGTTCCGTCTTCGGCAAAGTATCGCCAGTGTCCAACGTTGCGCGCCCCATATTTTGGGCCCTCGGCCAGCACCTTCCCAGAATGAAAATACTCGGTGTAACGACCATGGTCTTGGTCGTATTCGATCTCACCTTTTACGACACCGTCCTCGAAGTAAGTCTTCCAAGGCCCGTCTCTCTTATTATTCAAGTAGTTCCCGACCTCTTTCAGTTCTCCGCTTTCATAGTACACCTTCCATTCACCCTCTCGATTCTTTGCATTGATGGTCCCTTCCATGCTTTTGGCTCCGTTCTCATAGAAATACTCCCAAACTCCATAGTTGGAATTTTGGCGTAGGATTCCACGCATTTTTAAGTTGCCCGTCTCATAGTAAAATTCCCACACGCCCGTGGTTTCGTTATCCATGAACTGGCCCTTCGATTCGATGTTGCCATTGAGGAAATAGGAAATGTATCGCCCGTTGAGAACGTTTCGAACCGTATCTTTTACTTGGAAAATCTCCTTCAGGTTTTTCTTTTCGGCATCGTGATAGGTAAATCGAGTGACACCCTGCGCCGCGGCATTCCTAGCCACGTTCAGAAGGCAGATCCATACGAAAACACGGAGCACCCGGAGCATCTAACAAAAATAGGATTATCAAAGGTTAAATCAGAATTCAAGTAACTCCTCACCCGTAATTCCAAATTCTGAATTCTGAATTCTAAATTCTAAATTCTCTTGCCCCACTCCTCCCTCTCCTGTTCCGACCAAAGCGCGGGAAAGAACTGGATGAGTTGAAAGCGTGGAGGGAGGTACTTTTGCCAGTTCGTGCCGCCGGTCGCTCGGATGTCTTCCGGGGCCTTGTGCAGGTAATGACCGGCAGATTTGAGATGGGCAAGTGGCCACCGAACATTCGCCAACGAGTCAAACTCGCGCAACACTTCGATTGCAGCGTTGTTACCTCGGAAATGGCGCAAATAAACTTGATACAAGTTCCTGTCTTGATATTGCCGCGCATTTTCCACGAATTGCTTCATGTACTTTTCTTCAAACTGCACCAATGTGAGCGTTCCTTTTCCTGACGAGAGCTCCGTTGCGCCCTTACGCCAATAGATCTTGTCAAGCAGTGAGTTGAGTTCAGCGACGGGCCCGATCGTGTCGCGTTCGTCTGAGCTCACAAGGTTCACCATGTCGGTTGAGCAAATTTCGATGAGGCGATATTGCGCCGACTGAAACCCGCTTGCTGGAAGCAATGCCATTCTGAACTTGAGGAATTGCTCTCGTTCCATCCCTTCCAGCATTACAGAGAATGAATTCTCGAGCTGACGGAAGTAGTTGTTGATCCGCCCGATGCGTGAGGTGAAAAATTCGATCGTCGGATGCTCTTTGAAACATACTTGCTCGATCTCCCACAGGATTAAATTGAAATACAGCTCGGTGATTTGATGGTAGACGATGAAGACCTTTTCATCCTTGAATTGCGTGCGAGGATTCTGAAGACTTAATAGAGTATCCAGATGAATGTACTCCCAATAGTTGGTGTAGTCGGAGTACAGGAGACCGTCCAGGTAAGATGAAAGGTCTTGCCCCATCACTGCGTACTTTTTCTGGAGCTTCGTGACGAGTTCTAGGATTGTGGGATCGAGTTTTTGATCGTCCATGTTGGAATTGGTGAGGTCTTTTCTGCGCTTTTCCCTGTTAACTTATTCTGTAAATTTGAGTTCTAAAATCAGAATAACCAAAGTATATGGCCAATCCCTCTTCAACTGTCGCGGGTGTTAAGAAAAGCCTGAAACAAGATGTCTACGATCATCCCGACTTTTACGCGATTGACAGCCTTTTGACGGAGGAACATAAACTCATCCGAAGCGCGATCCGAGATTTTGTCAAGAAAGAGATTTCGCCCTACATCGAGGACTGGGCCCAGCGAGCTCACTTCCCTTACGAGATTGTGAAAAAGTTTGGCGAAATCGGCGCGTTTGGTCCTACTGTTCCTCAACAATATGGTGGCGGAGGGCTCGATTACATCTCTTACGGGATCCTCATGCAAGAGATTGAACGCGGTGATTCGGGAATGCGCTCTACCGCATCTGTGCAGGGCTCGCTCGTGATGTATCCGATCTACAAATTTGGAAGCGAAGAGCAACGCAAGAAATATTTACCCAAGCTTGCGTCAGGTGAATGGCTTGGCTGTTTCGGATTGACAGAACCGGACCACGGATCGAATCCTTCCGGGATGGTCACGAATTTCAAAGACGCTGGGGATCATTACGTGCTCAACGGCGCCAAGATGTGGATCTCGAATTCACCGAAGGCAGACGTAGCTGTGGTGTGGGCGAAAAATGAAGCTGGCCGCATTCATGGTTTGATCGTCGAGCGTGGCATGCCCGGTTTCACGACGCCGGAAACCCATGGGAAATGGTCGCTCAGAGCAAGTGCAACCGGTGAACTCGTGTTCGACAATGTGAAGGTTCCTAAAGAGAATCTGCTTCCTGGCAAAAACGGCTTAGGCGCACCGCTGATGTGTCTCGATTCAGCGCGATATGGCATCGCTTGGGGCGCAATTGGAGCCGCCATGGACTGCTACGAATCGGCGCGGCGTTATGCTGCAGAACGCATCCAATTCGGAAAACCAATCGCCTCATTCCAACTTGTGCAGAAGAAGCTTGCAGAAATGCTGACCGAAATCACGAAGGCGCAGTTGCTGAACTGGAGATTGGGCACGCTTATGAACGAGGGTAAGGCAACTACCCAGCAGATATCGATGGCCAAGCGCAACAACGTGCACGTGGCGCTTGAGATCGCGCGCGAAGCACGTCAAATTCATGGCGGCATGGGCATCACAGGCGAGTATCCCATCATGCGCCATATGATGAACTTGGAATCCGTCGTGACATACGAAGGGACGCACGATATTCACCTGCTAATTTTAGGTAATGAGATCACGGGAATCCCGGCATTCTCCTAACCTGAACAGCACAGCGATCACCGATCGATCATGAAAGTTACGACCATCATTGGAGCACGTCCACAATTCATTAAGGCGGCAGCGGTATCGCGCACACTCTTGAATAAAGGCATTGAAGAACAGATCATTCACACTGGACAGCACTATGACCCCAACATGAGCGATGTGTTCTTCCAAGAAATGGATATCCCGAAACCGAATATCAACTTGGATATCCACGATCTGGGTCATGGGGCGATGACAGGAAGGATGTTGGAACAGATCGAGCGCCATTTGCTGCAACACCGACCCGACGCAGTCGTCGTCTACGGTGATACAAACTCGACACTGGCAGGCGCACTGGCCGCAGCTAAGATTCACATACCAGTGGCGCATGTTGAAGCAGGCCTTCGTAGCTTCGACATGGGGATGCCCGAAGAGGTAAACCGAATTCTCACCGATAGGATCAGCAACGTTTTATTCTGTCCGACACACGCAGCTGTGCATAATTTGCAACGCGAGGGATTTGAGCATTTCCCCGTGAAAATTCTTCAAGTGGGCGACGTGATGCTCGACACACTTCTTTATTATCAAAAAACGGCAAAGTTGCGGTCCAAGATTTTAGAAGAATTGGCGTTGGTCGAAAATAGCTTCTTGCTTGCAACAATCCATCGTGCGGAAAACACGAACGACCCTGAAAGGCTGCGGCACATTTGCGACGCGTTAAATGAGTTGAACGTTCGCACTCGAGTAATCCTCCCTTTGCACCCTCGTACCAAGTCTTACTTGGAGAGTCAAGGGTTGAAGCTGAATGTCACCGTGATTCCACCGCTTGGCTATTTCGACATGTTGTCGTTGTTGTCTTCCTGCAGAATGGTTCTCACCGACAGTGGCGGCCTACAAAAAGAGGCCTACTTCTGTGGAAAGTTTTGTGTGACGTTGCGCGATCAAACGGAATGGGTGGAACTGGTCGATGTAGGTGCAAACTCGCTTGTCGGTGCGTCGAAAGACAAGATCATCGCCGGTGTCACAAAGCACATGGACACCGAAGTCGCGTTCGACGACCGTCTTTACGGAGATGGACATGCCTCGGAGAAAATTGCCGAAGCCTTACTTACGATCTAATTCACGTTAGCGGTCAACGCTACCCTTTGAACAGGACTCGAAGGGTCGGTCGAATAAATGGTGATCGCCTTGTTTTGAAGGCCGCGCTTACCCTCGCTTGTCCAACTCAACGTCACCTTCACTTCTTGACCAGGTTTTGCGCGGTCCTTGTCCATTGTCACCACCACGCATGGGCAATTGGACTGCACGAAACGAATAACGAGTTCCTTCTTCCCTGTGTTCCTCAACTTGATGGATCGAGCGACTGTTGATCCGAAATTGATTGCTCCAAAATCGACGGTGCCCGCTTCCAAAGACAATACAGGTACCTTATCCGCATCTTCGTCGGTGAGCGGCGAAAAATACTCCTCAACTGTCGCGAAAACAGGAAACGATTTTCTCGGCTTGGTTTCGTCATCGGTGATCAGTTCGATCCGGTCCGATCCGAACCCATACTGATTTTTAAGTGCGGCGTTGTAAGTAACACGCATGATCGTTTGCTGTCCCGCCCCTATTGAATCTCGCACATCCACCTTGATGTACGCGGGTGCATGAATGGAGTCGACCGAAACGGGTTTTGTTCCCGAGTTAAACAGCGTGACTTCTTGTGTCACCGCTGGTCTATTGATAAAGACTTTGCCAAAGTTGATTTCGGGCGCCCTCATTTTGAGTACACCATTGGAGGCGGTCAGTCTACTCACATCGCTGTCGATCTGTTCGTTGGTCACATTGCCACGAATTCTCAGCACCGTTGGCGGTCCATTTAAGTTCGTATTCACTGCCAAGGTCTTGTCAAAAAAACCCGGGCGACCCTTGGGGTTGAAGCTTGCTTTTACAAACCCTTTCTTTCCTGGATCGACTGACTCTTTCGTCCAACCGGGTGTTGTGCACCCGCACGATGCCGATACGGAGATGATGGTGATTGGACGACCACTGTTGTTGGTGAACGTGAATTCAAATTCAGCGGGCCCGCCGTTTTCATCCACGTTGCCAAAGTCATGAACGGTCTCATTAAAAATTAGAGGCTCGGCCTTCTGAGCCCAAGCTGAACAAGACCAAATGGCGAATAAAAAAATGAATGCTTTCATAGATTTATGTCCCAAAATTAATCGTATTTCGCCTGTTTGTTAAATTAATATATGGCTAGAATTCTTACGGGTATCCAAAGCAGCGGACGGCCGCACCTGGGAAATCTCCTAGGCGCGATCATTCCTGCGATCGAATTATCGCGTGTCCCCGGCAATGAATCTTTCTTTTTTATTGCGGACCTCCATTCGATGACAACCATCAAGGATCCAGTGGTTCGTGAAAACAACGTGCGGGCCGTAGCTGCGGCTTGGTTGGCGTTCGGGTTCGACATCGATAAGAATTTGCTCTACCGTCAGAGTCGAATTCCGGAAGTGTGCGAGTTGACCTGGTACTTGAGCTGCATGGCCCCCTACCCGATGTTGGCCAACGCCCACTCCTTCAAGGAAAAAGCAGATCGCCTCTCCGATGTGAACGCCGGTATTTTCGTATATCCTGTGTTGATGACGGCTGACATTATTATGTACAGCGCCAACTTCGTCCCTGTCGGTAAGGATCAACGCCAACACCTGGAGATTGCCCGCGACATTACGAACGCGTTCAACAACCAGTATGGTGACACGTTCGTAGTGCCTGAAGCGAAGATCTCCGAAGAAGTGATGACCATTCCTGGTACCGACGGACAGAAGATGAGTAAATCGTACAACAATATCATCGACGTCTTCTTACCGGAGAAGGAACTAAAGAAGCAAGTTAGTTCGATCGTGACTGACTCTACCCCGATGGAGTCGCCGAAAGACCCGTCGAAAGACAACGTGTTCGCGATATATAAACTCGTAGCTTCACCGGAAGAAACCGAAGCGTTGCGCCAAAAATATCTAGCTGGCAACTTCGGTTACGGCCACGCGAAAAACGAACTCCTCCGTGTACTTGTTGAGAAGTACGCCAAGGAACGGGAAGTCTTCAATTACTACATGAGCAACCCGGCCGAATTGGACAGGAAGCTTGAAGTGGGAGAAGAAAAAGCGCGGGTGATCGCCCGTCAAATGATTGCCGAAGTGCGTCGGAAGACTGGCTACGCGTAAGTCTTACTTACTCGTCCAGAGTACTTTTTGTTTTTCCTTCCCTCCGTTGAGAACAATGCGAACTGGGTTGGGAATTATTACAAGCTTGGTGTTCTTACCAGGTTGGCCTTCGACTTCGACATAAACCCCCTCCGTTTCGGCCACTGAGTATTCATTTTTGTCGCTGATCAGATAAGATTTAGCGAGGTATGCAATCGGATAAAGGACGTCATTGTCCGGGCAATGCTCGTCGTGTACTTTCTGAAGGACGTCTTCCAAGTAACTCCCGAACTCTTCTTGCACTGCATCTTCCTTTTCATGGAGCTGCTCCTCCAGTTCATCATACTTGGGGTTATTGTAGTCGATCTTACTGAGTTCGGCGCGACGCTTTGCAATCTCCTGCAATGACTTATCGAGTGCTTTAATGTCCATAGACGTACTATTATTTCCACCTCAAGATTATAGAAATGTATCGGATTTTAAAAATAGGCCTACCAAATGGGTTAAAATTAGTTGAGTTGCCGCAACAAAGCTCATGAAATCGTCTGCTAACGTTCGCGGATCCTTTTCCTTTGATAAATTTGTAACCAAACAAGTAACACGAGTCATGAGCCAAGATTTCCTTCCGATCAACGGGACCGACTACATCGAGTTCTATGTTGGCAATGCCAAGCAAGCGTCTCTGTACTACCAGCATTGCTTTGGTTTTGAATGGGTAGCATATGCGGGGCCTGAGACAGGCATGAAAGACCGAGTTTCTTACGTATTGAAACAAAACAAGATTCGATTTGTTCTGACTACCTCACTTCAACCCGATACTCCCATTGCCAAGCATGTTAGTATTCATGGCGACGGTGTAAAGGTATTGGCACTCTGGGTGGACGATGCGACCAAATCTTTTCAGGAGACAGTGAAACGAGGAGCCGAAATTGCCGCTGCGCCTCAAACGCATTCCGACAGCGACGGCTCGGTGATCACGGCATCAATCAAGACGTACGGCGATACGATTCACACTTTCGTGGAGCGAAAAAACTACAAGGGTGCCTTCCTGCCCGGTTACAGAACAGTGAACAGTTCGTTCAAGCCCAAACCGATCGGACTTCTTCATGTAGACCACTGCGTTGGCAACGTGGAACTTGGAAAGATGAATTATTGGGTTGACTTCTACGAAAAAGTCATGGGCTTCCAACTATTGCTTACGTTCGACGATAAGGATATCTCGACCGAGTACAGCGCGCTCATGTCCAAAGTTGTCTCGAATGGAAACGGCTACATCAAGTTTCCGATCAACGAGCCGGCAGATGGCAAAAAGAAGTCACAAATCGAAGAATATCTAGACTTCTACAAAGGGCCGGGCGTACAGCACATCGCAGTTGCGACCGACGACATCGTGTATACCGTATCCGAACTTCGCGCACGTGGAGTTGAGTTCCTATACGTGCCTGAAACTTACTACGACGACATACCCGAACGTGTGGGTACAATATCAGAGGATCTCGAGTCGTTGCGCAACCAGAACATCCTGATCGATCGCGATGAGGAAGGTTACCTGCTGCAAATCTTCACCAAGCCAGTGCAAGACCGCCCCACAGTTTTCTTCGAGATTATCGAAAGAAATGGCGCGCGTTCTTTTGGCAAGGGAAACTTCAAAGCACTATTCGAATCCATTGAACGCGAACAAGCCCTGAGAGGAAACCTTTGATCTAGAAATTCTTCAGGTTACCGGGCTTCCGTTTTCGGTATGCACGCCGTGCACCCAAATCCTTATGCCTCCGTTCGCGGAACATAGGAATCATTAACTTTACACCCCAAAACCTCACGACACCCACATGAGTGCCCTATTGGCGACCGCCCAAGCAAAAGCAAACGAATGGCTGAAGAGCAATATCGACGAAGCAACGAAGAATGAAGTGCGTCAGATGTTGAGCAATCAAGACTCGAAATTATTGATCGATTCATTCTACAAGAACCTAGAATTTGGTACGGGCGGGCTCCGCGGCGTGATGGGTACAGGTTCTAATTGCATGAACGTGTACACCGTTGGGATGGCCACCCAAGGCATGGCGAACTACTTAAAAAAACAATTCGTGGGTCAGGACATTCAAGTGGCCATTGCTCACGATAGTCGCAATAACAGTCGCAAATTTGCGGAGGTAACAGCCGACGTGCTTTCGGGAAACGGCATCACGGTACACCTATTCCCGGAACTCCGCCCAACCCCACTCCTTTCTTTTGCCATTCGATATCTGAAATGCCAGTCTGGTGTTGTCATTACGGCATCGCACAACCCGAAGGAATACAACGGCTATAAGGCTTATTGGAACGATGGAGCGCAACTTGTCCCACCACATGACAAGAATGTGATTGCCGAGGTTAACTTGATCTCCTCATTCGACGAAGTGAAATTCAAGGGCGACCCGTCCCGCATCAAGCAGGTTCAACCTGAAGTTGAGAACGCATATTACAACGAGGTGAGCAAGTTGATTCCCAGGAAGGACGCGATCGAAAAGCAGAAGAATATCCCCATTGTCTATTCAAGTCTACACGGCGCTGGGATCACCATGGTTCCAGAGTGTTTGAAAAGACTAGGGTTCACCCATGTGTCGGTGGTGGAAGAACAACGAGAAGCGAACGGAAATTTTCCGACGGTAGCTTCACCCAACCCAGAAGAACGATCTGCCATGACCATGGCACTCAACCAGGCGCAAGCATTGAACGCTGACCTTGTGATGGCCACGGATCCCGACACCGACCGTGTGGGTTTTGGCATCAAGAATGAAAAAGGCGAGTTCTACCTTTTGAACGGGAACCAGGCCTTTAGCTTGATGATGTGGTTCATCTTGAAGAATCTTTCCACGGTGAAAGATCGCTACATCGCGAAGACGATAGTAACGACGGAGTTGGTCGACACGATGGCGGAACACTTTGGCGTTGAATGCCACAATACATTAACCGGGTTCAAGTACATCGCCGAATTGATGTCGCAGCTAGAAGGAAAAAAAGTCTTCGTTGCGGCAGGTGAAGAAAGCTATGGTTACATGGTCGGCGATTTTGTCCGAGATAAGGATGCTGTATCGGCGTGCGCATTTTTCGCTGCGATGGCTGCTGCTGCCCGCCAAGATGGATTCACCTTACACCAATGGTTGGTCCAGATGTATCAGGAATTCGGCTTCTACAAAGAAGGACTGATCAACCTGGTTCGAAAAGGTGCAGAAGGTGAACAGCAAATCAAGAATATGATGGAAGGGTTCCGGAAGAATCCTCCTATGACCATTGCCGGCGACAAGATCATTCGCGTCCTCGACTATAAGACAGGTATTGAGAAAAACCTCCTTCAAGGAAGCGAGAAGAAACTCGCGCTCCCAAAGTCGGATGTACTTCAGTTCTACACTTGGGAGAACGCTAAGATTTCCGTTCGTCCCTCGGGTACCGAGCCTAAAATCAAGTTCTACGTGAGTGTGAATACCAAGCTGAACAAAGCAGAAAACTATGCTTCGGTAGATCGGCAACTGGACGCCAAGATCGCGGCAATCGAACGTGAACTCGTGAAGGGCTGACCCGCCATTTCAAACTTCGCGTCGAACGGCTAAATTTGCACCTTGGCTATGAAAAAAGTCGCTTTTTACACGCTAGGATGCAAACTCAACTACTCGGAGACCTCGACCATTTCGAGAAAATTCGAGGAGAAAGGCTACCAGAAAGTCGACTTTAGCGACACACCCGACATCTTTGTGATCAATACTTGTTCGGTCACCGATAACGCCGACAAGAAGTGCCGCAAGGTTGTACGCGAGGCACGAACAATTTCACCAAATGCTTATGTCGCGATCATCGGGTGTTACGCCCAATTAAAACCAAAAGAGATTTCAGAGATACCCGGCGTCGACGCGGTGCTTGGTGCTGCCGAAAAATTCCGATTGGTTGAATTGCTCGATGGTTTCGTTCGTCCTCCACAACCGATCACGTTGGCGTCGGACATCGAGAACGTTTCAACTTTCAATACGTCATATTCGATGCACGATCGCACCCGGACTTTCTTGAAGGTTCAGGATGGGTGCGACTATTCGTGCTCCTTTTGTACGATCCCATTGGCGCGAGGAAGCAGCCGAAGCGACACCGTAGAAAACATCGTGCGGTCAGCCCGTGAAATCGCTTCTAAAGGAGTTCGTGAAATTGTCCTGACAGGTGTTAACACTGGCGACTTTGGACTTCGAGAAGGCGTTCGCCACGAACGATTCATTGATTTGATCCGCGCGTTGGATCACGTCGACGACATTCACCGGTTCAGGATTTCATCCATTGAGCCAAACTTGCTGTCGGACGAAATCATCGACTTTGTATCGACCTCCAAGCGCTTCGTACCTCACTTTCACATTCCCCTTCAATCGGGATCAAACGCAATCTTGAAAGCAATGCGACGCCGCTATCAGCGAGAGTTGTATTCGGCAAGGGTCGATAAAATTCGAAGCGTGATGCCAGACGCCTGTATCGGTGTGGATGTAATCGTGGGTTTTCCAGGGGAGACCGACGAACACTTCTTGGAGACGTACCAGTTTCTGAGCGAATTGGATATTTCATACTTGCACGTATTCACCTATTCGGAACGTGCCAATACGCTCGCCGCCACGATGGAAGGTTCCGTTCCACCCTCGGTGCGAGCCGACCGATCCAAGATGTTGCACAACCTGTCCGATAAAAAACGGAGGATGTTTTACGAACAAAACATCGGGCACCACGCAGAAGTACTCTTCGAAAATGATGTAGAGAACGGACAGATGTTCGGTTTCACCGCAAACTACATCAAGGTAGCAGCCAAGTACGATCCGCTCCTCGTCAACGAGGTCAAAACCGTTCAACTTATCGGGATTGGGGAAGACGGTAGCATGACCGTGGAGGAACCGTCGACCGAGTACGTCGAACACTAATTGGTTCCTGACTCAACCATCAAGCCGTCGCGCATTTCGATGCGACGGTCCGCCATCGCGGCAAACTCTAGGTTGTGCGTCACGATAATAAACGTGTGATCGAACTCTTTGCGCAGCTGCAGGAACAAGTGATGAAGTTCACTCGCATTCTTGGAATCAAGGTTCCCACTGGGTTCGTCGGCCAACACAAGTCCGGGTGAATTAATCAACGCGCGGGCGACAGCGGTACGTTGTTGCTCTCCGCCTGAAAGTTCCGAAGGTTTATGGGAAAGTCGTTCTTTCAACCCAAGGCGTTCAAGCAGGGCTGTTGCCTTTGCTTCTAAAGTTTTGGGCTCATGCTGGGCGATCAACCCAGGCATCATCACATTTTCTAACACCGAAAACTCGGGTAGTAGGTTGTGGAACTGGAAGACAAACCCGACGTTCGTATTCCTAAAAGTGGCCAATTCTTTCGCGTTCTGGGCAAATACGTCCTTACCGTTAATAAAGAGTCTCCCTGAGTCCGGCGTATCGAGGGTCCCCAGCAGGTGCAGCAGGGTGCTTTTACCGGCACCGGAGGCCCCGATGATCGCAACCACCTCGCCTTTAGACACTTTCAGATCAACACCTTTGAGGACTTTTAACGATCCATAGGACTTGTGGAGAGCGGTGGCTTCGAGCATGTTTTATTTCTTGAATTAAAGATTTAAAAAAACTAGCTTGCTTCCAAACTCAGATTATCCATGAACATTCACGAGTACCAGGCTAAAGAGATTCTAAGAAAGTATGGCGTAGCGATTCAACGTGGAATCGTAGCCGACACCCCTGATAAGGCGCACGCTGCCGCAAAGGAACTTCAAAGTGAGACCGGTACAAAATGGTTCGTCGTGAAATCACAGATCCATGCAGGTGGTCGTGGTAAAGGTACCGTCAAGGAAACCGGCTCGAAGGGCGTTGTCTTGGCGAAAGGACTTGAAGAAGTCATGGACAAGGCGAAAGCTATCCTCGGTGGCACGCTGGTGACACATCAAACAGGACCTGCTGGCAAGAAAGTAAACAAGGTTCTGATCGCCGAAGATGTTTATTATCCCGGGGAATCACAACCCAAAGAATACTACATGAGCATTTTGCTCGATCGCGCAACGAGCCGACCAGTAGTGATGGCATCCACGGAAGGTGGAATGAACATCGAAGAAGTTGCCGCGACAACACCAGAAAAGATCGTGAAAGAATGGGTCGATCCAGCCATCGGGCTCCAACCCTACCAGGCACGTAAAATTGCATTTGCTCTTGGTTGGGAAGGAAATGCCTTTAAAGAAGGAGTGAAATTTATCCACGCGTTGTATAATGCCTATATGGCGATTGACGCGTCTATGTTCGAAATCAATCCCGTTCTCAAGACCTCCGATAACAAAGTCATTGCCGTCGATGGTAAAGTAAACCTAGACGACAACGCGTTGTACCGCCACAAGGATCTCGAAGAACTTCGTGACCTTTCCGAAGAAGATCCGCTCGAAGTGGAAGCAGGCAAATCCGGTTTGAACTACGTGAAACTGGACGGAAACGTGGGCTGTATGGTGAACGGCGCTGGTCTGGCGATGGCTACTATGGATATCATCAAGCTATCCGGCGGTGAACCCGCAAACTTTCTGGACGTTGGTGGTGGTGCGAACGCCGAAACTGTCGAAGCTGGTTTCAGGATCATTTTGAAAGATCCCAACGTAAAAGCGATCTTGATCAACATCTTCGGGGGGATCGTACGTTGCGACCGTGTTGCGAACGGCGTGGTAGAAGCCTACAAAAAAGTAGGAAATATCCCAGTTCCGATTATTGTTCGGCTCCAAGGAACAAACGCCGAAGAGGGCGCGAAAATCATCCAAGAATCTGGTCTTAAAGTATTCTCCGCGATCCTGTTGAAAGACGCCGCTGAAAAAATTAAGCAAGTGTTGGGTTAAACCACATTGGTGACACTGCGAATCTAATGGGGCGCTACTTTAGTGCCCCATTCTTTTTCATCGAATCCCAACAAGAGAACCTTTCCGTCTCGCTCAACTAAGGGGCGCTTGATTACTGACGTTTTCTCATGCATCAATTCGATGGCGGATTTTTGGTCAATAACCTTTGCTTGCTCATTGGGGGAAAGTTGTCGCCAAGTGGTGCCCCGTTTGTTCACGAGTGCATCCCATCCTACCTGTCGAGCCCAGTTCTCTAACTGTTGCTTCGAAGCGCCCTGCTTCTTGTAATCGTGAAACTCAAAGCTAACCTTATGTTGATCCAGCCACTGAAGTGCCGCTTTCACCGTATTGCAATTCTTGATGCCGTAAATTTTGAGCATACACGAGTGATTAAAATGTAGATCTTAATTCAGCGCTCTTGCGAAGGCGGTCGATTAAACGCGATGACTCAACAAAGTTAAGTGTTTGAGCTCCGTCACTCATAGCCTCTTCCGGGCGTTCGTGTGTTTCATAAATTATTCCGTCGGCTCCCGCCATCGCAGCAGCCAAAGCTACTGGCTCTACGAATTCACGAATTCCGATGCCATGCGAAGGATCCGCGACCACCGGCAGATGGGTTTTGTCCTTCAAAATTGGAATCGCGTTCACGTCCAAGGTGTTGCGGCTGGCACGCTCGTAAGTACGGATTCCCCGCTCGCATAAGATCAACTTCTCGTTGCCAGCGGAAAACACATATTCGGCAGAGTACAAAAGCTCCTCGATGGTTCCGGAAATCCCGCGCTTGATCATGACAGCTTTATCAACCTTACCCAGTTCATCGAGCAAGTTGAAGTTTTGGGTGTTGCGTGCGCCAACTTGAAACACATCCACGTATGGATACATGTCCGCGATTTGGCTGACCTGCATCACTTCGGTGATAATCTTTATTCCGGCTTTGCGCGCGAGATCGTACCACATTTTAAGGCCTTCCACACCAAGTCCACGAAAAGCATAGGGAGAACTCCGAGGTTTAAATACACCACCACGCATGATCTTTACTCCCTTCGCAACTAGGTGATCGATCGTAGCCTTTACTTGTTGTTCATTCTCAATCGAACACGGCCCCGCCATGATCGCCAAGCTGCCACCGCCAATTGCAACGCCGTCACCTAGATCCACGCTCGTGCGCCCGACTTTCCACTTCCGTGAGACAAGCTTGTAGTCATCTGACACGCGGTGGATGTCGGCGATGCCCTTCATGTGTCCCAATTGTCTGATGTCGAATTCCTTCTTACCAATGCCAACAAGGTAAGTACCGTTTTGAGTCCGCACCTCGGTTGACTTGAAATCGAGTGCGTGCATCTTTTCCTTGATGGCGTTTTTCTGTTCGTCGGTGGCGGTTGCCAAAAGTTGAATGATCATAGAAGATTTCGAGAGATTAAATAAGACTTCCCTTCAATTCACGGACAAAGCCCTCTACGTCCATGTCTATATTTTTCGTATTCATGAGTTTATTGACGAAGGCACTTCCCACAATTGCGCCGGCGCCATATTGTGCGGCTTGCGAAAAAGTCTCGTGATTGGATATCCCGAACCCGATGAGGAATGGGTTTCGAAGTTTCAAGTTCTTCAAGCGCTCAAAATACTGAAGCTGTTCGTTGGCGAACCCTGTTCTTGCCCCAGTGGTACTCGAGGCCGACACGGCATAAATAAAGCTATTCGAGAGTGCATCGATCTTTCTTATTCTTTCTTCCAACGTCGTTGGCGAAACCAAGAAGGTAAGGGAAAGGCCCAAGTCATCGAACAGGCGCTTATATTCCCGCTCGTATTCAGGTATGGGCATGTCAGGTAAGATCAATCCGTCGACACCGGCGGCAGCTGCATCGTGAGCAAAACGCTCGACCCCATACTGCATCACGGGATTCAGATAACCCATCAAAATAATAGGCAACTTCACCGTTTGTCGGATGGCCGCCACGTGCTGAAGGATCAGCCCAACATGAATGCCGTTCTCCAGCGCAATCTTGTTGCTTTGCTGGATGGTCGGTCCATCGGCCACCGGATCCGAAAACGGAATCCCTATTTCGATCAAGTCAGCTCCGGATCTTTCCAAAGCTTCGGCTATTAATTTCGTGTCATCTAGCTTGGGAAACCCCGCCGTATAAAAAACCGACAGCAAGTATTGTTTCTTCCTGTTAAACAGTTCGTGTAGTCTATTCTTTTTCATTTTCTCGATCAAATGGATGATAGTTCTTCTCGCCCGCTGTAATTGGAACTGTGAGCACGTTTTCCTTCGCTGGCAAAGGACAGGTAGCAAATTCAGTAAAGACGCAAGGAGGATTGTATGCCTTGTTGAAATCAATCCACACGTTGCCAAGAGAATCAGGGCGGTCGATGTAAATGAACCGGCCAGCCCCATACGTTTCCTTTCCATTGGTCGGATCACCAAAGACTACGAATAGTTTTTTGCCAGTGCCCGTCGCCGCAAGGGTATATTCCTTCGCTCCCAACATAAACCGGTACGTCCCAGCAAGCGGAACAGGCGTGGTCTGACCCAGCACATTCGTGATGTCGATGGTCTTACCTTCCGTAGCAGCCTTAAACGAGGCAGCTACCTTCCAATGGATGTCCACCGGATAGCGCTCAATTCCGCCGAATGATTTTACTGCCTCGCTTTCCAAGTCGCGCACACGCAATCCAAGTCTGTCATCGCGCTTGATGACGTACCATTCGAGGGAACCATAACGGACAGTGCTTCCTTGTAATAGTTTGATGGCGCGTGTCGAATCCGGATGGAAAATTGTAGTTGGTCCTTGAATTGAAACGCCATTTACCGACACATCAGCACCTTTGCTGGGCACCAAACTTACGATCCCGGATTTCACTAGGTAATAACCGGCCTTTGCAGGAAGCTGTGAGGGAAACACCACATCATTGGTAGAATCGCTCCCAAAGGAATTAATCCCATCTTTCAGCCAGAATAATCCCACCAAGTTTAACCACCCGTCACTGGCCTTCAGTTCGTTCACTCGATTTTCGTACCACCGCTCCACATCGCTAGCATGAGCTTGTATATCCGCAGGAGTCGGCTTATGGCCGGAAGTACACCCTGCGAATACGATCACAAAGACCCAAATGAACTTGTTCATGCTAAATAGAAATTTCGATACAACTAGTATTTGCCCCAGCGGATGTAGGTCTCTAAATCCTTATCGCCACGCCCCGACACATTGACTACGACAATATCGTCGGCCTCAAGTTCGAGTCCTCGAAGAGCCGCTAGTGCATGCGCCGATTCGATTGCCGGAATGATCCCTTCAAGGCGACTAAGTTCAATGCCAGCGTTCATCGCTTCCTCGTCGGTGGCAGATACGAACTTCACACGGCCCACATCGAAAAGGTGCGCGTGAAGCGGTCCGATTCCCGGGTAATCCAATCCGGCCGAGATCGAATAAGGTTCTATTACTTGCCCATCTGAAGTTTGCATCAAATATGTCTTGCTGCCATGAAGCACACCAGGCTTCCCTAGCGCCAGTGTCGCTGCCGACTCGCCGGAATCAACCCCCTTTCCCGCCACGCAAGGACGTAATCGGGGAACGGGTTCCCATTTGCCTCAATCAGCTGGCTTTTCATTTCTTCACTTATCACCGATTGAAAACGTGTGACCATGTCCGGATACGGATGCGGCCCCACGACGGAACCAATGATGTAGTGCGTGTCGGTCGGATGATTGATCCAATGGCGCATTGCTTCGTTTGTCGCATCTTTAAGGGTCATGTTGCCACTCACGGCAGGCACGACCTTCGCGCCCAGGATACGCATCCTCTCCACGTTCGGGCGCTGGCGTTCCATGTCGAGTTTGCCCATGTACACGATGCACTCCATGTCCATCAATGCGCACACTGTCGCCGTGGCCACGCCATGTTGGCCCGCTCCGGTTTCGGCTATGATCTTTCGTTTACCGAGTCGCTGAGCAAGGAGGATTTGCCCAATCGTGTTATTTATCTTATGCGCACCTGTATGGCACAAGTCCTCCCGCTTCAAGAAGACCTTTGCCCCGTATCGTTGCGAAAGTCGCTTTGCAAAATACAACGGTGTTGGTCGACCGGCATAGGTGCGTAGCAAATGGAGAAACTCCTTCTTGAACTCGTCGCTATTGATAATTTTCAAGTATTGCGTTCGCAACTCCTCGACGTTCGGATACAACATTTCCGGAATGTAGGCGCCGCCAAACTTTCCGTAGTAACCATTCTCGCTTACTTCGAACATATTCAGTTATGTTGTTAGATCAATTATTTCCTTTAGTCGGCGGGCTTTCGCCACATCTTTCATCCCTGGTTCTGTTTCTATTCCACTATTGAAATCCAGACCAAATAAATTCATGTTCCTGAGTTCCGGGATTGAATTCAGGTTCTCAAGATTCAGACCACCACTCAGGAAAAACGGGACCTTTTGATTGTACTCCGTTAACTTTCTCCAATCGAAGGCAACTGCGTTTCCACCAGGTTGCTTGCCCTTCGTGTCAAACAAGAAGTAGTCGACTGCACTCTCATAAGGAATGGTGGACTTGAAATCAAACGTATGGTCGATCGAAAACACTTTAACCACGGTAAGACCCAGCGATTTCAATTGAGCACATTGTTCAACAGATTCCTGTCCATGCAATTGCACCGTTTTTGAATTAATTGCCTCTAGACTGTCGATCACGACCTCATTTGGCTCATTCACAAAAACTCCAACGGGAACTGTGGAACCTAAATCCTCGGTTAACTTAAACCCGGCACCCACGTACCTAGGTGAGCGTGGGTAAAAAATGAAACCCATGTAATCGGGATGCAAGGATGCTACCGCCGCGATGTTGGCGTGTTCCTTCATACCACAAATTTTGAGTTTCAATTTCATTTTCAACTGACGCGAGAAATTTCAAATCTTCAAATTATCCCTTCTTTCTCTTTTGACTTGACGGCCTCCAAGAACTCCAGCGCCGCCTCTTCTGGACGCACGTGTTTCATAAATGTCTCCCCAATCAAAAATCCCTGGAACCCATGGCGCTTCAATTCGCACAACACGGCAGGATCGGAAAGGCCACTCTCTGAAACGCGAACCCGTTCTTTTGGAATAATTGGAGCCAATCTCTTGGACACCTCGACCGACACTTCGAAAGTCTTTAGGCTCCGGTTGTTCACACCGATTAAGTCGGCATCTACCTTTTCGTTGGCCCTCAACTCCTGCTCGTCATGGACCTCCAACAACACTTCGAGACCGAGCGAGTGTGCAAACTTTGCCAGATCGATGCTGACACTTGGCTCCAAAGCGGCTGCGATCAACAAAATCGCATCGGCCCCGATCGATTTTGCCTCAATGATCTGATACTCATCTATCGTGAAATCCTTACGAAGGATAGGGCAAAAATTGAATTTGCGTGCGGTCACCAGGTCCTCATTGCTCCCACCAAAGAACTTTTGGTCTGTCAAAATCGACAGCGCAGAAGCGCCCGCTTGCATGTACCCAATGGACGTTCGCTCGATCGACACGTTTTTGTTTAGTATACCCTTCGAAGGGGACTTGCGCTTGATTTCAGCGATCACTCCAGATTTGTCCGGCCGCTGGATATACTTCCGAAGGGAAACGGTTGGCGACTGAAAGAAGATACTCTTTTCCAACAACTTCACCGGGTACAAGCTTTTACGCTCGTCCACTTCCTTTCTCTTATTTGCAATGATTTCGTCCAGAATGTTCATAGCGCTCACTTGCTAGTAATCAATTTTTTGAATGCTGTCAATGCCTTTCCCGAATCGAGCGTTTCACGAGCCACCGCAACAGCGTGCGCCATGCCTCGTGGTTGGTCCGCACAGTACAATGCCATTGCCGCATTTGCGACCACTGCGGCATTCTGTGCCTCCGTTCCCCTTCCTTCAAGGATATCGATAAATATCTTCGCCGACTCCTCGACAGTCTGGCCGCCCTTAATGTCCTCGTACCGCACTTGCGGTAGACCGAGTTCCGTTGGAGAGGCGATCCGCTCGCCACCATTATAAAAGTACTTGAACGGGCCAGTAAGAGACACTTCATCGTAACCATCTAATGAATGGAGAATTACGTAGTTCTTGTCTGTCTTCTGATATAGATATCCATACTGGCGCGCGAGTTCCAAACTGAAAACGCCCACCAATTGCCTGCTGGGAAAAGCGGGATTCACCATGGGACCGAGCATGTTGAAGAAAGTCTTCACACCAAGTTCTCGGCGGATGGGCCCCACGTTCTTCATTGCTGGGTGAAATAACGGGGCATGCATGAAGCAAATATTCGCTTCGTCGAGATTCCGTTTCAGGTCATCGATGTTGTTGGTGAACTTATACCCAAAGTGCTCCAGGATGTTCGACGAACCGCTCACGGACGAAACTCCGTAGTTTCCGTGTTTGGCAACAGGTTGTCCCGCTGCGGCGACCACGAAACTCGACAAGGTTGACATGTTGAAAGTGTTCTTTCCATCGCCTCCAGTTCCGCAAACATCCATTACCGGAGCATCGAACTTGACGGGAATGCAAAGCTCCAACATCGCATCACGAAAACCCTGCAACTCGTCAATCGTTATGCTGCGCATCATGTAAATGGTCATGAATGCGGTAGTCTGGCTTTGATTGTATTTTCCACTCGTAAGTTCGACAAGCACTTCATGGGCCGTTTCGCGTGTCAACGACCGATGATCGATTAGCTCGTTGAGAATATGTTTCATGCTCTCAGTTTTTTAACCAGTTGGCAATCATTTTGGGACCCTCGACAGTCATGACAGATTCGGGGTGGAACTGCAGACCTCGCACATCGTACACCACATGGCGAAGGCCCATCACTAATCCCTCGTGGTTGGTCGCAGTCACCCTGAGAGATGATGGTATAGAGTCGGGCTTCACTGCCCAGGAGTGATAGTGCGTCGCATCGAAATGGTTGTTCACACCTTGAAACAAGTACTCTTCTCGATCCACGATGTCTACCTTGGATGTAACTCCGTGCAGGACCTTCGGGATGTTGAAGAGCTCCGCGCCATAGACCTCACCAATTCCTTGATGTCCTAGGCAAATACCTAGTATGCTCTTAGAGGGGCCGAGTTCGCGGATCACTGCCTTCATGATTCCAGCCTCATCGGGGATACCCGGTCCTGGTGAAAGCATGATCTTGTCATACTTAGAAACCTCTGTTACCGTGATCTTGTCGTTGCGCACTACGTCTGGCGCGTGACCCAATTCACGAAGAATGTGAACCAAGTTATAGGTAAATGAGTCGTAGTTGTCGAGTACCAATATCTTCATTTCTATCAAAAATCAGCTTCAAATTTTTTCTGCAAGGTCTACGGCAGTTCTTAATGCCGCGAGTTTATTGTTCACTTCTTGGAGTTCGCTTGCGGCTTCGGATTTTGCCACCACTCCTGCTCCGGCCTGATAAATCAAGCGGTTGCCCGTACTCAGGAATGTTCGAATCATGATCGCGTGGTTGTAGGTGCCGTCGAACCCGATGAAACCAATGGCACCGCCGTAGAATTCGCGGTTCACGTTCTCATAACGGTCAATCAAAGTCATCGCCATGTGTTTGGGAGCACCCGACAGTGTACCGGCAGGAAATGTATCTGCAGCCATGTGCACCACCGAGGAATCGCTGTTCACGCGGCCCGATACCTTCGACACTAGGTGAATCACATGCGAGTAATATTGAACTTCCTTGAACACTTCAACCTTCACGTGAGATGCGTTGCGACTCATGTCGTTGCGGGCGAGGTCTACCAACATCACGTGTTCGGCATTTTCTTTCTCGTCGGCCATCAGTTTCTCGGCCAAGAGCGCGTCTTCTTGGTCGTTGCCAGAGCGACGAAACGTTCCCGCGATTGGGTAAATGTGCGCATGTCCGTTTTTGACCTGCAACTGCGCTTCGGGCGACGACCCCATTAACTTGAAATTCCCGTAGTCGAAATAGAATAGATAGGGCGACGGATTGACAGAACGCAAGGCGCGGTACACGTTAAACTCGTCGCCACGAAACCCGCATTCGAAGCGACGCGACAATACGATTTGAAAGACATCACCGCGATAGCAGTGTTCCTTCCCTTTCTCAATCACTTTCAGAAACTCTTCGTTCGTGAAATTCGATTTCTCCTCACCGACTTTGGAAAAAGGATAGGTGGCAAACCGGTTACTGAAAATGATCTGCTCCAACTTCTGCAACCCGATTCCTTCCGAGCCTTCAAAGTTGTTCTCGAACAGGCTCAATTCGTTAGAAAAGTGGTCGACTACGATCACGTAGCGATAAAGTTTATACACCATGTCGGGGATGGTGATCTCTTTTTTCGAAATCGTGACATCTTCGAAATAGCGGACTGTGTCGTACGACATGTACCCGAAAAAACCGTTGCTCACATATTTACTCGACACGGATCCATCGGCAGAAAAGGCACGGCGAAAGGCATCAAAGCGATCGGCGAGGCGAACTGAAGAGCTGAGTGCTTCAAATTGAGGGGCCTGCCCGGGAAAAGTTGTCTCCAACCGCCCCTCGGCCACCTGGAACGACGCGATGGGGTCGCAGCAAATCAATGACAGCGAGTTCTCATGTCCGTGGTAGTCGGAACTCTCGAGCAGGATACTTCCCGCAAATACATCGCGCCGGAGTTGGTATTTCGTGTCGGTCATAACTTGGAATAACTAAAAAACAAAAAGCCTGCTCTTTTGATCGGAGCAGGCTTCTAAATATCCTTGGATGAAAATTTAAACAATAGCCGCGAGCCGATCCCGTTGAGAACCGTGCCACCACCAGCCTTTGTTCAAATTCCCTTTCATCGAATCTTCAAATTAAGCTTCAGCTTTTTTCTTCACCACTCGGCGTGCCTTCGCTGGACCTGCATCGGCCCCAGCAACCTTCTTAGACGACGCTCTTTTGATCTTCGCCTTAATCGTCTTACGGTTTCTTGACACGCCGTAAGAGCCTTTCGAGCGCTTACCTTTCTTAGATTTTTTATCTCCTCTTCCCATTCTTTTAAATTGAGACAGCAAGTATAGCACGCCTCATTCGAAATTGCAAAACGGTGTCGAAAAAACGACGATTTTCGACATGTTTTGCGTAGATGAGCGTGATGGGAGTGCTTGTTTCGACGTAACTTGCCGCCTCAATTTACGCGCGGATGTCCAAGCAATCGGGTTCGAATATCGTCCATCAATATTTCCGTAAAACCGACGCCACATCTACCCTCTTGGTGAAGGTAAACCCCATTCACCTTCGGGGTGTGGAGATAATAGTGCCGAAGGAAGGAGAACCAGAGTTTAGTGAAATAGAACTGGGCGAGACCTTTGAGTCAGATCTCGCCGCCGAAGGTTTCGGCCCGGCAAGTCCGCTAGAATTTAACCTTTATTGGTCTGGGTTAGCCGGCAGCAGCGAAGATGCTCAATAGGACGCCAGTCCTACCGAAACTGGTCTTGAACCAAGTTTATCAGGGTAGGTAGTGATGAACAAGCAGGAATTTCTATTTTTGCGGCGGCAAGTCGGCACGACCAGCTCCTGCTGAACTCCCCCAGGTCCGGAAGGAAGCAAGGGTAGGCGGTTGTAGCGGTGCGATGTTCGGCTTGCCAACTTTTTTTCCGGGACTCGCATCAATTCCAACGTCCTAGGTCCCCCGTTCTTTTGCTAACTTTACCCGAACCGAAAACATACTCCATGAAATTCTTCATCGACACAGCCAACCTGAAAGAAATCAAAGAAGCTTACGACCTGGGCGTTCTCGACGGCGTAACCACCAACCCGTCTTTGATGGCCAAGGAAGGCATCTCGGGTAAGGAAAACATCATGGGGCACTATAAAGCGATCTGCAACATCGTCGACAACAATGTGTCTGCGGAGGTAATAGCCACTGACTTCGACGGGATCATCCGCGAAGGAAAGGAACTTGCGAAAATCGATGACAAGATCGTGGTGAAAGTGCCGATGATTAAGGACGGCGTGAAAGCGATCAAGAAGTTCACATCAGAAGGAATTCGCACCAATTGCACGCTGGTGTTTTCTCCTGGGCAGGCATTGCTCGCCGCAAAGGCAGGCGCCAGCTACCTCTCTCCTTTCATTGGTCGTCTCGACGATATTAGCCAAGACGGTTTGGAATTCATCGCACAGGTCCGCCTTATTTATGATAACTACGGCTACGGCACTGAAATCCTCGCGGCCAGCGTTCGACACACAATGCACCTGGTCAAATGTGCAGAGATCGGCGCGGATGTAGTCACTTGCCCGCTCAACGTCATTACGGCATTGCTGAACCATCCCTTGACGGACAGTGGGCTCGCCAAATTCCTCGCCGACCACAAGAAAGCCAACGGTTAAGCGATGTTTTCGTCCGAGCCGGTCGTCGCAATTCGCCAAGCCAGCATCTTGCAGGACCATAACACAGTCCTCAATAATGTGAATGTCAACATCGACAAGGGCGAGTTCGTCTTCGTAGTCGGAAGGACCGGTTCCGGAAAGTCGTCGTTGCTCAAAACTCTTTACGCAGACCTTCCCCTTAGACAAGGAGAAATTTCCGTGGCAGGTTTCGATCTGTTTAACCTAAAGGCAAGCCAAGTACCACTGCTACGAAGGAAGGTGGGGATTATCTTTCAAGACTTCCAACTGTTTCCCGACAGATCGGTGGCCGAAAACCTCATGTTCGTGATGCGGGCAACTGGGTGGTCGGACTCGGGTAAGATGAAAGCCCGGATGGTCGAAGTGCTGATGCAAGTCGGACTCGGTTCTGTTGAGAAGAAAATGCCACATCAACTCTCCGGTGGCGAACAGCAGCGTGTGGTAATCGCTAGGGCGTTGCTCAACGAACCGGTGATTCTTTTCGCGGATGAGCCTACTGGAAACCTCGACCCGGAGGTGGCCACCGGCATCATGAAGTTGTTTCAGCAAATTAATAAGAGTGGAACTGCAGTGCTCATGGCGACACACAGCTACGGACTCATCCGCAAGTTCCCTTGTCGGGTATTGAAATGCGAGGGTGGCTCAGTGCTCGATTCAAACGTCGACAAATTTGACCTGAGCACCGAGGAATGGTGAGTTAGATCTCCTTCGACCGGTCGGCCTTCTTGTTGTCCTCAAGTTTTTGAATCTGTTCATTCAATAGGTCGATTCGGACCAACATGTTCAAGATGAGCGCGTCCTTTACCTTGGCACTTGGGCTCGCCTTCATTTCCTCGCGCAACACTTCGTACATGGCGTCCAGTTTCCTCAGGTCTTGAGAGAATTCCTCGTCTTCATACCCTTCCTCAAACTTGTCGATCAGGGCAACTTTTTCGGCGATCTGACTGCCGTAAAACGACTCGATGTCTCGAAGTTCCACTTGAAGCTTGGCCCGCTCCTGACGTTCGGCAGGCTTGCCCGTGAACAACAGATACATGGACATAGCAAAAAACACGGCGGCGGCAGCACGCCAAACGATCACTGAACCCCACCATGAACGCCGTGTGTTTGAGCCGATTCGATCACTGATCTTATCCCACACGCGAGGTTTTGGCTCTAAAGTGTCAAACTCGTCCCTGTGCTGCTTGATGAATTCCTCGAACATGTCTTTCATAGACTCTTGCCTTCAAGTATCTCCTTCAATTTTTTCTTTGATCGGTTAAACTGCGACTTCGACGTAGACTCTGAAATACCCAGGATCTCCCCTATCTCGCCGTGATCGTAGCCCTCAAGTAAATATAACGATAGTACCGATCGGTAACCGTCGGGCAGACTTTGGATGGCCTCGCGAACCTGCTCCACGGTGTATGGGAAGTGCTCAACAGGGTCAATTGTCTCCTCCTCTTTCACATCCCACTTGTCATGCTCCGGGAGACGATCTAACTGCCTCTTTTTTAAGTAGTTAATTGCCTTGTTTACAACAATTCGTTTAAGCCATGCGCCAAATGTTGCATCACCGCGATAGTACCCAAGGTTCCCAAACGCACTGATAAAAGCCTCTTGGAGGACGTCCTCGGCCTCCTCCTCGTCATTTACGATCCGGTAAGCGGCGTTATACATACTTCGCTTGTAGAGCTGGTAAAGCCTAAAATGAGCCTCCCTGTCCCCTTGGAGGCACCTGTTGATTAGGTCAGCATGAATATTTACAGCCTCTGCAGACAAGTCACAGTACTAACTAGTTGGAAAGGACTAGCGGCCGGAGGAATGGTTGCATCAACTCACTTGGCTTTTGCCATATTTTCCTTCACGGGAAGGAAGTCAGGAGCAATGGCCAATGCGTCGTTGAAGGCCTTCTGCGCACCCACTTTGTCATTTTGCGACAATGCCAGGAGACCCTTCAAGTTGAGCACCGAAACCTTCATCGGGTATTCCTTCGGGTTTCCCTTTGCGTCGTTGAAAACTACTTTTTCGGTGGTCCCCTCCTGCTTCGAGAGCAAGATGTTAATGCTATTCGTGCATTCGGCGTACCTCTTCAAGTTAAACTGGAGGAAGGCGATTTGATAAAGAGTCCGAATGTTTGAATTCAAAAGGTAAAGCGATTCATAAAACTGCAACGATTTGTCGTAGGCACCCACCTGTTGTGCGGCGCTCGCAGCGATCTCCATGTATTCTTGGTTCTTAGGTTTCACCTGAAGGAGATCTTGGGCAATCAGGAGTGCAGATGCGTATCGCTGTTCTTCGTAGTACTGGTAAGCCATGCTGGATATCAATGAGTCATTACCAGGGTTCTCCACGATGATGTCATAGAGAGCGCTTTTGGCTACTTCAACGTCATTCCAACGGATGGCAGTCGCATATTTGCGTAAGAAGTGTTCTGTTAAGATCATGCTGGCAGTTGGAACTGAATCCGAGGCGGTCGTCGCAGGCTCCGTCGGTTGGGTGGCGGCAGGTTGCTGAGTGGGTTGCTGCTGGGTTGCCGGCTGCTGCGTCGGCGTCGGTTCCTTATCCTTATCCTTCTTCTTTTTTTGGGCGACTGCGCCGAAGCTCAACAAGATGAGTACTACTACCACGAACGATCGCATAGCTATTGGTTTATTTGATTTAATGTTAGTCCCTTTTTCTGTCCTATCTCGACCATGAAGCGGATGGCCTCCTCTCGATCATTCCGGATTACGCCATCCAAAATAGCATCTTTTATTTGGTCCTTGATCTCACCGACGATGGGTCCGGGTGTGAGGCTGAACCACCGAATGATTTCGTCACCCGTCACGGGGGGTTGAAAGTTCCGAATTTGATCCTTGGACTCCACCTCTACCATCTTCTTCTCCACCAAATCGAAGTTCCTGAGAAACTTAGAAACTTTGTCGTTATTCTTCGATGTGATGTCGGCGCGACAAAGCTTCATGAGCGCTTCCACGTCGGCTCCTGCTTCAAATAACAATCTACGGACTGCTGAGTCGGTCACTTCGTGTACCAAAGCAATTGGCCGCAAGTGCAGTCGAACCAGTTTTTGAACGAAGTCCATTTGAGGTCCCATAGGCAACTTCAGTCTCCGAAAAATTCCTGGTACCATCCTCGCCCCTCGTTCTTCATGGCCGTGGAAAGTCCAACCATGCCCAGGTTCGAATCGTTTCGTCGCAGGCTTTGCAATGTCGTGGAGGATTGCTGCCCAACGCAACCACAGGTCGTCCGACATCTTAGACACATTGTCCAAAACTTGAAGTGTATGGAAGAAGTTGTCCTTGTGGGCATGATTATCGACATACTCTACTCCGTGCAAAGCAACCAACTCCGGGAAGAATTGCTTCAATAATCCGGATTGGAACAGCAATTTGAATCCGTACGATGGTGTAGGTGACAAAATGATTTTGTTCAGCTCGTCGATCACGCGTTCCATCGAAACTATCTTCAAGCGCGCCGCATTCGCTGTCATGGCATGATATGTATCCGCGTCGATGTCAAAATTGAGTTGAGAGGCAAATCGTGCGGCGCGCATCATTCGCAGGGGATCGTCGGAAAACGTAATGGACGGGTCCTGTGGTGTTTTGAGCAATTTCTTTTTCAGATGGGTGACCCCATCGAAGGGATCGATCAATTCCCCGAAGTTGTCCGGCCCAAGGCTAATTGCCATTGCGTTGATTGTGAAATCACGACGAAGTTGATCGTCCTCCAGGGTGCCGTCCTCCACAATGGGTTTTCGCGAGTCGCTGCGGTAGGATTCTTTCCTTGCCCCTACAAACTCGATGTCTGCATCGTGGTACGGGATCATGGCCGTTCCAAAGTTTTTGAAAACCGTTGGGCGCACGTTGCCTAAAGCCGCCGCTACGGCTTCGGCCAGTTCAATACCGCTGCCCACGCACACGAAATCGATGTCCTTGGAGGGTCGTTTTAGGATTAAGTCACGCACGAATCCGCCAACCACAAATGCCTGAATATCAAGTTTTTGTGATGCTTTTTGAACGACCTTAAAAATCCGGTCTTCTTCTAGTTGTTGGGCGAAATTCATCCCTTTGAAAAGGGCGCAAATTAGGATTAAACGACCAAAAATCCCTTTAAATAATCATCGTTCCTATTTCCAGAAACTGGGCTTCTGGTGGAAGGTCGGGCAAGGGATCAGCTTGTTGCTTTTCTTAACCCGGCGGGCAATGGGCTTGGCCACGAACTCATAGATGAGACTGATCTCATGGGAGCCACCAGCGGTCGTCGACAGCTCCGACACGTTGAAGTCATAGCTGTATCCTATGTTCATGTTTTTCAAGTACAGCCCCATGGTAAAAATGAGTGCATCTTGGTTGATCGAGCCGATCACGTTCTCGTCGAAGGGCTTGCCACGATACCAAATGCCAATAGAGACTGGGTCGATGTGATAGTTCACTCCCAAATCCAACTGTGTGATCGGTCCTTGAATCCGGTAGATGAATGACGGTGTGATGTACGATACTTTACCAGTGGTTCGTGGCCCGTTGTAAAGTGGGATGCGCGCCCCACCATGGATGGTCGTCTTCATCGGTAGGCGACTTGTGCTGTTTAAGATCGACAAGTTTGGAGTATTCATGTGATTGAAACTAGCTCCCAACCACAGGGTCCTACTGTAGAACAAGAACCCCGAACCGAAGTCGAAGTATTGTTGGTTTCCAAGACGGTTCAGGTCGGGGTCCAAAGACTGACCGTTGAACTCAAGACCATCTCCGAGACTTAGCCTATTGCGATCCAGACCATTGATTCCGTACCCGAAGTAGAGACCCGGAGAAAACACGATCTTATCGTTGAGCCTTACCTTGTAAGAGTACAAGAGCCCAGCCGTGGTGGTTCTCCACCCGGCTGAACCCATTTTGTCAGTTGTTGCGATGATCCCGAATCCAGATTTCAATTCGTCGACCCAGATATCGTAGCTGGCGGCCGTTGTCACGAACGCCTGTGGCAAGTTCGGCCACTGAATTCGTTGGTTGAGCACGACGCGCTGCTGTTGAGTGATCCCGGTAAATCCAGGGTTCAAATACAGCGGCGCCTGGTAGTACTGAGAGAACTGCGGGTCTTGGGCGTAGGCGTTCCCCCCTACAAGGCAAATCAAAAGAAAAAATAGAAATCTCCTCATGCGCACCCGATTTACCTGATCATGGTTATATCTCCAATTTGCGTCGTTCGCTGGCCATCAGACAAACGGAGGGTCAGCTTATAAACGTACACACCTGCCGGCATCAGCCTTCCGTGTCGGTCGTAACCATCCCAACCCATGTTGGAATTGTTACTTTCGAATACCAAGTTACCCCAACGGTCGAACACTTGCATATTAAATTCTTCGGCGCCTTTCACTTGGGGTAAGAACACGTCATTGAAGGTGTTTGCGTTCGGCGCTCCACCAGTGGTAGGGCCACCCGGATTAGGTGTGAAGGCGTTCGGAACACGCGTTACACCGCCTTGTTTCGCTGTCACCTTTCGGCTCAGGGTGTCGGCACATACCACGCCATTGCCATGGTCGTTTTGAGCAATCAACATGACATCATAGACTCCCTCGATTTTGTAAGTGTGCTTCGGCTCTTTTGTGTCGGCGGTTGTACCGTCGCCAAAATCCCAGAGATAAGCATTTGCGCCATCAGAGAAGTTGAACGTGGAAAGTTCGGTATCCGGAACGTACACTACACCTGGACGGATGTCGAAGGATGCCATCGGCAAGTCATAGATAATCACATCCTTCGTCGCAGTTTTCTGATCGCCCGTATAAGAGTTGGAAGTCACCAACTCGACCGTATACTTACCGGGAGCAGGGATCTTGAATACGGGGAGGACTGCGTTCGACTGCGCCGCCGTACCTGCCGCATCAATCACACGCCATGCAAATTTGTCGCCTGTCGCCTTGTTTTCGGTCACCGTGATATCGGTAGGGAAACACGCAGCCAAAGGAATGGCGGTAAAATCAGCGATTAGTGGAGGTACAGTAATCGTGATGGTTTCACGGTACTCATCGTAGCATGACAGGCCAGCGCCCTCGGCCAAGATATTCGTGGCACGAACCACGAGTTCCTTCGGTCCTGGTGTAGAATAATCGAGGTTGAACGTTGGTCCCGGTAATACTGAATTGGCTGGTGTCGCATTGGCACCAAAATCCCAATCGTATCTGAAGTCGTTTCCATCCACGGGCTGCGAATCGTTCGTGAGTGTCATGAATGAATGTCCTCCCACAAACACGGTCGGAGAAGTGTGGCTGAAGTGTGCATCAACGCCCCTGTAGACCGTAATTGGTGTAACAACGTCTGCCGCGGGACAATTGCCGTTGGTAGACTGGTAGACGATTTCGTACACGATCGGGTTTGAAGACGTTGTGTTAGGAATTTTGTACGTCACGCTTGCCGTTGTGCGCGGGTCGAGTGGCGTGGTGCTTCCTTGCACACGATAGAACCAATTCTGTTGGGTGACACCCTGCGAAGAGTTCACGAACGTAATAGATTCATCGGAACAGATCACGTTCTTATCCGGGAACACGGCCGGAGCCACCGTCGGATATACTTGGACGGTCTTATTGGTCGTCGTGCGACACGCTCCTGGATAATTGTCATCTAGGAACGCTTCCAAGAACACCTTGTAAGACACTGTTCCGCGAGGAGCCGGGTTGCTAAATGTGTGCGGAATCAACTGACCGTTCACATTGCTTGCCGCTAGGTAGGTGCTATCGGCCCCACCATCGAACCATTTCCAAGTGTAGTTAACTCCTGCCACTTGGTTGTGCTGGAATTTAGTTTGGAAGGGACTACAAGCGATCGCAGGACCATTGATCGAGAAGGAGGCGTCGGTAGAACCGACATTTACCGTCACCGATTGTCCCGCCACATTTTGAACGCAACCAAATCCGTCTTTCACCGAAAGCAATGTGTAGGTAGTAGTTGTGGTCGGTTGCACGGTCACAATATCGATCGGTCCCTTGCCGCTCACAGTTTTAACTGGACCGCCGTCTGTGTACGTGTATTGGAACAGGGGCAAACCACCGAAGTCGAAGAACACGAAGTCCTTAGAACCTTTACATATGTAGGCAGTTGCATCACCGTCAGAACTATACAATTGTCCAACAATAGGCGGCGCGACGTTGACAACCATGATACCTGGGTTGCCCACACACTGCTTGCTATTTGATGGAATAATCACTGTAGGAGTCACCTGGTATTGGTAGCTGCCGAGTGAAGTGCCGTTGTTTACATACGTCTGAACAATCGATGCGCTTCCACCGCCGTTGGCGATCACCGGGAGATCCGGGTTGCCATTATTGTCGACGGTCCACGTGTACGTGGTACCTGTCGCAGAGCTATTCAAATTGACAGTGTTTGTCGCGTTGTTACAAACATTCACCGATGGTGGCAGCCCTACCATTTTTGGTACAGGGTAGACACCTACCAGCAACTGAACTGGGCTACCGTTACATGCGGGCACGTTACCGATGTTTCGGGCGGTCAGCGTATAGGTGAGTGTTTTCGCGTTCGCAGAATTGTTGAACAACACTTGGGAGAACGAGTTACCTGCACCACCTGACTCGCCACTGATGTCAGGATCGGCGACAACAGTCCACTGGATAAACGTAGATGCCGGATCGGTATCGACTGTGATTGGAACCGGGTTGAAGATTTCACCGCTGCATATATCGAAGTTGGCGATCGGCGTGATGACCGGGCGAGGTGACACTGTCACGATCGTCGATACTTGGGTTCCAACGCACGAACCGAATTTCGGCGTGAACTTGTACTCAACCGAACTGTTGGTCGGGTCGTTGTTCACCAACACATCACCGAGGGTTGCCCCATTGGCGAAGTTTGCAGGGGTCACAAAACCCGTCACATTACCCGTGGCTACAGCCACCATATCGATGGTCACACTGGCAGCTCCAGTTGAAGGAACTGTCGGAGAAGCCAACACAATGTTCACAGCATCGTCCTCGCAGATCGTCTTCGTAGTTGGAATCGTCACCTTTGGTTTCGGCTCGACTGTGACAACAATCGGGACAGGAGTTCCCACGCAACCCGCGCCATTCTTGGCACCAGCCGCGGTTGGAGTCACTGTGTACGTGATCGTTTGAACAACATTCGAATTGTTCACTGGCAAGTCTCCTATCGTGCTCGGGTTGGTGAGGTTAGCCACAATGGGCGCAAAACCGCTCACCAGCACCGACGAAGCGGCTGCCGAGTAGCTGAAAGAGATTCCACCAGCCGAAGGAACCGATCCAGAAGTCAATTGAATATTCGTGTTCACCAGCCCATCGCCGCAAATCGAGGCAGCGGCAGGATTGGGAACAATTTCAATAATCGGTTCGACTGTCAACTCCACGGTCTTCGCAGGTCCCTTGCAATTAGCTGCAGATACAGGACGAACGGAATAGCGCACCTTCTTCGTGGTCAACGTGGTATTGTGGAACCTGTCGTTTTGGACAAATGCGGCGGCGACACCATTTTGTGCGGCTACGTTTCCACCGTTCGGTGTCAACCCAGCATCGGCCAAGATCGACAGCACATCGTAATTCGCCGCAGGGACACCATTAGGATCCGACGGGAATGTAGTTGCGAACACGATGCCAGACGTTCCGTCGTTACAAGTGACCGCTGGTAACACATCCAAGTTCGGTGATGGATTGATTGTCAACGCAACGTCCTTATTCAAGCCGACGCAACCCACGGCAGAAACTGGTGCGATCGAATAAGTCGCCTGGATCGGGTTGGCCGTTACGTTTGTATAGCTGTCATTGAAGATCGCATTTGCGGCCTTTCCTGTTCCGGTACCTGTGTTAGTAGGCCCAGGAGTTAAGCCGGTGAAGTTGATCGACCGGATGATGTAGGTTGCTGCTGCTACCGAAGCGGGAGGACCGGGATCGACACCGAGGGTCACCGAAGATGGCAGGTCACTACATACCGGAGTCGGACTCAAGCTCGGATCGAGTGTTGGTTGCGGATTAACCGTAATAATGTAGTCGACCGCATCACCCACGCAGCTTTGAGGGCTTGCACCAGTGACCGTGTATTTCACCATCACTCCTTCGCTCGCGATGTTCGTGAATTTGTCATTTTTCACAATGTTAAAATTGCTCGTGCTAGGCGCAGCGGCGTTTGCTCCGGCTGTTACACCGGTGGGCAGTGCAGCTCCAAAGGCACCGGCGCTCACCAACTTGTATTGGATGGTGGTCAGTGTGTATGAACTTGCCGTGATGGACGACCCGTTCGTACCGAGTACAATTCCTGTGGATGAAGGATTGTCGACATTGTTACTGCAGATGTCAGGGATCACTTGAGGCGCCAGAACGGGTTCTGGGTTAACCTTGAAGATGATGTCCTTTGAATCTCCATAGCAAGTGTTTGCAGCACGGGGGATGACTGAATACGTCACACGCAGCTGTGCTGATGTCACGTTATTAAACACATCCCCGTTAAGGGCGGTTGCCAACAAGCCGGTTCCAGTTGTTGCCACCCCTGTCAAACCAGGTTCGATCACTGCCGTGATGTCGTAGGTAGCCGCAGCGACGGAAACACCGTTGGTGTTCAAAGGCTGGCCGTAAGCGACATCGCTACACTGCGTCAAATCCAAATTTGAAGCCACCACCGGTTCGGGCAGAATCGGCACAGTGACGGTAAATGGATCGCCCACGCAGCTACTTCCGGCGGCAGTCGGCGTTACCGTGTACACCGCGTTCAAGGTAGCAGCCGTGGTGTTTGTCAAAGTTTCAGCAAGAGTTCCTGTTTTCGGGTTCTTGGCGACACGTACACTCAGGCCTCCGTCGTAGGTAACGGTCCATGTAAACGTACTTGCCACACTAGGGCTCAAGTCATTTTGTGGATCGAAACTGTAAGCCACATCCGAGCAAACTGCCGCTTTCGTGTTGCTCACACCAACGGGTTTCGGGCTGATTCGAACCGTGTAGGTAAACGGTGTACCACCGCAAGAAGGAGAAGCCGCGTTGAAGGGAGTAATCGTGTAGGTTACATCCACCGCTGCGCCCGACAAGTTTGTAAAGCTATCAGTGATCGGAGCATTTGAAGCCACGATGCGATCAAGCGCTGGCGGTGTGGGTACGGCGATTTCGTCGCTGGATGTCACCACGTAAGTGAACACGCTTGCCAACGAGTTACCGAGGGCGTCGATGTTTGCCGTCTGGATGTTATAGTTCAGCGTGGTGCTACAATCTGTGATCGTGACGTTTTGGCCCACGGGTTCTGGGTTAATGGTCACTGCAATCTGGAAGGCATCACCTTGGCAGCTCTCGGGGGCAGCTGTTACTGGTACAATGGTGTACACAACGACGACAGGTGCGTTGGTCACATTATTCCAAAGGTCATCAGCGATCTCATTCGCCAACATTCCATTACCAGCGCTCGGGGTACCACCACTTTGGGTGAGTCCGCCGGAATTCACTGTAATATTGAATGTAGCTGCGGCCGCTGACCCACCTGTTGTGGCGATCGTGATCCCGAGTACTTCGTCGCTACATTTTGTAGCTGTCGTCGGAACGCCGACTGGCTCTGGATTCACTGTCACGGTGACGACGAACGGATCACCTTGGCATGACGCAGGAGCAGCACTCACGGGAACGATCGTGTAAATCACGTCGACTGGCGCATTGGTCGTGTTCCTCCAAATGTCGGCGAAGATCTCGCTTGCTACTTTACCACTGCCTTGGCTGTTGGAACCACCGCTTTGAGTGAGTCCATTTGCATTGACTGTGATGTTATAGGTGGATGCCGCTACACTGCTTCCGTTTGTGCTCAAGGTGAAGCCAGTTTGCACGTCGGAACACACCACTACGTTCGAGTCAAACCCGACGGGTTCAGGACGAACTGTGATGTTGACGGTAAATGGATTGCCTTCGCAACCATCTGCGCTCACCGGTGTCACCGTGTATATCACGTTCACAGGGATCAATCCAACGTTGGTCCATGAATCGTCAACCAACTCGTTGGCGGCCTTTCCATTTCCCGCACTTGGCGTGGTGCCACTGAAGGTTAGACCATTGGCGTTGACACTAATATTGTAAGTCGCTGCAGCAACGGCTGCTGCGCTCGTGGACAAGCTGAAATTCACCAATTCATCACTGCATCGCGTTGCCGTACCGTTGGCACCAACTGGCTCGGGGTTGATCGTGACGGTGACGTCGAAAGGATCGCCTGAGCAACCAGAACCGCTTACCGGGGTGATGGTGTACACGACGTCGATAGGAACTAAGCCAGTGTTGGTCCAGCGGTCGTCTGCTATCTCAGACGCAAGCTTTCCACTACCAGCGCTTGGTGTAGGGCCGCTGTAAGTCAATCCGTTTGACACAATCGAAATCACGTACGTGGCAGCACTGACAGAGGTCACACTAGTTGTTAGAGTGATGTTCAAGTCAACATCGCTGCACTGCGTAATCGTTGAAGGAGCACCTACTGGTTCGGGGTTAACCGTTACGGTAATCGTAAATGGATCTCCGGCGCAACCTGCAGCGCTGTAAGGAGTGATTGTGTAAACTACATCGACTGGGTTCAATCCGGTGTTGGTCCACACGTCGTCGGCAATTTCGGTAGCCAACTTAGCAAGACCTGCCGACGCGGTGCCAGCCGATTGGGTCAACCCATTTGGACTTACCGCGATATCGAATGTGGTTGCTGCCACCGACGCACCGCTTGTCGTAATATTAGATCCAACTGCAACATCACTGCAACGGGTAAGAGTGCTATTTGCGCCAACCGGTTCAGGACGAACCGTCACGGTTACTGTAAAGGCGTCACCCAAGCAACCGGCGGCGCTTACGGGCACAATGGTATAAACTACGTTTGCGGCATTCAGTCCGGTATTTCTCCAGACATCGTCAGCCAACTCTGTGGCAGCCTTTCCATTTCCGGCACTGGCAGTTCCAGCACTCAATGTGAGACCTGCGGCAGGCGCCACGGTAATATTGTAATTAGCGGCGGCTACAGAAGTGACACTAGTCGTTAAAGACACCCCTAATACTTCATCGCTACACTTGGTGACCACGCTCGAAGAACCAACTGGTTTCGGGTTGATGGTGACTGTCACCAAGAACGGTGATCCACTACAACCTGAGGCGCTTACTGGCACAACGGTATAGACCACATCGACGGGCAAGAGTCCTGTATTTCTCCATACGTCGTCGACAAGTTCATTGGCTGCCTTTCCGGTTCCAGCACTGACCCCGCCTCCTACTTGTGTGAGCCCGTTGCTGTTCGTGGTGATGTTGAAACTCGACGCAGACACGGCTGTTGCGCTCGTTGTCAGGGGAATCGCGACGGCATCATCACTACATCTTGTGGTCGTCACTGGCGTTCCCACCGGCTCCGGATTTACCGTCACGGTCACGGTGAATGGATCACCCAAACAACCTGCTGCACTTACTGGTGTAACGGTGTAGATAACATTCACAGGACCAAGTCCGGTATTCGACCAACGATCGTCGGCAAGTTCATTTGCGGCTTTACCCACACCGGCACTTGCGGTCCCTCCCACTAGCGTGAGACCGTTGCTGTTGACGGCGATGTTGTAGTTGGCTGCGGCAACAGACGCAGGATTAGTGGTCAGGTTCACACTGACAGCTGCGTTCGCGCAGATTGTTGTCGTACTATTGCTACCCACTGGTTCGGGAGCGACCGTAATCGTAACAGTGAAGTCGTCGCCTGCGCAACCAGCGGCACTGAATGGTGTGATGGTGTAGATGACATCAACCGGATTGAGACCTGTATTGCGCCAAGCATCATCTGCAATTTCATTCGCAAGCTTATTTGATCCGGCGCTGTTCGTACCGGCGCTTTGGATCAACCCGTTTGGATTGACAGCGATGGTGTATACCGAAGCGGCAACAGAAGTTGCGGTGGTTGTAATAGAACCACCCACGACCACATCACTGCATACCGTCGCGGTTGCCGTTACCCCCACTGGCTCGGGCCTTATGGTAACTGTTACGGTGAAAGGGTCGCCCAAGCAACCTTGTGCGCTCACAGGAGTAATGGTGTAGACAACATCGACCGGATTCAATCCGTTGTTGGTCCACTTGTCGTCCATCAGTTCGTTTGCCAACTTGCTTGCACCACCGCTAGCGGTCGTGCCACTGAAGGTGAGCCCATTCGGGTTTACAGCAATATTGTAGCTAGCAGCTGCGACGGAAGCAAAACTTGTACTGAGCGTCAAGTTGAGCAACTCATCACTGCACTTGACGGCGGTTGAATTGGCACCAACAGGTTCTGGACGCACGGTGACAGTGACGGTGAAAGGATCGCCTGCACAACCCGCGGCACTTACTGGAATGATGGTGTACACCACGTCCACCGGGTTCAAGCCAGTGTTGGTCCAACGGTCATCGGCGAGTTCATTTGCCGCCTTTCCATTGCCCGCACTTACGGTTCCAGCGCTTTGTGTTAGCCCATTGCTATTGGTGGTGATGTTATAAGTAGCGGCGGCGACAGAACTTGCGCTTGTCGTCAAGTTAATGCCCACTAAATCGTCGCTACATCTTGTTGCTGTGCTGTTCGCTCCAACTGGTTCCGGATTTATTGTTACGGTGACGGTGAACGGATCGCCCACGCAACCCGCAGCACTAACGGCGTTAATGGTGTACACTACGTCGACAGGTAACAACCCTGTATTGGTCCACTTATCGTCAGCAAGTTCAGTCGCAAGCTTGCCGGTACCGGAGCTAGCCGTTGTTCCTGAGAATGTGAGACCGTTGGATACGATCGAAATGTTGTATGTGCTCGCCGCGACAGACGCGCCCGTCACACCGAGGTTAATCGAAAGCGTTTCGTCGCTGCATCGTGTGATGACTTGCGCCACCCCAATGGGTTCAGGATTAATTGTAACTGTTACTGTGAATGGATCTCCTGCGCATCCAGTTGCGGCAAAGGGTGTTACTGTGTAGATCACATCCACAGATGCCGACGTCATGTTTCTCCAAACGTCATCTGAAATTTCAGTTGCGGCTTTACCTGCTCCGGCAGAGTTGGTGCCGGCCACTTGTGTCAAGCCGTTGGCATTTACCGCAATGGTATAGTTGGCTGCTGCCACCGCCGATACGCTTGTTGTCAAGTTGATGCCCAATGCATCGTCAGAGCACTTCGCCGCGGTTGAATTCGCACCGACTGGCTCGGGGTTGATCGTCACCGTCACGGTGAACGGATTGCCATCACAACCTGCAGCACTTACTGGGGTCACGGTATACACGACGTTAACCGGTGCGAGTCCAGTATTTCGCCACACATCGTCAGCAATCTCGTTAGCCAATTTGCTCACACCGGCACTGGAAGTACCTGCACTTTGAGTCAAGCCATTCGCATTCACGGAGATGGTGTAGGTAGCTGCGGCCACTGAGAGTCCGCTCGTGCTCAAGTTTATACCCAGCACTTCATCACTACACTTCGTTGCGGTACTGTTGGATCCTACCGGTTCGGGGTTAATCGTGACAGTCACGGTGAACGGGTCTCCTACGCAACCAGCCGCACTGACTGGACGCACGGTGTAGATCACATCGACTGGGTTCAAACCTGTGTTATTCCACACATCATCTGCAAGTTCGTTTGCAGCCTTTCCGGTTCCTGCCGAGACAGTCCCAGCCACTTGGGTTAATCCTCCTGAGTTAGTGGTAATGTTATAACTTGATGCGGCGACCGACGCTGCGCTAGTTGCGAGTGTTAATGATACAGCGGCATCGCTGCATCGGGTGGCAGTCATCGTTGAGCCAACCGGTTGAGGGTTCACAGTTACTGTTACTGTAAACGGATCGCCATCGCAACCTGCAGCGCTGATGGGTGTAATCGTATAAATGACGTTGACGGGACCGAGGCCGGTGTTCGCCCAAACATCGTCCGCAATTTCGGTTGATGATTTTCCGGTGCCTGCACTTGGCGTACCCGAGGCAAGGACGAGACCATTCGGGTTGATGGCAATGTCGTAGGTCGCTGCCGCCACTGCCGCCACGTTCGTCGACAAGTTGACATTCACCGAACTGTTACCGCACACGGTAGTAGCTGAACTTGAACCTACTGGCTCAGGATTGACCGTAACTGTAATTGTGAACGGATCGCCGGCACAACCTGCCGCACTGAACGGCGTAATCGTATACACTACGTTTACTGGTGTTAGGCCCGTGTTTCTCCACACGTCATCCGCAATTTCGTTCGCGGCTTTGTTCACACCTGCGCTGGCCGTACCTGCGCTTTGAATTAACCCATTCGGGTTCACCGTGATGGTATAATTTGCTGCGGCAACCGAGGCAACGCTCGTCGTGAGGCTAATGCCAAGCACGTGATCGCTGCAGACTGTTGCACTAGAACTGTTACCAACTGGCTCTGGCCGCACAGTCACGGTAATTGTGAAAGGGTCGCCCAAACAGCCCACTGGACTTACCGGAACAATAGTATAGACGACATTCACCGGGTTGAGTCCGGTATTGGTCCACTTATCATCGACAAGCTCATTGGAAAGTTTGCCGTTCCCTGCACTGGCAGTTGTTCCGCTGAAGGTCAAGCCATTTGCATTTACTGCTATGTTGAAAGAGGCAGCAGCGACTGAAGTGACATTCGTCGCAATGGTCGTATTCACCGCCTCGTCGCTACAACGCGTAACGGTTGAATTCGGAGCGGAGGGTTCGGGACGAACTGTGACAGTAACAGTAAAAGGATCGCCTACGCAACCCGCGGCACTCACCGGTGATACAGTGTAGACTACATCGACCGGATTCAGACCGGTGTTTGTCCATCGATCATCCGCGAGTTCATTTGCGAGTTTTCCATTGCCCGCACTCACGGTTCCACCACTTTGGGTTAACCCATTGGCATTGGTGGTAATGTTGTAATTGGTAGCAGCGACAGCACTTGCGCTCGTTGTCAAGTTTACATTTACGAGGTCATCGCTACAAATTGTCAGTGTGCTGTTCGCGCCAACGGGCTCAGGCAGTACTGACACGGTCACTGTAAATGGATCCCCGGCACAACCAGCCGCGCTCACAGGGGTCACGGTGTAAACGACGTTTACTGGCACGAGACCTGGGTTAGTCCAACGATCGTCGGCCAATTCATTTGCTGATTTACCTGAACCAGCGCTGGCAGTGGTACCGCTAAACGTGAGTCCGTTTGAGTTGATTGCGATTGTGTACGTTGACGCGGCAACAGATGCACCCGTTACACCGAGTGTCACGTTCACGAGTTCGTCGCTGCATCGGGTCGGTGTTTGCGCAACCCCTATTGGCTCAGGATTGATTGTGACAGTAAGCGTAAATGCGCTTCCAGGACAGCCAGCCGCACTTACTGGTGTGATCGTATAAACCACGTTGACAGCAGCAGCAGTCGTGTTCGTCCAAATGTCATCGGCAATTTCAGTAGCTGCTTTGCTGGCTCCGGCTGACGGCGTTCCACCTGATTGGATAAGCCCGTTCGGATTTACAGCAATCGTATAGTTTGCGGCGGCAACTGATGCCGGATTGGTGGTCAAATTAATGGCAAGCACCTCGTCGCTACACTTCGTCGCGTTGCTATTTACACCAACGGGTTCAGGCTTAACAGTCACGGTAACCGTAAACGGGTCACCCACGCAACCATTGGAACTCTTAGGTGTCACGGTATACACTACGGTCTGGTCTACCGTGGTGAAGTTTCGCAATACATCCGTAATAGTAGCGCTTGTTTGAGTGGTCGTGCTAATACCCGACACACTCACATTCGTTGCTCCCACCCAGTCGTATGTAGTTCCTGCCGTGAGGCCGTTGGCTGTCGCACCAGTGTTGGCTACGTTAGCCGTCAGCGAATACCCTACGGCGTTGTTACTACAGATGGCCGCAGGAGTGTCGTTAAATCCTTTTGGTTCTGGATGTACGGTAACGCGAACGATAAATGGGGTTCCAACGCAACCATTGGTGCTCGTGGGTGTAACGGTATACACCACAATCTGGTCGGCGTTTGTGACGTTGCGGAGAACATCGGTGATCGTCGATGTGGTTTGAGCCACTAAACTTTCCCCGGTCACGTTGCCATTCGAGGTCGCAATCCATGAGTAAGTTGTCCCAGCGACCAAGTTGTTGCCAAGTGTGGCGATGTTATTCGGCAAGGAGTAATTCGGGCTTGCCTTACTACAGACCACGGGCGTGTTGTCGGTAGCACCAACAGGTTTCGGGTTGATCGTGAAGACAACCGTGCGAGAAGCAGCGGGTTGGTTGCTGTTACAACCCAGTCCACTGGTGGCTTGGATGGTATATGTAGCGGTGATAGCCGCCGTGGTGGTGTTGACAAAGGGCCGACATCGTAGGTGCAGCCCACGTAAATGTTGTTCCGGCCGGAAGGTTCAACGGGGTCAACTTGATCTCATACTGTGCTGGTTGATCACTGCACAGTGTCTTGTTCGTAAGTGCCAAGACTGGCTCGGGGTTAACAGTCACCACGACGTCTTGAGTTGGACCAGCGCACAAAGGTGCCGCGGTACCAATTGGAGTCACTCGGTAGGTTACGGTACCCGAGAAACCACTCGTGTTGGTCAGTACCTGATTAAGGTTTCCTGTACCTGTGTTGCCAACGGCAGTGCCGCTAATACTTCCCGACACAGTAATCACCTGCCATGAGAAACTACTTGGAAGGTTTGCTGTAAAGTTGAGCGTTGGTGCGGATCCACTACAAACTGATGTTGAGTTTGCAGAAGTCATCGTGGGTCGATCGCTTACGGAGATGTTCTTCGTCACAGGCGTACCAGCACAACCTGAGCTGCTAGTCTCGCTCACCGTGATCGACGCCGATGCCAACAAGCCGAAGTCAACCGTAATTTGCCTCAAACCTACACCCGAGGTTGCGCTCACGATATTGGCGCCGGAAGCCGTCCATGTGTAGGTAGATGCTGGGTTGAAGAGTGCGACGGGTACTTCAAAGACGACACCAGTCTGCCCCTTACAAACAGGGTCTGGGCCATCGATGGTCAAGGCACTAGGCGCAGGCGCCACGGTGATCGGGAAGACGTTGGCGGCTCCCGCGCAATTCTTTCCGGGGAATGTATTGGTCTCAACAACTTGGATATTGCCCGTTCCTACTGTCGGGAATCTCAAGAGAACGAAGAAGTCGGCCGCACCACCCCCGCCAAACACTTGGAATAATGGATCGATCGTCCATGTGTATATCGATCCAGCGTTGGGCGTTACCTGATAGAGGATGATGTTCGTACCGGCACAGACTGTTCCCTGTCCAACAATTGCGTTGGCAACTGGAAGGGGGTTGATGGTAATCACCACATTTTGGGTAGCACCGACGCAACCTCCTGCAGTGGGTGTGATGGCATAAGTCGCTGTAATCGGGCTTGCAGTCGTGTTGACCAACACGTCAGTCAAATGAAGAGCGTTGGTAGCTGGAACATTGGTGCCACCAGAACCTTGCGCGCCACCGGCCGACATTGTTGGTGCTGTCCACGTAAAAGTAGTACCAGCAGGCAAGTTGTTTGGTGTTAACAGAACACGGTAATTAACCGCTTCACCGCTACAAATCGTCTTTGTTTGAGCGGCGGTGATAACCGGTGCCGGACTTACAGTGATTGGAATTGTTCGTGCCGTGCCCGCGCATCCACCTGCTGATGGAGTAACCACGTAGTTGACAGTTGTTGCAACGCCAGTTGTATTGGTCAAGATGTCGTTGATGTGGATTGTAGCTGCAGTGCCCAACGCCACGTTCGTGCCTGCGGTTGCTGGACCTGCGCCATCTGGATCGGGCCAATTAAATACTGTATTAGAAGGAAGATCAACTGGTGTGAGTTGAATGTGATGCCCTACCGCAGACCCACTGCAAATAGTCTTGCTTTGGGGGTTAACCAACACGGGCGCCGGGTTGACGGTAATGGCAATCGTTTGAGGTGCACCGACACACCCAGCTGCGGGCGCAGTCGGAGTTACCACATAGTTAACCGTGATCGGAGCACCCGTTACGTTGGTCAAAATATCATTGATGTGCAGGGTAGCCGCCGCTCCCAATGCGACATTCGTTCCGCCGGTGGCAGGACCTGCACCATCTGGGTCAGGCCAATTGAACACAGTATTAGCCGGAAGATCCAGCGGGTTGAGTTGGATGTGGTACGCAACATTTGCTCCGCTACAAATCGCCTTGGTTTGACCTGCAACAAGCACAGGTTGAGGATTAACCGGAACGCGGATCGTAAAGGTAGAACCGACGCACGATCCTACTACTGAAGTGGGCGTTACAGTGAATACTGCGGTGAGAACACCGCCCGATACGTTGGCAAGAGTTCCGGTAATATTCCCGTTGCCGCTCGCTGCTCCACCTGTAAGACCTGCAGGGTATGCCGCCGTCCAAGTGTAGGTGCTGTTCACACCATTTCCGCCAGCTCCAACAGCTACCGAAGTTGCAAACGGATCTATATTAAGCGTCGCGGGCGCGCACACTGCCGTCACCGTTTGGTTTGTGCCGATCGGCAACGGGTTAACAGTGAACGAAAGGTTCGTGTTGAAAACCGTTTGACAGCTCGTCGGGGAAAGGATCGACACGATCGTCAAGGTATGTGGGCTCGGTGTCGTGTTGTTAAATGCAGCCTCATTGAAAGTCAATGGTGCCGAAACATCGCCGTTGCCAAGATTCACAGTGAAGTTTTTCGTGAGGTTGGCACCGCCGTCAACTTTGTAAGTCAGGGTATAAGTACCGGCTGCGGTCGAGTTCGTGTCTAGGCTGAATGAAAGAGACGGATCGGTTGTCCCAGCACCTGCAAGACAGACTGAGTTTACAGCCAACGATGGTGCCACGTCAAATGCTGGCGGGAAACCACCAGTCGTTACAGCTGCCGGAGCTGTGAAAGTCAAATTTGCACTTGGCGAGGTCACATTACATCCGTTGGCGTCGGTCAGGGAAACAATGCGATAAGTACCAACTGCGGGTGACGAAATGTTGAATGGCGAAGAAATATTGTTGACGACGGGTTGGTTGACCCCGTTAATTGAATAGATCAAGTTCCAAGGGCCGGTGCCTGCGGTGAAAGTAAAGATGATATCAGGGGCTGGACTTCCACTACAGATCGAACCACCACCGGATACATTACCCGCGGGGACCGGATTTACTGTTATGGTGATAACGTTTGAGAACGCCTCGGGGCAAGTGGTAGCGACAGGACCCGGTGAGCGCACACGACGGCGGTAGAAAGTTGTTGCCGTCAGAACTGGAGGGTCGAAGGTAGTGGCTGTGGCGCCAACAATGTCCGTGTATGGACCACCCAAGGCGCTGGCTTGCTGCCATTGGTATGCATAGTTCGATCCATCACCACCAGAGGCAGCGGTAACGTTGGTTAATGCAGTTGGGTCTTGACCGGAACAGATCGTTTGAGGGTTGCCGATGACGCCTGGATCATTGATATCGTGAACTGTAACAGTGATGACGTTTGAGTATGCCGTGTTCGTTCCCACGCAGACACCCGAAACCACCCTGCGGCGGAAGAAGGTCGTTTGGGCGAGAATTGGAGGATCGTAGGTGGTGCTGGTTGCGCCCACAATCGTGTTGAAGGGGCCTGCTACCGCCACCGTTGACGATTCCCATTGGTAAGTATAAGTAGAGCCATCGCCTGCCCCACCCGCGGTCACACTTCCTAGAATTGAAGGATCCGCCGTTTCGCAGACTGTTTGAGCTCCATTGATGGTTCCTGGTGTGACTGCTACGTCCACGCGGATTTGGAACACGTTTGAGTAGGCATCGGGACAGAACCCGGAAATCGCGCGGCGGCGGTACCAGGTCGTCGCTGCCAATGACGGCGGGTCGTAAGTTGCCGCGGTTGCCCCCGCAATATTTGTGTATCCTGCCGCCGGTCCCGTAGTCGAGGACTCCCATTGGTAGGTGAACACACCACTACCTCCCGAGGCACTAGTTGCGTTCGTGAATGCTGGCGGATCAGTACCGGTACATATCGCCACGACGCTGGTCGTACCAATCTCGTTAGGGTGATCAATTGTGCCACCCGTATTGGTATCGGTAATATTAAAGGTCATCGTTTGAGGCTGGCTCGTACATCCATTGGCGCCAGGCCATTGCTCTGTCACGTAATAAGTAACCACCTTGGTCGTAGCAGTGGTTGCCTTCGACATAGCAGGACTTCCTTCGGTGATCGGGTTGAACGTATTTGAGGTCGTGGATGATTTCTGGAGGTTCGTCAAAGCCGCGTCGCTATACCAACGCAGCGTGCTATTCACCTGTGTATGGCTCGTGGTGAACGTGAAAGTATTGTCGGCGTCCGTGTCGCAATGGTTAGCCGTATAAGTTACCGTGGGCGGAGGTGGTGCGGTTGCGATGCGGATCGTGTAGGTCCTAGTTGCGGGCACCGCGTTGGCATAAAAAGGTGCAGCGCCCAAAGGTGTGATGATCGAACCTGCTGGCGAGTAAATATCGAAGGTGTTGATGGCTTGAGGCGGATTCAAGCCATTTCCATCAAACAGGTTTCTATCGAATGGAGAACAGATGTTCCAGGTACGCATTGTCACGACCATGGTCTGTCCGGCGGTAGCTGTCGTCGGCATTTGCATGTTGACCGTAACTGCACTCGGCGTGGTGACGGTAGCCGGTAAATACAAAATGGGCCCATATACGGGCAGTTGGGCGGCCGTGTAGTTTGTGCCATTGATGGTGAACGTTTGTCCAGCACCTCCGCCTGTGGTCATCGAGTTGGTGGTACCGTATACAAATTGAACCCAACGTGCTTGGTCGTTCGGGTTGGGGTTTTCCACGATTCCACCAGGAGTACAGTTGAAGTCAGACGCATCAACTAAGCGGATCACCGTCCGATCGAAGGGACAGATATCAGTAATTTCTCCTGTTTCGAATCCACCCGTTCCAGCTTGGTGGTTGATGTCCAAAGTACCAAGGTTGGTGTTGGCTTCGTTGTCCCACACTGCAAACTTTTGAGTTTGGTTACCGATACCCACGCAGCTTGAACCACCCACACCCCAAGTGGTGGTCATCGTGTAGGTACAGCGTTCGTTAGCAGTAGCCGAGGGAGTACGACCGCCGATGGTGTAGTCGTAGGTGTGGGGTTGTTCTACGCGCCAGTTTTGGTTCAGGGTGTTCGTCAGGTTCAATGTATCCTGCCTGGTCGCCATAGGGTTGTATAAACCCACATCATACACGGAAGTCGTAGTATTGAAGAGGCGCGGGTCAATCGTTTCAGTGACTCCATCACCCCAGTTAATAATGATCTTTGGAAGCAATCCCCCTGTAGTCTGCCAGTTGATACCTGTGTATTGAACTTGCCACGTGAGCGAGCGAGGCGAACACAGTCCGGTCGGGCTCAAGATCTGGTTACCTGGCACTGGTACACCGATCCCGTTGGGTTTTCCGCAGTTACCGTTTGTCGTGTAGACAGGGTTGGGGTTTGCTGCATCCCATGGGCGGAATTCATAGGTCAAGCCAAAGCCGTCTGCGGTGTTTCTGGGGCGTACTTCAACTGAGATATGCTTCCCGACCTGAGCGGCGGTGATCGCAAAGGTTACGGCCGTGGCTCCAGCGATGGCTTGCTTATTTGTGCCGAGGTTATCATCGTATGTATACCATTGAAAAGTAGTTCCAGATTCCGCTTGGGCTCCCGCAACTCCATCCGCATCGGCATATGTATACCACACGCGCAAGGTTTGCCCCACGCGCATCCCCGTATAGTTCTTAACAATCTTGGTTTCGAAAGTGGTACCGGCCGTGCTACCCGAAATGTAGATGTGATGAGCTCGAGGCAGTGCGCCGAACGCGGCGCTTGAGACAAATAACAAGACAAAAACAAGTGCGCTTATTCGATAGTCCCCGATCGATGTCTTCCTCATAGGTACGGCCTGGTCACATTTTTTCACCGAGTATATCCTTTGCGTGATCGAAATGTAACCTTTAGGTTTTTGAGTTGTGATTGAAAAATTCCCACAAAATCCTCAAAATCCAAATAATTTCAAAGGGGCAAGTGCGACTACCCTCTCATTTACCTACCTTTGCCCCCGAATTTTTTTGACCTTCCATGTCAACCACTTCGAAGTACATATTTGTGACCGGCGGCGTGACTTCTTCCCTTGGAAAAGGGATCATCTCCTCGTCTCTCGGAAAGCTCTTACAGGCGCGCGGCTTCACGGTTACAATCCAGAAGTTTGACCCTTATATCAACATCGACCCGGGAACACTCAATCCCTACGAACACGGCGAATGCTATGTGACCGACGATGGAGCCGAAGCAGACCTCGATTTGGGCCATTATGAGCGATTTCTTAACACTCCCACGTCGCAAGCAAACAATATTACAACCGGTCGAATCTATAATAATGTAATCACCAAGGAGCGGAAAGGCGAATACCTTGGAAAGACCGTTCAAGTCGTTCCGCATATCACCGACGAAATTAAGAGGAACATTAACCTCCTCGGCGAAAGCGGCAAATACGACTTTGTGATCAACGAAATCGGTGGGTCCGTCGGGGACATCGAATCGCTTCCATTTCTCGAAGCCGTGCGTCAAGTACGGTGGGAACTGGGCTCGAACAATGCCCTTGTCATTCATTTGACCCTGATTCCCTACTTGGCCGCCGCCAAAGAACTCAAGACCAAACCTACTCAACACTCCGTCAAAGAACTTCTCTCTTACGGGATCCAACCGGATATCCTCGTGTGTCGAACCGAGCACCCACTTCCGATGGAAATCCGCAAGAAATTGGCGCTTTTCTGCAATGTGAACTTGAATTCAGTAATCGAGGCAATCGATGCTGAAACAATTTACGATGTTCCGCTACTCATGAGAAAAGAGAAACTCGATGAACGAGTGCTCTCGAAACTCAAGATGGTCACCAAACAGGAACCCGATCTCGAACAATGGAAGTCTTTCTTAGGGAAGCTTAAGAACCCGATCGAGGAAATCAACATTGGTTTGGTGGGGAAGTACGTCTCTTTACCCGATGCCTATAAGTCAATCGCCGAGGCATTCATCCACGCCGGTGCCCAAAACGACACCAAAGTCCGAATCAAATGGATATCGTCTGAAGAGATTAATGCCGATACGGTAGACACCATACTGGGAGGTTTACACGGGGTACTGGTGGCCCCTGGCTTTGGCGAGCGCGGGCTGGAGGGAAAGATCGCAGCCATCAAGTATGTGCGAGAAAACAAGGTTCCGTTCCTCGGAATCTGTCTCGGGATGCAGATGGCCGTGGTCGAATTTGCCCGTAACGTCTTGAAACTCGACGCGAGCTCATCGGAATTGAATCCCAAAACCAAGTATCCCGTCATCGATATGATGGAGGAACAAAAAAAGATTACAACAAAAGGAGGCACCATGCGTCTTGGTTCGTATGCGTGTAAACTCAAGAAAGGCACCAAGGCATTTGCGGTGTACGGCGACACGACCATCCACGAACGGCACCGCCATCGCTACGAGTTCAACAACAAGTTTCTCCACCAATTTGAAGAAGCTGGTATGAAGGCGGTTGGTGTGAACCCCGACTCCGAGCTCGTAGAAGTTATTGAATTGAAGGACCATCCATGGTTCTTGGGTGTTCAGTATCACCCGGAACTGCGCAGCACGGTCATGAACCCGCATCCTTTATTCGTGGGTTTCGTGGAAGCGGCCCTTAAGAATAAGCGCAAAGAACTCGCAACGAATTAACGATACCCTCAGCATAGAATAAACAAGGTTAACGGAATGGATAGGAATACAACGATTGGTTTTGCACTCATAGCGGTCATCTTGATCGCGTACATCTACTTGGCACCTAGTCCCGTTCAACCGCCCGCTGAACAACCTACTATTTCGACCGTAGACACAGTTAAGACAAAGATCCAAACACCTGCGGCCGCCGCAGCCGTCGACAGCGCGTTAGTGCGTCAATATGGGACACTAGGAACATACCTGACCGGTGAAGAAAAGTTTACCACGTTGAAAAACGAGGACTTGTCAGTCACCTTTTCAAACCATGGGGTACTGCAGTCGGTTGAATTGAATCAATTCAAAACCTACTACCAAAAGCCTTTGTACCTGGCTCAAGGCAATAACAACCAGTTTGCCCTCACGACGCAAGTTAACGGTCAACCCATCGACCTGTATAAACTCGTGTACCAAGAGTCGCAATCTTCCGAAGGTGATACGACCTTGCTAAGTTATACGGCAACGCTTGGCGACCAATCATGGATCCGCCACACGTACAAACTGCCGCGGTCGGGGTACCAAATCGGATATCAACTCGAATTGAAAGGCGTAACAGTCGGTGACCAACTTTCTTATGCGTGGCGCGACCTAGTTCCGCTGCAAGAGAAACAGCTTTCAGAGAGTCGCATCCGCACTAACGCAAACTGGTATTCGGTTGCCGATGGTTTCGACAACATCAACGATGCATCGCTCGATTACGAGGCGGAGCAAGTAGCAAGTCCTATTCAGTGGGCCTCGTTTCGCCAGAAGTTCTTCGTCAGCGCATTGATCGGCTCCAAACCATTTGCGAAAGGAGAATTCTCGACCAACGTGAATGCTGCGGACACGAGTTATGTCAAGGATGTGCGCATGACCCTTTCGATTCCGTCGAATGATGTTGCCTCTAGCAGCGCGAATTTCTTCTATTACTTTGGCCCGAACGACTATACCATCCTTCACAAAGTTGCTCCTTCATTCGAGCGCAATGTGTACCTCGGATGGATCCCAGTAAAATGGGTGAACCAGTTCGTCATCCTGCCTGTGTTCCACCTGCTCGAGAAAGTTTTCTCGAATTACGGTGTCATCATCATGATCCTTGTGCTGATCATCCGCTTGGCTTTGACTCCACTCTCCTACTCATCGTACTTGGGAATGGCCAAGATGCGCCTCTTGAAACCTGAGTTGGATTTAATCAAGGAAAAGAACGGCGACAATGTGACGCAGGCGCAGCAAGATCAAATGAAGTTGTACCAAGAAGCGGGCGTAAACCCGTTTGCTGGTTGTATCCCGTTGCTCCTGCAGATGCCGATCCTCTTGTCGATGTTCTACTTCTTTCCGGCAAGCATCGAGTTCCGCCAAGAACAGTTCTTATGGGCAGAAGATTTGTCTACCTATGATTCTATTCTGAGCCTGCCTTTTTCAATTCCCGGATACGGCGATCACGTCAGCTTGTTCGTGCTGCTGATGACGATCTCCACCCTGATCTCGACCTGGCAGAACAACCAGATCAGCTCGGTTCAGGGCCCCATGAAGTCTGTTTCGTACATCATGCCGGTGATCTTCTTGTTCATCCTGAACAGTTTCTCGGCAGGTCTGAGCTTTTATTATTTCATCTCCAACGTGTTCGGTTTTGCGCAACAAGCTGTCATCCGCCGATTTGTCGATGAAGACAAGATCAAGCGCGTAATGGACGACCACAAGAAGAAGATGGCGACGACGGGTGGCACTGGAAAGAAATCGAGTTTTATGTCGCGCCTACAGGAGGCAGCCAAGGCGAGTGAAGAGGCCCGCCGCCGGTCAGCGAAAAAGTAAACGTTTCATTCTCAACATCATCGAGTCGACATAGCCGAATTTCGCGGCGGGTCGACTCGTTTTTTTATATTTGCAACCCCGCGCCCCTAGGACCTCACAGGATCGGGATCATTTTTTATCCTTACTACACGATGGGCAAAATTATAGCCATAGCCAACCAAAAAGGAGGAGTCGGAAAGACCACATCGGCCATCAATTTGGCTGCGAGCCTCGCTGTGTTGGAATTCAAGACCCTGCTAGTCGATGCCGACCCCCAGGCGAACTCGACCTCAGGATTGGGCATCAACCCCAAAGAGGTCAATGCTGGTCTCTACGAGTGTATGATCGATGGGATCAACCCCAAAGATGTCATCATCAAAAACGACTTGAAGTTCCTCGATATCCTACCGTCGCACATCGACTTGGTTGGTGCCGAGGTTGAAATGGTGAACATCGAACGGCGCGAGGAAAAGATGCGCGATGCCCTGGGCAAGGTCAAAAACGAATATGATTTCATCATTATCGACTGCTCACCCTCGCTGGGCCTCATAACGATCAACTCCTTGACCGCCGCCGATTCGGTGATCATCCCGGTGCAGTGCGAATACTTTGCCCTCGAAGGACTCGGGAAACTGCTCAATACCATCAAGATTATACAAACAAGGTTGAATCCTAATCTTGAAATAGAGGGCATCTTACTCACACTATACGATTCTAGAACATCGTTGGGCAACCAAGTTGTCGAGGAGGTTCGTACGCACTTCAAGAATATTGCGTTCAATACCATTATCCCGCGTAACGTCAAATTGAGCGAGTCTCCAAGTTTTGGCCTACCGGCGATTGTGCACGACGCCGAAAGCAAAGGTGCGGTGAGTTACCTGAGCCTCGCGCGAGAGATCCTCGACAAAAACGGTAAAACGAAGTAAAGGGCGACAAAGCAATAGTTATGTCAAAAAAGAAAGCATTAGGACGTGGCTTGAGTGCCCTGCTGAGCGACTCTTCCACCGAAGACGAACGCCTCGAAACGGACGTTCCGCAGGTTGCCGTCACCACGCCAGCCCAGACACCTGTCAGCAACCTGAACGAAATCCCTATTGGTGAGATCGAGGTGAACCCGTTTCAACCTCGCCAACATTTCGACCAGGAACACCTTCAAGAACTCGCGGCGTCCATCAAGCTGCATGGGATTATCCAGCCCATTACGGTTCGCCGCCTTGCTCAGAACCAGTATCAACTGATCTCCGGTGAGCGTCGCTTCCAGGCCTCAAAGCTTGCTGGCTTAGCGATGATTCCAGCCTACATCCGGTCGGCCGACGATCAGCAGATGTTGGAAATGGCGTTGATCGAAAACATTCAACGCGAGAACCTCAACCCGATAGAAATTGCCCTGAGCTACCAACGACTCATCACCGAGTGTAATCTCAAGCAGGAGGAACTGGGGGACCGCGTGGGTAAAAATCGGACGACGGTGACCAACTACCTTCGCCTTTTGAAACTTCCGCCGGACATCCAAGCCGCTTTGCGCGACAACAGGATCTCAATGGGGCATGCGAGGGCGATCGTCAGCGTCGAGAACCCGGATTCACAGCTTTTCATCTTCAAGAAAATGGTGAGTGAAGATTTGTCCGTGCGAAAAGTCGAAGAGCTCGCGCGTCAAGTTGGGATTGCGCCGAAGGAGGACGTAAAGCCTACGACCACCTCGGGACCACCACGAGAAATTTCACAACTTCAATCCAAACTTTCATCTCACTTTGGCACGAAAGTTAAGGTGAACAGCGACGGAAAAAAGGGCGACATCCGCATCCCATTCCTGTCGGTCGAAGATCTTAACCGGATCTTGGACATCCTTAAGCTCTAATATGATTCGTTATATCCTTGCGTTCGTTCTAGCGACTGTAGCATACTCGACTTGGGCGCAGGATTCATTACAATCATCTTCGCCAGCACGCCGGCTGGAGCCAACGGATTCGATCATGATCCGGAAAGGACGAAAAGTGGTGACAATCGAATCCTATGCCGCTCGATTCGATCCCAGGAAAGCCATGTTGTACTCGGCCGCTTTGCCGGGCCTGGGTCAAGCATACAACAATAAGTATTGGAAGATTCCCATCATTTATGGTGCGTTCGGTGGACTCGGATATGCAGTGTGGTGGAACCAAGATCGGTACCTCTACTACCGAGGGGGTCTATTCGGCTTGTTGAATGAACCCGCCAATCCACAGGTAGATCCCGTGACGAACCTCACTAAGTTTGGGAATCGCGTGGTCGACAATGTCCCACTGTTCCCGGTCAACGATCGCGTGGCCCTTAAACAAGAAGTCGTTCGCAACGCAGTCAATCGTTTCAGGCGCGACCGCGATTTTGCACTCATTGTGTCGTTCTTGTTTTACATGATGCAAATGGTCGATGCCCACGTCGATGCGCACTTGAAGGAATTCGATGTAAACCCACATTTGAAAGTTTCTCTCGAACCATCCATTCAACAAAATGCGTTCATCGGTAGAAGCACTGGCGTCGGGCTCACGTTCAAATTAAATTGAAAATGAAAATCTTGTTGGTTGGATATGGTAAGATGGGTAAGGCAATTGAACGAATTGCCGTCGAACGAGGCCATACGATTGTAGGTCGCGTCGACGTGCAAAGCCAAGATCAAATCGAACCTGGCGCGGACGTAGCAATCGAATTTACCCAACCAGAATCGGCATGGGGTAACGTGCGTAGATGCCTCGTAACTGGAATTCCCGTTGTGGTTGGAACGACCGGCTGGCTACAGCACCTTGAAGAAGCAAAACAACTTTGCCTGGCCCGTCAGGGGGCTTTCTTCTATGCGTCGAACTACAGCCTCGGTGTCAACATTTTCTTCAAGCTGAACGAGTACCTTGCCAAGTTGATGTCCAAGCAAGTCGGATATGAAGTTTTGATCGACGAAACTCACCACACACAGAAGAAGGATTCACCGAGTGGTACCGCTATTACACTCGCCGAAGGAATCCTCCGTCACCATTCTGGGAAGGAAAAGTGGGTGAATCAGACAAGTGAGCATACCACCGATTTGGTGATTCGCTCGCATCGAGTCGATCCCGCACCGGGCACACACACCATTGAATACCGTTCGGCGGTGGACGATATTTCCATTACACATACAGCGCATTCACGCGAGGGTTTCGCACTTGGGGCCGTACTCGTCGCCGAGTGGATCCAAGGGCGTCGTGGCTGCTTCTCGATGGACGATTTCTTAACGTTCTGACTTAGGACATTTTTTGCGTTATTTGCGGGTCTGAAAATCCGACTAAATCAATTTCAACGTGGCATTGATCATCTTTCTTGTGTTGTATGCGCTCGTCGCTACTGGATTCTGGAAGCTATTTGAAAAGGCCGGAAAACCCGGATGGATGGGTATCGTCCCAGTGTACAACTTGTACACGTTTGTCAAACTCGCGCAGCGTCCCTGGTGGTGGCTGCTCTACCTTTTTATCCCTTTGATTGGCCAGTTGATTGGTCTTTCGGTTTTATACGACTTCTTGAAACTCTATCGTAAGGGTGAACCAGCGAACTTAATCTTCTGCGCCGTCGCTCCTTTCATCTACCTTCCGATGATTGGGTTTAGTAAGGAGGTCCAATATGTTGGCCCCGATGAAATCGTGACCGGGAAGAAGAATGCCATCTATGAATGGAGTGAAGCCATCGGCTTTGCCGTCGTAGCGGCCACCATGATTCGATGGCTCATCATGGAAGCGTACACAATCCCCACAGGTTCAATGGAAAACTCTCTCCTCGTGGGCGATTTCTTGTTCGTGAGCAAGTTTCACTACGGAACACGTACGCCCGGCACCCCCGTGCAAGTACCGCTGACTCATCAAAAGATCTGGTTTACAGAAATTCCCTCATATACCGAGTGGGTGAAACTACCCACTTATCGACTGCCCGGTATCAGCCATATCAAACGCGAAGATGTGGTCGTGTTCAATGTTCCCACCGACCATGAAAACAATGGAGTGCGATACCCGATAGACTTGAAGACGAACTTCATCAAACGATGCGTGGGTCTCCCGGGGGACGTCATCGAAATTAAGAACAAGCAAGTGTTTACCAACGGCCAAGCAGAACCGCGACCCGAAAAGATGCGCTTCACGTATGGTGTCCTTGCCAACGAACCCATCAATGACCGGAACCTTGAAAAGCTTGGGATAGACCCAGACGATTGGGTTGGTAGCCGAGCCATCGGCAACAAAATGATGTACTATTGGAATCTGGACTCGGCAACAGCAACAGAACTCCGGTCGACGAGCTATATCGAGTCTGTCGCACAAGAGCCATCCAACACCGAACCCAACCGGGCGCTCGTGTTCACCAGCACGAAGTATTCACCTTGGAACGAAGACAATTTTGGTCCGCTCACCATCCCGAAGAAAGGAATGACCATCCCTGTGAACGATTCAACCTTGTTCTTCTATGGGGCTACCATTCGCGATTTCGATCACAACGACGATGCCAAGATCGAAGGTGGGAAGTTGTACATCGACGGAGTTGAAAAAAACACGTACACGTTTAATCAAGATTACTACTTCATGATGGGCGATAACCGTCATGATTCGGCTGACTCTCGCTTCTGGGGTTTCGTTCCGGAAGATCATATCGTCGGGAAGGCGTTCTTCATCTGGCTGTCGATTAACCCCCATGCCGACTTCATCCATAAGATCAGGTGGGACCGGTTCTTCAACCTGATTCACTAGCGGAAACTACCACTCGATGGGCGCAGCGCCATGCTGCCGGAGGTACTCGTTGGTTTTGCTGAAGTGTCGATTTCCAAAAAAGCCACGGTCTGCTGAAAACGGAGACGGATGGGCGGAAGCAAGCACGAGGTGTTTGGAACGGTCTATCACCGCGCCCTTTTTCTGGGCGTAGGCGCCCCAGAGCATAAAGACGACGTGATCCTTGTTGGATGAAATCTCGCGAATGACGGCGTCTGTAAACTCTTCCCATCCTTTGTTTTGATGCGAACCGGGCGTGGATTCCCGAACTGTTAACGTGGCATTCAACAAGAGCACCCCTTGGCGCGCCCACCGCTCCAAATCGCCATTGGCGGGCGCCGGTTTCCCGAGGTCGGCATGGATCTCTTTGAAAATGTTCACCAGCGAGGGCGGCATCCGGACCTCCGGACGGACCGAGAAGCAAAGCCCGTTTGCCTGACCTGCACCATGATACGGGTCTTGACCGATGATCACCACCTTGACCTGGTCGAAGTCGCAGCAATCGAAAGCACGGAAGATTTCGCGCGCTGGGGGGTACACCGTGTAGTGCTGGTACTCTCTCCTGACAAAGGCTGTGAGTTGGTCGAAATACGGCTTTTTGAACTCCTGTTGCAGTTTTTCCTTCCAGGAAGAGGCTATTTTGACGTCCACCGATGCGCGAGTTTACAGTGAGGTTAATTTTTTTGGACCGAATTGCGGTGCGGGTTGTAAAATAGAAAAAATTGATATTTTTGAGAGGATGGTAGATCAAATCACACAAGGGGTAAAGGTGAGTGTGGAGACGGAATATCAACCTTCATATTCCAGTCCGAGCCAATACCACTACGTCTTTACATACAGGATCACCATCGAAAATCAGAGCGACTTTACGATCCAATTGATGCGCCGTCACTGGTACATCCATGATGCGGGCTTTCAACCGCGCGAAGTGGAAGGCGAAGGCGTCGTTGGTCAACAGCCCGTACTGGAACCCGGACAATCACATCAATACGTGTCGGGGTGTAATTTGAAGTCGGGTATCGGCAAAATGGTAGGCACCTATCTCGTGGAGCGCATTGTCGACGGAACAGCCTTCAAAGTGAACATCCCCGAGTTCACGATGGTCGCTCCTCTTCGGCTGAACTAGCCTTTCCATCGTTTCGGCGATCTATCGTCGGATTAGGTTCCGGATTACCTTACCTTCGCAATTCAATTCTTGTTCGTTGTCTCGATTCTTTCAGCTTAAATCATTTGTCGAACATTGGCTCGACGCAGTCGAAGTCCACTCGATCCATTCACCCTTCTTCTTCGACTTTTACAACAACGTATTGCAAGGTTCGTCGACCCAACGATTTGATGACATCGAGTCGCTACGAAAAAAGCTCCTCGAGAATCAAGACAGCATTGATGTGGTTGACCTCGGAGCAGGCAGTTCGGTGGCGAGTTTACAATCGCCGAAAAGGAAAATTGCCGACATCGCAGCCGCAAGTCTAACTCCGGCTCGACTCGCAGAAATATATTTTCGTGCATGTGAATATACCGAAGCGCATCAAATTGTCGAACTCGGTACGTCGATGGGCTTGACGTCGCTGTACCTCTCTCGCCTGCCCGATTCAAAAGTCTTTACCTTCGAAGGAAGTCCCGCATTGGCAAACATCGCGCTCACCCACTTCGAGTCGTTTGGTCAAAAAAACATCCATTTGATCGAAGGAGACATCAACGTGACGCTGCCTCGGTTTTTAGAAAGCAACCTTACCAAGATCGGGTTCGCACTTGTGGATGCCAACCATCGGTACCAAGCCACCATTCAATACTTCGAATGGTTGATGAAACGATTCAATGAAAAGAGCATGATGGTGATCGATGACATTCATCACTCGCCAGACATGAAAAAAGCATGGGAAGAATTGAAAAAACACTATCTCGTTTATGGGAGTGTGGACCTGTATCGATGTGGGATTCTCTTCTTTGAGCCCGGGTTGAACCGACAACACTTTGTGTGGGCTCTTTGAGTGATTATATTTGAGGTCCGCTAATCAACATAGAAGTGAGCGAAACGAATAATAACCCACGGAAAAACAACAGGGCAGCCGTCGCCATTGCCCTCCTGTCGATTGTCGTGATCGTGCAGGGGATCAAGATTTACATGGACTACCAAGAAAAATCGGAAGTTCGCCAAGAACTCGCCGAGTCCAATGAAAACTTGGAATCGACGATGACACGCTTGAATGAAATCAAGACTGAACTGGAAGATAAAATCAAACAGATCGAAAAATTGGGTGGCGACGTGGCTGAGTTGGAAAAAGCTCGCGCCGAAGTGGACGCAGAACTCAAGAGTGTACGCAAGCGAAATGACAAAGCCATCCGCGACTTGAAAGACCGGGTTGCTGGGTACGAGGAACTGCTGAAGTTGAAGGACGACGAAATCGAAAAACTTCAAAGCATCAACAAAGAACTCTTCAGTGAGAATCGGAACCTGAAAACCAAACAGAACGTACTGAATGATTCCATCAACCGGCTTGCTAAGAATAAGAGCGATCTTCAATCGAAGGTCCAAATTGCCTCTCAACTGAAGGCTGAAAACATTCAAGTCATGGCCGTGAGCGGCAAGGGAAAAGAACGCGAATCTCCCTTCAGAAGCCGCCAATTGGAAAGCCTTAAAGTGGAGTTCAATATCGCCGAGAATAAAGTGGCTCCCATCGAGGGGAAGAAAATCATGATTCGTGTACTCGACGAAAATGGACAGCCGATCTTCAACGTTGACAAAGGATCGGGCACCTTCATGTATAACGGTAAAGAGGAATTCTACACCGCTGCTCAAGAGATTCTCTTCGACAACTCGCGGCAAAAACTAACGTTCCTGTATGAGAAAGGCTCAGACTACGCATCAGGCACTTACACAGTTGAGATCCTTGCCGATGGCTACCGGATGGGTGTCATGCAATTTGTCGTCAAATAAACCAGGATACATTGTCTCGAACACAATCGAATTCTGAATTCTGAATTCCTAATTCCAAATTCTCAATTCTTAATTCTTAATTTCTGATGTTATACTACTGGCTGAAGTTCATGATGAGACTGGCGATCTGGGTGTATTACCGGAGAATCAGTATACATGGCTTTGACAAAGTCCCCGCTACGGGTCCCGTCGTTTTTGCATGCAACCATCCTAATTCTTTCCTCGACGCCATGATCATTGGGGCACGTGCGAAAAGAGAGATGCACTTCCTGGCCCGCTCCGACGTGTTCAATTCGCCTTTGAAACTTTGGATTCTTGCTCGTTTCAATCTCATCCCGATTTATCGACTTCAAGAAGGAGTCGAAAACTTGGAAAAGAACAAGGACACCTTCGAACGATGCCACCAGATCTTCCGAAACGGGGGTGCTGTATTGATTTTCAGCGAGGGCCTTTGTGTCCAGGAAATGCGACTCAGGCCTTTGAAAAAGGGAACAGCGCGCATCGCCATGGAATACATTAAAGACGGATCACCGCTCACAATCATCCCTACAGGCCTCAATTACATGCGGGCAGCATCATTTAGAGATGAACTCGTGATTGGGATCGATGAGCCTTTCGACGCTGCGCAGTTTGCCGAACTCTACCGCGAAAATCCAAGCAAAGGGATCAACGCTTTCAACAAGCGACTCGATGAGGCGTTGCACCGAGTGGTAATCGACGTGAAAGATCGGGAACATGAAGGTGCCATCGAGCAAATCATCGAAACCAATCAACACGAAACGAATGGCGACGTGAATGCGTTGGTTGCATTGGCCGCCAACCTCCATGCCCTCAGTCAGCGAGCACCGGAAGCATACAATCGCATTGTTCAGTCAGGCGCAAATTATAAGCTCGGTTTGGAGCGCGCCGGGTTGCGCGACCGATCGCTTGTTCGCAAGTCGTCGTTGGGTGCGGTCGCCACTTTATTCTTCGCCCTTGGACATGTGTTGTTCTACCTGCCTACAAAAGCCGTGGTCGCCATCACGACCTCCAAAGTAAAGCGGATCGAATTCCATGACTCGGTCCTGCTAGGGGGTTCGGCCATCCTTCACTTCTTCTACGTGTTATTAGTCTACCTTTTGGTAATGGCTTTCTTTGGTTGGACGGTCGGATTGATTACCGTGGGCGCAATGTGTTGCCTAGGTTATGTCGCCGTTGGTAGCTTTGATGCGATGCGTGCGTCCCGAGAGGCGCGAAAATTCACTTCTCTCCCATCGGAACGACAGGAAGAACTGTTACGCCTAAGAAAAGAGATCGTTGAAATCCCGAAATCAGTCCTTCACCTTGTTGAGGCCCATCAGACTCACCATCCAGTTGGGTAGCGGCTTCTTGGGATCTCGGTTTTTCAAGTTGAGGTAGATCCCAAGCTTGGCCATGACAGGCACTTTATGTGTTTCCACGAACTCTATGAGCGTGCCATCGGGATCTTCCACGTAAGTGAAATGACCTGCGGCTTTCCCCATATCGAATGAATCGGCGCTGTCGACGGTAAAAGGGAACCCAGCCTTCTCGACTCCTTTCGCTAGGTTCTTCATTTCACGCACATCGAAACAAACGTGTATGAATCCCATATCGCCCCAGTTGCGACCATCGTAAATCTTACGCGGCGCACGCCCCTCCACTTGCACCAGTTCGACGTATGGACGTCCAAGCAAGCGACCGAAGGCACCGACTCCTTGATCTTTCGCGGCCAACAAGACGCGCCGTACCTTGGCCCCGTCTTTCTTCAATTCTTGCAGATCACTTTCCTGTCCTGTTACGTCGTAGATCGGCTCGGTGGCGCCCAGAATCGTCTTGTACAAGCCAATGGCGCGATCGATATCGCTTACTCCAATCACAACGCCGCACATGCCGCCGGTATAGTGACCATTCTTCTTAAACCAATCGTTGTTTTCAACCACTTGGAAAAAATTTCCATCCGGATCTTTCGTGAAAAAGTTCCGGGTGCCATCGGGTGCCTTTCGAATTTCGGCAGATATCACGTGCCCAGCTTTCTTCAGCTCTTGGAATGCCTCGTCGATTCGCGCGGTCTTGACTTTGGCGGCAAAAATCCCAGTATCGCCGAGCACAGGTTGGAACGTGGGCGCAACGGACACCTTCGATGTGTACTCCCAGATTTCGAGTCCGCCGCCGCCCTGCATGTTCATCGCCAGGATCGCGTACCTGTCTTCGGCTTTTCCACTGGTGTAGCGTGTCATCAATTCAGCGCGTGCCGCGTCTTTGAACACGGGCACGTTCATGCCGAAGTGTTTTCGAAACCAGGTGAATGCTGCCTCTGCGTTTCGGACGCCGACGCCTACTTGTTGAATTCCACTGACAACCCAATCCATGGTGAGGGGATATTTTAATGTTATTGGCGCAAAATGCTTTTAAAATGTGCGACGACCAAATGAGAGACAACGAAGTTGCGGTGTCCCCCCACGCCTAAATCCGGTTTCACCAGGAAAAAATGGTGGTATTTTGACGTAAATGCCTGATTATCAATACAGTCCCCCTCAAAGAATCTTCAAACCGGGCTTTCCAAATCCCCTGTTTTTGCCTATATTTGCCCCCTCATTTAATAACCTTAAGTTTCACATGAAAAACTACGAGACGGTATTCATTTTAAATCCCGTTTTGTCTGAGGACCAGGCAAAGGATACTGTCGAGAAATTCGTGAAGGTGTTGAAGAAGGCGAAAGCTGAAATCGTAACCGAGTTCCGCAGGGACGAATCGGTTATGCGTTTTTTGACCACGGTGCTTGATAAGCATTCGTTGACCTACAACGCACGTCGCCGCAAAGGCGAATTTAACCGCGGAAAAAAAACATCCACATCTAAGAGAGCCGAGGAGGGCAAAGAAGCATGACACTGATGAATGAACCCATCAAGCGCGCAGAGATTAAACCTAAATACTGCCGCTTCAAGAAGAATGGTATCCGCTATATCGACTACAAGGATCCCGACTTTTTAATGAAATTCGTCAACGAGCAGGGCAAGATTCTTCCCCGCCGTCTTACTGGCACAAGCTGGAAGTTCCAAAAGAAGGTAGCACAAGCTGTGAAGCGTGCGCGCCACTTGGCGATCCTTCCTTACCTGGGCGACTCATTGAAATAACCCTTAAACCACTCGGAACATGGAAGTGATATTGACTCAAGACGTCCAAGGACTTGGATATAAGAATGACGTGGTGAAGGTGAAAGCCGGCTACGGCCGCAACTACCTCATCCCGAATGGTGTTGCGCTTGTAGCAAACGATTCGAACAAGCGCATGGTCGCGGAAAACACGCGCCAAGCAGCACACAAAGCCGCGAAAGTGAAGCAAGACGCTGAAGCAATTGCGAACAAACTCGGCGAAATGGTCATCGAACTGAAGACGAAAGCCGGCGAAACTGGCAAAATCTTCGGTGCGGTAACCGCTCTGCAGATCGCCGACGCACTCAAAGCAAAAGGTTTTGATGTAGACCGGAAGAAAGTTGTCCTCAAGGAATCTCCGAAGCAACTCGGAACTTACAAGGTGACACTTGACCTGCACAAAGAAGTGAAACACGAAATCACTGTAAACGTCGTCAGCGAATAATCGCTACACGCCTCTAAAACGAAATCCCTGTTCAGTAATGGACAGGGATTTTTAATTTAGAATTTAGAATTTAGAATGTAGAATTGGGAATTTAGGGTTTACTCAGAGAGGATTCGAATTTCGACGCGGCGGTTCAGGTTGCGGGCCTCGGGAGTCTTTTCCTGCGTGATGGGCTTCGTACCCCCAAAAGCCTTCGTCTTCACACGACCCTTACTCACACCCTTATCTACGAGGTAATCTTTCACCTCATCCACACGTTCTTGCGACAACTCCATGTTCTTCGACATACTGCCGACGTTGTCCGTGTGCCCCTCCAACTGGATCACGAGTTTCGGGTGGTCGAGTAACATTTGAGCGAGTTCGTCAAGTTCCTCAAATGAAGCTGGGTCGATGACCGACTTCCCTTGTTCAAAAATGAGTTTCGTCAAACGAATGGTCTGACCCTTTGGAGTCATCGTCAAGTTCCGCTGCACCCGCCCCCCAGTAACCTTTTTTGGATCTACAATCGCGATCGCGGTGATGTACCCATCCGCCTCGGCTGTCACTTCATACTTCGATGAGCCGAAGATTGAAAAGTGAAACACGCTGTCACGAAATGAACCCGTAATTCCGCCAGTGGGTAGACTCTTATAACGCACCACGGCCTTCACACCTTTGTTTGTACCCACGTCAATCGTCTTGCCCTCGATGAGGATCTCGCCTTCCACCGGTGTGGTCTGACCGATCGCCCATTCGTGCGCAAGCAATGCCAAGACAATTAACGTGAAGTTCTTCATACCGTGTTTAGAGTTTCACGAAGTTACAAATCTAGGTCGATTGTCTGACCTGGGGAGAAACCGATCTCGCCTTCGTTGGACGAGTTTCCGGGCTTCTCATCTGGTTGCACTTCATTACTTCTTACTTCCTTTTCTTTTTCCCCGAAGAGGTTTGCTTGCTTTTGCTCCTGTTTTCTTTGGCTTTTTGGGACCGGCGGCTTTCCGTTGATGAGCGTCCCCCCTTGTTGCTCCGGTTCCGGCGCTCCGAAGAGGCTTGCTTGCCCGTCGTCCTCGATCGTTGGGTCTGCCTCGAATTTTTTTTTTGACGATGGAGAACCGTTGGAGGTTTCCGTCGTCTTCGAGTCGACCAGGTCGTTCTCTTCGTCGCCGTCTTCAAGGCCCGAGTCTTCCGGGTCCTCTACCGGTTTCACTTTCGTGACCTTGAATTGCGACAGGCGGTTGCCCATCGCCTTCCAACCCTTCACGTCGATGATGTCTTCGAGGTTCACCACCTCGGTCTCCTTTTCTTTTCCTTTCCCCTTCACGATTTCCACTTCTACTTCAGGCGTATCGCTCGTGGTCACGTATTCCAACCTCGACCCAATACCTTCTGAAATGAAATTGAAGTCTTTTTCTGCCGTGGTGGTTTCGATAATAAATCGTTTTACGAAATGCTGCTTCGATTCACCATCCCAATACACTGCAGAAATCACCTTCTTCGGTCGAAACTTCTCGATAAAAATAGTCTTCTCAGGTTCGAACCGCGTTGCCAAATCATAACCAGTAATGCGATAATTGCCGCTGGTCGTGATGGCAAGTATTTGATCGTCGCCGTCGAACTTCCCAAGTGACTTGCCTCGTTTGTCTTTGTTCAGCCTTCCGCTGGCTTCGTCGAACCAAAGTTCGATCCCACTGAGGGTCGATCCTTTTTGCTCCAATAGGCTTACCGATTTTACGGGATACTTCGTGATTGTATTGCCACGTGCGCCTCGTCCCTTGATTTCAAGCTCTGAAAAATCGTACTCGAACGTCTTCTTCCGGGCGGTGCTGCTTTGGGTGAGTTTAACTTCCACCAACTGTGCCTCGCCGTTTGGATTGGCACTCAAGAAATGCACTTTGCTGTTCGGGTTGTCTTGTGCGAGTGGATACTCCTTATCGCGTATGATCGCCGGCATCGCGAAACGCTTGGCGAATGACTTTCCGCTACCGCCGTCGGAATAGATCATATTGTAGACCATCCGTTCGTCGCCCTTCTTCCAAACGCCGACATGGATGATGTCTTTCCCCATGAATATTTTTTCCTGGATGCGCTTGACAACGGCCTTACCGTCGCGGCGGATCACGATGATGTCGTCGAGCTCAGAACAGTCGCACACAAATTCATCTTTGCGAAGACCCCAACCCACGAAACCGTCGGTACGGTTCACATACAGCTTTTGGTTGTTGGCGATCACCTCAGATGCCGCTACAGACTGGAAGCTCCGTATCTCGGTCTTCCGTTCACGACCCTTTCCATACTTGTCAAGGAGTCCTTGGTAATATGAGATCGCGAACTCCACCAGGTGTTTCAAGTGGTGGTTGGTTTGCTTTAGTTGTTCTTCCAAGTCGCGCAACATTTCATCGGCCTTGAACGAGTCGTACCGGGAAATGCGCTTGATTCGAATCTCCATCAAGCGCAGGATATCGTCGCGAGTAATTTCTCGATAAAACTGCTTCTTGTATGGCTTCAAGCCTTTGTCGATGGTCTCGATCACCTCCTCATAGGTCTCGACATCCTCGATATTACGGTAGATCCGTTTCTCGATGAATATCTTTTCGAGCGACGAGAAGAGAATGCGCTCCATGAGATCGGCTTTCTTGATCTCGAGTTCGCGCTTGAGCAATTCGAGGGTCTGCTCGGTGTTGCGTTTGAGGATGTCGCCAACCTTCAAGAACACCGGCTTGTCATCGACGATGACGCAGGCGTTGGGTGAAATGCTGACTTCGCAATCCGTAAACGCGTAGAGCGCATCGGTTGCGATCTCGGGCGATAATCCAGGCTGCAGGTGGAGTTGGATTTCGACATCCTTCGCCGTGTTGTCGATCACCTGTTTTACTTTGATCTTTCCTTTTTCGGATGCTTTGACGATAGACTCGATCAACGAGGTAGTCGTGGTTCCGAAAGGAATCTCGCGGATGACGAGTGTCTTTTTGTCGAGTGCTTCGATCTTCGCCCGAACCTTGATCTTTCCGCCCCTATAGCCTTGATCGTACTCCGAGAAATCGGCGATTCCACCGGTGGGGAAGTCGGGATACAACTTTGGATTCTTGCCTTTGAGCACATCGATAGATGCTTTGATCAGCTCGATGAAGTTGTGGGGCAAAATCCGTGTTGACAAACCAACGGCGATCCCCTCTACTCCTTGGGCAAGGAGCAACGGGAATTTAACTGGCAGCGTGATGGGTTCTCTCTTGCGACCATCGTATGAAAGTTGCCATTCGGTGGTGTCGGGATTGTAGACGACATCCAATGCGAACTTGGAGAGGCGAACTTCGATATAACGGGGAGCAGCGGCGCCGTCGCCAGTCATCACATCGCCCCAGTTACCTTGGGTGTCGAAGAGCAAATTCTTCTGCCCCATGTTCACGATGGCTTCACCAATGGCAGCATCGCCGTGAGGGTGGTACTGCATGGCACTACCGATTACGTTGGCGACCTTGTTGAAGCGACCGTCGTCCATCTCTTTCAAGGCGTGCATGATCCGTCGCTGCACAGGCTTGAAGCCGTCTTCGATGCGAGGAACTGCGCGTTCTAGAATGACATACGACGCATAGTCGAGGAACCAGTTCTCGTACAGCCCTTCAAGGGGAACGATGTGGATATTGTCGTTTCCGTCGGCGCCATCGCCCTTCCCTTTTGTCGGTTTTGATACCTTCTTACTCATTTCGTTTACTAAAATTCAATCGTCAATATTTTGTTATAACCGATCGCAAATAGGATCGATACCAAGTTCCCCATTAAGAAAAAATCGTTCGTGACCTTGTTGTCCTCATCTTTGATTCGTGTGGCTATCTTTAGTGCGCCGAGCAAGGTCAGTGCGGAGGTAAATCCTGACTGAAGGACGACCACAACGAAGGTTCGTTCCATAACGCCTTTCAAAGCGCTGGCGGGTGTGATCCGGTCGCGGGACTTGTTGCCGATGGCTTTCCCGATCACGAACAACGTTACGTGGAGGAGCACCTCTCCGATCATCAAAAATCCTATGGTCCAAAAAATTCGGTTCACGTCACGCAGCTTTTCGGATCAGTTCTTTTAGCGACTTGTACTCGTCGATCATGAGGGTTTTCTTTCGGCGCCAAATCACGGAAGGGTCTTTGCCCAACTTTTGTGCGACCTTCTTGTAGTCGTCCAATTCGCGGAAGGCGTTGACAACTTTCCTTTGTCCGGGTGTCCACCTGTCGGCAATGCCTTGGTAGATCGTGAACATGAGCCCCACGCGTTCTGACAACTCAGTGTCTTTGAGTGACCATTCGAAGCGTTTCTTCGACGACTTCATCGCGAGGAGTTTGGCGCGTGCGTCGGTGAGGCCGGGGCCCAGCATGGCGTGCGCGACGTCCCGGTTCAATGGCGTGTCGATATCACCTTCGTGAATGACATACCTGAGTTTGAAGGGTTTCGGCAATTCCATGATGGCCTCCTCCAGTTCGAGGAGTACTTCGATCGCGGCGTGCGCGTCTTTGGCGATGCCTTGGAACTCGTCTCCCAGGGTAATGGTCAAGGGCGAGAGCAGCCACGCCTTCCGATCGCGGTTGATCGTATCTACTACGTGCTGGAAATCCTTCATCAGGCGCTTGGCGTCCTGTTTCGAACTTCCGACGACGTCGGCCATGATGATGGTGCGTGTTGCCATATTTGTATAAATTATGCAATACTACACATATTGCATAAAATAAACAATAGATTACAAATTGCAGATAATTAACAATACTAACCTTCGACTTCCGCTTCGACCGGTTCTTCTTCTTTCTCCTTTTCCTCGACGGCATCCAGTTCGATTCGGAGGTTTTCAATGATGAAATCCTGCCGTGTGGGCGTGTTTTTGCCCATATAAAACTCGAGTGTCTTGAGCAGGTGGCTTTCCTTGTTAAGGATCACCGGCTGCAGTCGGATATTGTCTCCAATGAAGTCGGCGAATTCGTTGGGCGAAATTTCGCCGAGACCTTTGAAACGGGTGATCTCTGGTTTAGCGCCCAGCTTCCTCATAGCGGCTTCTTTTTCCTCGGGAGAGTAGCAATAGATCGTTTCCTTCTTATTCCTTACGCGGAACAAGGGTGTTTCCAAGATATAGACGTGCCCACTTTTCACTAGGTCAGGGAAAAACTGCAGGAAGAAGGTCATGAGCAGCAACCGGATGTGCATCCCGTCCACGTCGGCATCGGTGGCGATGATCACTTTGTTATACCGCAACCCGTCCATCCCATCTTCAATATTGAGGGCATGTTGGAGTAGGTTGAACTCCTCGTTCTCATATACTACTTTCTTGGAAAGCGCGAAGCAGTTGAGCGGCTTACCCCGGAGGCTAAAGACGGCTTGTGTTTCGACGTTGCGCGATTTGGTGATGGAACCGCTGGCTGAGTCACCCTCGGTAATGAAGATAACCGACTCAGATCCTTTGTCACCTTTCTCGTCGTCGAAGTGGAAACGGCAATCGCGCAGCTTCCGGTTGTGCAGGTTGGCCTTCTTTGCCCGTTCGTTGGCGAGCTTCTTGATGCCTGCGATGTCTTCACGCTCGCGCTTGGATTGCAAGATTCTCTTGTGAAGCGCTTCGGCAACCAGCTTATTGTTGTTCAGGAAGATCTCGAGCTCTTTAGCCACGAAGTCGCCGACAAAGTTCTTTACCAGCGGACCGTCGGGTGCCATGTTCAGCGACCCGAGCTTTGTCTTGGTTTGTGATTCGAACACGGGTTCTTGCACGCGCACGGCGATTGCCCCGACGATGCTGGCACGAATGTCTGCCGCATCGAACGAATCTTTCTTGAAAAACTCACGCACACCGCGAACGATCCCTTCTCGAAATGCCAAGAGGTGCGTACCACCTTGCGTGGTGTTCTGGCCGTTCACGAAGGAATAGTATTCCTCGCCGTATTGGTTTCCGTGGGTGAGCGCTACTTCGATGTCGTCACCCTTGAAGTGGATAATCGGGTAGCGCATCTCTTCGGCGTCGACCTTCTGTCTCAACAGATCAAGGAGCCCATCTTTCGAGAAGAATTTCCGCCCATTATAGTTGATGGTGAGGCCGGCATTCAAAAAAGCGTAATTCCACATCAGATCATCCAGGTATTCCGGGATGAAGTGGTAATTCTTGAACATCGAGTTGTCCGGTTCAAACTCGACTAACGTTCCATTTTTCTCTGAGCTCTTGGACTGGCGCGCATCGTTGACGAGCACGCCTTTTTTAAATTCTGCGACTTTCGTTTGCCCTTCGCGGAACGCCTGAACTTTGAAGTAGTTCGAGAGCGCGTTGACGGCCTTCGTACCAACGCCGTTCAATCCGACCGACTTTTGGAATGCACCACTGTCGTACTTGGCACCGGTATTTATTTTTGATACAACGTCGACGACCTTCCCGAGCGGGATGCCTCGTCCATAGTCGCGGACCGATACATGCGACTCGGTGATCTTCACGTCGATCACCTTCCCATATCCCATCATGTGCTCGTCGATACAGTTGTCGATGACCTCCTTCACCAGCACGTAGATCCCGTCGTCTTTTGCGGAGCCATCGCCCAACTTGCCGATGTACATACCGGGTCGAAGCCGGATGTGTTCGCGCCAATCGAGCGACTTAATACTTGACTCATTGTATTCAAACAAGTCTTTCGCCATAGTCTATCTGTTATTCAGTTCAATTTGTTCGGTTCGCGGCACTCAAGAAGCAGTTGAAAAAATAACTAGCCGAGGTTGCCTTCGCGCCTAAAAAAAATGCAGTGTCAATAAAGTGAATTTTTAGGAGGCGCACACCAAGGTGGAAAGATCGCGTCTTGCAAATTTTAGTGAGATTGATTCCGTTAATTGACTGATTGTCAACTAATAATCGCACTTCACTCCAGGGACTTCTTCGGTATGAATTTCTGAGTAATTGACCAGATGATGCCGCCGGCGATCCAAGCTAGGATCAAGAACAAGGCGCCATAGATGATGACTCCGATCCGGCTGTAGTCGAATGCCTCGCCACTGTTGAAGAGGCTCACGTAGGCGCACCCGACAATGAAGAAGATATTGAGGCAAATCACCAATCCATAGAACCATGTCACGAACCCCTCCCCTTCTTCTTGGCGCCGAAGGGAACGAAAGATGTAAACGAAGGCGTTTAAGACTGCGATCAATGCGAGGATCACATAAAAGAATAGCTCCTTGCCAACGGTGACATATTCAGGTTGTTCCAGCACGACAATAGGATCTGGCAGGGAGGCATACACATACATGAAGACGGCCATCACGGCAACGATCGACACGAACCAAACAACGCGGAAAATTTTTAGATACATAGTCTTTACCCGCCGCAAAAATGGTCAATTCCTTCGAATCGCTGGCACGCGTTCGACTGAATTTTCGACCAGATGTCGGGTGGTGCAGAATTGATATCCCGCCTCTTTCCAGCCTTGAACCAAGCGATCGAGCCGGCCAACGAACGCCTCGCCTGAATTTTTGGTGATATACCAAGGAAGGGGGAATCGTGGGTCTTTAATCGCAGCAAACTCCCAAGGATGGAAATACAAGTTCAAGTACCCATCATGGGCGAGTGTCTTCCGGCAAAGACGTTCATAAATTTTGAACGGGAGGGCGTGCATTGAAATCCAGAACAACGGAAACCGAATCAAGGGTGTCACAGATGCGGGTATTTCCACCAAGCTTCCAACACGATGAATACCTCGCGGCTCCTTCAAGTGGTTGTAACGACCAGGGACCCAAGTGGGATTGAGCGATGAGTCATACGTATATCCTGCATCGGCCATCGCCTTGATTGAGACGGGCATCATCCGCGGCATCCTGAAACCAGTCACGTCCACCCCGGCGAGCGCTTCGAGTGCTACCTTGGAACGGACGAGGTCTTCTTCAGAGAACTGGCTATGGTAATATCCGTGCGAGCCGAGTTCATGGTCCCCATCCACCAACCTCGCAATCACGTCTTTTGCATGGGTGGCGAACTGGACGGTAGAAAAAAATGTGGCGTGCACGCGATGCTTTTCGAGTACGTCGAGTATACGCATCGCACCATGATGTGAGAACTTGACCTGTTCTTCGAACGGGATTGGGTAGCCAAATTCGTCGGGGACATCGAATTCCTCCAAGTCAAAGCTCAATAGAACGATTGGTTGCGTCACCCGAGTTTGGATTTTTGAATGATGTAATGTGGCCTTGCTTTGGATTGGAGGAACAACTTTCCAACGTAGAGCCCGATCACTCCGAGAATGATCAAGTTCAGGCCGCCGAAAAAGACGACCGCCGTGATCAACGAAGCCCACCGTGGAAAATGATTGCGTGCCGAGAGCATGTAGATCATGTACGGCAGGTAGACGATGATCGAGAGCACGGAAAAGCAGACCCCTAATGTAATGGACGACACAAGTGGTCGGGTGTTGAAGGAAGTCACGCCCGACAGCGCGAGCTGAATCATCTTGTTCAACGAGTACTTTGTCTTTCCTGACCGACGGGGCGCTGGCTTATAGTGAATGGCAATTTGGCGGAACCCGACCCACTTGACGAGGCCCCGGTAAAACGGCTCCATTTCAGGAAAGGCTTTCAACTGGTCTACCACCACTCGGTCGAGTAAACGGAAGTCGGCAGCCCCGCGCTCGATCTCGACCTCCGACATCGCGTTAAGCGCCTTGTAGAACATCCAACCGGTTGCCAGCTTGAACCATGAACCTGTGAGATCGTCGTCACGGAGTGAGTAAACGATTTGATAGCCATTTTCCCATTGCTGAAGGAACTTGCTGATTAGTTCCGGGGGATGTTGGAGGTCGCCGTCCATTGAAATGACACAGTCGCCGGTAGCGTGATCGAGTCCTGCCTTCAATGCGTTCTGATGGCCGAAGTTCCTGGAAAATGAAATGAAGTAGATGTTGCTGCATTTTTCGGACAGCTTGGACAGCTCGCTGAGGGTGTCGTCAGTGCTTCCATCGTCCACGAAAATGACTTCGTAGTCGTACGCAGTTTTCTCAAATTCTCTGTGTAGCAGTTCGGCAATAACCGACACATTCCCGGCCTCATTGAGGACTGGAATTACTACTGAAACTCTCTTTCGCACAGCGTTCGCCTGAGGGGTTTAATGCGGTGTCGCTGTCGCTAAATAATCACCCTTTGTCGACAAATACAACCGTTTGAACGCCATTCAAACCGTCAAACGCCCTCTCCGATTTACAAATCTATTGCAGATATTGCGTCCGCGTCGAGATTTCGAAGAAAATAGAGATCCATTAATTCGATATTAATTAGTCATGAACATTAATCCGATCGTGTTATCGATCCCCATCTTTTTCTTGTTGATCGGGATTGAACTTGTGGTGGAACGGTTGACGCATCGACATTTATACCGCCTTCCAGACGCGATTGCGAACATGAGCTGTGGAATTACCTCTCAGCTTTCAGGACTCTTCATGCGCGTTTTAGGAATAGGTGTGTACGAGCTGGTACTCGAGTACTTGTCGTTGTTCAACCCAGTCGCGAGCATGCCAAATTGGGCCTACTGGTTAACGCTGTTCCTGTTGGTCGACTTCACCTATTATTGGGCCCACAGGATGAGTCACGAAATCAACCTGTTTTGGGGCGGCCACGTGGTCCATCATCAGAGCGAAGACTACAACCTCTCAGTGGCCCTTCGCCAAAGTTCGTTTCAAGTGGTGTGGACCTTTGCGTTCAGCTTACCCATTGCTGTGCTCGGCTACCGGACCGAACACTTCGCCTTGGTCTCGGCTCTCAATACTCTTTACCAGTTTTGGATTCACACCGAAACGATCAACAAACTTGGCTGGCTCGAATACTTCCTCAATACCCCTTCGCACCATCGCGTGCACCACGGTCGCGATCCCAAATACATCGATAAGAATCATGCAGGATCGTTGATCATCTGGGATAGGATGTTTGGAACTTTCCAAGCTGAAGAGGAAAAACCCACCTATGGGATCACGAAGCCTTTAAATTCATGGAACCCGGTGTGGGCAAACTTCAGTCACTACGCAACCATGGCCCACGAGATGAAGCAGATTCCTAAACTAGGTGACCGCGTTCGTTACCTGTTCAAAAAACCAGGTTGGTTGCCGAGTTACATGGGTGGGTACCGCCCAGCGCCGGCGATCGACAAGTCTCACTACCACAAGTACGAGACCCCCGCACCCGTGTTGATGAACTATTATGTGTTGGCCCAGTATATTGTCTGCCTCGGCGTAACCGCGACGTTCTTGTTTCGTCAGGGCCAATTAGAAATGATTCAGAAGGTCTCCGTTGCCGCATTGATTGGATGGTGGGTCGTAAACTGTGGCGCCTTATTCGAGCACCGCCCATGGGTGCGAGCTGCGGAATACGTTCGAATTTTGCTATTCGGCATAGGCTTGTCCGCCTTGACCTATTATTTCCAATGGTCGACGATTTGGTACATAATCAGTGTTGCCTATTCGATTGTTTCTTTGTTTTGGTTAACTAGATTGAAAGCCTATGAAAATCGGGTGGTTGCTTAGTATTTTGGTTGGAATTGTTGCGCTTGGTTGCACCCGACCGATTCCCACGTTGGATGGGTTCGATGCCAGTCGTTGGAAGTCAGATATCAAAGGATGCCAGGGACTTCGTATCCCGATGATTGATACCATTCGGGCGCAACGCGAAAAGTTGAAAGGGCTATCGGAAGTAGACCTCGCGACCCTGCTGGGTAATCCCGATCGGAACGACCTCGCCCCGAGAAACGAAAAGTTTTACTACTACTATTTGCAGCCCTCCCCGCAATGTGCAGGTGGGCACGATGACGCCCTGCAGTTGATTGTCAGGTTCAACGCCACAGGGGTGTCACGCGAAGTCGCCATCGAATAAATCTCAACTCCAATAATTTATATTTAGAACATGAAGCGAATTGCAGTGATTGGTTCCGGGACGATGGGAAATGGCATTGCCCACGTGTTCGCCCAGTTTGGTCATACCGTCCAATTGATCGACACTTCCGAGGAAGCACTTAAGAAGGGAATGGCAGCCATTGAAAAAAATCTTGGTCGTCAGGTGGAGAAAGGCACGATCGACGAACCGACTAAAGCGGCGGCATTGAAAAATCTAAGCCCGACCACCTCACTGAGGGATAGTGTGTCCACCGCGGACTTAGTCATAGAGGCTGCTACCGAAAACGTCGATCTGAAGCTCAAGATATTTGCCGATCTTGATTCATTCGCTCCGAAGCACGCCATCCTCGCGAGCAACACCTCCTCGATTTCCATCACTAAAATTGCGTCGATCACGAAACGGCCCGCACAAGTGATCGGTATGCATTTCATGAACCCGGTACCGTTGATGAAATTAGTGGAAGTGATCCGCGGGTATCAAACCAGCGATGAGACGACACGAACCGTTTTCGAATTATCCACTCAGTTGGGTAAAGTCCCAGTTGAGGTAAACGATTACCCGGGCTTCGTGGCGAACCGGATCTTAATGCCGATGATCAACGAAGCCATCTGGACGCTACACGAAGGTGTGGGTGGTGTAGCTGAAATTGACACCGTGATGAAACTTGGGATGGCCCATCCGATGGGACCATTGCAACTCGCCGACTTTATCGGCCTGGATGTGTGCCTGTCCATCTTGCGAGTGATGCACGACGGCTTTGGTAACCCGAAGTATGCGCCATGTCCATTGTTGGTGAACATGGTGCAGGCCGGCCACAAGGGTGTAAAAGCTGGTGTCGGCTTCTATCAATACACTGCGGGAAACAAGGAGTTGGTCGTAGCTGACCGCTTCAAAAAATAAGACTCAACCTAACCTTAAACTTTATAAACCAAACCTACCTATGTTAAGTGAATTCAAGAAGTTTGCCATGCGGGGAAATGTCATTGACCTCGCGATTGGTGTGATTATGGGCGCTGCGTTCGGCAAGATTGTCGCGTCTTTGACTGATGATGTGATCACACCGCTGATTTTGAAACCTGCTTTAGAAGCTACTCAACTGACGAAGCTGGAAGACCTTACAGTTCTCGGCACCGTAAAAATCGGCGTATTCTTGTCATCCACATTGAACTTCATCATCGTAGCATTTGTGCTGTTCTTGATCGTGAAGGGCGTCAATGCTGCGAAGAAGAAAGAAGAAGCTAAGCCCGCCGCCCCTGCGCCGCCAGCAGCCGACATCGCGTTGTTGACGGAAATCCGCGACTTACTGAAGAAGAGCTAATTAGTTCGTAGTTGGTAGTTGTTAGTTGGTAGTTCGAAGTTCAGACCTACCATCTAACAACTAACAACTACTAACAACTATCAACTACCAACTACTTTCACTGGGTTATCCTAATCTGGTTTCGCAATCCTCGGAAGGAGATTAACTCGAGGCCTGTGTGGCCAATGAACATCTTCGCTTGAATCTTGACAGGAATCTTGTTGGCATCGTCTGAAATCCAACAGGTGATGGAGTTTTCGCCGTCGAACATCTTGTTGTCGGGCATGAGCGGGATCATCACGTTGCAAGGAATCTTGCCCACTTTCGTGTGGATGGTCTCTTTACCCTTGTACATGACTTTAAGGTAATAGGAGGTGTCCTCAAAGAAACCGGAGATCACGACCGTGTCGCCCTTTTGGAGCTTCGCAAAGTCGATCTGGCGCAGGAGCATGAATCCACCGACGAGGTCCTTGGCGTTCTTCGGGATGTCGTAGCGGTTCTTTTCCTCGTAAACGCCCGTTTCTTGATTCAAGACCTTAACGATCACCTTCTGGTTCGGATGGTCAAAGTTGGTGAGCTCATCTTTCTTGTAACGACCTTCACGAATCTTCCGATACGATACCTGCGTCGACAGAGTCGTGGTGTCTAGGTAAGCGCCCCAATTGTCCTTCACGCGTGTGACCCATGAAATCCAGTCGCTGGTTTCGCCGAACGCATCGATCTTGTAGCAAGGTTGGGAATTGATGTGGAATACACGCGAATCGATCCGGGTAATTGCCTTCCCAACGGTAAAGAATCCAAAAGAGACTTTGTATTCAAGTTCTTCCCCTTTACCAAAACTCGTGGGATTCTTCACCATGTATGGGTCGGTGGTCTGGCGATCGACCAAGAATCCCGTCGTGGTGAGTACGACTGCAAAGAAGGCTGCGCCCCAAAGTGCCTTTTTCATCATTTAAAAATAGCGTTAACGCCCAGAATGACAAAGGGTGTGCCAACACACACTCTAGGCAGCCACGTGGTTGTCACGAAGCGCGTCGTTGAGTGAAGTCTTCTTGTCAGTACTCTCCTTCCTTTGTCCGATGATCAACGCACACGGCACCTGGAACTCGCCGGCCGCAAACTTCTTAGGGATAGAGCCTGGAATGACGACCGAACGTTCGGGCACGAAGCCTTTGTATTCGACTGGCTTGGGTCCGGTGACATCGATAATCTTCGAACTTCCGGTGAGCACGACGTTCGCGCCGAGTACGGCTTCGCGGCCCACGCGCACACCTTCTACAACGATGCAACGAGAACCGACGAACACGTTGTCCTCGATGATGACGGGAGCCGCTTGCACGGGTTCGAGCACGCCGCCGATACCCACGCCCCCACTGAGGTGAACGTTCTTGCCGATCTGAGCACAGCTACCGACCGTCGCCCACGTGTCGACCATCGTACCCTCGTCGACGTAACCGCCAATATTGACATAAGATGGCATGAGGATCACACCCTTGCTGATGTACGCACCGTACCGGGCCACAGCGTGCGGGACGACCCTGACCCCGAGTTTCGCGTAGTCTTTTTTGAGTGCCATCTTGTCGTGGAACTCGAACGGGCCCACCTCGATGGTCTGCATCTGTTGGATCGGGAAGTACAGGATTACAGCTTTCTTCACCCACTCGTTTACCTGCCAACCGGTTGGGGTTGGTTGAGCCACCCGGAGGAGCCCCTTGTCGAGTTGTTCGATCACGTCGCGGATCGCTTGTTGGGTGTCGGCTGACTTAAGGAGTTCGCGGTTGTCCCACGCTGTTTCGATCGTTGCTTTTAGATCCATTTTTCGGGCTAATTTTAGAATCCGTTCGGGCGGGTTTTGGGTGCCCAATGTTTATCCGGAAGTCGCAAAACAAATGAAAAAAAAGAAAATCGCCATCGCGTCCGTTCTTAAGCCCGCCGACGACGTCCGGGCTTTCGAGAAGATGGCGATGACGTTGGTGAAGGCTGGGCATGAAGTTTACTTGATTGGAATGCCCGCTACCACCCGGGTGAGCCCTCCTGGCATTCACTTTCTTGAGCTTGCACCGTTCCACCGCCTGCACTTCAAACGGCTGTTGGCACCCCTCATAATCGGTCAAAAAATACGTAAAGTAAGACCTGAAGTATTGATAGTTAATACCCATGAGCTTCTGGTAGTTAATTTCCTAAACAGAATATTATTTGGTGTCTCGACGGTGTACGATGTTCAAGAGAATTACTACCGAAATATTCTTTGGACAAGTGCCTTTCCGGCATGGATGCGCCGACCGATCGCGTGGGCGGTGCGCTTAAAGGAAAGGGTCTTCGCCCCCTGGGTAAACCGGATCATTTTCGCAGAAAAATGCTACCAGTCGGAACTCAAATTCATGTCCCGAAAGGCAATGGTCGTCGAGAACAAATCGCTGCTTCCCCCCGACTTCTTCCGGGCACCAAAGGCAGGTAAAACGGTACTCGCGTTCACTGGTACATTAGGGGAAAGCACGGGCGTGTTCGACGCCATCCGACTCACCGATCTTTTGCACGAAAAGGATCCTTCCGTCGAAATGGAAATCGTCGGGTTTTGTCCCAGGCCAACGATCTTGAAACGACTCCAAAAGATGTGTGCCGAGCGACCGTATATCTCGATGGAAGCCGGGCCCATGCAGGTGGGCCATGAACGGATCGTCGGCCTGCTGCAACGCGCACACTTTGGGATCATTTCTTATCCCCCGTCACCCCACACTTCGGGACGGGTCCCGACCAAGTTGTTCGAGTACGTGTCCGCGCGGCTGCCGATCTTGATGTGCAATCACGGTCCATGGGTTGAACTGACAGCCCGCGTGTCGGCTGCTATACCCGTCGACTTCGAAAACCTGGACGGGGCGTCGATCCTCGACAGGATGAAGCATACCCAATTCTACACTTCGGAGGTAGACTGGGCGCTCTGGAGGAACGACGAGCAGAAACTCCTCGACCTGGTCGCCAGTCTCTAACTCCACCCCAATCATTCGATTTTCAAAATGATTCTGTGGTTCTTATTTTTTAGACTAACCTAAATTATTACTTTTACGTATCAAAGCACATGCTTAGCCTCACAGAAGAAAACTATTTGAAGGCCATCTATCACTTATCCCACGAAAGTGAGGGTGGTGTGTCGACGAATGCGATTGCGGACGTGATGCAGACCCGGGCCGCGAGTGTGACCGATATGATCAAGCGCCTCTCCCAGAAAGGTTTGATCGCGTACGAGAAGTACCATGGAGTCACGATGACGGAAGCTGGCCGCGATTCGGCGTTGAGTGTCGTTAGGAAACACCGGCTGTGGGAAACTTTCCTGGTAGACAAACTTGGGTTCTCTTGGGACGAGGTGCATGAGGTTGCTGAGCAACTCGAGCACATTCAGTCGCCGATGCTAGTAGAGAAACTCGACATCTTCCTTGGGCATCCCACGCACGATCCACATGGGCACCCGATCCCCGACCAGAAAGGAAAAGTGCACGAACGTCGCAACAAGCCACTTTCGACGGCGGAAGCGGGGACCCATGGCACTGTGTGTTCGGTCGCCGATAGCTCGGCATCGTTCCTTCAATACTTGGACAAGGTAGGCATCGGCATTGGCAGCGTGTTGGAAGTGCGCGACAAGCTTTCCGTGGATGGCACGCTCGAAGTGGTCGTGGATGGAAAGAAAAGGACATCACTCACAAGAGAGGTGTCGGAAAACATTTTGATTGGCATTTAAGGGACTGGAGTTATGACAAAGCAAGAACCGACAGGAAGGAAGTCATTAAGCGAAGTACACGAGTCTATCGATGTCACGCGCAGGACCGGGTGGAGAAAGGTGTTCGCCTTCTTGGGACCGGCCTATTTGGTGAGCGTGGGCTACATGGACCCGGGCAACTGGGCAACTGATATTGCCGGGGGCAGCCAGTTTGGCTACGCGTTGATCTGGGTGTTGCTGATGTCCAACCTTATGGCTTTGCTGCTTCAAAGCTTGAGTGCTCGCCTCGGTGTGGTTCGCCAGCAGGATTTGGCGCAGGCATCCCGAAGCACATACCATCCGGTGGTGAACTTTGCCCTTTGGATTTTGGCCGAGATCGCGATCGCTGCCTGCGACTTGGCCGAGGTGCTGGGCATGGCCATCGGTCTTCAACTTCTGTTCGGGCTTCCGTTGGTTTGGGGTGTATCGCTCACGGTTCTCGACACCTTGTTGTTGTTGGTGCTGCAGAACTATGGCATGCGCAAGATCGAAGCATTCATTATTGCATTGGTTGCAATTATCGGTGGTGCCTTTTTAGTGGAGATGATATTGGCCAAGCCAAGTCCCGGCGAGTTGGTGAAAGGATTCGTGCCTTCACTGCCAGGGCCGGATGCGCTGTACGTGGCGATCGGAATTATTGGGGCTACCGTGATGCCCCACAACCTCTACTTGCATTCGTCGCTGGTGCAAACACGCCGCATCGAACGCTCGACGAAAGGCATTTGGACCTCGATCAAATACAATTTCTTGGATTCAGCCATTGCGCTCAACGCCGCCTTTTTCGTGAACGCAGCGATCCTCGTGTTGGCGGCATCTACGTTTTTTAAAGCGGGATATTTTGAAGTGGCGGAAATCCAGGATGCGCATAGGTTGTTGGCGCCATTACTTGGAACGCAGCTCGCCCCTATCCTATTCGGTGTGGCGCTCGTGGCAGCGGGTCAAAGTTCGACCATCACTGGTACGCTGGCGGGACAAATCGTGATGGAAGGATACCTGAACCTCCGAATTGCGCCATGGCTTCGACGCTTGATCACTCGCTTGATCGCCATCGTACCCGCCTATGCCGTGATCCTGCTTTATGGCGAGGAAAAGACCGGCGACTTGCTTGTGCTCAGCCAGGTGATCTTAAGCCTGCAGCTTGGCTTCGCGATCATTCCATTGATTCACTTTACGAGCGACAAAAAAACAATGGGTGAATTTGTCATTAAACCCTGGGTGCGCATTGCCGCTTGGGTGATCGCGCTGATCATCGTGTCGTTGAATGTGAAGCTAGTCATCAGCGAGATTGGTGGATGGGTGGAAGCAGCTGGTGACCTTGCGTGGATTGTTTGGGTGACCGTCGTGCCAGTGTGTATTGCCGTGCTCGGGTTGCTGTTGTACATCACTTTTAAACCTGTGGCGGATCGCTACCGAGAAGACGCCGCCCAACTCCCACACGGAACAGCCACGGTACTGTCGAACATCGACCAGCCCGTGTACAACAAGATTGCTATCTGTATTGACTTCAGTGGAATCGACGCTCTCGCCATTCGGAGCGCGTTGTCGCAAGGTGGCCCGAAGGCACACTATTGCTTGATCCACGTGGTGGAGTCGGCCGGAGCGATGATCTACGAGAGCGAGATTGCCGACATGGAAACAAGTCAGGATGCCGAGGCTCTGAACGACTATCGCAGGCAGATCGCAGAGAAAGGGTACGATGTGGTGGCTCGCGTGGGATTTGGCAACCCGAAGAGCCGCATTCCCGAAATGGTGAGGGCGTTCGATTCGGATTTGCTCGTCATGGGTGCACACGGCCACGAATTTTGGAAGGACTTGATCTTCGGAACGACGCTTGATACGGTGCGCCACCGGGTAAAGATCCCGGTGTTGATTGTTCGAGAAAAATGATGGCAATGCCTTCCCTTTCGGGTGAAGAATGAGGAATTTGCGACTCGAGTACACCCACACATGACCATTCCGCACGGCGACATCATCGTGGCATTGGCCACCCCACAAGGCATCGGAGCCTTGGCGGTGATTAGGCTTTCGGGACCCGGTTCGGTGGCGTTGGTGAATTCCGTCTTCAAGGGCAAAGACCTTCGCCAGCAACCGTCACACACCATTCACTTCGGGCACATCATCGATGGCGATCGCATTCTCGACGAAGTGCTTGTGTCGCTGTTCCTTGGGTCCAAGTCATTCACGAAAGAAGAGAGCGTCGAGTTATCGTGTCACGGCTCGCCTGTGATCGTGAAAGAGATCATCAAATTGCTGCTGTCGAAAGGTGCACGCTTGGCGATGCCGGGTGAGTTCACCAAACGTGCGTTCCTCAACGGACGCTTCGACCTGGCACAAGCGGAAGCAGTGGCGGACCTGATCGCTGCTGAGACTGACAATGGACGCCAGGCGGCATTGAACCAAATGAGGGGTGGTTTTTCGAAAGAGATCCGGGTGTTGCGTGAAGAGTTGATTCATTTCGCCTCGATGATCGAGTTGGAGCTCGACTTCGGCGAAGAAGACGTCGAGTTTGCCAAACGCGACGACTTAAAGAAACTGATCGCGCGCCTGCTCAACTTACTCGACGCGTTGATCCATTCCTTCGACCAAGGGAATGTGATCAAGAATGGTGTGCCTGTGGTGATTGCTGGCAAGCCTAACGCCGGGAAATCGACTTTGTTGAACACGCTGCTAAACGAAGAGAAAGCGATCGTCTCCGACATCCCGGGCACGACACGCGACTTCATCGAAGACGAAGTGGAATGGGGAGGCATCACGTACCGCTTCATCGACACGGCGGGTTTGCGTGAAACGAAGGACGTGATCGAAGCGATGGGTGTACAACGCACGCGTGAGCAGATGGAGAAAGCTGCGTTGATCCTATACTTGTTCGACGTGCGCACGACGACGTTAGACGAGCTGATGCAAGAGACGTTGCGGCTGAAAGAGTTGGGTGTCCCACACCTACTTGTGGCGAACAAGGTAGATGCGAGTACACCTGCTACGCTCGCCAGTGTCCCGGACGGTGTGGTTCGGATCTCGGCGCTCAACAGGTTGAACATCGACGTGTTGCGACAGCACATCACCTCACGCTTTGAGACGGCACAAGTTCGTCAGGGTGACGTGTTGGTGACCAACCTCCGGCATTTCCAGAACCTAGTGCAGACCGCGGACGCACTTCGCCGCGTGTTGCACGGCATCGACAGTGGTATCACCGGCGACTTCCTCGCGATGGACATCCGCCAGTCGCTGCATTATCTAGGAGAGATCACGGGAGAGATTACGACGGAGGATTTACTGGAGAATATTTTTTCGAAGTTTTGTATCGGGAAATGAACATCCTAAGTCTCTGATCCTGAGACAGTTCAATAGCCGATAGAATAATCTAACGATTTGTATTTCAGTATTGAGAATCAGCATGTTAGCTGATGCAATACGCGTTTGTTCGCTTTGATGGAGCGATGTTTTGTTACTCGTGTGTTGCTTTCAGAGTCGAGTAACAAAAATGTACAGTAAACCTGGAGGCAAAAAATTTGTCTAAAAATCCCACGTAAGTGGACTTGAAGCATGAGCAAGAAATATTCAACTCTTAACATCAAAGAACCGGTCCACATCAGACTTAAGCCTTTAAGAAACGGGAACTACTCTCTGTACCTGGATATCTACTGGAAGGGACGACGTTCGTATGAATTTTTGAAGTTGTATATAAGTGATTCAACTGATCCATCTGTGGAGAAGCAAAACGAGTCAACGCTTGAGATTGCCAAGCAACTGAAGTACAAAAGGATCTTAGAGTTACAAACTTCCCTTCATGGTGGCGGACACTTGTTACCCAAACCGAGGTTTAAAGACTTCTTTGCAGAAGTTGTTGGTCAAAAGAATCGGCATGACGTTAATGCTGGACATTGGAAGGGTGCATTAAAATATCTGCTTGAATTCATCGAAGGAACAAACCCCGCTATCAATGAGATTGATGACATCTGGTTAACTGACTTGAAAGAATACCTGATTGAAGAAGATCCTATTACCGGGAAGCAGCGATTGAGTGCGAACACGGCTCACTCCTATTTCAATAAGATTCGTCATGCTCTATCAATTGCCTATGAACGAAATATCATCGAACGGAATCCGGCCAACCTTGTAAGGTCCGTTTCAACGGAAGGAACGTCACGAGAATTCCTGACCCTCGAAGAATTGAAATCGTTAGTTGACACTCCTTGTGAGAGCTCAGTTCTTAAAGACATCTTCCTATTCAGCGTATTGACTGGTCTACGTTGGTCGGATGCTTATAATCTCTGTTGGGAGCATGTTAAGGGGAATGACATCGATGGCTGGTACCTGCAATTCAAACAAGGAAAGACGAAAGATTACCTCGTACTACCCCTGACCAAACAAGGAAAAGAGATGATCGGTGAATCAAAGCCATTGCACGAGCGGGTGTTTCAAAACATTAAGTATAGCGCTCAGACAAGTCAGGTATTGAGTCGGTGGGCTTTACGCGGCGGTATTGCCAAGAAGATTACGTTTCATTCAGCGAGGCATACACATGCTACTCTCCTTCTTTCGAAAGGCGTTGACATTTATACAGTGTCGAAGTTACTTGGACATCGTAGATTGAAGTCGACAGAGCTGTACGCTCACCTGATGGATACCGCGAAGATCGAGGCGGTAAAGAAGTTTCCCATTCTTGATTTAAGTAAAATGTGACGGCAACAGAACTGCAAAAACCTAATCAACGACAACTCTTGCTTTACCCAAATTCTGAATCCTGGCAAATGGCGTTTTTATATCACCACTCCTTTCCGATGCAGCCCTGACGGTTACAAAGAAAGTTCCGCTAGTTGGATAGATGTGCGTGGTTTTGACCGTCACAAATTGTCCTGATGTGTCCTTGTATGATTTAGTAATATCGCTCACTGGCAGGAAATCTTTTCCATCTCCAAAATTCCATTCAATTGATACAACCTTACCTGCCTTCTTAGGAACTTCGATGACTGCTTCAAGTGTAACGGTTTCTCCTGGTTTGATTTCCGCTCTTTCACTCCCATTGACTTTTACATGAACGACCGGCTGTATTCCGTTTCTCTCGTTTGCATTGTCTGGAATCACTACCTGAGTATCTCGAATATCGTAAGCAGTGCTCAACGGAGGTTCGACACCATTCTCAACCCATTGACTAAGATCACGAAGTGCTTGTTGTAGAACACCAAGATAGACAATGGTATGTGTTGGATCTTTCTGAAACGGATAGTCTCCATGATTCGCATGATCGGTAAACCAAACCCGAAAGTTCTTATCCAGGTTAGGACCTAAATGTTCTTTAACTCTATTCTTATACCAATGAGCATTCCAGGGGAAAGCACCGCCGTCATACATATTTTGTATAACGATCATCTTGCCTTGAAACTTCCCGGTGAGCAAGGAGCCCGCAGTTGCCTGGGTGAGTAGCGGACCTAACAACATAGGGCGTTGAGCATAAGGTGTTTTACCTTGCGAATCTTTATACTGCCTCCATCCGTCGAAATCATCACCCGGCATCTGGTGACGGTGATAATACTGTACTGCTAAAAAATTAGTGTTGTCGAATGTTAATTCATCTCCGACTTTCAATTTTGCAGCATCAGCATTTCCGAGAGTAAGAATAACTACATCCTTTTCAAGTCTTTGGAACTTCAACTCCTTGCCTGCTGCTTCTCCATTCCTTACGATCAGATCGTACTCATTTGTCTTCTCGTCAGGGGTTCGTTCCACTTGCACTGCAACCGGTAACTTTTTATCTGCTGTTTGATTCAAAAGAGATTTCCATGAGTTTGCAGCAAGACCGTGATCATCGGTGCCGAAAGCTTCATATTGCAAACCCATCGCCAACGCTTCTTCTGCATTGATAAGTTTTAGGATTTTTGATGATAGCTGTATTCGGGCATCCTTTAGAGATTGTTCAGCATTGAATCCTTCGTATCCTTCTTTAGTCCAGAAATCTGTGAAGTAAGAAGGGTCGATCATTCGCACGACCGGGTAAATGACTGCGAATCCACCAGTATCTTCTCCACCTAGATCCTTCCACGCTCCGGATGGAAATCCCATTGATGAAGCTTCCCTAAACGCACCCTTTTGTTGTTCTGTACCAAGAACCTGATCGACACTTGTTAAGCTCCCCGCTTCCAATGCATCCACGACTTGAGGTAATCGATCTTTCAGTATTCTTCGAGCAAGAAGTACTGAGGTCATTGCATTGGGAAGAGACATCGTTGTGGGCATCACGTAGGGTACAACACCATCCCAGACTCCGGTGGTATTTTCTATGCTGCCAATTGTTCTTAACGAACCACCGCTGCCACCGAAAGCATAACCAAAAGGTCGTTTACCTTTATATAGAGTAGTCGCAATTAGTCTTGAGAATTCAGCCGTTGCCGCATTCGCTCTGAACGAAGTGATCGATGGGTCGACCTGCATGGCGAGTGCACCTCCCCCATTAGTCTCGATGAAATAGGCGCCACTGGCGATAGCAAAACTTATTTTATCAGATTCAGGTGTTGCAGCATTCTGAGAAAGTGTTTCACTATCGGGTGTCGGTGTAATGTATTGAAAGAATCGACCCTGGTACTTCTGTTGTGTTGGTAAATAGAACGAAAAGCGTGTATTGGTCCCCTTAAAACCTCCATGCATATAGCGATGGCGTACCGGCTTATCGCGCCATTCATCCATGTCAATAAATGGCTTGTTAAACATTGTGTCTTTGGTAACAAACGTCTTAGAAAAATCCTGTTTTGTTAAAGATAATTTGTCTTGACCGTTGACAAGTCCGACTTGAGCAAGGCAAAATATAATTAGCATGGAAAGTTGAAACTGCATCGTATTGAATGTTTGCTGTCCGAGTTATTTTACTTCATCATCAGTTTTACCCCATCCATTGATATACAATGGAACAACTTTTATCATGTCCTGCATCGAGTCAGGTTTATTGTCAGTCCACACAGTATGCACAATTGATTGTTGACCTTTCATTACGAACTTGTCGATAAAGGCGTCAGTCTCGGCAAAGTTGTATTGCAATGGCTTCAGAGCAACAATGTGATCTGCTCCTGCTTCTTCATATAACCAGTGCGGAATATTCTGAGCGACCAGTTGCTTATGAATATAATTTGATCCCGCATACAAGTTCCCTGAGATCACGCCCTTATCAAATGTTACGAGCTGATCTTTATCTCCGTGCATTAAGAGCATCGCACTTGGCGCCTTCTTCCACAGAAGAGAATCCTGCTTCACGATAACTGCCCCCGCATGCGAGATTATTCCCGCATAGTTAAAATCCTTCGGCAGCCGATTCGAAAATTGGCCACCCGTAGATAGATCGTATTCCGCTGTCAGACATGCTATTGCACCAGCGCTGCCACCTGAAATGATTATCTTCTTTGAATCAATATTCCACTCACTCGCTTTACCAAGAATAAATGCGGTCGCATCAATCAGATCACCATACGATAAGGAGATCGCTCGCATGATTGTCTCCTGATCAGGTTGCACTCCATCTTTTATTCCCAGTCGATAGTCGATAAGAATACCTACAAACCCTTGCGCCACGAAATGCTTTACATACTGAATCTGGAGTGCATTGATCCGGCTGCCGGTAACGAAGCCTCCGCCATGTACATATATAAACACCGGGCGTTTCCCATTGTAAGCAACGGTATTATCCACATACTTATCCAGGTGTAGGTCTTTACCATCTTTAGTTGAATAGACTATGGTTTTCCTTTCAACAGATGCCTGCGCCAATGCATTGCTGGCAGCCATGACACACATCACAAAGAGTAGAAATAATGATTTCATATAACTTTCTTATTTGCTTACGATTGACACTTGTGCGGCGGGCAATGATTTGATGCGCGCATTCAAAACTATGTTGCCTGACTTTCCATTTGATCGGATAACGACGACGCACTGCCCCTTCCACGTTTTTTTGGTTGGTGCCTGGAAACTTGAAACATCATTGGAGCTACCGTTGGCCACACCAATAATAGATCCCTCACCAGTTACAGTAAAGTCAACCTGAGCATCTATTTCTGTGGCGACTTGCCCTCTGTTGTCCAAAAGTTCCACCGTCACATACGATAAGTCACTGTCTTTGCTGATCGTCGAACGATCCGCTTTCAAACGTACATTCACAGGATCTCCCGCCGTCTTCAACTCAATTGATTCTCCCTCTTTTCCATCAGTAACGTTAATTGCCTTGAGCGTTCCGGGTTCATAAGGCACATCAAAAAGTGTTGTAATACTGTTTGCCGGAACTTGTTTCTCGGCAACGACTTTACCGTTGAGAACAAGACGAACGGATTGTGCCCGCGAAAATACTCTCACCTGCATGGTCTTACCTGTCGCCGTTGGCCAGGTCCAGCTTTGAGCTTCATCTGGCCATCCCCATGGACTCACGCTTTCAACCATGCCATCAGGAACTGGAGCATGTACGGCCATAGTTATTGCCTTGTTATTCCATACGATGTCGCGGTAGTACGATTGTGGTTTCTTGTTTCCTATCAAATCGAGATCACCACAGAATGCATTGTAATACGGAAATCCAAGAGCCATATTGAGCTTTCGTGTTTCACCATACTTGCTGTTACCGATGGACGCTTCTCCAATGTAGTCGAAAGCCGTCCAAACAAAGTCACCGATCACGTATGGATGTTTTTCAACAAGGTTCCAGTTCTCCAATGCCTTTGTGGGAAATGATTCTGTCCCCAGCATCACACGCGAAGGAAACTCCTTGTGGTCGCTCTCATACTGAGTATAGGTATAATTATATCCACCTATATCGAGTAAGGCATATGCCGCGGCAGTTTGCTTCCACTGATAACCTGGATTATCCCAAAAGAAACAAAGTGCTTCGGTGACGGGCCGAGATGGATCTAGTTCATGCACACGATCAGCTAAAGCTTTGGTGATCCGTAAGCCTGAACTATCAACCCTCTCTTTTATCTCGTTGCCAATGCTCCAGAAAATTATCGACGGATGATTACGATCCCTCAACACCATTGCATCAAGATCACGCTTCCACCATTCCTTAAAATATAAATGATAGTCTTGTGGATTCTTGGGCTTCTCCCACATATCGAATGCCTCGTCGATTACCAACATTCCAAGTCGATCACAGGCATCAAGCAATTGACGCGAAGGAGGGTTGTGACTTATACGAACCGCGTTAAAACCGTTGTCTTTCAATAGTTGGATCTTCCTTTCTTCGGCACGATAATAAACTGCCGTACCCAAAGGACCATTATCGTGGTGAATGCATCCTCCTTTCAATTCGATTTGCTTACCATTGAGTAGCAAACCGGTTTCCGCCGACACCGATATACTTCGAATTCCAAAGGTTGTTTCAACCCGGTCGAGTGTTTTTTTCCCTTGTTTGATTTCAGTAATTATCGAATAGAGTCTAGGGTTTTCAATCGACCAAAGAACAGGTGATTCAATTTCAAATGATGTACCGCTCGTCCTTTTGATGATCTTCTTCTCCGGCGACAGAAGTGTGTGCTCGATGCTTACGTTTACAGTGTCGGTTGCTTTTGTTTGTATTTCAACCAGCGCTTTAGAAGGGTTAACCTCTTTTATGATCACCTGCACACCGAACGGTTCGATATGCACTTTGTTTGTCACCGTAAGCCATACGTCACGATAAATACCCGATCCGCTATACCACCGTGAATTTTTGCCTTGATTGCGAACACGAACAACCATCGTATTATCTTTTCCTTCGGGGTTCAAGTACGGTGTAAGGTCATAGTGGAATGGCGTGTATCCATAGGGATGATTTCCCAATAAATGTCCATTCAACCAAACATCCGAATTCATGTAAACGCCATCGAAATGAATTGTCACTACGCGATCCACAAATGACTTCTCAGTGATAAACCGCTTCCTATACCATCCGGTCCCTCCGAGCGTAAAACCGGTGTCGCGGCCTCCAATGCTTTTACGATCAAATGGGCCAGAGACAGAATCCACCTTCTGATTGGGCAGATCTTCGATGCTCCAATCGTGAGGAAGACTAAGGGTGCGCCATTTTGAATCATCGTATGCACTTACGCTTGCGTCGATGGTGCTATCTTTTACAAATCGCCAGTTGATGTTGAAGCTAAGTTCTCGCTGAGCAGACGCAGCGAAAGCAAACAGCAAACAAAATCCTAGTAGGAGTCGATGTCTCATGTTATTTCTTTTTTCTCTCCGCTTCCGTTGTAAACATTCCCATGAGGGAGCCGGTCAAATGATCATCATCTTTTTTATTAAGAGTAACGTCAACATCGAATCCCTGGGCGTTGAAATACACCGTCATTTTACCAGGTAGGATTTCGACCTTATCCATTTTTGAGATCTCAACTCCTGTCGTATCCTGTATGACTCCAGTCAGGGTAGCATCGTTTTTGTCAAGCATGAAAACCATTTTTGAGTCTCCGTTTGGTGTCCCCTTAACGAGAACTGACCACTTACCTGCAAAAAAGTCTATGTCTGCTTGAGATTGAGAAAAGCTTTCGGTCGACAGGATCATCAACAAGAGTAGAAATGGGATTAAAATAGGTTTTTTCATAGGGTTGCGAATGATTCTTTATTGCGTATTTAGTACGTAATATAAAATGTAAAGTTTACACTTTTAGCTTTCTTCCTTAAAAAATTCCCAATTGCGCCTTATTACGTATATTTAACGCATTACATTTTTCAATTTTGCAGAATAAAGGATCATGAAGACAGAAAAGGAGCTACAGGAATTTTTTAAAAACGGGCATAAGGAGTACATCGGCGGAGTAACGATCGATTGTGTGATCTTCGGTTATCACGACCAGGAACTGAAAGTTCTGCTCGGATACTATAAAGGGCTTGACGGCTACGGGCTGCCCGGTGGCTACATCAAGAAAAGCGAACCCCTTTCGCTCGCCGCGCAGCGTATTCTTAAAGAGAAAACTTCACTTGATAATTTATACCTCGAACAATTTCACACATTCGGCGACAGTCCCTACCGCAAAAGTAAGCCCACCCAAATTGCTTCTATTGCCGGCACATGGCTTGGTGAAAGAACGCTATCAATCGGCTACTACGCTCTTGTTGAATTTTCCAAAGTAAACCCGGTCGCCGACTATCTGGTCGGACCATATCAGTGGTACGATATAAATGCTATGCCTTCACTGTTATTTGACCATAAAGATATGGTCACTAAGGCTCTCGAACACCTTCGCATTAACCTCTATCATAAACCTATCGGATACACCCTCCTGGAAAAGAAATTCACTCTTCCCGAGATCCAATCCCTTTACGAGACGATCCTCGATAAGAAAGTAGACCGTCGGAATTTCCAGAAAAAACTCATGAACCTTGGCCTTATCAAGGATACGAACGAGGTTCGAAAGATCGGTCAGCATCGCTCTCCGAAACTGTATGTTTTCGACAAAAAGAATTACAACGCCGCGCTGGAGCAGGGTATCGTCCTGGCTCTATGAGGATAAAACGTTAATCAGTAATTTTTACATATTGTAAAGCGTATATTATACGTAATAGGAATTTTGTTTACTTTTGAGTGCACATAATTCCTTCTTCAATGCGCAAAACCATCATTTTAATCTTGCTGATACCAATTTTCGGCTTTCAAGTATCGGCTCAAGATGCTCTCATCAATATCATGCCCTATCCCCGGGAAGTGAAAACGGGGCCGGGCAAACATCGTATCGACAAAGACTTCATAGTGATGCTTTCAGCATCAAAAGACGACAAGATCATTGAAGATGCTGTCAATCGTTTCGTTGTCCGCTTGAGAGCTCGCACACTTGTGACATTTCAACAGGAAAGAATCGTACCCAACGAACTGGGTGAAAATGCAAAACTGTCCATCACTGTAAAGTCAAAGGCCGTCCCATCAATTGGTATTGACGAATCTTACCAAATCGATATCAATGAAAAACAAATCAGCCTGAACGCCAATACTTCTATTGGCGCGCTTCGAGGCCTTGAAACATTACTTCAGCTTGTCAGTGCTGATGAAGCTGGATACTATCTTCCAAACCTCCAGATCAACGACACTCCGAGATTTAAATGGCGCGGAATGATGGTAGATGTCGCAAGACACTTTTTGCCAGTGTCCATACTGAAAAAACAAATCGATGCTATGGCCATCGTGAAACTTAATGTTCTTCACGTCCACCTTTCAGACGACGATGGTTTTCGAGTTGAATCGAAGCTATTCCCGAAGCTTCATGAGCTTGGTTCGAACGGAAGATATTTCACACAAACCGAACTGAAAGATCTCGTTAAATACGCGTCCGATCGAGGGATCATCATCGTCCCCGAATTTGATGTTCCTGGTCACACAAGAAGCTGGCTTGCGGGCTACCCCGAATTTGCAAGTCAACCCGGTCCCTACAAACCTGGTCCTCGTTTTCAATTTGATGCCAATGCTAAGCAAGTCGACTTGATGAAGGCGGTTATGTCGGGTCCGACGCCGACCATCGATCCAACACGCGAAGAGGTTTATAAATTCTTCGATAAATTTTTCGGTGAAATGGCTCCTATATTTCCCTCACCCTATCTCCACATCGGTGCCGACGAAAACAACGGCGCCGCTTGGAACACGAATCCCAAGATCGCTCAGTTTATGAAAGACAAAGGGATGAAGGACACACATGAATTGCAGTCTTACTTTGTGAAACGCCTTTACGACCTGGTGAAGAAGAATAATAGGACTACTATTACGTGGCAGGAAGGTTATTCGGAACAGCTTCCGAAGGACATAATCGTTCAGGCATGGATTGCACCAGGCGGTTACATGAAAGCTACACCCCCGCTGGAGATTGCCCAGAAAGGAAACCAGGTGCTTATTTCAACAGGATCGTACCTGGATCTGTTCATGCCCTCGCACATTCATTACATCAATCAGAACATACCTTCTGACATTGACAAGAACGTTCTCGGTGGCGAAGCAGCATTATGGTCGGAACTGGTTGACGAGAACTCATTTGAAACAAGAGCATGGCCCCGCGCCGCTTCCATCGCTGAAAGACTTTGGTCGCCTTCTACTGTGTACAACGTTGACGATATGTACCGTCGACTATATGTATTGAGCGACAGGCTTGAAGAGGCGGGATTAAATCACCGACTTAATATAAAGCGAATGTTGTCGGAGCTTGCAAACGGAACTGATCTTGATGCTCCACTAACCGTGCTGGAAACCATTTCTCCATATAAAGGTTACAGAAGGCTTGCGGGTACAATGATGCAACCTCTATCGACTAAATATGAAACCAAGCCGCTTGTTGATCTACCTGACTTTGCAGAAGTTGATTCCGAGTTCGAATGGTCATTTAGAAATCAAATTGCTTCGTATTTGAAGGGTGATAATCCCGATGCCAGAAAACAGATTGAAACAACCCTGTTAAGGTGGAAAGCTGCGGCAGACAGGCTATCTCAGCAGGTTCGTATTGCTCCCAATCTTAAAAGTTTAAATGCTTTCTCGGAACGGATAATAACGGCAACAGACATTGGTCTGCAGGCGTTGGATAAACCCTTCGATGAAACGAAGAAGACTGAAGTGATCAAACAGCTTAGATCCATGAAAGCGCAGACGGATGTTGCCGAGATCAGAATTCTTGATGAGATCGAAGCTTTAGTCAACGGCAAGCTTGATTCCTGGCCAGCATCATATGGTGCCTTTTGACTTGAAATATCTGAATCAATCAAACACATTTCATAGAGCTTATCGCACGATCGGTGGAGTAGAGAACACCGATCGCGTTTGGGGATGGAGCTGATCAAAACTTGCTTATGTTAACTGATAAACCGCGCTTTGTTGCTCTTGATGTTTTTAGAGGCCTCACAGTTTGCTTCATGATCATCGTAAACACACCTGGAGATTTTGCTAAGGTGTTTGCCCCTTTAAACCACGCTGAGTGGAATGGATGGACACCGACTGATCTGGTATTCCCATCATTCCTGTTTGCAGTTGGTAGTGCAATAAGTTTTGTAATGATAAGATGGGAGACAGAACCAAGGTCAAAAGTGCTCTTCAAAATTTTCAAACGCACGTTTATCATCTTCGTAATTGGCTTTGTTCTGATGTATCCCTATACCATGATGATGAAGCCCCAAGCTGATTCTGTTTTTCCTCCATTTTCTGAGACAAGGATTTTTGGTGTCTTGCAGAGAATAGCATTGACGTACTTTGCTGCATCCCTCCTGTTCTACTTTTTCAAACCGCGAACAGTTGCGGTGATCTGCGCAGCGACTCTATTCCTTTACTGGGTCATCCTGGTAATGTGTGGAACAGGACTTGATCCGTATAGTGCCCAAACCAACGCCGTTTTGAAATTGGATCTCCTGCTTTGGGGTGAAGGGCACCTGTGGATCGGTGAAGGATTTCTTTTTGAACCGGAAGGTTTTCTCAGCACCTTCCCTGCTATTGTGACTGTTGCAGCCGGATGTTTTGCGGGAACCTATATTCAAAAGATGGGCGATACGTTTGAAGGTCTTGCCAAACTTTTAATGGTTGGCTTTGCATGCCTGGTTGTTGCCTACTGGTGGGACTTTAGCTTTCCGATAAACAAGAAACTATGGACAAGCTCGTTCGTCCTTCACGCAACCGGGATTGATTGCATGATATTAGCCTGCGTGATTTACTTGTTGGATTTTCGAAAAGTTAAGTTTGGAGTATACTTCTTTCAGGTTTTTGGACGCAATCCATTATTCATATACTTGTTATCAATGATCGGTGGTTTGTTATGTCTAATGATTCCGGTTGGCGAGTCCCGTTTGCAATTTTGGCTTTACGAAAATTTGTTTTCGAACGCCGGTCCTTACTTAGGATCCCTACTGTATGCAATAGTGTTTATGCTGTTATGTTGGACTGCCGGTTTGGTGCTTGATAAACGGAAAGTCTATGTGCGAGTGTGATACCTCTGAAGCCCACTGGCGGGCGCGAATACCATCATAAGTACAGAGAATTCCAAGTATTTCAATTCGTTCAATGCTCACAACTCATTTTTGACTCACATTGATGAACAAAAATGGACCCTGTCAGTCGATGAATTTGACTATGACTTCGGATTTAAGTTCCCTGCTATATTTTAGTCGAGTGTTTAAGCAGTTGGCTGGAATAACTCCATAGGAGTATCGTGCTTCAATGAACTGAACAGCTCACGATTTCGGTGATCAACCAACTTGGTAACAACTTTGTCGAAATCTTTGTACATTAGTTTCGATACACGTTCTTATCACGTTGCTAGTTTGTTACGCAACACAACCCACCTCATTGATAATCAATAGTTAGAAGATTTTGTATCGGCAATTGTCTGACAAATTTTTGCACAGATGCCGAGTACAATCCTCAATTTCCATCGCGTCAAATTCTTACGCGAAAAGCCTAAAAAGGAATATCTTTGCCCCCTTATTTTTTAATCCATGATTTCGGTTGACGCAGTAACAGTGGAGTTTAACGGATCTGCCCTTTTCAGTGATATCACCTTCAATATCAACGAGAACGACAGGATCGCTCTAATGGGTAAGAACGGTGCCGGAAAGTCTACCCTGCTGAAGATTATCGCGGGCGTGACGAAGCCAACACGAGGCAAGGTTTCTGCCCCCAACAACGCCACCATTGCCTATTTACCGCAGCACCTGCTCACCGAAGACAAGTTTTCTGTCTTCGAAGAAGCATCCAAGGCGTTCTCCAAGATCCTCAATATGAAGAAGGAGATGGATGAGCTGAATCATCAACTGGAGACGCGAACGGACTATGAATCCGACGATTATGCGAAGATCATCGAAAAAGTATCCGAACTAAGCGAGAAGTACTATTCCATCGAAGAGATCAACTTTGATGCGGAAGTGGAAAAAACACTGATGGGTCTGGGGTTTGTCCGGTCTGATTTTTCGAGGCCGACAAGCGAATTCAGCGGTGGGTGGCGGATGCGTATCGAACTGGCCAAGATCCTTCTCCAGAAGCCTGACCTAATCCTGCTCGATGAACCAACCAACCACATGGACATAGAGTCTATCCAATGGCTGGAAGAGTTTCTGATCAACAACGCAAAAGCGGTGATTGTGATCAGTCACGACAAAACTTTCGTCGACAACCTGACCAATCGTACCATCGAGGTCACGATGGGACGCATCTACGATTACAAGACCAACTATACACATTATCTGCAGTTAAGAAAAGAGCGCCGTGAGCAACAGCAGAAGCAGTTCGACGATCAGGCCAAAGAAATTGCGGATATCACAGCCTTCATCGAAAGGTTTAAGGGCACTTATTCAAAGACGCTGCAAGTACAGTCACGGGTGAAGATGTTGGAGAAGATCAAGATCATCGAAGTAGATGAAGTCGACAATTCGGCTTTGAATCTGAAATTCCCTCCTGCCCCTCGCTCGGGTAACTACCCGGTGATCGTGGAAGGCATGACCAAGCGCTACGGCGATCACGTTGTTTTTAAAGATGCAACGCTAACCATCGCCCGCGGCGAGCGTGTGGCGCTCGTAGGTAAGAACGGTGAAGGAAAGTCTACCCTTGTGAAAGCAATAATGGGTGAGATCGATTTTGAGGGCAAAGTACAACTTGGTCACAATTCTATGATCGGTTACTTCGCACAAAACCAGGCGTCCCTCCTCGATGAAAGCCTGACCGTATTTCAAACTATAGACCAGGTTGCGGTGGGTGAGATCAGGACCAAGATCAAAGATATCCTTGGTGCTTTCATGTTCAGTGGAGAAACAATCGACAAAAAGGTGAAGATGCTTTCAGGTGGTGAAAAAACGCGACTCGCGATGATCAAGCTGTTGCTGCAACCCGTGAACCTCCTCATACTCGACGAACCGACCAACCACCTTGATATTAAGACGAAAGACATCCTCAAAGACGCACTCAAGGCCTTTGACGGAACACTGATCCTTGTGTCACACGACCGCGATTTCCTGGATGGCCTTGCAACAAAAGTATTTGAGTTCGGTAACAAGCGCATCCGCGAGCACTTCGAAGACATCAACGGTTTCCTTCGTAACAAGAAGATGGAAAACCTTCGCGAGATCGAGCGGACGGCGAAAAGCTGACCGATACAGTCACTCGTTTTTTGGATGACGTAACGGAAAAGAGATATGTAGCGACGTTAACGCTAGCCGAATTTTTCTCCTTCACCGCAGCTTTCCTTATACAATTAATCGGCAAGTTAATGCCCTTTTATTTGTCCACCCTTTGATTTCTGGGATGGAAATAGCCTTTTCGGAATTATAACTCCGTTTACACGAATAGTGATCTCAAAATCAGTTAAATTTGTGAAAACCGGCAACATATTTCCGATATATGAATTTTCAGAGAAGTAAAAAAGACCTAGGGAAACTCATCCAGACAAGGCGAAAGTCTAGGAAGATCCTGCAGGCGGACGTAGCCGATGTGGCAGGCATCTCCGCTCGTACGCTCCGCGACATCGAAAAAGGCAAAGCAAACCCGGAACTCGAAACGCTTTTAACAATCTGTGAGACGCTGGGACTTGAAGTCAAAGTCCAAGTAATCAAGTAAAATAATGGCACGAGCGGCTGAGATATATAACAACGGCAGATTGGCAGGCATCCTTGAAAAAAGGAATGCACAACTCTACGTGTTTACCTATGATGACTCATACTTCACCGATGAGAGTGGCTATGCTATCAGCCTTTCATTACCAAAGACTAAACAAGAACATACGTCGCGTGTCCTGTTCCCGTTCTTCTACGGGCTTCTTTCTGAAGGAGTCAACAAACAAACTCAATGTCGGCTGCTGCGGATCGATGAAAACGATCACTTCAGCTTGCTGCTAGCCACTGCAACATCGGATACCATCGGATCAATCACTGTAAAAGAAATAAAGTCATGATCTGCTCGGGATGTTTTCAAGAAACGGATGTAGAAGGTTATTGTAAAAAATGCCTGAAAGAAATGTTCGGTGGAAAAAAGGTAGCCCACATACTACCTTTCAATTCACCCTACAAAGAAGACTCCGATCTATACAGGGATCTAACCAAAAAGATGTCCATCTCAGGAGTACAAGTAAAGTACTCGATGCGACTGCAAGAAAGTCAACTCCTCCTAACCGACACGGGTGGACAATATGTCTTAAAGCCAATTCCAGCCGGCCAGTTCAAGAATCTCGAGCAGGCTCCTGCTAACGAGCACCTGACCATGCAACTTGCCAAGCAACTGTTTCACCTCGAGGTTCCCGCCAACGCCATCATTTACTTTAACGATCAAAGCCCTGCCTACCTCGTAAAACGTTTTGACGTAAAAGGAGACAGCTCGAAATTCCAACAGGAAGATTTTGCGCAGATAGCGCAACTTTCAGAAGAAACGCACGGCAAAAATTACAAGTACGACATGTCATACGAAGAGATCGGCGCGTTAATCCGCCGCCACATCCCGATGTATGCCTTCGAGATGGAAAAGTTTTTTCGCCTTGTCTTGTTTAATTACATCTTCTCAAACGGAGATGCGCATCTGAAAAACTTTTCTGCCTTACGCACGGAAGCCGGCGACTATGTGCTCACCCCTGCCTATGACTTGCTTTGTACGCGGATTCATTCACCTGGAGAATCGGATATGGCACTAGAACTCCTGAAGGATCGTTACACGGACGCTTTTGAGGCAAATGGTTTTTACACTCGCGCCGACTTTATAGAATTCGGTAAAGTAATCAGAATCAAAGAAACTAGACTTACTAGAATCATCGATGACTTCATCGACAAAGATGAAAGCGTCGACTACCTCGTTGGTCGATCATTTCTCGAAGATGACATCAAAGAAAGTTTCAAAAGCTATTACAAAGACAAATTGAAAAGAATCAAGGTGAAATAGAGACGGCTGTCTCTACGCTGCCACATTTATCCCGAAGGTTACTAGCTTTTGACCTGATTGAGGTCACCACCTAGGCTGATCACCCGCGTCAAGCCCACGATTAATGGCACGGCTTGCCCGAACTGAACACCGTCATGAATGTAGTCGTAATGGAGTAATGAAGTACCAAACTGCCGGACTTCAGAAAACTCATTCATTCTTAAGAACATCGACGGGATTTACCCGCGCACTATTAAATGTCTGAAATCCAACCGCGGCGTATTGGAGATTTAGGGAATGTCCAGTCCTTGTGGTTACGTCAAGAGTGCCGTGTAAAATACCCAATAACTACTCCATGTCGTTAAGTTAAGCGAGAACACACTATCTGCGGTTAACAATAAGATTCTTTGATTGGTAGTGGTGTTGTCGCTGGTTCCTAACAGTTGAATATTATGAAATTGATGATTGGTTCTTTTGTATTCTGTGCGCATTTTGGAAAATGCTCAAGAACCAATGGCAAAATACCAAATCACTGGACGTTAACTTAACGACATGGAATAACTAATCAGCATCACCATTTTCAAAATTGATTCCTACCTTATACCCTCAATTTCGTCAACATGAAAAAAGTACGCCTCGGCCTGATCGCCATTGCCATTGGTATTTCACTCCTCCAGTGCAGCGAGAAGAAACTGCCTAGAATTGCCATCGCAGGCCTCGCCATCGAGTCGAGCACCTTCTCCCCCGCCCTCACGACCGAGGAAGCCTTTCATGTAAAAACAGGAGATTCGATTTTCACATCCTATAATTTCCTTGCTCCCGACTCGCTCGATCGAAAGAGGGCGCAATGGTTTCCCTCGCTGGTCGGCCGCGCAATTCCAGGAGGGATCGTCACACGCGACGCCTATGAGTCATTGGTAACGCAGACACTCGAGCGTTTGAAACAGAACGCCCCGTATGATGGGTTGTTCCTCGACATCCACGGTGCCATGAGTGTCGTTGGGCTCGACGACCCAGAGGGAGATTTTATCACGAGAATCCGTGAAGTAGTTGGAATGGAGACTCTCATTTCTACCTGCATGGATTTGCACGGCAATGTATCCTGGCGTCTCGCTCAAAACACCGACCTAATCACCTGCTACAGGATGGCACCGCATGAAGATGCATTGCAATCGCGTAAGCGCGCCGTCGATAATTTACTGTCGCGTCTCGAGAGCGGTAAGGGTAAGCCCGAATATAAGGCCTACATACCCATCCCCATTCTATTGCCCGGAGAAAAGACGAGCACACGTGTCGATCCGGGGAAAAGTCTTTATGCAAAAGTTGCCCCCGCCGCTGCACAAGAAAGCATCGTGGATGCGGCAATCTGGATCGGGTATGCCTGGGCGGACGAGCCACGCAATCATGCAGTAGTAATGGTGACGGGAGACGATGAAAAGAAAGTAACTGATGCGGCAGAGTCGCTGGCACAAAGCTTTTGGAGCGTGCGCAATCAGTTTGAATTTATTGCGCCAACTGCGTCGTTGAAGGATGCGCTCGACCAAGCCGTGAAGAGCGACAAGCATCCTTTCATGATCAGCGATATGGGTGACAATCCCACTGCAGGCGGAGCGGGCGACGTGACCTGGACGTTGAATGAGATTCTGGCTCGCCCAGAATTCAAATCGGACAAAGGTCCGTCCGTGATTTATGCCTCCATACCCGGACCTGACTTCGTAGAAGCGGCACTCCAAGCGGGCGTGGGCGGAAAAGTCGATGCGCTTGCTGGAGCAGCGGTCGATTCCCGCTTTTCACCACCGGTACGATTGAATGGAATCGTACAGTCGATTGTCCAAGGCGACATTCACGCGGAGGTGGAAGTCGTGGTAAAAGTTGGAAGCGTGAATGTGATCGTTACGAAAAAGAGAAGACCCTATCACCTTGAAAGCGACTTTACACGTTTGGGGCTAAATCCAAAGAAAACGGACATCGTAGTTGTTAAACTCGGGTACCTTGTTCCTGAGCTTTACGACATGCGTGCGGATTGGATCATGGCTCTCACACCTGGTGGCGTAGATCAGGATCTAGAGCGACTTCCATATAAACGCATTCTCCGACCGATGTTTCCTTTTGATAAGGATATGCCCGATCCTGATCTGAAAGCGAAGCTGGTGCCCGTGTCTGGTAAATAACGATATGAGGAACTAAACAGTGGTACCCATCAACGAGCCTTCGATAGGCGAAAGTTAATTCACCTTCGTTAAAACATAGGGCACTAAAATGCCCATTTCAGTTTAATCATACAAAGCAACAGCTCAATGAAAGCTATAAAGTGCTTTATAATGCACTTTAAATTGCAGATAACGGTCGAATTCACTACCTCCGCCATTACCAAACAAAAGGAACACGTTGATGAAGTAATTCACTAAATTCAACAACTCTAATAGCTCCTTAAACCCCTACTCGTGACCTACTCGCACATCACGGTCATTTCCGTGTTGCTCGCTTGCACCCTTCTGAACCAAGCGGTGGCGCAAACCAAAACCTTTTACCCACTGTTGGAAAAAGGGAAATACGATGTCGGGTACAAGACAAGTATCGACTTCGATTTCTCGAGGACTTACAATCTGCGCTTTCCGGATGACACGAGCAGTCGGAGACACGACCCGAGGCCGATCATCACGAACATTTGGTACCCGGCCACACCCACCAAGAATGCAAAATCGATGTTGTATGGAGACTACATAAAAATTCAGAATGCAAATACAGAGTTAAAGACCTTTATCAAGCGAGTGGAAGATTACAACTCAAAGAATTCGTCCTTCTACATGTTCTATAAAAAGGACTTGGACGAGGATATGAAAATGAAGTTCGCCCGCCAGATGAACATACCGATTCATGTATTTAAGGACGCAACTCCGGCAAACGGTAAATTTCCGCTAGTCATCTATCATGCCGGTTTGGGCGGAACTCTGAACGACAACACAGTGCTTTGTGAGTATCTCGCCAGTCATGGTTTTGTTGTGGTGACGGGTGCCTTTCAAGCCAACGACTACAGGGAAATAGATCTGAATTGGGACTTAGAACGCTCAAGAAAAGATCTTGACTTCATGATGAACAAGATAAAAGTTCACCCGTTTATTGACTTCTCAAAAGTCGCTGCCATTGGTCACAGCTATGGAGCGCAGGCAGTCTTAGCATATCGAACCGAAGATTTTTCGCCGGTTTCGTGGTTGATCATCATCGACACTACAATGGACTATTCATTTACCGCAGAACCAGATGGTTTCGAACCGCTAACAACACAACTCTATAGCAAGATCCACAACCTGAACGCGCCCATGCTGGTCTTCGCGAACCCCGAAGCAATCTTTCGAGTGATGGATTCATTAAAATATTCGAACAGGACCTATTGCACAATTGACCTAGAACATAATGACTTTACATCTCTGACGGCGTTGTCAAAACAAAACGGTTTACTGAAAAGAGCCCCGAGCGATGATCTTGTTTGGAGTAAATACACACTAATGGTCAACTACTGCCTGAATTTCCTACGTCATCATGTGCTCAACGATGCCTCTGCTCGAAACTTCTTGATGGCAGAACATCAGTATTCCCATGTGGCGGAAGTTCCGAAGGGTAAAAAGTTAGCCGTGAAGATTCCTGAGTATTCCGACTATTTTCATCCGCCCACCAAACTGCAACTGGAGCAAATGGCATTTGAGAAAAACCTTGAAATACTTGACAAGGCAATTGGGCTACATCACGACAAGTTAAGTGAAGACGATATAAACGAAGTCGGATACTCAGTTTTGAAAAAGTACACGGACGTCGCCGTCTTTATTTTCAAGAAGAATGTAGAGGTGCATCCGACTTCGTGGAACGCGTGGGATAGCTTGGGAGAAGCCTATTTGGTGCTGGGGAACAAGGCAGAGGCAATAAAGAGCTACGAGAAATCTATCGAGCTGAATCCGAAGAACGATAATGGCGTGATGGTCCTCGAAAGACTTAAAAGATAACGCGCCTCGCGAAGTGGCGTGGTTGATGGTGGCTGCGGTCGAATCCACTGTTCACTTTTGTGACACTCACGACAACTCCAGATCATTTTTCGAACACCAAGAGAGGGCTATTGTAAATCAAATCGATCAATATCCGCAAAATTCAGGTGCTCCCTGAACAGGAATCATTTTTGCGTGAAGAACCTTCATGCCGAAACCTCATCTCAGTCAAAGCACGAACCGCTACTCCATTATCATCAGCAACCTGCGAACAGCCTTCCGCAACATGCGGAAACAGAAGGTGTTCAGTATCATCAATATCGTTTGCTTGTCCGTTGGAATGTCCGTCGGGCTGTTCACACTCGCCGTGTGGCGCGACGTTGTCAGTGTCGATGCATTTCATCAAAATTCCAAGAATATCTTTAGGGTCATTACCAACATCGAAAACGAGGCGGGTAAAATACCCTATGCCTCCACGTCTGCACCACTGGCTGAACACCTGGTAGCTAAGAGTACCGGGATTGACGAACTCGTGCAACTTGACAAGCAGTTTAGTCCGGCGGTGGTCATCAGCCCGGGCAATACCCTGACATACAAGGGCTACTACGCAACATCCAATTTCTTAAAAGTCTTCGACTTCCCTCTCACACAGGGCAGTTCGGAGCACGCGCTCGAGCACCCATTTAGCATTGTGATCACAGAAAAAGTGGCATCGTCACTCTTTCGAGACACGTCGCCCATCGGGAGAATCATCGAGTTGGATGGACTTGGCGATTTTCAAATCACGGGAGTATTTGCCACTCATGATCGGACTCACTTTTCTTTCGACATGATCGCTTCGTTCTCCACAATTCCCATTCTGGAAAAAACAGGCAAACGTGAGAAAACCCTCGACAACTGGGGCCCCCTCACAAGTTCCTACACTTACCTCATGCTCGACAACGAAGGGGCGGCGGCAAAAGTCCAAAGCTCGTTAAGCAGCATTTATCCGTTGAACACCAACCACGCAGAGCGCGTCACTTTCTCCTTGCAGCCTCTCCATGATATTTCATTGTCGGAACTTGGCAATGAAATTGGCCTATCATGGGGTGAGGCAGGGGTCGTTCTGTTAATACTACTTGCCTTGATGTGTTTGTTGCCGGCGTGCTTCAATTACGCAAACGTCAGTATTGCGCGTGCATTGAAGAGATCTAAAGAAATCGGTGTGCGCAAAGTGTCGGGAGGAAACTCCGGGCAAATTTTCACGCAGATGATACTGGAGACTGTATTACTTTCAGTAATCTCGGTTTGCGTCGCATTCATCATGTTCCTCTTCATGCGAATCGAGTTCATCGAAATGATCGAGCATTCACAAGAAGCGTTTCGCCTCGAAGTAACACCGATACTCGTCATCGAGTTTGTGCTATTTGGAATTGCAACAGGCGTGTTGGCGGGACTTCTGCCGGCACTTCATTTTTCGAGACTTAATCCAATACAGTCCCTTCGATCTGCGTTCCGATCTACCAATGTTTCAAAAGTTGCTGTACGTAAGGGACTGATCGTCGCCCAGTTCGCGCTCTCATTGATATTCATGCTCGGGGTCGGGATCGTGGGCAAGCAATATCGCTACGCCTTGAATTTCGATGTCGGCTATGATCCTGAAAACACACTCCTGATACAACGACGTGATGTTGCGCCCGACGTATTGTCTGACCAATTGTCTCAAATTCCGAGCGTTAAGTCTTTGGCAATGTCGTCCTCGGCGCCGGGCGAATGGACCGCTTCGAGTGTTTATGTGAAAAACGGTAACGAAAACGATTCTTTGCAGGTGTTTCAAATGTTCGTGGACGATCGTTATATCGAGGTCATGCAAATGCAATTATTGGCAGGAACGCCCTTCTCGCCGAACGGAAAAACAAATGCCCATCACATTATCGTCAATGAGACCTTCCTTAACGAATTCAAGCTTGGAAAACCGAGCGAAGCACTGGGCAAATCGGTGCAGGTCGACCGTTCAGAATCCTTAATCATTACAGGGGTTGTGAAAGACTTTCACTTCGCCCCAATCCAGGACAAGGTCGAGAGTTTCTGCTTCCGCAACGATGCGTCGAAATATAAAATAGCAAACGTGCGACTTACCGGAGATATTACACCGGAAGTGCGTCAAGACTTCGAGCAAGTTTGGCACAAGATCTCCGGACAGCAACTCAACATGGTAATTCTCGAAGATTCGCTAGACAAGAACCTGAAGCCTTTTCGTTCGATCATCAAGCTCCTCGCCTTCCTTTCGTTTGTCGCGATCGTAGTGTCGGCCCTCGGTTTGTTGGCGGTTCTAATCTCGGTTACCGAGTCACGTCTCAAAGAGTTGAGTATACGAAAGATTGTTGGCGCATCGCCGCTCGATATCGCACGTACCCTCCTGTCTGGATTCATCGTTCTCGCCGTGGTGGCCGTAGCGATCGCGGTGCCAATCGCCTACTTTCTGTTCGACACTTTGTTACTGAGCATGATTTACTATCACGCACCCATTGAGGCGGCTGAAATAATCCTGAGTGTGGTGCTGCTCCTCGTTGTTGCCGGAGTTGTGCTCGGCTCGCAGCTGCTGAATGTCCTTAGGCTCAATCCTGTCGAAACTTTGAAAACCGAATAGACACGTGAGATTGAATTGATAAGGATTGATAAAGTCGGTCCGACATCATCAATCCCTCAAGAACACTTCCACCCTCCTATTCGCCGACTGCGACTCCTCAGTATTTTGTGTCTCTTTCGGGCGGGAAGACCCAACACCCGAAACAGATATACGTGCATCGTCTACTCCTCGCTTGACCAAGAGTTTCCTGATAACTTTCGCGCGCTTGAGTGACAGCGTGCGGTTAAGTCGAGAGTTGCCATCTGCACTCGTGTGCCCCACGACGGAAATGTTCATGTGTCGATTGGCTTGCAACACCGGTACGATTGAATCGAGCTGCGACGAATAATCCTCTCTCATTTTCGAACTAGATTGCTCGAATTGAAAAACTCCGACGGGTGATTCCGGAATCTTGCGAAGGGGAATCTCTTGAACGTCTTTAAGAGTATCGTACCCCTCAATCGCGAATTCTTCCACGAAGTAGCCCTTCGCCCATGCGGTCACGTACACACTGATCATGCTCTTGAATACCGATGGCGCAAGGTACCTGTCGCCCAAAAGGACAACGGGGCGTTGCTTGCTCCCATCCACCACGTCGAATTCCGCTGCAATCGGCTGGCGCGTGGCGCTATCGACCGCTCGCAACTCCAACATACTCGTCGGGTTCCTCTCGAACGCATTAATGTCACGCGCTGTGGGTCTAAACTTTTCCTCGGATGCCTCACTCTTTTTCAGCTTCTTGGTTCCCGTGTAAGTCAAGAACCCGAGTGTCACTCCCAATGTCAAATCCCTAAAACCGTCGGACAACTTATTAGTAGAGGTAAACTTCAAGTCATTCTGCAATGGTGAAAAGTTGACTTGATTAAAACTTGCATGGTAACGTAAATTCACACCCCACACCACCCGAATCGGTCCGTCGCTTAAGTTCGGAGTGTAAAAATTGTACTGAATAAATGTAGAAGCCCCAATGTTGTTCGACTTGTAGCTATTACTCAATCCAGACTTATCTTGATATCGAAACCTGTTAAATTCTCGGTCTAATCCAATCTGATACTCAATTCTGGGAAGCCCTTTCGAGTTCTCGGTTTTACTTTTCAGCAAATGAAGCATGACTCCAACGCCGATATTGTTATAATCATAATGAAGTGATTTCCGCCACTCAGGTACCGGCGCGTCGCCAAACCGATCGATCAATGCCGATCCGTTTACATAGGATAATGTGAAAAGCGCCTTTCCCTTTTTCGTTCCAAACCCGGTAACAAACGACAGGGCGTCGGCGCCGCGTACGCGAAAACCATAGTTGGTCGACGCGGGAGGTTTCGGACCATTGAGACTGTAAGCATTGAGATACTTCTGGAAATTAGGCGCGTCTAAGCGACCTACTACATTCCAATTCAGGTGGACATACCGTAGACCGACTTGCGAGAATGCCAGCGCGGGCAACAGCAACAACGCGAGCAGGGTCCTCAAACGCATACACTAGTCGGAATTTCGATAAAACACATCATTCTCCGGGGGGTAAAGGTCAAATGGGTGTTTCGTTTTGTCTGGGGAATAACCTCGTTTCGTCTTTTCGGCATTGCTCGATGGTCGGAAAGCCCGAAACGGTGGGTATTCAATCCGAACGGCAATTAACCTATTCTATTGCATCGCCAAATAACCCGAAGTGAATTTTCATTCCGCCGGGTTCGCCTTCGTTATGTCATTTTGGGGAAGACTCAGACCATGTCATTCGATCAATATTACTGGTATTGTCGCCGGACCGATCGGACCGGTATACTTCCCGGGCAAATTGCAAGATTTAAACATCAACTTGGCACGAAATAGAATCTCGTACCTAGCCATGTTATTTCATAATCAAAAAATGCTAGTCCTGAAAACTTCACGATTAATCGGTGCCTTACTGACGGTAGTCGCCCTTGGAACGATTTGCCAGGCCCAGACCGTCACGCCCATTGGCGGAGACACCATTGTGGTCGAATCCAAAATTTTGAGGGAAAAATGCCGGGCATTTATCTACTTGCCAGAAAACTACCGGGCCTCCGCCGAACGTTTCCCTGTGATCTACGTACTGGACGGCGAGTACTACTTTTCGTTCACGACGGAAGCTGCGGCGTTGCTGGCGCAAAACAAACTTGCACCTAGTTGCATCGTTGTCGGCATCATGACGAATGACCGGCAACGGGATTTTTCGCCCCCGTTAGATGCAAACTCAGGTCAAATGCCCGACACACCCTCCAAGGGTGGAGCCGATCTTTTCTTGAACTATTTGAGGGATGAATTAATACCCACGATCAATAACAGGTTTAGGACACAGCCGTCCAGAGTTTTAATCGGGCACTCAACTGGCGGACTGCTGGCTTACTACTCACTATACAAGACTCCAGGTCTTTTCCAAGCGATAGTCTCGATAGACGGCAGCACGTGGTGGAACAAAGGTAAAGTAGGTAAAGAGTTGATTGCTTACCTAGAAAGTCATCGCGAGTTCACAGGAAACATCTTCGAATGCCGCAAAGATGTAAATATTCCTGTTCGCTTTCCCGCTAACGCCGAGTTACTCGCATACCTTGACAAGCAACGCCCCTCAGGATTGAAGTACACGTACCTTGAACTCCCAAATGAAACGCACGGTACGATCGTGTTTCCTGGCACCTACTATGGGCTAAAAGGAATCTTCGCAGCATCCGACAAGTAACGGGAGCCGATGCCTGTGGCGTTAGATACCGAATCCTCCTTTGGTGGCCCCTGACGATGATGGATGACAAGGGCTCACACCTGGTATCATTTCATACTCGCCAACAACTCATCCAAATTTTGGATCGTAGCCTCAAAACCTTGACGGAAGCCCATCTCAATCATTTTTTCCATGCGGGCAAGGGATTCATTGTAGATATTGATCGTCACCGTCGTGATACCACCGCGTTCGGCGAAATTCAAATCCCATTGAGAGCCAGGCCACTGTGGGTCGACATGCCCATCCTGATCCGAGAAGGAAGAAGTATACTTAAAATTTGTCTTTGGATTGACTGCCGTGTATGCCTGTACTTGGTATTGCTCTTTTCCGTCAGGGCCCACCATCGCATAGAGCCTCTGCCCACCGACCTTAAAGTCCATCGATTTCGTTTTCGCCCTAAATGGTTTGGGTGCCGACCACTCGTCGAGGATCTCCTTGACTGTAAAAGCATCCCACACATTGGCAAGCGAGGATTCAAATTCGCGAATGATCTGAACTGTTTTGGTTGACTTGTCGACTGTGAAGTCGAATCGCAAGGTGTTTTTCATTTCTTTCGTTTTTTCATTTTTGATAATACGTCGTCCAGTTGGTTGAATTGCGTTTCCCAGATTCGTCGGAATTGATGTAACCACTGATCGATTTCTTTGATTCTTTCGATCTCCAGGGAATAGAAGATTTCACGTCCCTGCTGAGTGGGTGTTAGAATCTCACATTCAGTCAAGATCCGGAGATGCTTCGACACGGCTTGTCGCGTCATGTCAAAGTGTTCGGCCATGGCGTTCGGCGTGAGTGCACCCACTGCTAAAAGTGAAATAATGGCCCTGCGTGTCGGGTCGGCGACAGCCTGAAATACGTCCCTGCGCATATTCTTAGTTAAACCGGTTATTGAAACCGATCGGTTGCAAATATAACGCAACTAGTCAGTTGCGCAATAAGCAGACAGAAATTTTTCTTAAAAGAGGTATGGGTACACGGCTTGAATAATTTTCATTTGAAGTCTACGCGGGAGTACCCCCATCTCCTGCCCGCTCCATCACGTTTCGAATTCGGATATCGACTGCAAACTTACGGAGGATGCGCTCGCCCCAAATCTGGATGGGCACGATCATGAATGCAAGGATGGCGTTGCAAATAAACGCGTACAGCGGCTCGTCATTGGTGAATTTCGAAATGAATGGATCGAGTACTACGAGTATGAACTCAAACGCAAGAACGAGGATAATCACAGAAAAATATGGAGTATAGCTGCGTCGTCGATCTTTCCCAGAAAAGATGAAATAGATTACCAAGCTTGACAAGATCACGACGGCGATTCCGTAATACTCAGCCAAATTCTTCCTTGACTGCCTTTGCTTTTGTTCAATGCGTTCCAATTCGCTCTCTTGGTTGCCAAAAACAAACTCCGCCGAATTCTTCCTTTGGGCGGCTAACTTGTCGCTCAAGAATCCGATATAAAAATCTTTGATCCAATGGATCGAGTCTGGTTTACCTTCAAGCGTGTAGATATCGACTAGCGAACGATAAATTCCTGGTACCTCAACCGTTGCCCACAAACCGTTATCTCCAAATCTTGAATCCAGTGATAACGCAAGTTTAAGATAGCTCTTCGCCTTCGTATAATTTTGAGTTTGAAAGTAATATTGGCCGATCAACGCATAATTGAATATACTCCTTGCAGTATCGCGTCTCACTGTCGTGATCGCCAAGGTAGCCAGGATATGCTTGTATGCACTGTCGTAGTTTTTAAGCTGCAAGAAAACTGTGCCTATGTTATTATGATAGGTACACATCTGGACGCTGTCCTTGGTAGCACGTAGCAATTCTTGGTAAATTCCAAGTGCCTTGTACTCATCGTTTCGACCCATGTAAAGGGTCAGACCGTAGTTGTTTTTTAGTGTTCTTTCCAGTGCAGCATCCGATGCATACTTCAGTCCCCGCTGGTAGTATTCCGCTGCCTTCTCGTACAGATGGGTGTGAGATGCCACTAACCCCAAGTTATTATATATCCCGCCTATTTGAAGTGAGTCTTGGTGTTCAATGGCCAACTTTAACGCCTCAAATGATTCCTTCTGCGACATCGAGTAAAAGCCACGACGCAAGAATTCCCGACCGAAATTCTTACGTATTTGAATCGCGATTTCCCTATCATCGTCTAGGTAAAGCCTTGATTTCTCGAGATACCGGAAAGCTGAATCCGCATTGATGTTGACGAAAGTCTTGTACAACTCGAAATAGACCCTTGCATTGTCGCTGGTTCCGACCAACTGTTTTAGACTATCAACTCGGTTCGAGGATTGGCCGAACCCACCTAACGAACATAAAATCAAAACAACCACCAATTGATTCTTCACGTCCTAGCCGGTTTAAACCATACAACCGCCCCAAGCACGCCCCCTACTCCAAACGACTGGAAAGATGACGTTCGTGGATATTACATGGTCTGATACTTTTACCCTAGCAAAATAGTCGCATGGTCTCTTCATGGCTTCCCTCAACGGTTCAATCACATGCCTTAAACGTCCATTCGGTCACCGATTCTCAAAGACACTCAGTTTTTGGGGTTGTCGCTCTGGTCGAATTTTCGTAACCTCAGGTTATGGTTAACTTTTATGAGCGAGTTCTACAACATCCTAACTACTATCGGCAATTTACTTGCACCGACTCGCTAATCACCGTTTTCAATTGTCCCCTCGAGGCCAGGTTGATGAAATCTCGCTTTGCCGCACTATGGAGTCAGTACAATTATCTTTTCTATGTCATCGAAGGACGAAAGATTTGGCACACTGCGACGGCTAGTTACGACATCGGTAATGAGACCTGTGTTTTCGTTCGCAAAGGTGCGTGGATATTCGAAAATTTCGTCGACCGAGGGTTTTGCGTTGTCCTGTTCTTCATACCCGATGACTTCATTCGGAAGACGCTCATAACAAGATCGACACCCATCCGCAGGACGTCGAATACATTTGCACCTGTGATGGTCCTTGACAAGAGCGAAACACTAGCCGCATTTTTTCATTCTATATCTTCCTATTTTGGAGGATCGCACGAACCCGATAAGTCATTGCTCGAGCTAAAATTCAAAGAGCTCATCCTTACGATTGCTGACAATCCAAAAAATGAGGAGCTGCTTTCCTACTTCGGCTCGATCATGGACGAATCTCCTGACGCCACCGTACGGCGGGTGATGGAAGAAAATTTCAGTTTTAATCTAAAGCTTGAGGTCTATGCGGAATTGTGTAACCGAAGCCTCTCGTCGTTCAAGCGCGACTTCCATAGAATCTATGGTTCAACGCCTGGTGACTGGCTACTAGAGCAGCGACTACTTCATGCCCATCGCCTTTTGACAGATCTTCGAAGATCAGTCAGCGAAGCAACATTCGAGAGTGGGTTCGAGAGTGTTTCCCATTTCAGTCGTTCGTTTAAAAATAAGTTTGGAGTCAGTCCTTCTGCGCTTAAGTAAGTTCACGGTTCGACACCACCTTGAAAGAAAATGCTCACGGTTTAAAGCTTCGAGCAAGTAATTTCAACTTTGCCTGTATTTTGCCTGATAACTTTGATGACAATCTCAATACAATGAAATTATTGTGGCTTCGCGGCGTGTTCTTCGCACTCATGAATCCAGGAATAGTTGGGTTCGTCATCCCATACTTTCTTACCCGAAACCAATCTTGGCAGCCAAACACGAGCATCCTTTTGTTCGGCCTCGCCATCGTGACGATGGGGACGGTTGCGCTGCTGGCCTGCATCTTTCAATTCGGCACACAAGGCAAGGGCACCCTATCACCACTTGATCCGACCAGACGCCTCGTCACCACTGGAATTTACCGGTTCACCAGAAACCCAATGTATGTCAGTGTTGCAACCATCCTGATCGGAGAGTGTTTCATCACGGCAACTCGAGGGATGCTGACTTACACATTAATCGTGTGCATTGCCTTTCACGTGTTCGTCGTCTTCCGCGAAGAACCGAGACTAACGAGGGCGTTTGGTGACGAATACCTCTCCTATTCGAAACGGGTTCGACGCTGGATCTAAGTTCCAACCTCACTCCGTTCGCAGTACATCCACTGGGTTTGCCAACGCAGACCGAATGGCACGATAGCTGACGGTAGCAAGGGCAATTGCCATTGTCGCGCCTACCCCGGCAAAGAAATTCAGCCACGAAACTTGTGCTCGATACGCAAAGCCGTTCAACCATTCCTCCATGGCGAAATAAGTAAGCGGGGCAGCGATGAAAAACGCGATTACTACAAGTCTGACGAATTCCATTCCAAAGAGTTGAACAATGCTGGCGGTAGTGGCTCCCAATACTTTTCGGATGCCTACCTCGCGCAACTTCTGATTTGCCATGAATGAGATAAGGCCGTACAAACCGAGGCATCCAATGAAGATCGATACTCCCGAGAAAATCTTAAAAAGGGTAAACGTGCGATCATCCTGGCGGTACAACCCTTTCAGATATTCATCAAGGAAAGTATACTGGAAATCATATTCTGGGTATACATGTTCATACGCCTCCTTCACTCCCTTCACGACTGCAGAAGGGTCTTTTGTCTGGATCTTCACTCCGGCATCATAATAAAAGAACGGGAAGATGATCATGACCATGGGCTGAATTTGGTCGTGGAGTGACCCCATGTGAAAATCCTCCACCACGCCGATCACTTCTGCATTGATGCGATTGATCCCTGTGGTAATCCGTTTCCCGATCATCTCTTCTGCCGAAGCTAGGCCGATGCGACGAACGTAAGCCTCATTCACAATGTACACGTAGCTCTTTGTTTCGAGAGCGGGATCGGTAGCCGCTTTCGATTCAGCTTCGGTAAACCACCTTCCAGCCTTCATCTTGATCCCATACACCTGCTGATATTTGATATCGATCGGCTTCACAGCTACATTGAAAGCTAACGACGGACCTTGTTCCGAAAGGAAGGTATCGGTATTGAAATTATTATCGGACGTCGGCCCACCCACCGAGAAGGATACCTGTTCCACGCCCTGCACTTGGATCAACCTCTCACGGAATGATTCCACTAGTTCACGTTCAGACCCAGGAAGGGAAACATTTACGATTGCCTCCTTCTCGAACCCGAGCGGTTTGCTCATGAAATAATCCATCTGGTCGGCAACGATGAGGGTACCGATGATCAATGCCTGCGCGATCGTGAACTGGAAAACGACCAATACTTTGCGAACAAGGGACCCAGAACTACCACGTGCCGAAACCTTGTTTTTCAAAACCGAGACAGGATCGAATCCCGATAAGATGACCGCCGGGTAGAATCCAGACAACAATGTGGCGAGGAGCGCAAGTACAATCACGAACGATAGAAAACGCATGTCGCTGAATAAGTTGAGTGAGAGCGACACTGAGAGAAAATTATTCAACCACTTGAGCAGCCATTCAGCCGCACCCAGCGAAATCAAAATCGAAAAGAGAATGATCACAAAAGTTTCGAGTAAAAAGTATGTCGTCAGCGACGATCTCTTGGCGCCGAGAGTCTTGCGTATCCCAATCTCACGCGATTTCCGAATGGCCAACGCCGTAGCGAGGTTGACGAAATTGATGCACGCGATGGCCAAGATGAACCAACCAAGCACACCTAATACAATTAAACTCCCAACGTCCGAGTTGCGCGCGGGGCCAGGATTCTCGTCGTACTCTTTGCTGAAGTGAATCTCAGACAGTGGTTGCAGTAGATATTGCACAGGAGTCTCGTCTTTTGGGCGATACTTCTTCGGGAAGCCGTTAAGGATATTGCTCACATGATCAGGCGTCATCGACTCCGGTAGGACAAAGTACATGTACCCCGACATCGTCATGTTCCACGAATTCCTGTCGAATCCATTGAGAGTTTCCTTCGTCATCGATGGGTAGGACACAACCATTTCGAAAGACAAGTGGGACGTGGGTGGTGGGTCGGCCACGATTCCGGCTACCTCCACCTCAACGGAGTTGTCGATCTTGAAGCGCAGTGTCTCGTTACCCTTCAAAAGCTTATCTGCCAATGATTTGGTGAGATAAACCCGGTTGGGCTGAGCCATGTCCTTCTTGGGGTTTCCGGAAATAACTTTGAAGTCGAACACATCAAAGAACATTGAGTCGGCATACACCACACTCGGAATCCGTATTTTATCCACACCGACGGTGATGACCACGTCGTCCTCATAGTGGATCTCCGTCGCCAAAGGCACCTCGGGAATGTCCGTATGAAAGGCTTCGATCATCGGGTACGGAACCGTGGAACTCGGAGATTCGGACTGACCGTCGGCAGCACGCTGGACGACACGGTAGATGCGGTCGGCGTTTTTGTGAAACTTGTCGAAATCCAACTCGTAGCGGATCAAGAGGTAAATCACGATCGCCGCCGTCAAGCCAATGCTCAACCCGAGCACGTTAATCACGGTGTAGTTCGCATCGCGAAACAAATTGCGGAGAGTCGTTTTGAGGTAATTCCGGATCATGCGTTTCTGGTTTTGCCCATGCCGAGCTTCAATCGACCTGCCATTTCACTTAAAATACTAAATATCAATAAGTTACGGAATATCAAGTCAACATTTTTGTATCGAAATCGTTACAACCGATGCCGGTGATTTGTTACATAATTGATACATTACATGATGGTCTTACACGCAGCGAAAATACTGATCATTGACGATGACCGAGATGTACTAGAGACGGCGCGCATGTTCTTGAAGCAAGACTTTGAGGAAGTGGAGATCCGTGAACGCCCACAGGAAGCCATTGCCCTTCTGAAGGAAAAAGAATTCGACGTCATCTTGCTGGACATGAACTTTCGCAAAGGGGTAAACGATGGCGCCGAAGGTTTTCATTGGCTGGAACAGATACTGAAACTTGACGCAGATGCCGTTGTTATTCCGATCACAGCCTATGGCGAAGTGGACTTAGCCGTCCGAGCGATGAAACTTGGTGCCACCGATTTTGTACTGAAACCGTGGAAGAATCAAAAACTATATGCATCGATCCTCTCGGCACTTCAGCTTCGTCAGTCGAAGAGGCAAGTCACTCGCTTGAAATCGGCGCAGCAAAAATTGAGTGACAACCTTGATCATGACTATGTCGATTTCGTCGGCGTCTCCCCTATTGTTCAAAAGCTCCATCAACTGATCGATCGGGTGGCCGGCACCGATGCGAATGTCCTTATCCTAGGAGAGAACGGGACAGGAAAAGAACTAGTCGCACGGGCGATTCACCGGAAATCCACTCGGAGCGAACAAGTTTTTATCAATGTCGACTTAGGCGCGATTGCCGAATCACTCTTTGAAAGCGAACTATTTGGACACGTCAAGGGCGCCTTCACCGACGCCAAGCAAGATAAGCCAGGTCGTTTCGAAGCTGCATCGGGTGGAACGCTATTCTTGGATGAGATCGGGAACTTGTCGCTCCCCTTACAAGCTAAGCTACTGACGGTGTTGCAAAGCAGGAAAGTACAACGCGTGGGTTCAAGCAAAGAAATTGGGGTTGACTTTCGTTTGATTTGCGCGACCAACATGCCTTTGAACGAAATGGTCGAGGAAAAAACATTTCGTCAAGATCTGCTATATCGCATTAACACGGTCGAAATTAAGGTACCGCCGCTGCGTGAGCGCGTGGAAGACATACCGGTACTTGCCGACTTTTACCTAAAAAAGTACTCACAAAAGTATAAGCGTTCTTGTCCGACGATCGCTCCTTCTGTCATGAGCAAAATGAAGGCCCATACTTGGCCCGGGAACATCCGCGAACTTCAGCATGCGATTGAACGGGGCGTCATATTGGCAGAAGGGAATTCGATCCCTGTTGAATTGTTGATCGGTGCTCCGTCCCACGTGACCCAATCAGCCGCGCTCCCACAGTCACTTGACGAAGTTGAAAAACAATTTCTGATGACACGACTTGTTGAACACGAAGGTCACGTCAGCAACTTGGCGAAGTCACTAGGAATGACGAGAACGGCATTATATCGACGACTCAAAAAGCATGGCATCCGGTAAGCAACAGCATCAGTTCGAGATCCCGCGCTTCACAGCCTGGTTGGTGTTGCGTGCGTTGCTCATTGTACTGACGGCAACACTGATTGGCATCGTGTGGACTGAGGAAGGACTGTTCTTCAACCGAGTGATCCTAGCTCTTATTTTCACCGGTCAATTGGTGGAGTTTATTTATTATATCAATAGAACCAATCGCGAACTTGCGAGACTTCTTTCGGCAGTTGAATATGCCGACTACACCATTTCTTTTGATGGCAAGAAGATGGGAGGTACGTTCTCTGAACTCGCGGCAAGCTTGACCGGAGTCGCCTTAAAATTGCGTGATGTAAAGATCGAAAAGGAAGGACAATACCTGTTCCTCCAAAAACTTGTTGATCAAATGGACATCGGTGTGATCGCACTTCAAGGACAAGAGGTTGTGTTGATCAATCCAGCAGCTCAAGAACTGCTAGGCGCAAATGGGATGAGGAATTGGAAGCTGATCGAGGAAATCAATCCAACTTTTTCCGGCACGGTCAACGATCTCGGCAACTCGGGACGGAGATTGATGGAATTCACCACCGGTACTGAGTCCAGGACGATGATCGTGAAAGTGGGAACGATCAGTATCTTGGGAGTGAACCATCGGATCATCACAATCCAAGACATCAATTCGGAGGTCGAACAAAAAGAAATCGAAGCGTGGCACAAGTTGATCAACATCTTGACTCACGAGATCATGAATTCAATCACTCCGGTTTCCTCATTGACCGAAACGATGCAAACGATCCTCAGACATCGCGATGGAACGCAAAAGACAGTCGCTGAACTCACGCCCGAGAACATCCAAGATCTCCTGATGTCGTTGGCCACGATACATCGCCGAAGTGAGGCCCTTCAGCTGTTCGTCGAGAGCTATCGAAAGATCACACGCGTGCCCCGGCCCTCGAAAGCCCAAGTAAACATGCGGGAACTAGTAGCAGGAATCGGGCGGCTCATGAACCCTCAACTGTCGGGTGCACATATTGACTTAAAAATCGACATCGACCCCCTTCTCATTCTATGGATTGACGCTACCCTCATTGAACAAGTATTGATCAACCTGCTCACGAACAGTATTCATGCGCTCCAAGACAGAATCGACAAGTGTCTTACAATCAGTTCGAAAGACAATGGCACCCAAGTCATCATCGAGGTAAGGGACAACGGCCGGGGCATCCCCGAAAATGAAATCAGGCAAATTTTTATACCCTTCTTTACCACCAGAGAAGATGGCAGTGGCATTGGGTTGAGCTTATCCCGTCAAATCATGGCCTCGCATGGCGGAGCGATACGGGTAAAGTCGGAGCTTGGAATCAGGACTTCGTTTTTTCTGTATTTCTCAAAAAGAGTAAACGGGATATGAAAAGCCTCACGACCCTGATTCCGAAAAGGAACCTCAACAGTTGATAGTTGATAGTTGGTCGTTGATGGAAGTCCTTCCTATAGCGGATGGTCTAGTTTCCAGAAATTCGACCACCAAATCGCAAGAAGACTCCTCAAAATTTCGACGGATCCAGCACTACATGTTTAATCGTCTGCCTATTGTACGTGCACGTAATATGCACCAAACCATCGGACGTCTGAATGATGGCAGGGTATGCATACCCGGATTCAATGGGCACATTTTCAAGGATCATCACTGGTTTCCAGTGGGCGCCATCGTCGGAGATCGCGACGTTCAGCATGTTCCGATCTTTTGGCTCTGGCCCAGCGTCGGTGGTGTGGTTATAAGCCAACAGCTGGCGTCCATCCGCCAACGTTACAGCGTCGGTACCAGCATTGGGATTGGGTAACGCTGAAGCCTTCATGACGCTCCAGGTTTTCCCCTGATCGAAAGACCAACTTTCACCGATCACGTTTTGCTCGGTGCGACACAAAATCTGCATCCGACCATCGGCGTATCGAAGGATACTCGGTTGAATAGCGTCGAACTCGATCCCATCGTTGATGGGCCCGATGACTTCCCATGTTTTTCCACCGTCGTGACTCGCCTCGAAGTGAACTTTCCAAATCACACCATCACCATCTAACTTTTCTGTGCTCGAAGGACACAAGATTGTTCCATCGTCTAGTTGAATGGGTTTATTCTTGACCGGTCCGATTAAATGCCCGACTCGAGGGTCCTCCCCTAGTTTCGCTGGTTTCGACCATGTTCTTCCGTCGTCGGTCGAGGTCATCACCATTCCCCACCATGAACGCGGGTCGGGACCAACCTTGTAAAAGAGCATGAGTGGTCCATCCTTCGGTTGAAACAAAACTGGATTCCAAGTTGGATAACGGACGGAATCGCTCTCTACTCCGTTTACCACTTCTTCCGGGCTTGTCCAATGGCCGTCGACAAGCCGTGATAGTCGGATCCCGACGTCTGGGCTTCGCTCATGTGCTCCAGCAAAGAAAGCGCAGAGCAACCCCGACGGTGTCTCCACGATCGTGGACGCATGACATTCCGGAGTAGGTCGGTTGTCGAGCGGATACACGAATTCACTGAGCACAAACCCAGCTACGCCTGGCGCCGCAACCGGACCCAAACTTTGCTTGGATGAGCATGACATCAATGCGACCGTAACAACAAAAAGATACCTCATGATGATTTTTGGGATGTGAATAAAACTCCAAATAAGAAGCCGACAACAAAAATAGCCAACGTTCCAAGCACGATCGCCATATTCGTATGAAACGGGCTGGAGAAATAGGCCGGCGATAAGCTGATCCAGCATATTAGTAAAATTCCGACGACCACACCGACTACTGCCTGCGCGCTGCGCGTCGACTTCGAAAGATATCCCAAGAGGAACAACCCAAGCATGCCACCACTGAAGACAGACGATAGTGCCCACCAAGCATCAAGCGTGCTCTTGACTTGAGTCATCGCCAATGCCGAAGTAATCCCAGCAACGCCGATTGCAATCGATGCGAGGTAAAGCACCCGCATTGATTTCGTGTTTGATGCTTCCCTTACCGTAAAGCGTTTGTAGAAGTCCTCCAAAATGACGGCGGCTCCGCTATTCAAGCTTGTGGACACGGTGCTCATTCCTGCCGCAAAGATTGACGCGATGAGCAGGCCTGTAATACCTGGTGGCAACTCGTGTACGATAAAGTAAGGAAAGACCCGGTCCGACATCTCGGCGTGGGTGAGTTCGGGTGGAAGGCTTCCTACTTTTAATTGATAATACGTGTAGAGGAAAGTTCCGATGAGGAAGAACAGGAACGAAACCGGTAGGTATAGCAACCCACCGAGCCAAGCGGAGAACCTGGCGTCACGGTCTGACTTGGCCGTCATGTAACGCTGCACATAATTTTGGTCGACTCCAAAGTTTTGCAAGTTGATGAATAGTCCATACAAAAAGACAACCCAAAACGTGGACGTGGAGAAATCCAGATCGAAACTGCCGAGACTAAACTTGTGATGAGATCGCGCCATCTCGATTGAGGCGTCGATACCACCGGGCACAGTTGCCACTAAGATTACCAAACAAGTGATGGCACCGCCGATGAGTATCACTCCCTGAACGGCATCGGTCCACACCACGGCCTGAATACCCCCGACGATCGAATACATCATCACCAACAAACCCGTGACGATAATGATCACATAGATATTCCAACCAAGCAGCGCGTTTAGTGGAAGCGCCAGTAAGAAGAGGATGGAACCAGTTCGAGCAATTTGTGTGAGTAGGTAACACGTCGATGCATAGACGCGGGCCCAAGGTCCAAAGCGAGTCTCCAAGAATGCGTACGCCGACACGCTCCCGACTTTTCGGTACAGCGGCACAAAGTACGTTGCCGCCAGCCAAGTTGCGACGGGAATCGACAGGCTAAAGACGAATGAATTCCAATTGGATTGGTACGCCTTTCCGGGTAACGCGAGGAAACTGATGCTGCTGACAAACGTGGCGAAGATGGACATGCCTAGCACCCACGCCGGAAGCCTTTTGCTTCCTGTGGTGAACGCCTCAGCAGAACGGCTTTTCTTGTAAAACGATGTGCCAAGGATGACCATTCCCAACATGTACGAAACCAGCACGACGAGATCGAGGGCGCGAAGATTCATCGTGTTCAATATACACCTATTGACGATTTGATCTAACTTACTCACATGGCTAAGATTTTTGTAACCGGATCGGCAGATGGATTGGGCCAACTCGCCGCGCGACTGCTCATCGGTCAAGGCCACGAGGTGACACTCCACGCACGGAACAGTGGTCGGGCAAAAGAAGCGATGACTGCGAACCCGGGTGCCAAGAGAGTCCTGATGGGCGACCTTTCACAAACCGATGACATTCGAGCACTTGCCGGCCGGGCAAATCGCTGTGGTCGGTTCGATGCCATCATTCACAATGCGGGTGTTTATGGTGTCCCTTCCTCACTGATCGTGAATGTCAACACACTGGCACCTTTTCTCCTGACATGTTTGATAGAAAAACCCGATCGCTTGATTTACCTGAGTTCCGGCGATCACCTTCACGGTAGGCCCAACCTCGAGGCTCTCAAAGCTGGAGGACGGGGGATTAGCTATGCCGATTCCAAACTACACGATGTCTTGTTAGCCAAAGCAGTCGCCCGCAAGTTTCCTCATGTCTTTTCCAATGCCGTGGACCCTGGCTGGGTGCCCACCAAAATGGGCGGTCCAAGTGCGCCCGACGACCTTCAGGAAGGCTTCGACACACAAGCGTGGTTGGCCGTGAGCAACGATCCACCCGCACTTGTTTCCGGTAAGTACTTTTATCACAAGCACGAAACTCGCCACCATCGAGAAGCGGATGACGAACGGATACAAGATCAATTCATCGACGTGTGCGAGTCAATTACAGGAGTAAAATTCTAGCGTCACTTAGACTTTGCGGTCGGACTTTGCTCCAAATAAAAACTGCATCACCGAGAAAGGGCGTATGAACGCATGGTAGAGGCCAATCGTAATGACGAACGAAAGGATAACCGTGAACAAGTATTTCAACCCCAGGGTGTCGGTCGTTTGCACGACGTAAAATGCGATCACGACGATCACCGATTGATGAAGGATGTAAAAAGGATAGACCGCTTTGTTGGCATAGTCCATCCAACTTGTTTTAAAATCGAGGTACCGCTTAGCATATCCCACCGCCGCAAACACCCATGCCCACGCCGTGATCGGGTACAACGAAAGGAAGGCATACGACATGGGATGGTTCAAATAATCCTCCCACACATCCCAGGGTTCATATCCATTCCAACGAACGTAGTTGATGATTAAGATCGACGTGACGGCAATTTGAAATGATCTTGTCCGGTTTCGCTCTAGGCTATCGAAGAGTCCACTGTCGTGGAAACACAAGAAGCCTACGACCAAAAAGAAAAGCCAATACCAAAAGTTATTGCCGTCATGGATGAGGTCGTTTGTGCCCGGAAAGTGAAACGCCAACAACGTGTAGCACACGATCGATGGAACCGTTAAGAGGTAAATGCGAGCGCCTTGTCCGAAGAACGAAATCCAGGATAAATGGCCTTTGGTTTGTATCCATTTCATGATTGGAGCCAGAGCCACGTGGTACACAAAAAGGTATGCGATGAACCAAAGGTGATGCCAACTGATGTTCCCTTTCGGATAGGCCCCCGTTCCAAACATGTGTGAGTAGAAGTCCAAAAAGTTCCCTTCGAACCCTTGCGTGACACGCTCAAGGTAAACCTGAATAGGAACAATGAATAACATGCCGACCACCAACGGAATGAAAAGTCGCCGGAAGCGAAGCCCGATGAATTGACCCGTCGTCCTTTTGCTCAATATGATGTGCGCCACTGCCCCTGAAACAAAGAACAGGATCGGCATCCGGAACCGGCTGATGAAGAAAGTAAACTCCAGCAATAAGTAACTGGTGTCCTTGTTTTTGATGTGCCACTGCTCCTCGGCGTTGAAAGGCATGGCGGAGTGAAACAACAACACTCCAAGGATTGCCGTAATCCGGAGCCAGTCTAGGTAAGGGAGACGCTTTGATTCCATGCGAAGAGAACAAGATAAGGAAATCAGGCGACGATCAGATTTCGCCGAAGAGGAATAAAGGTGCAGGTTTTCACGGGCTACCTTGGTTAGATCACTCCTCAACGAAAGACGGAGGTAATTGACAGATTGATTATATTTAAAAAAATACCACTCCAGGATGAATCGGTTTCCCAACGACCGGGTCAATAACTTTTCGGACGCGATTTTCGCGATCGCGATCACACTCCTGATCCTTGAAGTAAAAGCGCCGACTGGCGACGATATTTCCACCATCGGACTTTCAGGTGCTCTCGAAAAATTGATTCCGTCCTTCGTGAGTCTTACGGTTAGCTTTTTTGTAACAGCTTTGTATTGGAAGGCGCATCTCACGCACGCGCGTTACGTCACGTCTTATGACAATAAATTGCTGTGGCTAAACTTGTGGCTGCTCCTTTTCGTGGTAGCCCTCCCCTTTTCTACGGCGCTTTACGCGAAAAACTTCAACTACAATTCGCCCTTCGTTTTTTATGCAATCAATGTGACTTTGATAGGCGTATTCAACTACTGGATGATACGATACATCGTCCGCAAAGAAGGAACATCCGGAGAATTGACAGGCACCCAAGCGCGTTGGATTCGCGCACGGGCACTACCGGGGCCCATCGTTTGGCTGATGTCGGCTCTTCTCGCACCCTGGCTCCCTTTGACCGCTCGTTTTCTCTTCGTCGTTATTTTTATTATTAACGCCCTCATTGACCGGCGTTTCAAAGCCATGAATTAATCCCGGTCGAAGCGCTAACCATGAACCCTCTCGTTGAAACCAACCGCACTCTCCTCAAATTCATTTTGAGTCTTGGAATCGGTGCTTGGATGATCGCGTGCCAACCACGAACATCGGAGCAAGCAACTGCTAAAGTTTTATCAGCCGAGGGCGTTTTCACCAGCACGCAAGTCGACGTCGGCATCGAGATGTACAACCAGCATTGTGTGGCTTGCCACGGTCGGAACTTACAAGGCACCGAAGGTGGATCGACCTTAATCGGGGAAAGATTCATCGAACGTTGGCGTGATTCCACCGCTTGGTCGCTTTTACGCCTAACCAAGAATACGATGCCGAAGACGAATCCGAAGTCACTCAGTGATGAGTCCTATGCCGCGATCGTTGCCTACGTTCTAAGTGCGAACGGATTTTCTCCCGGCGCGACCCGGCTACCCACAGACGAAACGAGCTTGGCTGCCGTCGCCATTGGTGCGCCGACTTCCTCTTCTCGACGAAGCGCGGCATTTGCCCCGAACCGTTACGACACCACTCCACCGACAATCGAAGCAGAATGGATGCACCATCGTGGCGATCCCGGCAGCACCAACTATTCTTCACTCGATCAAATCAACGCCAACAACGTGACAAACCTTCGAGTGCTTTGGCGCTGGAAGACCGACAACTTCGGGCCAAGTCCTGAGTTCTATTTCAAAGTGACGCCAATCATGGCGAAAGGCAAACTGTATACCACCGCAGGACTTTCCCGAAGCGTGGTTTGTGTTGATGCCCAAACCGGTGAAACACTGTGGACGTGGAGGTTCGACGAGAAGCAACGACGAGTTTCCGTGCCTCGTCAAAACTCGGGTCGAGGCGTGGCTTATTGGCCGTCGCCAGATCGACAGCACGATCGAGTGATCTACGTGACACCAGGGTATCAATTGATTGAATTGGATGCCGACAGCGGCAAACCCGTTGAAACGTTCGGGCAACACGGAGTCGTCGACTTGAAGAAGGTACTCGATCAGAAAGTCGACTTACTTGCCGCCACGATAGGATCTACCTCGCCCCCAATCATCGTGAACAACGTGATCGTGGTTGGTGCGAGCTTTCCCGTGGGACTAGCGCCCGTCTCAAAAAATCAGGTTCGAGGCGACGTCATGGGTTTCGACGTCAAGACAGGAAAGAAGCTTTGGAGTTTTCACACTATTCCGCAGCCGGGAGAGGAAGGTAACAACACGTGGGAAAACGAAAGCTGGAAATACACGGGCAACGTCGCGGCTTGGGCACCACTCACAGCCGATCCCGAACTCGGATATGTGTACCTGCCTCTTGAGGCGCCCACTGGTGATTTCTACGGCGGGCATCGACCGGGCAACAACCTGTTCTCGCAGAGCTTGGTTTGTCTTGACGCGAAAACCGGTAAGAAGGTGTGGCACTATCAAATCGTCCACCACGACATTTGGGATTACGACCTCCCATGCCCACCTATCCTCGCGGATGTAGTGGTAAGCGGAAAGCCAATCAAGGCCGTCATTCAACTTACCAAGCAAGCATTTGTATTTGCGTTTGACCGAACGAATGGAACTCCGATTTGGCCAATTGAAGAACGACCCGTCGCGGCAAGCGATGTGCCCGGAGAATGGACGTCGCCGACACAACCATTTCCAACTCGACCGGCTCCCTATGATGAACAGGGTTTTTCAGAAGACCTGCTCGTGGACTTCACACCAGAAATAAAGCAAGAAGCAATTCGAATTGCCAAACGTTACAAAACGGGACCGTTGTATACGCCCGTTTCCGTGTATGATCCGAGCGTGAATCAAGGTACCCTGATGTTACCCGATGCGGTCGGTGGCTCAAACTGGCAGGGTGGCGTCTTCGACCCTGAAACCAAGACGCTGTACGTGTCATCAAGTACCGTACTCCGACCGATGAGCTTAGGAAACGCTCCTGATTTGTCAGACATGGATTTCGTAGCCTTCATGGGAAGTTCGAAAGTTGGACCTTACGGGCTGCCACTCGCCAAACCACCCTACGGACGGATCACTGCGATTGACATGAATTCCGGCGACCATCGTTGGATGGTTCCCAACGGGGGAACACCACAATGGTTAAAGGAGATTCCCGCTTTGAAGGGTCTGAACATTGCTCCGACGGGAAATCCCGATCGCGTGGGTTTGCTCGTAACGAAAACGCTGCTCTTCGCCGGCGTTGGATCTGGGATGTACGCTTCGGATTTTCCCGGTGATAATAAATTCCGGGCGTACGATAAGGCAACCGGTATGGTGATCTCTGAACTCGAACTGCCCGCGTTTCAGACAGGGGTTCCAATGACCTACTCGGTTAATAAGAAGCAATACATTGTTGTCGCTGTCGGCGCACCTGGGCATCCCGGCGAGTTGGTGGCGTTGGGGTTGTAGATGTTAGCCATCCATGTCGTTAAGCTAAGGTCACTGCTGCCGCGAGCAGCCCCTGACCATCTTCGCTCAGGGCTACGAAATTCTTCATCTTGGTTCTTGAGTATTTTCCCAAATGCGTACCGAATACAAAAGAACCAATCATCAATGTAATAATGTACAACTGGCGGGAACTGGCGACAAGGCGACGATCACCCGGAAATCTTATTGATCGCCGTAGATGCCTTTCTGCCTTCTTAACTTAACGACATGGAGTAAGCGTCAAGCGTTCACCTTCAGTTTAAATTGCCAGACACTCGCGATCGTCTGCGCACGTTGTTTTATTTCAGCGGCATTCGCGCCTACAAAAAACTCGTCGACGGTTTCGTGAAAGAGTCTCAGCCATTCCGAAAAATCCTCTGCTTGCAAGCCTAACGTGATGTGCTTCTCAAACGGATTTCGTTTGTAACTCTGTTCGCCCAAAATCATCGAGGACCAGAACGAATACATGATCGGTTTGTGGCTTACCCAATCCACGTGCGCAAAGTGAGGCGCGAGCACCGGAGATTGTAAAACCTTGGCATAGAATTGATCGACTAGCAAAACAATGTCGTCCCTCCGTTCAATGTCTTTCATAGATGCAATTTTTCGTGATCGATCATCAAGCAATCATGGCTGTTCGGGGATCAATATACTAACTGTGAACACACGACCGCACACACTTCCAACCTTTCGATACGCAGACGGGTCCAACTGAAGTATTTATCATAAATGACTATGAAAAAGTTCATGCTGGCTATGCTCGTGTTGGCCTCGTGCGTCGACGATGGTCCCAAGGAGCAACTCGTGACGGCGGAAGGGATCATCTTCGGTCACTTTTTTGGGGAATGCATTGGCGACAAGTGCGTGGTCATGTTCATGTTGACCGACGAGGCTGTGTTTCGCGCGACCAACAACAGCTATCCTTCGTCGGCGAGCGGATTCGAAGGCACTTACAAACGCATGGGCAACGCCAATTTTGATAAGGTAAAAGGCCTCAGGACTCAAATCCCGAGCGGTCTCTTCTCCGCCCCCACCGTGGTAGGCATGCCCGACTATGCCGATGGTGGCGGTCTCTATTTTGAGATGACCGTTGATGGTGAGCGTCGTTTTTGGTTGATCGATAAAACACGTCAAAACGTTCCGGCAGAACTACACCCATTCATGTCGCAAATCGAGCAGGCCATCGCGGCCCTGATCTGACGCTGAATTCAAGATTTTTCGAAGTCCACTCTAGTTTTTAACCATTTCCCTTGCGCAGTCACATGACTGCATATATATTTGCAGTCAAATAGCTGCAGATAATGGAATTGAGACGTGACGTTTTTCAGGCCATAGCTGATCCTACACGCAGGGCGATTATCACCTTGTTGGCGGCTCACGCTATGACACCTGGCGCGATCGCGGAGCAATTCGACTCATCGCGCCAAACAATTTCCAAGCACATTCAGATTTTGACGGAATGTGAACTGCTCCAACAACGCCAGCAGGGACGTGAAATCTACTACCACTTGAATCCAAAGAAAATTAAAGAAATCGCCGATTTCGTCGAACAGTTCCGCAAGTTGTGGGACGATCGATTCAACAAACTCGAATCCATTATGAAAGCTTATAAACCCAAAAACTGAACAGTCATGGAGCTTAAGACCAAGGTACACGCCGAGAATGGTAAGCAAGAACTGCTGATTACGCGCGAGTTTGAATTGCCGGTGGAACTTCTATTTCGAGGTTACTCCGATCCCGCCATCGTTGAACAGTGGATGGGAACGAAGGTGATGAAGTTGGAAAATAAAGATCACGGCGGGTGGAAGTTCGAAACTTCGGATGCCAATGGAAACGTGGTGTTCAGTGCCAATGGAACGATTCACGAATTTATTCCAAATCAAAGGATCACAAGGACTTTTGAAATGGAAAATGCGCAGGTTGGAATTCAACTCGAATTTTTGACGTTCGAAGCGCTCACGCCAGACACAAGCAAATTAACGATGCACATCGTATACCGAGCCGTTTCCGATCGCGATCAAATGTTGCAATTTGGTATGGGCAAAGGAATGGGAATGGCTCACAATCGCCTCGAAGATGTTCTCAAGAAATTGAAAAAGTAAAATCATGAAGAAAAGAGACAAGATCATTTACTGGGTGGCAACCTTATGGATGTCGCTGGGCATGGTGTCTACCGGAATCGTGCAAATTATGAAGGTGCCAACCGAAGTCGAGTTTGTGACCAAGCTTGGTTATCCCGAATATTTCCTGACGCTGCTCGGCGTGTGGAAAATTCTAGGAACCGTGGCAGCGCTTGTGCCGAAGTTCCCCTTGATCAAAGAGTGGGCGTATGCTGGATTTTTCTTTGCGATGACTGGGGCCCTTTATTCACACTTAGTGAGCGGAAGTCCTGCCGGTGACATTTTTCCCTCGGCTTTGTTGTTGACACTGACGCTCCTCTCTTGGTATTTTAGACCTGCCGACCGACGTCTTTTACCGAACGGTTCCTTTTAAAACTCAATTTACATGAATCCAAAAGTTGATGCATTTCTCGGGCGCACCAAAAGCTGGCAAGACGAGTTTGAGAAACTTCGCACTATCGTGCTGGAATGCGGGCTGAACGAAGAATTGAAGTGGGGACAGCCTTGCTATTCCTACGACGGCACAAACGTGGTGCTCATGCACGGCTTCAACGATTATTGCGCACTGCTATTTTTCAAGGGAGCCCTGTTGAAAGATCCGAGCGGGATTTTGGTTCAACAAACAGAGAACGTTCAAGCGGCTCGGCAAATCCGGTTCACCGACGCGCACCAGATTGTGAAGATGAAAGCCACCATTAAGGCCTACATCCATGAAGCAATTGAAGTGGAACGTGCGGGCTTGAAAGTACCGATGAAGAAGACTTCCGAATTCAAGATGCCGAACGAGTTCAAAGCTCGGTTGGATAAATCGGCAAGCTTGAAAAAAGCCTTTTATGCACTCACACCAGGACGGCAGCGGGCGTACCTCCTCTACTTTGCGTCCGCTAAATTGGCGAAGACAAGAGAAGAAAGAATCGACAAGTACGCGCCACTCATCCTGAAGGGTAAAGGACTCAACGACGAATGAAGTTGCCCATCGGACCTCTGGGTGCTATCTTGGTTGTTTCAAACAACGCATGAATTCTGCTGTCGATCATTTTTTGGCAAAGGCCGTTCGCTGGAAGAAAGAACTCGAGCAATTACGTGCAATCATTCTTGAATGCGAATTGACCGAAGAGTTGAAATGGGGTTCACCTTGCTACTCTTACAACGGACACAACGTGGTCATCATCGGCGAACTTAAGGCGGCGTGCGTGGCGGGCTTTTTTAAAGGAGCCTTACTCGGCGACCCTAACGCTATTTTGGTGAAACAAGGGGAGAACACCCAAGCAGCTCGGTCCCTTCATTTCACAAGCGTAAAGCAAATTATTGAATTGAAACCTGTCATCCAGGCATATATCTACGAGGCTGTTGAGTTAGAGAAAGCCGGTCTAAAGGTCGAATTCAAGAGTCCTCAACCTGACCTGCCCCAAGAACTCAAGGCGAAGTTCAAGAAATCTGCAGCCCTTAAAAAGGCATTCTTCGCCCTCACTCCCGGGCGTCAACGAGCCTACCTATTGCATTTCAACGAAGCCAAACAATCGAAGACGCGCGAGGCGCGCATTGAGAAATATACCCCACAAATCATGGCTGGCAAGGGTCTTCACGACGTGTACACGGCGGAGAAATAGAAGGCGAGACAATATCCCTGTCGGTCCAGTTTGGCTCGTATTCAAACGCTCGCTACATTTGTCGCGATGATAAAGCGCTTCATCATTGGGCTTCTGTTGATCAGCATGGTGCTACACAGTGCCAGCCGCCTCGGCGTTTTATCTTATCTCTATCAACATCGTCACGATATCGCGTACACGCTTGGGCTGATCGAGGAAGTTCCAATTGCCTCTTGTACAGACGATTATCACCTCAGTCAAGGATTTGAAGTAGTGGTTGCGGAACAATCTGATTCAACACTCCCGCCTGCCACATGGTTTGCGCAGGAAATCCAGCTCTTCTTTCATGGAAAAGCCGAGATTCAATTTTCGAATCCTTCAATTGTCTTAGCAGGTTCATACTCGGTTCGTCCCCCTGAATCGACGTACAACTCCCCCATCGTTTCCATTTTCCATCCTCCCTGTTAATTGAGTTTAACTAGGTGCATTCCGCATTCCTAGCACCGTGCTGCTAACAGCAGCGCAACGGACATATTTCATTTTTTTTCAAAACTCAATTAAATCTTTGTCATGAAGGCTCTTCGTGCTATTCCATATTTATTCGTTCTCACTTTTGGTCTTACCCTTTCAGCTTGTTCGGACAAGTCCGACAACACCGAAAGCGGTCCAATCACCATCCATTTCGACAACATCGTTGGGACGACCGATCTCCAAATGAATACCGTCGGCACCCCTTACACCAATTCTAAAGGGGAAAGTTATAATGTCACTTGGCTCACCTATTACGTGAGCAACATCAAGTTGAAAAAAGCGGATGGTACGGTATTCGAAGACGTTGTGAAACCCGACGGATCGGCAGGCTACTACTTGGTCGATGAAACGGACGCCGAATCACAGGACGTAACGTTGGAAAATGTGCCCGCAGGCGATTACACGGAAGTCACATTTACCATTGGCGTAGATGCCAACCAAGTAAACCAGGGTGCACAAACGGGACCCCTCGATCCCGCGAAAGGACTATTTTGGAGTTGGAACTCCGGGTACATTTTCTTGGCCATGGAGGGTACATCGCCTCAGTCTGCAGCAGCCGACCACACTTTTCAATTCCACGTGGGTGGTTACAAGGTAGACGCAGCATCAAACCAGGTGAATAATATCAAGACCATCACTCTGAGCTTCAACGGAGATGCAGCACCTGTGCGGGCACAGCACGAACCAGAAGTTCATTTACTGTTTGACGTCAACAAATTCTTGAATGGTGCTGGTGAACAAGTGACGTTTACTGCCAACACCGCGCGCCACTCTCCTATGGCCTGTCAGAATATCGCGGGAAACATCACCGGCGCTTTCGTGGTCGATCACGTGCACGCCAATTAAGTATTGAAGATGTCATCCGTGTGCACTTTGAGTGCTAGGATTGGGAAGTCATTCCTGGTGTTGCTGATCTCCACGACCTTGGGTCAGTGTACGGGGGATTCGGTTTCACCAGGAACAGACTCCTATTCCTTTGTCTCGCCTTCCAACTTTCCGCCGGTAGACTATACACTTTTGAATAATCCACCGACGAAGGAAGGTTTCGAACTTGGGCGAATGATCTTTTATGATCCTATTCTTTCATTGGACAGCACTATTGCGTGTGCGAACTGCCATCAGCAAGCGCGCGCCTTCTCCGATCCTGTGCACCGGCTAAGTCGCGGTGTAAACGATGTTGAAGGAATCCGCAATGCGCCAGCAATTCAAAACATGGCATTTCAAAATCGATTCTTTTGGGATGGCGGTGTGAACCACCTCGACTTCGTGCCGATCAACGCCATCACCAATGAACTGGAGATGCACGAGAATGTGGCGCATGTCGTGAAGAAGCTACAACGGAGCAAAGTCTACCCGGCTCTGTTTTCGAAAGCATTTGGCAGCGACGAGATCTCAAGCCAGAAAATGTTGTATGCCCTCTCGCAGTTCATGGTACTGATGGTATCGGCGAATTCCAAGTATGATCAATTTGTTCGCGGTGAAGGTGTCACTCTTTCATCCGACGAACTTGCTGGCCGAACTCTTTTTCATCAAAAATGTGCCGGGTGTCACGCATCTGACCTGTTTACCGATGGAACATTCCGCAATAATGGCCTAGATGCGTCTTTCGAGTCCGATTTGGGACGTGCGCGCATCACAGAACAGCAAGAAGATCGGGGCAAATTCAAAGTTCCGTCCCTTCGAAATGCGGAGCTCACACCCCCGTACATGCATGATGGTCGATTTAAAACATTGGACCAAGTAATCGATCATTATCGAAACGCAATAGTCGACTCACCGACGCTGGATCCACAACTTCGATCAGCCTCTCAGTTAGGTTTACAAATCTCTGACACCGAGAAGGCGCAGATCATCGCGTTCATCAAAACACTGACAGATCATGAATTTGTACAAGACAAACGGTTCAGTCAACCCATCATTCAATAAATCCATGAAACGATTAGCCTTTTTTATTGTATTGTTCTTTGCAGTCATCAGTGCAGAGGCATGCGACGTGTGCGGTTGTTCACTCGGAGGGAATTATTTTGGAATACTTCCTCTGTATAACAAGAATTTCGTAGGACTGCGATGGTCGCAGGCACGCTTCCATTCATACATCGCGCCAACTCAATACTTATCCGCCCAGCAGTCGAATGATACCTACCAAAAAATGGAGCTATGGGGAAGGTTCTACGCCGCGAAACGATTACAAATATTCACATTCATCCCGTATGTGTACAACGACATGCGGGGAACAGACCAAGTTGTCTTGGCACAAGGCCTTGGCGACATCAACTTGTTGGCAAACTATGTCTTACTGAACACGAGTGAGGACAATCGTGATTTCAAGCAAACTTTGATCGCTGGTGGCGGCATCAAATTGCCTTCCGGGAAATTCAGCCTCACCGACAAGGGGAAGATCATCAATCGGAACTTTCAAATGGGAACGGGAAGCGTCGACTTTTTGGCGAACATCGTGTACACCGCCCGTTACAAAAAATCGGGCCTGAACTTAGAAACGGGATACAAGATCAACACCCGCAACCGCGATGACCACTTGTTTGGAAACCAGTATCGGGCCTCTGTGCAATTGTTCGTCTGGCAGAAATTCGGACCCGTATCCTTGTTACCACATGCCGGCATTAACTTCGAGCAAGCTGCCCGCCATAAAGACGGCAACATCATCCAAGCGAACACTGGTGGCCAGGCATGGCTCGCGTCTGGTGGCCTCGATGTCTATCTCGGGCGGTTCACAATCGGTGTAAACCACCAAAGTCCTTTTTCACAACATTACAATAGCGACGTAACTGCACAAATCACCAGTAAAGGCCGCTGGACAACTTCACTTACCTACAACTTCTAACCTGACTATGAAAAATCTTATTCACTTCCTATTTCTGAGCATCATCGTGGTCGCTTGTGGCGATCATTCCGACCATCACGCACCTCGTGAAATCGCGCGGGCATCACAAGAGGACTCTGTTCTCATGCGACAACTTCCTGAGAAAGTGGAAGGCGGCAACCACTCTTTCATCATGGACGCCATCCTTGGAAAACCCAAACATGAGATCAAGACGATCGGCATCTTGGTGTACAATGGAGCCAATGACTTGGACTTCATGGGCCCTCGCTACGTGTTTGGTCAAACCGGGTCGAAAGTGTTGCTGATTGCGACGCAGCCCGGAACCATCAGGACCGTGATGGGTGTCGAAATCACCCCCACCACGGTGATCGACTCCGTCAAATCGTTGGACATCTTGGTAATACCCGGTGGCGCGTCTGGCACCATCCAAACGGCACACGACGCCCGAGTGTTGGATTGGATTCGTGAGATAGATCGAACAACGACGTACACCACATCGGTATGTACGGGTGCTTGGATTCTCGGATCGGCAGGATTGCTAGAAGGACGCCGCGCCACCACGAACTGGTATCGCGCCGAAGAGATGTTAAAAAAGTACGGTGCCTCCTTCACCAACGAACGCTTCACGAACGATGGAAAGTATTGGACTTCGGCAGGAGTGACAGCGGGAATGGATATGTCGCTTGCTGTCGTTGACGACAACTGGGGCGACAAGTTCACACAAGGCGTCATGCTCGACATGGAATACGATCCCGCACCGCCCATTACTGGTGGCACTCCAGAAAAAACTTCTTGGCTAGTCGAGTGGATGATGAACTCAATGTACGACGCCGCCGTGCTCCCTTTGATGGATAGCCTCGATAGAAAGAAAACGAACTTGTGAGTTTCAGTACGGACCCGCGCTACCGCGACGACAACTACTGAAAGCTGTACAAGTAAGGCGCCTTGTGCGCACGACCCGAGTATTGCTTTTCGTGACGCTTCAACACGCCAGTCGCCAGCATCTTTCTCTGAAAAGTGGTGCGGCGAAGCTTAGTTCCAAGGATCGCTTCGTAAACATGTTGCAGTTCTTTCATCGTGAAACGTTCGGGAAGTAAGTTCCCTCCTACCAACTTCCGGTCGAGGTTGTCTCGAAGGGTCGCGATCGCCGTCTTCACAATGTCATCGTGATCGAGGATAAGTTTCGGAAGTTGATCTGCTGGATACCAAGTACAAGAATCCGAAAGCTCATCGGGCCTGGGCACCACATCGTTGTAGTTAATCAACGCATAGTATGCAACCGTAACGAAACGGTCCATCAACCACGCAAGCTTCGTGCGATCATGGTGGTTTGCTTCCAAGATGCGTTCCATCACTTCCGGTTGAAAGCGCTCCATCGAGCCGAAGGTGTGGAACTGCTCCAAGTAGACGTCGGTTAGCCCGGTGCGCTCACCCAGCCCACGCCTGACTGCCTGGTCGAGGTCTTCTTCCACACCCACGAACCCGCCCGGCAAAGCAAACAAACCGGTATTTCGGTACTCCATAATCAATATCTTCAGCTGCGTCCCCGAGAAGCCGAAAATCACCGAGTCGTAAGCCAAGTGCGGTAAAAACGCGCCGTTTGCCATCTATTAACAATATTTTGTAAAAATAGGTGGTGTGCTACCAAAACGCTAACTATCATTGTCACAAATTGAGACAATATGAAACTAACCACTTTAATAATGGCAGGGTTGTCGGTCGCCGCCGTGGCGGTGAACATAGCTCAGGCGCAGACCGATTTTGGGATGCCTGTACAAGCGAAGATCGAGAACGGATTGATCGAAGGCGTATATGATACGAAGGCAGACTTGCAGGTATACCTCGGTGTTCCGTTTGCCAAGCCTCCGGTGGGCGACTTGCGTTGGAAGGCGCCTCAACCCCTCGACAATTGGTCGGGCGTGAAAGAAACCAAAACGTTCGGTCCGCGACCTGTTCAAGGAATTGTATTTGGCGATATGGGTTCGCGTTCTAAGGGAATGAGCGAGGATTGTTTGTACTTAAACGTGTGGAGTCCAGCCAAACCCAAGACGACGGGCCTTCCGGTTCTTGTATACTTCTTTGGCGGTGGTTTCGTAGCAGGTGACGGTTCCGAGCCTCGCTATGACGGAGCCGCGATGGCGAAGAAGGGCATCGTGGTGGTGACAGTGAACTATCGTTTGGGTCTTTTCGGATTTTTCTCGCATCCAGAACTGAGCAAAGAATCTCCGTACAAGGGTTCAGGTAACTATGGATACCTAGATCAAGCGCACGCGTTGAAATGGGTAAGCAAGAACATCGCAGCATTCGGTGGTGATCCATCGAAGGTGACCATTGCTGGTGAATCCGCAGGTTCTATTTCGGTGAGCGCACAAATGGTGTCGCCATTGTCAAAGGGTTTAATCGCTGGTGCAATCGGCGAAAGCGGTTCGGGACTTGGTGCGTTGCCCGCTGTTCCATTGGCGGAAGGTGAAAAACAGGGCGCCGAGTTCGCCAAGAATGCAGGCTATACTTCGCTTGCACAATTGCGTAAGGCAACGACCTTCGAGCTGTTTCAAGCTTATCAAGAGTCGAAGCGATTCGGATTTCCGCCTGTCATCGACGGTTACTTCTTCACGAAAGGAATGAAGGAGACGTTCCAGGCGAAAGAGCAATCACAAGTACCTTTATTACTAGGTTGGAACTCGGCCGAAATTCCGGGTATCGCCTTCACTCAAGGCCCAATTAATGAAGAGACCTTGGTCAAGAAAGTGAAAGAAGCATATCCGAAGGATTGGGAAGAGGTATTGAAACTCTATCCCCATGGAAATCAAAAAGAAGTAGAGTGGGCTGCGACAAACTTGGCATCCGATCGCTTCATTTCTTACAGCACATGGAAATGGTTCGACATGCATCGCAAGAATAGCGACAAACCGGTATATCGTTACTTGTACAGCAAGCTGCGCCCACCGCTGGTCGATAAGTCTCTAAGTTCGGGATTGGCGGGCGGCACTCAACAAGGAGGTGGTCCCAAGATGCCCGAGCCAATCGGTGCACCTCATGCGTGCGAAATCGAGTATTGCATGGGTAATCTTTCATTGGTAAAAGACTACGCGTGGACGGCCGACGACTTCAAAGTGTCGGAAACGATGCTCAATTACTTTGCGAACTTTATCAAAACGGGTAACCCGAACGGAACCGGGTTAGCTGAGTGGCCAGCAGCACAACCAGGCGACACCACTCCCCCAGTGATGATCCTCGACACAGAGTCGAAGGCGATCAAACACAACGATGCACGTTATTACTTCCTCGAAAGAGTACAACAATGAGATTGTTCTTCCTCATCATCGCCGCCGTAGTGCCTGCGTGGTTCACGGCACAAGCTCAAAGCCCGATCACGAGCGCTACGGTGGCGGGAGGAAGAATTGTTGGTGCATTGAATGGCGATCGCACTGTCGCAAGTTTCAAAGGGATACCATTCGCTGCACCACCGGTAGGTGACCTCCGCTGGCGAGCGCCTCAGCCCGTGGTACCGTGGAAAGGTACTCGCACGTGTCAATCATTTTCGGCGAGCCCATTCCAAAACAAGCCAGTCCCGTTCATGATGTGGACCGAAGAGTTTATCGCCCCCCCGGAGCCTGTGAGTGAAGACTGCTTGTACCTGAACGTGTGGACACCCGCCAAAACAAGCAAGGAGAAACTGCCTGTGTTGGTCTGGATCTACGGAGGAGGTTTTGTTTCGGGATCAAGCGCGTGCGCGGTTTACGATGGGGAACAACTCGCGCAAGAAGGGATCGTGTTCGTAAGCATTAACTACCGGGTAGGCATCTTCGGATTCATGGCCCATCCCGAATTAACGAGCGAAGGCCCGCATTCAAACTCGGGTAACTACGCATTGATGGATCAACTCGCAGCGCTGCAATGGGTTCACGACCACATTTCATCTTTTGGCGGCGATCCTAACCAGGTGACAATTGCCGGGCAGTCAGCAGGATCATTCAGCGTGCAGGCGCTTGTCGCATCGCCGCTATCCAAGGGTTTGTTTCGTGGAGCCATCGCTCAAAGCGGGGCATCTTTCGGACGGTTCTCGGCCAACCTAAAAGATGCTGAAAAAACGGGTGTTGCAGTGGCGACGAAGGCGCGAGTAAATTCAATCAACCAGTTGCGTCAATTGCCTGCCGATAGCCTGCTCAAGATCGCGAGTTCCTTACCGTTTGGTTCCTTCTCTCCTATCATAGATGGTTACGTGATTCCGGAACCAATGGAGACCATCTTCCAGAATAGAAAACATCAAGATGTCGCATTGCTAGCAGGTTGGGTGACTGGCGACGGCGCGATGACCGGGCAACCAAAGTCGGCCGCGGAATTTCGCGGTTGGGTCGAATCGAATCACAGTGCAAAGAAGGAAGATGTCGATCGGGTATTTCCTTCTTCGAATGACGAGGAAGCTCGACAATCGCAACTCAAGCTTGGAATGCTGAGGTTTGCTGCTTATCCCGACCACGTATGGGCATCACATAACACCCATCCAAGTTTCATCTACCAGTTCAGCTATGTACCTACCGACAAGCCCGGTTTCCCCAACTACGGCGCGTTTCACACATCCGAAGTTCCATTTGCGTTACATACTTTATGGAAGTGGAATCGACCTTGGCGGGACTCTGATTATGCCGTCGAAAAATACATGTCGGCTTACTGGTTGAATTTCGTGAAAACGGGCAACCCCAATGGAAATGGACTAGCTCGCTGGAAACCCTACACCGCAAATGAACAAGACATCATGGAACTCGGCGCGGAGCCCTCATTGCAAAGTGCGCCATTTCGTGAAGCGGTAAAATTATTCGAGGCCGGACTTCGATAGCGTCACGCGACCCGTTCAGCCAATTCATTGACCCTTCGTTTTAACCGCGGGTCTTTCAGTTTCTTCAACCAGTCTTGGAACTCGGGCTTCGGTCCACGCCACTTCAGCTCATCTACTTTTTTGAAAAGTTTGGCGTCGGTGCGGAGTGTAGCGAGTTTCTTGAAAAGGAGTGCGTGATTGAATTGATCTTTCAAGATGTGGGTAGGAAACGATTCGATCGGACCGTATTCATTGAGTAGCCGAGCGGCTCCAAGTTTACCGATTCCACGAATGCCTGGGTATCCATCGGCAGCGTCGCCCACCAATGCAAGTAAATCCGGTATGAGCGCGGGCGGCACCCCAAACTTCAATTTGACTCCGGCCGCATCGCGAATGATCTTCGAACGACGGTCGACTTGAACCACTCGATCGTCGATCACACATTGTGCGAGATCTTTATCAGGTGTCCAAATGCAAACCTTCAATACTTTTTTATCCTTCGCGGCGAGGTGGGCTGCCGACGCAAGTGCATCATCGGCTTCCAACTCGACCATCGGCCACACCACGATCCCCATCGCATCTAGCGCCTCCTCCAATGGATGAAATTGCGACCACAGCGCCCTATCAATGCCCGCTCCTGTTTTATAGTCCGCCCACAGGTCATTGCGGAACGACTCAATGACGTGGTCCGTTGCTACACCCACGTGGGTAGCTCCCTCATCAATCATTTGCAGCACTGTCATGAGCACGCCAGTCGCCGCACCAAAGCGGACATCCTTTCCTTGGTTGAAACTCCGTTGACCGTAAAAATGCCGGTATAGTTCGTACGTGCCGTCGATGAGATGGATGAGCATAGAAGTATGACTCACCGCCTACGTCAATGCTTCAGCGGCTAATTCTAAATTTAGAACCCTCCTGCTCCGGCAACACGCCGTCGGTCAAATTATTTTTGATATATGCACTTTTAAACTAAAAGTACTTTTATATTTGAGGAAATTTAAAGGTAAACTTGTATGGCAAACATCGTTGGAAAGCGGTATTCACTGACGGTACGCATGGTGGCCGGAGCACTCATCGGTCTCGGTGTCATTTCACTCTTGTTGTTGTCCGTGGATGAGCCCCGCCCTGAATGGGGAGCAAATTGGATGGTCCAACCCTTGGTGATCGTACCCCTCGCGGGCGCTGCTGGCGGATTCTGCAACTTCGTCTTGTTTCGATTTGGAGTACTCTTTGGTATGGGCAACAAATGGGTAGCAGGAACGGTGAGCGCCATCGTATTCTTGATTGGCCTTTGGCTTGGCGTCGTGCTGGGTCTGAACGGAACGATGTGGAACTAGAACCACTAGTGGCGATCACGGGCACATTTCTGTATCTTACCCACCCGCAGATCCCCTCATGCGCCACGGAAAATGGTTGCTTCTTCTCATACTTGTCGTCGCTGACCGTGTAGAGGCACAGCGCACGACGCTCACGTTCGAACAAATCGAGGGATTGTCGCAAAGTACCGGCTACTCCATCATGCAAGACCGGCGCGGCTTCATTTGGGTGGCCACGGCAGACGGCCTCAATCGATACGATGGCATCGAGATGAAGATTTTCCGACCCACCGCGGGTAAGAAAGGAAGTATGGTCGGACGGATCATCCGATCGGAACTCACGGAAGATGCAAACGGACACATTTGGTTTTCGACTGACGTAGGACTTCATTCCTTTGATCCCGTCACCGAGTCATTTACCATCCATCCCCTTTCGGACGACACTCACGACCAAGCAAACATTTTCGCAAACCCAATCTTGCTCGACCGTGAACACCTATGGTTGGCGAGCATGAGCCATGGCGTGTACGACTTCGATATGAAGACTCGAACACACGTGCGGTACCCCCAAACACTGAGGGATGAAAACAACAAAATCATTCAGTTGATGTATAATGGGGTTGACGATGGGCAATCCTTTTGGTTCGCCACAAACAAAGGTCTTCTTTCCTTCGACCGTGGGTCGCATACTTGGAACAGGTACTTTAGTGGATCGGCATTCTATTCCATTTCAATCATTGGAAGAACGCTTTTCGTAACGAGTGGCCGGGACGTTTTCAGAGTGATGAGGGCAAATGATGCACCTCCTACTGACTTAGTGCCAGTCGACTTTCAAAAGCTCGAATCGGGTGCGGCAAGAGACTTCATCCACAAGATTTACGTTTCGCGCGATTCTATCTTGTGGGTGGGCGACGAAAGTGGAAACGTGTATTCCATGACTCCGAGTGCTCCAGTATTTCAATGGAGGGGAAACATTAACATTCGCGATGAGATTCGCACCAACTACCCTGTTTATTCCTTTTACGCCGATACGTTGGGAACGCTTTGGATTGGGGCGTATATGCTGGGTGTGATGAAGGCTGAAACTCGTCCACCCACTTTCTCCGTTTTCCCCACACCACAGCCTGGAGTTTCGACGCCTACAGTTTTTGTGAACGCGTTTTACCAACAATCGGAGAGTGAAATTTGGTTGGGGACTTTCCAGCAGGGAATTATCGCGCTCGACTTGACAACCGGGAAAACCAAACAAGTCGCATTACCCTACGTGGATCGCCAACTTATTTATGGAAAGTCTGTCCATTTGATTCGTCAAGATTCTGAGGGAAACCTATGGACGGGAGCTTCGGGGCAACTCTTCGTGCGCGAAAAAGGCTCAAAAAGGTTCGAAGCGATCATGTTCCCTCCTATTTCCAACGCACTGCAGAACGCTCAGGCTTGGTGCTCCATAGAATACAACGATGGTTGGCTTTTTGGTACGACTGTTGGTTTATTCTTCGCCGAAAAGGTGGACGGTCGTTACAGTGTCAAACACTTGGACTGGCTTGGGTTGAATCGAATTGCCACACTTTGGCAAGCTCCCAATGAAGACGTTTGGATTGGGTTGGAATCGGGTGGCATTATGATCGTGCGCGATATCATCAACGGCAGTGGGTCAACCACGCTTTTCGCGGATACGAATGCTCGATGGTTTGCGCACGATCCTGTGCACGAGCTTGTCTGGATTTGTACTTCTAATGGGTTGGTTGCATGGCATCTGCCGTCGGGTGAACATCGATCGTATGTGGAAAAAGATGGGCTTGCAAACAGCTACACTTACACCGCGTTGTTGAACGGCGATCAACTTTGGGTTGGGACAAATGCGGGTTTAGTTCAAGCGACGCTCGACTTCACCGAGGCATCCCGATTTCCCAATATCTCGTTTGTCAATTTCACCGAGAAAGATGGATTGCCCGATCATCAATTCAACATTAGGGCGGCCTACCAAAATTCGAGTGGAATGATGTTTTTCGGTACACCTCGAGGTGTCGCCTACTTCGAGCCGAAAGAGGTTCAGCCCAACCGAACATTTCCGAACACAGTGATGACCTACATCGGCGTGAACGGATCGCCCGCTGACACAACCGTCGCGCCGGAGTACCTTAAATCCATTCATGTTCAATATTTCGAGAATAGTTTTTTGTTTAGGTTCCGGGGTTTGGAGCCCACGAACCCGACAAAGGTTCAGTATGCCGTGCGACTTGATGGTTGGGATCGGGCTTGGATTCAAACTGGAACTTTGAACGAAGTTCGTTACAACAACCTCCCGCCTGGGTCCTACACTTTTCATGTCAAGGCCGCAAACAGTTCTGGCATCTGGAATGAGCAGCCGGTGAGTATCTCGTTGCGGATCGAACCGCCCTTCTGGCAAACTTGGTGGTTTTATGTGCTCATTGCTGCGATCCTGACCATGATCGTGGTCGCCGTCACTCGACGGATGGCCTACCTAGGTTTACAAAAGAAGCTTGCGGATCTGGAACGGCAGCGGGAGTTGGACCGTGAACGCCAGCGCATCTCGAGAGAAATGCATGATGACATTGGAGCCGGCCTGACTCAGATTACCTTGATGAGCGAGTTTGCAAAAAGCAAAAACGGCACGACGCAAAAGGAGCTCGACGAGATTGCCGGAACGAGTCGAAAGTTGGTTAGTGCGATGAGCGAAATAACCTGGAGTTTGAATCCAGACAACCGGAAGTTGGAGCAGCTGCTCTCTTACTTGCGCGAGCAGTTGAGCAAACAACTCGAGTACTCGGGGATAGACTATCAAATCGAATTTCCAGATAACGACCCCCAAGTCGTCTTGTCAAACGAAGTGCGTCGCGACATTTTGCTCATCATGCGAGAAATCGTGAACAACTCGATTAGGCACAGCCAGGCAAATCACGTTAAAATCCAGGCAGGCATTCGATCCGGTAACCTAGTATTCGAAGTGGCGGACAACGGCATTGGATTCAATCCCGAGCGGGCGTTTTCTGGAAACGGGTTGAAAAACATCAAGGACAGGGCTTTACGAGCAGGTGCCAACCTGTCGATTGAATCGCAACCCGGAGGCGGTAGTCGATTTGAGTTGTGGATTCGGTTATGAAATAAATCCTGTTTTTCGCAGCGCTTCCGCCCGACTATTTACCTGAAGCTTTTCGTAGATGTTCCGGATGTGGGTGCGGACCGTGTCGATGCTCACAAAGAGTTGGTCTGCGATTTCCTTGTACCGAAAGCCCATGCTTAATCGTTCCAAGATTTCTTGTTCACGGCGCGTGAGTTCCTGGAAATACTTGTTTACCGACTTTCCTTTTGCAAATGACTCGATGACTTTGCGTGCGATCTGGCTGCTGATAGGCGATCCACCAGCTTGCACTTCTTGAATGGCTTCCACCACTTTTTCGGGCGGCGTGCTCTTCAGCAAGTAGCTGGTGGCTCCTGCTTGAAGAGCGCTGAATATTGTATCCGTGTTGTCGTATACCGTCAGGATCATCATCTGCATAGATGGATGGAGCATCTTCAATCTCTGGATGCAGTCGATCCCGCTCATTCCCGGTAGGTTCACGTCGAAGAGTCCAATCTCGACAGGACGTGCCGTCAAATCTTTGAGCGCCGTCTCGGCATCTTGATACAAACGCAGGTCGCGTACCTCCATGTGATGTCGAACTTGCTCCGCCAGGTAATGACGGACACGCTCGTCGTCCTCTACAATCGCGATTGAGTCCACCTTCATACACCAAAAATGGAAATACTTTGAGTAAGACACACGGTCAGAAATGAAAATAGTCATTTTATGCGATCCCCAGCACCGTGTGCGCTGCTAGTTTAGAAGCATGAATTGTTTGATCAATTGCTTGTGGTTGCCCCGTTTAAGGGCTACCGCAGTTGCTTACCTTGGGTTCATGCTGGTCGCTTTCACATCTAGCTCGTGCGCGACCGTCGTGCACGGATGGAATCACAAGTTTACCTCACCCGTCTACATTGGCGAAAAGTCGGGGAAGGTGTTCGTCGAGGGTAAAGAATATGACGTGAAGTTGGTCGTTTCTGGTGGTGACGTCAAGGTCAAGCATCAGAACTATTTTACCTATACCACGACCACCACCACTCAAACGTTGTATTTCGACCAAGCGGTGTTGGTTTTCCCGAAACAGAAATACATTACGGTAGAAATTCGTGACGAACAAAACACGGTGATGGAGTCATACTTGTTACGACGCGACCCTCGGTACGCATTCTTCGCACTCAATCTGTTTATAGGCGGCGGGATCGGATCAATTGTCGATCTCGGCGACAAACTCGCCTATGACTGGGAACTCGTGGCTTACCGGCGGTATCAATAATCCACACTCCCTTATGAAACTCAATTTCATTTTCTCGATCGGGACATTACTCGGAGTGCTGCTACTCAATTCGTGCGCCACGATCATGAACTTCGACAACAACAAGAGCCTAAAGATGGGGATCGACGTGGTAACAGAAGACCCAGCTCCAATTCGAGTACTTGTTGACGGTAAAGAGGCAAGGTACTACCGGCTTTACCAAGGGGAGAGTTATTTTGTCGATCGTGTCATACTACGAAAACCAAGGAGAAAAATTGAAGTGACTGTCACTCAAAAAGGAATCGCCAAATCCAACATCTATGTAGGCGACAAAGTCCGAGGACTATTTTGGTTCACGGGTTTGTGGGTGTTGTTGGACCACGCAAATGGCACTCTGCGACAATATCCAGCCGTGGTCTTCGAAGACATGAAAGAACCAAAGACGTCTAGGTAGGCTCCGGGAAGAGAATACCACTTTTATCACATTTTCAGCGAAACGATCGAGAATTAGTTTTACTAAAAAAGTAATGCTATGAAAAAACTATTGACTTTTATTTCATTCGCGACCTTATGTGTCGGACTCGCACATGGACAAGTGGCCACCAACATCCGCCCCGAGGCAACAGGAAAAATGGGTGAGTATGGTGAATGGAAAAATGTAGACATCTCCTTCGACGATGGCTCGTCCGCAACCATTGAATACCGTGTTCGATTGGCAACACGAAAGGGAATTGGATGTCACTATGATTTGGAGGTCAAGAACACCAGCAATATTAAACTCAATGTACGGGCTCGGTCCTCTTACTATGACAAACTAGTGAAGAGTAACTTCCAAGATGAGAGTAAAGAAACGTTGAAGCCGGCTAAGAGCGTTGCCATCAGGTTTATCGCTCAAGGTTGCAAAAAAGAGAAAGGAGCAGACACGGACGATTTCGGTCACTGTATGGCTTGTGAATTTGGCCTAGATATTTTCGTATCCAAGTAGAACTGATCATCTAAAAAAAGGCAACCCTGTTGTGCATGAGCGTCCAACGGGTTGCCTTTTCCCTTGTCTATCGAGTCGATCAACCTTGTTTCGCATATTTGAAACCCAGGCTGAAGGTGGCTTGAAAATATGCCGAGCGGCCATTGATACCCGGTCGTGAGCCTCCCTCAATCCGAAAACCTCCTGAGATGAATTTACGGGCAGTCGCATAGTACTCCCAACCCATTCGCCATCCGATCGATTTCTTTGACAGTGTTCCTTTTCCGATGTCGTAGGAAGACATGACGCCGGTTTTGGACTTCAAATCATCCAAAGTAACAGATGTATTCAGCATGGCATCGATGAACAAATTTCGGATGTAACCGACATGACGACCCTGTGCACCTTCGCCGTCTACTAGCTTTCCGATCATCAAACCTGCCGTGAGATTATTTGAACGAAGGGTGGTGTAATTCTTATCGGTTGCAAGTACTTCGGAGCCGGCGCCTGCAGGCTTAAGATACCATTGATCTCCTGTGTCGGGTCGAAACGAGCTTCTCCAATTGTACAGGCCGCCACGAATGGCGAGTGTCTTGCGGACTGGCCCACGCGACTTGTGAATTTCACTGGTTTGATAGAGCCTGCCAGAGGTGCTCCGAAAAAGTCCAACCTTCTCCCATTGAATTTTTCCATCGCGTACACGATCGAGAAGATTGAAATGAACTGAGAGCTGCGTGTTCTGAAACGAAGCGATACCTTGGTATGAGTCGGACGCCAACGGATCGTCGCCGTTTTGACCATCGTCCGAATACGACGCCTTAATCAGGCGAGCGGATGCAGATATTCGCTTTGTAATGAAACCATATACTTCGCCACCGTAACCCATCGCGAAGTTGTTTGGTGACATGTCGGCAAACCAGGGTACAACTTGTACTAACACCTTGGTCTTGTAAAATTTCTCGTCGTCATCTTGGGCATAGCCCGAAAGTGTGCTGACCCCTAAGGCGAGAGCACCCAGTGCAGTTTTGAGGTTCATTGGAGTTGAGATTGGTGAATGCTAAAATTCCCTCATCCTTCTCTCGGCCACCATCGCATTTTCTACGTATTTTTTAGATCGAGTCAACGCGAAATTCCCCTGCAAGAGACTACCTTGTTGTATGAAACTGTCCAAAGCGTTTGTTGTCATCCTTGCCCTTGCCATCGCGACTGCAGGCGTGTGCCAGCAAAAAAAACAGGGTCGTCCGAACATCATTTTCATCATGTCCGACGACCATGCCTACCAAGCGATTTCGGCGTACGATTCAACGCTGATCAAAACCCCAAACATCGACAGGATTGCAAAAATGGGGATGCTCTTTACGCAAGCCAGCGTCACCAATTCAATATGCGCCCCTTCGCGAGCAACAATCTTGACAGGTAAACACTCGCACCTAAACGGAAAAATTGACAACCACTTTCCGTTCGACACCACCAACGTGACGTTTCCGCAGTTGCTGCAAAAATCTGGATACCAGACCGCCATGTTTGGGAAACTGCACTTTGGAAACAGCCCAAAGGGATTTGATGAGTTCAAAATCCTTCCCGACCAAGGAGCTTACTATAACCCCGACTTCATCACGAAGAAAGAAGGGAACATCAAAGTTGAGGGCTACGTGACCGACATCATCACCGATATGACGGTGAACTGGCTGGACCACGAACGCAAGAAAGACCAGCCCTTCCTTCTGATGTACCTGCACAAGGCACCTCATCGCTCGTGGCTGATGGCCGAACGACACCTCAAGGAATTCACTACGAAAACCTTTCCTGAACCGAAAACATTGTTCGATGATTATTCAGGCCGCACGTCGCCAGTGGCCGAAGCAGAGATGAGTATTTTGAAACACATGGCTTGGGCGGGCGACAACAAAGTATTCCCGGAGATTATGGAGGAACTAAACATTCCTGAAATCGGGTTCGACAAACTTCGATACAAATATGAAACTGGGCGCTTCAACGCGTCGCAAGCAGAAAACTTCCGAAAAGCGTACGCCCCCATCAATGAAGCGTTCAAAAAAGCCTACCCTTCAATGACAGAGCGAGATAAGATGAAATGGAAGTATCAACGGTACATGCAAGATTACCTCGGCACCATCCAAGCGGTAGATGAAAACGTAGGCAGGTTGCTGGATTATCTCCAAGCCAACAATCTGATGGACAACACTATTATCGTGTATACATCCGATCAGGGCTTCTACTTGGGTGAACATGGCTGGTTCGACAAACGCTTCGTGTACGACCAATCTTTCAAGACTCCATTGTTGATAGCGTGGCCGGGTCAGGTCAAACCAGGAAGCCGTTCCGATGAATTGGTCCAGAATCTCGATTTTGCGCAAACATTCTTAGATGCCGCGGGAATAAAAGCTCCTGCTGACATGCAAGGTGAAAGTCTTGTGCCGCTTTTAAAGGGTAACACACGTCAGTGGAAACGAGATGCGGTTTATTATCACTATTATGAATACCCGGCCGAACACATGGTCAACAGGCATTATGCGATCGTGACGAAGGATTATAAGTTGATCCACTATTACTATGTGGAAGATCAATGGGAGTTGATTGACAGGAAAAAAGATCCCCTTGAGCTCAAGAACGTGTATAACGACCCTGCATATGCAAAAGTGAGGGCAGATCTTCACAAGCGGTTAGAGCAACTGCGCGTCCAATACCAGGACAACTCCCAACTGAGCCAAAAGTATGTCGACCAGTTTATGAACGATGCCAGTCAAGGAAAGGTCTTTGGGGTGAGCAAGGATAAGGTTGAACAAATCAAAGCGCGGCGGGCCAAGGTCGAAGAAAAGCGCAAGTAGATTTTTTTTCGCCCAGGAATTTTCCAGAATGTCAATCATATCTTTAGGGTGTGAAAATCCTGGTCATAGAAGACGAACGTGCCCTATCCTCGAGTATTGTCGAGTTCCTGACATCGGAACAATACTCGTGTGAAACGGCCTTCGATGTGGCGTCGGCTATCGAGAAAATCAATTTTCACGACTACGACTGCATCTTGCTCGACATTTCGCTGCCGGGCGGCAGTGGCCTCGAAGTGCTCAAGACTCTTAAGGCACACGGGAAGACCGACGGCGTGATCATTATCTCTGCAAAGAATGCGGTCGACGACCGGATTCTTGGACTCGAACTCGGCGCCGATGATTATCTCCCGAAACCGTTTCACCTTCCCGAGCTAGGCGCCCGTGTGAAGGCTTTGATCAGGCGCAAGAATTTCTCAGGAGTCGATATACTCCAATTTGGAAATCTACAAGTCGACTTCAATAAGGGTGTTGCCGTCGTGAACGGAACCGAACTCGACCTGACAAAGAGCGAACGTGACCTCCTCTTCTTCCTGGTTGCGAACAAGAACAAGGTGGTATCAAAGAATGCAATCGGAGAACAATTGTCGGGCGATCAAGCCGACCATTTCGATAGTTTCGATTTCGTGTACTCACACATTAAGAACTTGAAGAAAAAACTCGCTGAAGCCGGAGCGACAGATCAAATAAAAACAGTCTATCGTCTCGGCTATAAATTTGAAGCATGAAACTCCTAAATAAAAGCTTGGTGGGTTTCGCCATTTACGCCGTGGTGGCGGTTTTACTCCTGACGCCTATTTTCTATATCGTCATAAACAACCTGATCATCGACAGTGTCGATAAGACCTTGCAGGTTCACAAGCGTGAGATTGTTTCACGTTTAGAGGCACTCCCGTCGGAAACGGAAGTACAACAATGGGAAGATCTAGATGGAGAAGTGATCGTTGCACCCTCGGATCGAAAGAGGTCGGCAGATAGCATTTACACTTTGGAGGTATCCGGATCGGACGCACTTCAGCCAGAAGTGTACCGGGTGCTGCAATCGTCGGTGACTATTAAAGGTAAGCCCTATCACTTGCAAGCCCGAGTGTCAATCGTAGAAAGCGAGGACTTGATTCGCACCTTGGCATGGGCACAACTTGCTTTGTTAATCGCCTTGCTCTCGGGCGTTCTTGTCATCCACTGGTGGAATTCTAGATCCACGTGGAAGCCATTCTATACCACCCTTGAAAAACTAAAGGCCTTCCGCCTTGAGAAGAACAACCCCCTTACTCTCACCCCCTCCAAGATTAAAGAGTTTAACGACCTGAATGCCGCAATCATCGATCTGACGCGCAGGGATCAAGCGGCTTTTATTGTGCAGAAGGAATTTACTGAGAATGCTGCGCACGAAATGCAAACACCACTTGCCATCTTTCAATCGAAGATCGAGTTATTATTGCAAACACAACCTTCGGAAACGCAGGCCCCTCTGCTTGAATCCTTGCTCGACGCCACGTCGAGATTGAACCAGTTAAACCGGGCATTGCTGTTGCTTGCGCGAATCGACAATCGTCAGTTTCATGACCAAGAGCAAACGGAAATCGCAGCGCTTGTGTCTACGGTTTGTGCTCGCTACAATGGCGAACGAATTTCCAAGGAAATGAACTTCGATGTTGACATCATCAACTCGTTTGAAGTAATCATGAATGGCCCCTTGCTGGATATCTTAGTTTCCAATTTGATTTCAAACGCGATTCGCCACGGTGCAAGAGGTGCTGCTATCAAAATTGCAATCGACAAAAATACCCTCACGATCATGAACCCGGGCACACCGCTCCCATTCCCCCCAGACAAGCTGTTCCAACGATTTACCAAAGGGGTGAATCAGCGGGATGGCCTTGGCCTTGGTTTGGCGATCGTTCGGAAAATTACCGACACAGCCGGGCTTGACCTCCAATACCGCTTCGCAGAAGGCCATATTTTTACACTGGAATTTCCAAAATCCAAAGTTGCTACAAAATCGCAGGCGACCTTCGCCTCATGATGAGCAATATTCGGATAACCGGTTCTCTAGTCATTTGCATCCTCTTGCTCGCAACGCCACCGACGTTTGCGCAAGTCCAGAAAGTATCTGTCTCAGGAGTGGTACGAGAACAATCGTCAAAGCAAGCAATCCCTTTCGCCAACGTCGTGCTGAAGAAAGGCGCAGATAGCGTGTTTGTATCAGGGACAATCACCAACGATGAAGGCCGCTTTACTTTGGCAGGAATCACACCCGGCCCCTACTCCTTAGAATGTTCGTTTATCGGCTACCAAACCATTCGTCGACCCATCTTGGTCGGACGCCTAAGTGAATTCCTCGACCTTGGCTCATTAGAACTTTTGGAAGCAACCACGACGCTCAACGACGTGGTGGTTGAGGGCAAGCGCGATGCCGTGGCCGAAACGCTCGATCGCAAGACTTTCACCGTCGCAGATAACATCAACCAAAGCGGTGGTTCATTGCTTCAAGTCATGCAGAACCTGCCGGGTGTAACCGTAAGCGACGAGGGCACTGTACGCTTGAGGGGCAACGATCGTGTGGCCATCTTGATCGACGGCAAACAAACGGCACTCACGGGGTTTGGCAATCAAACCAGTCTCGACAACATTCCCGCCTCGGCGGTCGAACGAATTGAAGTGATCAACAATCCATCTGCGAAGTACGACGCAAACGGGAACGCCGGTATCATCAACATTATCTTTAAAAAAGAGAAAGCTGAAGGATGGAACGGAAAAGTGGGGATGGCTGGAGGCCTCGGGGCACTATGGATCAAGAAGGGCAACTTCCCAACGATCCGGCCACAGTACACGGCCACACCGAAACTCAATCCAAGTATTTCCCTGAATTACCGGAAAGACAAGTTGAACTGGTTTTTCCAGGGCGACAACCTTTTTACGAGGACACTCAATAAAAATGAATTCACGGATCGTTACTACGACTCGGGCGACACCATTCGGCAGCAGCTTAAGAGAAATCGAACCACCAACATCGTCACCGGCAAAACGGGTTTTGATTGGTATCGCGACGAATCGAACACATTCTCTTTGTCCGCACTCTTCAGCAGCGAAAAAATTCTCGATCGTGGTGACGAACCGTTCTTCAATGGAAACCTCAGTGAGCGGCTGCGTCTTTGGCAGTTTTTGGAAGACGAACTAAAAACTACGGTCACTGCCACGGCCACCTGGCAACACCGTTACCGACAACCAGGTCGTTTGCTCAACATGGGATTCAACTACACTTTTCACCGGGAAAATGAAAAGTACTTTTTTACGAACATCATGCCCACTTTCACCGGTGAAGACGCCTTCAAACTCCTATCCGACGAACAAGTTGGTGACCTTACGGTTGACTACTTGCACCCCCTTCGCTACGGCCGTTTTGAAACCGGGATCAAGCTGCGCAAGCGTTACATCCCAACCAACATGCAGTTCTATCCGGGGCTAAACTCACCACTTGATGTGAACGCGGGCGGATTGGCTGACTATGGCGAATTGATCCCTGCCGCTTACGGAAACTACGTCTACGAAAGTGAAAAAGTGGAGCTAGAAGCAGGCCTGCGACTCGAGTACGTGCAGGTTCAATATAATGTAAATCCAAACCATCCCGTCTATAAGAGTAGTGGCTACCACTATACACAACCCTTTCCCAACGTTCGGTTCGCGTACAAAATGAATCCCTCCAATACGCTCTCGTTGTTTTACACACGTCGCGTAGATCGTCCCAATGAAGTGGACATTCGGATCTTCCCGAAGTATGATGATGCCGAGATTATCAAAGTGGGAAATCCCGCTTTAAGACCTCAGTTTACTACATCTTACGAAGTTGGATACAAATCGAGTTGGGATGCCGGCTACCTGTATGCGGCCGCATATCATAAAGAGATGCAGGCAACCATTACGCGCATTGCTAGCATTGTTCCGGGAAGCACACTCGTCTATAACATCTTTCAAAACGCAGGTCACAGCAGGACGTCAGGTGTCGAGGTGATCGTTTCCCAGAACATCGCCAAGTGGGCCGTGTTGAATTTGAACCTTAATGCATACCAAAACACAATTGACGCCTTCTCCGTACTCAACCTTTACCCACAACAAAACACTTTCTCGGCCGATCGACAACAGATTACCTCCGGAAGTGTGAAGTTAAACGGACTTTTCCACCTACGAGGAGGTTGGGACTTACAGGTCACAGCCGTGTACCAAGCGCCTGACATCATTCCTCAAGGCAAGATTTATGCACGCACGTACGTTGATGGCGGGATCAAGAAGAGTATTCAAAAAGGAAAAGGCGAACTATTCTTGAATGGGACCGACCTATTTAATACGCTGCGGATTAAACGCACCACACAAGGAGATGGATTCAGGCTGTTGAGCACCGACTATTATGAGACGCAAGTCTTCAGGGTTGGCTACACCTACAAGTTTTAAGCGACAACAAATTATTTCGAAGGAAGGATCGGGTGTCATGTAAGGAATGCCCTTTCCTCGCGTCTAATGGGTAGACCCGACACGCATGAAACTCATCACCGCCTTTTTACTCCTCGCGCTTCCCGCCTACAGCCAGACTTTACATTCCCCACACGGACATGCAGCGTTTTCAGTTGCGGCGGGAAAATCGCAGGGAACCGTGTCGATTGCATACGGGTATGATTGGAATTTCGGTGCGCGAAAACGCCTTGTCGTCGGCTCTGGCGTGCGCTTCACCAACTACTTCGGGCGTAACCAAAACTATGTCACAGCGCCCGCGCAATTAACGTCGAACCGGACTGGCCCTCTGGTCTTTTTCGCGGCCAACGTGACGGAAAATATGGACAGCCTCTTAGTGGGTGCACCAAGGATTGCCGCGCTCAATGCATTTATCAACTTGGGCTACCGTTTCAATGAAAAGCTCCAACTCGGATTCAACATCGACGCGGTCGGTTTCTCGTTTGGCCCAACAAAGACAGGAACCTATATCAACGGCATGGTGGAGGCAAAAACCACGGCCCAAGTCACCAATGGGAATGTGTTGCTGGTGAGCGACAATGACCGAGGGAGTCTCAACTCTGAACTTTATGTTAGGTATCGTCTTTCGAATCGATGGTCCCTCCAAAGTGGCGCTCAGTTTTTGTTCACAGAGTACACCACCGCCACGAAAGTGCAGCAGTTTCCCCAACCAAATGACCGGTTCAGAAAGAAATCGCTCATGTTAGCCTTTGGCGTATATTTCGATTTGTGAACGAAGCAAGTCATGAAAATTGAGCACGTCGCCATCTGGGTTCGTGACCTTGAGAAGATGAGGTCATTTTACGAGGTGTATTTCGGCGCGGTGTCCGGCGATCTCTATCACAATCCCACGAAAGATTTCCGATCTTACTTCCTTCGATTCCTAGATGGTGCACGCTTGGAGTTGATGTCGAGCCCTCACGTTCGCGACAACTTGAACAACGCTCCCGACCATGTGATCGGTCTTGCTCACTTGGCCATCAGCGTCGGAAGCCAAGCGAAAGTCGATGAGATGGTTGCACGTTTTGCAGCAGATGGAGTTTCAGTGGTTAGCCCTACGCGTTGGACTGGAGACGGTTACTACGAGGGAGTCATTCTCGATCCAGAGGGAAATACGATCGAGGTCACAATCTAACGAACAATCTTGACCGTGGACAAGTTTGTGACATTATCGAGCACGGTAACCTTATTCCACGCCACCTTAAGCGTCTCGAAATCGATCCCACCGCAATGTGTGCCTTTCAGTTTGAATTGAAATTGAACGGTGTCGATTTGATCATAACTGAATCGCACCTCGTACCTAATGGTCGTAATAGCGTCATACGCCACTCTGTCGTAGTTGTGATCTATAAAATATAGCGAATAACCATTCGTTGGCTGGGGCGATAGAATAATCTTGACTGGTTGCCTGGTGACAATGTCTGTCACTTTGAGCGAATCGATGGTTTCGGTGATTAGGTACGGGGCTCCGTTTTGATTCACGATCCAGAATTCCACGATGTCGATACCTGCATAGTTCAAATCTGCATACCGGCACCCGTCACACCCAAACCAAGCTCCGGTGACCACCAAGGCGATCGCCGGAGCCCAAAACCTTTTCAAAATCCGTTTCATCATTGCCACAAAGATAACCCGAAGGTGAATATTTTTCTTTCCCAGGCTGTAAGGACAAAGCCCTAATCCCGTCTATTGGGTCATAATAGCATCCCTTCCGTCATGGAAAAACTTGCACTGATCAGCCAGGAGCTTCTCGAACAGCTTGCCCAAATCATCACCGCGTTGCCACCTGAGGACTTCCAAAAACCCTCCCCGGCACTTAGCCAAGCGTCCATTGGTCAACATGTCCGGCATATTCTCGAGTTCTTCATTTGCCTGCAGGACGGTCATTCCCGGCGCGTGGTGAACTACGACCATCGCAAGCGCGATCACCGAATCGAAACTGAACCGAGTTTTGCTCTCGAAGTGATCGACCAAGTGAAGGAGTTTATTGCTCGCGCAGATATGAACCAGGGTTTACGCTTGGACGCCAGTTACTCGCTCGACGGCGACGACACGATTGAAATACCGAGCAACCTAAAACGCGAGATTGCCTATAACGTAGAACACGCCGTACATCACATGGCCCTGATCAAGATCGGTCTTCGCGAGATCGCGCCTACCATTGAAGTACCGAAGCATTTCGGCATTGCCATTTCTACAGTGAGGCACCGCGTCGAGCAAACTATTGAACAGTGACGATCACTCGTTGATAGCGAGTCAGTTTCGGTAGGCCATCATCCGACACCTCGACGACGATATGAATCGTGTCGCCTGACTTGGCATCGGATGGAACGACCAAGTCAGCACTTGCGCTTGTGGCGCGCACCAATTCTACCTTACCGGGATACGAATCCACTTCGAAATATTGCCACCACTTGAAGTCGACTTTGTTTCCATCTGGGTCTTTGGCCGTTGCTTTCAGTTGAACTCTCTGTCCGGGAGGCGCGGTCAGGTCTTTCTCGGTCGCCAGTTTCACAACGGGTGGATGGTTGGCATGCCTAAAGTCTGACACACACCAATCGGCGCGCGCCGCGAAGTCGTTCTGCAACACATCAATCCAACGAGTTTGTGGATACGCTTTGTCCAACTGTTTACTGAACGGGTTGAAGTCCGTTGCTTCGTCGCCATCTTCCCATCGATATGGATTGGAAGTTCGCACCATGCGCCCTCCCCAACCTCCGAAGGAAGCATCCTCTAAGTTGCGGAGCCCGACATCTACGAGGTGAAAAAATGCAGGTGAGTCACCTTCCGAAATAAAGTCAAACTGAGTCATGTGGTACTTCGGCAATTCTGCGGGATCGCCATGGGTGTGTTCCTCATCATTTTGAATTCGGGTTCCATCTCCCCAGAGGTAATAGTTGGCCAATAAGGTGCCGTGATCTTTCTTGATATTTTTCTGGAACCAAGGTCCACGCAAGTAAGGCTGGAGTTCTGCCGGGACGACGCGTGGCCAAGGGTATGCAAAATTCCAAAACTGGTTTGCGTTATACAGCACACGGATCTGCGGCCAGTTCGGTTCGATGTATTGCTTGTAAGTGGCGTCTTGGTCCAGGACAGCATACAGAATCGCTTTTTCGGAGACTCGTTTTTTAATAAACTCCCAATCCTTTGTGTCTCGATACTGTTCCTCGATCGACTTGAGTGCTCGAGCGACCGTGTTGGTGCCTCCCCAGATCTGCAAGTAGATTGGACCAGGCGTTGAATCGAGGAGTTTGGCTTTAATGAAATTCGATCCCTCGGTATCTTTAGCCATCTCGCCTTCAAAGTCAATATTTCCGACACGAACGATGCTTTGCAAGTAATCGGGACTTGGATAGTCAGAATGATGCTTCAACAAATTTGGATATGACGAACGGTATTTTTCGATCATCTCCCCCATCCACGTGGTACCTGGCCACCGCAACTCCGTTCGTACGCCATACCTTTCTGCAGTCATGGACATTTGCGAATTGAATGATGTCCCTTTCCCATCGCCCTTGTAATGCCATTGGGAGCTGCTGTAAATCAGTCCCTCCAGCTGGAATTCGTTCGCGTAAAGGAGAAGTCTGATAAACGAGTCCTGATCGTCCACTTCTCCATCGGTCGTAACGATCGTTCGTTGTTTCCCAGCCGCTTTCTGCCCGTAGGTTGCGAAAAATGCCATTGTCACTAGAAGGAATACACCCACTGTGAGCGCCATTTGTCGAGGGCTACTTCTTTTCATCAACATGTAGCCAATTAAGAGAAAATTATTGGTATCTTTAACGGATTGGCAAACTCAAGCCTTGCACGATTTGCGGGTATCCTGGAACTCGTAACGTGCGCGTAACATTTTTAATTGTAACTGAACTCTCCTCACCATCTCATGGAAAAACCAAAAGCAATTGTCTTCGCATCGACAAAAAGAGATTTTGTTGCTACGTTGAACAAACGCGTGAATGACTATTTCAAATCGAATAACATCACCAGGCACGGCAACCGGGAAATGCATATCAAAACCATTTTCATGTTTGCCTTGTATTTTGTTCCCTACGCCTTAGTGGTCGGTCATGTCATCGTGAACCCATGGATACTCGGGCTTGTACCGGTGGTGATGGGTTTAGGACTGGCCGGCATCGGTCTATCCGTGATGCATGATGCCAATCACGGTGCGTATTCTTCGAAACCCTGGGTAAACTCAGTACTCGGGTATTCCTTGAACCTCATTGGCGCCAATGCATTCAATTGGAAGATCCAGCACAACGTACTGCATCACTCGTATACGAATGTTCATGATCACGATGAAGACATTAGCCCCCGAGGCATCCTTCGACTCTGTCCATCCACACCTCTCAAGAAGATTCACAAGTACCAATATTTGTACGCCTGGTTGCTTTACGGGTTGATGACCATCGTTTGGTTGATGTTTAAAGATTTCACCCGTGCAATGCGTTACCAAAAAGAAGGATTGGCTCGCGCTCAAAACGCAAATATGGCCTGGGAATGGTTCATCCTGTTCGCCTCGAAGGCTTTCTATATTGGTTATATCTTCGTCGTCCCGTTGGTATTTACCTCACTCGCGTGGTGGCAAATCGCTATTGGAATTTTCGGCATGCACTACCTTGCTGGATTTATCTTGGCTATCATTTTCCAACCCGCCCACGTGGTGGAAGGAACCGAGTATCCCCTACCCGACACCGGCGGTTCGATGGGGAACAACTGGGCAGTTCACCAACTTTTAACGACGACAAACTTTGGCAACAAAAGCACTTGGTTCTCATGGTATGTCGGTGGATTGAACTTCCAAATCGAACACCACTTGTTTCCCAACATTTGCCACGTTCACTATCGCAAGATTTCTAAGATTGTGGAGGAAACGGCACATGAGTTTGGCCTTCCCTATAAGACCTACGACACCTTTGCATCAGCACTCGGAGGACACTTGCGTTTACTCAAAGCACTTGGAGCCAGCGATGAGTTGGTGCCGGCAATGGCGTAACGCCTACTGAAAGTGTCCCGTTGAGCCGCGTCGCTTATTGGGAGTCTGAATATTCCGAAATTTCGACACTGCAATAATTGCCGTTTCCCCCTGTTGGCGGTATACCCATCTATGGAGTTGCGTCTACTTTTGATCAAGCCGTTGTCATAAATTATAGAAAATGAAGACCTACTTGACCCTTGTGCTTTTGGTTCTCGCATTGTATGCCTCTGCACAAAACTCATCGCTTCTCGTTTCGGTAGATTGGTTGAAAGAACATCAACACGATGCGAACTTGGTATTGGTGCAAGCCAACTTTCTAAAATTCGACTACGACCGGGAACACATTGAGGGTGCCAACTATCTATGGCCAGAGTGGCTCGCACCGAACGCGCCGACTGGGAGCTACAATGCTCCGGACGTACAAAAGGCTACCGACCTCCTCCGAAGCTGGGGTGTGAACGCCAACTCGACGATCGTGTTGTACCATATCCGCAACGAAGTGAGTCCGGTCGCCCGCATGTTCCTGACACTAGAAGACCTCGGTTTGAAAGGCAAAGTGTTCTACTTGAACGGTGGGCTCGACGCATGGAAAAAAGCTGGCTTGCCTGTCACCTCCATCACCCCAAGCCCCAAAAAAGGGAACATCACACTAAAACTCGGGGACTTACTCGTGGATAAAGACTATGTACTCAAAACACTTCAATCAAAACGCGGGCTCGTCGTTGATGCGCGTGCCAAGAACTTCTACGACGGGGACCCTACTGGAAATCCGCGCGATGGTCACATAGCAGGAGCCGTGAATGTGCCCTATCAAAGCTTGATCGACCAAACCAGCGCATTTAAAAATGTCGATAGTTTGAAAAGCTATTTCCAGCCGGTCGCCCCACAAGGCAAAGAGTTGGTGACCTATTGTTTTATTGGACAAACGGCAAGTGTTGTGTACATGGCCGCTCGAATCCTGGACTACGATGTCAAATTGTACGATGGTTCCATGCAAGAGTGGAGTCGGATTCCCGAACTGCCCATGGAGAAAACAGAAAAGAAAGAATAGCAGCTTAATTCGCAGAGATCGGGATCCGTTTGACAATCGAAATCGGGTGCCCGTCGTCTGTAAATCCAACCAGTTGCAGCACATAACCGGACTCATCCTGAGTGGCTCCCCACTCGATGCGCGCTTTTCCAGCAACGTCTGTATTCACTGCAGGATTCCAGTACCTCGTTGAACGAAAGCGAGGTGCACTCGTCGCGCTCGGTGTGGCTGGAAACCGCATCGACCTCGACACTCCACGGACCAGCGTCGAAGAATCAATCGCTTGCACGTGTTTCTTTTTTACCTGCGAGTTCGCAATCACGATCCCGTTCCTTCCGAACAAACCAAGAGGCACGAGCTTCTCGGGGGTGCGTACCACCTTCACGAACTCGGTGTCCTCGGGTTTCAATGCAAGGAAGGCATTATTCATTCGCTCGGACAACACCAATCTCAACGAAACGCCGTGCTTCTTTTTACGAATCAAGATGCCGTGCGCCACTTCCCGAATGAACTCTTCCATCGTGGGAAAAACTATGTAATCGTTCAGTTTGAGAATGTAGTCACCAGTCGCGACCTCGCTCTCGAAATCAAGTCGATGTTCCTCCAAATCAGGTGGCCGGTTCGACAGCACGCCGAACGCGCGGTCGATCATGCGTGCGTTCGCAGTGAAGATTCCATACGGATCGTCTAATGAAACCTCGCGAGACTTGGGCGCCGGCGTAAACCGGATCGTATCAGGGTCCCAGCGTACGACGATATTCTCCAAAAACCTCCCACGGTACTCGGCAGAATAAAAGAATTCATCGGTGCCCACCAGCGTTGGAAATGTTTGACTGATCCTGCCCTTCGATGTGGTGAAGGTTTCGTAGTGACTCCTGTCGTATTGCAGGAAGGTCCCGATCCTTGTGAGGTCGGGCACGGGCAAACCAGAAAGAGCGTCCAACACTGTGCCATTTTTTTGAATCACAGTCTCTGGGGGATACCGAATCAAAAACGGACGACGTGCTAGAATTTCCTTCCAAGGGTACTCCAACCCATTTTTAATTTGGATGTTGGAAGAAAACAGCACGCCTGCTGCAATGTTCGCATCATCCCCATCGAACCAGGCATCGTTCAACAAGGAAACAGAGAAGTCGCCCTTCAATGGCTTTCCATTGGAATCCACCAGAGAAAGATCGATTTGACCATCTTGACGCACCGATGTTTTTGAAGATTCAATCTCCACACGCGCCTTCGGTGGGTTTAGCCCTTTGAACACCATTTCCCTTTGGAAAATTACCTGACGATTGTGGAGCAACGACAGGTGGATGATCCCCGCTTTTAATATGGTCGACCCTATTAAGCACTTTGCATTTCCGTTTGCATCGAAGGAAACATCAATCACGCGCAAGACAGACTCATGTTGTGTGATGACCAACACGGCTGCCTGCCCTTTTATTTGCGCCGACGTCATGGCGATCTCTATTCCGCTGCGACCCGGATCAGGTGTTGCCGTCACCTGAATTTGCTCGACCTCAAGCGGCTGGTCCGCCTTGATTGCTTTGCTTCCAACAACGGCGATGTCTCTCGTAAAGAATCCGCTCGAACCGAAGTTCCGTTGCCAGGGTGTGAACGCAACAAGCTTATAGTAACCGACTGCAAGTGTATTGGGTAAGATAAGTTGCGAATTCCCTACCCCTTCTCGTGTACTGATAATACCCTCGACCACCGACACCCCGAGATGATCGATAAGGTGAACATGGACGAGATGAATTCCCTTCGCGGGCACGAGATCGTCTCGCGTGAGCCAGCTCTTTAACCAAATCGTGTCGCCCGGTGTATACTTCGGTTGATTCATAACCAGCTCGAGGTGGAGCGGTCCTTTCGACTCATAGTACGCTTGAAAGCTAGATCGAATCTCCGATTCACTTTGGCTATATCCTGCCCATGCGACTACTAGGCACCAAGAGAGTATGAAGAGTTTCTTCATTTCCATGTACTCGGTTGGATGGACGTTGAATTGCGATAGTAGCTCGTGCACGAATCGGTCACGAAGAAAATGGGGGGCACGCCGTACGGAACATCGTCCGGGGTAAGGTATAAAAACTTGCGGCGGATCGCTGTCGAATAAAATAATCCTATAGCCTGTTGATTGGGGCTGCTGCTCGTGATGTTTCCAATGATGGCGCCATAGGCAGGTTGAAAGATGTTGGTGGCCGACTGTCGTTGCGCGCGAATCTGGTTGAAGAACTCATAAGATGTTCGGGTCAAACTCATTTGGTCGACCTCGATCAGATACTTCTCGAAGAACGTAGCTCCATTGATGGGTACCTCGCCCACCTTGATGTTCGAGTATTTTCCATCGGACACTTTTTCATCATCAGATAAGTGAGGCATGTCCTCATAGTGACGCGCCCAACAGGTGCAGCAAGTACACTCCTTCATTTTGGTGAGCACTCCACCGCCTGGGCCTGGCTCAATCGTGTAGCCGCTGCACGGAAGTGGAGCCTTCAACACGAACTCTGCGATCTTGAGGGCTCTTAATTCCGGGTTGGTCATCGCTTTGTACGTCCCGGTAAACTTCCAACGCACGTATCGATTACCTTCGCCCGCATCGGCATCGATAAAGACATTAAACACGTCGGCGAGCACATCACCGAATTGCTGTTTAGAATACCTCCTTTCGAATTTTGTGCGGATCGTTTGAATCTCTCCCACGGGGGTCAATTCGTCGGGAGTCGATTGAAATGTGACTTCTCCCACCTTCACGGTTACATAATATCGATGGCCCACCTGTCCTCGAATGACTCCGCCGGATTGGTAATAGCCTGGGGTAAATGCCACCATTCGTTCCTCAAGTCCGGAATCGTCGTGAAGTGTGACCTCTGCTCCTAGCACAGGCACGCGTAGCGATGTATCGACATCGAGGGGAAGAGCTCGCGTTACTTGGATCATATACGGCCCTGGTTCATCGGAGATCAACCCCTCGATCACCACGATCGACCGGGCGGCTGGCGTGTCGAAGTCGATGCGCTCGACGCAAGCCGTCATTAAGATGAACCCAATCACCCATTTCCACCGCCATATCATAGTTGATCCTATCACTACTTAAAATTTCACGTTGTAACTCACAGATGGAAGTATGGTCCCAATGATCGACAACCGATAGGGCTTTAATGCACCACTGCCATCATCCCTAAAGAAGACAGAGTACACATTCTTGCGCGCATACACGTTGTAGATCGAAAGAATCCACGTGCCGTCGCCAAGTTTCTTGCGTTTGTGATTTCCTTCAATGACTAACGCCAGGTCCAACCGGTGGTAATCGGGGATTCGGTATTGATTGCGTTCAGAGAAGTAAGCTACATACCCATTGTCGTACTTAAAGATGGCGACGGGAACAGAAACTGGGCGGCCGGTATGATAGGTAAAGTTGCCAGTGAGAAAATGACGCCGTGACAATGCGTACTTCCAAGTCAGGTTGACGATGTGCGGCTGGTCAAAGTTGGAAGGATATCTTTTGCCTTGGTTGATCGACTCCGAGGTGGTGGGACCGGCCACCTGGCGAAAACTACGCGAATAAGTATAGTTAAACGATGTATTGAGCTTCCCGACGTTCTTGGCAAAAGTTGTCTCGACCCCGTAGGCATACCCCCTACCCTGAAGCAAAGAAGTTTCCAGTGTGTTGTTCAGAATTAATTTGGCGCCGTCTTTAAAGTCGAGCACGTTGTCCATGAACTTATAGAAAACTTCCACCGAGGTGTTGTAACTTTTCTGTTTGAAATCGAGGAAGTAGCCAGCAGAGACTTGATCAGCGCGTTGAGGCTTAAAGTAATATCCGCTTGGTTGCCACACATCCACTGGCGACACGGCAGCTGTGTTCGTGATGAGGTGTAAGTATTGGTACGTACGACCGTACCCCAGTTTGAATGCCGCGTCGGGTCGGACCATCCACCGAACTGCAAGACGAGGCTCCACGCCCAAATAGCCTTTGACCACACTGCCGGGTTTGAAATGCAAGGTATCGACGGCAGTGCTGGCTTCGCGGGGAGCGCCAGCTTGGTAGGTCACCACGTCGGATTTGCCGAGTGCCAGGAAAAATGGAATCCGCAGGCCGGCGTCTATGAACAGACGATCATTCTTCGACCAGCTGTCGGAGGCATAGAAAGCATTCTCAAGAGAATGTTGCTTTGGTAACTTGTAGTTCCCAGCACCTGAAACATCCGAGGTTGCTTTAATCGAACCAGGCTCGAACCCATATGGGGTCAGTTGCCACCCAAATGAGAACTTGTGTTGGTCTCGGACGTAGATAAGGCCGGCCTTGATGACGGTGGCCGCGAGTTTATAGGACAGGTCGCTGCCGTTTAATGAATCGCCGGTAAGCACGCTATAACCGTACGCGCTTCTGCCAACTGAGAATTCTCCGGCCAATGCTGGTGAAAACTGGTGATCGAGACGAAAAGATAGTTGCAAGTTGTTCCACCGGTACGTAGAGTCTGCCCCAAGTCGGAATGAATCTTGGCTTCCATACCCCGTGAAAGACAATCGAGTTTTGGGGTTGATGAGATGCGTGATCTTCAGTGTCGCGTCGTAAAAGAATACGGAACTATTTTTCAAGTTTCCGTAATCACTCCGCACTGCGTGGATCAACCAATTTGAATAAGAGCCTCTGAACGATGCGGCAATGGACGTCTTGTCTTTTTTAAGGGGACCGTTCACCATCAGGTTGCTAGTCATCAATCCGATCCCTGCGTTGCCGTTCCATTTGTTCATGTCGCCGTCCTTCGAACGAATGTCGAGCACCGAAGAGGCACGTCCACCGAACTCTGCGGGCATTCCACCTCGGTAAAACGACACGTCGCGAATGGCTTCCGGGTTAAACGTCGATAGGAAACCAAATACGTGCGAGCTGTTAAACATTGGCATGCCGTCGTACAGGATCAGGTTCTGATCGACACTTCCGCCTCGCACGTTGAAGCCCGAGGCTGCTTCTCCCACCGTCGCCACGCCGGGAAGCATTTGCACGGTACGGATCAAATCAACCTCTCCGAGCATGGCGGGTGCGCGTTTGATTTCTTTCATCGAGATTTGAGTTTGTCCGATCCTCGTCACGGCCACCTCGCGATCGGCCCGGTCTTGTACCACGATCTCATCCAGATAGACGGGAGTCTCTTCGAGGACCACGTCGATCACGCCGTTTTCATAGGCGGCGAGGTCGATCACTTTTTCTTCGTAGTTGACAAAAGAAAAGCTCAACACGTGCACCCCGATGGGCAACGAAAGTTGGTAGTGCCCCGTGTCGTCGGTGGTGGTCCCCTGAGTGGTGTCGCCGATACGTATGGTGGCCCCGCGCATCGGCTCCTTTGTCTTCCCGTCGACCACAGTGCCGGAGATCGTCACAGGTTTTCCATCAACGGCGCCACCAGGCGCACCAAACGCGAATGTGATAATTCTTTTCTTCGACTCTATCGCTGACTGCAGAGCAGTCTTGCGCAACAATGCTTGCGTCGGATCTTTAATGATCACCACCGCCGATGGGTACATCGCGACAAAGTTGAGATCGGTTCCAAGGAACACATCCGTGAGGGCGAACTCTAGCGACTGTCCGCGGTAGTCCTTGTTGAACTTGATGGGCGCAATCCACTCCCGCGCAAAGTAAAAACGAGCATTCTTCGCCTTCTCCCATTCCTGAAGGACCTCGACAACGAGTCGGCCCTGTTCAGATCCATTAAACGTTTCTGAGAGAACCCCTTGTGCGTAGACGATCGTATGAAGGCAAAAAAAGACCGCCACCAAAAGACCACAACCTCGAATTTTCCCGTTAACCGCCATACTCCGTCCACAAGATAGCAGTTGCTCTGAGCTTGTCAAGACGCGTTTTTTTGACTGGTTTAATATCTTTCGACACGTTCGGTGAGGGCGATTCTAACCAGACAACCATCGCGTTCACAAAGGCAATTGTTTTATCTTCGATCTGATGTTCAACGTTGCACGTAATCTTCTCCTCTACCTACTTCGCTGGGCCCACCCTTTTGTGTTGATTTTCGCCTGCACGTCGCTCCATGCGCAAATTGAGGGTATTGTCACCTCGTCGAAGGACCAAAGCAGACTAGATGGTGTCGAAGTGTTTATCAACCAAACCACCGTCGCGACCACCACCGATGAGAGCGGGCAGTTTCAGCTGCAGAACATTCCCGATGGCTTCATGGAACTTGTACTATATAAAAAGGGGTTCGAGATTTTTCGCTCAGCGGTCACTATTCAGGGGGGCCGCAGTTACAACTTGAAACTGCAACTCCAACCCTCCGCGAAAAAGATGGGCAAAAGGGCAACTTCTGGAGAAGTGGCAACGGTGTCGAAAACACTTATTGGTGAGGAACGTGCGCGCGTCGAGAATCCGGGAGACCTGCTCGTTGCGAACACCAACGGAGTCACACTGTATTCATCGCCGGTCCCCATCCGAATTAAGAATGAGCGAACCGCCTTAACCGTCCATGTTTATCTCCAAAGGGCTGACCAAAATTCCTTGGCCGCGGCGCCAATTCGATTTGAGTTGGACCAAGCAAATGATATGGCAAGTGCGATCGAACTGGAAGGAAACCGAATTGCAGCTTATCATGGTTCCTTGGTTCATTGGTTGAGGAGTATATACATCAATCGAACTCAACAAGAGGGCTTTGTAATGAAAGCCAATGGCGCCGAGGTGAGAGCACCGTCGATGACCACCATCACGGCATCATTAAATCGAGCCAGGATTGCATTCCCTTCAGAACTCTCGATTCAGTATCAGGCTGCGAATGGCACCGTTCGCGAGAGTATCGTATCTGCGTCGGGCCCGATTGTCATTCACCGGGGAGGCAGCATTATCAATCCACAACTGCTTTCTATCCGAGGCGATATGTCCTCGATTCCTATCGCAGCCCACATGCCGATTGATTATACGTTCACAGAGGGTAATGTTCAAGACGCGTTTGCAAAGTCTGTTCGCAATCAATACGAGAAGATTTATGTGCAGACTGACAAACCGTATTATCAGTAGAGTGGTCCATCTAGAATTGCTAGACTCAAGTAAACGAGTGACTGCACAACGTACCCTTCGCATCGAACGGCGCACCGCACGAGGCGATATTGCGCTCCCGGATCAATTAACACCCGGGCTTTATTACCTGCGCGCCTATACGAACTCAAACCTAAATTTCGGATCGGAACATCTCTTTGTAAAACCGATTCGCGTGCTCCCTCCCCACGAGAAAGTTCTATCGCCTCATGAAACGTATAAAGAAGCGCGATCACGGTTCCTTTCGATCGAACCTGACCGTTCAACGTATAAGCCGCGCGATCTCGTTACGCTTAACCTTCAAGCAATCGACGCGTTGTCGCAACCGACGTTTGCCGACCTAGCCATTTCGGTCACCGATGCGATCCAGGTGGTGCCGATCGACGAGTTCACCACGATCGAATCACTCACTATTGATACTTTGAAAGTCCCTCCCGTGAAAGACTTCAAGTTTCGTGTCGAACAGGGCGTGAGTTTCCGTGGACAATTTGTTGATGACAAGGGCCGGCCCACTCAGTCGATGTTAGGCTTCACACAGTCGGCAACGGAAGCAAGCATACTGGTCGAAACGGATGATCAGGGGTTGTTTGAACTTCGTGATCTCCAGCACTTCGACACGGCGACATATCTCTTCAACTCGGATCGATCCAAAAAATATGCGATTGGAAAAATCAAGCCAACTATTCGAACGATTCCTGACGTTCACGTGCCGCAAGGTTCCTTCGAGATTCCCACGGTGAAGTCCGAATCGATCCAAAGGCTCCCTTCTGCGTACTTAGCCCAACGTGACGTGCGCATGTTGCAAGAGGTGGAAGTAGTCGGAAAGAAAATCGAACCTCAAGAGATAGATCGCACCCGTCGACCGTTCGGCAAAGGTGACTTTGTATTCACATCGAAGGATTTCAACCCCAACCATGACAACATCCTCCTCACATTGCAGGGGAGAATTCCTGGGTTAAGCGTTCGTCAAGATAACGGTGTTTGGACGGTAACGCTTGCCCGAAGTTCCGCACTGTCGTTTGCCAACAACCAACCGATGACGGTCATGATCGACAACGTGATCATCAACGGCGACGCATTCAGCGTGTTGGCAGGTATCAACCCGATCTCGGTCGAAAGTGTAGAGGTCACCACGCGACCCACAGTAATTTATGGTGAACGTAGTGCCGCCGGTATGATTGCCATTTACATGAAGCAAGGATACACGTACGGTTCTAGCGCCCCCAACTTTCAGGAAATTAGGATACCGGGTTATTCTTTGCCTAGTGTATTCAGTTCACCCGATTACAGTGATCCCACGATCGACGCATCGGCCGCCGACTATCGATCCCTGATCTACTGGGATCCTGCCGTTCGCCTGGACGCGGAGACAGGAAAGGCTGCCATTCAGTTTTACGCCGCCGATCTTCCCGGACGGTACAGGATCGTGGTGGAGGGAGTCACTGCAAACGGCCAGGTGGTGCGGTCAGTAACATACATCGCGGTCGATGACTGACCCGCAATCGACTGCGGGCTCTGGCAGGTCCAACAAATCGCGACCTCCTTCGTTCTTACGACATAACATTTATCGCGTGGCGGATGATTCGAGTCTCCGCTCCTCATGAATCTCTATCAATTTCAATCGTTAGCACCCACAGATGGGCATTTAGGGCTGGAAAATCCAGCTATCGGAATGTGCACGGTTTGTCAACAAACTTGCCTGGTAATGCGTCTTTTTAATCTCGAACGGATTCGGTCAAGGCTTTTCCCATTCGAATTCGGTTGTTCGTCGTGTGTCTCTGGTTGAAAATCAGACCTCGCGTTTCATCTCCAACTTCCTCAGTCGTTGCCAGTCGAGTGATGCAGAACTCGTGTTGCCTGCTTCGGAATGGCGCTATGTCAATTTCGAAACAAGCGTGTTTGAAGAGACGGAAGAAGAGAACAAGACAAACTCGAAGAAACATGCTGAGCTTCCGGCTTCCAGCGGCTCCTTTTATGATACCAATTCACTGATCCTGATGAGTTCGCAAATTCATGGGATTCCGGTGAGTTCATTCGACACCATATCCGATGATGGTCAGCGGTATCTTGTGATTCGAGTATTTCGGGTATGATTCATTTCCGGCCAGAAACTCTAATAAGTTCTGGCCCCCTCCGAGCGCGCGCCTGAGGCCCCTCAAGCGATTAGGTGCCGTTTGTATTTGTCTTGCGCAAAACACACCAAAAACTATCATCAAAAAATCGTATCTTTTTTTAGAACAAAACTATTATGCGGAAAATACTCATGTTCATGAGCCTGTGTGCAATACTGTTGACCACAGGCTGCGGCTCTCACAAGGAAGAAGGTGAATCGGAAGAAGGGATCAAGTTTCTTGTCACGAGCCCTCTTCGGCGAGACACACTGACCATTCGCGATTACGTATGCCAAATTAGGGCGATCCAGCACATCGAGCTGCGCGCGTTGGAACGTGGTTACCTAGAACACATCTTCGTCGACGAAGGTCAAGTGGTAAAGCAAGGTCAACGCATGTTTCAAATCATGCCCCTCCTCTACCAAGCCGAACTACAGAAGGCACAAGCCGAAGCCAACTTCGCTGAAATTGAATATCTAAACACCAAAGCACTTGCCGACAGCAACGTCGTTTCAAAAAATGAACTCGCGCTAGCAAAAGCAAAATTTGACAAGGCAAAAGCAGAGCTCGCCCTTGCTCAAGTCCACCTAGGATTCACGGAGTTGAAGGCTCCATTTACCGGGATCATGGACCGTTTTTATGCTCGGCAGGGAAGTTTGTTGGATGAGGGCGACCTACTGACCATCATTTCCGACAACAGCAAGATGTGGGTTTACTTCAACGTTCCTGAAGCCGAATATCTGAACTACAAGATCGCTGCGAAAAAAGACAGCGTGATGCGTGTGAAACTGATGATGGCCAACCAGCAATTATTCGAGTATCCTGGCATTGTTGAAACGATCGAGGCCGATTTCAACAACGAAACTGGAAACATCGCCTTCCGCGCAACGTTCCCGAACCCCAAAGGTCTGCTCCGTCACGGAGAAACCGGCAACATCCAAATGGCGGTTCCTTTCAAACGTGCGCTCATCATTCCTCAAAAGGCAACATTTGAAATTCTAGAGAAAAAGTACGTGTTCGTGATCGACAAAGACGATGTAGCTCACCAACATGAAATCACGCTCGCTGCTGAAATGCCCGATCTTTACATCGTGAAAGGCGGCCTTCAAGAAGGCGACAAAATCCTGTTAGAGGGCCTTCGCAAAGTGAGGGACGGCGACAAGATCAAGTATGAGTATCAAGATCCGAAGGAAGTCATTCCTCACTTGAAAGTGTACGCCGAATAGTCGAACCTCTAAAGAGAAAACAAGATGTTTAGCAAATTCATACATAGGCCGGTCCTCGCGATCGTGGTATCTCTCGTGATTGTGTTCATGGGGATACTTGCGATCAACAGCCTGCCAAAATCTCAGTTCCCAGAGATCGCGCCACCCGTGGTCATGGTGAACGCCTCGTACCCCGGTGCGAGCGCCAAGGTGTTGACTGAATCGGTACTCATTCCCCTCGAACAAGCCATCAACGGTGTGTGGGGTATGCGTTACATGACCTCCGATGCCACCAGCGCGGGTGAAGCCAACATTCAGATCGTGTTCAACCTCGGCACCGACCCCGACCAAGCCCTCGTGCAAGTGAATACAAGGATTGCGCAGGTCCTCAACCGTCTGCCCATTCTCGTACAACGCGAAGGTGTGATTGTGAACCGGATCATGAACAGTATGTTGATGTATGTCAACCTCTACAGTAAGGATAAGAACGCCGACATGAAGTTCCTATTCAACTTCGCCGGTGTGAACATGATCCCAGAACTCCAACGGATCAACGGTATCGGTCAAGCCCGTATCCTCGGTAGCCGCCAATATGCAATGCGCGTTTGGTTGAAACCAGACCGCATGCGCGCCTACAATGTGTCGGCCGCAGAAGTGATGGAAGCCCTTGCCGACCAAAGCGTGATCGGATCACCCGGTCGTATCGGTCGTGCCGATAGCAAGCGAGCCGAAGCGCTGGAATATGTGTTGACATACCAAGGTCGTTTCAATAAACCAGAGCAGTATAGTGACGTGATTATCCGCGCAAACTCCAATGGAGAGTTGCTCCGGCTAAAAGACGTGGCCACTGTCGAATTGGGTAGCGAATATTACGATATCTATTCAAACTTGAATGGTTACCCTTCGGCCGCTATCGTGTTGAAACAAACCTACGGTAGTAACGCTAGTGAAGTGATCGAGCGGGTGAAAGCCAAGCTCGAAGAACTGAGGACAAACACCTTCCCTCCAGGTATGGAGTTCGAAATCAGCTACGACGTGTCGCACTTCCTCGATGCTTCTACCGAGAACGTGATTCACACCCTACGCGACGCGTTCATTCTCGTGGCATTGGTCGTGTTTATATTCTTGGGTGATTGGAGGTCGACCCTCATCCCTACCCTCGCCGTTCCGATTTCATTGATCGGAGCCTTCCTCTTCATGCAGATATTTGGATTGACGGTAAACATGATCACGCTCTTCGCCCTCGTGTTGGCCATCGGTATCGTGGTGGACGACGCGATTGTCGTGGTCGAGGCGGTCCACGCCAAGATGTCGGAGGAACACATATCGCCGTACAAAGCCGTGAAGAAAGTGTTGGGTGAAATTAGCGGGGCCGTCATCGCGATTACACTGCTTATGACGGCAGTGTTTGTACCTGTCGCCTTCATGACCGGTCCGGTCGGAGTATTCTACCGACAATTCTCTATCACCATGGCAAGTTCCATCGTGCTCTCTGGTGTGGTCGCGTTGACGGTGACGCCGGTGCTTTGCGCGATGATCTTACGCCACACCCACGGTGTCCCACGTCGCCGCAACTTGATCAACCGATTCCTCGACTGGTTCAATGCTTGGTTCGAGCGAATGACAGATAAATATGTATGGCTGCTCCAACGCATTGCCAACCGACGTTTGGTCACGCTGGGTCTTTGGCTCGCGTTCGGTGTCGGGATTATCGTGATCGCGAACAACCTCCCCTCCGGTTTCATTCCAAGTGAAGACCAAGGGATGATCTACGCCATCATCCAAACACCTCCCGGCTCCACACTCGAACGTACCAACGACGTCAGCCGCCGCCTACAAGCGATCGCCGAAGAAGTAGAAGGTATCAAGTCAGTGTCTGCGTTGGCGGGTTACGAGGTATTGACGGAAGGTCGTGGCTCCAATGCAGGTACTTGCTTGATCAACTTGAAACCCTGGTCGGAACGCGACCATTCGGTGACTGAAATCATCTACGAACTCGAAGAGCGTGCCCACGAAATTCCGGGCGCAACCATCGAATTCTTCGATCCACCCGCTGTTCCCGGTTACGGTGCGGCCGGTGGTTTCGCATTGCAGTTGCTCGACAAGACCAACAGCGGTGACTACGATCAGTTGGAACGCGTTAAGAATGACTTCATGGGCGCACTCGAAAAACGACCAGAACTTACTGGTTTGTTCACCTTCTTTAGCGCGAACTATCCTCAGTATGAACTCCAGATCGATAACGACCTCGCCATGCAGAAGGGAGTATCGATTGGAAATGCGATGAACACGCTGTCGATCTTGATTGGTAGTACGTACGAACTTGGTTTCATCAAGTTCCAACGCTTCTTCAAGGTGTTCGTGCAAGCATCGCCCGAGTACAGGAAACTTCCGGAAGACATCCTGAATATGTGGGTAAAAAACGATCAAGGTGAAATGGTTCCGTTCTCTGCCTTCATGACCATCAAGAAGACACAGGGCGCGAACGAAATCAACCGCTACAACATGTACACGACGGCTGCCATCCGGGGAGCTCCTTCGAAAGGCTTCAGCTCGGGTGAAGCCATCAAAGCTGTGCAAGAGGTTGCCAAAACACTTCCTCGTGGTTTCGACATCGACTGGGCCGCGCTTTCTTATGACGAAGTACGTCGCGGTAACGAAGCTGTCGTGATCTTCATCATCGTGTTGGCATTCGTGTACTTGGTGCTCGCCGCACAATATGAAAGTTTCATCATACCTCTGGCCGTGGTGTTGTCACTTCCTGCCGGGGTATTCGGATCCTTTATGCTCATCAAGTCGATGGGGCTTGCCAACGACATTTACGCGCAGGTAGGCTTGGTCATGCTCGTGGGTCTGTTGGGTAAGAACGCCGTTTTGATCGTGGAATTCGCGAACCAGAAACACAGCCAAGGTTCTTCGGTGCTCGAAGCCGCGATCGAAGGTGCACGTGTGCGCTTCCGCCCTATCTTGATGACCTCATTCGCCTTCATCGCGGGTCTTATCCCGCTGGTGGTCGCGACCGGTCCCGGTGCCATCGGTAACCGCACCATCGGATCGTCGGCGCTTGGTGGTATGCTTTTCGGTACAGCCTTCGGTGTCATTATCGTACCCGGCCTGTACTACATCTTCGGAAAAATGGCCGAGGGTCGTAAGCTCATCAGGGATGAAGAAGAAGACTCACTGACTGAGGACCTGGTCCACAAAATGGACGCATTCCCCCAAACTGAAGAAAGCGACAACCATGAGAAGAAGCATTAGGAAATACATAGGCATCGCTGTCCTTTCGTCGGTGATCGCTGCCTGTACAGTACCGACTTCAATGACGGTACACCAAAACGAAAGCCGCTCGACTCCGGATCAATTCGGAGCAAGCCAGGACACGGTGAACAGCGCCAAAGTGAATTGGCGCGAGTACTTTACCGATCCAAACTTGGTGGCGTTGATCGATTCCGCACTTGGGAAAAACCAAGAACTGAATATCATGCGGCAAGAGATCAACATCGCCCAGAACGAAATTCGTGCACGGAAAGGGGAATACCTCCCGTTCGTGAACTTCGGTGCGGAAGCCGGCCTCGAAAAAACTCCGCGGTATACGCGCTACGGAGCAGTTGACGCAAGCACCGACATTCGTCCAGGACAAGAAATTCCAGATCCGCTCCCCAACTACATGTTGGGCTTGGATGCATCGTGGGAGCTAGACATCTGGAAGAAACTCCGCAATGCGAAGAAGTCGGCTGTCTTCCGTTACCTCGGTTCCGTAGAAGGACGAAACTTCATGGTGACCCAGCTGATCGCAGAGATCGCCAACTCGTACTACGAACTCCAGGCGCTCGACAACCAGCTTGACATCCTAAGGCAAAACATCGAAATCCAAACGAACGCGTTGGAGATCGTTCGCCTCGAGAAACAAGCCGCACGTGTCACTGAACTCGCTGTACGGAAGTTCGAAGCGGAAGTGCTCAAGAATCAAAGTCGCCAGTTTTACATTCAGCAGGCGATCATCGAAACTGAAAACAGGATCAATTTCTTGGTGGGCCGTTTTCCTCAGCCGATTACCCGCAACTCACGTGGTTTCCTCGACGGGACCCCTCGTGTGGTACAAGCTGGGGTTCCATCTCAGTTGCTTCAGAATCGACCTGACATCCGCCAAGCAGAGGCAGATTTAGCTTCGGCCAAACTCGACGTCAAAGTTGCTAAGGCCAACTTCTATCCGTCCCTGCGCATCACGGCTGGAGTAGGTTTTCAAGCGTTCAGACCGAATTTCTTGATTCAGACTCCCGAGTCACTCGTCGCCACGGCCGCCGGCGAGTTGATGGCGCCTCTGGTGAACCGGAATGCGATCAAGGCTTTCTACTTCTCTGCAAATGCCAAGCAGGTGCAAAGTGTGTACAACTACGAGCGCACCATCTTGAATGCATACATAGAAGTGGCAAACCAAGTCTCGAATATCAGCAACTTGCAAAAAAGCTTCACGCTGAAAGCTGCCCAAGTACAGGCACTGAACCAATCCATCGCAATCTCGACGGGATTGTTCAAATCGGCTCGTGCAGACTACATGGAAGTGTTGATGACTCAACGCGACGCCCTCGAAGCTCGTTTTGAATTAATCGATACGAAAATGCAGCAGATGCATGCCATGATCAACGTGTACCAAGCGTTGGGCGGCGGCTGGCAATGAGATAACCTTTGAATCGTTTAGAAAGCCTCCAAATTACTTGGGGGCTTTTCTATTGGCACGTGGTTAGCGTAATGGTCGACCACTCATCGACTGACGATGTAAACGGCGGTCGAATTCTGAGAAAAAGTTACGACCTTCACTCAACCCTTACTCTTCAACTATGCGCATCACCTTGACCGCAGCAAGTCTGTTCATCACGATCACCCTCTTGGGTCAAACCGCCACCAAGTACGACCTTGTGACTTACCAACCTCCAAAAGGTTGGACGAAAGACGAAAAGGACTTCGCCGTGTCTTTCGTGAAAGTGAACAATGTATCACGCGGATGGTGTCGCCTTGCCGTTTATAAAAGTGCACCGGGAAGCGGCAATCCGACCACCGACTTTGCCAACGAATGGAAGGCGCTGGTCGATCCGCGTACTTACGTCGAAGCAACTCAGCCACAACCGCAAACCACAGTTCGCCAAGACGGGTGGACGGTAAACGTCGGAGGCAGCGAATTCAAATGGGAGAACAAGCCATCGGCAATCCTACTGACCAATTTCTCGGCCGGCAAACAGATGCTCAGCATACTCGTGACGATGAATTCCGACGAGTTTCAACCTGAAGTGGAACAGTTCATAAATTCCTTGGTGTTGGATCCCCCGCCTGTGGCGCCGGAACAGGCCCAGTCAAGTGGCGTAACCAACAGTACACCAGCAACCAACACTCCTGCCTCCGCCCCAATAAGTGTGACTCACGCGACTAGCAAGAGTGGAATTGCAACCGCCACCACTAATTTCAATGACGGTTGGGTGGCACAGCCTTTTGCTGACTACGTGCAAGTCTCCAAAGGCTCGAACATAGTTTTCTTGCACTACGTCATAGAAATTGACGACGCGATGCGTGCGGCCGACAATATGGCAACAGTCTTTTGGGATCGCTTAATCGCTCCGAGGTATCAATTCGGAAACCTCTTTGAATTCAAGAACGAGCCTTATACCTACAACCGAATCTATTTCTTGGAAGGCGACGTCACAGAACTAGCCACGAGAAAAAACGTTCACTTGGGTTTACGTGTACTGGTTGCGAGCGGGCGCGCCTGGTGTGTAGAACTGATCGCTCCCAATGCAGCGGAGTTTCAAAAGGCATTCCCGAATCAAGACGTGATCGCCAGTATGCAGAATTACAACAAGTTCGCCGTTTCGGCTTCGGATGTTGTGGGCCACTGGACTGAATCGTCTTCGACAGGTTTGCAAGTGTACAACACAGTGACGGGGAGTTATGCTGGAATGAATGCTACTGCCCGCGCCAATACCTTCGATTTTGCGGCTGACGGAACCTATACGAGTCACCACAGTGGAGCTTATGGAATGGTGGGGTCCATGACCACGTACGACCAAAAGTATAAGGGGAAGTATACCCTGACGCCCTGGTCACTCACGATCACAGATCGATTTAACGGGAAAACAGAAGCGTATGACTGTCAATACGAAGCGGTGAGGAACGGCCGTGTCCTCCACCTTCGACAAAAGGAGGCAAGCGCGATGACGTACGACCTGGTGCAATCGGAAAAGTAAAATGAAAATTGAATGTTGTTCATCACACAACTGATCTACATCAAACCGGGACAAGAAGAAGTCTTCGACCAGTTCGAGGAAGTCGCCATTCCTCTGATTACTAAATACCGAGGTCGATTGCTCTTTCGTGTACGTCCTTCCAACGAGGCATACATAGAAAACTTGCTTGAAAAGCCTTATGAAATTCATTTAGTGGAATTTGAGGAAGAGTCGGATTTTCAGGCATTCATGAAGGATGAGGAACGGAAGAAATTCCTGCACCTCAAAGAGCAATCGATTCAGGCGTCGATCTTGATTCGCGGCACAAAGCTTTGAATGGGTCCGATCATAAATGATTGTACTTTCGTTTTTTGAAAAAAAGACCTAATTTTTCAGAACACTAACCTAAATCATTATGACCGAACCGCTCGACTCATCCCTCCCCCAAGGCTCCTTGAACGTCACACCTGAAGCCGCCGGATACTTGAAGGAATCTGGAACATGGGGTCGTTTCCTCGCGATTGTTGGATTTGTGATGATCGGCCTAATCGTCGTTGTCGGCATATTCGCGGGTGCCCTACTCGGTGAATTAGGGGCTCCGATGGGAATCTCCGGAGGATTCTTCTCGGTGATCTATCTATTGATAGGAGTATTTTATTTCTTCCCGACTTGGTATCTGTTCAAGTTCGCAACCAACGCGCGCGATGCCATCGCCCGAAAAGATGCGCAGGCGTTGACCACATCATTGGAAAACTTGAAATCGATGTTCAAATTCATGGGAATATTCATGATCGTGATACTCGGTATCTACGCCATTGCGCTTGTCTTTGGTCTTGCCGGTGCACTGATGTGATCGCCTAAGTAAAAAATCGTTATACCCGCGTCGGCCATACCTCCACGCGGGTATTTTTTTGACAGAACTTTATCATCAATTTGATCCAAAATGAAATCCGTTTTCCTCGTCCTTTGCGCATACATCGTTACTCTCCCCTGCCTGAGTCAAGAAAAACAGGCCGGCCGGGTGGCTACCTTTTTGATCGAGAGTAAAGCACTGATCAATTCAGGTGGCGAAAATCCAAAACGGAAAGTCTCGATCTACCTTCCGCCCGGGTACGACCAGTCACAACAACGCTATCCGGTAATCTACTACTTGCACGGTTTCATGGGAACAGATAGCATCAGCACCGCGATGAAAGGAATCTTGGATCAAGGAATCTCGAGACAAAAAATCCGGCCATACATCCTGGTGATCCCCAACCAATACACCATGTTTGAAGGCAGTTTCTATTCTAACTCTACGCTCACTGGAAATTGGTCTGACTTCACCGCGAAGGAACTCGTCGCATACGTCGACCAGCACTACCGAACGCTAGCAAACCGAGAAAGCCGCGGCATCGCAGGTCACTCGATGGGCGGCTATGGAGCATTCAAAATCGCGATGTTGTACCCAGACGTGTTTAGCTCGGTGTATGCACTCAGCCCCGGCTTGCTCGCCTTCGTAAAGGAATTCGGCCCCAACAGCACTTCATTTCGAGATGTCGCTAAAGTCACTACCCAAGAGGAACTGAAAAAGACTTATTACCCGCGCGTACTCGTCGCTGTCGGTCGTGCATGGTCACCCAACCCATCCAAGCCGCCGTTCTTTTGCGACATGCCCTTTACGTACCAAGGCGACAACATGGTTGTCAACCAAGATGTGCTGAAAAAGTGGGAAGACAACATGCCAGTATATATGGTCGATCGCTATGCTGACAACCTACGAAAGCTGACAGCGATCAAAATGGATTGGGGTCGGAATGATTCACCTCGCTTCCCGGTTCAAATCGGGATGTTAAGCCAACGACTCGAAAACCTTGGCATCAACCACTACGCCGAAGAGTACATTGGGGATCATGGCAACAAGATCTGGGCAGCCGACGGGCGGGTGTTGAATGACCTTCTTCCCTTTTTCAACGATTTTCTGAAATTCTAGGCAAACAAGCTCGGTCGAAGATCACGGCACGAGATGAAGGGCTGATCGGGGGTATAGATTCACAAAATCCTATGACGAAATTCTTAACTTCAAGAATACATTCGCAGCGATGGCTCACCCGCATCAGATTATCAGCCGACTCACTATTTTCAGAGAACCCGAATTGCGTGATGAAATTGCGAAGCATGGAAAATTCATCTCTGCCAGCAAGGGCGATGTGCTGATAAAAGAAGGGCAGTATCTCGACTTTCTCCCGATCGTCGTGTCCGGCTCAATCCGCGTCTACCAAAGGAACAAGGACCGAGAAATACTACTCTATTATGTGCGGCAAGCTGAAACGTGCATGATGTCACTCTCTTCAGGGTACTTCGATTACAACAGCACGGCCAACGGCGTCGCCACGGAGCCAACCGAAATCCCGGTCGTTCCAGCCAAGTTTATTTCCGACTGGCAACTGAAATATCCGTCCTGGAATCGCTTCGTCATCCAGACCTTCAAACAACGCTACGACGAACTTCTGCGCGCATTTGGGAAGATGGCTTTCGATCCAATCCCAATCCGGCTGAAAGATCACCTTTTGCGCATCGCCTCTGCGTCGGGCTCAAAAGTACACGTGTCCCATCAAAACCTAGCGAATGAACTCGGTACCACCCGGGTTGTCATCTCGCGTATCCTCAAAAAGTTCGAAAAGGAAAAGTTCGTCAAGCTACATCGCGGCGCCATCGAGTTGCGACTAAAATAAATCTTCACGTTGGTATCTTTTGATACACACCTAAGGAGAAATTGTGTTGTAATTTGTCCAAAGCTAAAGTCGCTCATGGCTCCTCTATCCCCTACCCTTGCCGCGGAAGTACTTCGCGCCCGGAAACAATTCCTGACCACGATCCAAGGTGTCACGAATGATCAAGCGCTGTTCAAACCCAGTCCCGAAGAATGGTCGATTGTCGACAACATCGAACATCTCGTTTGGGCCGAGATGGGTGGCATCAACGGGATGTGGAAAGCAGTCAACGCGTATCGAACTGGCACTCCTTTATGGACAGGAACCCCCATTCACGAAGGCCTTGACATAGAAACAATCGTCGAGAAAACATGGCAACCGAAGGAACAGGTGCCTGAAGTAGCAAAGCCACGGTGGAGCGGATCGTTTGAGTTTTGGAAGTTGGCCTTTCAAAACAACCAGTCTCTGCTCGAAGCACTTTGCGATGCAACCGCTGGCGTCGATGTGGAAAAGGTCATCTACCCACACCCCATTTCGGGTCCATTGAATATCGTGCAGCGCTTTGGGTTTCTCCGGTTTCATATCGACCGACATTGTCAACAAGTGAAACGTGTCATGGCAGACATCAACTTTCCAAAATAGAAATCATGAAAACACTCACACTTACCATTTGCCTTCTCGCGGCAAGCACGCTCGCGTGGTCTCAAACAGCTCCCACCACGAAGCTGAAGTTCTTGGTGCATATCACACAGGGTCCTGAAAACCCCACCCGCGTCGCACTCGCACTTCTCGTGGCAAAAACTGCCCTCGAAGAAGGCCACGAGGTCGCCATTTTCCTTGCCGGCGATGGCGTACAATTATTCAGGAAGGAAGTGATTGAAAACCTCGTAGGGTTGGGGACCGGAAAGATTTCGGATCATTTCGACGCCATCGTAAAAGCCGGGGGAAGATTCTACCTGTCTGGCATGTCGAGTAAAGTGCGCGGAATCACGGAAGAACACCTGAAAGACAAACGGGCGGAATTTGCATTACCAAATGTATTGGTGAGGTTGTCGGCCGAGAGCGATCGTGTGCTGGTCTACTGACCAATCGTTTTATTCAGAAGGCAGAAAAACGCGGACGACTGTTCCGCTTTCGCGCGAACTAGTAATTTCGAGTCGACCCCGGTTTGATTGGATGAACTCCTGACACATTGCTAGTCCAAGCCCCGTTCCTTTCTCACCGCTAGAACCCCGAGTTCCACTCACTCGTTGGCCGTTCAGGATCTTGGCAATGGCATCCGGTTCAATCGGGACACCTAGGTTTTTGATCGACACCACACCCCAGAGCTGCTCTATTCGAGTCTCGACCGTTACGGTTTCCCCGACCGGCGAAAACTTGATCGCATTGCTCAAGAGGTTTCTAAGCACAATATTGATATGATCTAGATCAGCGTGCACGTTTACCGGACCGGTAGGTTGGAATTCCACCGCGACGCGCTTAGGCGAAGCGTGATGCACCAACTCGCTTATTGTTTGTGCAGCGGACCTTGATAAATCAAACAACACTGGCTTCGGCACAATCCCATCTCGTTGCGATCCTACCCATTGAAGCACCTCCTCCAGCATCCCATGTGTTGACCGAACATCAGTTCTAAGCCTATTCGACAGATCCTGAAATTCTTGGTGTGTTAACGTATTGCTGCTAAGCAAATCCAAAATAGCACCTAAGTTACCCACAGGGCCGCGCAAGTCGTGAGACAGCACCGAAAGCAACTTATCCTTGGTCTCGTTCAAATCGCTGTACTTACGCGCTTGGTTTTCCATCTCTACGCGTTGTTGCTCGATGAGCCGGTTCTGATGTTCCAACGCCTCGCTCCTGACAGTGAGCAACGCGGCCTCTTGTTCCTTTTGTATCTGAAGTCTCTTCGAACGGCGATATCGATCGACCATTCCAACACCCATCGCGAGGCAAAACAACAATGTCGCAGTACCAGCAATCTGACGAAGCGAGCCAACAGTAACTATGACAAGGCTATGCAGCAAGATCAGCATGGCCGCAATGACAGGAAAAATAAGACCGCACAAAAAATAAAGCATTGAAGGAGAACGGTCCCTCAGATAACGGACAATCGAGTAAATAAATACTACAAAGATCACAAGGAAGTTGTACAGGAGAATTACCAACGTGTTAATCCCATAAGATGAAAACAGCGTAACAAGGCAGCCAGCGGCACCTCCAAACAAAGCCCAGAAGACATACCGCCAGTTGCTGCGCTCATGCTTGACCAATAAATATTCAAAAGCGAACCAAGTGAATACGAAGGGAGTGATGATAAAGAAAATCTGGTTGACGTACCTGCTTAAGAAGATGGAAGGAAGTAGTTCCCCCAAATGATATTGCAGAAATGCCGTGTTCACCATGGTGTACATGGCTATTAAATAAATCCCAAACAACAGGAAGGTTCGATCCCGTAGGTAGAGGAACACTGCGAAACTCATTAAGGCGAACACCACCATCCCACCGGTAATCATGTAAGACTCATTCTCCCATGTGTCGAGTTGTTTGGTCAACTCTCGCTCGGAAACTATTTCCCATTCAGGTGCCGAAGCGATTTGAATATCGTCCGCTGGAAACTTTATGTATAAGAAGTGAGTAGAACTATCTACTTCAAAACAGATGCTCCGCGAATGCCGTGGCTGCGAGCGTTTGGAGGGTGGCACAAATGAGCCGTTGATGGCCCGGTGTACTGTGCCTCCATAAAACCAAAATGCTTCTACCGAGGTCTGCACGCCATGATCTAAACAATAGGAGCCTGCTCGCGTACTTTTCGGGATTTCAACCCTTACCCAAGTTGGGAACCTACTCGCGAACGCCATCCCAGGCTTGAATCTGGTCGACTGAACCTCGAGAAGATTTGAAAAGCTCAGCAGGGCGGTGCTGTCCACGAAATAGCTGGTCTTGAGTGCCTGACCAACAGAACTAGTCGCCAGTTGAAGCGCCAAAAATAACCCAAGAAAGCGAAAAAATATCCGCATGAACCGCAAATATACCCAAAAAGAGTCGCCCGGTAGGAACTCTGGGGTGACTTAAATCACCCGCGGGTTCCTGAAGTTTCACCCAGAATGGTTGAACGACCCAATTCCGGTGTCCCTTAGTTTTGTTTACATGGTTTTCAGGAAATCGCTGTTGACGCTCTCAGTTCTGCTCGCCGTCACATTTGCCAATGCTCAAACGAAGGAACATCGTGTCGGGCTTTCACTCGGATTGACCAATGTCTATTTACAAGACTTACTCCTCGGTCCTTTCCAGCACAGCGTCACGGCCTCTACAACTGGGTTGCAGTACGAACGACTCACTTCTAAGTGGCGCGAAGAGTTGGCTATTTCATTCACCTCCGGCAAACTGAGAACGAGTGATCAAAAACTATTCGACATTACGCTGGGATATGTAGCGAGGCTTCGATCTTTTCCCATTGGAGACAAGGCTTCCTTCTCACCCGCTTTACACGCATTGAATGACTTTCTAATCATCCCGACGAACGGAACATTTACGGAACCTGGGATTGCGTTTGTAATGAGTGGTGGTATTGGAATTCAGGGTAATCATCCTGTCGGTCGTGGTGCTCTTCAGTTGGAAGCCGCCGGCTTTCCGATCACCTACGGTCTACGACCGAGATATGCGAATGCACCCCCCGAGTCGCACAACTTCTTCCAAGCAGGGCAACTTCTTGGATTCGCACACGCACGTCGCTGGTTGATCAACATCGACTATGTCTTCGCCACGCAAAAGACGATTCGCTTTAAAGTAGGATTTCAATTCAAGTACTGGAGTATCGATCTACCATCCTACACACTTCGAAACAATACACTCATATCAACTCTTTGCCTGTCGGCGATTTGGTCATCTAAAGGGAAAAGTCTGCCATGAGAAAGCTCTTATTAACATCGTTCATCCTTGTGTTCGGTGGCTGCACGCTATTTGAACCGGAACCGGCCAACAACCCGGAATCAAACTTCGAACTGTTTTGGAAAGACTTCGACGAACTGTACTCGCTCTTTGGTTTCCAAAATTATGACTGGGATTCGGTCTATCGTGCGTGTCGTCCGGGTGTAGATGCACGAACATCGAACGATTCACTCTTTCGAATGTTTAAAGCGATGGTGAAGCCCTTCAAGGATGCGCACATCTCTTTGAACTGGAAAGACAAGGGGCTTTCGTACGCTTACCCCTTGGAGCCGGCAAACTTTGTTACCGGTAAGGCGCTGACCAAACAGATTCCCAACCTGAAAGACGATGGACCTTTTGCCTATGGACACACCAGCGATCAGATCGGATATCTTCTCGTGAAAACGTTCAGCTCCAACGAGCCTTCCTTCCAGATGTTAGACAACATCATGGCGAGTTTCGAGGGCATGAGGGCTGTGATCGTCGATGTGCGTGTGAACGGAGGTGGTTCTACCGCAAACTCGGATTTTGTTGCGAGTCGGTTTGCGGACCAAGAAAGGATTAGTTCGTACATCCGTTGGAAAGCGGGAAGCGGACACGACGCGTTTGCAGATTACGAGGCATTCACCGTAAGGCCAAAAGGGACCACGTTTACCAAGCCTGTGGTGCTATTGATCGGAAGATCCACGTACAGTGCCGCCGAAGATTTCGTGTGTCGGATGAAAGTGATGCCTCACGTGACGCTGGTGGGCGACCGAACCGGCGGCGGCAGCGGAAACCCCATGCGCAGGTTCCTTCCCAACGGGATGACGTTCAATGTGCCAAGATGGATTCAGTACGACGCGAACAAAGAACCGTACGAACGTAAAGGGATACCACCAAGTGTAGCAATTCCTCTGACCGAAGAAGATCGAAATGCGCTGCGTGATGGAGTGCTCTTGAAAGCTATCGAGTGGATCAACTCGAAGTATTGAGTGTCAAAATCCGAATCGAGTATCGATCAATCGGGTACTCCGACCACCTTTGATCGAATACAGATCGGCAGGTCTCCGTCTGGAACTTCCATCCTTTCCCACTTTTACCACGAGGCCGGAACCAAGAATCTTCCTTCGAAAGTTCGGGCGGTCGATTCGTCTCTCAAGAATCTGCTCCAACAAGGTGTGCAAATCCGGTAACGTGAACTTTTTCGGTAAAAGGTGAGCTTCAATCGGAGTGTATGACAATTCCTTGACTAACGTTTCGCGTGCGCTCTCGACTATCGCAGCATGGTCCATCGAAAGAGTATTCCGCTCATCGACAGGCAACCACTCAGCCGCGTCTAGAAATTGCGTGGGCGCCAACTTAATCTTATTCGCATCGACGAGGGCGAAATAACAAATGGTCACGAATCGCTTCTTGAGCCAGTCAAGCGTTTTGCCGACCCCGGGGACATCTGCAAATTCGCGCGCAAACGACCTGCTGGAGTCACCAAACACGGCAAACTGTTGGAAGAGGATGTTTTCCAACCCTGTACTCTCGCGCACAATGCGAACAACCGCCTTAGAGAGGTCCTCCTTTTGTCCGATATATCCACCCGGAAGCAACGATACCACACGTTCCCCGAGAACAATCTTATTCACCACCACCTTCAGCTTTTTCTCATGAAATCCGAAAATGACGCAATTCAGCGACAGCTGCGGAATCGTCTGTTTTTCGAGGGTTTTGAGGTAGTGCTGAACTTTTTTGATGACCATCGGTCAACGTGGTTTGCGTGTCTCTGGCAAATTTAAATATATTTGAGTCAAAATGACTTAAATAGGTCATCTTTTCCCTCATGAAAAAACGTTACAAGATCCTGATCGCGATCGTGGTCATCTTAATCGGAGCCTACTTTTGGTTCACGCGCGACACACGCGACATCAAAGTGCTCGTGTTCTCCAAAACTGTTTCCTACCGGCACGAGTCGATCGCCGATGGCAAGAAGGCCATCGCTGAACTCGGGCGGCAACAAGGGTTTGAAGTCGATACCACCGAGAGTGCCGACTGGTTTGTCGAGAAGACACTGAAAAAGTACAACGTCATCGTGTTCCTCAACACGACCGGCGATGTACTCAACGATGCCCAACAGCTAGAACTTAATCGGTGGGTGCAAGCGGGTGGCGGGTTCGTGGGGATCCATGCCGCGGCCGACACCGAATACGAATGGCCTTGGTATGGCGAACTGGTGGGCGCCTACTTCAACGGTCACCCCAACGACCCGAACGTCCGCGATGCCGTGGTGAAAGTTGTGGATAAGTTCCACGTGTCTACTAAGCACTTACCGGAATCATGGCCGCGGACCGACGAATGGTACAACTACAAAGACATCCGCCCAGAAATCAACGTGCTCTTGAACCTTGACGAGAAATCATATCAAGGTGGAACAAATGGCGACAACCATCCGATCGCTTGGTACCGGGAGTTCGACGGGGGTCGGATGTGGTACACCGGCCTTGGCCACACGTCTGAATGTTATTCCGATCCGACCTTCCTCCAAATGCTGCTGGGAGGTATTGAATACGTGGCAGGGCCAGGCGTGCCCGTCAATTACAACAACTCGCGCGTGGCACCAGAAGAGAACCGCTTCCAAAAAGTTGTTCTCGATTTCAACTTGAATGAACCCATGGAATTAGAAGTGCTTCCCAACGAAGACGTGATCTTCATCGAGCGCCACGGTGACATCAAGTTATATAAGAAGGGCGCCGACAAAGCCCAATTAGTAACCACTCTTCCCGTGTTCAGCAAACTTGAAGACGGTCTGCTTGGCTTGGCCATAGACCCTGATTTTGCAAAGAACCATTGGATCTATCTTTACTATTCATCGCCCGGCGAGGAACCTGTTCAGCACTTGTCGCGCTTTACATTTGAGGGTGACTCTCTCAATAGGGCTTCAGAAAAAATTCTGATAAAGGTGAAAACCCAGCGTGAAGAATGTTGCCACTCGGGTGGCTCAATCGCGTTCGGTCCAGATCGCCTCCTCTATTTGTCGACCGGCGATAACACGAGTCCACGGGCGACGGGTTACGGACCCCTTGACGAGCGAGCTGGCCGGTCTGCTTGGGACTCTCAAAAGTCTGCCGCGAACACGAATGACTTGCGTGGTAAAATCCTGCGGATCAAGCCCGAAGACGATGGCACGTATTCAATCCCGGCGGGTAACCTATTCAATGACGAGTCGAAAGGTCGTCCTGAGATTTATGTAATGGGCGTCCGTAATCCATTCCGGATTTCGGTTGACCCTAAGAATGGGTTCTTGTATTGGGGCGATGTCGGTCCCGACGCAAGCAAGGACTCGGTGGGTTTCGGCTCCAGAGGTTACGACGAGGTGAATCAAGCACGCAAAGCGGGAAATTTCGGCTGGCCCTACTTTATTGGCAACAACTCGCCGTACAACGACTACGACTACGCCACGGATAAATCGGGACCGCTTTACGACCCGAAAAAGCCTGTGAACAATTCGCCCAACAACACAGGCGCCAAGGAACTGCCTGAGGCACAAGCGCCCCTCATCTACTATCCCTATGCCGCATCAAAGGAGTTTCCGCTGGTTGGCGAAGGTGGTCGCAGTGCCATGGCTGGTCCAGTATTTTATGCAGACCGCTACCCGGAATCTGAGCGTCGCTTCCCTGAATACTACGACAAGAAATTCTTCGCGTACGAATGGATGCGGGGTTGGGTCATGGCCGTCACGCTCAACGAAAACGGCGACTTCGTGCGGATGGAACGATTCTTACCCAACACCCTCTTCAACAACCTGGTCGATCTCACGATTGGGCCCGCGGGCGACTTCTACGCCCTTGAGTACGGCACCAATTGGTTTACGCAAAACATGGACGCCAGATTGATCCACATCACATACTCGTCGGCGAATCGAGTACCTGTCGCTCATATCGGCGCCGACCATACGATCGGGAAAACTCCCCTGTCAATTGCGTTTAATGCGGATCAGTCGAGAGATTTCGATGGCGACGAACTTCAATATGAGTGGGACTTCGGAACCGGCGACAAATCGAACGAAAAGAATCCGACCTATGAATTTAAGAAACCGGGTGAATATAAGGTTACGCTGAAAGTAACAGACCCAGCGTCACTGACGTCTTCGCACGAAGTTCAGGTGGTCGCGGGCAACGATCTTCCCACGGTAGAGATCGAGTTCAAAGGCAACACATCGTTTTATTGGGACAACTCGAACTTCGAGTACGAAGTGAAAGTGACCGACACCGAAGACGGCAGCATCAACAAGGGAATCGATCCCACTTCCGTGACCGTGAGTGGCGACTACTTGGCGCGAGGTCAAGATGTCACCGAGGTGATGCAAGGACATCAAGCGAATGTCGAAGCCTCGGCTCATCTCGTAGGAAAAGCGCTGTTAGAGAAGTCGGATTGCAAATCGTGTCATCATGCGACCGACAAATCGGTTGGCCCCACGTTCACCGCGATTGCGGACAAATATGCAGGTCAAGCAGGCTCGGTGAACATGTTAGTCGAGAAAGTGATGAAGGGTGGTTCTGGCGTTTGGGGCGATCTGATGATGTCGCCTCACCCTCAGCTCAGTGCCGACGACACAGAAAAGATGATCAAGTACATCCTTTCGTTCAACTCCAAGAGTGATGCTGCCGGGCTCCCCTACAAAGGAACGTTTGCTCTGAACAAGCACAAGTCAAACGAGAAAGAAGGCACCTATATCTTCACCGCCTCGTATCGCGACAAAGGGGCAAACGGAATTCATCCACTCACCGCGACCAAGGTCGTGGCCCTTTCCTATCCGATGATCCCTGCACACAAGTTCAAAGAATCGAAGAAGACCAGTACCTTCCTCGTCACGCCCGAAGTCTGGAAAGACCTGAAAGAAGACATCACCATCGTGTTACCCGGCGACCAAGGAATGATCAAGTACGGCAATATCGACTTCACCGATGTGGGTCAAATCCAGTTCGGACTTGCAGTAGCGCCCACTTATTTCTCAGGTGGAAAACTTGAGCTATTCTTAGATACCGACACTTCCGATCCAATTGCAAGTGCCGACTTCGAAATCGGACTAACCGACCTTGGCTTCAAGGAACTTCCAATCGCGATCAAGCCAACGACAGGTATCCACGATTTGATTATCAAGGTGAAGTGTAAAGATCCGAGCAAGATATTCGCGGGTTTTGCCAATTTAGAATTCAAGAAAAGAAAATAGGCCATGAAAAAGTTTCTGAAAATTGCGCTATGGACGGTTGGGGTGATCATCGTGCTGATCGTCGGCGCCTTGTCGCTCTTCATCTATAAAGTGAAAAACGGCTTCCCCGTGTCTTACGAAACCGAGAAGCCAGCGATTGAAATTCCAACGAATCAACCTACCGTGCTGCTGTTCTCGAAATCGACTGGGTTCCGCCACGGCGAGTCGATTGAAGCGGGGAAGAAAGCATTCACGGAAATGGCGTCCCTTCACCACTGGTATCTTTACAACACTGAAGATGGTGGTGTGTTCAACACCGATCAACTCCCACAGTTCGACGTGGTGATTTTCAACAACTCGACCGGACGTGTACTCAATGAGGAACAACAATCTGCCTTGCAAGCCTACGTCGAAAACGGAGGGACGCTCGTTGGAATCCATGGCTCAGGCGACGACTCACATCACTGGGATTGGTACGAACAAAACCTATTGGGAGCGAAGTTTTCTCATCACCCACTCAATCCACAATTGCAGGTGGCGGATGTGATGCTCAACCCCATACCTGACTCATTATTGATGATCGGACTCCCTGAAAAATGGACGCACACCGATGAGTGGTATATCTTCTTTGAGAACCCCAGGGACAAGGGCTTCAATGTGCTTTTCAACATCGATGGCGAAAAGATCATTCCGGATGGAAACATCCTATGGACGACCGACAAGAACTTCGGCATGGGAAAAGACCATCCAGTAGCTTGGTACAAAACGGTTGGCAATGGGCGGACGTTTTACACCTCGATTGGTCACAACGGCGAAGCGTGGCAGCAACTTGTATTCTTAAAGATGCTGGAAAACGCCGTCACGACTAGCATCCATTAGGAGTTCGCGGCGGCGCTTACTGCCATTGCAAGTAGCGGTAGATCACCCGAATGAGCTTGTACGCCTCTTCCATGTTTTTCGCTTGGTAGGAAACCGTAAAGCCATCGACACGCTTCACTCCGGGGATGCCCATCGCAATATCGGCACGTGTCGGCTGATCGACTTTGATCTTGAACTCCACAGGACCCGAAACAGCGAGCGCTTTGGCCTTCGATAGGTCTTTAAGGGCCGCCTTGGTTTCGGCTTGCAATGCTTTCCGCACAACTTCTGGGTGGATCAATTTCGCCGCACTAGTACCGATCGCTTCTTTCGTGGTCACCGTTCGCACGGAAACGAGTTTCTTGATTTCCTCGGTAAAAGTCTTGTCACCGGCGGCCAAGATCACCGGTACCCCTACCGACCCGGCGAGGTAAGCGTTGAGCCCGCCCTCGCCTACCTCGACCCCGTTTATCCAGAGTCCTTTCACCACCCCTGATCCCGTGTGGGCGAGGAATCCATTCTCGGTACCTGCCATTGCATGGTATCCAATAAAGATGATCCCATTGAAAGTGGCGTCCAACCCTTGCACCATGCCCAGCGGTTTGATGTTGCTTTGAATGTACTCGACACGTGGGTCCAATTCCGTATGCAGAAGGTTCTGCATATCGCCATGGCTATCGTTGACAACGATTTCGGCAGGGCCTTGTTCGAAAATAGCAGACACGACAGCGTTCACTTCCGCGGTCATCAACTTGCGACCGGTCTCGTAATCTTTTCCACCCGGGTTGACCATCGCAGACGTTCCTATTCCACCGATCCCTTCCATATCGACGGAGATAAAAATCTTAACAGGTTTAGTTTGCGCAAGAGCAGCGCTGCAAAAAAGCACGCATGCTAGGAGTAGGACTCTCATAAGGTGTTCGAATGTTTCTTGCGATCAATATACATTTTTGGATTAAGTTTAGCCATGTTCAATTATACGAGCCGTTTCGGTATCTTGGTAAAACACCAAACCAAAACCCAAGAGTAGCCATCATGAGTTATCGCAACACGTGGGAGCAAGTCGCCCCAAACTACAACGCCGAAATCTTCGATGTGTTCAAGGCTGATAAGAAAAAGTTGCTCAAGCAAACGGTGCAATCATTCGCGAATCGAAAGCACTCCGTGATCGACTTTGGGTGTGGCAACGGAAAAGCATTTGACTACCTCGCTCCTAACTTTAAACATGTGTTGGCCGTGGACTTTTCTGCAGAATTGGTCAACGCCGCCAGCAAGACCAAGTACCGCAATATTGACTTTCAGACACACGACCTCACCAAGCCTTTGAAGGCCACGGCGGATTTTGGTTTTTGCTGCAACGTGATGATTGCTCCTGACGCCGCGAAGAACCAAGAGATCCTGCGGAACATCCACCGATCGATCAAACCAAGTGGGCATGTCGTTTTTGTTGTCCCCTCCCTGGAATCCTTTCTATTTTCGGCGTGGGCGATGGCGGCGCAATACCGCGACGAAGGCGTTGCTCCGAAAGACGCGGACCCTTCCGACTTCTCAGGACTTTCAGTAAAACCTCATGAACTCGCGGAAGGGATAGTCAAGATCAATGGCCAACGGACGAAGCATTACACCTATGGTGAATTGATCTACCTCTTTCGCAATGCTGGATTTAAGGGTATTTTAATTGAGAAGCTTGAGTACGCCTGGGATACGGAATTTCAAGCGCCTGCGCGATGGTTGAAAGAGCCTAGACCTTGGGACTGGATGATCGTTGCCAAATCCTGACCAAAGTCATCAACGTAATCACATCAGGGGACGATCTTTTCCGTTAAAATTATCGCCCTTCGTTTTAACATGAAGCAATTGACTCGTGCGGACGTGTGGCGGCATATCTTGTCGCTCGTCCTCCCCTACAAATGGCGGTTCGTCTTGATCGTCGGAATTGGCTTGCTCGGCACCGGGTCCAGCCTTGTGGAACCTTTGATCTATCGAGAAGCGATCAACGATGTTGCAGGTTTGTTTGTAAAACAAGCAAGGGACCAAGCGAACGACTCAACGTCCGTCGACTCGGGAGACGATGCCGATCCAATTACCCAAGCGATTGAACAAAAGTTAGACGAGAAGATCCACCCAAAGAAAGAACCACACAGCCGGAGCCATGTCGCCGAACGGTCGCCTGCCCAAGCGTTGGAGACACTACTCATTGCCGCCGGTTTGATTTTCATCGTCAACGTGTTCGGCTATATACTCACGTTGATCGGCGAGAACATGAACATCAAGCTATCCTGTTTGGTCGAGCAACGGTTTATTCACAGTACATTCATACACGTACTTCGGCTTCCGTTAGGATTTTTCGCCAAACGATCGAGCGCAGCCATCTCCAAACAAGTGAATCAATCAGAAGAGGTTTCGGCGATCATCACTGGGTTCTCACAGCAAATCCTCCCTGAGTTGATCAGCTTGTTAGGAATTCTTGCGATCATGTTTTGGCAAAACGTCACACTCTCGCTCATATCCGTTGCAGTCATCCCTTTTTACTTGTTCATCGCGTGGCGATCGGCAATAAAATTGGAATCCAGTCTTTCCTCCTATTATGAACGCTGGGAAGATGTCTACGCAAGGATGCAAGACGCGCTGACCGGGATCAAAACAGTCAAGCTATCGGGTGCTGAAAAACGGGAGGCCGAAAGCTTGAAAAAAATCGCCGGTTCAGCCTACAAAGAGTATATCGAACGCTCTAAGCTTGGAAACAAATACGTGTTCTGGGAAAATACCCTCGTCCAAGTTTCTTCCGTGTTGGTATTGGGTTATGGCGGGTATCTCACTTTAGAACATAAGCTAACACCTGGCGACGTGGTGATGTTTGTGTCGTATCTAGACCGCCTGTATCGACCTCTGGATTCGCTCACCACACTGTGGGTGAACCTTCAACAAAACTTCGCGTCGATCACGCGCGCGTTCCGATTACTGGACAATGGAGTCGAAGAAAAACAAGGTGCCGAAATCGAAATCAAGAAAGGAAAGGTTGAGTTCAAAGACGTCCACTTTAGTTACAATCCAGAACGTGAGATCTTGAAAGGACTCACGTTCACGATGGAACCTGGACAGATCACTGCGATTGTAGGAAGCTCCGGTGCAGGCAAGACGACAGCAGTAGACCTTTTGATGAAGTTGTATGACCCTACCAGTGGACGAATCCTAATCGACGGGCAAGACTTGGGTGACCAGAGTTCTTCCAGCGTGAGGAGTTACATTGGTATGGTGTCGGCCGATGGAGCCATTTTCCGCGGAACGTTAGCCGACAATATTCGATACAAACGACCCAACGCCACGGACGAGGAAGTGAAGAAAGCGGCCCTAGCTGCCGGTATGCAGGCCACGTTGGATCGATTTCCCGAAGGACTAAAAACCACTGTTGGAGAAAGCGGTATGGGCCTCTCGGTGGGCGAACGACAACGTGTTCAGATCGCCCGCGTACTCATCTCCAAGCCACGCATCCTAATTCTGGATGAAGCAACGGCCAACTTGGACTATGCCACCGAAAGTGAAATCCGAAAAACCGTGGAGGAAATTCGAAAGGAAAGCACAGTCATCGTGATCGCGCACCGTTATTCAATGGTAAAAACAGCCGACCACGTCATTGTGCTTTCGGCTGGTGAAATCATTGAAGAGGGATCGCCTCAAGAATTGATTGTAAAGAATGGGTGGTTTGCTGGATTTGCCGCTGCTGCTGAAGAAAAACCCGCTTCGAACCAAACTCCTCCAGCAAAGGTTGATGATCAGCAGGATGACAATGAGGACTAAAACTTCGTACCCACTATGAAAGATGAAACGAAGCAGTATTTTACCAAACGGCTCTGGCCCCTCGTGGTGAGCTTGAGCAGCGCAAGCGTCATGCTCTTGGCCTTTTTCATTCCTTCAGTACAAGACCAATGGGACCGGTTTCAGGCACGGGAGATCATCCAGAGCTACGTGCAACTCGGCGATGAATTTATGCAAGAAAAGAAGTTCACGATGGCCGAGCAGGCCTACGCGAAAGCCTACCTGCTGAGTGAAGAGAAACGCCTGGACATTGAAGTGAAGCGCCTCGGAGCCGAGATTAACTTGGTCTATCAGGATCTCGAGTGGGGAAGCAAACCACCAGAGGGGCTCGAAGAAGTCGACTTCCAATTCCTACTGCATTTCCGGAAAGGAGAAGAGAACGTGCACGAGCGGGCGTTCATTCTTACGAGTTATGGTGTTTACCTCGCAAGTGTCGATCGCAGGCAAGAAGCCGAGCAAGTTGTTAGAGAAGCGATTTCCATCGACCCAAAGGCCGCACTCGGTCACCTCATCTTGGGAAACTTGCACGACGATGCCCATCGAAAAGAAGAAGCCATCGCCGAATACAATGAAGCTATCCGGTTGGAACCTAATAACGCCATGGCGCACTATAACCTTGGTTTAATTTCGCTTGAGCTCGGAAAAAGAGAAGATGCTGAAAGAGAATTCACGAGATCGATCGAACTCGACAGCAGCGACCACGACGCCCGTGAACAATTGGAGCTACTAAGGCAAGAACCAGAAAAGCATTAGATTAGGTGCTCAAATAAACCAGTAACACATGTGGGATTCGATTGACTACGAAATCGTAGTCCGCTTTCTGCTTGCAGCCGTCTGGGGCGGTGTAGTAGGCGCTGAACGCGAGTACCGAAATAAGTCCGCGGGTTTTCGCACGATGATCATGATTTCGCTGGGCTCTTGCTTTTTCACAATGATTTCGATCTACCTCGGCGGAAAAGAAAACGGCGACAGGATTGCTGCCAACATCGTGACGGGCATCGGCTTCCTAGGTGCCGGCGTGATCTTCCGAAGCGACAACAAGGTGACAGGAATCACCACCGCGGCAACAATCTGGACCGTGGCAGCCGTGGGAATGGGAATTGGCGCAGGTCATTACTTCGCGGCAACTATCGGAAGCCTCGCCATCTTGGGTGTGCTTGGCGCCTTGAGGTCGATCGAAAAAATAATTGATGCCATCAACAAACAACGGACGTACACGGTCAAGATCAATAGAGCCGACGACCTGACCCTTCACATGGAAGAGTTGACCCGAAAATGTAAGCTCAAGTTCCACGCGACGAAAGAAATAATTGAGTCCGACAGTCATTTTCTGGCGTTCGAAGCTGTAGGCCACTGGAAAAACCACGACCTCCTTTTGGCAGAACTTCGCAAGTATCCAAACGTCGCGCGCCTCGAATACTCTTGACTTAAATCCTTCATGCACGTCATTAAAATCCCCTACTTTCCAAAAGGGCTCAAATATTGCACTCCCCTTCTGTTTGCAGGAGCGGGATTCTTAGCTTGGAAAGAACACCCCATCTGGGCCTTTGTCTTGATATTCTTAACCCTGGTCATTCTTACCACGGCGTACGTGACGATTATCGACACACATAAAAAGACCATCACCGATTCCATCAACGTCATTTGGATTCCCCTTGGCACCGAATTCAAAAAATTCCACACAACGAACAAGATTGTCATCACCAAGGGAAACTACTCGCAGACAATCAACACACGTTCACAGTCTCGGCAACTCGATTGGTCTGACTACACGGGAACGTTGCTTCTCGACGATCATGATTCAATCGACTTAATCACCGATACAGACAAATCGAGCTTAATCGTGCGACTTCAGCTGATTGCAACCGAACTCGGTGTGCCTGTCGAAGACCAAACCCGGCGGTAAGCAATCGAACAGGTGTAAAACAATTTCATGACGACTAGATTTTGGTGACGGTCGTCATTTTTAAAATCCACTGTTTTTACTAACTCGACATTACTTCTTGTCACCAGATTCATCACCCCGCTGTCTCCTCACGTCTATGTCATTCAAATCCACTCTCCTCCCAATCGTAACTGCCACGATGTGGATTAGCTTATCAGAATTTGTCCGCAACCAGTTCCTCATCCAATCCTATTGGACCGCCCACTACCAGTCGCTGGGACTTACGTTTCCAGCCGAGCCCATCAATGGTGCTGTGTGGGGCGTTTGGTCGCTCGCGTTCGCTATCGTGATATACATTTTATTGACGAAGTTTTCTTTCGCACAAACCGTCCTGTTGGGCTGGGTGATTGGATTCCTACTCATGTGGTTGGTCATTGGGAATCTAGGCGTGCTTCCTTTCGGAATTTTACCCATCGCGCTGCCCTTAAGCATGCTCGAAGTGTTCGTGGCCGCGTGGATCATCCAAAGACTCGCAAGAAATAAGTGATTTATTCGGCCATTCATCCGTAGAAGAGCACCGTTGACCCGCGTTAACAATTTCAAATCATGGCGTTCACTATCTTTCCTAAAGCCTAAACCCAAGTCCCCATGAAAGAACTCCGAAAAGAAGATGTAAATCAGAAAGTTTTCGAGTTGTACGATGCGTATGCGCACAACCGCCTTGAACGCCGCGAATTCATGCAAGAACTCTCCGCCTATGCGGTAGGTGGCATCACCGTAGCAGCACTCATGAGTTTCCTGACCCCTGACTACAAGGGAGCGATCCAAATTCCGGCAAACGATCCAAGACTGAAATCAGATTTTATCACATACCCCTCTCCAAAGGGTGGCGGCGACATGAAAGCATTGCTATCAATGCCAGTCGACACAAAAACTAAGCTCGGGGGAATCGTGGTGGTACACGAGAATCGTGGGCTCAACCCACACATTGCCGACGTCGCACGCCGCGCTGCCTTGGCGGGATTCGTCTCGATTGCACCCGATGCGCTTACGCCCCTAGGAGGCTACCCCGGCAACGACGACGATGGCCGTGCGCTGCAAAGCAAACGAGACCGAAACGAAATGTTGGAAGACTTCATCGCTGCGGCCGAATTCATCAAAACGCACCCCAACTGCAATGGGAAAGTTGGCGTGGTGGGCTTCTGTTTTGGAGGATGGATTGCGAATATGATGGCTGTTCGAATTCCCACGCTAGCGGCTGCCGTTCCATTTTACGGAGGTCAACCTGCGGCGGAAGATGTTCCAAAAATCAAAGCTCCTTTGCTGATCCACTACGCAGGATTAGATACTCGAATCAATGAAGGTTGGCCCGCTTATGAAACGGCACTAAAAGCGAACGGAAAAGAATTTAAGGAATACATGTACCCAGATGTCAACCACGGTTTTCACAACGACACAACACCGCGTTACGATAAACCAGCCGCTGAACTCGCGTGGAGTCGCACCGTCGACTTCTTCCGTGAAAAACTAAAGTAACATCAAATCAAAATGTCGAGTAACCATTCCATGTCGTTAACTTAAGAAGCAAGAAAGATTCCCCGCGGTTAACAATAGGATTTATGTTTCGTCGTGGCTTTGTTGCCGGTTCCCGCCAGTTGTAAACTATGAAATTGGTAGTTGGTTCAATTGTGCCTGTCCGCATTTAGAAAATACTCAAGCCATGTCATTAAGTTTAAGATCATTGTCGCTACAAGAGCCCCATGTTCTTGTCTACACACATTCCATCGAAACCTCGACATCAAGATTTCATTTTGTTAAGCCCCGGATAAACCACCTTGCAATCCGACTCTGGCGGTGACGAGGGGCGCAATACCACAGCTAGGTCGTAACACGCGAATAATAAGCCCCTGACCACCTCCACCTCAAGGATACGGCGATCAAGATCACCTACGCCGAGGCTACGGCGATCAAAGAAAGGGGCGGGATACCCTTCATCCCCTTAACTTAATGACATGAATTGGTCATTTCACATCATTAAGTTAAGCGAGAACATAACTATTTGTGGTTACCAATAAGATTTTTGGTTGGTAGTGGTGCTTTCGCTGGTCCCAAACAGTTGAACATTATGAAATTGATAATTGGTTCTTTTGTATTCCATGCGCATTTTGGAAAATACTCAAGAACCAATGGCAAATACCAAATCAATGGACGTTAACTTAATGACATGGAATACTCAAGAACCAAAATCAAAACATCCAATCAATGAACCTTAATTTAAGGCATGGTGTAACCACTGCCCAAAAGCATAACCCGCTTTGGCAATAGTGATAATTCCCCATACGACGATGATCGGAATGAAAATCTTCAAGAAGCGTTCGTTCTGACTTGTTTCTGCTGTTGACATGTGTTTTCGATTTGCCTGTTTAGTGTCGAAATCCGATTGGGTATTACGGAGGATCAATAATATTCAGAAGTTAGTCACCCAAAGTGACGAAAGTCAGCACGGAGCCTGAATTGCCATGCTCGGAATTGCCGAAAGCGGGTGTATTTTTACCTTGGCAGTCTGACCATTGCCGATCCACGATGAAATTTTGGAATGCGCCGGTTCCAGAGCTCCTGACCCAACTGCAGTCCTCCGAGCTAGGACTCACCACACGTGACGCCGAAACTCGACTCAAGTCCGCCAAGCATCTCAAGTCAGAAAATCCATTCCGGCGGGAAGTTTCGATGCTTGCACGCCAATTCGCCAGTCCATTGGTGCTGATCCTGGCCGTAGCCGTGGTACTCTCTTCCATCCTGGGAGAATTCGCCGATAGTTCGATCATCATTGTGATTATCCTCCTGACAGGTATCGTCGGGTATCTTCAAGAGCGTCGCGCAAGTGCTGCCACACGCAAGCTCTTGGAGATGGTTCAAACGAAAGCCACTGTGTTAAGAGAGGGAAGTTTCGTGGACATACCAATTCATGAAGTTGTTCCGGGCGATATTGTCGACCTCAATGCGGGGGACATCATTCCCGGTGACGGCAGGCTATTGGTAGAAAATGATTTGCACGTCAACGAGGCGTCGCTCACAGGCGAATCCTTTCCACAAGAAAAAGAAGTGGCGGAGTTACCTGAGGAAACACCTTTAAACAAGCGAACCAACTGCGTGTTTCAGGGATCCAGTGTCATCAACGGAAGTGCGCGGATGTTGGTGGTTGTTACCGGACCTGCCACCGAGTTTGGTTCCATTGCAGCAAGCCTGTCGCGCCAAGCACCTGAAACAGCATTTGAAACAGGTATCCGAAAATTTGGATACTTGCTCATGCAGGTGACTTTGATCATCGCCCTCCTGATCACCGCATTGAACGTGTATCTAGGTAAGCCGTTCACCGACTCATTTCTATTTGGACTTTCGATCGCGTTGGGAATGACCCCCGAGTTGCTGCCGGCAATCGTTACCATCACGCTCTCCGCGGGTGCACATCGAATGGCCCAGAAGAAAGTGATCGTGAAGAAACTCAACGCCATTCAGAACTTCGGCTCAATCGACGTCTTTTGTGCGGACAAAACCGGGACCCTCACGGAAGGCGTGGTTCGTGTTGAGTCGCTGGTCGACTTCGAAGGAAAGCCCAGCGACCGGGTAAAAACCTATGCCTACCTGAACGCAGCCTTCGAATCAGGTTTCAGCAACCCAATCGACGAGGCGCTTCGTCAATTGAAAACAAGCGGACTCATCGACAAAGAAGTCGATTCATATACAAAAGTGGACGAAGTTCCTTACGACTTTATCCGAAAGAGACTCAGTATCGTGGTGAATGAAGGGTCACGAAAAGTGATGATCACCAAAGGGGCTTTCAACAATGTGATCGAGGTGTGCACCAAAGTCGACGTTGGCGGTAGGCCCGAAGAATTGCCCCAGTACCGCACGCCTGTCGATCGAGTGTATCAAGACAATTCGGCGGAAGGACTTCGCACCATCGCGATCGCGTACAAAGATGTGACAGACGATCCGCTCATCAACAAAGATGACGAGCACGACATGGTGTTTCTTGGGTTTATCGCGCTTGCCGACCCACCGAAGAAGGGGATCGACCGATCTATCCGCGCCTTGGCGGAATCCGGTATTACCGTAAAATTGATCACAGGCGATAACGCTTTGGTGGCTGCCCATTTGAGCAAGAAAATTGGCTTGGATTCGCCAACTGTGATTACTGGTGGGCAACTCAAACAACTGAGCGACGAAGCATTGGTGCAACGTGTGCCCGACGTTAATGTGTTCGCCGAAACTGAACCGAATCAAAAAGAGCGGATCATTCGGGCACTTCGAAAATCTGGCGCGGTGGTCGGCTACATTGGCGATGGAATCAACGATGTGTCGGCCATGAAGTCGGCAGACGTCAGCATTTCGGTAGACGGCGCCGTCGATGTCGCCAAAGAAACGGCAGATATCGTGTTATTGGAGAAAGACCTCGACATCCTGAAGGAAGGCATCGACGAAGGGCGGAAGACTTTCGCAAATACGATGAAGTATGTCTTCATCACGAGCAGCGCGAATTTTGGAAACATGTTCAGCATGGCGATCGCTTCCGTGTTCCTTCCATTTCTCCCCCTACTGCCCACTCAAATTCTATTGACCAACTTCCTGACCGATTTACCCGCGATGGCGTTGCCACATGATCGCGTCGAAAGCGAGCGAATTCAAAAACCCGCACGGTGGAATACCAAGTCGATTCGGAATTTCATGATTGTATTTGGACTCGAAAGCTCGATCTTCGATGTCGTCACATTTGTTACCCTTTTGTGGGTCTTCCACAGCACGCCAGACTTGTTCCGAACCGGTTGGTTCATCGAGTCAGTAGCGACCGAAGTAATGATTCTATTAATTATTCGTACGCATTTGCCAGTATGGAAAAGCGTACCCGGGCGAGGCCTAATGATCACCAGCACGATTGTGCTCGCCATCACCTTCTTATTGCCCTATCTGCCGCTCGCCGACGACCTTGGACTCCGACCGCTTACGGCCGAAGTCGCACTCGCATTGGTCGCAATCACGACGGTGTATTGCGTTACGGCTGAATTCTCAAAACAAGCATTCTTTAAGAAGCTGTCGAGCTAAAGACGGGAATCTCAATGCCCCAACCACATCACGTCAAGCTCAGTGGCGATCAGTCAACCACGCTTCGCGCAACGCGAGTTGCTCAGGAGTAGCGTTAGGATCGAACGACACGACGTGCTTGTCACTCACTGATATCTTTTGGACGGGAGCAGTAAGCACGACGCGCTCAATAGATCCGTCATCTCGTTTCCGCCCCACTGTGTAGCTAAGGTTTTGTCCTTCCTTGAGCGCAGCCAACTCGCCTGCCAGGAACGGTTGCAGGTCCGGCCCCAATGCAGGAAGGTCCTTCCCATTAATTTGAAGAATCACATCACCCTGCTTCACCCCGAGTGCTCGCCCCTGCTCGTTCAAGCCACGAATGTTTACAACCGCCAACTTCTTTTCACCCTCCCATTCGCCGAGGCCTAGCGCTCCGTTTCCGTAACCGAGGCTAAACTGCGTCTTGTCCACAGATTCCACATAGTTCACACCAACCAGTGAGAAAATATCTTTATAAGGAAGTGGATTTTGGCTGTTTACGTACTTCTCAAGGAAGTCCTTGATCTCCGGTGCGGTGAGTTTTCCAATTTCGTCGAACAAAGATTCATCGTCGAACGGTTGATTCTTACCAAAGCGTTTGGCCAAATCGGCAAGCAAATCTTGCAATCCATAATTTCCTTTCGACCAACTCCTGAGCTTGATATCCAAACACATTCCGATCAATGCTCCCTTTTGATATACGTTTCCGTACTGATCGCCGTACTTATCCAGCGTGAACTTACTTAGGTCGGTAAAAGAGATATCGTCGCGGAAAAAACTTGCGGTTCGCATTTTCTTATGGAGAACTTCTAGGTACTCATCACGGCTGATGATTCCGTACTTCACCTGCACACTTCCTGCGAAATATTCAGTCACGCCTTCGTACAACCAAAGATGCTTTGACATCTCCGGGTCGTTGAATCCAAAACTATGAATCTCCTTCGAGTGAATGTTCAAAGGTGTGACAATATGGAAAAACTCGTGCGCCGCAAAGTCTCTGAGTTGTGTCCTCATCTTATCGATGGTCGTTTCCGGCATATAGTAAAAAGATGAATACCAGTGTTCAAGCGCACCGTAGGAAAGAATCGGCTGCTCGGTAAAATAAAAAAGGAAGGCATATTTCTCGACAGGAAGTTTCCCACCTAGAAATTGATTTTGTGCCATCAATATCTCTTTTACAGTCGACGCAATTTCCTTCGCATTGATTTTATGATTGGGAGAATACACACCGATCAATACATCGGTATTCGCTACCCGAATAATAGCCGTGTCGGGTTGTGCGTACATGATCGGGGAATCGATCAACCGATCATAATTCTCAACTGAAAACCGATCAATTCGCTTGTTCTCAGGTTCCTGAATTTCCTTCTTGAGTTTTGTCGCAGGTACGTTTACTTCTGTCGGGATCAACCCAGTCGACCCATAAAAGCTCTTATCACGGACCACCTCGAGGGCTACCGGAACATTGGTCTGGTTTTCGAAGTATCCAAAAAATCCACTGGTATTCAATACTACATTTTTCCCGGCTTCTATGTTGGTTGCGGCCATTGGGTATACGGAAGGGCCGCTCACCTTGGCATCGATAATGTCATCGACCCAGTAACTCACCTTTGCCAATTTCTGTGCATCAGAGATTTTCCAACTGTTGGTATCGAGCTTCTCAACCGGCAATTCCTTTCCTTTTTTATCGAAAGCCTTCACCTCCGTTACAAAACGACCATAGTCCGCAATCGCGTATGTACCGGGGATGATCTTCGGTAAGTAGAAGACAGTTTCGGATGTCGTGATCTTCGGCGTCTTGAGTTCAACAAAAAGGCGGTCATCGACCACGTTGGTCAAATCGACTTTGTATTCATAACGATTTTGTGCTTGAAGGTTCGACGCGACAAAAAGCAGGAGCGCCAGACGAAGAATGTATTTCATAGAGCGAATTATGAGCCCAAAACTAACATTTTGGAACGTGATTGCATTGTGTTCATGCCTATTACGACGCCCACGAAAAAATGTTCGGCGATCTTTGGGTGATGAGTCACCCAAGAGTTGGTAATCTCTAGCGTTGCCTTTTAAATCAGGTGTTCCTTCGTGGCAATGGCGATGGCATCGGCGCGGCAACTCACTTGCAGCTTGCGGTAGATATTTCGAACGTGGGTCTTGGTTGTTTCGCGAGCAATGAACAATTGTTCTGAAATTTGAGTGAACGTAAATCCAGAGGCCACCAACTGAAGTATTTGCGACTCGCGTTTACTCAGGGGAGAATTTCGGTTCAAGTGAAAGCTCTCGATCACCATCCGAGCAATCTTGCTGCTCATGGGCGCACCGCCCGCAGCAATGTCAGAAATGGCATTGATTAACTGTTCGTAGTTCGAACTCTTCGTAATGTACCCCGACGCTCCGGCCTTCAAGGAGTTGAAGACTAATTCGCTGTCGTCGTACACCGTCACCATGATGACAACTACTTCGGGTCGCTTTTCGCGAACTCGCTCGGTACACTGAACGCCATTGAGCCCCGGAAGCTCAATGTCCATCAACATAATTTGGGGTGCTCCCTTTGTCAAAGCACGCAGCATTTGCTCCCCGGTGGCAAACGACTGCGTCACCTGGAATTGCGCGGTGGTATTGATAATACTGGTGTAACTCTCGCGCAGGAACGCGTCGTCTTCCACCATCCAAATCTCGGTTTTGGGCTTGACTTCCTCGGACATACTTGATGGGCTAAAATTTATTGTCTAAAAGGTCAAATAGACCTACCATTATCTCTTAGCGGTTCGATGCAATCATACGTAGGGGTTAGGAAACGGGCCGAACCCCCCGTAAAAATCCACCCATCCGCGTGACTACCGGGTCACGCCCAACAATGGAAGTCGCAACTCAATCGTGGTTCCCCTGCCCTCACCGTCGCACAACACGCGCAATTCAGCCCCAATTCGCTTTGCACGCCATCTCATGTTCTGCAGTCCGTTCGACGAGTCCAACTTTTCCACAGGAATCCCTTTCCCGTTGTCGGAGAATGAAATCGTGACCAGGTCGGCCTCGAGCGTACACCTCAATTCGACTTTCTTAGCGCACGAATGCCGGAAAGCGTTTGTCATCGCTTCTTTAAAAATCAAGTTGATCTGACGTCCATAGCCCATCGTCATGTGGCGTGCGATGTTCGCATCTCCAAAAAACCGGAAGTCGACTTCCTTCTCCACAAACATCTGTTCCCCAAAATCCTTCAAGTGCAAGATGATGTTGCTCAACTCGTCGTTGGCCGGATCGAGCGCCCACACAAAGTCTTTCGTTCCATTCAAGATCGACTGCGAGTAATGATTGAGCGTTTCGTACACATTCTTCGCTAACTCATTTTTCAAACGAAGCACGCCCATGTAGTTGATCATGCGCGCGGTCTGGTTGCCCAACTCATCATGAAAATCTCGGGCTATTTCCTTTCGGAGTCTGCTTCGTTCGGACTCCTTCAACTCCTCCAAGCGAACGGCGCGGGCTACCTTTACACGGTTGAATACTCGGAATCCGATCACCAATGCGGCAACCATGAACACACCGATCAATACCTTGAACCACGCCTGCTGGTAGAACGCTGGATGAATGATAAAATGGTACGTGATTCGATCGTACTCAAATTTTCCAGAACGATCGGTCGCAGCGATCACAAGTTCGTAGTTCCCGTAAGGCAAATTACCATACGTCACTGAGTTCACCTGAGAAGGATTGCTCCAAACTTGATCGAACCCTTGCAGCACGTACCGATAGTACGTCAATTCTGGGGAGCGTTTGTTGATCATCGAAAAATCGAAAGTCAAGTGATTCTGATCATGTGAAAACTCCGGAACTTCTCGTCCCACTGAAACCGGTTGATTGAAGAACAACCGAACACCCTCCAAATGCAACGGGTTCGTGTACCGGGGAACAAAGCCAGTGTACCTTACTAATCCAGTCACTAGGCCAAAGTAAAGACTTGAATCATGCCGAATCACTACATCCTGATTCGTCTCTAGTTCGCGCAAACCATCTACCTCTCCGAAATGGGTAAGCCCCGTCACCTGGCCCCCGCGTGTATCCAGCAAGTCGATGCCTCGAATTGTCCCAACCCATACTCGGTCTTTATCCGGGTACACGGAGAACACCGTGTTTGATGAAAGTCCGGTCGATTCATTGATATGACCGATCACTTTATTCTCTCGATACGAATAGAAGTAAAGCCCGTGTCCATAAGAGCCCACGATCACTTGGTCGCCACGCCATCGGATCGCCGACAATTGAACGCCTTCAAAATCGGGAACATCAAGTTTCCGCACCTCCCCATCGCGCATGGCGATCATCCCGCTGTTGGTTCCGAACACGAACGTATCCAACACTTCATTATAATCGATGGATTGGATCACCTGTCCTGTCAGTGATTCTATTGGTTCTGCCTTACCAGTCGCGTCGATCCAGAACGCACCTTGACCGGCCGACGCAAAGATTGCACGACCATCGTTCCCAACTGCCAGCGCAGAACAACTGCCCATCGTGGGCGGTCCCCATGTTACACGTTGATGATTCCAAACCGCGAACCCGACAGCGGTTCCGAGGAACATCGAACCCCCTGTCGTAGGCTTGGCCGAAACGACAAAATTCTTTAGTCCACCTCCCAAGTCAATCGTGCGAACAATACGATCATTCTTAATCACACGGATCCCTTGTCGAATGGTTCCCATCCAAAGTTCATCTCCATAATTCGCGAGCGACATCGAAGGCTCCTCAGAACCTCCGTCGTCGACAGGTTCAAATGCCGGGAATGCGATTTTATATAGTCCACGATCTGTCGCAAGCCATACGACACCCGGTTCATCGCTGTGAGAAGCGGCTACGATCGCCGCGAAGTCATCCAACTTGCGTTCCTTCACACCATTCGACAAGCACAAGCGTTGGTCTTTTACTCCGAAGAAATCTCCCGTCACCTCGTTGTAGTAATAAATTGGGTGCGTGTATGAAGCAACGGGTTCAAGCGTGCTTCCTGCAATCGAGTAGACGCCATCGTTAGTCGATACACACAAGTTGCCCTTATATCGAAACGCCGCGTAGATCCTTCCAATGCGTCCGTTGCTATTCACCCAACGACTGTGACCGCGTTCAATGACCCTGATCTTGACCGACGCACCCCGATGCAGTACCACTGAGATATCCCGCAACGAATGGATCACAGAACCGACCTCACCCGCGTACGCCGAATCGGGCATCACAGGTGTATTGGCCCAAACATAGCCGAGCCTTCCATCGCGCGTACGAAAGTAGAGAGTGTCGCCCGAAACAAATACTCGAACCGGGTACCCACGTTTCGTGACATCCATGGTGATGTTTCGAAGCTCAGAGCCATTATAAAATGACATCCCGACTTCCGTCGCGAACCACACTCCCTTTGGCGTGGTGACCAAATCCAGTATGATATTGTTAGGTAGCCCTTCTGAAATGCCTAGGTTTTTGAAACGGATGCCATCGAAAGACGCAGCCCCTCCACTGATCGTCCCTAACCACAGGTGGCCGAGTGAATCGGAGTCGAGACCGTTCACTTGCGTCTGCGGAAGTCCTTCAGGAACCATCAATCGCTTGACGACTAATTGCGCATCGGCCGTGGATGGAATGGTGAACAACCAACCAAAGACGGCACAGACAATTGAATAACGCAGGAACGCGCGCAAGGTCAAGAATTTTAGATTCGAAGCTGTGCCTTTCTCGACGAAAGTGCAACCCAGCAATGGACTCTCAACGAAATATCACCCGTCCAGGTTGATCTAACTTTACCGGGATCCGAATCGACTATTCACTGCGAAGAGCAGCTACCGGATTGGCCGTCGCTCCCTTAAAAGCTTGGGTACCGACGGTGATGAAGGCGATCAAGAAGGTAGCAGCTCCCGAAATGGCAAACACCCACCATTGCACGTCGACTCGATACGCAAAACCTTGCAGCCATTGCTGCACACCCCACCATGTGATCGGGACGGCCAAAACAAAAGCAACGCCTACCAGTACTAAGAAGTCAACCGTAAGCAATTTAATGATACTCGATACAGGTGAACCAAGCACCTTCCTGATGCCAATCTCTTTGGTGCGTTGCTCGACCGTGTGAATCGCGAGGCCAAACAATCCCAAGCATCCGATCAAAATCGCCAAGGCCGATGCGGCCGTGAAAATCAAACTGTATTGTTTTTCCTTCTCGTACTTCGCCCGAAATGTCTCGTCCAAGAATTGATACTCAAACGGGTTGCCGGGAAAACTCTCGTGAAACCTTGCCTCAAGTTGCGCCAAGTTCTTTCCCATGTCGGCGGTATTTAGTTTCACCGTGTAATACCCACCGCGCTTTGAAGGAAAGAAAATTATCGGAGAGATCGCAAACTGCAACGATTGGTGATGGTAATTCTTCATCACACCCTGCACTTCATATTGGCGATCCTCCCACTTCACCTTCTGGCCTACGGCTTCTTCCGGCGAGGCAAAACCCATCACCTCGGCCGCCCGCTCATTGAGAATCATGTACTTATTGTCATCGAGCGACTTCACGCACATTTCAGGCGTAAAGGATTTCCCGGCAGCCATTGCAATCCCATACGTGTCAGCATATCGATCGTCGATGATCAGGATTTCATAGCTCACTTGCTCATCGCCGGGATTGGGGTTTAGCCTCGTGATACCTGCTGTAGAAAAATTAAATCCTCCCGCCGGCACATCACCAGAACGACAGTATCCTTCTACAAATGACGCGGTGCGAATCGCATTTTCAAAGGCCTCACTCCGATCGCCGAATGTTTCATCTCGATTCAGAGAGGCACCACGGATCACCATGAGTTGATCGGTAGAGATCCCCAAGTCGCGGTCAGCCATATACTGCCATTGTTGAAAGAGAACAATCGTAGAAGCCATCAACACGACGGAGATCGTGAACTGGGCAACCACCAGCGTCTTACGAATAAACACGCCGGAGGAAGATTTGCTAAATACACCTTTCAACACCTTCGAAGGTTGGAAGGACGAAAGGATCAGCGCCGTGTACAAACCCGAAATCAGCATACCACCCAACAGGATCGAACACGCTGCCACCCAAGTGCCGCCATACGCCAATGTTTGAAAACTTAGGCGGATTCCAGAAAGAGAAAAGAATGGTTCTTCCAATGCGGCCCCCACAGCGATGGCCACAACAATTGCTACGAAGTTGATTAAAATTGACTCGGCGATGAATTGCCATATCAATTGAGCGCGCGAAGCACCGACCACTTTTCGAACGCCCACTTCCTTGGCACGACGCAAAGCACCGGCTGTCGACAAATTCACATAGTTGAACCAAGCTATGACCAATATCAAAACCGAGATCGCGGTCAGCAAATACACAAACGATAAGCTACCGAATCGAGGTGCTGTGTCGGAAAGTGACTCACCTAGGTGCATCGACGCCAGAGGCTGCAACGCATAGGTAAAATCGATCTTCGAGTTTGCCTGCCGCATCATCGATACCAATTGATCCCCAATCGCCATGGCATCGGCTCCGTCATTCAGCAAGAAATAAGTATTCATCCAGTGCGCCTCCATCCCATCGAGCGAAGCCCACCCATTGCCATTCAGGTTAGATTCAATCGACAGTGTTGCCATCGAAAGAACAAGGTCGTAACGAATGTCAGAATTGGACGGTATGTCGTCGTACACTGCCTGCACCGTGTAGAGAGTCTTTCCAAACTGGTTGTTCATGGCGAAGACCTTCCCAATCGCTGTCTCACGACCAAAGTACTTAGCGGCCATGCTCTTGGAAACAGCAGCCGCGTTGGGTTGTGAGAATGAACTCGACGCGCCTTCGACCACGGGGAAATTGAACATTTTAAAAAACGACGCATCGACATACGCGAAGTCGTTCTCTCGAAAAGCAATGGGAGTCGAACCGTTCGATTCATACGTCACGATTCCGGTACCCAGATTCTTCCCCTCGGCGATGCGACAAAAGTCTGACACTCCACTCACTTGAGCTACGGTGCGGACGCCCAGCCCCGGCGGGGTATACGCATTCACCTCGCCCGAACCATAGGTCACGATCACACGCTGGAGGCGGTCCAGCGATGCATGGAATGAATTGAAACTGCGCTCATAGGTGACGTACTGGGTCAATAACAGGAATGCAATCATCCCAAGGCTGAGCCCGATGATATTAATGGCAGAAAAAACCGGATTCTTCCGGAGGTTGCGAATGGCTAACGCGAGGTACTTGCTGAGCATTGGGTAAATTTTGATGTGTCGGAGTTGGCAACTACCATGCCTTGGGGGAAAAACTTCAAAATTATTGGAATTTCGAATGAAACCCGACCGATTTTGGCATATAGTGTCCGAATTCGGCCGGTTGAATTATATTTATACTTTAATGAAAAAGCGGCTTTCCGAAAGAAACAATCGGAACGTCATTTTGTTGTTCCTGCCAAAATTCAGCGGATGCTCAAACGCTTATCCATACTCACTCTTGTACTCTTGTTCGGGCACGGCGCCATCGCTCAAAGCGGCGTGATTATAGGCACTGTTAAGGATCGAAACACACAAGAACCCCTTGTGGGTGTAAACGTCGTCGTCGAAAACACAAGTCCTCCCACTGGCGCTGTCACCGATTTGGACGGGAACTATAGACTGGTCGCTCCCACCGGAAGCTACACACTGAGGGCATCATTCGTAGGCTACACCGAACAACGCAAGTTCAACATCGTCTTGACATCGGGCAACACGAGCATCATCAACTTCGAGTTGGAAGAAGAGACGACGACGTTGAACGAGGTAGAGGTGACGGCGAAGAGAAGTGCCGCGGTGGCCACGCTTGAAAATCCGCTCTCAATCCAAAAGCTTTCCGTAGAAGAAATCCGCAGCAACCCTGGGGGAAACTTCGACATCTCACGCGTGATCCAGTCCCTGCCAGGAGTTGGTACTAGCGTTGGTGGCGTCCGCAACGACATCATCATTCGAGGTGGCGCCCCAAACGAAAACGTATTCTATCTCGATGGCGTGGAAGTACCAGTAATCAACCATTTCTCAACCCAAGGAAGTTCGGGAGGTCCACAGGGTATCCTCAACCTTTCTTTCATTGAAGATGTGACATTGAGTACAAGTGCGTTCGGGGCAAAGTACGACAACGCGCTTTCTTCTGTCTTTCAATTCACACAACGCGATGGAAACAAGGAGCGCTTGCAGGGTAACGTGCGTCTCAGCGGAACTGAACTGGCAACCACATTCGACGGCCCGCTTTCGAAAAAGACTACCTTCTTAGCTTCTGCCCGACGCTCCTATCTCCAATACTTTTTCCAATTGATCGACCTACCGATTCGTCCGAATTATTGGGACTTCCAGTTTAAGATTACCCATCGCTTTAATTCAAAGACATCTTTGTCTGCAATTGGCTTAGCTGCAATCGATGAGTTTAGCTTCGCCGTGCCGAAGAAAAGTTCACCAGACAAAGAATATGCGATTCGCTCCAACCCTTTGATCAACCAAGACTCTTACACATTCGGCCTCTCGTTGAAACATCTCGTGGACCGCGGCTATTGGAATGTGGCACTGAGTAGAAACTATTTCAACAACCGGCTCGACAAATTTGAAGACGGGCGCACGGAAGACGAAAGCTTTCGCACACTGAAGTCAAACTCTCATGAAATTGAAAATAAGCTGCGCCTTGAGTTTAATCGATCGACGTCAACTTTGAAGTATTCGGTGGGTGCAAGTGCACAATACGTGCAATACGACAATAACCTGTTCAACAAGGTGCGGAAGGAAATCGCCGATAACAATGGGCAGGTTGTTCAACCCGGGCTGACGATCAACTACCTCACCGATTTGAGCTTTGTGAAATATGGCGCCTTCGGTCAAGTGACCAAGTCATTTTGGAACAACAGGTTTAGCACCACAGCTGGTTTGCGAACCGATATGAATTCGTTCACCGCCACTGGCGGCAACCCATTGAAGACCGTGTCCCCACGCTTGGCATTTTCGTATGCGGTGTCAGACCGGTTTCACCTGAATGCCTCCGCAGGGCGCTACTATAAGATTCCTGTCTACACGATCCTGGGTTTCAAAAACGTGCAAGGAACATTCGCCAACGAAAACAGCAAGTACATTGGTTCGACACACTTTGTGGCAGGTGGGGAATACCTCCCCAACGACGGCTTCCGCGTAACGCTCGAGGGGTTCTATAAGAAGTATGATCACTACCCAGTGTCGGCGTTGACAGGATTGTCGCTGGCCAATCAAGGTGCCGACTTCGGTGCGATTGGCAACGAGCCGATTACCTCCACCGGAAACGGACGCACGTTTGGCGTCGAGTTGTTTGTTCAAAAGAAACTTACAAAGAAGACATTCTACGTGCTGTCGTATACTTTGTATCGAAGTGAGTTCGCGGGTGTCGATGGACGTTTCCTTCCTTCATCTTGGGACAATCGCCAGCTATTCTCAGCATTACTAGGTCAAAAATTCAGGAAAGGTTGGGAACTCGGCCTCAAGTTCAGATATGCTGGCGGCGCCCCCTACACGCCCTTCGACCTCGACGCTTCACGGCTGAACTATCTTAGCTTGGGAACTGGCATCACCGACGTGAACCAATTGAACTCGTTAAGACTCAATTCGTTCAACCAACTCGACATCCGCGTGGATAAAAAGTGGAACTACCGTCGATTCACACTCGACCTTTACCTCGACGTTCAAAATGCGTTTTTGACCCCGACACCATCGCTACCATCCTACACGTTCCAACGCAACACCGATGGTTCTTATCAAACGACGAATGGACTACCCGTGAGTGCCGACGGATCGAACGCAATACCCTTGATCCTCAATAGCTCTGATCCATTTTTTGTTCCGACGATCGGTTTCATTGTGGAGTTCTAAAAACCATCGACTCTATGGCCCAGATTCACTTCGGCTCAACTGGGGGAAAGTACTTCAGGACTGCTTTCTCTCGATAGTCGAAAATTTCGTTCAACTGGCGGGCGATAAAAAGTTTATTTGCGATCGCGCCGACGAAACCCATCGGGGGCACATAGGTGACAATGTCTCGCATCAAAACACCGTCTGCCACGGGTTCAAGGTGATGTTGATGGTGCCAGAGCGCATACGGCCCTTGTCGCTGTTCGTCAACAAAATACCGTCCCTCATGCACGTGGGTGATTTCAGTCATCCAACTCATATTGATTCCCAGCAGCGGCTTTACTTGGTAGGTGATGATCATCCCCGGATACATCCTTCCCTCTCCCGTTCCACCCGTTACCTCAAATCCCATATAAGGCGGGGTGATCCGTTTGAGGTTGGAAGGCGCTGATATAAAATCCCATACCGCGTCGAGGCTCGCGTGTACATGTTGCGTTCGTTGAAGCTGATAGAATGCCATAATAACTAAGTTGATGACGTCTTCTAAACCGCGGTGTCGATAATTTGTTCACGGTAATAACCGACAGTCATGTGATCGAACCGCCGCGCCCAAGATTTTGGCCGTGGCGCTGGAAGAGGTTAATTTTAGCATGAACCACACCCTCCGTGAAACGCATCGCCATTTATTTGATCGTCCTGACCTTCGGGTGTGTGGAACCCTATCGCCCGGAGCTACATGAAGAAGACAGCCAACTCCTTGTCGTCGATGGGTACGTAAATACCGTTGCCAATGCAGCTTTCGTGAAGTTGAGCATTGCCCAAGGTTTGTATGCTTCTGGCGACCCGGCTCCAGCTGCGGATGCAACTGTTGCCCTCGAGGCCATGGACGGCAAAGTGTTCCCACTTACTAACCAAGGGAATGGCATTTACCAAGTTAACAACCCGACCATCACAGGACCTGGCGAATTTCGATTGCACATTCAACGGGGAGATCAGCAAGATATTTACTCTGACTACGTGGTTTCATCAGAATCTACCTCGATCATTGACTCGGTCAACTGGAAGACCACCGAAGATGAGTTGATCATTTGGCTCGATAGTCACGATCCGGCGGAAAAAGCTAAATATTTTCTATGGGATATGGTCGAGACATGGGAGTATCACTCGCCGTTTCCCTCTTACTTCAAGGTGGTGGGGAAAGACATCGTGAGGCGCGATCCGAATGACGGAATCGGGATCTGCTGGGGAGAAGCCCGCTCACCAAACGTTCTCGTTTACGACGCGTCTCAGTTGACGGCACCGATCGTGAATAATTTTCAATTGACGCGGATCCCAGCATTATCTTTCAAGCTTTCAATCCGGTACAGTCTCCTTGTTCGGCAGCTTGCGATCTCGAAGGAAGCATTCAAGTATTGGACTACGCTCAAGAATACGACTGAGTCGATTGGCGGGTTATTCGACACGCAATTGTCGCGAGTAACAGGGAATCTAACGAGCAGCGACGGCAAGCCTGTGCTTGGCTACTTCGGAAGCAGCGACGTGGTCGAGCGGCGGATTTTTATCAATCACGACGAACTCCCAGAAGCTTTCGGTGATAAGTCGGAGCAGGAGATTTGCTCATTTACGCGCGACTTGGTCTTGATTCCAGGAAGCAGTTTGGCGATCGTGACCGAGAACACCTTGCTCGTTGAATATGATTCTCCTAGCGGTGGTTACTACACCGCAGACCCCCTGTGCATTGATTGCAGAAGGCGCGGTGGAAAATTGGCAAAACCGGATTTTTGGTAGTTGATGGCGTATCGTTCGGTTTGTTCTCTCGAATTAGAATTAAAGAGTTGATCGTGATTCGTTGTTAGTTGTTGGAGCCGCCGCCGACTGGCGAAGCGGGCAGAGGTTATTGTCGAGGCAGTAATCTTAACGTAATGACATGGAATTTCTAATTGCTAATTCAATGTCGTTGAATTAAAGCGTTCATTAGATATTTTGACATTGGTTCTTGGATATTTCAGGCCTCGAACGGAATACAAAAAGAACCAACTATCAATTTCATAATGTTCAACTGGCGAGAACCTGCATAGCACCACGGCCAACCAGAAATCTTATTATTAACCCAGGATACTTGTGTTCCCCCTTAATTCAATGACATTGATTGCTAATTACCCATCCATGTCATTAAGTTAAGATGGGGAATGGGGGATATCTCGCCCCTTTTCAGGGGCTTAACAGCGTGGTACTGTTCGTTTGCTATGGTATTGCGCCCCTTACAGGGGCTTGCAGTTACTGTGACCTTAACTTAACGACATGGAATACCCAATACCAATACATGTCGTTAAGCTAAGGTCCATTGATTTGGTATTTTGCCAATGGTTCTAGAGCATTTTCCAAAACGCGCACGGAATACAAAAGAACCAATTATCAATTTCATAATGTTCAACTGGCGGGAACTTGCGACAACATCACGATCAAACGAGTAATCTTATTGTTAACCACAGATCGTTGTGTTCTCGCTTAACTTAATGACATGGATTACCCATCCATCATTAAGTTAAGGGGGATGAAGGGTATTCCGCCCTTTCTTTGATCGACGTAGCCTCGGCGTAGGTGATCTTGATCGCCGTAGCCTCGGCGTAGGTGATCTTGATCGCCGTATCCTTGAGGTGGAGGTGGTCAGGGGCTTATTATTCACGTGTTGCGACCTAGCTGTGGTATTGCACCCCTCTTCACCGCCCGAGTCGGATTGCAGGGTAGTTTGTCCGGGGCTAAACAAACTGAAATTTTGACGACATGGAATTACCAATTTCCATAACCCGACCACGCTCCTCACCTGGATTTCCCAACAACTACCAACTACCAACTAAATACTCCTCCAGCCGGTCGAGTGTTTCCGCCATACCAGGAATCATCCCCATGTTGATCACCGTTTCAAGTGCTTCAGGTGAAACGTAGGTCCCTGTTCCGACCACGATTGTTTTGCCATCCTTCTCGATGAACTCGAAGGAAAGGCCTGAGCTCGGGAGATCTTTATTGATCGCTCCTTCGGCATTGGAAAAGTAGTCGTCGTAAGCGATTAGAGTAGGAACTTGGATGTTCTTATACACGGCCAATCCCCACGATTGCGTCCCATCAGGACCAGTCATGCAGTAAAGCCACCTCCCACCCACACGAAAGTCCATCTGACATTCGGTCAGCGGCCACATCCGAGGACCCCACCAGTTCTTGAGGTGTTTACATTGCGAGTACGCTTCGAATACCTTCGCGCGTGGTGCCGCAAACTCCCGCTTCATCACGAGCACATTGCCTTTTGTTTCAACTTTGAGTTTCTCAGTGTTCATATTCTTTCGTTTATCGTTGTTAATCCATGGTCTTCAAATAATCATCCAATCGATCGAAGCTCTCACCCCAGAACTTCTTGAATTCTTCGACCCATTGGGCAACCTCCTTCAACTTTTCAGGTTTTGCCTGGCAGTACCGTTCACGACCTTGCTTCTCGATGGTCACCAGTCCACACTCAATCAATATCTTGATATGCTTCGTCACCGACTGTCGACTGATGTCGAACGAGTCCGCAACCGTCGTGAGGTTCAGCTTTTCCTTCGTCAGCCGTCCCAAAATCGCCCGGCGTGTGGGGTCGGCAATGCCCTGAAAAACGTCCCTTCTCATAATTTGCATCCTTTTGGGTGCAAATATAAACATGCGCACCTTTTTGGGTGCATAATTACGGATTAGAATTTCAAATGAATTATATCTACTTGTTTTTCAAGTATTTAGACAACGTAATCGTAACGGAGGAGGCCCTCGAATCCAGTGGAAAACCTGCTAAAAAACGGAATGCTGGGTTCTCGGACAGTCAAGCTCGCCGGAGAACCCAACATTGTTCGTAGTGCCCTACTCTGTCTTTAGCCCCTCTACAGGGCTGCCACGCCACACACGCTGCACTTGTGTGGCAAGGGTCAAAACGACCACGGCTAACAAAATTCCAACAGCTATGATTACGCCCGACGGGCCGAAAGGAACATGGTAAGTGTACGCCGCTTCAATGAACCAATTAATCAGCCAATAGCTGAAGGGCGCACCAATCGCAATCGCTGAAGCTAACAATAGCATGTATTGGCGCGACACGCTATTGGTCAGGTTGAAAAGTCCGGCGCCAAGTACTTTTCGAATACTGAACTCGCGCACGCGACCGGCAACGTTGAGTGACATCAAACCATAGAGCCCCATCGCCGCCATGGTGATGGCTATGGTCGCAATTACCCTCCACACAATGCCATGCACCTCAATCTCGTGGTAATAGTCTCCCCATACATCTTCTTGAAGTCCGCCATTGAATGGTTCATCTGGGAAAAGCTTGGTCCAACCCTCTTGCATTGCCTCATAGGTTTCCATCTTGCTTCCTTCGCGCACCCGCACCGCGAGGTATCGAAGCTCACTCCGGTCGGCAACCAACAAGACAGTGGGCTCAACGGCGCGAAAAAAAGAATAGCTATGGAAATCCTTCACGACGCCAACTACCTCCATCTGAATGCTGTCGAGTTTGAATGTTTGTCCGATCGGTTGTATCCAGCCCATGTGGCTCACCATTTTTTCATTGACGATCGCGGCTTGACGGTCTGTTCCATCATGATCGTGAAAATTGCGCCCTTCCTTCAGATCAAGTCCCATCGTTTTAATGTAAGTGGCTGCTACGTTGTAGCGCTCCACTTCAAACTTGCGACCGGCAATATCAATCACTGCATTTGTATGGACTTTGCCCAAGTGATCCGCAGCGCCTGATGTCGCCACGACGTTCGGATTTTGATCCATAATCGCCTGTAACTCCTCGTAAGCCAGCTGATTTGGCATACCTGCATACATCACGTCACGCTGGTCGTAGCCCCAACTTCTGTTCGCGAGGTAAATGCTATTCTTGGTAAACATCACCGCGCTCGTGATAAAGGCGCACGTTAGTATGAGCTGAACCGTCAGGAAAACTCTCGTTAAAGGGTTTCGATTACCAAACTTCGCCGCTCCCTTTAGGATGCCCACTACTTGAAAGCGGGAAATGTAAAAAGCCGGATAGATCCCCGATGCGATGCTGGTGAGCACCAAGATGGCGGGCAAGAACACCCAAAGCAGCGGATCCGTCAACTTAAAGCCCATGCTGAAACTGTTCAGGTACTCGAAACCTGGAATGAAAACGGCACCTCCGATCACGACACCGACAATCAAAGCGACCGACGTGATCACCATATTCTCCGCCAAGAATTGGAAGACCACAACACCACGAGTAGCACCAATCGTTTTTCGAACGCCAATCTCTTTCAACCTCTTAACAGCAGAAACGATCGCGATGTTGATGTAGTTTAAGCAACCCAACGCCAGCAGGAACAAGCCCAGCACCGTCAGGAAAATGACTGACTTATAGTTATCGGAGTTGTCGCGTGAAATGTCGTCTTTGATTTGGCCCGATCGTTCGTTTAACGTGGCCAGTGGTTCGAAGCCAAATTTGTCGAGCGCCCAATCGACACCTGCAGCTTCATTTTGCAACTTGCGATATTCATCCATCCGGGTCGCAATAACCGAGATATCCGCAGCCGAATTCACTTGGATCAAGGTCGCATTCATCAGCGAATTCCAATCGTGGAAATCGTATTGCGGATCAACCTCTTTCATATTTTCTATGTTCACCAAGAATTGAAACCTGATGGTGAGGGCTTTCGGAAACTCCCTCGCCACACCCGTCACCTTGAACTCCTTTTCACGCTCATTGCCAAACTTGACGAGCAAGGTTTCCCCAATCGGGTTTTGGTCACCGAAATATTTCTCGGCTGTCATCTCGCTCAAAATGATGCTGTTAATATCCGTGAGCGACTGCGCCACGCCCCACTTCAACGGAAATGTGAGCATTTCCAAAAATGAAGGGTCTACAAATCGAATTTGCTCTTGACGAACGTCGTGGTGGTACTTAACCACAACCGCGCGATCTTCTACACGACAGACTTTCTTGACCTGAGGGAAGTCGTGTTTCATCAATTCTCCCAACGGTCTCGGCGTGCGTCCATACTGCTGCGCCACCCCATCTCTGTCTGCAAAAAAAGTTACCAAGAACACCTCGTTCTTATTGACGTGAAATTGGTCGACCGAATAAGTCCAACGCGCAAATCCAAACGCCATGATGCAACCTCCAATCGCGACTGAAAGCCCAAACACATTGATAAAAGAATTGACCGGATTTTTAAGCAGCCCACGCCAAGACACCTTGAAGTAATTGGCCATCACTCCCAATCGTGAAAACTTGCGGGTCGCAACCCATTGGCGTAATAAAATGGGGCGAAGCAGTTTGAACAACTCCCACACATAAAGCCGCCTCGCCTTCACAACGGAATATTTCTCGAGGTTGTCTGCAAAGACTTCTTCCATGTCACCCTCAATTTCTTCTAGGTATTGGCGACGGATCACGAGTCGAAGCAACCTGAGCGGCCACTTCGGTGGTTGAGGAGTAGATGTCTTTTCCATATCTAAGCCTGGGCAAGGTTGGTGATCGAACTCCAAAGTCCCGCACGAATGTCCTTCATATCCGACAGCACACGATGGGCATAGGGCGTCGCCGAATAAATACGCTTACGTTTCCCTCCACGTTTCTGGGTGGCTTCCCCAAACTCCGAGGTAAGAAAACCCTTCTCCTCCATCCTCTTCAGGGCCGACTGGATCGATCCCACGCTCAGCGTTTCCCCCAAGCGGTTTTCCAACTCACGCTTGATCTCAACACCATACGCCCGATCTTGCAGCGCCACCACAGTCAACAGCACCAGTTCCTCAAACTCTCCCAACTTTGTCTTTTTCATAGATTTCAATCGTAATTGCAGTAAATATAGTTACATATTATTCGTAATTGCAATTAAAATCAACTAACGAGCTGTTTTTGAATAGGTTGTGAAACCCGTCACAAATAAATCTGGTGGATGTGCCACGAGCGCGCGCAAATCCACGCTTTAGGATACATTCGAGGCTTAAACAGTTAGTATCAGATGCAATTCAACTTAGATGAAGGTATCGCCGTGTTGGAAAGAACCCCCAGAATATTAAACACCTGGTTGAAGGACCTCCCTCCCGCTTGGATCGCTGTCAACGAAGGCCCCAACACTTGGAATGCGTACGATATCGTTGGGCATCTCATCAATGGAGAACTCACAGATTGGATTCCACGGATGAAGATCATCTTGTCGGACAACCCCAATAAGAATTTCGAACCGTTCGATCGATTCGCACAAGAAAGAAACAGCCAGGGAAAGACGCTGGACCAACTTCTCGAACAATTTGAGTCGTTGCGACGGAGCAATCTGGTTTACCTGTACGACTGTCGGCTCAACGCGACCGACCTGCAAAAGACTGGTGTACATCCCACCTTTGGAACGGTGACCTTGTCTCAACTACTCGCGACTTGGGTTGCGCACGACCTTAATCACCTCGCGCAACTGGCAAGAGTAATGGCGAACCGATATCGCACGGACGTAGGGCCTTGGAAGGAGTTCCTGGGAGTTATGAACCACTCGCGGTAAAGGGCATCGACTTACCTGACTTCAGATTGGTAAACGTTCCTGAAAGTTTTTGCCCGTCCCAAATGCATGTGATGGTCGATGTGGGCTTTTGGTTGGCGTCTAACTCGTGCATGGTTACTTGTGTTCCGACAACGTCCACCGACAGCGGGATTGCAGTGCCGTACTTATCATAAATGATTGATCCTTTAAATGAGTTCATCGCGGGCTGCACGATCAGCATCGTGACGGGATACTTTCCATCAACAGATCCATGCAGGACCCGATTGACGAAAAAACCGGGCGCCGGTTGTGCACCTAAAAAGAGTTTCAAGCCATAGGGTTGTAGCCACGCAAAGATTTGCTCAACCGGGAGATCCCAAGACATGCGGGCCTCATCCGCCTGCCAACTTGATCCATCGAGGCACCAACCTCCCCAAAAGCGAATGCCGTTATTAGACACAGCCCACCGCTCAAAGTCAAGACCTGATTGATCCTTCCACTCGTTGAGGCATTCGCCATACATCTCTGAATTGCCCTTAGCTAAGTTCGCGACCTTTTTTCTAAAGTCGGCCAGCAAGAAAGCTTTTGCCTTTTGTATTCCCTCTGGCGTGAGTAATTGCTCCAGCGCGATCTCAGCACCCGTTGCCCCATCGAAACTCATCGATCTCCAGTTATAGTGGCAGCCTGCGCCGCAATATCCAAAGACGACGTCGAACGACACGAAGCGAGGCGTATTGCCAACTACATCGTAGTGAAAGTCATCGGCTTGAAACTCTTTGAGGAGGCGATGGTCCGCTCCAAGTGGCCCCGATAAGAATTCCTGCTGAAGCTTTTGATTGATGGCTTGCACCACCGCCTTCTTCGATTCCAACTCGACCACAGGAAAGTGAAATTGTTTATCATCGCCTTCCACCACGTCGGTGACATGAAAATTCTGAGCACTTACAGTGACGGAAACCAGAAGAAAGGGAAGAGCGAGGAGGCGCATGGGAAGCGTTAGTTCGTTAGGCGTTAGTTCGTTCCGATTGTTGACTTGAGATACTCGATGCTTTGTGGCACTTGATCCCATTGTCGGGACGACTCATCCTCGATAAAATAATGTTTGATTCCAGCCTTAAGTCCGGCCTTCACTATTGCTTCGATATTGACATCGCCCGTGCCCAACACCACATTTGCTTTTTCTACGTCTGCCCGACCGTTGTTTGAATCCGGCATTCCCTTCAAACGATCTTTCAGGTGCATTGAAATGAAACGGCTGGGATACTTATTCAAAAGCGCAACTGGGTCTGTCCCACTCTGTTTGATCCAGAATACATCCATCTGAAAATTCGCATACTTCGAGTCGAGGTTCTTGGCGAGATAGTCGAACAAGGTCCCGTTTTCGTAGGGTCGGAATTCGTAACCATGTGCATGGTAACCTAGCGTGAGCCCATTTTCGGCGAGCAACTTGCCCGCTTGATTGAAAACTTCGACGCCCTTTTTCGCATCGTCGATGGTGAAATCGTCGCCGTTGTGAGGAATCCAATAGCAAATCACCTGCTTGGCGCCTACCGATCGGGCTCGGTCGATAACCTTTTGCGGGTCTTTGGCCAAATCGTCGAAGCCTGCGCCAACAGCCACTATTGACAGGTGGTTGTCCTTTAGTAGCTTCACGTATGCTGCAGGGTCGATGCCTTGCGGGATCCCTCCCTCTAGCTCTTTGACGCCCCACTCATTCAATTTCTTTAGGGTTCCGGGTAGGTCTGCCTTAGCCTGTTTGCCAACGGAACCCATTTGGAGCCCGATCGTCATTTGGGCCCAGACGGTAGTTGCGAAAGCCAATAAGAGTGTGATCAAAAGTGATTTTTTCATAGTTCGCGAACCTCGAGTTAAGTTGGTGATGTGAAAAGCTAGGCGAAAATTCCCGCCCGACGAAATGAAATCTGACACAACTTGTGGCGGCGGGTGATGGCTGACGGAAATTCTAATCCCAAGGAAATGCCTAATTCCATCTCAAAACCCGCGTTTGGCGGAAGTCTGGCTTTTCGCGACAAAAATCAGATTGACCTTTGCCTGAAGATCAATTACCTTCATTCTCACACCTAATCGTCTATGAGCTTTAATCTGCTCTTCTAGAAGGGCTGCACCACAAGTGCGGCCCTTTTTTATGCTCGGGGACCATCGAAATGACGTGGTTATTTAGGCACCCATTTGTGTTTTCAAGTTTCGTTCCCTTATTTAGCAATCGGTTGAATCTCAAAGACTCTGAAAAAGACCGTTTCATATTTACTGATCGCCGTACTCCTAATGAATATTTTGGGGTACTATGGAGTATTTGTGGGACTGCAATACACGAACGGCGTCGCGTTGGATCGTCAGTTGGATGAAGACCAGTATGACGCGTCACGACTTGTGACATTCGAGATTCCTTTCGCTGTTCCTTATATGTACGACGACCCCGAGTTTAAGCGTGTGGATGGCGTGTTTGAATTCAAGGGACAGTCTTATCGATTGGTGAAGCAAAAATATGAGCGTGATACATTGACCGTTGTGTGTTTGCTCGACAGCGAAGATCAAAGGTTGAGCAAAGCGATGGCCGACTACGTGAAAACGTTTGGTGATTCAAGCGAAGACCAAAATCAAAGCACTCAAAGTTCTACGTCCTTTCTAAAGGACTATTTGCCGGGGTCAATTTCGATTGAGTCCGTGAGCGAGGGTTGGCTGGTGTCCTTCGAGGATACTGGATACCTGAACAACCTGATTCCAACTTATTCAGCTGCGGTGATTCATCCGCCTGAAAGCATCTAAGTCTACGTCTCGCCCTGGACATTCCACAGGGCTTCTCACGTCGTGAGTTGACGCACCGTCTTGCCCGTTCTTCGCGCGCATTCAAGGATTGATCTGGTTAATCGCCCTTGAGTCCCGAAAAGATGAGTTTGGGTTTAAGCCGAGGATCGGACGGATGCAACTCCAATCAAAACCGGGATAAGGGTTTTTCCCGGGGTGAGTTCATGAAACGGCCTGTCCGGTTTCCATTTTGGTTTGGGTTTCCGGCAGGCTGTTTTTCTAACAGCACTTAGTAATCCTTTCATTTCATTCCCTTGCTTCACATGCCTTACATTCCACTGGAAGATCATTTACCAGGCATCACTGGTTTACTTGAGTATCGAAAAGATACAGCAGCTCCCATTCGCGAATTGACGCAGTTCTTACTTCGCGGACCGAACACACTCACAGAAGGAGAACGCGAACTGATCGCGACAGTGGTCTCACATGGAAATAATTGCAAATTCTGCACCGCTGCTCACACGGCAGCTGCAGACAAGCTACTCGGTGAATGCGACACGTCGAAACTCGTGAAAGAAGATCTCGAGTCGGCACCAGTGAGCGAGAAGTTGAAAGCGTTACTGGCGATTGCCAAACAAGTGCAAGTTGGAGGGAAGCATGTCACTGAAGCGTCGGTGCAACGTGCAAAGAAGGCAGGAGCCACTGATCTTGAAATACACGACACGGTATTGATCGCAGCGCTCTTCTGTCTCTACAACCGGTACGTGGATGGGATGGGCACGCGCCTACCAGAATCACCGGAGTATTACAACACCTTGGCGGACCGCTTGACCACGATCGGTTATCAGCGCCTCCCTCAAGGGTACGATCATTTGAAGAAAAAATAACGTCGCCGAGACGACACGCCAAATCAACTCGATGACTGGCGTCGCCTACGGAATGACGATCACATACATTCACCCCGATGAATAAACTTTTACTAATTATATGCGCTGCTGTTCTTTGCTTTGGCTCAGCGCGCGCACAAAATCGAATCACAGGAACGGTAACCGACGAACAACAACAGCCAGTCGTCGGGGCCAACGTAATTATCAAGGGCAAGGTAACGGGATCCGTTACAGGACCTGATGGGCGATTTGAAATCAACACCGCCATTCAACCCCCTTTCACGCTCGTGATCTCAATGATTGGTTTCGGAAGACAAGAAGTTGCTATAGAATCTTCCACTTCTTCCATTGAAGTCACGCTAAAAGAAGCGAGTGAAGTACTCAACGAAGTCGTTTTTACCGCGTCGCGCGTCGATGAAAATATTCTCGAATCGCCGGTTGCAATCGAGAAGATGAACACGCTCGATGTCCGCACCACACCTTCTCTAAGTTTCTATGACGGACTTCAAAACCTAAAAGGTGTGGAGATGGTGACGAGCGGGTTGACATTCAACCAAATCAATACGAGGGGCTTCAACAGCACTGGCAACTCGCGGTTTTTGCAGTTAGTCGATTTCGTCGACAATCAAACTCCTGGATTAGGGTTTGCCGTTGGTAACCTCTTTGGCGTTTCCGATCTGGACATGGAGAGCGCGGAATTGATCCCGGGGGCAGCGTCGGCGTTATATGGACCTGTCGCATTCAATGGAGTGCTCATGATGCGGACGAAAGACCCATTCCAATATCAAGGACTCAGTGCACAAGCAAAAGTAGGTGTTAATCATATTGGCGAACAACTTGCGAGCCCGCACGTCTTAGGAGACTACGCCCTTCGCTACGCAAAGGTGTTTAAAGATAAGTTCGCCGTAAAAGTGAATGCTTCGTATTTCTATGGCCTCGATTTTTATGCTACCAACTACACCGACGTAGACGCCGGCACACCAGAAAACCAGCGTGGCGACAATAACCCCGCGCGAAATGCCCTCAACATCTACGGAGACGATGAGGCGCGGACACTCACCGGCGTGGGTCGCGTTTCGCGTACTGGTTACGAAGAACGAGACCTGACCGACTACAACGTTTACAGTTTGAAGCTCAATGGTTCGCTGCACTATAAAATCACCGAAAATTCGGTTTTGAGTTACCAATACAATTTCGGGCAAGGAACAGCCAACTACACCGGGAGCAATCGCTTTTCCATCAACAACTTCACTTTACAGCAGCATAAGGCCGAGTGGAAAGGTGCAAACTTCTTCTTGAGGGGCTATACGACGATCGAAGACTCGCACGATTCTTACAACGCCAAAGGGCTAGGACAGTTGATCAATAAAACTTGGGTCCGCGACCTCAATGGCAATATCGTCCCTGAAAGCCAAGCCGATGACATGTGGTTCAACCGGTATCAACAAGCATACACTGGGAATATCCCTGGCGTCACTTCCGCCAACCACGCCATTGCTCGGGCATTTGCCGACCAGGGGCGCTACCTCCCGGGAACGGCAGACTTCGACCGCGAGAAATCGCGATTGATCAAAACCCAGGGTTTGAGTGGCGCTGGAATCCTAAGTCAAAGTCAACTCTCCCACGTGGAAGGTCAGTATGACTTCTCGTCGAAGATTAAGTTTATCGACTTGTTGGTAGGCGGAAACTTCCGTCGTTACAATATGTTCACCAACGGAACCTTATTCGATGACAAGGGCGGGCATATATTTATAAACGAAGGAGGAGCATTCGTGCAGGCGAGCAAGAAATTGCTTCAAGAGAAACTTAAGTTGACGGCTTCCGCTCGATACGACAAGAATCAGAACTTCCAGGGGCGTTTCACACCTCGTGCATCAGCGGTTTATACCGTTGCGAAGAATCACCACATCCGCACGTCGTTCCAAACAGGGTTTCGCAACCCGACGCCCGGTGACCAGTACATCAAGCTCAACGCCGGACCGATCACAATACTGGGTGGTGTACCGGCAAATAGTCGCGACATGTCCGTCTATCAAAACTCGTTCACGTCCGCTTCACTTGGACCGTTCTTTGGAGCTTTTGGTCAAGCCGTTGCTCAAGGCGCTGCGCCACCAGATGCAGTGGCCCAAACCAAAGACCTGCTGCAAAAATCCGACGTAGCCTACATCAAACCGGAGCAGGTGAAGGTATTTGAAGTAGGTTATAAAGGAATGATCAACAACTCGCTGCTGATCGATGTGAACTATTACTACTCGGCATACAAGGACTTCTTGCTCAACACGGTCGTAATGGAACCGAATAGTCCTGTACTCGGTCCGGATGGGAAGATTAACCCAGCGGCGGCCTTCGATCTATTGAACGGAAAAAGTCACTTATACCAGCTTTATACAAATGCGGCAGATCGCGTTTCGGCAACAGGTGCTACGGTGGGTGTAACCTACCTCCTGCCGCGCAGTTACACGATTGGCGGAAATATGACTTACGCTTCGTTCAATATCTTGGACGCCAACCCGAACAACATCCCGGCGTTCAACACTCCGAAATATAGGACGACCCTTACCTTTGGTAATCACCGAGTCACCGATCACCTCGGTTTTAACGTCGCTTGGAGGTGGCAAGATCAATACGAGTGGACAAGTACATTCAACCAACTTCGACCGGGTACAATCCAAGCCTTTTCAATTGTAGACGCACAGGTAAGCTACAAGTTGCTGCCAATCAAGTCTATCTTGAAAGTAGGCGCCAGTAACCTTTTCAACAACAAGGTATACCAGGCTTATGGATCACCTTCCATTGGGGCCGTGTATTATGTGAGTTTAACATTCGACGAATTACTACGCTAGATGTCAACACACACGTCTATAGAATTTCAGTCAATCGAAGTGGGAGGTGTCGACGTCGTCGGCACCTCTCCTTGGTTCACGTTCATCGCCTGTTTTCTAGGCAATGTGATGGCGGGTCTCATCTCGACACTCATGTCGGTTTACTTGCCAATCGTTGTCGGCGATTTGATGGCAACCTCAAGCACGTCGGACCTTGGGCAAACGAGTGCTTGGATCAACGCCGTTTACATTGCCGGTTGGACGATCGGAGGCTTTAGTTGGGGTTACCTGAGCGATCGAATCGGTCGACGCTCGTCACTCGCCTTGGCTGTAGGGCTCCTTGGAGTCTTTACCGCCGCCGTCAGTTTTGCACCCTCGTGGGAATGGGTCGTCTTCTTGCGTCTTTGGTCGGGGTTCTCGGTCGGTGGTATCCTTGTGATCACCCCCACTCTACTCTCAGAAGTCTGGCCGTCAAAGACACTTTCGGTAATCTTGGGGATGGATTCGATCGGCTTCCCTATCGGAATCTTCTCTTCCGGATTGGTGAGTTTACTCGGAGGTTGGAGAAGCGCCTTCCTCGTCGGGTTGATACCCATTGCACTGGCTATCGTGACGATTCTGTTTGTCACCGAGTCGACCAAATGGAAAGACGCAAAAACTCAAGCCCATCGGCCAGATGGAGAAGGCAATCATCGAGATCGGAGAAATTTAATTCGGGGTACATTGATTTTTGGGTCGATGCTGATCGGGTTATGGGGCATGTTCTCGTGGATACCAACTTGGGTTCAAACATTGCTCACCGATTCGAACGGGCAAACTGAACGACCAATCGCCATGATGTTGCTCGGCGGTGGGGGCCTGCTGGGTGGACTTGCGTCTGGGTGGATCTCCAATGCGCTCGGTGTTCGAAAGGCAATGATGCTTTGCTTTGGAGGTTGCATGGTGATGGCAGTCCTCCTTTTCGGATTGAACAGCACGTTCTCAAACGCAATTTATCCGGAACTTGCACTCTTGTCGATGTGCTTCGGAATCAGTCAGGGACTTTTGTCGATTTACATCCCTCAGTTGTTCCCCTACCATCTTCGAGGCACTTACACAGGCATCTGCTTCAACGCAGGCAGGATCATCACTACGCTAGCGATCTTTTTCGTGGGCGTTTTGGTCACCTCGCTCGGCGGGTATGGAAACGCCCTCCTAGCATTTACAGCGATATTCGTCGTCGGCTTTATCTCACTTTACTTTGACAGAGAATCGAAACCATTGAACCAATAGAATATGCCATATATAGACTTACCAGAAGGGGTTCCCGGGATCAGGAGTCTCGCCATGTATCGCCCCGAAACGGGCACGCATCTCTACGACCTCGCCCAAGTACTGCTCCGGGGTGAATCTCCTCTCACACCAGCAGAACGTGAACTCGTCGCCACTCACGTTTCGGCAAGAAATGAATGCACCTTTTGCATGAGCAGTCACGCCGCCGCAGCACGCGAACTGTATGGTGATCAACGTGACATCGTTGACTGCGTGATACATCAACAGCCTACCGAAGGTTTGAGCGAAAAAATGAAAGCGCTCCTGCAAATCGCCGGAAAAGTTCAAATAAATGGCAAACAGGTTACGGATGCCGACGTTGACCTCGCCAGAAAGCATGGCGCCACGGACCGGGATATCCACGACACTGTACTGATCGCCGCCACATTCTCCCTGTTCAATCGATACGTGGATGGTTTGGCAACCCTCACACCCACCGACTCAAAAGATTACGAACCCATGGGAAAACGTCTGGCAACCCTTGGTTACGTAGTACCAAAGAATCATAAATAACATGGCACACATTCAATTACCGGAAGGACTCCCCGGAATTCGTGGTCCGATGGCTTTTAGTCCCGAAACGTCGAAGCCTTTAAATGACCTAGCTGAGGTCCTACTCAGGAGCGACAACTCGCTTTCGAGGGGCGATCGTGAACTCATTGCCACGTACGTGTCATCCCTTAACGACTGCTTCTTTTGCCAGAACGCTCACGGTGGGATCGCGCAACACTACTTGCAATGCGACATGGAGTTTATCGATTCCGTCAAGCGCAACCCAGAATCGATGCCCATCAGCGATAAAATGAAAGCCCTACTCGCAATTGCACGGGCCGTGCAAAAGGGAGGAAAAGCCGTGACAGGTGCTCATGTGCTTCGCGCTAAAGAACATGGCGCCACCGATAAGGAAATCCATGATACAGTGTTGATCGCCGCCGCGTTTTGCATGTTCAATCGGTATGTCGATGGCTTGGGAACGTGGGCACCGCAAGATCGAATGTTCTATGTAAACCGAGCCGCCACGCGCGCCGAAGAAGGATACGCGAATTATAACCCATTGCATTAACTATGAAAAAGCTATTCTACTTCGGACTTCTAGGCCTCGCCTTATTCGAGGTGGCAAACGTCTACTTCATTATGCCCATGCCCGGCAGTCAACGGATGAATTCAATTGACTTTGCCTATTTCCTTTACTCCTATCGTTGGTGGTTCCGGATTCTCTTTGGACTGATGATCATGATCGGTAGTGTCGGAGCGTTCACGGCACGACGGTATTGGCTGGCGATCATTGCTATAGTCCCTGTAGTTGGGATCGTGTACGCCTTCAATTTTCAAATGACTGCCGACCACATGTTCCTGCAACCCGAGCATCTTGTGTTCAAGCCGATGGATTCCAATGCACTAACCGACAGCAGCATCGTGGTGGCTGTGTACCACAATCACGTGGCCAAAGCATATCCAATTCGGTCAATTCAATACCATCATCAGGTGCGCGACACCGTTGGCGGACTGCCCGTGATGGTGACGTACTGCAACGTGTGCCGCACAGGGCGCGTATTCGAACCTGTGGTTGAAGGCAAGCCCGAGACTTTTCGATTGGTCGGAATGGATCATTTCAACGCGATGTTCGAAGACGCGACTACCCGTAGCTGGTGGCGACAGGCGAACGGCGAAGCAATCACCGGCGATCGCAAAGGCCTGCAATTATCAGAGGTGAGCTCTTCGCAACTTCAATTGAAGAAGTTTTTCGAATTATACCCGAACGGGCTTGTGTTGCAGTTCGATCCAAATTTCAAAACGCGTTACGACACGGTGGGGCGATACGAAAAAGGTCGCAGCCGTGGTCAACTCACGCGAACCGATTCGCTCGCTTGGCGTGACAAATCGTGGGTGCTGGGCTTAGACGTGGACGGAAACTCCACCGCGATCGATTGGCGCGATCTTCAAAAGAAACAACTCATCGAACTTACTGTTGGCTCAAAGCCAGTCGTGGTGGGCCTCGCCGAGGATGGCTTAAGCTTTTTCGCCTTCGAAAGGTCTCTTGAAGAGACGTTCATCATCCGAAATGACTCGTTGATCGGACAAAAAAACACCTACGATTTAGCGGGCCGGTCAGTCGACGGAAGTAAGCTTATCCCAATAAAGGCCTATCAAGAATTCTGGCACAGCTGGCAAACGTTTCACCCCAAAACCGCGCAATACAAACCGTAAACGTTAGTGTTGTCCGACAGCGCGAATGTGGCGGGGCGATTTTCTTTGTTAAAGCAGTTTACTGAAAAGCTGAAAGTCGCATGAGTGTTGTAACTTGCGCGAAACTTTTGGTTGATGTACAAATTCGTAGCCGGTGTAAGCCTGTTCTGGTTATTGACCGGATGCGAAGATCCGCGTGGTGTCAATTTCGTGGTGCACAACAAAAGCGACGCTCCAATCGATTCGGTATTCATTAGGGCTAGTGGCGATACGCTTCTCACCAAAATCTATGAAATAAGCCCGGGCATGTCGCGAAATGCATGGTTGCACCTGTCTCAATTCGACACGACAGAAGGCAATTATATCGTGCACATCATGACGAGCGTGAAAGGTGAGACCTACGAATTCATCGGCAACATTGGCAAATACGAGGCCGGCACACCATCGGAAAGAAGGATGGACATTTGGTTCTCGCCCGACAGCATCCACCATGAACCAACTCCACGCTTAAAATAGCCTTCAAAGCGATACCTTCGAGTTGTGAACCACCTGAAACTCTCGGAACTCAACCATGTCATTGGCGAAACGCTCCATGGACGACTCGGCGGGCTTTCATGGTGGGTGGTGGCTGATGTAACAAGTCATACCTACCGCGATCAAAAATCATATCACAACTTCGAACTCGTCGAAAAAGACACATCGTCGAACCGGTTGATTGCAAAGATTGGGGCAAAAGCCTGGGGAATTGGGTCACAAAGAATTGACGAATTCGAGCGAACGACCGGGCAAAGGTTTACCAACAACATACAAGTCCTCGTCAATGTGTCGGTCGAGTACCACCCGGTGTACGGTCTTCAACTCAATTTGAACGACATCGACCCAAGTTTCACTCTGGGAGTACTCGAGCAACAAAGGCAAGCTGTGTTGGAACGACTCGTGCGTGAAAATCCCGGGTACGTGGAATGGAACGGCGATCGCTTCGTGACGCGCAACAATCAACTTCGGCTCAACGCGGTGCTCCAGCGCATTGCAATCATCTCGTCGAAGACTTCAGCGGGTGGCGAAGACTTTCGTCACACGCTGGAAAACAATCCCCATGGTTACAAGTTTACGATCGATGCTTACGACACCGTCGTTCAAGGTGAACACAACGCCGAGCAGCTCCTTGGTAAAATCATAGAAGTATTCCAAAGCGGAATCGCGTACGATGTAGTGGTGATTATCCGCGGCGGCGGTGCACAAACAGACTTCCTGATTTTCGACAACTACCAAGTGGGACGTGCCGTGGCTCGATTCCCCATTCCAATCATTACTGGAATTGGTCATCAAAAGAACGAGACGATCGCCGATTTGATGGCGCATACACCCACCAAAACGCCGACGAAAGCAGCCGAATTTATCCTCGCTCACAACAAGAACTATGAAGACTCATTACTCGACTTGCAGCGTCAAATCGTGATTCGGTCGCAGCAGCAGATTTCAACTAACTTCCAGTGGTTGGCGAACACCAACCTACGCGTGATGCACCATACTCGCCGCGTCGTCGACCAACGCCGAGAAGATCTACAGTTTGTACGACAAACGCTCGCCGAAAAGGCACGACTGATTCTATTTGATCAACATCAATTGCTAACACAGTTCAGGTTGAGACTCACTTCTCAGCCCAAGAACATGATCAATGAAAATTCGCTCGACCTCCAGCGCGCCAGCGAACGGGTAGCTCGACTCTCGCAGCAGCTCATGCGCGGGCGACGGGCCGAACTTGGCCACATGGAATCGGTACTCCGCATCTTAAGTCCGGAGAGTGCGATGAAGCGTGGGTTTACGATGGTGCGCGTTGGTGACAAAATCGTGACCCGGGCCGCCGATGTGAAGGTTGGCAACCGTCTAGATATTATCTTTGCCGATGGGAAAGTGGTCGCCCGCGCCGACGACAAAACAACAAAAGATGGAGAAGAACCTCACGTATGAATCTGCCTACGCCGAGTTAGAACAAATCGCGCGAGAAATCGAAGACGAAACCGTATCCATCGATATACTAGCCGAGAAGGTGAAACGCGCCTCCGAATTGATTGCCTACTGCCAGAAGAGATTGAAATCCACCGAAGCTGAGGTGGGCAAGATCATCGCACAAATGGAGAAAGGCAATCAAAAATAGACTTGGTTCCCGGAACCGAATTCGAAGATGAGCGGGTCTTCTCCACAATTGATCGATTCCATTCAACGCCAAGAAGTGGCACTTGATAAATTGATCGATAAATCATCCAGAGTCACCGATCTGCAGTTCGCTGCATGGGCCGCACCTCTTAGCCTCGCATTTCAACAACTGGCACGCACGCATGCCCTCGCCCGGCATTGGGAACACGCCCGAGGCAACTTTTACAATGCAGCAAAGTTTTCGTTGGAGTTACAGAGGCTGGGCGCCGATCATCGGTTTCCAAATCTTGTCCGTCGCGACACACCACCTCCTTTTCACCTCGCTTTTCAACACACTTTCGTGGACGCCGTCCTGAGTGCCGACGAAGCCTTGTTACGCGACATCGCGGTTTCGCTGGAAGAACCAACCACCATTCAAAGTGATCGCCGCTTTCCGCATTTGAGTGGGTCACCTCCGCACACAAACTTGAATTCTTCCGTTTGCCCTACAAGGGGTTTTCCCATGCCTTGCTAGGAGTGATTGACAACGACCGCATGCTCCTCCACGAGGGCATAGAACTCAGGTTAAGGGCGCACAAAACGCGTGATATCGGATCGACGTTGGCTGACTTTTCAACAGAAGCCACTGCCTTGGCGCGCTTGGCCCACCGGGCTGGAATAACGATCAACGTGCAATCGCCGCTCATAGTTCGGGACTTGGTCGAAGGTGGCGATCGAACAACTGACGACCGTGTAGAACGAATATTCCGAGGACTCGCCCGCGCCGACAAACGCCAATCAAGTTGGTGGGGCAAGATTTGGGCGTCACGCTGAGCACTACTCCACGCGATTCAACGTGTAACTAAATTCTGTGCTGCCTACGAAAGGGCTGCCATTCTTAGACAGGATCAAGAAAACATCTTCACTTACTTTAAGGAGGGATAGAGTTTGATTCGAGTTCACATTCTTCAAAACATACACAATCGCACTGGCATTGCGTCCCAACCCTTTTTCAATTGACCACGGGCCGGTCGATACCTTCTGCCGATTGAGAACATGAGTCATTTCGAAGGTGGTGGGCTCGCCCGTCGATGAGTCAATATTGAATCGGATACGCCATTTGATTTTAGGCCACGGTTTCATGGTAAGTTGATCCGTTGGACGCTCGATATTTAGTTCGTTAGCGATAAGAGCCGATGGCGACCGACCTTGGAGTTCAAAGTATCCCCTTTGTCGATCGATTCTAGAAACAGAGTCGCCACCCCACCCAAAGAAAATTCCAGTCGAACGTGTCGGCTCCAAGCGGTTAAGTGTGTTGCTCCACCCACCACCGCCTTTCACAGGCCGACCCTCGCGATCTAGGATTTGCAATAGGTTTTCGTCGAGCCTCAACAACGATAGCGGTTCCCCCTTGCCATCATCACGTGTTAAAGTGATCACTGTCGCGACCGTATAGTTCTTCAGTTGGTGATCTTTTCTCCACGTGCCCTTCACGTCGTTAAGAGTGCCACGAATCTCCCACGTCGCATTATCAACATGAAATCCCCATTGACCGTCCAGAATAAAGGTTCCTGACTCGCCTGAACCGGAAAGCGTCAAGCGCCACGTTGCCTTGTCGGAATCGATGTGAGTCGGTACGCCGAAAAACGAGCGCACAACCATTGGGCTCTCTGTTGACGCGACATACGTTTCATTTGGTTGCGCTGTTGCCAAGCCCGTTCCTAAAATCAGCAAAAATCCAAGAATCAATTGGCGCATAACCCCAGAGTTTATTCGGTGAGAACGGGACAATGAGTGAAATAGGCATCTACCAGTGACGAAAAGCTCTTTTTCCTTGATCAAACTACAATCCTAGTCATTATAAAGGCATAGTTAAACCAAAGAGGTCTTAGGTCAAAGGCTTTGGCGCCCGAGGGTAAGGGTACTTCACGACAAGGAACATCTAGTCTCCACTCGCTTGCGGTATTCTGATCAACGGCTCACAACGCAATTGTATGCATTATATATTGTGTCAAAATCCAATCGATTATGTGGCGAATGATGTGGCGTCAACTCTTGAAAGAGAAAGTCTATTCCTTTGTCACGATCTCCGGACTCGGATTGGGACTGGCATGTGTGATGTGTATCCTCTTGTTCGTCGATGATGAACTCTCCTACGATCAATATCATTCCAAGAAAAATCGAATCTTCAGGGTGATCCAAGGCGGTGACAGTGAGGAGCAATCGTCAAGTCTCCCCTTTCCCTCCGGCCCGACGCTCCAAAACGACTTCCCAGACCTCGTCGAAGAGCAAGTTCGATTGTTCAATTTCCAGGCCTCAACACTGTCGGTCGTGCAGGAGGAAAACGGCGTTTCGAGACCCTTCAACGAGCCTAGATTCTTCTTTGCCGATTCTGGCTTCTTCAAAGTATTCGACCATCAATTCCTAAAGGGGAATCCCGATCGCGCGTTGATGGGCCCTGGACTCGTGGTGATCACCGAGTCGACTGCCAATAGGTACTTTGGGACGTCCGACGCCATTGGGAAGTCAATCCGTTTCGAAGGGAAGTACGAGATGCAAGTGAGCGGCGTGATTCAGGACGTGCCATCCAATTCTCATTTCAAGTTCGACTTCTTAGCGTCCATGACTAGCCTTCCTGCACTTGGCTTTAACATACCAGAAAAGAATTGGTACTGGAATCCCGTATGGACGTACGTCTTGCTCAAAGATGCCAATGACAGGCAAATCCTTCAGGACCAGATGCCAGCCTTCGTGCTGAAATACTATCACCCTTCCATCAGGGATGAGGCCGAGCTCAACCTACAGCCAGTCACCGACATCTATCTTCATTCTCGATCCGACTACGAAATAGGCGTCATGAGTGATGCCCGCAACATCAACATCTTCAGCATCATCGGGTTGGTGATTTTGCTCGTCGCGATCATCAACTTCATCAACCTAACGACCGCCAGAGCCACCGATCGCTTCAAGGAGATTGGCGTTCGTAAAGTGACCGGCGCTAGTAAACGGCGCCTGTTCCTTCAATTCATCTTTGAATCCGTCATGATCTCGCTGGTCGCGTTGGCGACCTCCGGATTGCTCGCGCTCCTGTTGTTGTCATCGTTGAATGCATTGGCTGGCAAAGACTTCACGGCAGCCGAGCTATTTCGGCCAGGAGTCGTGAGTTTGATGGTCGCGATCGGAATATTAACAGGCTTGATCTCGGGCATCTATCCTGCCATTTACCTATCCAGCCTTGATCCCGTGCGGGTCCTTCGGTCGGCCGGAAACGCGCAGGGTGGGAAGTCCCTTTTCCGAAAAGTTCTCACCGTTCTCCAGTTCGCCATCTCGACGGTCCTCATCGTGGTGACGCTCGTCATTTACCGGCAAATCGAGTTCATGAAAGCTACGCCGATGGGTTTCGACCGCGAGCAACTGGTCGTGCTCCCCGTGCAGCGCCTATCGCTTGTCCCCAACTACGAGACCTTTAAAGAACGCATCTTAACGAACCCCGCGATCGTAGCCGTGAGCAGCACGAACACGCTCATCGGGAAAGACTACCAGTCATCGAATTACAAGAAAGAAGGCGAAGAAACTGAGTCGTTCTATCCGTGCCTCTTCGTGCGTAACGACTTCGTGGCAACGATGGGGATCAAGCTGTTGGCTGGTCGCGACTTCAACCGCGACATTACGGCGCCCGGCTACTACGCCATTATCAACGAGTCGTTGTGCAAGACATGGGGATGGACCCCAGTCGAAGCGGTTGGGAAAGTGGTAGAAGGTACCCTCGAAGGAAAGCTCCAGATCGTTGGCGTCACCGAAGACTTTCATTTTGCCTCTTTGAAGCAAACCATTACTCCAATGATCATGCTCCAGTGTGATTTTGCCAAGAGTCGCGATTTTTTCACTCGGTTTGTGATGGTTCGGTTGCAATTGGACCAGGCCCAGCAGGCGCTCGCCTTCCTGAGGTCGAACTGGGAACAAATGGTCCCTGAGAGTCCTTTCGACTATTTCTTCCTCGATGAAAAACTGAATACCGTTTACGAGCGGGAAGACCGGCTGAACAAGATCGCCACCGTGTTTTCCGGGTTCGCCATCCTGATTGGCTGCCTCGGACTGTATGGCCTGAGCCTCTTCACATTCCGGAAACGCAAGAAAGAAGTTGCCATCAGAAAGGTGGTCGGCGCGTCGGCGTCTACGATCGTTCGGATTTTCACCTTCGATTTTCTGAAACTGGTAATCATGGGCTTTGCGATTGGCGCACCGCTCGCTTGGTACCTGTCGACACAGTGGCTCTCGGAGTTCTCCTACAGGCTGACGCTTTCGTACGGCTACTTCGTCGTCTGCCTCTGCGGTCTGTCATTGTTGGCGATGGTCACCATCCTCTTCCAGACCATCAAGGCTTCGCTCACGAACCCGTCAACGGTCCTTCGCAACGAATAGCCTACCCCATCCTCACCTTCGATCAATGATTGTCTCCACAAATGAGTATTAATATTTGACGTCCGCGTTTCAAAATATCAAATCTTGTTTATCTTTAACACGCATACAAAGTTGATGCACAAAATCAAAAACAGAAACCAACCCAATTCAAAATTTCCCCACTATGGCTAAGAAGAAAAAGGCCGCCAAGAAAGGAAAGGCAAAACCAAAAAAGGTAGCGAAGAAGGCAGCCAAAAAAGCTGTGAAGAAAGTGGCTAAAAAAGCCGCGAAGAAAAAAGTCGCCAAGAAGAAAGTGGTTAAGAAGGTAGCGAAGAAGAAGCCGACTCCGAAGAAGGTTGCAAAGAAGGCAGCTCCTGCACCGAAGCCTGCTCCAGCTCCAGCACCAACCCCCACTCCTCCTCCAGCGCCAGAGACTCCTCTCTTTCCGGAGTCGCCTGCCTCGTCGGAGGGATCGAGCAATGGATCGCCCATGTAACGGTTCATTGTTCAACCAAATACTAAAAAGGCTGTCCATACGGGCGGCCTTTTTCATTTATAACAATGGACTTTTTTTATCAAAGGTTTCCGGCTGTCCCCATTTAGAGGTACATTTTACTCCTGCTAGACAGCGTTTCACGACCGACGAAGCCCTTCGCAGCAATGCGTCAGTTTTCGTTTGAGTGGTAAGCGCCACTAGGCCAACGTTCCAATTTTAAACCTCCGTAAATAATGAAGAGTTCTAAATCCTCGCGTCGCGACTTTATCAAGAAAGCTGCCGGGACTGCCCTCGGCGCTGCCGCCTTGCCCGCAGTCGGAAATGCCTTCCACAACAAGAAGATCATTACCCTCGACGAACCCAACCGTGATTTCAAGAAGTACGCTGCGAACGACCATGTGAATGTGGCCGTGATCGGCATGGGCATCATGGGCTTCAGCAACGCAAGCTGGTCGTCGCTTGTACCCGGTGTCAAAATTGTCGGCGCCTGCGATCTCTATAACGGTCGGCTTGACCATGCCAAGGAAGTGTACGGCAAAGACCTCTTTACCACAAAGAACTACGAGGAGATCCTCGATCGCAAAGACGTCGACGCGGTGATTATCGCAACGTCCGACCACTGGCACGACCGGATCTCCATCGCAGCAATGAATAAAGGAAAGCACGTGTATTGTGAAAAACCCATGGTACACAAGCTCGAAGAAGGTGCGGACGTCATTGCGACACAGAAAAAAACCGGGCGCGTATTCCAAGTCGGAAGTCAGCGCTGTTCTTCGATCGTGACCGATAAAGCACGCGAAATCTATGAGTCCGGAGCAATCGGTCAACTTGTCTTGGTAGAAACACAGAACGACCGCCACAGCGCCAATGGGGCATGGCAATACTCCATCCCGACCGACGCGAAGAACAACACCGTGGATTGGGATCGATTCATCGGCGACGCTCCGAAAATGCCTTACGACCCAGTACGCTTTTTCCGCTGGAGGAATTACAACGACTATGGAACTGGGGTCGCCGGCGACTTATTCGTTCACTTGTTTACAGGTATCCACGCCGTCACCGGCTCAAACGGTCCTGTTCGGGCTTTCGCGACGGGCGGGCTCCGCTATTGGAAGGACGGTCGCGACGCCCCAGACGTAATGGCTGCACTGTTTGATTATCCAGAGACTTCGAAGCACGCAGCCCATACGATGCAAATGCGCGTGAATTTTGTTGATGGAAGCGAAGACGGTGAATCACTTCGTCTCATCGGTTCCGAAGGCGCGATCATCCTCGGTTGGGGAAGCGTGAAATTGATTCGCAACCGGATTAAGAAAAATCCGGGCTACGGAGGATGGGATACTTTTAACACGTTTACCGAAGCTCAACAGAAGGAGTACGAAAAGTGGTATAAAGCCAACTTCCCTGAACCCAAGCCTGAAGTGATAGAACCAGATGCTGAATACAAAGCACCCGAGCGTTACAGCGCCAACTTGGATCACCACTTGAATTTTTATGCGGGCATTCGCGAGGGCAAACCGATTAAGGAAGATGCTCTCTTTGGAATGCGTGCCGGCGGCCCCGCATTGCTTGCCAACAAGAGCTACTTCGAGAAAAAGGTAATCAACTGGGATCCAGAAAAAGCCGTTCTGATTTAGCCATTCATTTCGTTGGCCCCGTTCATTCGTTTTAACGCGAACGAATGAACGGGCCGACGAATCAGGCTACTCGACAGTCAAAATCCACGCATCCTTAAACACGTCTTCTTGCCGGAACTTGTCGCGAAGCGTGCGCGCGGCGTTCACATCCTTGTCGTACCCAAGGAATACGTACCAGAGATTGCGCGCGGAAATGAATCCATAATCGGCGTCAGCGTATTCCATATTGACCAACTCCGACCGGAACTTCTTCGCATTCGCCTCCGACCGGAATGCCCCTACAATAATGTATGTTCCTGACTCCAGGTCATTCTTATTGTGAGCGCGTCGTACAAACTCGTGGCGTTCAGGCTGAGGCGTCGGCACCACCATCACCACAGAATCCTTCTTTGGCTGAGGTTGGACCTGAACTTGTGTAGGTTGTTCCTTGGTCTGAGGCGTCGGTTGGGTCTTCTCCGGCTGAGGTTGTTGCTGCACCACAACAGGCTCCTTCTTCGTCTCGGGTTGCTTTTGCGCTGGCTTCTGCTGGTTGTGGACGTTTGTGTCCTTGTACTTCTTCGCGAGTTCCTCTTGTTTCGCTTTCCTTTCTGCCGCGAGTTGAGCAGGAGTTTTCTTCTTCTTTTCCTTGTCGGTGTTGACGAACGAGTAAATACCCACCGCGTCCTTATGACGTTTCCCGAATAGAAGTGCCAAGTGGATCTCGTGAGAAGGCTTCACGATTTGGTTCGTCTTTGAAACACCCATCGAAAAAGAGTAACCCAACGCCAATAGTTTATTGAGTTTGATGCCCGCCAACGCCGATGCGCCTAGTCCTTGCCTGTACGAGGCTCCCGCCCACACTTGATTTTGCAGGTGCACCAACGCCGCTATTTCATATTGTGAGTTGCCCGCTTGGTTGTATCGGTAAATCGCAAATGGTTCGAAGACGTTCTTATTCTTATTAAAGTAAAAACGATTCGATGCATGAACAACGACGCTTTGGAATGGCGATACCTTTGTGAGGTTGAATGCCTCGACCGACGCATACGAAGGTTGAAACAACTGTGGCAAGGCAAGGCCAACATGAAACGACTTGGAGTGATACGACACGCCCGCGTTACCTTGAACAAAGAAATTATTGGACACGGCGTTGAGTAGTGCCGGGTCGTTGGGGTCGGCATTTACCACACCGGCTGTGTTGACCCGGTTCCAGGCAGTCCCCACCGAAAGGCCGAATCTTAACATCTTTTCTTCGGCGAGCTGCACATAGTACCCGCCCGTAAACATCGCCATGGAGGTCGATAGCAAACCACGGCTGTTGTCGACGAGCGTGACACCTCCACTAAGTTTCTTCGAAAGCATGCCTTGCAAACTGACCTGAGAGAGCTGCGGTCCGTCGGGCACACCAACCCACTGACGGCGGTAGCCTAGGTAAAGAGCAGGCTGACCATCGACACCGGTGTACGAAGGATTAAGCGACGCAGAGTTGACAAAAAACTGAACAAAATCGGTATTGTCCTGCGCGAAAGCCTCGAATGCAAAAAATGTAAAGATCAGCCAAAGACAAAAAAGCAGTCGTCCTTTCAAATTGACGGTTTCGGTTATTCCTGTAGATACCGGGTGCAAAGATAAAGTAAGCCTAAACGGCATCCAAAAAGCGATTTTTTGCCACCTATACCCCATCACCACGGAATTGGCTAATTTCAGGCTTGGACTACCATGTTCAACTTCACCCTTAAGAACCTCCTCAGCCGGTCCGAGCTACAGAAGGAGAAAACCAAGGACTACCGGAACATCGTCGTGATCCAAGTGATCATCATCGTGTTCGGCCTCACATTGTCGCAGCCAATCTTAGAAGATTCACAAAGTTCAATTTCGAAGTTGATCATTTCCTTGTTCTCACTTTTTGGGGCGGCCTACGCTTTCCTCTTATGGGACTTACTAAGGAACTTCACCACCAGTCGTGGGTTGCTGATCATCTTTCTAGCCGTACTCTCAGGGATTGTGCTGGTAGGTACATTGGTCGAGTTTCCTTACTATCATGTGATCGAAGTCAACGATAGGAGAACTTATTTACTCATCATCCATAGCCTGCTGTTTCCAATTGAGGTCACTGTGATTGGCTTTGCCATACGCGATATCTTCAGTGGCGGCTTTTTCACTTCCGATAAACTCTGGGGCGCTGCATGTATATATTTAATGATCGGGATTTCCTTTGGAAGCCTTTATGATCTTATCTCCATCGCAGTGCCGGAAAGTCTTGGCGTTCCCATCGAACTTGGATTACCCAACTATGCTGAGTGCGTGAGCTACAGCCTCGGCATCCTAGGTGGCGTCGACTCCGGGTTGTCCCCCACTCGACTCATCCGAAACATCAGCATCCTCGAAGCAGTGTGGGGAAGCATCTATGGCATGTTAATTATCGGCAAACTGCTGGGGTTGCCGCGAGACGAATCATTCGAAACACCAAAACCATAACCCTTACAAGACCAAACTTATGAACAATCGACGTTTACCCATTATCATCGGGACCATTGTGATCGTGATCGTACTGATCGCAATCTCTTCCAGTCTCTTCTTCACCGTCGGCGCAACCGAAAAGGCGATCATGTTTTATCCTCTCTCCAACGGCCTGGATAAAGACAATGTGATGCAGCCCGGACTTCACATGAAAGCACCCTGGAACGATGTCATTCTGTATGAGACCGCCGAGCAATCCAACGATGAAACGATGGACATCAACGACAAGAACGGTCTGCCAATCCACGTAGATGTGACCATCCGTTTCTTTCCCGACCCTGACAAGATTGGCTACGTGTACGAAAAATTCAACAAAGACTACATTGGCAAATTGGTGATCCCCGAGATGCGTTCGATGACACGCCAAGTGATGGCCCGCTACACGGCGGAAGAAATCTACTCGACCAAGAGAGCCGAAGTGGAGACCACAATCATCTCTGAAACGGAAAAGGTGTTGACTGCCAACTACGTCAGAACGACTGCTGTGCTCATCCGCTCGATCAAACTGCCCGATCAAATCAGGGCAGCCATCGAAAACAAACTCCAGCAAGAGCAGGAAGCCCTCGCCTATCAGTTCCGCCTCGAAAAAGAGAAGAGTGAAGCCGAACGCAAAAGGATCGCCGCCGAAGGTGAATCTCGGGCGAACAATATCATCAACAACTCGCTATCAGATAAGTTATTGAAAATGAGAGGCATAGAGGCCACTTTAGAGCTTGCCAAGTCGCCCAACACAAAGATTGTGATTGTGGGTTCGAGCAAAGACGGGCTTCCGATGATTTTGGGGAATAATTAATTCCGCACCCTTTCAACTGATGGGTTTGGCGGTTATTTTAGGGCAAATTTGATTAGTATGGCAAAGACGGCAACATTGACAATCGACGGCAAGACGTATGAACTCCCCTTGGTAGAAGGCACGGAGAATGAAGTTGGGATTGATATCAGCGAACTGCTGGAGAAAACCGGGGCAGTCACCCTCGACCTCGGATACAAAAACACCGGCGCCACCAAGAGCGCCATCACGTTCCTAGATGGGGACAAAGGTATCCTGCGGTACCGGGGTTATTCGATTGAAGATTTGGCCGCCAAATCCACATTCCTCGAAGTAGCCTATTTGCTAATCTTTGGCGAACTGCCCAACAAGGCACAACTCGAGAAGTTCAGCAACGACATCAAGACTCACACAATGGTGCACGAAGACACCCGGAAGATCCTCGATGGCTTCCCGTCTACAGCGCACCCCATGGGCGTACTCGCCTCGATGTTCTGTGCGCAAACTGCATTCTATCCCGAATCGCTCGACCCGAATCGCAGCGCCGACGGCGTGTACCTCAGCATCGTGCGATCCCTTGCGAAAATGCCAACCTTCGCTGCATGGGCGTACAAAAATGCAGTAGGTCACCCTGTGAACTATCCAGATAACTCGCTCGACTACTGCTCACGATTCCTCAAGATGATGTTCGCGCTTCCCGCGGAGCACTACGAGGTAGATCCCGTCGTAGCCGATGCATTGGATAAACTCCTGATCCTCCACGCCGATCACGAGCAAAACTGTTCGACTTCTACCGTACGGATCGTGGGTTCTTCCAAAGCAAGCATCTATTCATCGATCTCTGCCGGGATTAACGCCCTTTGGGGTCCCCTCCACGGTGGAGCCAACCAAGAAGTGATCCTCATGCTCGAAGGCATCCGCAAAGACGGTGGCGACACCGACAAGTGGATCGCAAAAGCAAAAGACAAGAACAGCGGCTTCCGACTGATGGGCTTCGGACACCGAGTCTATAAAAACTTCGACCCACGCGCGAAGATCATCAAGAAAGCCGCCGATGACGTGCTGAAAAAACTCGGTGTGAACGACCCCGTGCTCGAAATCGCAATGAAGCTCGAAGAAGCCGCGCTGAAGGATCCTTACTTCGTAGAACGCAAACTCTACCCGAACGTAGACTTCTACTCAGGCATCATCTACCGCGCACTCGGCATTCCAGTCGACTTATTTACCGTGATGTTCGCCATGGGTCGCCTCCCAGGTTGGATCGCCCAGTGGAAAGAAATGCGCGAAAACAAAGAACCGATCGGCCGCCCACGCCAAATCTATACCGGTTCGCAATTGCGGCCGTACGTGGAACTCGGAAAAAGGAGTTAGAATTTAGAATTAAGAATTTAGAATTAAGAATTGGGGGTTCGCTCCCAATTCTTAATTGAAATGTTGAGAACCACTTGAACAGTCAGAATCGTGTTGGAAGAATTTCAGAAAGCGGTAGCTACCTCGCAACAATTGACCAAGCGTCCTTCTAACGAGGAGTTGTTGGAACTCTATGCCCTTTACAAGCAGGCAACCGATGGTGATGTGTCAGGCGACAGGCCCGGTGGCTTCGATTTCAAAGCCATTGCCAAATTCGACGCGTGGGCCGAGAAAAAAGGACTGTCCAAGGAGAAAGCCATGCAAGATTACGTGGCGCTCGTCGCAAAGCTGAAAGAGCTTTACAGCTAATCTCTTGAATGTCTTCTATCAACCCGGGCTCCGACAAGGGATACACACCCTAGATGAAACGGAGGCTCACCACGCCATCAAGGTCCTACGGTTGGAAGTTGGCGATCATATCCTAGTTACAGACGGCCTAGGCGCATTCGCCGAAGCACGGGTGTCGCACATCGACAAGCGCCAGTGCCACTTCGAAATCGTTAACCAGGTAGAGACCCCAAAACGAACGAACCCAATCCATCTTTTTGTCGCACCCACCAAGCAGTCCGACCGGATCGAATGGCTTGTCGAGAAACTGACGGAAATTGGAATAGATGCGATCACGTTGATGCAGTGCGAACGAAGTGAAAGGAAGCACCTCTCGGAAGATCGGTTGCTGAAAGTAGCGCTGAGCGCGTTGAAGCAGTCCCAACAGAGCTGGCTGCCCGTCATCGAACCCATGACACCCTTCAGCAAAATCGTCGACCGGGCGTTTGATCAAAAATTCATCGCATACGTCGATTCAGCGAACCCTGACCACTTGAAGAAGCTTGCGGCGCCTACAGGCAGTCGTGCGTTGCTGATCGGGCCGGAAGGCGACTTCACTCCCGAAGAACTAAGTCTTGCCTTACAAAAAGGATGGACGAAGGTATCGCTTGGCGACACGAGGCTCAGAACTGAAACAGCCGCCTTGGTCGGTAGCCTCCTCCTCAGGTCTACCTAACATTTAGCCCAGGCAGCAGGTAGCATTTTTTTCCCCCATTCTCTTAAATTTAAGATTCATTTGCGCTCACGATGACAGAGAAGGAAGCTCGAAAGCTAATTGAAGAACTCACAAAACAAGTCAATTATCACAACGACTTGTATTACCAGAAGAACAAGTCAGAAATTACCGACTTTGAGTTCGACCAGTTATTAAATCAACTCATTCAACTTGAGAAGGAGTATCCTGCATTACGCCAACCGGATTCACCCACGCAACGGGTAGGAGGTTCGATCACCAAGAACTTCCCGACGGTGAACCATCGCTATCCCATGTTATCGTTGGGAAACACATATTCGCGCGAAGAGTTGCAAGACTGGGATGAGCGTGTGCGCAAAGGCCTCGATGGTGCGCCCTACGAATACTTCTGCGAACTAAAGTTTGATGGTGTGTCGATCAGCATTTCGTACGAAAATGGTTTGCTGGTTCGCGGCGTGACACGTGGCGACGGTGTGCGCGGCGACGATGTGACTCCCAACGTGAAAACAATCCGGTCATTACCGCTCCGCATACATGCCAAAGACGCCCCTGCGCAATTTGAAGTGCGAGGCGAAGTCTTCCTGCCACGCGAAGTATTCAAACAAATCAATAAAGAAAGAGAAGACATTGGCGAAGAAACCTATGCCAATGCGCGAAACACTGCATCCGGCACCGTGAAGATGCAAGATTCGTCGGAAGTAGCACGGCGTAAGCTTGATTGTTACTTATACTACCTCCTCGGCGAAGACAACGATGTCGATACGCACGAGGAATCGATCAAGAAATTGGAACGGTGGGGTTTTCAAATTTCGCCGACCTACAAGAAGTGCCGCAACATCAACGAAGTCTTCGATTACATCGACCATTGGGAAAAGAAAAGACAATCGTTGCCACTCGATACCGACGGGGTCGTCATCAAGGTCAATAGCCTTGCACAGCAAGAGCAACTGGGCTTTACTGCTAAAAGTCCACGATGGGCAACATCGTTCAAGTACAAAGCCGAGAGCATGAGTACTCGACTCAACAACATCGTGTACCAAGTCGGAAGAACTGGTGCCGTGACGCCCGTAGCAGAGTTGGAGCCTATTTTCTTGGCGGGTACGACAGTAAAAAGGGCATCGCTGCACAACGCAAACGAAATTGCCCGACTTGACCTGCGAATTGGCGATTACGTGTTTGTCGAGAAAGGTGGGGAAATCATCCCGAAAGTGACTGCGGTCGACATGCCCAAACGTAAGAACGGCTTGAAACCATTCGTATACATCGACAAGTGTCCGGAATGTGGTAGCAAGTTGGTTCGAGAACCAGGCGAAGCAGCGTTCTACTGCCCAAATTATAAAGGTTGCCCACCGCAAATCAAGGGACGTGTCGAGCACTTCATTCAACGCAGGGCGATGGACATCGACTCGCTAGGTGAAAAGACAATCGACCAACTTTATGAATTGGGGCTGGTGAAGTCACCTGCCGACTTGTACGATTTGCGCCGTGAGGACGTGCTCAAACTTGAAGGCTTCAAAGACACATCGACGAAGAATTTACTCGACGGCATCGAGCGTTCGAAGAAGGCGCCCTTTGCGGCGGTGCTTTTCGCGATTGGGATCCGCTATGTCGGAAAGACAGTTGCAGAAAAACTCGCGCGCCATTTCAAATCGATGGACGCGTTGAAAGCAGCAACCCTCGAACAACTTTTGGAAGCGCCAGAAGTAGGCGAAAAGATTGCACAAAGCGTACGCGAATTCTTTGACGACAAAGACAATGTTCGTGAGGTGGGACGCCTGCATCAGGCAGGGCTCAACTTCGTGTCCGATGAAAAGGAGCCAGAAAAGCTTAGCGATGTACTGGGTGGCAAGTCGTTCGTCATCTCCGGTACCTTTGAAAAATATGAGCGAGATCAGCTAAAAGATATTATTATTGCCAATGGCGGAAAGGTTCTATCCGGAGTTTCTGGTAAATTGGACTACCTGCTCGCCGGCGACAACATGGGCCCCTCCAAACTAGAAAAGGCCCAAAAACTCGGAGTCAAGATTATCTCCGAAAAGGAATTTGACAAAATGCTCCAATCGTAACTGCAACCCTCAACCTCCCATCCATGTTCAAGATGAGTTTTCTCAAGATGCGAACGGCATCGGCCCTCAAGAAGAACACCACCCGGAGGGCAAGTACTCCCTACAAGCAAGCTGAGACTTTTGGAATCATTTTTAGCGTCGAAGACCGCCAAAAACACGACCTGGTAAAAGACTTGGTCAAACGCCTAGAACAGGATGGAAAGAAAGTTCAGGTGTTGGAATTTCTGCCGAAGAAGAAAGAGAACTACGAGTTTCTTTTCGACTTCTTCACTATAGAGGATCTCAACTTTTGGGGCAACATTACGTCGGAACGTGCCGTGAAATTTCTCAACACGGCGTTCGATTACTTGTTCTATATCGACTCGCAATCCAATCCTTTGGTTTTGAATGTACTCGCCCGGTGCAAGGCCCTATGCCGTGTCGGTCCCTACAATGAGTTCGAAAGCCCCTACTACGAGTTGATGATTGAAGGCGAGGGTAACACCAAAGCCCTGGCCGACAACGTCTACAAATACACGAAGCAATTGAAGTAGCAAACGATTGCTGCATCCCAATCCTGTTGCCTGGCAATAGGTATATCCCTAACATTGTAGCCATTCCAAATCGTCATGAAAAAACTGTTCGGTACAGGCGTTGCATTGATTACTCCGTTCTTACAAGATGGGTCTATCGACTTCAAATCGCTTCGCAAGGTATTGAAACACACATCTAAGGGTGTTGACTACTTCGTCGTGATGGGCACGACGGGTGAATCGGCTGTTCTTTCGAAGGAAGAAAAGAAGGCCGTGTTGGAGTTTGTCAAAGCTAACAATCCCGACAAGCTGCCCATCGTTTATGGAATCGGCGGGAATCACACCGCGGCCGTCGTTCGCGAACTTCGCGACTCAGACCTGAAGGGCGTAGATGCAGTCTTGTCGGTAAGTCCCTACTATAACAAGCCCTCGCAAGAAGGCCTTTACCAGCATTTCAAGGAGGTAGCCGACGCATCTCCATTGCCGGTGATCCTTTACAACGTGCCAGGAAGGACATCACTCAACATGACCGCCGACACCACCCTAAGGCTTTCGGTGCACAAGAACATTGCTGGGATCAAAGAGGCCTGTGGAAATCTCGAGCAGTGTATGCGGATTGCACATTACAAGCCGACTGAGTTTATGCTCATCTCGGGCGACGACATGCTCACCGTACCCATGTACGCAATCGGTGGCGTTGGGGTCATTTCCGTTCTCGCCAATGCCTATCCAATTGCATTCAAGAAGATGACCACTGCCGCGAGCAAGGGCCAATTCGCTAAGGCAAGTGCCGAAGCCTTTAAATTGCTTGAAATCAATGGACCGATGTATGAAGAAGGAAGCCCCGCTGGCGTAAAATACTTGATGTCGTTGCTGGGGTTATGCGAACCTCATGTCCGCTTGCCTCATACACAACCCTCATTGGCCCTCCAAAAGAAAATTGAGGGCCTGTACGAAGTCTTGAAGTCTAAGGACGCCTAGACCTAAGAAAAAAGACAAAGGGCCGTATTCAAGAATACAGCCCTTTTTAAACTATCTGGTAAGCCAGTTGACTTATTGACCGCCTTCTTTGTTCTTCAACTCCTGAACTTCGGCGCGGATTGCTTGCGCGATATTCTTGAGGTCTTGCATACCTTTCCTTACGCGGGTGCCAGCGGCGCTGTTCCCCTTGTTGTAGAACTTTTCAGCATCGCCTTCGATTGAGGCTATTAGGTTTTTAAGTTCTTCAAATTTCTTCATTTGAGTAGGAGGTTTAAATGATTTAAAATGGGTTACCGTTATGCCAATTTAGCCAAAAACCCTGAAAAACAAGTAAAAAGGCACTTTTTATATTCCCTTTGTCACGGAAACCAGTTGTTCTTCCTTATAAAAGCCCGAATCAAGCTTCGATTTTAGGGCAGAAAAGGCCTCCAGGGTCATCTCGGCGTCCGCGATTGTGTGAGCCGCGGTCGGGATAATCCGGAACATGATAACGTCCTTAGGCACAACGGGATACACCACGACAGAGCAGAAAATTCCGAAATTTTCCCTCAAATCCATCGACATATTTGCTGCTTCGCCGACACCTCCCTTGAAGAGGACAGGCGTCACCGGCGACTGGGTCGTTCCGATATAGAATCCGCGCTCGCGGAGGCCGTCCTGCATCCTTTTTACCACCTTCCAAAGGTTCTCACGGAGCGAGGGTTGGGTCTTCACCAGTTCCAAGCGCTTCATGCCACCCACCACGAGCGGGAAGGGCAAGCTCTTTGCAAATATCTGTGAACGAACACTGTAACGAAGGAATTTCAAGATTTTAGCAGGACCAGCCACAAATGCCCCAATGCTTGCCATCGATTTAGCAAATGTGGAGAAGTACAGGTCAACTTGATCTTGCACGCCTTGGGCCTCTCCCACACCCGCACCAGTCGGTCCCATAGTACCAAAACCGTGAGCATCGTCAACAAACAAGCGGAAGTTGTATTTCTTCTTCAATGCGGCGATGCCTTTCAAGTCGCCCATGTTTCCCGACATCCCGAAAACACCTTCTGTGATCACCAGGATGGCACCGCCTGTCTCGTCAGCGATCTTGGTTGCGCGCTGCAACTGCTTCTCTAAGTTTTCAATGTTGTTATGCGGGAAGACGAACCGCTTGCCCATATGGAGGCGCACACCGTCGATGATACAAGCGTGTGATTCTGCATCGTATACGATTACGTCTTTCCGGTCAACAAGTGCGTCGATGATCGACACCACGCCCTGATACCCATAGTTGAGCAACATCGCGTCTTCCTTCTGCACAAATTCCGCGAGTTGCTTTTCAAATTCGAGGTGGAGAGTTGAGTTACCCGACATCATTCGGGCACCCATCGGCGCTGCCAACCCATACTTTGCGGTCGCTTCTGCATCTGCCTTCCGTACTTCGGGATGGTTGGCCAATCCTAGGTAGTTGTTCAGACTCCAATTCAGAACTTCTTTGCCCATGAACTTCATCCGTGGGCCAATCTCGCCCTCGAGCTTGGGGAAAAAGAAGTAATCATCGGGAAGGTGCGAATATTTGGCCAACGGGCCGGCTTCCATTTTGAGCTTGTCAAACAGATCTACCATGATGGGTGAATTTCAGTTAAAATTGGCGCAAAAATAAGGAAAATTCAGCTACCATTGCGCATGACTAAGATCAGGAAATTGCTCGTCGCCAACCGTGGGGAAATCGCACTCCGCGTGATGCGCAGTGCCCGGGAAATGGGCATCAAGACCGTGGCCGTTTATAGCGAAATCGACCGACAGGCACTACACGTGCGCTTCGCCGACGAGGCTGTTGCCATTGGCCCTCCCCCCTCATCGCAATCTTACTTGGTTATGGAAAAAATCATTGGCGCAGCCAAAACTACCGGGGCAGATGCGATCCATCCCGGCTATGGTTTCCTGTCGGAAAACGAAGATTTTGCGCGCAAAGTCAGGGAGGCCGGCCTCATTTTCATAGGCCCATCACCCGAATCAATAGAATTGATGGGGAGCAAGCTTGCCGCGAAAGCTGCAGCCGCCAAATTTGGTGTTCCATTGGTCCCTGGAACGGCTGAACCAATAACAGATGTGGCTGAAGCGCGTCGTATTGCAAAAGAAATCGGGTATCCTGTTCTGATCAAAGCAAGTGCTGGCGGTGGTGGCAAGGGCATGCGCATCGTGCAAAACGACGGCGAGTTCATCGAGCAGATGGAACGTGCCGTCAGCGAGGCAACGTCGGCATTCGGTGATGGCTCTGTGTTCATTGAAAAGTATGTGACCCAACCGCGTCACATCGAGTTCCAAATCTTTGGAGACCAACACGGCAACGTAGTTCACCTATTTGAACGCGAATGTTCCATCCAACGGCGTCATCAGAAAGTGATTGAAGAAGCACCGTCATCAGTCTTAACACCCCAACTGCGGAAACGAATGGGCGAAGCAGCTGTCAACGTGGCTAAGGCTGCCAATTATTTCAACGCCGGCACCGTCGAATTCATCATGGATGGGAACTTGAATTTCTACTTCCTCGAGATGAACACCCGTTTGCAAGTGGAGCATCCTGTCACCGAACAAATCACGGGTCTTGACTTGGTGAAACTTCAGTTGAAAATTGCCGAAGGTGAGCGGCTGCCATTCAAGCAGGAGGACCTCTCAATACACGGGCACGCCGTCGAAGTTCGGGTGTATGCAGAAGATCCTACGAATAATTTCTTACCTGACATCGGCACTCTGTCCACGTATCGTAGACCTCAAGGGCATGGTATCCGTGTTGATGACGGTTTCGAACAAGGGATGTCCATCCCATTTTACTACGACCCTATGATCGCGAAAATGATTTGCCACGCAGAAACGCGTGAGCAAGCGATCGCAAAAACCATTCGCGCGATCGACGAATATGACATCACAGGCGTTCAAACAACGCTTGGCTTCTGCCGCTTTGTGCTCCAACATCCAGCGTTCACGACAGGCAAGTTCGACACCAAGTTCGTGGAGCAGCACTTCACCCCTGATGTACTCAACCGCAGTGGCGATTCCGACGAAGTGATGGTCGCCGCCGCTTTGGCTGCCATTGCCAACCAGCCTGCATCGAAGAAGCCATCGCCAACTTCGAAGACACGAGCCGCCAGCCAATGGAAGAAAAACCGAACCAGTTAGAGCATGGCGGAAATTAAACCGTTTCGCGCCTGGCGCTACAATGAGCACCTCGCTCAAAAAATCGGAGACCTGACCAGCCCGCTGTTCGATGTGGTATCCGAAAAACAGCGGAGGATACTTTACCAAAACCCGCTCAACTCGATTCACCTCTCTGTTCCCGAGCGTGGCTCCGACGTCGCAGCAGCCCTTCTTGAGCAATGGAAATCCGAGGAGATATTGAAGCAGGACGTGCTCCCTGGAATTTACGTCTACTACCAGTACTTTAAGATGACAGGATCCAGCAAGCGGCATTGTCGCAAGGGATTCATTTGCAACATCCGCATTCACGATTGGGACGAAGGTGTAATCCTGCGACATGAAAACACGATCCCGAAAGCAGTGAACGATCGAATCGAGTTGCTGGAAAAAACGGAACTGAACGTGAGCCCTACTCATGGGCTCTACACCGACGCCGCTTTTGAACTCGAGCGTTATATGGATGAAGCGATCACCAATCCTCTTTTAGAAACAGAAGACTATCAAGGTGTACGCGACGTCATCGCCGTCATCCACGATGCGACAGTTATCCAACGCTTCCTCGACGTGTTGTCCGACAAGAAGGTAATCCTCGCCGATGGTCACCATCGTTATGAGGGCTCACTCATCCACATGAAGCAGATGAGCTTGAATCCGGCGCACACCGGGCATGAAGGGTACAATTTCCACATGATGTACCTAACGAATACGGAGGCCGGAGACTTCAGGATCCTGCCCACGCATCGACTAATCAACCATATCGAAGGCTTCTCGGAACGAAACGTGTTGGCTGAACTTGAAAAATACTTTCAAGTAAAGGAAGTTGAAGATGCCGACACGCTGAACGAAGTGATCGAAGGCACACCCTGGACGTTCGGCGTGCTGTTCCGAGATAGCGCGTATCGCATTCGGCTCCGTCCCGAGGTTTTCTCAACCATGTCGTGGCCATTTCCCGATGAGATTCGTCGTCTCGATCTCACGGTGTTGCACTATTTCGTTATCGAAAAAGTGCTCGGCATCGCCGGCAAGGACCAGCGTAGGTCTGAACACATTTCATTTGATCGCAGTTTCTCGGATTGCATCGCCAAAGCGATCCGCGGTGAGTGTCAAATGGCGCTCATCACGCAAGAGGTATCGATCGAAGATGTCGTGAAAGTGTGCAACAGTGGCTATACGATGCCCCAGAAGTCGACCTATTTCTACCCTAAAGTGATCTGCGGTTTCGTCTTTGGCTCTATCCGTGAAAATGAATTTCAAACACCACCTTATTCTCGGTTCTAGTTCACCGCGTCGACAATTCTTGATGAAGGAAGCGGGGTTCACGTTCGACGTGATCAAACCCGATGTTGAAGAGGACTTCCCGGCGGACATGCCCGCAGAGGAAGTACCCGTATTCCTGGCGAGTAAAAAGACCGCGTTCTTCAAACTGTCGGCAGGACAAGTGGTACTCACTGCCGACACCGTGGTGATTGTCGATGGCGCGATCCTAAACAAACCAACGGATCGTCAAGACGCAATTCGGATGTTGTCCATGCTGCAAGGGCGATCGCACCAAGTAATTACCGGCGTATCAATCGTTTCAAGTCACGAAAAGAGTACCTTCCACGAAGAAACCGAGGTGGTATTCAAACCTCTGACTCTTCAGGAAATTGAATACTACGTCGACCACTTCAGTCCGTTCGACAAAGCAGGCTCTTACGGCGCTCAAGATTGCCTTCCATCGGGTATGAACCCTTGCTCGCCAGACGAAATTGCCTTCCTGGAAAAAATAGGAAAACCGGAACTAGTGACGAGCACCTTTACCCGCGCCCCCGGCTCTCGTGGCATCGGAGCCATCGCCGCAATCAAAGGCTCATATTTTAACGTGATGGGACTCCCGGTGCATCGAGTGTATTATTCGTTAGATCGTTATTCGTTACATCGTTATCCGTTACACCGTGTTTAGGTTCCGACATTTCTAAACACCAAACGATCTTAACGCAGAACGGTTCGGGCGTTTTAGTCGTTATACGTTACACCGTACTTGGGTTCCGATACATCTTAACACCTAACGATCTTAACGGATAACGATTCAATCGTTAAATCGTTATACGTTATACCGTATGTCGGTTCCGACATTTCTAAACACCAAACGATCTTAACGCAGAACGGTTCGGGCGTTAAATCGTTATACGTTACACCGTACTTGGGTTCCGATACATCTCAACACCTAACGATCTAACGGATAACGCCTTAACGGATACCGCCCTAACGGATACCGCTTACATACGCTACCAGCTCCATCATCCACGCCAATCCCATGTGAACCATCACACCACCCCAGACGTTACGTGTATGAAGAGCCACTACCCCAAGAATGTATCCACCAAAAGCCGAACTGACGCACTCGCCGACCGGCTTTCCGAAGTGTAACACGCAGTACATGCTTACCATCGGCAATATTGCTTGCGGTCCAATCACACGTGAAATCCCAACCACAAACAATCCCCGGAACATGAACTCGACATTAAAGAAATCCATCCCATAGAAGAACTCGAATATGAGTGCATAAACGTACCCCGGCCATGAGCCTTCGTGAGACGCAAAATCAATCTGGTACCGGCGGTATGTTGGGTAGTAGTTCTTAAACCCCGTCTCAAAAGACGCGGCGATTACAAGTGGCAGCACAACCGCCAACAACTGCCAATACGGGACTAGGTCAACATCACGTCGATGAACACCAAAGTTCTCGCGCGTGTCCTTTGTTCTTCGATCGAACCACCACGCGAAAAGTAAGAGAGGTATAGTCGTGATAAACAAATTGCCAGCATTATTCACAACTCCATACATCCATCGAAATAGATACGGCTTGTCCGTGGTTAGAGCGGTAGACAACTTGGCTAGAAATGGAAAGCCAACGTTGGTCGAGAGGACGATCAGCCCCACAAACACCAGAGTCCAATACAACGGAGACCGAAAGTAGTGGCGTGTACCTTTAAAAGAAAAGACGATCCATGAGCTGGTGAGGTACACGAACGCGTACAGTAAGAAATACCACAGAATGCGAATAGACTTGCCAGTAAACTTGTCTATGATCCCATTCTCGAGGTTGATAGAATAGTTGATCGTGATGGCGACAATCAGGAAGACGGCGATGGCTGCATAGAGGCGCGCATCGAAGTCGGCACGGAGGTGTGCTTTCAGTATTTTCCAGATCTTTACCATGGTGGGCCGACTTAAAGCATGTACAGCTCGTGCAGGTGTTCGGCGATTACCCTCGGCGCGAATCGTTCAATGTACGTCTTCGATCCATCTACCATCGTAGTCCGTAGCCCCGAATTCTCAAGAACCATCGTGATCGAGTCGGCAAGTTCTTCGGCGTTAGAAGGATTAACGTAGATACAGTCAGGCCCTCCCGCTTCCGAAAAACAAGAGCCATTGGAAGTGATCACGGGTACACCACTCGCGATGGCTTCCACGATTGGGATCCCGAATCCCTCAAATACGGAGGGATATACGAACAGGCTCGCCATCTGGTAGAGAGTGGGCAACTCGGCAAATTTTGCGTCGTGGATAAACTTCACCGAGTCGCCGACGCCAAGCTTAGTGACAAGCACCTCAAGTTCATCTACATACGATGTGCGCCTCCCAACCAGCACGACTGGGACGCGGCGTTTCATCGTGCCTAGCGCGCGTATCAATACTCCGGCATTCTTGCGCTTCTCAAGGGTTCCCAAGTAGAGCACAAACTGTTCAGGGAGTTGGTACTTGTCGCGAACAGTCCTTCGCTCCTCTCCAGACGAACTTCTAAAAAAAGATGGGTGACATCCCTGGTACACGACCTGGATCTTTCGCGCATCCACGCCGAGGAACTCTACAAGATCCGACGCTGTTTGGCGGCTCACAGCGACTACGATGTCGGCGAGTTGACAAGCCCTCGCGAGCTTGTACCGATAGATCGCCGCGTCGATCACCGAGTAGTATTCAGGAAACCGGATGAAGATCAGGTCGTGAACGGTGACGATGGTCTTTATCCCCTTGACTCGCCGGAGAGGCAGCTCATTGCTGAGGCCGTGGAAGACATCCAGACCATCGCGCCGCATGTCGTCCACGATCGAAAAAGTCCGCCACCATGCGCCGGGCTGTCCAGTTGGTTGCCGAATCGAGAGGCCTGTCTTTGTTAGGTAATGCGTTGTTTCGGGGTGAGCCTTGAATTTAGGTGTGTACAAGAAGTACTGGTCTTCGGGAAATCGCGCCCCGAGAGCATCAATCACAAACCTAGAATAGTTCCCTAGTCCGGTAAAATTGTGAAAGACCCGCTTCGCATCGAACCCGACCTTCACCTTTTGAACTCTTGTTTATAATATGTAATCGCCTCGTCGATAATCTGGATTGCTTTTTCCTTCGATTGAAACTCGTCGACGATGACTTTCTTATTCTCGAGGGTTTTATAGTTCTCGAAAAAGTGTTTCAACTCCGCTCGAAAGTATTCTGGGAGCTCCTCCACTCGTTCGATATGACTAACACTAGCATCTTGTAGAGCGACTGCTATGATTTTGTCGTCGGCTTGTCCGCGATCAATCATACGCATTACACCGATTACCCGGGCGGGGATGAGACAGAGGGGGACTACGGTGACTTGGGTCAATACAACGATGTCGAGTGGATCTCGATCCTCGCCCAGTGTTTGAGGAATGAAGCCATAATTAAGGGGAAAGTACATCGAGGCATAGATCACTCGATCTAGCTTAATCAACCCGCTGTCCTTATCGATCTCATATTTTGCCCTCGATCCTTTTGGAATCTCGATGATTGCATTCACGAGTTCGGGAGGCTTGTCGCCGGTGCTAACCTCGTGCCAGGGGTGCTTTACCATTTTCGCTTGGTTTGCACGAAGATAAAAAAACCTGGCCTATCACGGGGGATGGCCAGGTTTCATGGTGAATTACTCGAGCGAATCTATTCGCCTTCAGGCTTCTCGCCATCTTTCTTCGGGTCCTTCTTCGTCTTAACGATTTTATCGCCTTCCTTGAGTCGTTTCGACACCACTAAGAATGGGCCCACCACAACTTCGGCGCTATCCGCTAACCCTTCCAAAATCTCAATATTCTCGTAGTCGCTGATACCAGTTTTTACCTGGACTAGCTTCGCCTTTCCGTTGTCGTTGATGAACACCACAACTTTATCTTCCTTCTTCAAGGCTTTTTGTTGTGCTTGCTCATTCGAGTTCGTCACCTGGTGGTCCTGATTCTGCTGTCCTTCGGGTTTCTTTTCCTTGTCTTCTCCTCGAGTTGTAACTGCTGCCAACGGCACCGACAACACGCCATATTTCTTCGTGGTGATAATTTCAACGCTTGCGGTCATGCCTGGACGGAACGGAAACTTGTTTCCCTTCGCCACGAGGTCTTGATAAGAAGACTCCAAAATCAAGATGCGAACTTCAAACTCAGTGATGGCATCGGTCGACAATTTCTCCTTTGCCGTGTTCGCGATATTTGTCACGATCCCTTTAAACTCCTTTCCAGAAGTCGAATACGCGTCGACGTCAATTAACACCGTGTCACCAAGATGCACCCTAACAATGTCGTTCTCGTTCACGTTTACACGAACTTCCATTTTGCCCAGGTCAGCGATCCGGAGCATCTCGGTACCCTGCATTTGCGCCGTCCCCACCACTCGCTCGCCTTGTTTCACGCTCAACTTCGACACGATACCGGTCAATGGAGCCACCACGCTCGTCCGACGGACGTTCTCACGCGACTCTTTTACGGTCGCCTCGGTGCTGCTCACGATATACTTAGCGGCCTCCAAGGTTTCGCGAGAAGCGGCGAGGTCGTTTTGCGCCACCTTATAGTTCTGCTGCGCCAACTGCCAATCGGATTCCGAGATTACCTTCTCGTTCCAGAGTCTTTGTTGTCTTTTGTAGTCTTGCTCTGCTCGAATGAAAGTCGCTTCGGCACGCAACAACGACGACTCAGAGGCTTTCACGTTCGCCTTTTGTTGGTTCAAGCTCGCCTCGGCCCTTTCGAGTTGGCTCAACTGCTGGTCGGGACGAATTTTCACCAAGAGTGTACCCTTGGTTACCGCATCGCCGTCCTCCACGTGGAGCTCAATGATCTCACCCGACACCTCTGGCGCGAGTTTTACCTCCGTCACAGGTTGAACGGTGCCCGAAGCACTCACCTTCTCTACGATATCGGCTTTCTTCGCATTCGCAAAGTCTACTTCTATTTCCTTTGCCTTGCCAACTACTCCGGTCACTTTCAAGAGGATTGCTCCCACAATGAAAACGAGCAAAACGATGATGAATATCTTGACAGTCTTGTTGGACTTCTTTTTTGGTTGCTTAGCCATGCTCAGTAAAAGGTTTGGGGTATTGTCAGGTGTTTAATATTCGATTTTCTTCCCTTGATAGAAGTCGAGGATCTTCTTACGGAAAATGAAATTGTACTTGGCGCGGGTTAGATCGCTACGTGATTGGAATAAGTCATTTTCAGCAATTTGTTTCTCAACAAAGTTTGCAGAACCTAACTCGAAGCGCTGAAGCACCATACGGTAAGCTTCCTCACGTGCGCTTACTTGCTTCACGTTCGCAGCATAAGTTTTAGCTGCCGCATTAGCATCGTTGTAGGCGCTCTCGATTGTTTGACGCAGGGTATTTTGGGTTTCCAACTCGTTAATGCGCGCCAGCTCCGTTTGGATGGCCGCTCTTTGCACATTGGCGCGTGCGCTCCAGTTATTGAAAATCGGAATCGTCAACTGCAGGGAGAACTGCTTGGAAATGTTATCTCGCAATTGTTCGGATTCCGTATATTTTTCAACGGGTCCGTAAATCGGTGAGTACTGGAACACGTCTACATATCCTGTCGGGCTGAGGCTGGTGGGCACCGGCACAAATCCGACTGCCCGGTCCGGAGACGCGGTCCGATCAAAGCCAGTGATGGTTTGTGTGTTCCGGTTCAAGCTCGAGTAGTTGGTGAACCCCGATCCGTTGGCCGTGAGGCGAGGATACAGGTTGCCTTTCGCCGCGGCGAGCGCCAACTGAGCACTTTCCACTTTTAAGAGTGCACTCTTGATTTCGGGCATCGTCTTGAGGGAAATGCTGTAGATCTCATTAGGCGTTTGATCCAAGATCAAGTCTTCGAGCTGAAGTTCGGGAACGACTACGTCCATCGGTTCGGAGGCAGGCACTTGCATCGCTTGCTTCAGTTGTAGCAACGACAAATTCAAAGCGTTTTCTTGATTGATCAAGTTGACTTCGTTGGTAGAAACCTGCGCCTCTTGCGTCAACTGGTTCGACAACGGCAATGCACCGGCCGCCACTTGGCGTTTGATGCGGTCCAATTGCTGCTGGCTCGAACCAAGTTGGTATTTATTGTTCTCAAGCAACTCCTTATTGAAGATAACATTGATATAAAGCGTGACCACATTGATGATCACATCATTCTTGGCCTTTTCCAAATCTTGGTTCGCAGCATCAAGATCCTTGCGGCTCTGGCGGAACGTGTTCGTGATCCTAAAGCCGTTGAAAAGCGTCCAAGTCGAGTTGATCTGGGTGTTGATCGAGTTACCGTTCCGGCTTACAAACGAGTTGGTCACCGGGTTGATGGAACGACCGTAGTTCAAGCCATACGATCCGCCCAAGTTAAGCGTCGGCAAGAAGTTCATCATGGACTGAAACTTGGTCACGTTGAACGACTCCACGTTGTAGATACTCCGACGAACGCGCAGGTTGTTCTGCAACGCCACGTCGACGCATTCGGGTAATGTTAACTGCTTTGGTGCCTGCGCCAGGGAGGGCACGGCCAATCCGACTAGCACGAAAAGTGCGAGTAAAACTCTCATCATAAATTTATGTCCGGTATATAATTCACTTCTTTCACCCAGCTTAGACTTTTCAGGTACTCAAATGTTACAGGTTTGATCCCTGAATCCATCTCGATAACCATACACGCCAAATCAGCCTTTCCTTTCCGGGAAACCGACATGGTGGCAATATTGCAGTCATCGTGCGCTAAAACGCTGGCTATGAATGCAATGGAGCCTTTCACGTCGTCGGCGAAGATGATAATCGTGTGAAGGCTCGCCCGGAAATCCGCGCGGAACCCGTCCACTTCGGCAATGTTGATCACCCCCCCACCCTTGCTTTCGCCCAGCACCTCAATTTCACGCTCGCCACGTTTCAACACGAGCCGGATGCTGTTAGGGTGCAACGCAGACGCATTTCCAACGGACTTGAAAGTATATTTAAATCCTTGCTTGGCTGCTATTTCGAGCGCATCCTTAATTCGCACGTCGTCGGCAGGGAAATCCAAGAGTCCGGCAATGATCGCTCGGTCGCTTCCATGCCCCTCATACGTTCGAGCAAACGAATTGTAAAAAGTAATCTCCGCTTCATCTGGAACGCCCCCTAGGATTTTGATAGCTGCGCGCGCAATTCGCACCACACCGGCAGTATGTGAGCTTGATGGACCAATCATTACAGGCCCGATCATGTCAAATACACTGCTTTTTTCAGCCATACGCGTTCATTAACGGAATAAGCCCCAAAAGGATGTTCGTTTGGGGGTATTTCTCCCTCGTCGTTGGGGATTTTAAATTCAGGCGGCAAAAATACGAGACGCCACGGCAATCGTGGATCAAAAACCTGATTTTTGGTATCTGAAAAAAGGAAATGAGCCTCTAGGGCTTCACTTTTCGAAGGGGTTTCGGGTTGACCGGTTCGATGAACCTTTCCACAGCGACCTTTTCCTTGACACGCTTAGCTCCCGAGATGTACTCGCGGCACTTCGGACTTCCACATTGGCAAAGGAAAGGTTCCATGTTTTCGTCGAGGAACGTCGCATAGTCCAACGTCAATTCATCGCCCTTGGAAATAGGCCGAGTAGCCACTACGTTGAGGCCTTGATAGCCCGTATTCGCATCGCAACTGTGATTTTGAGGTGCCCAATTGGTCGGGTTTTCATCCCAGAGAATAAACACGTCCTTCCCCACGGGGTATGCATACTGGCGGAAATCGAGCTTTTGTCTTTCATTCCAGTGAGACTCCACCCAGCGCTTGGTGACGATCCGCTGCGCCATCGTCTCACCTCGGAAGATTACTTCGTTCTTGGCAATATCGCGAGACGCAAAAATGCCGTACCCAGAAACAGCGTTGCCTTTCAGGATATATTTTTTCTGCTTGGCTGCATGGCGTGCAATCCCTTCCGCGATAATCTGGTTCAGGAACCCTACCTTACCGGCAGAGTCGTACTTCAGGATATAATCAGCCGACCCTTCGTACCCATCCTCATAGAATGTTGAGCACGTGAAGTTGATTTCTAGGAAGTAGATCTGATTGTTTTTATCAACCCTAAAGTCAAGGCGACCATACCCTACCCCTCCAAACGACGTAAATATTTGTTCTGCAGCTGCCTTTAACTGCTTTTCAAGCTTGCGATCCTTGCAAGGCACGTTCGCGTCGGGGTGCAATTCCGAGGTCTTCAACGAGTATGTCTTGAAGCTTCGACCCTCGGGGAAAATGTATTCAACAGGCTTGTACACAGTGCACGTCTTTCCATCCGGGTTAGCAGCCACCAGCACTGTCAGCTCACGTCCGTCGATGTATTCCTCCACCAAGAGGTCCCCAAATTCCGGGAGAACAGCCTGCACCTTGGCGCGCAGCTCTTTTTCGTTGTGAACCAGTGAAAGCTCGTCGATTCCAAGGCTGTCGCCGGCCTTTGCTGGCTTCACGAACAACGGGAACGTGAGCTTTTCCAGGATCTCGTCGATATCGTCCATAGCCTGAACTTCTACCGATGCAGGGCTCTTCACGCCAGAGCAGTATGCAACGTACTTCATCAATGGCTTTGGCGGATCGTACAAAGTGGGGTTTGGTCCGGTGTAGGGCAAGTTGAGAGACTCGAGCGAATGAATGACGTCGATTGACGGCACTTCCCACTCCAAGTACCCTTCGCATAGATTGACGAAGATGTCGTACCCTTTCGTACCCAGGTCCTTCAGCTGGGCATAGGTGGTGAGTTTGTTCAAAAACACATGATCGACTTGGTGGCCGGGCAACAGCGGGGCCAAATTACGGGCTGGATCGTAGTTCTTGTAGTCTACACTCGTGGTCGAATAGTCTGGTTGAAGCACACAGATTTTCATGCGCAATAGCAGTTAACGATGGATAGGGTTGGTGTTAGGGGTGCCGTTTCCGGGAGGAGCGGAAGGCTGATCGGGTGATACGATATGGAAGATGTATCACCGGGACTCATTCAGGTTTATATTTGGTTCTATAATCTTCCATGATCTTGTTTGACCTGGTGACGCATCAATGCGTCTTCGATTATCTCAATAATTAAATAAGTAAAAGATTTTTTAGCAAACCGCAAAATGGCACCGATAGAAGTATAGTCTTCATCTTCACTAAGACCACATTGTGCGTTTACTTCCAACACGTATAAACGTCCAGTCTGGGTATTCATACGGATATCAAGTCTACCATAACCGGTTCCGCCTACAGATTTGAATGCGTCGATGCTGACCTGCTTCAAAGCTTCAACCAGTGGCCCTTGAACCTGATAATAATCATAGAGATTATCGTCGTTGGGCATCGGTTGCTCCTCTTTATACATGTTCCAAAGCCGGTCGTAGGAGAGAAACTTCTGAGTTTCTGGTAGCGACTGGTGGAAAACACGCTCAATAGGTGGATAGCAATGCAGTTTTGATGGATTGGACGACGACCCGACCACAAGTGTTGTAAACTCGCGTCCTTGAATGAACTCTTCGACAAAAATCCCACCGGTATCAAGCTTCCAACCGTGATACCCGGTCAGCATCTCGTCGACGATGGCCTGATAACCTACCTCGGTACTCACCACGTTCTTGATCCCGAGCCCCATACTTCCCGCTGAAACTGCGGGTTTCACGATCATTACCGCACCCACCTCGCGAAACAGCTGATCGGCCGGAACGGAATGGCCATCCACCACTCGCCAAGGCGCTGTCGGCACACCATGTTGATCGAACGCTTCCTTCATTGGAATCTTCGAGGTCGTGATGTTGTAGAAATACTCGTTGGATCCAGTATAGATCATCTGCCGTTTTTCCAACGCGCGAATCACCGACAGACCCGGTACCTGATTGGCCTCGTCGCCGTCGCAGAGGTTAAAGATGATATTGGTCTTACCCGTCTCACCCCCATGGATCTTTTCAACGACTTCTTCGATGTTGTGAATCGTTACGTTTACCCAATGCCACTCGCAGCCTATTTCCTCGAACACGCGGGTATATTCGGCGTGGCTCTGAGTGAAGTCGTAGTAGTACTTCAACTCCGGGTCATCGGTTTCAAGGTAAGGGGCAAGCACCCAGACTATGTAAGAGTCCTTCAGTTCACTCGCCGTCATATGGGTGGGGTCGTATCACAGGATGAAGTGCTATACAGCGATCGGCGCTTTGATGGAAGGGTGCGCCTGATAATTCAGGATCTCGAAATCCTCAAACTCGTAGTCGAACAACGTGGAGGGCCTCCTTTTGATCGACAGTGTTGGCAACGGAAGCGGCTCGCGCGACAGTTGCAACTTGGCTTGTTCGAAATGATTGCTGTAGAGGTGTACGTCACCGCCAGTCCAAACGAAATCCCCTGCTTCGAGGTCGCACTGTTGGGCAACCATGTGTGTAAGCAAAGCGTAACTGGCGATATTAAAAGGTACACCTAGGAAGAAGTCTGCACTTCTCTGGTACAATTGGCACGAAAGCTTGCCATCGGCGACGTAGAACTGGAACAGGGCATGACAGGGCGGCAAGGCCATGTTGTCAACCTCTGCAGGATTCCACGCAGACACGATATGGCGTCGCGAATCGGGCTTGGTCTTAATTTGGTTGAGCACGTTGCTGATCTGGTCGATGTGGCGGCCATCCGGGGCGGGCCAACTTCTCCATTGGCTTCCGTAAACCGGGCCCAAGTCGCCGTTTTCATCGGCCCACTCGTCCCAAATCGAAACTCCGTGATCGTTGAGGTATTTAATATTGGTATCACCCTTCAAAAACCACAAAAGCTCATACACGATAGAGCGAATATGGAGTTTCTTGGTAGTGACTAGGGGAAATCCTTTGGAAAGATCGAAACGCATCTGGCGCCCAAATACCGACAATGTACCTGTGCCGGTTCTGTCGGTCTTCCGTGTTCCATTCTCGAGGATGTCACGCATCAACTCAAGGTAGGGCGTCATTGTTTAAGCACAGGATTAAAGGTGCAAATTAAACACATTGATGATGAAAGGACAAGATAAACTTAATCATCTATCAATGTAAGTACGATTCTGCATGTTGATTATTGCGAAAGCTCGCCTTTGAACAACCGGTCCGTCGTTTTTGTCGACGGGTTTTATCATTTACACCTCAAACCAATCAAATCGATAACCTATTGATTGACGGATAGATATCTCGTATCAGTTCGAGTTATAACACTATAGAAGTTGGTGACGCGATCAATTGGTAGAATGGTTCTAAACTCGATCTCCTAAAAAGAAAAAGCCCCGACTCGAGGTCGGGGCTGTCACCTGGGTGGCGCCGCTTATGCTTTGCCACCGTTTATACTTGCTTTAGATATCACCTTTCACGTCAACCTGTTTCGACTTACCCTCTACGGTGATGGTGACGGTACGGTCGCAATCACCAGTGCCATAGTCGATCGTGATCTTCTTGCCGTTCACCGTCAGCGACTTCGTTCCTTGCACTGCTATGAAGACCCGTGCCGAAAGAGCACATTCGCGTTTGTAGATGAGGGGATCGGTGATCTCCATTTCGTACACTGCGCCATTGCGGTTTGTACCTGCGGCAGTTCCGGTCACTTTCCATTGATCTTGCGTGGGGTTCGTCGCACGCAACCATTCACGGGTGCGGTTCACTTCACGCGTCGCTGTTGAACCGTCGGGCCAAGTTGCCTTTCCACCTGTCAATGTGATGTTGAATTTCGGAGCGTCTTCGGTGCTACCGGTGATGTTGGTCACGGTGCGAGTGCCTTCGAGTACAACACCGTTTATCGAATAGCCCACTAGCGTTGTCGTTACCGTAGACCCCGGCAGGAAACGACGTCCTTTGAATTCAACGACAATTTTTCCCTTGCGGATGTTACCACGCGAATCGGTGCATCCGTCTGTTCCAAAATCGATAGTGATGGTTCCGTGAGGGACCGTGGTCGAATTGTCGGCTGCAAATTCAAGTGTGACTGTGGTGGTACTGCAGGCAAATCGTAAGTCGAGTTTGTCTTTGGAGATACTGCGATCTGCAGTGTTTTCACGTGCGCCGCTATAGGTGCCTGCATCTGCGGATACTGTAAGCGTCGACATGTCGTCGGTGTCTTCGAAGTAACTGTCGACACTAGCTTCGTTTTGGACATTTGCCGTGTCGGTGGCATTAAAATCGAGGCGGTCGCCACAAGAGGCCAACAACATCATCGTAAGAACCATTACTGAAGCGACGATGATGATGCCGCGTAGATTTTTCGTAGTTTTCATGGGTAGTTTCTGTTTTTTGCCCGTTTAGATGCTCAGGCTAGGTCATGGTTTAAACATGAATAAGATTTTTTTGAAAAAGGTAATTGGAGCCCTGATTCTGGGTTTTGCAATCGTTGGCGTTGCCGAACCGGCACAGGCGCAGCTCAAAATCGCTAAACTGAAATACAACGGCGGTGGAGATTGGTATGCCAATAAGACGGCCCTCCCTAACCTGATCCGGTTCTGCAACAAAGAGCTGAATGTGATGATCGACAACGAGGAGGATGACGTAGAGGTGGGGAGCCAAGAGATTTTCAACTACCCTTATATATATATGACCGGCCACGGGAACGTAGTCTTTTCGCCGGAGGAAGCCTCCAACCTTAGAAATTACCTCGTCGGGGGCGGTTTTTTGCACATCGACGACAACTACGGGCTGGACAAATTCATCCGGATCGAACTCAAGAAGGTTTTCCCGGAGCTGGAGTTGATCGAGCTGCCCTTCGACCACCCCATCTATCATCAGAAGTTTGATTTCCCGAAAGGCCTCCCCAAAATCCACGAACATGATGGCAAGCCTGCTCAAGGGTTCGGGCTCATTTACGAGGGGCGATTGGTTGCTTACTATTCTTATGAATGCGACTTAGGCAATGGCTGGGAAGACCCACGGATTCACAATGATCCGGCAGAGAAGCGGGAACAGGCATTGAGGATGGGCGCAAACATCATCTCATATTGCTTCACCCACTCTTTGTAACCGCTATTTCTTTAAATCCGCGAGCCTTTCGTAAGGGATCAAGACTTCGACAGGTCCTTCGGCATACGCGCCTAGGTCGTAGTCGTTGAAATAGAATACGATCCCCTCCTTTCGGAAACCATAGTTCTCGTTTAATTGAAAAGACCCGTCCGGGAAATCCTCAACGCCGGTCGAATCGCTGACTGCGGTCAGCAGTTGTTGGCGAAGGTCGTCTTCCCCCAACCTATTCAACTCGTCTTGATACCCTGGACGCAGGAATGAATCCAGTAAGAATGGTGTCCCGGTCATCGGCTCTATGTTCACGAAGTTCGTGGTGAAAGATGCATGCGCTCCACCTGTGAAGGATTCTGTATCAATCTGAAGACTTATTAAGGAATCTGTGGAGATCAACACGTGAACACGGCCTTTGAAATACCAACCCATGTCGTAACCCGGAATCTCCTTCGAAACTTGTTTGAAGTCCTTGACGAAGTCGTTGCCGATTTGTTCCAGGCTACGCACCTCGCCTGTCGACCCATTGAGGACGTAGTTTACTTTTTCTTCGAGCGAATGACGCACCGTTGAATCCAGGTTGTTAAAGATTGGCACAGTGGCTTCGAAAGTAGCGCACGCAGAGTCGGTTCGACAGCCTTGTGCCGATTCGAACTTGTAATCTTTCATGACAAAGTCAAAGACGATGGGCTTCTCTCGAAGCTTGGAGCAGGACGCGAGTGCCAACAACAGACAAGCGAACGGCGCGATTCTGATCATGACTTCTTCTTGTTACCCAAAACCTCTTCGAGTTTCTTCTCCAACGCCAACCCGCGCAAGTTTTTCGCAATGATCACGCCATTGGGATCTAACAAAATTGAAAAGGGAATCGCATTGATATTATAGTCGATGGCGGCTTGTGATTCAAAGTACTTCAGGTCGGACACATGCGTCCACGTAAGTCCATCCTGTTGAATGGCTTGCACCCAATCTTCTTTCGTACGATCGAGCGATACACCAAACACTTCAAATCCTTTGTCTTTGAATTTCTTGTAAGCTTTTACCACGTTCGGGTTCTCGCGGCGGCACGGACCACACCATTTCGCCCAAAAGTCTACGAGTACATACTTGCCCTTGAGGGAACTCAATGCTACCAATTTTCCCGAAGGATCGGGCAAAGCGATTTCAGGCGCGGGTTGACCCACGGCAGTGATTGCCATTTTCACAACCATCTCCTTGTATTGCTTCACAAATTCTGATTTCGCCAACCGGCCGGTGGCACGGTCTGAAACACTTTTATAAAACGGGTAGAAGCGATCTTTATCGAACGTATTTCCCTGCAGCAAGTTGATTAACCCCAAGCTGACCGGTTTTGTCTCCAATTGAGTGATGATATGTTCATGGGCCTTTGCAATCTCCTCCATGTACGCATTTTGGATTCGGGATACCTCTGCCTCGTTTTTCGCCTCAGCTGCTTTTTGGAATTCAGCCTCCAAGTCTTTCAATACCTTATTTCCCTGGAATGCCATTAGCTCTTGCTGAACATCACGAATCACCTCGTAGTCGGGGGATCCTTTAATTTCAACTGCGCCAGATTGGTCGGCACCGTCCACATTCAACTCGAAATTTGTGCTATCGAGGACCACGTCGACTGACTGACGATCGCCAAAGTTGATCCTGTAATACCCAGGGCGTTTCAACTGCACCTTCGCAGAATACGAACCGTCGGCAGACACGACCGCCGAGTCGATGTTGGCGACATCGTTCATTGTCAATTCTTCGATCCTAATCTTTCCATTGCCAGGGTGGGCAACTTTTCCAGAGAGCACCACCTCCCACGCTCCTTCATTATTGGCGGGCTTCTCTTGGTTGGCACAAGCAGCCAATAAAGCCGTTACGATCAGTGCGAAATATCTTGTCTTCATCGTATTCTTCAGTTGATTTAAAGAGTCAAATCAGGAATGGCTCCCACACGAACCAAACCCTACTAATTGATTTTCAGTTCCTCGAGCAATAGTTCCGTCGCAAGTTTAGGGTCTGCTTTCCCTTTGCTGCGTTTCATCACCTCGCCCATGAACATGGTGATGATCCCCTTCTTTCCATTTTTATATTCCTCTACCTTCAACGGGAACTCCTTGATCACTTGTTTCACGATCGGTAGAATCGTGTCGGTGCTACTATCTTGTAATAGGTTCAGCTTACTGGCGATTTCGGTGGCAGATGCTTTCGGGTTTGCGACCAGTTCAGGAAATACCTTCTGCGATGCATTCGAAAAACTGATCTTTCCATGATCAATCATTGAAATCAAATCGGCGATCGATTGGGCTCTTACTGGAAAAGATGTTGCTTCGATGGCGTGCTCATTCAGGTAAGATTTGATCGGCCCCATCACCCAGTTCGAAGCTGACTTATAATTGGTGGTGAAGAGACACACCTCTTCGAAGTAAAGGGCCACCTCGCGCGACTCGGTCAACACAAGCGCGTCATATTCCGGAATTTTATACGAATCGACATACTTCCGGAACAGGGCTTTGGGGAGTTCAGGCATCGATGCGCGAATTGACTCCAACCACGCTTCAGAAACGAGAAGGGGACTGAGGTCTGGGTCTGGGAAATAACGATAGTCGTTCAGTTCCTCCTTGGCCCGCATCCCGAATGTTTTACCCGAACCCACGTCGAAGGTACGTGTTTCAGATAAGATGAAATTTCCCTTTTCTACTTCATTGATTTGACGTTCGATCTCGTAATCAATTGCTCGCTGCACATTTTTGATCGAATTCATGTTCTTGATCTCAACCTTCTTTCCCAAGGTTGTAGAACCTACTGGGCGAATTGACACGTTGGCGTCACAACGCAACGACCCCTCTTCCATGTTTCCGTCGCAGATGTCGAGGTACCGGACCAACTTTCGAATTTCGGCTACAAAGAGACCCGCATCTTCGCTCGAGCGGATCGCAGGTTCGGTGACGATTTCAATGAGTGCGACACCGGCGCGGTTGAAGTCCAACACCGATTCGCTCTGACCATCGAGGTGCATCGACTTACCCGCATCTTCTTCGATATGAATGCGGTTCAACGGGATCGAAGTCTCTTCACCCGTTTTGTTCCTTACCACGACATGGCCGCCTTTACAAATTGGGGTTCGATCTTGGGTCAACTGGTAGCCCTTCGGTAAGTCGGGATAGAAGTAATTCTTCCGGTCGAAAATTTGCCAACGTGAAATGGCGCAATCACATGCGAGTCCCATTTTAATGGCATACTCGACTACCTTCTTATTGAGCTTAGGAAGTGTACCGGGGTGTGCGAGCGTGATCACACTTACTTGCGTGTTGGGTGCATCTCCAAACGCAGCAGAATCAGCTACATAGATTTTCGACCTAGTTGACAATTGGGCGTGCACTTCCAGTCCTATGACTGGTTCGTACTTTTTCAGTATATCGGAATGCAGTGCCAATGGTCTCTATCTTTTCTTCACCGATCTCAATTCACTTAGTTTACCATCGCTTTGGCGCGAGTCACCACCGCGTCGAGGCCTTCTAACTTCTTCCCACCGGCTGTTGCAAAGAATGGTTGCCCACCCCCGCCCCCGTCGATCTCACGCGCGAGTTCTTTCACCATGTTGCCTGCGTGGAACTTATTTGCTTGAACGACTTTCTCGCCGAGCATCACTGTGACTTGGGGCTTGCCCTCCACTTCGGCGGCCAGCACTAATAATAAATCGTCGATCTGGTTGCGTAAAGCGTAGGCAATGTTCTTCAGCGCTTCGGCGTTAGGGACTGATACTTTTTCTATAATCAAGGTATGCCCATTGGCCTTCACGGCTTTTTGAGCGAGTTGTTCCCGGATGGCATTTGCCTTTTCTTGGTTCACCAGTTCGAACTTCTTTTCAAGCGCGTGCTTTTCCTCCACGAGCGATTGCAACGAAGCCGCCACATCTTTTGGATTCTTCAACAGCGATTTCAACTCGTTCAGAAGTGCAAGTGAGTCATTGAAGAAACTCAATGCACCAGAACCTGTCACTGCTTCAATGCGTCGGACGCCAGCTGCTACGGAACTTTCCGATAATATCTTGAACACGCCGATGTTACCCGTTGCTGGTACGTGGGTCCCTCCGCATAACTCGACCGAGAACTTCGGATCGAAAGTAATTACACGGACGAAGTCGCCATATTTTTCACCGAATAGCGCCATTGCACCGAGAGACTTAGCCTGATCGATGGGCACGTTCCTTCTTTCATCTAATTGAATGTTCTCTTGAATCTTTTGATTCACGATCGTTTCCACTTTCGCCAACTCCTCACTTGTCATCGCGGCAAAATGTGAAAAGTCGAAACGCAAGATGTTGTCGTTGACCAATGACCCTTTTTGTTCGACGTGCTTCCCGAGCACTTGGCGCAGCGCTGCGTGTAGCAAGTGAGTGGCCGAGTGGTTGCTCATCGAAGCGCGGCGGCGAGCAGCATTCACTTCTAAGTGCCACTCCCCTTCTAAGTTCGCAGGAAGCTTTTCTGCATAATGAATGATCAACTCATTCTCCTTCTTCGTATCGATGATTGTAATCTTCTCAGGGCCTGACGCGGCAATCCCAGTGTCTCCCACTTGTCCGCCGCTTTCTGCGTAAAACGGTGTTCTATCAAACACGAGTTGATAGAGTTCTTTATTCTTCTGTTTGACGCTACGGTACTTTACGATCCTGGCGGTTGATTGCAGGAAGTCGTAACCGATGAATTCTGATTTAGTTTCTTCTCCAACAGAAATCCAATCACCGGTTTGCTTGGTTGCATCCACTTTCGAACGAAGCTTTTGCTTTGCCATTTCGTCCTTGTACGCTGCTTCGTCGGTGGTGAATCCATTTTCACGAGCGATGAGGCTCGTCAAATCGAAAGGGAAACCAAAAGTGTCGTACAATTCGAAAGCTTGTTCGCCAGAAATCGTTTTGGTAGTAGACTCTTTCTGGATGGTCTCGATTCTACGAAGACCGCGTTCAAGTGTGCGCAAGAATGATATCTCTTCCTCATGCACGACGCGACTCACATAGTCACTTTGTTGGTGCAGTTCCGGAAACACATCTCTTAACTGCAGCGCCAACAAAGGCACGAGTCTATGAATAAACGGCTCTTTGAAATTCAAGTAAGAGAATCCGTAGCGCACTGCCCTGCGAAGGATGCGGCGTATCACATACCCTGCCCCTGTATTCGATGGGAGTTGGCCATCGGCTATCGCAAATGAAACAGCTCGGATGTGATCGGAGATCACCCTTATCGCGATATCCTGCTTATCGTCGAGCTTGCCTTTATATTTCACTCCTGCGTGCTGGGCCACAAACTCGATCAGAGGCGTGAACACATCCGTATCATAGTTGGAAGTCTTCTTTTGGATAGCCATACACAACCGTTCGAAACCCATACCGGTATCGACGTGTTTGTCGGGAAGGGGTTCGAGGGCGCCAGAAGCCAGGCGGTTGAATTGAATGAACACTAGGTTCCAAATCTCCACGACTTGTGGGTGGTCGCTGTTGACAAGTTCTTTCCCAGGTTTCCGCTTCACCTCGCCGTCGGGTCGGAGATCTATGTGAATTTCTGAGCACGGGCCACACGGGCCACTTTCGCCCATCTCCCAGAAGTTGTCTTTTTTGACCCCATGGATAATCCTCTCGGGGTCGACGAATTTGGTCCACAAAGCCTTTGCCTCCTCGTCGACCGGCAGATTGTCCTTTTTATCGCCGCCGAAAACGGTCACATAGAGGCGCTCTTTGGGCAATTTGTAGACTTCGGTGAGGAGTTCCCACGCCCAAGCGATAGCTTCTTGCTTGAAATAGTCGCCAAATGACCAGTTTCCAAGCATTTCGAACATGGTATGGTGGTAGGTGTCCAGCCCAACGTCCTCGAGGTCGTTATGTTTCCCACTGACCCTGAGGCATTTTTGGGTGTCTGCAATTCGTCGAGATTTCGGAATGGCGTTGCCCAGGAAGTAGTCTTTGAATTGGACCATCCCCGAGTTGGTGAACAAGAGAGAGGGGTCGTTTTTGAGCACCAGGGGGGCTGAAGGCACGATTTGGTGCTTTTTCGACTCGAAAAACTCCAGAAATTTATGGCGTATCGTAGCTGAATCCATTACGTTCGACGGTTGGGGCTCTTTGCCAACTCGATTTTTTATTTATCTTTAGCGTCCTAAAACGCCAAATTTAGCAGGATTTAAAGGATTTACATGGCTCGAGCGAAATATTACTACAACCCAAAGACTCTGAAATACGAGCGCGCGCGGTGGTCCATGTCAACAATTTTGTCGACCGTTGTAGGGTTGCTCTGTTTTGGTGCCGTTTTCTTCCTCGGACTCTTCTACCTGCAGAATAAGTTAATTGATACGCCAGCGGAACGGGCGCTCCGTGAAGAGAACAACGCATTGAAAACCCATCACAAGGTGATTGCTGCGCGTCTGCAAGCGTCCAAAGGTGCTGTAGATGAGCTTCTTGCCAAGGAAAACGGTCTGCACGAGAAGTTTTTTGACGCGACGCGAGAGGCAACCGACGAGAAGCACGATGCCGTTGGCATCCTGGTTGGAACACGTGATGACTTTAATAAGACGGTGGCCGAACTCACAAAACGGTACGAGGCCTCTCATTTTAAAGCCGCCGTTAACAATGAGCATTACTCTCAGTACGCCAGTGTGACCCGCCACGACATGGCGCAAATTAGGAGTTTCCCGGGCGCACTGCCGGTCGAAAACGCTGACCACAAGATGCTTGTCTCTGGTTTTGGCACGCGGATCAACCCATGGCACAAGGCTAGATTCCACCACGATGGAGTCGATTTCGCGGGGGTTCGAGGCTCAGCAATCCTGGCGACTGGCGAGGGAACCGTGATTTTAGCTAAGGAGAGCAACTTACCTGCAGGCTTCGGAACATATATAGAGATCGACCATGGCTATGGCTATGTGACTCGGTATACCCACCTCGGTGAACTCAAAGTGAGGACCGGGCAGCGGGTCCGAAAAGGAAGTATCATCGCAGAGATGGGAATGAGTGGTGGATCGATCGCGCCACATGTACATTACGAAGTGTTGAAAGATGGACATCAAATTGATCCAATGAAGGTTTTGGTTGAAGGGCTGGGTGCAGATCAATTTTATCTCATGGCAAAGGCCTCGAGACAACCCAACCAATCGCTTGATTGATGCCTAAAGTTCAGTATCACTACAACGAAGAAACTTGCAAATACGAACCGATCATCGTTCGGGGTCGAGTGCTTTGGCGCCGAATGGGTTGGTTTATGGCTGCTGCCTTCTTTATTGGCCTAGCAGGCTTGCTTTACTTTAACTACAAGTATCCTTCGTGGGACGAAACGGAACTCCTCCACGAAAACAAAGTACTGATGGCGCAATGGAAGACATTGCAAGATCAGCTGAGGGTCACATCCGATCGACTTACTGCACTTGAAAAAACTGACGATCACACCTACCGTACCATCCTTGACTTGAGTCCGCTGGACAGTGCCGAACGGGCGGCGGGTATTGGTGGTAGCGAAAAAGAAGCTGCCGACATCGACTACTCAACAATTCGTGAAGGGTACGACCGCCTGAATAAACTCGATGCACGAATGGCTGTTGCCAAGCAATCCTACGACGAACTGCTTGCGGAATTGCGCACGAAGGAAAAAATGTGGGCTTCCACCCCAGCGCTCACCCCTATCGCCAACAAGGATCTGATTCGCCTGCATACTACTTTTGGAATGAGACTCCATCCCATTCTTGGATACTGGCGTGAACACCGAGGTCTTGACTTGACCGCCCCGAAAAATGCGCCCGTTTACGCGACGGGAGACGGGTACGTACACATGGCATACTATTCGGACACGTATGGTCAAGTTGTGTACTTGCGACATGGATTCGGCTATGAGACCCGCTATGCCCACTTGACACGCTACATCGTGAAAGAAGGTCAAAAAGTGCAGCGTGGACAAGTGATTGGTTATGTGGGTACCACAGGACAGTCGGAAGCCAACCACTTGCATTACGAGGTCCTCCTCAACGGCTCGCAAGTGAACCCGATGAACTTCTTCCATCGGTATCTTAGCAACGAGGAGTATCAGAAGTTGATCGACCAAGCCAAGGTAGGTGGACCTCCGCTCGACTAGGCCCAACTTTGGTCGACCCCAACCGCTCTCATCACCACCATCATTGACTATCTTTGCGCCCATGCGCGTGGCTATTTTCCTTGTTTCGATCTTCTCGTGGGGCGTTGTCGCCGCCCAGAACCAGCCTGAAGTCATTTACAACAAGATTGGAGTGAAATCGACGCCGTCGAGCGCGCCGTTATCCATGGAGTTGGTGGCGCGCTTTCAACACAAGGTTCAGACGACCAAAAATGCGAACGATCACTTCGATACCGACATCAATTCACCAAAGTCCGTGAATTACCTTCCTGAAAAAGGGAAGTTCTACGTTCAGTCGTTGGAAGGTCACGAGACGGTGGTGTACGACCTCAAGACATTCAAGAAACTGCGTGTGATTGCACACGACTTTACTGCCTCCAACCAGCACCTGTTTAAGGATGGCGAATCGACAGTATTCGACTACACGTTTCAAGTCAAGAAACCGAACTTCAATATTTTTAAAGGAAAGCCTGTCGAAAGTTGCTTTTCACACAATGGAAAATATTTGTGGGTAACCTACTACCGACGGAGTTACGACCCGAACGCGGTGAATCCATCGGCGGTGGCAATCATCGACACGGACACAGACGAAATTGTGCGCGTCATGCCATCGGGGATTCTCCCGAAGATGATCGCCGCGTCGCCCGACAACAAATTCATCGCGGTCACTCACTGGGGTGACAATACCATAGGAATTATCGACATTCAAGGGACAGAACCGATGGAATTCAAGTATATCCAACACCTCGTGGTTGAGAAACGGTTGGAACTGAATTTCAAACCCGGCGAGAAGGTGGACCGCGACGTGAATTGCGGGTATTGCTTGCGCGGAACGGTGTTTACGCCCGACAGCAAGTACCTGTTAGTGGGTAGAATGGGTGGAGGTGGGATCGCGCTTTTCGACGTTGAGAATTCGTTTGAATACAAGGGTGTCACCTTTACGCGTTACAACAATATCCGCCATTTGGTGATTGCAGGTGACGATCTCTTCCTTAGCACCAACACGAACGGTTTCGTGCAGAAGATTTCATGGCAACGATTTGTCCAGCATCGCCTTGAAAGTGAAAATCAGGTGTCGACGTTGACTGAGGGCTGGGAAAATTGCTTTGTGGGACAGGGTGTGCGCACAATTTCTGTGTCGACCGGCGGAAAGTATGTTTTTGCCTGTGTGAACGAAGAGAGTAAGATCGTTGCGGTTGACGCGGCGACGATGAAAGTGGTGTCAGAAATTCCCGCTGATTCGTTTCCGGTGGGGATGGAGATAACTGATACGAATGAGTACCTTATTGTGACCGCACAGGGCCGTGCGAATGCGGGAGGTGGTCATTCGGTGATGATTTACAAGGTGAATATTCCGACACCTTGAATTTCAAGCGACAAGCGCATTTTCACTTCGAGCAAGGGTTGAACTTATCCACAATTCCACGTTGACACCTTGTCAATTATTTTTGTCATCGTGCTTTGTTGCGCGTATTAAGAATTTGTTATTTTGCATGAGGTTCGCATCAAAAAAAACCGCGAACGAATCATCTTAGCTGCTACATGGCGTATAAAGAGAAAGAAATCGAGAAGATTTACTACTCAATCGGAGAAGTAGCAGAAATGTTCAACGTCGCACCGTCCCTCATCCGTTTTTGGGAATCCGAGTTCGAGTTGATCCAGCCTAAAAAGAATCGCAAAGGCAACCGTCAGTTCACCAAAGAGGACATTGAAAATGTTCGCACCATTTACCATCTGGTAAAGGAGAAAGGATTCACACTGCAGGGCGCAAAAGAGATGCTCCGCAACGATTCTCAGGCCGTGCGCGATAAAATGGAGATGATTTCATCGCTGAAGAGGGTTCGCGCATTCCTCGCCGAAGTCCGCGAGAAACTCAAGTAATTTACTTTCGCTGCGACTAGCTCGCAACCCCTCACCTTCTCTCGCGCTATTTGCGAAGTTCGATCTTCTTTCCCGGCAAAGCTTTCACCAGCCCGTCGAGTTCCATTCGCAACAGTAAGTTGGCGAGTGTGCCTGGCGGAATATTCGACTTCCAAGCCAATTCGTCAATGTGCATCGACAATCCCTTGGTCGAAATCGTGGAGATGACACGTTCCTCCTCTGGGGTAAACGTGCGCGTAGGGATAGACACGCCCTGCTGGCCCGGGATCCAATTCATGATGTATTCAATGTCGCGGGCAGATGTCAGCAAACAGGCCTTATTAATCTTGATCAATTTGTTGCAGCCTTCGGAAAAGGGCTGACCAATCGATCCCGGGATCGCAAATACATCCCGGTTGTAACTATTGGCAATCTCAGCGGTGATTAACGCACCTCCCTTTTCGGCAGCTTCCACCACAATCAGTGCATCACACATCCCCGCGATGATCCTGTTGCGAGATGGAAAATGATGCGCATCAGGGCGAGTGCCATAGACGTTCTCAGTAAGAAGCCCACCACGGTCCAACATTCGTAACGCCACGTCGCGGTGCTGATAAGGGTAAACAACATCGAGACCACTGCCTAACACACCGAGTGTGGGCAATCCAAATTTTAGTGACTGCTTGTGAGCGTGTATGTCTATTCCATACGCTAACCCACTCACGATGACCACATCGAGCCGAACGAGTTCGGCCACTAGTTGTTCGACCATCCATTTTCCATAAGATGTCGCTTGTCGCGTTCCAACGATGCCCACCATTCGGGTGGCATTCAGATTACAATTCCCTTTAAAATAGAGCATGCTCGGCCCATCGTCGACGTGACGAAGCCGCGAGGGAAACCTCTTGTCCCCGAAAAACAAGATCGTTGCATGATCACGTTCGGCTTTCCTCCACTCGCGTGTTGCGTCATCGAATGGGCGACTGCGCGCGATCGCGTCGATAGTCTGTGGCCCCACGCCGGGTATCGCCGACAGCTTTCCAGGTGGTTTTCGAAATACTTCAGAAGCACTACCACAATAGCTTACGAGTTGTTTCACCAATCGCGGTCCTATTCCAGGTATGAAATGTAATGCCAGCATGGCCATGCACTCTTGATCCATGCTTGCGAGTTGGCACTTCTGTTTTGAAAACTTCCTGTCGAGGTCCTCGAGATCGGGAAAACTGGGCTCCGGTAGGTCCGGAAAACCATACAATTTTGTTCCTGACGCGGGCAGCCTATTTTTTCAGAACACCTTCGCAGCCATTTCGAGTGCCTTCGCGAATTCAGGCATATTGAGTTGCAGCGGCTCATTTTTCGATAGCAGGAATTCGACGAGCGTCTCGGTTGCTACGTTGCCGACGAGCTCGTCTTCCGCCATTGGGCATCCGCCAAACCCGCGTAGGGCGCCGTCGAAACGTTGGCAACCAGAAGACCACGCCGCCTCAATCTTTTCGAGTGACTTTGCAGGATGGCTGTGCAGGTGAACTCCGAGTTCGATGGAAGGGTACGCCGTCGCGAGACTCGAAAATAGACTCTTAATTTGATCCGGTTGCGACACACCGATCGTATCGGCCAGTGATATTACTCGAATGCCGAGGGTTTGCATAATGCCGACGAACTGTCCCACGATCGACTCATCGTAAGGATCGCCATAGGGGTTGCCGAAACCCATGCTGATGTAGACAACTAAGGTTTTTCCATGTTTCGAACAGAGGTCTTGCATCTCGCTCACCGTGTTCAACGCTTCGACTATTGACTGCCGCGTGTTGCGCAGTTGGAAAGTCTCGGAGATTGACAAAGGGAAACCCAAGTAGTGGATCTGTTCATGCTGGCACGCATCGATGGCTCCTCTCAAGTTTGCGACAATCGCCAAAAGCTTCGTGCTCCCAATTGGAGCGAGCTTCGCAAGCACCTCGGCGGTGTCACGCATCTGGGGGATTGCTTTCGGCGATACAAAGCTGCCGAAATCTATCGTGTCGAAACCCACCCGGAGCAACTGGTTGAGGTATGCCACCTTTAAGTCGGTGTGGATGAAACGCTCGATGCCCTGCATCGCATCGCGCGGACATTCAATAATTTTCATTGCCACAAGCTACTAAATTTCTCGCGCCACCACGACAACAAATCCGTTGAACGGCGCATGCGTTTGTTCACCGAGAGGTAAATCGAAGTCATAGAAAAATAACAGCAAGTGGGCGGTATTTATGGCGGTTCATCCCTATTCTTTGAAGTATATTGACCACGAATAGATTAATTACCCGGGAAAAGATTTGATACTCTATGCCGTTGACTCCCTTCGCTGGAACACTGGGTCATAAACGAGCCGCGCACTTGCTCCGAAGAGCAACGTTTGGGCCGACCAAAGAGCAGATCGACACATTCGCATCGCTCACCGCTCAACAAGCCGTACAACAATTATTCTCGGGCACGCTGCCAACCCCAACTGCCCCCCTCGATCCAAAGACCGGAAAGGAATGGGCGGTCGCAGGAACCACTGCCGCAAACTCTGGCGAGGGTGACTTGCAGGAATATGTGAAAGGTTGGATGATCGCGCAGATGATGAGCGTAGGCGTTGACCCCACCCTTTCACTGGCGTACTCCGCCCGCGAAAAGGTCGTCTTCTTCATCCATACGGTGTTGACGGCAATCAACAGTAAAATCGACAGCAGCCGCGCGCTCTATTTTCAAAATCAACTGTTCCGGATGTACGCACTCGATAAAACGAGCGACGTGAAAGTCAACTTCAAGGAACTCACCAAAAAGGTGAGCGTCGACAACGCGATGCTGCGTTTGCTGGACGGCTACCTCAACGTGAATGGAAGTCCGAACGAGAACTACGCAAGAGAACTTCTCGAATTGTACACCATCGGCCGTGGGCTTGAAGGTCACGCACCGGCAGGAACAGCGCCTGGAGACTATTTTGTATATCGCGAAGCGGATGTTCAGGCTGCGGCTCGGGTTTTGTCCGGGTGGGACTTCGACAACTCCTTTTCCAACATCGATCCCGACACGCTTTTACCGCGTGGGAAAGTGAAGGGAAGCCCGACGAACGCCTCGGCACACGACAACACGCCAAAGACATTTAGCGACCGATTGGATGGAAAAGTCATTCAACGGCCCACCGATCCAATTTTGTTTCCCGGCACAGGACCTACAGAAGCAACGTGTCTAGATGAAATAAGCCAGTTGATCGACCTCATCTATTCGAAACCAGAAACCGCCCGCAACATCTGTCGCCGGATATATAGGTTTTTCGTGTATCACAACATTACCCAAACGATTGACGATACCATCGTCGCCGAACTTGCGGATACTTTTACCAGCAACGGTTTCAAACTGCAACCCGTGTTGGAAGATCTATTTGCGAGTCAACACTTTTACGACGCCGCCGCTCTTGTGACCGATGACAACTTCGGTGGCATCATTCGATCACCACTCGATTTGATGTTAGGTACTTACCGAATGTTCGGTATTACACTGCCAGACGCCGCAACTGCGCCCGCGGACCTGTATGCGCGGACAAGCCAAATGCTCGGGCAACTCTCAAGTATGGGGATGAACTTTTACGAACCGTACGATGTCGCAGGATATGACGCATATCATCAATTCCCGATTTTCCATAGGAATTGGATTTCGACTAACTACCTCACTCGCAGGTACGAGTTCATACGCCTCTTGCAAGATCCACAGATGATGGAACCTGGCGCCCCAAAAATTGACGCGTACCAATATGTCTTCAACCATATTAATACTTCGGTCGCCGCAGACGCGAAGTTGCTGGTGATGGAACTGGTGAAATACCTACTGCCTCAGTCCGACAACCTCACATTCAACACCGCGGCAGACGACAACTCGGGCCTCACCGCCGAACGGTTAAATTACTTCCTAACGGCTTTCATAAAAACACCGCTTTTCGATACAGATCCAGAAGGCGAGTGGACTTATCGCTGGACGACCAAGGACGAAATAGAAGTGGTGATAGGACAACTTCGTTCGCTACTCAATGCACTGATGCAGTCACCGGAATATCAATTGTATTAACACATGAAGAGAAGGAATTTCATCAAGCAACTGTCGATGGCCTCGATTCCGTTCACCATTGGCGGAATCCCATTGAAGCTGATGGCGGAAAACTCGCTGACTCGAATGGCCAAGCAGAGTACCAACGACCGGGTGTTGATCATCCTCCAGATGCACGGAGGCAACGATGGGCTAAATGCTGTGATCCCGGTTGAAGCTTATGACCTGTACTACAGCAGGCGTGCCAACATCGCGATTCCTTCGAAGAACAGTATCAGGAAGATGATCAACCTAGACGGCACGCTCAAGTCGGACGCACAGGTGGGGCTGCACCCCGACATGGTAGGCGTGAAGGAAATGTACGACCGTGGACGTGCATGCATCATCCAAGGTGTGTCGTATAAAAATAACAACGGATCTCATTTTCGAGGCCGCGACATCTCCTTCATGGGGGGAAGCTTCGACGACTATTTTTCGTCTGGCTGGGTGGGTCGGTACCTGGAACAAGAATATGCACCTCTTGTGTACCCCGACAACTTCCCGACGCCCGACATGAAAGATCCGCTGGCAATTGAGATGGGAAGCGATGTGTCGCTGATCTTCCATCAAGAAGGTCATATCCCCACGTCGATTTCGTTAAACGACCCAGAAGGTTTTGCCAAACTAGTTGATGAACTCGAAGGGTTCGCAGATAAAGGGGTTGACCCGCGAGGTCGCCCACCCGTCGCGTTGAATGATAGTCCGTACGGGCAAGAGTTGAACTGGATCTTGGAACTCGAGGATAAATCGGAAAACTACGCCGATCGGTTATATCAAGTTTACAAGAATGCACCAGAATCGACGGTGACGTACCCGGAGAAATACGCTTTCAACGCACCATCTGGCAGCCTACGAAACCCGCTCACGCCTCAATTGAAATTGATCGCGCGATTGCTAGGCGGTGGCGTGCAAACGAAAGTCTTCCTTGTAAAAATTGGCGGCTTCGACACGCACGCTGAACAAGTTGAAAACTATGATCCGACGATGGGTGCGCATGCTGCTTTGATGTACCACATCTCTTCTGCGATGAAGGCCTTCCAAGACGACCTCGCGGCGCGCGGCATCGAAGATAGGGTGCTCACGGTGACCACTTCGGAATTTGGGCGCAGGATTCACTCAAATGGCAGCTATGGCACCGACCATGGCACTGGAGGCCCCGTATTCGTCTTCGGCAAAGGCGCGGCTCCCGGCGTAATTGGTAAGGTGCCCGACCTAACGCAGGACAATGTCGAAATGCAATATGACTATCGACAAGTGTACGCTAGCATCTTGCGCGACTGGATGCTGGTGCCGGCAGACAAGATCAACAACGACATCTTCTTTAAGAACTTTATCGATGGCCCAAAAGAAGAAGGCATCGGAAACTACGAACCCATCCATGTGGCTACCGACATCACGACGGGTGTGCACGAGCAATTCCGAGAATCGCGCTTCAGCCTGTACGACTGCTATCCTAACCCCGTCCGGGGAGAAGTGAACATTGGGTTTCGAATTAATGCAGCCGCCCACGTTCGACTCACCATTTTGGATATTCAGGGCCGCGAGGTAAGTGTTCTTGCCAATCATGATCACGATGCCGGTGAACATTTTGTGAGAGCCGACCTCAGCTCGTTGGTACCAGGCGTCTATCTTTATCGAATTAAAGCGGGGATCCTATCGCAAACCAAGAAAATGATCGTAACACGATAGCCAAAAGATGAAGCGAATTCTACTGTTACCCCTTCTCGTACTCTTCTTTTCTGCAGCAGTTGCTCAAAAATCTAAAAAAGCTCCTTACCCTTCCATGAGGTCGAAGAGTAGCGCGCAGAGTAAGTTTCTCGACAAACAGTTTTGGCTTGGCTTCAAGGCAGGCGTGAACCTCAGCCAGCCCGACGTCATGGCACGGTATAGCGTGTTGGCGCCGACCAACTATGCCCCCGCTCAGACCGACAAGTCGTATAAGTCGTTCAGCATGATGGGTAGTCAGGCAACTCTCGAATTCACGTTTTCCTTCAAGGGAATCTCCATCAGCGCACAGCCTACCTACCGAAGCTCGCAATTCGAATATTCGAACGAGTTCAAGTGGACCGGGAATAGCGCTACGCAACAACTAAATCTCTTGTTCAAACAGCAGCAGAAGCTCGATTACGCAGATCTTCCCCTCCTAGTGAAGTATGAATTCGCCGGTGGCAACCTCCGCCCACACATACAACTAGGTATCTATTACTCGATCCTCGTGAATGCCAACAAGAGCGTCACCGTTTCCGGTAGCGACAACGCTTCGGGTGGAACCAACACTTTTGAAAATGAGCCCGTCGTGGTGGGCGCGAAGGACCTGTTTACCAACAATTGGGGCCTGAGTGGCGGCGCCGGTCTAAACTACAATGTAGGAAATGTGCGCATCGTGTTCGACGCATTATATTATAAAGGCATGAGCAACATCGCGAACGTCAATAACAGGTTTTCCAACGATCGATTAAGCGGTATTGGAGATGCCCAAGATGACCTCAAAACCAACCATCTGGTGTTCCAAATTGGTTGCCTCTTCCCTCTTCGATTCCTCAGCAACGAATTCAAATCACTCGACTGACCATGAGAAAGATCTTCATCGCCTTTCTGACGATTTCAGCAACGGTGTGGGTGTCATGCCAGAACGAAGCAGACCCTGAGGCTGACAAAAGCTTTTTTACCAAGTTCTACGATGACGCACGCTTCGATGCCGCGTACACCCCACTCGACGTCGCTCAGACGACCGACGGAGGATATATCGTACTTGCCTTAAAAAGAGCTATCGATCCTGAAGGACGCACCGTCGACCCCGGGCTAATCTACATTATGAAGACAGATGGTTTCGGAGCGTACGTTTCCAAAACCGAACTCGATGCTTCGCTTGTCACACCCGCTCCATCCATCTTGCAAGTAGCCGATAAACACTATTTCTTTTGCATGAGCACCTCCGGGCTTGCCACACAACTAGTTGAAATTGGAGCCGATGGAAAGGTTGCAAATCAAATCAATGTGGGAGGATCGTATCCACTGGCCGCCGGGGTCGACGGAACGAACCTACTCCTTCTTAACTATGACGTGGGTAACAAGGCGAGCGTGATGTCTGTCGTGACAACCACGGGGCAAATTCAGAAATCGCAATCATTCACCATCGGAGCGGGTGATGGTCCAGAGGAGCCCATCATGAACCATATTCTGAGGACAGGTCGTCAGCTCCCTTTCCAAGTTGGTAAATCAGCCAGTGGTCAATACTTCTTCAATGGCTTCTATAACTACACGCTATCGTTGATCTTTACAGACCTAAATACCAACAACCCGTCGGGTGTGGTGCAAGGCAACCAAGAAGATGGCGGTTTTAGTGGCTTACTTCCAACCGCGGCCGGAAAGTTCGCAGCGGCTCGTTTCAATTATGGCGACAACTATCTCCTCCCCTCCACCTCGATCAGTGGCACGGGGGTCAGCTCAAGCGTCGACCTCGGTGGCCTAAACTTCCCAGAATTGGAAGCCAATGCCCACGTCGTGATCGTAAAAGCTACCGTGAGCTCGAAGGAATTGATTGTATATGGCGGTAGCACCAGAAGCAAACAGATGGCACTCTATGGCTACGCTTCCGCTGATGGCACCTTGGCGGGAAGTCGATACATAGGCTTCTCAAACTCGTTCGAACTGGCTGCCGTGGAGCCTACCAACGACAATGGACTGATCGTACTGGGGACAACCTATATCGCAGGCCGCTTTCCAAGAATTTGTCTTTTCAAATTGTCTTCGAAAGCTTTAGGCGAGTCATTCCGCTAGTATCCGCCATGTCAACTTGGCTATATTTGCGTGGATGGTGCACACACACGAGAATTTTGACCTAAAACCTTTCAACACGTTCGGCATTGCAGCACGGGCGCGTTTTTTTGCAACAGTATCGAAAGAAGAACAATTCTTCGAACTACTTCAATCTCCCGTTTACCAAAATCATCCGGTGCTCATCCTTGGTGGAGGTAGCAACATTTTGTTTACACACGACTTCGAAGGCCTCGTCATCCAAAACGACATCAAGGGCAGGCGCATTGTGCATGAATCAGGGTCACATGTTGATGTTGAATTTGGCGCTGGGGAAGTATGGCATGAATGCGTGATGGACGTTGTTGGTCGCGGATGGGGTGGAATTGAAAACCTTTCTCTCATTCCGGGCACAGTGGGTGCGGCTCCAATGCAAAACATAGGAGCATATGGTGTGGAAGTAAAAGATGTGATCAAAGAAGTACGTGCGATCGATCGTCGCTCCGGCGCTGTTCGAACGTTTACTAATAGAGAATGTGAGTTTGGATACCGTGAAAGTGTCTTCAAACATGCCTTGAAAGAAAAATTTTTTATTTCAAGTGTTACTTTAACTCTAACGACTAAAGATCATCGCTTGAACACATCGTATGGAGCGATTGGTGAGACATTGAAACGAATGAATGTCACACAACCAACAATCCATTCAATCTCTGATGCAGTGATTGCAATCAGACAAAGTAAGTTGCCCGATCCACGTGCAATTGGTAATGCAGGAAGTTTCTTCAAGAATCCAACGGTGACGCTCGATGTATACAATACGTTGAAAAAACGCGAGCCTTCGATACCGGGCTATATTTCTGAAAATCAAGAAGTTAAAGTACCTGCAGGTTGGTTAATTGAACAATGCGGCTGGAAAGGAAAACGCTTTGATGATGTTGGTGTACATGCCAATCAAGCATTGGTATTAGTGAACTACGGTGATGCAAAAGGTGAAGAAGTTTTTCAACTATCGAAAGACATTCAATCATCAGTTGTTGATCGATTTGGTATCACACTTCAAGTTGAAGTGAACATCGTTTGATGATGAATGAAGTATGTATATCACATGCATTTATACAGTAACCCTCACTGTAAAATTTTCTGACAATTGAAAATTAGTTGCTTAAAATTTTTGTGATTTAATTTTTTATTATACCTTTCGTACAGTTTTAACATAAAATATTAAAACGCTATGGCAAAGAAACCCGCAAAGAAAGCAGCTAAGAAGAAAAAAGCTGCTAAGAAGAAAAAGTAATTAGGCAAGCCTAATACTTTTACAAAGGGAAGTGATCAAGGATCGCTTCCCTTTTTTGTTTTTGAAAAGCGTTAGGCGTTGGTTCGTTATCCGTTACACCGTAGGCGGGTTGCGGAGGGGTTCGCGCTAACGATTGACGCAGCGTATTGACGAGTAACGAATTAACGAGTAACGCACTAACGAGTAACGGTTGCTCGTCTTTTCGTTATCCGTTATACCGTACGCGGGTTGCGAAGGGGTTCGAGCTAACGATTGACGCAGCATATTGACGAGTAACGCAGTAACGAGTAACGAATTAACGAGTAACGGTTGCTCGTCTTTTCGTTATCCGTTACACCGTAGGCGGGTTGCGAAGGGGTTCGCGCTAACGATTGACGCAGCGCATTAACGAGTAACGCATTAACGAGTAACGAATTAACGAGTAACGGTTGCTCGTCTTTTCGTTATCCGTTATACCGTACGCGGGTTGCGAAGGGGTTCGAGCTAACGATTGACGCTGCGTATTGACGAGTAACGCAGTAACGAGTAACGAATTAACGCTTCACGAATTAACGCCTCACCGGAGCGGAATCCCTGTTTTCACCCGGAATTCCGCGTATCAATCGTTGGAAGAGGCCACCATGCACACACGGTTGCGTAAATTTTGTGAATCCCCACCTTGGGAGTCCCCGGACCATAAGACTAACTTTGCCCCGTCGAACCCAAAACACACAATTAATATGGCCAAGATTCCAGCAAAAAAAGCTGCACCCGCCGCTTCGGCAGCTTCAGCACCCAAGGTCGCGAAGCCTAAGAAAGAAAAGGCAGTGCTCACACCAGCGCAATTGATCGAGGCTGCGTGCGAAGAAGCCGTAAAGAAATTGCGGGCATTGAACCTTGACGAGCAACTTCAAGGCGAAATTGATTGGTGCCTCGCGAGCTTCAAGAACGATGGCAATCCGGTGGGTTTGTACATCATGATCGAACGTGCTTTGCCTTTGTTCAATGAACAGCTTTCAAAAAAGGCAAAGGGTGTAACTGCGAAATTCGTCGCGGATTTAGAAAAAGCGCTCGCTTCCCGTTAAGTCGAGTTAGATCATGTGGGTGACGTTGGTGAGCGTCCCCCCATACTTCGTGCACGGAATTCCAAAACGGTTTAAGAAATCTACCCCTTCGTCGGTGGAGAGTCCCTTGTGCTGTGCATAAGAGTTGAAGTAAATCACCTTCGAGATGCCCATGCTATAAATAATTCGGGCGCATGCCAAGCATGGCGACAAAGTCACATACAGTGTCGCACCTTCGACGGAAGTCTTGTTCTTGACGGCGTACAGGATGGCATTCTGCTCTGCATGGATCGCCAGCGAACAACCTCCTTTGGAATCGGGCGGGCAACCCGTATTCGGCCATTCTTCGTCACAGTTGTGGGTACCTGAAGGTGGGCCGTTATATCCAATAGAAATGATCCGAGTATCTTTCGTGAGCACCGCCCCCACGTGTCGTTTGATGCAGTGAGACCGTTTGGCCAGGTTCACGGCCAGTTCCATATATATGTCGTCAAAATCGGGGCGTTTCATCTATCGTGGGTTGGATGCTGAAGGCAAAGGAAAGCCAAAATTGCTATCTTGCCTCATAAAAGCAAGGCCGGAATGCACGGAAAGTACTTTGCCCCCCTTCTTCTTCTCGCCGTTTCTTTCACCACGCTGCATGCACAAGAGGCTGTTCCTGCGCGTCCGAGCCCTGTCGCGATCGTTTCGTGTAAGTACAAGGACACCTATCTAAAAATCGTCTATGGCCAGCCCCAGAAAAAAGGCCGTGAGATTTTCGGCAAACTCGTGCCTTTTGGGCAGGTGTGGCGTTTAGGCGCCAACGAAGCGACCGAGATCACCATCACACGCGACGTGTTTATCAACGGTCAACTGCTCGCCGCCGGATCGTATTCCATGTTCGCGATTCCCGAAAAGGAAAAATGGACCTTGATCTTCAATAAAGAATTAGGGCAGTGGGGTTCGTACAACTATAATGTATCCAAAGATGCCCTACGCCTTGAACTGCCGTCTCAAGTTGTCACCGGCAATTCCAGCTTTGAATCATTCACGATCGCAATCGACCAAAAGAACAATAAGGCCGAAATCTCGATGACCTGGGATCGGACCACTGTCCGATTCAACGTAGACTTCATAGAACCAAAACCATGAATCGTCGCATTACCCCTATCCTCATCGTTCTGGGAATTATCATTGCATGGGCAGCTCCTGCACAAGACATCGCTGAGTTGGATCGTCGAAATGGATTCAAAGACTTGAAACTTGGAGTGCCGATTGATAGCGTGAAGGGTGCAGAATTCAAGAAGGATATTAAGGAAAAGAACGAGTTCCCAGCTAAACTGTACTCCGTCCACCACGATGACTACAAGTCCATTGGCGATGTCAAAGTAAAGAGTGTAGAAGTAAAGACTTACAAAGACTTCGTGTACGAAATTGTCGTGATCACACACAAAGATACACGACTGATGAAAGGAATGATGAAGTCGTTCGGGCAGCCAAAGTATATCCTCGTCACAGACACGTATAACTGGTTGGGTGAAACCTTAAGCTTGACATTCAAGGACCACGGCCGAAACGAAATCAAACTCACCTATCGCTGTTTTCCAGTCATCAAGATGATGTTCGCCGACAAGGGCAAGCAGATCGACGCGATCGCCGACGATTTCTAAGCTCCCTTGTAATCAATCCTGTAAATCACATTAGCTTGGTCGTCGGACACTAAGATCGACCCGTCCTTCAAGACTACAATGTCAACAGGCCTTCCCCACACTTTCTGGGTTTCAGGATCCATCCATCCAGACGCGAATGTTTCGTAGCCTACCGCATTGCCTTTTGAATCAAGTTTCACCAACGAGAGGCGATAACCATTTTTCTTGGATCTATCCCAAGAGCCATGTTCCGCAATCAATATTTGGTCCTTGTACTCGGCCGGAAAGCGAGAACCTGTATAAAACTTAACTCCCAGCGGCGCCACATGGGCCCCTAAAGCCTGCACCGGCTTTACAAACTCTGAGCATGCGTGCTTCGATCCAAACTCAGGGTCTTTGATGTTTCCCGCATGGCAATATGGATAACCGAAGTGCTGACCTTTCGACGTTGCCTTGTTCAATTCGCACGGAGGTATATCGTCGCCCAACCGGTCACGCCCATTGTCGGTAAACCAGAGTTCGCCGGACTTGGGGTGCCACGTGAATCCAACAGTATTCCGCACGCCACTGACGAATATTTCAAAACCTGTCCCATCGGGCTTCATCCGAGTGATCGATGCATAGATCGGGTCGGAAGGTTCACAAATATTGCAAGGTGCACCAACCGGTACATATAACATCCCATCGGGACCAAAAGCAATGTACTTCCAACCGTGAGATCCGTCCGACGGAAGCTTATCGTACACCAATGTGGGTTTTGCTGGGTTTGCGAGGTTTGCCTCAATATCAGAATACTTCCAAATCTTGTTCTTCTCTGCAACATACAGGTCTCCATCCCGAAACGCGACTCCGTTTGGCATCGTGAGACCAGTCGCCAATACGAATTTCTTATCGGCCTTATAATCGCCGTCTGTGTCCTGAATGGCGTATACCTTGTCTTCGTTCCGATTACCAACGAACACAGTTCCAGAAGGACTCACTGCCATCGAACGCGCATTCTCCACTTCCGCAAAAATCGAAATCGTGAATCCCTTCGGAAGTTTAATTCGGTCGAGCGGGAGCGAGCTACTGATCTCAGTAACTGCTTGTGGAGGCGCGGGCTCGCTGGCGTCCGGTTCGGTCACCTGTTCGCGAATGTTCGACGTACAAGCGGCCACAATTAGCACAAAGGCGACCAAAACTAGGTTTCGTTTCATAAAATCTCGACCAAGGGAAACCAATTTAACGCCCGGAATCGGTTCCGTTAGAACTATCCCCTATATTTTTTGCCCATTTGAATATCTTTGCGTCCGCATTCAGGAAAAGGGCAGGATTTCAAAGGTTTCTCAATGGTTTCGATAGACAAAATATCTTATTTCATCGGTGGTAGGGCGCTGTACGAAGACGCGTCAATGTTCGTAAAACCTGGAGACAAAATCGGGTTGATTGGACTAAATGGGCGCGGGAAATCAACCCTGCTCAAAATCATCAACGGAGAATACCGGATCGACTCGGGAAGTATCAGCAAGGCGAAAGATTGTACGATCGGATTCCTCAACCAGGACCTCCTCTCCTACCAAACTGACGATGCCATCCTCACCGTCGCGATGGAAGCCTTTAAAGCTGCAGTTGATACACAGCGACAAATCGAGAAAATCCTCCATCAACTTGAGACCGAATACTCCGAAGACCTTGTGGACAAGCTCACCAAAGCGCAGGAGAAATTCGAGCAATTAGATGGGTATACCATGCAAGCAAAAGCGGAGGAGGTTCTTGAAGGGATCGGGTTTGCAACAAAAGACCTCCATCGCCCTTTGCGTGAATTCTCGGGGGGTTGGCGCATGCGTGTCATGTTGGCCAAGCTCCTCCTCGAAAAGCCGTCATTGTTGATGCTCGATGAACCCACCAACCACTTGGACTTGCCCTCCATCGAGTGGGTCGAAAACTATCTGCGCAATTATGAAGGCGCTGTCATGATCGTTTCCCACGACCGCACCTTTTTGGACAACGTGACCACCAAAACCGTGGAGGTCACGATGCAACAGCTAGTTACCTACGAAGGCAACTACAGTTATTATCTACAAGAAAAAGAACAGCGCGAAGAAATTCAACAAAACGCCTACGACAACCAGCAGGCCAAGATTCGCCAAGCCGAGCGCTTCATTGAACGTTTCAAGGCCAAGGCAAGCAAAGCGCGGCAAGTCCAATCGCGCGTGAAAGCCATCGAACGCATGGACTTGGTAGAAGAAGTTGTAAACGACACTGCCACGGTCAACTTTAAGTTCACATTCAAGCAGACGTCGGGTCGGCATGTCGTGGTCCTCAAGGACCTTTCGAAGGCGTATGGCGACAATGTCATCCTGAGAAACACGACGGCCACGATCGAACGTGGTGACAAAATCGCGTTGATCGGCGCAAACGGAAAGGGCAAATCGACTTTACTCCGAATCCTTTCTGGAACAGAACCCGTAGAGGGCGAACGTACCATTGGCTACAATGTGATCCAGGGCTTCTTCGCCCAACATCAACTCGAGTCGTTGCATACCGAAAATGAGATCCTCGAAGAACTGAAACAAGCGGGGTCAGGGAAACTAGAACAAGAACTGCGAAACGTCTTGGGTTGTTTCCTCTTCTCCGATGAAGACGTCTTCAAAAAGATCAAAGTTCTTTCCGGAGGTGAAAAATCACGCGTGGCGCTCGCGAAGACATTAATATCGGAAGCGAATTTCTTGTTGCTGGATGAACCGACGAACCACTTGGATTTCATTTCAGAGAACATCTTGATCCAAGCGCTCCAACAATATCTCGGCACCTTTGTCGTGGTGTCCCACAATCGCCACTTTGTATCTCAGGTTGCGAACAAGATTTGGTACATCGAAAATCACGAGATCAAGGAATACCCCGGCACGTACGACGAATACGAGTATTGGCGAAAGCAGAACCCTGCCGTCAATGCTGCACCTCCTCCACCCAAGAAAGAGCAGAAACCCAAACCAGTCGTCGAAAAGACTCCTGAAAGCGAGAAAAACCTGAAAGCGATCCAGCAAGAGTTAAAAAAAGTTGAAGAGGTGATCGTCGACCTCGAGCAGGAAAAGGCTAAAGCCGAACAAGATCTTGCGAACCCCACCATTTATGGCGACTTCAATAAGCTTTCTCAAGCCCAAACCCATTTTGAGAAAGTAAGCAAGTCACTAAATGAAGCAAACCAGAAGTGGGAAGGTCTAGTTGAAAAGCTCGAGAATTAATAGGTGAAACGCACGTAGAGCGATGATCCACGATCACTGCGATCCTTACATCGATTACTTCAATAGGTAACGAATCCGAAGTCCGACATCCAGGATCAAGGGTTTTCCGGAGTTCGCAGGGTCTTTCAACAGTGTCTGGAACGAGTATCGAACGCCTGGTACAAGCGACAAGCGAAAGTTGGGTCCGACTCGGTAGCTCACCTCGGTGTTCAACAATCCCGACCAATTCACACTTCTATACGGCGATTCGTCTCCGGCTGATTGCGAGTACGATTCTCGTTGCCCGGATTTGTCCACCAACGTGTTGCGCAAGAAGAAATCAGACGATACACCCGCGTTCATTTGCCAACCTAGCTTCCGGTCGATGATCAAGTATCCGGCTTGCACCGGGATTGAGACTATCTCCATCGAACTCGCTACCGTGTAGTCACTTGTTAATTGAAGTCGCAAACTTTGAGGTGTACTGTACTCGAAGACGGTGGCGGAGGCAGAATTGCTTGTCGACAGTGAGGCATAATTTGACGTGTACTCGATTTCTTGCTTCACTAGGTTGAGACCAGTTTGTAGCACGACGCGGCCAAGCTTTTTACCAACAGCCAAACCAACAGTATAGGCGTATCCCACTTTTGCAGGACTACTTTTCGGAGCCGGGCTTGCAAAGGCGTCTAGGGAGTTCTTACCGAGTCCTGTGGCCTGCAACGCGGCACCGGGTTGAGCGGCGCTATTTGGTGTAAAGTTACCGGCAGCGCCGCCGAGCGCCAACCAGAATCCTTCGCTCATTCTCTTGCGGTCCTTGGTGTCAATGATTTGTTCCGGCAAATCGGAGGTCGGTACAGCTTCGACTACGACAGTTTCTTCAAGTTGATCGGCTCGGCGGGTGTCGGTTGATGCAACACTTGACGCCATTGATTCCTCTACTTGCATCGAGTCGCGCGAAAATGTCGCTGGCAAGGTTGACTCTAGGTTAGGAATCGACGCGGGCGTAATTCCCGCCGTGTTTTTCAATTGATATTTCGCGAACCGTCCGCTCTGCTGTCTTCGTGTGTTGCCCAGCGCTTCTGCCTTCGCAATTGTCGGAACACCAGCCTGCGATGGGGACCGGCTCGATGTTGCGCTCAACCGATTGACTATTGGTTCGTTCTGGCTCTTCTTCTCTTGCACATCGATAGCGCTTGTATTCGGCTCGTTCGTAGGATGACTGGGTATCACCTCCTGCTTCGGACCTTGCGCAAGTTGTGGTTTTGTATCCGACGAAAGGTAGAAGGCATAAAAACCCGTGAGTAGCGCGATGCCCACAGTGGCCGCGGCCAGCCGTTGGTAGAACAACAGACGTTTCTTCATTCGGGCACTTTCCTCCCCTGCCAGTCCAAGCTCAATGGAGTTCCATACGCTATCCGACGGGGTCATCTCCGCGCCTTCAAACGCCGACTTCCAGCTCTCCTCAAATTTTTGCCTCTCCGTACTTTGCATATCTACTTTCTCTTTCCAGCTTCGCTCGCAGCAAGCTCTTGGCCCTGTTGTACTGCGACTTCGACGTTCCTTCGCTGATCTCCAGCATTTTCGCGATCTCTTGATGGCCATAGCCCTCGATCGCAAATAAGTTGAATACTATTCGGCAGCCATCGGGTAAAGATTGCACCATCTTGGTCAATTCCTCCAAATGGAATCCCGAGAGGCTTACCTCCTCCCGCTCCGGCAACGCCACATCGGTGACGTCGACCATCGGCATGAGATACAATTTTTGTCGTTGGCTATTGAGCGCTGTATTAATCATGATCCTGGTAATCCAGGTCTCCAACTTCGATTCAGATCTAAAGTCAGGGATGGCTTTGAAGACTTTGATGAAGCCCTCTTGTAGAATGTCTTCCGCTTCTTGCGTAGATCGTGCGTAACGCTGGCAGACAACCATCATTTTCCTGCAATAGCGTTCATACAAAGCCTTCTGAGAGGCTCTGTCGCCCTTGGCGCAGCCTTGAATAAGCTCCTTCTCACCGAGCATGAACCCTATATGCAGCTTAGACACGAAGTTTTTGGGCGAGGTTGGAACGCAATTTGAGCAAATTAATCGTTTAGCTTTGGACGCATGAAGTACCTGTTACCCCTCGTTTTCCTTGCCCAGTTTGCCTTTGCACAGAAAAAACTCCAGTTCCAGGATGCGGTTTACGAGGAAAATATCAAAACGGTTCTGCTTTACCCCGTTGGTGCCGGTTTTCGTGACAATTTACAGCCTTCGGTCGTGCCCCTCGATCGGCAAAACCTGGTTCTAGAATTCGACGACATCCAGGAAAGCAAATACAACTATTACGTAAGGCTAATTCACTGCAACGCCGACTGGACCAAGTCGAGCCTCATGGACTTGGACTTTATCGCCACCTACAACGAGTTTCCGATCAACGATTACCAGTTCTCTAACGGCACCTACCTTCCTTTCGTGCATTACCGCTTTCAAGTTCCTAGGGTGAAACTTCCTGGCAACTACCTCGTGATGGTGTACCGCGATGGTGACCGGAGTGACCTCGTTTTGACTGCACGGATGATGGTGTTCGACCCGCAGGTATCGCTCGCCGCGAACAACAACTTGGTCGGCAATAGTGCTTTGAGTGGTGGCAATCAGCAAATCAACTTTACATTAGATTGGGGCGAACTTCAGGTGTTCAATGCGATGGACAACTTTAGAGTGGTCGTTCGCCAAAACCAACGCTGGGACAACGCACGAATGAACGTCAAGCCGAGCTTCATCCGTGATGACGTGCAGCAACTCGAGTATCGCTTCTTCGATCAGGACAAGCAATGGATGGCAGGTAACGAGTTTCGTTTTGTTGACTTTCGTTCGCTGATTTCGCCAGGTCGCAATACAGCAAGCATCAACAAGACGGTGAAGCGGTTCGAACTCAAGGTTCAAACCGATGCCTCGCGCGAAGGCCAAGCCTATGCCCAATACTCGGATTTAGACGGGAACTTCGCGATCGAGAACCTCGACTACCATGAACCAACACTCAGCTGCCAATACCTGTTTGTTGACTTTGCATTAAAGGCGCCGCTTTTACCGGATGCCAGCGTGTACGTGGTAGGAAACTACAATCACTACGCGCGTACGGAGGAAAACAAAATGACGTGGAACAAGGCGACCTCATCTTACGAAACTTCGATCGTGCTGAAGCAAGGTTGGTACGACTACGCCTATTACGTAGAATCACCTACTCTTCCGGCAACTTATTTCGAAGGCAGTCACTACCAGACAGAAAACATGTATGAAGTATTCGTGTACTTCAAATCTCTGAATCCGATGGCGGATTTACTGGTCGGTTATTTCGTGGTACCCTACCGTTAGGCGTAGTTCATTTCCATATTCGCTTCGCGCTGAATGGAACTTTGATTGGCAACGTCGAGCATGCCAAAGCCTTTGTGGGAAAAATGGCCTAAGCCATTTTCGTACACAAATTGTTGAACGGGTTGAGGTGCGTAGAGTGTGAATGGAAACGTATATCCGCGCACCTCGTACTTGATGTCCGAATCATAAAGGGGATAGATTCGAGCAAACTTCTTGTGCGAGGACTGGAGGCGGTTGATATACTCTTTGTCGGGCACGATTTGAAACTTGTAAAAATCGGCTAACTGAGCGGCCGAAAATTTACCCGATGCTTCCATTCGTTGAATGGTTGAATCGTAGAGTAAATCTGAAAATTCATCGGTGTCTGGCAGCACAAAGCGCTTGCTGCTATCGTCGTTGAAGGAAGCTGGCAACACGACAATGGGCGAAATGCAGAGAAATTTCACTGAATCGCTGATCACCACGGGTTCTTCGTTCTCAACAGACTCGGGCACGAGTTGAAGACTACCGATCACGAGTTCCTTTTGTTCAAACAACGTGGCGACCAAGTAGTCCAAGAACCCCTTGTCGGACGTGCTAAAGACTAAGGTGACTTTCGAGGAGTAGAAATGCAGGCCTTTCCGCGATATCTTAATTTGCCCTTTAAGCCCCGAGAAATTGTATTGCGTATAAGTAAGATATTCCTTTCTGCCTCCGGTCACAAGCAATCCCTTGATGGTTTGGGCCAACAAGAATTGGTGATGGAAAGGCACATAGGCTCCACGGTTCTTCAGCGCAAAAACGATCCTGATTCTCAAGGTACCGACGATTACTAAAAAATTGAGTCAGTGCAGCTCCGCCGTAAAAAAATAAGCAGAAGCGGGTAGCTAAAGTACTAAAAATCAGTCGAATCAAGCCCGACAGTCCAAGGAAAATTTGACGTCAAAATGATGGAAATCCTTACATCCAATCGCGTCGACTTGTCCGTTACTCGCTGTAAACCAGCAAGTTTACACGTTGAACCGGAAGTGCATCACGTCGCCGTCTTCGACCACGTATTCTTTCCCTTCGACCGCGAGTTTGCCCGCCTCGCGACAGCCTGCTTCGGTCCGGTACTTTTGGTAGTCCGGAATTTTAATCACCTCGGCGCGGATGAAACCCTTTTCAAAATCGGAGTGAATAACACCAGCGGCTTGAGGCGCTCTCCACCCTCGATGGATCGTCCACGCGCGCACCTCTTTCTCGCCGGCCGTGAAGTATGTGATCAGGTTCAAGAGGTGATATGCCGCCCGGATGAGCTTGTTCAAGCCCGACTCTTGCAGGCCGTATTCTTTCAAGAACTCGGCGCGGTCCTCTTCGCTTTCAAGTTCGGCGATCTGAGCTTCGATGGCAGCCGAAACGACAACCACTTCAGCGCCTTCGTCTTTCACCAGGGCGCGCAACGCATCCACGTGCTTATTGCCGGTATTTACCGCTGCCTCGTCGACGTTCGCCACATAGATGACGGGTTTGGCGGTGAGGAGTTGTAGATCGGCCACGGCCTTCCATTCTTCTTCGGTCGCGACCACGGCACGGGCATTCTTTCCTGCCAACAACGCTTCCCGGAATTGGAGCAGCGCAGCATGTTCTTTTTTCGCAGTCGCGTCACCACTCTTAGCGGTACGCTCTACTTTTGAAATCTTTTTATCGACCGATTCAAGGTCCTTCAACTGGAGTTCCGTGTCAATGATTTCCTTGTCGGCCACCGGGTTCACACGACCATCGACGTGAATGATATTGTCGTTGTCGAAGCACCGAACAACATGGGCGATGGCGTCGACCTCGCGGATGTTTGCAAGGAACTGGTTTCCCAATCCTTCGTTTTTACTTGCGCCTTTCACCAAGCCAGCGATATCGACGAACTCGAACGTGGTGGGTATGATCTTTAATGGCGTCACGAGTCCGGCAAGGATCTTAAGCCTGTCGTCTGGCACCGATATTACGCCGACATTGGGTTCGATGGTACAGAATGGAAAGTTGGCAGCTTCTGCCTTGTTGTTGGTCAGCGCGTTGAAGAGCGTCGATTTCCCCACGTTGGGCAAACCAACAATTCCGCATTTCAGGCCCATATTCGAGTTCTTAGATTTAAAATAGGCCGCAAAGATATGTGAAACAGACGAGTTTCGGCGACAAAGTTCTAAAGTGCGGGCCAAAGAAAAAGCCCCGTCCGAGATTCTCGAACAAGGGCCTTTTCCGGTTTAGGTTTAGGTAGAAAAGAAAATCTTAATCCCACTTAAGTTCGCTGGCGGAGTCGACCGCCGGAGATTGGCCTTCGGCAGCGGCTTCCTCGCGTTCTTCGCGGGCGTTGTCAAACTGGCTGAAATCCACATCGGGCATCAACTCAGTCTTCACATGGTTAACAGTGTTATTGAGTGCTTCTAGGAACTTGTTGAAGTCTTCCTTGTAAAGAAAAATCTTGTGCTTTTCGTAAGTGAATCCTTCATCGTCCTTGTTATACCTTTTCTTACTCTCGGTAATCGTAAGGTAGTAATCATTCGACCGCGTCGATTTCACATCAAAAAAGTAAGTTCTTTTACCAGCCTTTACTTTCTCTGAATAGATCTCATCACGTCCATTCGGCTTTTGATCTTCCACAGAATTTAAGTGTTTAGTTTGGTGCCTGGGGTAATTTGATGGAATCGAAGATAGTATTTTGGAAAAAAATTACAAACTAAGCCCGACAAATAAGGATATTTCTGTCGCTTTTTGCGTTATAGTATATTTGGGTAAAACGGGCAATTTCGAGGGAATAAGCATTTTTCGTGAAGATCAACTTTGAAGAGATCAAGCCCTCGGGCAACCTCGAACTCCTAGCCAGGCAGCTGGTGGAGGGGTTTATCACCGGGCTTCACAAGTCGCCCTACCACGGATTTTCGGTGGAATTTGCTGAACACAGGCTCTACAACGAGGGCCAATCTACCCGCCATATAGACTGGAAGGTGTTTGCAAGAACCGACCGGCTCTACACCAAGCAATACGAAGAGGAGACGAACCTACGATGCCTGCTCATGATCGATTGCTCTCCTTCGATGTATTATCCCCAACAGAGCCTGGCAAAACTCCGGTTCAGCATCTATTCGACCGCCGCCATCGCCTACTTATTGCAGCACCAGAGGGATGCGGTGGGCCTCTGCTTATTTTCAGACCGCGTGGACGAGTACACTCCCATCAAGAGTACGGCGTCGCACCTCGATAAGATATTCACCTTGATGGAGCGAAAGTTGGAGGGAGGCGTGCCACCCCCCCGTCCCACCAATGTGGCTTCCGTCCTTCACGAAGTTGCCGAAAAGACGCACCGAAGATCCTTAGTCGTTCTCTTTAGCGACATGTTCGACGGCGGTGAAGACCCAGACGAACTATTCAAGGCCCTTCAACACCTTAAGCACAACAAGCATGAGGTGTTGCTTTTTCACGTAAGTGATCACGAGACAGAGCTTTCCTTCAACTTCGAGGAAAGGCCATACGAGTTTATTGACTTAGAGAATGGCGAGCGCCTGAAGTTGAATCCATTAGAGATTCGCACCAGGTTTGAGGAGCAAGCGAAACGTTTTCACCAAGAGTTGAAGATGAAATGCAACCAGCTCAAGATCGACTTCATCTCGGCCAACACACAAACCGACTACTTTCAAGTACTCCAGGCTTATTTGATCAAGCGCGGAAAAATGCGCTGATTCTGTCCTCGCGAATGAGCGGGTGCCTACCCAACGAGATTTTCGTTGTGCAACCAGGCTTTTTTCGCCACGAGTTCTTCTTTGGATTCGACGTAATCTGGGTCGGGTACACAGCAATCAACAGGGCAAACCGCCGCACATTGGGGCTCTTCATGAAACCCTGTACACTCGGTGCATTTACCGGACACGATATAGTAGAATTCCCCTGACACGGGGGCTTGACTCGACTTGGCATCGACCTTCGAACCGTCCTCCAACTCTACCTGGGTCAACTTGGTCCCACCGGCCCAATTCCACTCACGACCACCCTCGTAGATAGCGGTGTTCGGGCATTCCGGTTCACACGCTCCGCAGTTGATGCATTCTTCGGTAATCTTGATCGCCATCTTCTGTTTTTATTGGCCCGGGTCACGGGCTTCGTTAATATTGTGTTCTAATTCCAATTTGAAACCTGCACACAAAGCGCAAAAATACGCTATCGTTCGCATGTATTCAACAGGAATAGGGTTCCAAAGGTTTGTTCGAAATACATGATTTTATCCCATAGAATTGACGCTTTTTCCAACCTCGGTAGGCGCCTGCATTCGATTGAAGAACGCGATAGGGCCGAACTGTTCAGAAAGGCGTCCGATAGAAATGCTTGGTTCACAGCCAAACAATGCGATTTGGCCTGGGAAGGAATTCTAAAATTTCTCGACAAAAGTGCCCTCAAGGAGTGGACGACACCCTATTCACTCGCCCCTGCGCAACCAAAGGAAATAGGTGTGGTAATGGCGGGGAACATCCCTATGGTAGGGTTCCATGACTTCCTCACCGTGTTGGTAAGTGGCCATCACTTGAGAGCTAAGTTCTCGTCTCAAGATTCCGTATTGATGACCTATATCACCGACGAACTTATTCGAATCGAACCGCGGTTCAGGGAAATGATCCATTTGCAAGATCGGATGAACGGTGTGGACGCCGTAATTGCCACTGGTGGAGACAATACCGCTCGATACTTTGAATATTACTTCCGCGACATTCCACACGTCATCCGAAAGAATCGCGCTTCTTGCGCCATCATTACAGGTGATGAATCGGTCTCGGAGTTAACCTTGCTGGGCATCGACGTGTTCAGCTACTATGGGCTCGGCTGTCGAAATGTATCGAAGCTACTGGTTCCTCCTAACTATGATTTTTCGCCTTTACTCAGGGCATGGGAAGGGTACAGCGACGTGGCGAACCATCATAAGTACGCGAATAACTACGACTACAATAAGTCAATTCTATTGGTCAATTGTGTCCCTTTCTTAGATAACGGGAGTGTGATGCTTTCGGAAAACAAATCTATGGTTTCACCCATCTCAGTGGTGTACCATGAGGCTTGGGACACTCTGGATGACCTTGCCCGATACTTGAAACATGCTGCAGACAAAATTCAGTGTATCGCATCATCTCACGGTTGGTATCCTGGCAGTGTTCCTTTCGGGACAACCCAGCAACCGGGACTAACCGACTACGCCGACGGAGTCAACACGCTGGAGTTTCTCTCGAAGCTGTAAAATTGAAATCTTGCCGAGCTTATTCGCCCCGCAAGATTTCAACCCATCCAGTAAAGGATTGCCCGTTTAATTTGAGTGTGTAGTAATACAACCCGTCGACGGTATCTCCTCCGTTCCAGTCGTTTTGATACGACGCGGATTTATACACTTCTTTACCCCATCGGTTCGTGATCAACAGGTTTGCATCGGCGGGGAGGTTTCGGATGTAGAATACATCGTTATGACCATCGCTATTCGGAGTAAAGATGTTCGGGATGAACAAGTTGGTGTCTACGTTCAGAGTAAACTTGTAAGTTTTCTCACACCCACCGGCATCACGTATTCCTAGAGTGTATTCGCCTGCGTACAGATTCGTGAATGACTTCTCAAATTTCAGATTCTGTGGATTGAGAGCCACTTGGCTCCAATCTGCCACAAATTGCTGCGCGGCAAATAGCGGTGATGTTAACTCTAGCCTCACCTCATAAGGTTCCAATCCACTTGGCTTCACTCCTACTAGTGCAGATCCGGACGGCAAGTCAGGGAAAGAAATCGCACGTTTGACGTACAGGCTATCCAGGTTCGCACTTGGGCCATTCACCGTGAATGGTAAGGCAGGGCCGCTGACAGGGGTAGTGCAACTTGCTACGAGCGAACTTTGATCCTGTCTGATCACCAGCGAATACTTGCCTGCGCCCACACCCGTAATCGAGTAAGTGGAGAGCGCTTGCGACGCGGTGATGGTACCTGTGGCAACCGAATTATCACCTGTGTTTGTCAGCGTATAGTTGAAAGGAAGACCAGGGGCACCCGTCAAAGAGGTCACCTGGATGCTCGTGGTCTGACCGAAACACACCACGTCGCTCGTAGTTCCTGCATACGACACGGCATAGACGCCAGAGATCGTGAACGTCACTTTCGTCGCGCACTTAGTTCCCGCGCCTAGCGGTCTGAGCCACAGGGCATAATCGCCATTGGAGAGATTCGAAACGCTCACCAAGCTTCCACCCAGTGTGTTGTATGCCGAGAGCGCAGGTTCGACAATCAAATTCGTTGTCAATGCGAATTGGAAACTTCCTGGGTCGGTAATGCTAAAGTCGACCTTCCCATTTCCGCCAGCGCCCGTACAATCAGGCGCGGTCGTCACTGGAGGTGTGTAGTTGATGAAACCAGGGAAAGACACGTTTACTGGGGCGAATGTCGTCGCACAGCCTTTTGAATCAGTCACGACGATCGTGTATGCATTAGCGGTGAGTCCAGCGAAAGTATTATTCTGTGGCAAGTTTACGGCAGTTCCATTCAACGTGAAGGTGTAGGGACCCGTGCCACCAGCGAGGTTGCTGACGACAATACTACCATCGTTGTTGTTGCAGGTCGCGTCGGTAGCTGCGAATGAAGCAGTCACAGGAGTCGGGTTTGCAAGAACCACCACCACACCGGAAGCACATGGGTCGCTCGAGTCGCGACGAACGCTCACGATATTAGTTCCGCCGGGGATACCAGATACAGGTTGCCCCGCGATGAATGGACTCCATGTAATTCCATCAATCGACCACTCAAGCTGATGACCGGTTTCTCCCGGCGCATCGATAGTCGCCGTCCCAAAGGGCGGCCCAGAACAAATCGGATCAATTAAGTTGTTGGCCACTGGTGTTCCAATTGTCCCTGAACGATCGATCGTAACAGTCCCAGTCTTGATACACGAAGGATCTCCGTATTCAATCGTGTAATTATATGTTCCCACCGGGAGTCCAGAGAATGAATAATTATTAAAGTTTGTTCTAGAAATTGTCAAGTTGGTGGGTCCATTTCCAACGATATCTATCCTCACGCCAGTATTGTTAATAATCGGCACAGGAGGAACGATGTCGAACACAATGCCACCATCGGAGTTGTTACAAGTTGCAGGACTCGGTACAGGTGTAATCACCACCGTGGCGCAAGTTCCACTTCCTCCGGTACAAGAAGGATCTGCGGGACTCTTCACCGTGATTACCACCACATCAGACACAGCGTTGCATGGTCCGGCGGGATCATCGGTACTTAGTTGCAAGGTGTAGTCACCAGCAATCGTTGCTTTGAATGTTGCAGTGGCGGGTGTCGCTGTCGGGGTGGCAGGTGTTAATACGCCGTCACCACCCGTGGGCGAGTTAATAATAGACCAGGTGCCAGTTGTTGCCAACCCGCCGATACTAGCGCCCGCGAGTGTGGCTGTGCCACCAGAACAGATTGCTTGTGCGTTACCAGCGTCTACGATGGCACCAGAGTTCACGACAATGTCGATGTCGCGCGTCACCCCCGTACAACCATTGGAGCCCTTGGAAATGACAGAGTAGATCACATGGATCGGCGCTCCTGTTCCGTTAAACAATTGATCGGTGATGTGCAATGTGCCAGCAGGGTCTGCGGCGACATTCAGTTTCGAAGTGCCAGGCCCGGCACCATCGGGATCGGGCCACGAGAACGTCGTTCCTGCGGGTTGATTCACAGGGTTAAGTAAAATTTCATAGTTCACCTGATCGCCACTGCAAATCGTCTTGGTTTGACCAAATGCTACCACGGGAGAAGGTCGCACAGTTATTACGATGTTCTGGGGCGACCCAACACACAATCCAACAGATGGTGTGACGACGTAAGTCACGGTAATATTTGCAGTGCCGTTATTGAGAAGAACATCATTCAGATGCAAGGTTCCAGGTGTGCCCATCGCCACATTCACCCCAGCAGTTGCAGGACCCGATCCATCTGGATCCGGCCAATTGAAAACAGTGTTCGCAGGTGTGTTTGCTGGGTTCATCAGTATCTCGTAGGCAATAGGGTCATTCCCGCAAATTGTCTTTACCTGACCGGCAGCAATAGCTGGAATCGGAGATACGGTAATCGTGACGAAATCAACTGCGGGACCACAAATTCCGGCAGGGTCATCAGTCGTGAGCGCGAGCACGTAGTCGCCAGTTACTGTTGCGCTAAAGGTTGCCGTCGCTGGGTTCGCCAGCGGTGTCAACGGGTTGACAACCCCATCACCACCCGAAGGTTGAGAGAATACTGTCCACGAACCAACAGAAGCAGCACCGCCCACGCTCGAACCAACGAGGGTATAGGGCCCTGACCCGGTACAAATTGCTTGATCGGAACCTGCGTTGGAAGTTGCTGACCGGTTTACATTCACAACCACGTTTTGTGGCGCCCCAACGCAACCTCCACCGATCGAAGGAGTCACCACATACGTTACGACCAACGGAGCCACGGCAGTGTTGATCAACACGTCGTTGATATGTGTAGTACCAGGTGCTCCCATTGGAACGTTCACACCGGCCGTCGCAGGACCTGCGCCATCGGGATCAGGCCACGAAAAGGTGGTCCCAACAGGTAAGCCTACCGGCGATAAGAGTATTTCATATCCAACAGACACTCCACTACATGCTTGCACGTTTTGACCCGCTGCAAGTACCGGTTGAGGTGTTACATCGATCACAACTTGGAATGGCGCACCCGCGCAACCCGCGGCGCTTGTTGGAGTGACGGTATAAGTAACTGATTGAGAAACCGCCGTATTGTTCACCAATACATCTGCAATCGATGCGCTCGTTTGTGTAGTCAAAGACTCGCCCGCCACATTGGTGTTATCCGTTGCAATCCAACTAAAAGAAACTCCAGCAAGTCCGTTCCCAGTTGCGTTGATGGCATCCACCTGTAAGTCGAAAGCAGCAGACGAGTTGTTGCAGATTGATTTGTTCACAGCCGCCGATACAGGTTCTGGCAAGATGGTTACCGTGACGGTGAACTGCGCACCCGCGCAAGCACCGTTGAACGGAGTAATGGTGTACACCACATCCAGCGGGCCACTCGTGAGATTTTGCCAGCGATCGTCGGCGATGACATTTGCTGCAAGTCCCGTTCCCGTTGCCGGGGAACCCGCCGTTGCGGTCAATCCAGTTGCTGTGATAGCGTCGATGTTGTAGGTCGTAGCCACGACGCTTGTCCCCTTCGCGAGCGTGGCAAGGTTCACGGTGATGAGTGCATCGCTACAGATTCCTCCGGGCGCAGCGTTATTGTTATAGTTGTTGTAATCTGGTTGCGGCAGGATCGTTGCCGTTACCGTGAAGGGATCGCCCGTGCACGTTCCGATCACAGGCACGACGGTGTAAACCACGTCATGGCTCACTGCTGTTAAGTTTTGCCAAGTATCGTCCGAAATTTCGATGGCGGTCACCCCATTTGCCACCGCTGGCGCGCCCGCTGTTGCGGTCAACCCCGTGGCAACGATCGATGTGATATTGTATGTGGTCGCCGTTACGCTGCTCGCTTTCTTTAACGTTGATAAATCCACTCCGATCGGTGTGGTGCCGCAAATGCTTGCCGGTAGCGTGAAGTTATTGTAATCGGGTTGCGGGTTGATGGTGAGTGTGACGGTGAAACTATTTCCCACGCAGCCGGCTGCCGTTTTCGGCGTGACAGTATACACGACTGTCAAAGGGGCGTTAGTGGTATTTCTCCACTGATCATCCGCCAACACCGACGAGGTTCCTGTTCCTGAGAGGGCGGTACTTCCGACCGGTGTCAGGCCTACTCCCACCACGGTCGAAAAATCGAATGTCGTCGCACTCACGCTGACCGGACTCAATTGCGTCTGAAGGTCAAGTCCGAAAACGTCCTCGCTGCAAATTCCAGTTGGGGCTGCGTCGTTATTGTAATTCGCGTACGTCGGTTCCGGATTCACCGTTACCGTTACGTCGAAAGATGCCCCAGCACAGGTGCCTGAGAATGGAACTACCTTGTAAATTACTGTAAGTGGTCCATTGGTTAGGTTTTGCCATTGGTCGTTTGCAATTTCATTGGAAGCAACGCCAGTTCCGGTGCTTGGCGATCCAGCGACCGCTGTTAAACCGGCAGCTGTATTGATCGAGATAATATCAAATGATGTAGCGACAACACTAGTAGGCGCTTTGGTGGCATCAAGACTCACCCCCACCGCGAGGGGGCTGCACACGGTCACAGGTGAATTTGCATAGTCCGGCTGTGGCTTAATTGTGACGGTAACCGTAAAGGAATTACCTGTGCAAGTCCCGGTGACCGGAACAATGGTATACACCACATCATGCGATGCGGCAGTGGTATTCGACCACACATCGTCCGCGATCTCGTTTGCCAATAGTCCATTGCCGGTCGCGGGATTGCCCGCTACGGCAGTGAGACTCGACGAAGAAATCGAAGTGATATTGAACGTTGTCGCTGCGATGCTGCCTGGTTTTTGTAAAGTCGATAAATCGATACCGAGGGCAGCAGCACAGATTCCTCCGGGTTGAAGCGTGTTGTTATAGTTGTTGTAATCCGGACGTGGATTGATTGTTACCAAGACCGTAAACGGCGCACCCACGCAATTCGCCGCAGAAACTGGAACGACGGTATACGTCACCGTAAGAGGAGCCGCTGTGGCATTAGTCCACGCATCATCGGCGATTACATTGGCAGCAAACCCATTTCCGGTTGCTGGCGATCCTGCAGCCGCCGTCAAACCTGTAGAAACGATGGATGTAATGTTATAAGTTGCAGCCGCCACGGCGGTCGGGCTAGTTGTCAATGTGACGGCAAGAGCGTCTCCACTGCAAATCCCTCCTGGAGCGTTGTTGTCCGCATAATTTGAACCCTGAGGTTCCGGATTGACCGATACTGTTACTGTGAACGGGTCACCCAAGCACGTACCATCTACCGGGATCACCGTGTACACAGCCGTCAATGGGGTCGTGCCGATATTCTGCCAAACGTCGTCGGCTATTTCTGTCGATGTAAACCCAGTTCCAGTCGTAGGTGCACCACCCGTTGCCGTCAGTCCTGTCGACACAATGCTCGTGATGTTATAGGATGTCGCGGCAATGGACGTCGGTTTCTTGAAAGCGATGAAATCAACCGCTGTGGCGACACCGCTACAGATCGCAGCCGGCGCACCGTTGTTGTAATCTGGTTGCGGTTTAATTGGTACGGTGACGGTGAAAGATGAGCCCACACAACTTCCCACCACTGGAGCAATCGTGTATACTACATTCACGTTCGCGTTGGACACATTCTTCCATTGGTCGTCGGCAATCACGCTAGCTGCGAGTCCATTTCCTGTGGCCGGAGATCCACCTGCAGCGGTCAACCCCGTTGAGACAATGCTTGTGATGTTAAAGGATGTCGCCGCGATCGAGGTGCCTTTTTGTAAAGTGGAGAGATCTACACCAACTAGGTCTCCACTGCAAATTGCTGGATTCACCGTCAGGCTGTTGTAGTCAGGTTGGGGATTGATCGTCACTGTAACCGTAAATGGTGTGCCATTACAACCACCCGTCACTGGCACTATCGTATAGACAACGTCGTGAGAAACGTTTGAAACGTTTTGCCATTGGTCGTCGGCCAACACATTACTTGCCAGCCCTGTGCCTGTTGCGGGCGAACCACCTGTGGCAGTGAGCCCAGTAGAAGAAATTGCGGTGATGTTGTAAGACGTCGCTAACAAACTTGTTGCCTTCTTGAGCGGATCGAGCGCGACGCCCAGCGCCGTCCCACTGCAGATACCGCCCGGCAGCGCATCGTTGTTATAGCTGTTATAGTCCGGTTGCGGTTTGATTGTAACGGTCACCGTAAATGGCGCTCCCGGACACGAGTTTGTAACCGGCACGATGGTGTACACGACGTCCAGGTTCCCGTTGGTTAGATTCTGCCACACATCGTCGGAGATCACAGTTGCAGCCAAACCTGTCCCCGTTGCCGGTGAACCAGCGGTGGCTGTCAGACTGGTTGATGATATTGCCGTGATGTCGTAGCTGGTCGCAGCGACACTCGCCGGCTTCTTAAGGGTAGACAAGTTCACGCCTAACGCCACGCCGCTACAGGTTCCTCCGGGAGCCGCGGTGTTGTTGTAGTTGTTGTAATCTGGCGTTGGGTTCACTGTCACGGACAAGTCGCTTGGATCGTTAAATCGTGGCGGGCAAACGCCAGCAGAGGCGCGCACTCGCAGCGTATGTGAACCAGATGCCAAACCAGGCACAGGAATTGAGAGCGGCCCACCCGCCCCGGCAGCAGATGCAAGGACCGTGGCACCCTCCATGACATCGTAGGTATAGCCATTGTCGGCGGTGCTCACGTCTACCGTGATGACACCCCCATTACAAATGTTCGGCGCTGCACTGGAGATTGTGAATGCCGTGGGGCTCGGATCATTGATGTGGATTGGGCCCAGCGTACAGGTCGTCGAACCGTCGGAATAGCTCAGCGTGTAGTCGCCACCACTCAAACCGCTAATATTTTGGGTTGCGTAAGGACCACCCGGACCCGTCCACGAAAACGTAATGGGTCCCTTGGGACTTGAGCCTGCAAGGTTGACCGTGATTGCACCGTTGGGTGTCGCGCAGCCAGGGTTCGTATTTTGAGTCACCACGCCTTGTGTGACCGTGAAGTTGAAAATGTTGACAAATGCAGTTGCGTTGTCAGTGTCGCTGACGATCACCAAATAAGACCGCCCCCCGTTGGCACCGGGTAAGTTGCTCACTGGGAAAGCGAAAGGCAGCGCCGGCATTGGGATCGTTTGGTCGATGTCGGTAAATGGCGGCACCCCAATTACACGAACGCGTAACGACGGCCCCGTGGCTGCCGTGACGTTAATTTGAAACGAACCGTTGCTTTGACCACCGCAGGCATGGTTCACATTGCTAATACTGATCGTGGGTTGAGCCCATGTTTCAAAAGTAGCACCCAAAAAAACCGTAGCGGTGAGTAGGAAGGTGTAGGTAAAAAGTCTCATGCGGCGGTTAGTTAATGGTCACCTTTCTCGTTTCAGAACAATAGGAACCATCCGTTGCGTGGATGACTAGGTCGTACTTGCCAGCTGGAATGTTGTTGATGGTACCACCTTCAATCTTTAGCTGCTCGTGGCGCGTCGAGGGGCCAGATCCAAGCAAGTGCAAGGTAAACTCTACCCCAGCATTTGCCACCTTCACGGTGATTGATCCTGGTTGCTGGTTTTGGGTGTGAGTGACCTCGACTGAAATATCGAGTTTGCGGCAGTTGGTGGACTGCGCTGTGGCGAAAAACGGTGCGGCAAAAGCAGTCAAAAAAATACTGATGATAAAGCCGTGGAAGGGTCTCATCGCAATCAGGGCGTTAAAAAATATACGTATAAATAAATAACCTTCAAAAAGTACCGGTAACCCAAACCGTAAAGGTAAAAAGAGGGCGAAACCCGATTTTTACGCTCCAGACGAATATCTTACCTCAATCCAAGTAATATTTTCAGTGGGTTAAAACTTAGTTTTTAACACTTCGCTCATCACGAAGGCGCGCTTCAAGTTTTCGGGGTCACGGAGATCGCCTATCACTTGCGCTGCCGCCAGCGGTTGCCGCTCCAACGTTTCGTAGCCCTTAAAATGACCGAACTTGACCTCAGTATCTTCGAGTTTGACGGTTTCCTCTAGCGACGGGCGATTAAATGCTAGCTGCTTGGCTTGCTCATATACCTGATAGGTGCGCTCGTCTCGGTTGACTGGCTGGGTTTCATAATCCCTCTCTTCCTCTTCGATGTCATCGTCGTAATCGACAATCTCCGGCTGCGCAGGTTTGGAAGGCAGTACTGGGGGGGGCGAATATGCTGGTTTGGTGACCTCAGCGGGCTTTTTGGACTCTTGAATCTCGCGGAGGAGTTCTTCGAATGTCATTGGCTTACCCTTCGACGGTTGGTCGACGGTGTCCGAATCGGAGGATGGTGGTGGTTGTGACGCCTTCTTGCGCCATTGAGTCACGATCCACCCGATCACAATCGCGATGTATATCAGGTACTTAAACTCCATGAAAACCAAATATAGCTAAAATTCCCACAAAAACGCGGTTTTTCAATGTGGGCAATCGAGGGATAAAATGTGGATGATTTTGACTTTGGCGGGTTTCCATTTCTAACCTACCCACATATCTTTGCCTCCTTGTTTTTTCGACAACCACACAGTTTTTATTCATGCAGTTATCTAAGCTGGAGATCAAGGGCTTCAAGAGTTTTGCCGACAAGATTGTCATCAACTTTGACGAGGGAATCACCGGCATCGTAGGGCCGAACGGATGCGGTAAGTCCAATGTAGTGGACTCTATTCGTTGGGTCTTGGGCGAGCAGAAGACCAGCGCGCTCCGGTCCGAGAAGATGGAGAACGTCATCTTCAACGGAACCAGTGGCCGCGCAGCGCAACAGCTTGCCGAAGTGTCGTTGACCATCAATAACACGAAGAACCTCCTCCCTACCGAGTACTCCCAGGTAACGATCACGCGTCGTCTGTATCGCTCCGGTGAAAGTGAATATCTTCTAAATGGAGTTGCGTGTCGATTGAAAGACATCACAAACTTGTTCCTTGATACGGGCGTCGCGTCGAATAGCTATGCCATCATCGAGTTGGGCATGGTTGACGACCTTTTGAACGATCGCGACAACTCGCGTCGAATGCTTTTCGAGGAAGCCGCGGGAATTTCGAAATTCAAGAAACGTAAGAAAGAAACCCTCCGAAAGCTCGAAGAAACAGATGCCGACCTTGAACGTGTCGAAGACGTGCTGTTCGAGATCGAAAAAAATATGAAAAGCTTGGAAAAGCAAGCCAAGCAAACTGAAACCTACTACAAGGTTAAGGAAGACTATAAGGCCAAGAGCATACTTCTGGCCAAAGTTGTGGTCAATAAACAGAAAGAGAAGTTTGCTGCCGTCAACAAACAACTTGAAAACGAAGGTGACCGCAAAACTAAGTTGACAGCCGAGATTGCCGACAAAGAAGCATTGATCGAGAAATCGAAGGCCGAACTGCTATTGAAGGAGAAAACACTTTCAAGCCGTCAGAAGGCAATCAACGAACATGTTTCGAAGATCCGTCAACACGAGAGTGACAAACAGATTCGCAACGAGCGGCTTCGATTCTTGACCGATCGCATTAACAACCTGCGCGATCAGATTGATCAAGACAAAAAGAGCAACGAGCGTGCACGATTCAGCATGCAGAGCCTCGAAACCGAACGCGACTCTGCCCAGTCAATCCTGTCGGAACTGCAACAGAAACTGGAGGCGCTGAAGACCGACTACGAAGGACAAAAAGCGACTACGTACACGCTACAAGGCGAGGCCGACGCGCTACGACAACTCCACCGCACGCGTCAGGAAGAATTCTTTCAGATCAATAAGGCCGCAGAGATCCGTGAAATCCAAGCCTCTTCATTTAAGCAAGAACTTGAAAGAACAGCATCGGATAGCAACCAACAAAGCGCTAGCCTCGTCGAATTCGAGAACAAGCTGGTGATCCTCCAAGACGAGATCAATCAAAAGAACGGCTACCTCGAAAATCTGAAGCGCAACGAAGAAGACACACTGGCACGGATCGCGTCGCTTGAGAAAACCATCGAGATGATTCGTGAAGAGATGACCGAAGCAGGTCGTGCACTCGACGCGCGTCAAAATGAATTTCAGTTAACAAAATCACTCGTCGAGAACCTTGAAGGTTTCCCAGAGGCGATCAAGTTCTTGAAGAAGAACGTGGGTTGGACGAAGAACGCTCCCCTCCTTTCGGACGTCATTTCAACAACCGAAGACTTCAAGGTCGCGATCGAAAACTACCTTGAGCCTTATCTCAATTACTACATCGTTGATCACGAATCGGAAGCGTACGAAGCGATCAACATCCTAAGTGATGCAAGCAAGGGCAAGGCGAACTTCTTTATCCTGGACTCTTTCGAGAAATTCCAACCCTCGCCGATTCAAATGTATCCAAATGCGTTCCCTGCCACGCAGATCATTGAATTCGATCCACGATTCACCAAACTCATGGCATTCATCCTTGACAGGGTGTATATCTACGACGGCGATGTGAAGTCAATCCCAGCAGGTGATGACAATATCTTTATCGCGCGCACCGGAAAAGTTACACGACGTAAGTTTAGCCTTTCAGGTGGGTCTGTCGGATTGTTCGAGGGCAAGAAGATCGGACGTGCGAAAAACCTTGAAAAGCTCGACAAAGAGATCAAAGACCTGACGAAAAAGGTTGAGGACGTTCGCCACTCACTCATCGATCGCCAACGCGAGCTTGAGCGACTGCGCAACAACACACTCAAGCAACAAATCGAAGAAGCACAAAGCGCCATTCGCTTGGTGAACGACGAGTATATCTCTGTTAAGACAAAGAAGGAGCAGTTTGCTCAATTACTAAGCACGGCAGACTTGCGCCGCGAGGACATCTTGGAGAAAATCCAAGCGCTCCAATCGGAAATTGACGAGTTGCGTCCGAAGGCGTCTCAGGCCCAAATTGACGTCGAGCAACAAGAACTTCGGTTGCGAACGATTACTTCAGAGCTTTCCCAACAAAATGAGGTTCTTAGCCAGAAGTCGACAGCTTACAACGAGCAAAACATCTTCTTCCACCAGCAAGAGAACCGCGTAAAGAGCATTGAACAGGAAATCAGGTTCAAGCAGGAAGCTGTAGAACAGAGTGCGAAGCGCATTGAAACCAACGTCGAGGAACTCCGCCGCAATGAAGAAGAGTCGAAGACCATCACCGACACGACGACCAATTCGGAAGAGGAACTCTTAGCAATGTATGCCGAGAAAGAGCAGATGGAGAACGGGTTGAGCGAAGCAGAGAAAGAGTACTACTCGGGCCGTGGTGAAATCGATCAGTACGAAAAAGACCTTCGTGAAATTTCTCACCAGCGACAGAACATTGACACGCTTTTGCTCGAGTTGCAAAACCAACTCAACGAAAGCAAGATGCAACTCAATTCGGTGAAGGACCGCCTGTCGGTCGAGTTCAATGTCGAATTGGATTCGATTGCCGAGCAGCATTCCGAGGAAGAAGCCAAGGAACTCGCAAAGGCCGACGAGGAAAAACTGCGCGCAGACGTGACCAAGATTCGCGAAAAACTCGACAACATGGGACCCATCAACCCGATGGCGATGGAAGCCTATACCGAGATCAAGCAGCGAAACGACTTCATCATTGCGCAAAAAGAAGACTTGCTCAAGGCCAAAGAATCGCTCTTTAGTACCATCAACGAGATCGAGAACGTGGCAAGTCAAACCTTCCTCGAGGCGTTTGCCAAGATCAAGGAACACTTCATCAACGTATTCCGCTCGTTGTTTACTGATGACGATCAGTGCGATATCCGCCTGGTGGATGCCACTCGTCCCCTCGAGTCTGAAATTGATATCATCGCCAAACCTAAAGGCAAGCGTCCACTGACCATCAACCAGTTGTCAGGTGGAGAGAAAACCCTCACGGCAACAGCGTTGTTGTTCGCGATGTATTTATTGAAGCCTGCACCGTTCTGTATTTTCGACGAGGTGGATGCGCCACTCGACGATGCGAACATCGACAAGTTCAATAACATCATCAGGAAGTTCAGCACCGAGTCGCAGTTTATTATCGTCACACACAATAAACGCACGATGACCAGCACCGATGTAATCTATGGTATCACGATGGTGGAAAAAGGTGTAAGTCGTGTAGTTCCGGTTGACTTGCGCGAGTTGGCATAACCTAACGAATGGGAGTAAGCGCGAAAGAGAGATTTAATTAGTTTGGTTCAAAATTTCCTTCTGATCCTAGAATTCGGTTATCTTCGGTTTTCGGAGCGACAGCATCCAAAAAGATGGAACTAACCAACCTATCGAGGAAAGAACAAATTTTCCGCACTGCGGCGGAGCTATTCCGGGAAAAGGGATATGTCGCATCATCGATGCGCGACCTTGCTCAGAAGCTAGGTATTGAAGCCGCGAGCCTTTATTCGCATATTCGATCCAAGGAGGAAATCTTGCATACCATCTGCTTCGACATGGCGGCAGAGTTTCGGAAATCTTTGGAGGAAGTTGAAAAGGCGCCCAACCTCACCGCAAGCGAGAAACTGCGCCGCGGCATCACAGGTCACGTACAGGTGATGGCACGCGACCTCACGGCTTCGGCGGTGTTTATGAACGAACACCGGCATTTGAGTCAACCCTACCTGCGTGACTTTCTCTTGTTGCGTATTAACTATATCAACCGGTTTAAGGCCATTATCGAAGCCGGGGAAGTATCGGGGGAATTCAAGGCGACAATCGATAAGAAGTTGGCCGTGATGACGCTTTTCTCTTCGTTTAACTGGATGCCCCAATGGTACGACCCGGACGGGGAAATCGACCCAGTCGAACTTGGCCGCCAATTGACCGACATGCTCGTGTACGGTCTAAAAAAATAACCACAAACTGATTTTTGACAGGTTGTTCTGTCCAAAGGCTTTGAACCTTTGTGTCGGGCCTCCCTCATGTCGCGGGATTGCGCGAGTGCCGCCCGTTCGTGAATTTAGGGTAAAGCTCGGCAATACGATCTGCCAATTTTCGTTTCATAATTCGAGAAGATTGCGAAATTTGTTTGCGTACCAGAGAGATCCGAGGAGAGAGAAACTGCATATGGAAAACTTGAAACCAACCCTAACTAGGCAAGACCTAATCCTAATTACAATTGGACTTATCGGCTCCGTGTTGCTCTGGATCGAAATTGACCCAAGCGGCTGGCTTCTCTATTCGACTTTCCTAATCTTCGGCTTGATGCGCGTGTCCGACTTCTTTGCCCTTAATCCTTACGAGCGAACGAAAACGGAGCGTGTCAAATTCGTGTTTTCATTGCTCATCATCATTACTGTCATTACCCATGTTATTTGGGGCGGACATCCAGCGTTTGGGCTCTTGGCTGCACTTGTCCTTGTTTACTCGATTACAAACGTGGAGAACGTTGTGGCCGAGAACAAGCCAAAAATGTGATTTGATCGTCATATCTTCCTGATTTTCAGTATTTTATTTTTAGGTTTGAATCCAACCTTTGGGCGCGGTTTCCGTATACCTGGTTTTAACCTAAAATGAAGACGACCTCGCTGATTGGAATTGCCATTGTAGCGGCTTTGGCCCTCGCTTGCAGCTCTTCCTCTTCTATTCACGAGCACACACGCTTTTCGAAAGCTGATTCCCTCACCGACCGTTACTTAACTTTAAGCGATAGCCTGCTCGAAAGCTGGAACAAGCTCGTGAGTAATGAAATCGATAAGACCAGGGCGTTACAAGAAATCGTAAATGACCTCGATGCGTCTGGTTTGCTTTCACCAGAAATGCGCGAATCCTTCCAGGTAAGGATCGACCAACTAGACAAGATCCGGTTTTCCCAACAAGACATTCAAGACGAACAGCTCGTGCAAGACTACGACGTGGCTGTGAAGTCTCTCGTAAAGGATATCTCGCAGGTAGCACAACCCGATTCGAAGGACCTGTTCGAGTATTTTGAAAAGAGCACACTCGTGAGGCGGGTGTCTTATGACAGCTTGGCGAAGACCTTCAACGAGTTTGTCAAGCAAAATCGTTCCGTGCTCGACGGATTGGCCTCGGAAACCGAGCTTCAGGAAAAACCGCTGTTTGCGACGGTAAAATAACGAGTGCATTTTTGCTCATCCTTTCGCGATGGGTGCCTTCAGGTTTAAGCAGTTTACCATTGAACACGATCGGTCGACCATGAAAGTGGGCACCGATGCTGTTTTGCTTGGCGCTTGGGTCGATGTAAACAACGTGACCACGATCCTCGACGTCGGAACTGGTTCTGGTGTCATTGCCCTTATCCTAGCGCAGCGGACGGTGGGCGCGCAGATCGATGCCATTGAGCCGGATATCGCCTCGGCAAAGGAGGCGCAGGGCAATTTCGAAATGTCGCCATGGGCAGAGCGCTTGCACATCTGTCCAATACCGCTCGAAGATCATGTGGGGGGACCGTACGACCTTATCGTCAGCAACCCACCTTACTTTATTAACAGCTTGCTTCCTCCAACTGCTGCGCGGCAGTCGGCACGGCACGTGGGCACCCTGACACACGAGGGTCTGCTTACTGCTTCAAAAGTACTCCTATCGAAATCTGGTCGTTTGGCGTTGATCCTTCCAAAGGCAGAGGGCGACCGCTTTCAGACCCTTGCAATTGCTGCAGGCTGGGTATGCCGACGGTCTCTGGCCTTTTTTTCGAAAGCAGGAAGGCCTCAAGAGCGGTGGCTGTTTGAATTTGAATTATCGGGAGCAACCCAGAGCGGTGAACAACTTTACCTATACAATAGAGATGGCGACAAGTCGGAGGAATATAATAAACTGACTTCCGAGTTCTATTTATGAGTGCATGTTGATCTATAAATTCGAAGTCGTCGAAAAGGTCCTTTGCGTGGCCCCAAGATTTGGCGTTATCAAATCCTTAACAAAAATATCGGGTTGATTATCAGTATATTAGATTGGTAGACTAAAAAACCGATTAATGTTTAAACATCCGGTTTGATTTATGTGTTACACTTGCATCTCAAATAAACCAACAATGAAAAAACTAACCGTATTGTTCCTGGCACTGCTTGGCTCGGCCAGCGTGTTCGCACAGACAAAGTGGGGCCTCGACAAGGCGCACTCAAACGTGACTTTTGCAGTCACTCACATGACCGTGGCTGAAACGACCGGCGTATTTAATGAATACGACGTGAATGTGACTAGCCCTTCGGAAGATTTCAACGGCGCTGACGTTGTTTTCACAGCTAAGGCTGGTACAATCAACACTGACAACGAACGCCGCGACGGCCACTTGAAGTCGCCCGACTTTTTCGATGCTGAGAAATTCCCTGACATCAAGTTTGCCGGTAAACTTGTGAAAGACGGTGGAAAGTATAAGCTGAAAGGCAAACTCACCATGAAAGACGTAACGAAAGACGTTGAGTTCGAAGTGACTTACAAAGGTTCTTTGAAAACCGCCCAATTCACCAAGGCTGGATTCAAACTCCGTGGCGTAATCGATCGCTTTGATTACAACTTGAAGTGGGACAAAACCGTGGAAACCGGTGGTCTGGTAGTTGGCCGCGAAGTTGAAATTGTTGCCAATATCGAATTGAACCTGGCAAAGTAATTTCGTACATTGCTCATGAAGGAGAAGGGAGAGATCAAGTTTCTCCCTTCTTTTTTTATGAAAATTGAGGACGAAATCAAGCAAACCAAATTCCGCGACGCCTACCAAAAGTTGGCGATCAACCTGCTATTCACCGCAGGTTGGCTCGAGAGCCGGCAGCAAGACTTCTTCAAACCATTTGGGATTACAACTCAACAATTCAACATCCTCCGTATCCTTAGGGGGCAGCATCCTAACCAAATTTCTGGGGTGGAGATTAAAAGCAGAATGGTCGATCGCAACTCGGACATTTCTCGCCTACTCGATCGGCTTCTTAAAAAAGGCTTGATCCACAAAACGCAGTCTGAAAGCGACAAGCGTGCAACGAACATCTCCATTGCCGAATCAGGACTTGAACTTCTTGCCCGAATAGACGAACGCCTCCAATCGTTGGAAAAGGGCCACTTTCAACTTACGGAAGAAGAGGCCATCCAACTGAGCTCTTTGTTGGACAAAGCGCGGGGCTAGACCTTCGCGAGCTCCTCTTTCACAAAAGCCATCAATTCGCGGATGTATGGCTTGCTGAAATCAAAACGGATTCCCGCCGCCTGATAGATCTCTGGGATCGTCTTGAGATAGCCCAATTTCAATGCGTTTATGTAACCAGTCAAGCCCTCACGGTTATTGCGCTTGAAGTTCCTCCACACCGCGATGGCACCCAACTGCGCCATCCCATACTCAATGTAGTAGAAGGGCACTTCGTACAAGTGGAGCTGTTTTTGCCACATATACTCCTTGGCTTCGGCCAAACCAGACCAGTCAGTTTGATTATCGGCAAACTGATCAAATGTTTTGCACCACTGCTGTTTCCGCTCTTCGGCGGTGTGCCCAGGGTTCTCGTAAATCCAATGTTGAAACTTATCGATCGTCGCCACCCAAGGAAGGGTTTCAATAATATCCTCGAGTTGTTCACCTTTTGCGCGCTTCAAATCCTGTTCACCAGAAAAAAAGATGTTCCAATGATCCATCGAGATCAGCTCCATCGACATGGAAGCCAACTCTGCCACTTCCATGGGAGGCGACTTAAAATCGTTCAGGGCCAGATCCTTGGTGAGGAAATTATGCACCGCATGACCGCCTTCGTGCATGATGGTCGTCATATCGCGCAAAGTCGAGGTCGCGTTCATGAAAATGAATGGTACGCCAATCTCAGCCAAAGGATAATTGTAACCGCCGGGAGCCTTCCCTTTCCTCGATTCTAGATCTAAGTGCCCCATCTCGCGCATGATCGCCAGGCACTGACCTAAATACGGGTCGAGGCGCTGAAAAGTCTCGATCGACTTTTCGGTGAGTTCTTTTCCATCCTTAAATGCTTTTAGCGCTTCTCGCCCCTCAGGGTCGACTGCCTTGTCCCACGGTCGAAGGGTAGGCACGCCCAATTTCTTCTTCCGATCTGCCGCAAGTTCATTCAAAATGGGAACGACCTCGGACTGAATTGCTTCATGGAAGTCGAAGCAGTCTTTTGGCGTATAGTCGAAACGACCGTAGGCCTTGAACATATAATCACGGAAGTTGGCAAAGCCTGCATTCAGAGCGACTTGATTGCGCAAAGCGACGAGCTTGGAGAACAAGTCGTTCAGCTCAACCTTGTCTTTCAACCTTCGCTCCTGAATTTGGCGGTATACTGACTCGCGTTTTGCTCGATCGGTCGACATCAGAAGGACCGAAGCTTGTTGCAGGGTCATTTCCTGTCCATCGATGGTGACGGTCATTGCCCCTGATATTTGGGCGTACTTCTGAGTTTCGGTGTTGATATCGGTGAACAACGGAATATTTTCCTCCCTGAACAATTCAATCTCCTTTTTCATGTTCCGGATCATGATCGAATAGCCTTCACGTCGAGAAAGCTCTTCAAGGAACGGGCTGTCGATTACTTTCTTATTCAGCTGGTCCGCAAAAGGAGCCATGTTTGGTTGAATATTCTGGACGAAATCCTTGTAAGCGTTCCCATAGGCTTCGTTGTCTGTGTAGCAGGTCATCCGGATGTACCGCCAACCTGAATCCTCCGACACAATTGATTCGAGTTCACTTCGATCTTGAAGCCATTTCTCCAATTCGGCCGCGCTCCGAATAGGCCGATCTAATAGCTCTTGGAAATAGTTCTTTAATACTTCCCAGGTGGTCACCTGAAAGTTCTCCGGTACAAAATGCCGTTCTGGACGGGTGGGGATTACGAGCTGTTCTGCCATACTGATCAAGTCTTTCAAGCTCGTAAGATAATTGTTTACGAGGATGATATGCTAACATTTGTACTTTCTACGACACCGATTCATGTGTCTTGATTCGCTCGATGAGTTGCGCATTTTCGCTACCTTCACTTCCCTAATATTTGACCCGTGAGAAAATTCCTACCTCTCCTACTTGTGGTGGCCGCGTGCTCACCTGCCAAAGAAGTTAAAACCACAGGCGCCATTGAAAAGCTAGACCCCGCCCTCGACGGCATCGTGGCAAGCGACACAAAACCAGAGATCATCGCCGAAGGTTATGTGTGGAGCGAAGGCCCGGTGTGGGTGGCCTCGGAAAACATGTTGTTATTCTCGGACGTGCCGAAGAACGTGGTCTACAAATGGACCGAGGAAAAAGGAGCTGAAGAATTCCTCAATCCCTCTGGCTTTACTGGCGATTCTACACGGAGCCAGGAGCCGGGCGCCAACGGGCTCTTGATCGACACTCAGGGGAAACTAGTGCTCTGCCAGCATGGCGATCGACGATTGGCGTACATGGATGCCGATCTAAAGTCTCCAGCTACTCTGTACAAGACGATTGCCGATAACTTTAAGGGTAAGCGATTCAACAGTCCAAACGATGTCGCGCAAGCAAAGGACGGAAGTTTCTTCCTGACCGATCCGCCTTACGGCCTCGGCACCAAAGACGAAACAGATCCTGAAAAAGAGATTGCCTTTCAAGGTGTCTACAAGATTAAGAATGGAAAGGTGTACCTGTTGGTGGACAGCATTACGCGACCGAATGGCGTGGCACTCTCCCCTGACAACAAGTTTTTGTATGTCGCAAATTCGGATCCGGCGAGGTCGCGATGGTACCGTTATGAACTGGGCGATACTTCGGTGCTTGCTGGCTCAGTATTCTACGATGCAACAAACCATCAGCCGAACGAAGTGGGACTCCCCGATGGATTGAAAGTAGACTCGAAGGGTAATCTTTTTGCGTCGGGACCGGGCGGTGTGTACATCTTCAACGCGGAGGGAAAACTTCTTGGCCGCATCAAACTGGAAGCAGCCTGTGCGAACACAGCTTTAACGCCCGATGAGAAGTGGTTATTCATCACTAATAACAACATGGTTCTCAGAGTTCCTTTGAAGTAATGTTCGCTTTCGATCAGAACCATGGACAGTAAAATATTGATTGAAGCGATTGGTTGGATTGGTGCGGTTGAAGTGGTCATCGCGTATGCTATGAATAGTGCCGGTCGGCTCAAGTCGGATGCACCGATCTTTCAATGGCTAAATTTGACCGGGGCAGTTTGTCTCATTGTCAACACGGCATACAATCACTCCTATCCATCGATGGTCATCAACGTGATCTGGACAGGCATTGCCGTCGCGGCGCTGGTGAACATTGCTCGAAGGAAGTCGGCTTGAGTTGAACTGAGAAAGCCGAGAGTCCCTTTTTTCTTGCATCGGCACCAACTTGCTTTTCAAATGGGCAATTTCCGGTTATATTCCCTCTTTAAACCTTACCGGAGAGATGAAAAGACTTTTCTTAGCCGCCGCCCTACTGGCCGCGACGTGCGCACTAGCGCAAACCAAACCCGACAAACGAATTCAGGAACTTGATGCGTACATCCAGAAGGCACAAAAAGAATGGAGTGTGCCAGGATTGGCCGTCGTAGTTGTCAAAGACGGAAATGTTTTGTTGTCCAAGGGCTACGGCGTCCGTGAACTTGGCAAGTCCGATGCCGTCGACTCGAAAACGCTTTTTGCATGTGCTTCTACCACAAAGGCGATGACTGCCACATTGATGGGAATGCTGGTCGACGAGGGAAAAATCGGATGGAATGACCCCGTTGTGAACTACTTACCTGAGTTCCAACTCTACGATCCATTTGTCACACGCGAGATCAAGATTCGCGATTTATTCGTGCACGATACTGGACTTGGTAATGCGGACTTCTTGTGGGGGATCATGGATGTCCCTGCTGATGAAGTATTGCGAAAGATGCGCGACGTAAAACCGACTTACTCACTTCGGTCAAGCTTCATCTATCAAAACATCTTCTACCTAGCAGCCGGAAAAGTCATTGAGAAAGTCTCCGGAAAACCGTGGAGCGTCCTTTTAAAGGAGAAGATTTTTCAACCTCTTGGGATGACGCGATCCTACCCCACTCTCGGTGAAGTGAAGGACGTGAATCAAACCATGCCACATTACAAGGTAGAAGGGAAAATCACGGTGATTGAACACACCAAGGCCGATCAAATTGGTCCCGCTGGCAGCGCATGGTCGTGCGTCGACGACATGGGCAAGTGGATGCGTGCGATGCTCGATAGCAGCAAGTTCCAAGGGGGACGGTTGCTGTCGGCCAAGACTTGGACTGAGATGTTCAAACCGCAAGTGTTAGTGCCTGCAAGTCAGTTTTATCCGACGGCGCGATTGACCAAACCTAATTGGACCACCTATGGCTTGGGTTGGTTCCAGCACGACTATAAGGGCCGCAAAGTAAACTTCCACACGGGAAGCCTTGCCGGGGCAATAGCGATCCACGCGCAGTTACCCGACGAAAAACTCGGAATCTACGTGTTCGGGAACTTCGACCATGCCGAAGTACGTCATGCGTTGGTGTACAAAACATTCGACTTGTTTGCACTAGGTGGAAACCGCGACTGGAGTGCTGAGTTTCTCCAACTCTACACAAACATCTGGGCTGGAGACGAGAAGCAGGAGAAAGAATTCGAGGCGAAAAGGGTCGCCAGTACAAAACCGTCCGTGGACCTCGCATCTTATACCGGAAAATTTACAGATCCACTTTATGGTGAGGTCACAATTACTCTTGCCGGCGACCAACTTGTTCTGAACATGAACAACTTCGTCAGTGGCAAGTTTGACCATTGGCATTACGATACCTTCCGTGGATGGTATGACAAGAAATGGTATGGAAAAGGGAACATGTCCTTCTCACTAGGTACCGACGGCAAGGTTGCGGCAGTGGATGTAGACGGGATTGTCTTCAAACGCTGAAATGTCCGAACCTTGGGAGGCGCCCATTTCAAACTGTGAACGAACGCGAGTCGTTGGCGATAAGTTGATCGTTGGATGGTCTCCAACCCAACTTGCTAACCAATTTCGATCACGACATCATCCGTGAGAGGATGGCCTACGCAAGTGAGCACGTATCCTTCTGCTTTCTCGCTTTGTGATAGGCCATCTTCTTCGTCTAGTTTCACCTTACCGGATAGTGCTTTGCCACGGCAAGCGGTGCAGAGTCCACTCTGACATGAGTATGGCAAATCGATCCCTTGGTCAAGTGCTGTCTCGAGGATTGTTTTGTTAGACGGGACCAGCACCTTGAACTCATTCCCATCGTAGCGGATAGTGACTTCCCGTTCTACTACCGCTTCACTTGAAGGGGTCTGCTTCGGCTTGTCTTTATCGATCGTGCCTTGAACAAAACTCTCCTTGAATATCTTATCACCGGGGATGCGGTGCTCGCCGAGCAATACTTGTACATTTTTCATCATTCCCTCAGGACCGCACATGAGGTAGGTTGTTTTCTCTGTTCCCCAGTTAGGAATGCGTTCGAAAAGCTTGGTGAGCATTTCTCGGTTTAGCAATCCGGAGTAGCCTTGCCAGTTCATCGGCGCCTCGTCGAGCACGTGAATGACATGAATGCGGCCTTCGTACTTCGTCGCCCATTTATCAAGTTCGTCTTTGAAAATGATGCTATCGATATTTCGGTTGCAATAAATCAGTGATACGATGCTTTCGGGCTCTTGCGTGACGACGCTCTTGATGATCGACATGAGCGGCGTGATCCCCGACCCACCGGCGAACATCACGATGTGACGTTTGTTCTTATTATTGTACTCGGTCGTGAATTGACCCATCGGCTCCATCACCCGGATGGCTTGCCCTGGTTTCAGGTGGTCTGCCAACCAGTTAGACATCAATCCTCCTTCAACCCGCTTTACGGTAACCGCTGGCTTTTCGTCCAAAAATGGCGATGAGCACAAGGAGTATGATCGACGGACCTCCTTCCCACCGACGTTTACGATCAGCGTGAGGAATTGTCCTGATTTATAGGTGAGTCTCTGAGCAGGCTGCTCGAAAACAATTGTAATGGCGTCCTTGGTTTCCTGAACGATTTGGCTGACCGTCAGGTCGAAATATCGCGACCCAGATGGTACTTCCTCCTTCTTCTTGTCTTTCTTGAATAGTCCAAACATGGCGGCAAAGGTAATAAAACACTCCGACCGAGGGAAGGCTAGATGTTTAGCCAATATGTGAATTTAAACACGAGTGCCCGGCTTTTACTGGCAAAGGTTTCGGGAAGGTAGTTCTCGGTGTACACAATAAAAAAGTCGGATGCGGGCTTGTAGCGCCACTGGAACCTTGCGTTTAGGTTCACATTGTCGGCCAACGTGTTGTATTGGAGAAACGTGGTGAGAAAAATCTTATCTGTAAATGTTAAATCCATCCTCGGACTCACGATAAATAACTTTTCGCGGCCATACCCAGGCGCGAGTCTCAAGTCGTTATAGTCGAAGCGAACCGCGATGCTTCCAAAGGGTTGGTAACGATAATTGATCTCGCCGTTAAAGTTGGTGTTCCTACCGTTATAAAATTCGCCCAAAGTCGTGTTCAACTTGTAACGGAATACCTTCCTTTGGTCGGAAGCAAAGCCGGCGGTCACATTCTGCCAATTATACTCATCGCCCTCTTCAAAATGGATGAACTTGTCTTGGTCGATTGGATTAAACGAATTTGTGAGTCGTTGGTAAATATAGTTGTAGGTCACTTGCAAACCGCTTGTGTTTCGAAAGCTGAATTGGTACCCCAGGTTGACGAGATCATCGGTCATCAAACCTGAGGGTAGTGTAGACACCTGTCCATTCAGCATGGGCCCGTGATTGATGACACGTGAATTTTTGGGGTAAAATGTTCCTTGGCCTGTGAAATAGCCATTGACAATTCCTGGGTAAACGCCCTTACTCGGCACGTACCCAACCTCGGCATTGTAGTTTTTCTGAACGAAACTTCCGCCGATCGACAGGTTTACATTCCGTTTGGTATAGGTGAGCCAACCACCGCCGGTTTGGCGTTTCGAAGTGTTCATCGCGTCGAAGGAGTGGCTGTAGTAGAGGCTCGTGTACCATTTGTTGTCGCGGCTACGCGATTCGATGTCGAGGGCCATCACCCGATTGTACTTGTTCAGGGCAGTAGTCGAGTCGGTGCCATTTGATTTTTTAAACCACAGATCCTTGTTGAAATATTTGGTGGTGTCTGCCAACTCCAATCCAGTCGACTCCTTGTTCACCAACGACAGCTGGATATTCGACTGGGCCCAGAAGTTTCTTTGAATGGCTGCTACGGTGAAGTTTTGACCTGGTAACCCAATGCTTTGCTTCTCGCGGGTTTGCATGTTCAGCATACTTACGCGCCAATCTTTAGAAAGCGATCCGCTCAAGCGAGCACCATAAAGGATCGGAACCTTCACCAAGTTTCCGGCAGTATCGCGGGCCAACCCAACTCGACGTGAGAAAAAAGGCCGAGCTTCAGGAAAACCCATGCGCGAAAACAAGTCGTTATTTTCAAGGAAGAACTGCCGTCGTTCTGGGAACTGAAACTCAAAGCGGGTCAGGTTAATTACCTGACGGTCGACCTCCACTTGTGAAAAATCGGGATTCAAAGTCAAGTCCAGGTTCAAAGATGGGGTAACTCCAATTTTCGCGTCGAGGCCACCTTGGAAGTCACTTTCGTTCGTAGCGGGTTCAACGGTGCGATCACTGTTCGTTCCTCCTGCAACAAAAGGGATCAACGAGATGTTGGTTTTGTGATGCGGCGGTTTGTCCTCCCAAACAAGTTTACCTGAATAGGCAAATGAGGCAGGGATAAATTGAATGGGTGTTGCGATCCAACTTGACGTGCGATTCCGTTTAAGGTCGTAGCGCATGAAGGTGATGTTCCATTCATCGACGTCGCTCTTGAATCGGAAGCTCTTGAATGGGATCGCCAACTCTGCCACCCACCGGTCGGCATGTCTCGTCACTTTCGAATACCATTTATTGTCCCAAGTATCGTTATAACCGCCATCCCCGTCCGCACCGCCTGCAGCAATAGTTCCCTCCAGTTGCACACCGAGCGGCGACACGATAAAATAGAATCCATTGATGGCGTCGTTGTAAGGGCCGATAAAAACGCCCATGTTATCGTTGGTATCGAAATCGAAGTCACGACGAAGCGACTGGATCACGTCGGGTGAACTGTCGTCGTAACACACATACGACACGTAAAAGTGGTGGTCATCAAAAGTGACGCGCGCCTCGGTTTGAAATTCGGCAAACGTTGTGTCGACCGGGTAGTTGAGAAAGAAATCAGCCGCCACATCCGCAGTTTGCCAATCCTCCTCATCGAGCTTACCGTCGAGTACAATTGGGGCTTTCGCCTTACGTATGGCGAGCTTCTTACCGGGCAGGTTCTTGTTTCGCGAGGGGCCGTACGTGAGCGGACCGTCATTCCCGTCGATGACACCCTGGCTGAAGGTCAAACACGGTAGAAATACAAGCAAAAACGCTGAAAAGAGCCGGGGGTAGCGGTTCATAAAGTCGACAAAAATAGGGTTTTCCGCCCCTAAAAAATCTATTTTTACGACCTGTTTTTGCTACCTCGAACCACGCCAAAAAACACGTGAAGCTGACCACTCTTACCGCAATTTCTCCGATCGACGGGCGCTATTTTCGGAGCACCGAAATCCTGGCTCCTTATTTCTCGGAGTTCGGCCTTATCCGCTACCGTGTTCGCATCGAAGTCGAGTATTTCTTGATGCTTGCTAAACAGCTACCTGAATTGAAGGGATTCCCTGCTACGGAAATAGAGCCCCTCCGTGACCTTTATCGAAATTTCTCAGAAACAGATGCGTCTGAGGTAAAAGAGATTGAGAAAACGACAAACCACGATGTAAAGGCTGTCGAGTACTTCATCAAGAAACATTTCGACAAGCGCAAGCTCGACAACTTTAAGGAGTTCATCCATTTCGGTTTGACCTCGCAAGACATCAACAATACGGCAGTCCCGTTGTCATTGAAAGAATTCATGGAGGCACACCTCCTACCCTTACTCACCACAACGATGAATTCGATCGGCGACTTATCCGACCGGTGGAAGGACGTACCGATGTTGGCGCGCACGCACGGCCAACCCGCATCTCCCACCCGTCTCGGCAAAGAGTTGAAAGTCTTCATGGTTCGCTTGTCGAAACAGTACCAGCACCTAATCGATATTGAATATTCAGCCAAGTTCGGTGGTGCTACCGGCAACTTTAATGCGCACAACATTGCATACCCACAAATTAATTGGCTCGAATTCGCCGACAACTTTGTTTCGTCTCTAGGATTAGAGTTGAGCTATCCCACCACACAAATCGAGCACTACGACAACTTCGCAGCCCAGTGCGACGCCTTAAAACGCATCAATACAATCTTGATCGACTTCTCGCGGGACGTATGGCAATATGTGGCGATGAACTACTTCAAGCAAAAAATTAAGGAAGGAGAAATTGGATCGTCGGCGATGCCCCACAAGGTGAATCCCATCGACTTCGAAAATGCAGAAGGCAACTTAGGCTTTGCTAATGCAACCCTCGAACATCTTGCCGCGAAACTTCCGATCTCACGTCTTCAGCGCGACTTGACAGATTCAACGGTACTTCGCAACATTGGTGTGCCCTTGGCTCACATCGTGGTCGCACTCCAATCTTTGCAAAAAGGAATTCAGAAACTCGAACTCAACCAAGCAGCTTCGAAAGGAAGGGTACCCGAATCCCTACGAAGCACTGAAAGACCTTACTCGCAAAAACGAGAAGGTGACACAAGAGTCGATCGCCGCATTCATCGACAATTTGAAAATCTCGAATGAACTCAAGCTCAAGCTAAAGAGCATATCCCCCTTCAACTACACTGGGATTTAGAGTTTGTCGAGTCCGGCTCACGCTGCGTAAAGTGATGAACATGTCGGAAACACCGACGTCACCTGAAACCACGATGCTCGCCTCTATTCGCCGGTATATAGCCTTTGCTCCAACGAAAAGTCATATAGCGTCAATCGACGCAGCTCGTAGTATGCAGTCCAAAATAGTTTCAACGCATCGAGATAACTCCTCTTGGCGGTATCCTTTTCTGTGAGCGCGATGTTGAGGTTGGTGATATCGATTTTTCCGATCAGGTAGCGATTCTGGGCAACCATGTATCGAGTTTGGGCTACTTGGTCGGCTTTCTTAGTAATGTCGATCGAAAGTCGAAGCATCTCAAACTGTCGCACTTGGGTTAAAATTTCCTGCGCAAACACGACCTCATCTTGCGCAATGACATAGTCGGTTAACTGCTTATTAGCGTAAGCAGTTTTCATCAGCGCACGCCGCCGTCCCCAGTCAACAATCGGAACATCGAACGTTACATTGGCGATCCTTTGGCGTGATGGGCTTTGGTAGACTTCGCTAAGGTAAGGGGCCGTGTTGTTGGTTCCATACGCGGCGGAAATCCCGACATTATAGCGCTGGCCTTTGGCTCGCGCCACCTCCTGCTCGGCTTCTACCTTCCGTCTTTCGAACGCGATATATGCTGCACGAGTCTCTTTGGCGTGCATCAGTGCTTCTTCTTCCGACACCTCGAAACTGGGTATCACGTCCGGCATCACAAGCGAGAAACTCTCGCCATTTCGCAACCCGATGTAAGTTCGAAGGGCAAGAGATGCGTTCTGTAAGTCAAGGTTCGCGCGGGCCACATCTTGACGCGAACGAAGGAGCTGAAGTTCAACCTGCAAGAGTTTATCCTCGCTGGTAGTCCCGATATTGTAGCGCCCTTGCTCAATCTTATAGATCGTATCATTGTTCGCTAAATTGAATTGTGCGATCTGCAAGTTCACTTGCGATTGAAGGACATTGAAAAAATAGGTAACTCCGTCGCGGGCAATCGCCTCCATCGACTCGGAGTATTCGCGCTTGGACTCCTCGTACCGAATGGGTTCCACGCGCCGAGACCATTTGAGTTGGTTAAAGGCAAACAAAGGTTGATACAACTGAACATAGAACGGGCTTCCATTCCACTGCGAAGGTCGCACTTGGTTAAAATCGCGGAAGTAGTTATAGCTCGAGTTCACCGAAATGGTTCCCCCGGTCCACTCGATGGGCTGCTGTAGCGAAAAGTTAATCCCAGGATTAAGCCAGTTGACGGGCACATAAGTATACGTTCCATCCGACAACGGCGTTCGTGAAAAGCTGTTGTTGTACAACGACCCCACGTTGTTGCTGTTCATCCTGATTTGCGGGATGTAATTGGTCGTGTAATATTTGTATTGCCAGTATCGGTTTTCCTTCCGAGTCTCGGATTGCTTAAACGCCGGCGACTGAGACTGCGCACGCTGAATCACATCATCCAACGTAAATGCACTTTGCGCTGACGTTTGTACGGCGATCAACGCGCACACTCCAACCAGCCAGTTGCGTCTGTTCGTCACAAGCTTGTTCAAAATCGTTTTATTCATATCGTAAGGATGCGATGGGGTCTTGACTAGCAGCTTTCCGAGCCGGAGCGATCCCAAAGACCAACCCCACCGTAGCTGCAACACCAAATGATAAGACAATGGATCCGATGCTGATGATGGTAGGTATCCCCGCCACCCCAGAAACGGCATAAGCAAGCACAATCCCAAGAATGACGCCGATCAGCCCGCCTGAAACGCTGATCATCATTGCTTCAAAAAGGAACTGCTGAATGATATCACTCTTGCGTGCACCGATGGAAAGACGCAAGCCTATCTCCTTGATTCGTTCGAGCACCGACGCCAGCATGATGTTCATGATTCCGATCCCTCCTACTAACAGCGAGATGCTCGCGATCGCAAACAATACGTAATTAAAAATATCATTGGTGCGTTGTTGTTGTTTCAAGAGCAACTCCGGAATTTCAATTTCGTAGTCAATTACATCGTAATGTTTCCGTTGCAACATGCGCGAAAGCACTTCGGCCACTGGTTCGAGCATTTTGGTTTGATCCACTTGAATCACAAGCCGATCGAGTTGATGATAGTTCTTGCGTTCCGCTTCTTGTTCCGACGTCTCACTCTGGGCGTTCACGATATTTCCCCGGCTTCGCATCGCCGCCTGTCGAAGAGCCTCGGTCGTGATCTTGTCTCGATCCCGGTAACGGATAAGTACCGTTTGCAAGGGAGTGTACACATCCATGTTGAAATCCCGAATCCCCAACTTGCTGATGCTGGTATTCGACACCTTGCGCTCTTCCAACACACCGATGATCGTAAGCCAATGCTGCCCTACCTTGATACTCTTTCCGATCGGATTCTCCACTGGAAAGAATTTTGACTTAATACCAAAGCCAATGATGCACACGGGTGATCCGGCCACACGATGGTCAGGTGTGAACATTTGCCCCTCTGTCATACCAAAGTTGTAGATCTTGAAGTAAGTAGGGTCGACACCTACAAGCTTCGCGGAACGACGGAAACCGTTTCGGATCACATACGTGTCGAGCGAAATCTCGGGACTGATGCTACTTAGGCCCGGAATGGTACCAGATATACTCTCCACGTCGCGGAGCGTCAATCCAGGGGAGAACTTCTTCTTCTCCTTCTTCCCTGCCTCCTCTTCGAGCTTGTCTTCCTTTTGTTCGATGATGGGTTTGACTACAATATTGTTGACACCCACCAATCGAATCTGGTCCAAGATCTCCTGTTGAGCCCCATTTCCAATGGCAAGCATGGCGATCACCGCCGCCACACCGAAAATGATACCCAATGCAGTCAGTAATGATCGCACCTTGTTGGCCACCACGGCGTGAATGGCAATGAATAAATTGGCAAGAAGCCGTGGCGTGAACATCACTCGATTAGTTAACACCAGGTAAATGGGACAATTCTTTGGACTCGGCTTTCTTCTCGTCCTTCTTTTGACGCTTGCCGTTGAGCTCGGGGAGTAAGTTCACTGCATCTCCGGTCAAGCCCGGTGGGATCGAAAGAAACACCTGCTCATTTTCGGCGAGGCCAACCAAGATCACCGCTTCATTCGAATTGGTCTCACCGACCTGAACTTCCTGTTTGGTCACTTTCAAACCCGCCTTTTTGTACACGTAGGTAATCGAATCGGCTTCATTATGAAGAGATTCCAACGGCACGAACAACGCATCGGGAACCACCTTGGCAACGATCCGATTGCTCGTCGTCATAGAAGGGCGCAGGGTCATATCGGTACCGTCAATTTCTACGGCAACTTCAAAAACTTTGGCATCCGAATTTGGTCGCTGTTCGCCGACATTGGCAACGCGAATGACTTTTCCGTTGAGCTTTTTGTCCGGGTAGGCGTCCAATCCAATCTCAACATCCTGACCTTGATTGACCTTTCGCACGTCAACTTCGTTCACAAATGTTTTCGACAACATCTTGGTCAAGTCCGGCAGCGTAGCCACGACGGGCTCCCACATGTTGATCTGACTCCCAGCTTTGATCGGTTTCTGGTCCCACGCTTTGGTGTAAATCACCATTCCGTCGTCGGGTGCAAGCACGTTGAAAGACTCGAGCACGGTGGTCATCCCAGAAAACTCGTCGTGGACCTTTCTTCGTTCGGCTTCAGCCTCCCGCATTTTCTCAACGTTCTGGTTGCGTTTGATCTTGTAGTTCTCAAGCGCCTGGCTGTAAGCACGCCTAGCTTTCTCTAAGTTTATTTCAGCCTGTTTGATGGTTGCGGGTGGTTCAAACTTCGATTGTTCGAGCACGATCCCCTTCTCCTCCACTTCGTACTTGAGGTTCACGAGTTCGTCTCGGGATTGACGCATGAGTAACGTCGTGTCGAGTTGCGTCTGAACAAATTTCGAATTCGCTTTCTCGTAGTCTATCTGTTTTTGGGCGTACTTATTTTGAAACTCCGAGCGATCAAGGGTAGCGACCCAATCCCCCTTCTTCACTACCGTGCCCTCGTCGACGATTTTCTGAATGGTGACCTGCCAAATCTGAAAGTTGCGCAGGCCGGCGGGCCCCATGATCTTCACTGAATTCTTGGCCTCGAGTTCGCCGGTTGTTTCTATCTCGACTCGAAATTCGCCCTTGCGCACCGTCGCCAATATGTCGGTGCTCTCCTGAACAGAGCTTCGGCCAAACAGCAGGTACCCGGCACTTGCAAGGGTGAGGACGCCAGCTGCAATCAGTAGATTTTTCTTCATGAAGGTTTTTTGATTTAAGGCAATGTTCGGTCAGAAAGTCACAGAAGTAAATACCCCTGACGGAGGATTTGGTTACAAACCATCGCGCCGTGCTCACTCCCACGTTGCGCGAGCAGAAAAGTTTGGCTTTCGACAAACTCATGTGTCGAACCGTCAAAAAAACGTGACGACCGGCCCGATCTCGCGAGTCGATCGTCAACACTTTTTAACTACCCCTATCGACGGTATCTCGAAATTACTATTGATTCGGGCCCTTCTTCACGCTCATCGCTGCCAGCGCATCGGCCTTCGAAGTTTGTCCAGTAGCGACCTTTTTTAGGATCGAATTCTTCACAGAAATCTCGATGAAAGACGGGATTCCACAGCCCGCACACTTGGTGATGGCCACATTGAACACGACCATTTCGTCGTCTTTTAGTGACTTAACGGTTTGACCATACTCGATAATATTGTCCTTGAGATCTTTTTCAAACTGCGGATACAACTCAATTACTTTCTTGTCTCGCTGTTCCTGATTGAGGCCTTCCAATCTTTGAGTAGGCATGCGCCATATCTTGCCCTTGCTAACGTCACTTGGAGCTCGATCCATCTCCACGCCCGAATACGCAGACATGTAATAAATGACTCCAAAATTCTTGAGCCGCTCATAGTAGACATTTTCGTCTGTATAGAAGCTCTTCGAAAGATCGGAGCGATAGAGACGGCCCATAATACTTGACAAGAGTTCAAGGTCAGTCTCCACTTCACCCGTCGACTCAGTGTTCACCACGTTGATTTTGCTGAGCATTTGGTCGCGGGTGATCTTGCCTTGGCGCAGCTGCGAAATATCTCCCTTCGTGGCTTCGATGGTGACCAACTGGCGTTTCGTTGACTTGTCGTAGTAATAGAATCGATTGCCATCGCCCCTATTGGTAATCAGGATTTTCTCATTTGGCGGAAGCTGGCTTAGCAAATCACCATAGTCGGCGAGGAAATCCTTCGAAGCCTGAACCAGTTTGGAATAGTACACCGCACGCGCGCTGTCGAGTGTAGCTTGCTTCTTGCTTTTCGCCTGATCGCGATCGCCATCCACGACTACGACCGTGGCAGATGAACCAATCCCATAAGAGCCGGCGGGTGTTGGTGCGATCACGGCTCGTCCCCCACCGCTTTTGTTTGACGACTCGAAAATCCAGTTCACGTTGTCATTTGGAACCCGCATCGTGACACCAAAGCCGGGTGTATAGGTGGCTTTGACATCGAGCCAAATTGATTTCCGATCGAACTGTTGTTTGATAATAGTGGAGAGCGCGTTCTCAGCAATTTCCAAATCGCGGTCCATACGCTCCGAATCGATCTTCGACTGAGCCGCGGCCCAGGATGTGATCATCAATAAAATCCATACTATACGAAACTGAGTTTTCATTTCTTTTCAGGTTAAACTGTTAACATCCTACACTGTTAGTAATTGCTTTGCTTGGTCTGCTGACCGTTCGAGATGATACTGGCCAATATCTGCTCGGTTTCGGTCTTCAATTCATCCGTGTTTTGCTCCAAGCGGCTAAAACGGGTTTGAAACATATTAAGGTCTTGGGAACGCTGCTCTTGCAAGTACTTTGCAAAATCCATGATCAAGTTATCGGCATACTTTCGTTGATCGGCTGCGGATAGTTGAACATAATCACGCGTTTGCGCCAAGTGATCACGCGTCAATGTCGCGACAAACTCTCTCACCTGAGCTTGGGAAGCTGTCGAAACCTGTTTCACGAGTGCGTCCATTTGTTGGCTATTGGCGGCAAGGCTCTTGCGAATTGTTTCATCCAACTTTGCTTGGCGTGCATCAAACTGCTGTTGATTCTCGATGTTGGATTGTTGAATCAGGTCCTTCACCTCTTCCTCCGTCAATGAATGAGTTCGTGTGATATTAGGTCCGAAACCAATTCGAAGCTCGCGCTCAGAGTACGATACCTGTAAGTCGACTAAGCGCGCCGACACGAGCAATAACACCAATGCAGCGGCAACGCCCATGATATTTCGGATCCACGTCGATTTCCACAGGGGAACAGTTTTCGCACCTTGGTCCATGAACAACGGCGGGGCGATTACCTCTTTTTCACCGATATGAGAAATGACCTCTCGCACGCTTTGCAACTCGTGCAGCTTTTGTTTCTCTTCGGGATGCTCTTGGAAATAGCGGTCCACCTTTAGCTTGTCCTCGCCTTCCAACTCTCCGTACAACCAGGAGATCATCTCAACTTCGCTTGGCTTATAACTCATAACCGATTGTTTCTTTTGTGATGTTGTTTCGCTCCAGTATCTTTTTCAATCCATCCAACCCATAATACATCCGCGACTTAACTGTATTCTCCGACACATTGAGTGCCTCGGCAATCTCGCGGAACTTCAGGCCTTCATATTCCTTCATGATGACGACCACTCGTTGCTCTTCGCTTAGTTCCAACAAGCACCGTTGTAGGATGTCCGACAGTTCTGAGTGCCGCAACTGTCGTTCGGGGTTATCGTGCCGAAGGGCGCTCTCCTCCCATCGATAACTCTCCTCACTTTCGCCAGGTTGCAGGTCAGACAGCGACACCGATCGTTTGGTTTTTTGCTTCCGGAGCTCTTCCCGGCAAAAGTTGACGGCGATGGTGTATAGCCACGATCTGAATCGGGCCGGATCATTTAGTTGACCGATGTTGCGGTGCATGGCAATGAAGGTCTTTTGCGTTACTTCAGTTGCCTGATCGTGGTCGAAAAAGAATTTATAACCGAAATTGTAGATCCTTTTGTACCATAGTTGCACCAGTTTACCCTGGGCATCCTTGTCCCCCTCGCGAGCCCGAACGAGAAGGGTGTCGGAATGCATCATAGCTATGTCGAGTAATGTTCCCAAAAGCGCTTTTTTTAAGCTAAAAACCCGGTTTAGGTCTCGCTCATGCCCCTAAGATGGAGGGCTGCCCTAAATAGTTTTACCGCCCGCAAAATACCCAAGTCGTACGCACCGCGGGCACTTGATGAAAGTAGTTAAATTCGCGCCTTCCAAATCACATGAAGCGCCTCATTTCGATATTGATCCGATTTGTTCCACGAAGGTACCTGCAGTTGGTCAGTGGCGTTGGGCTTAAGGTTGTGGGTTGGTTCTATGCGGGCGACAACGTTGAGTGCCCTATTTGCCAATCGCACTATAAGAGCTTCTTGCCATACGGGAGGATTAACCCACGACCCAATGCGTTGTGTCCGTCATGTCTGTCCTTGGAGCGCCATCGGCTGATCTGGCTATACCTTCGGGACCGGACCAGCTTCTTTACTAAACCCTTGCAGGTGCTGCACGTGGCGCCGGAGCAATGCTTCATGAAACCTTTCGAAAAGCTGCACGGTCAGGGGTATGTAACAGCCGATATCGAATCGCCTCTCGCCAAAGTAAAAATGGACATCCACGAGATGCCTTTTGAAGCAAACACCTTCGATGCTGTTCTGTGCAATCATGTACTCGAACACGTCCGAGACGACATCCAAGCGATGAAGGAGATTCATCGTGTGCTGAAACCGGGAGGTTGGGCGATTCTGCAAATACCCTTCTTTTCCCCCGTGCCTGAAGTCACGTTTGAAGACGCCGCGATTACCGACAAGCGCGAACGAGAAAAGATCTTTGGACAGGACGACCATGTAAGAAAGTATGGTCGCGATTACCCGAAACGCATCTCCCAATCGGGATTGCAACCTGTTGAAGACACATTCGCAGCACAACTTAGCAGGGCTGACGCCGCACGCTTTGGAATTTCCCCGAACGAAGTTTTATATGTGGGTAGAAAAAATTGAAGATTGAGATTGGACTTCACGTGAAGCCAATCCCAATCTCCCTAATTCTAAATTCCGAATTCTATATTCTAAATTTTGAATCTATTTATTTCCCAATTTATCCAGCACGTCCATCACCTCCTTCACGTGCTTGCGGCTTGTTTCGAGGAGTTCCTTTTCTTGAGAGTTGAGATCGAGTTCGATCACCTTCTCCACCCCGTTCTTGCCAAGGACCACAGGTACGCCCAAGTAGCAGTCGTGAATACCATATTCGCCATCGAGTTGAATGCAAACTGGCAGCACGCGACGCTGGTCCTTCACAATAGCTTCCACCATTTGTGCCGCTGCTGAACCGGGGGCATACCAAGCAGATGTTCCCATCAATTTGACGAGTTCGCCGCCACCAACCTTCGTGCGTTCGATGATTGCGTTCAGTCTTTCCGACGAGATCAATTCAGTGACGGGAATTCCGCCCACGGTGGTGTAGCGAGGGAGTGGAACCATCGTATCGCCGTGCCCACCGAGGAGCATGGCTTGAATATCTTTCGGTGAAACATTCAATGCTTCGGCCAAGAATGCGCGGTAGCGAGCCGTATCGAGGATTCCCGCCATACCCATCACGCGGGTGCGGGGGAACTTCGAACTCACATGTGCTTGATAGGTCATCACGTCGAGTGGGTTGGATACGACGATGATGATGGCGTTGGGCGAATATTTCACCACGTTTTCGGTCACAGACTTGACGATTCCGGCGTTTGTTCCGATCAAGTCGTCGCGGCTCATGCCTGGTTTGCGGGGAAGGCCCGAAGTGATGACGATCACTTCAGAGTTGGCAGTCTTGGAGTAGTCGTTGGTAGATCCGACGGTACGGCTGTCGTACAGGTCGATGGGAGCTTTTTGCCAAATGTCGAGCGCCTTGCCTTCGGCGAAGCCCTCTTTGATGTCGACCAACACGATGTCGTTTGCGACCTCACGGTACGCAAGCACATCGGCACAAGTGGCGCCCACGTTACCGGCACCCACAACGGTTACTTTCATGCTATTCTAATGTTAGAGATTAAACTTCTGCTCGTTTCGTACGAGCACTTCGCGGGGGGCAAATTTAGGACTGCAGGAAACAAAGAAAAAAGAAATGAGGGTTTTGTGCAGATATTTTGCGGCCGGCCTTTCGTGCGTCCTGAAGGTGAAAACAAACGTTTGCTTTGGGCTAAGAAACGTCAGTTTTTCCGTTCGATCGTGAATTGCACGAGTTGAGCCAGGGAAGTCCTGTACGGGGATTCCGGGAGTTCTTGGATCATATCGAGTGACTGGCGGAAGAACTTGTCCATCGTTTGTTGCGCATATTCAATCCCACCGGACTTCTTTACGTAGTCGATCACCTCTTTGACCTTCCGAGGCTTATCGCTTTCGTTTCGAACGATGTTGGTGATCCGCCGTTTCTCGAGCCAGGAAGACTTGGAGAGTGCATAGATCAGCGGTAGGGTCATCTTCTTCTCCTTGATGTCAATTCCGAGAGGCTTTCCAATTTCGTCTTCACCGTAGTCGAAGAGGTCGTCCTTGATTTGGAACGCCATGCCGACGCATTCACCCAGCTTTTTCATTTTTTGAACTTGCTCCGGAGACGCTCCGGCCGACGACGCACCCACGGCACAGCACGACGCGATGAGGGACGCTGTTTTCTGACGGATGATCTCATAGTAGACTTGTTCGTCCACGTCGAGGCGGCGTGCCTTTTCCATCTGCAGCAGTTCGCCTTCACTCATTTCTTTTACGGCGTCGTTGGCGATGCTGAGAATATCGAATTCGCGGTTTTCCAGGCTCAACGCCAATCCACGCGTCAGCAGGAAGTCGCCCACGAGTACGGCGATCTTGTTCTTCCAAAGCGCATTCACGGAGAAAAAACCACGGCGGTGGCTGGCATCGTCCACCACGTCGTCGTGCACCAAGCTGGCGGTATGGAGCAGTTCGATCAGCGACGCTGCCCGGAACGTGGACTCGGTAATTTGCCCGCAGCACCCCGCGCTCAGGAAAACGAACAGGGGGCGCATCTGCTTTCCCTTCCTCTTCACGATGTAGTTCATGATCTTGTCGAGCAGCAGCACTCGGGTCTTCATGGAGGCACGGAACTTCTGCTCGAACTCGTCCATCTCCCGTGCCACTGGAGCCTTGATATCGTCGAGGTTAAGAGCCATCGGGTGCAATAATAGGGTAAATAATTTGCTATTTTCGGGTTTATGACCGGTGTGGATAAGATTTGGGAGCAGATCATTTTTGCCCTCATTGTACTCGTAATTGCGTTCATCGTCGGCCGGGTGGTCCGGCTCGTGATAGGTCGATTTTTCCGAAAGGCGGCCCAAAAACTGAAGGTCGACCCGACACGCTACAATTTCTTTAAGAATGCGGTCGACTTCATCATTTTCCTCATTGCTACAATTGTCATTTTCCGGTCGATCCCAGCATTTCACGCGTTTGGTACGACACTGTTGACTGGTGCCGGGATCTTAGCCGCCATCGTCGGCTTTGCTTCGCAGTCGGCATTCTCCAACATCGTGAGTGGAATCTTTCTTGTCATTTTCAAGCCCTTCAGTGTGGGCGACCGGGTGCGCATCGGCACACTCTACACCGGAGATGTCGAGGACATTACCCTTCGGCACACGGTGATCAAGGATTTCGAGAACCGGCGAATCGTCATCCCCAATAGCGTGATCAGCAATGAGACGATCGTCAACTCGACGATAACCGATGAAAAAGTTTGTATGTTTGTCGAGTTCAATATTTCCTTCGAATCGAACATCGACCGAGCGATGAAGATCATGCAGGAAATTTCAGAAGCTCACCCCCTTTGCATCGATAATCGGACCCGTGAAGAACTTGACAAGGGAGAACCTAAAGTGGTGATGCGCCTGATCGAGATCACAGACTTCTCGGTAAAACTGAGGGCGTACACGTGGGCGCGTAATCCCTCCGAAGGCTTCGACTTAAAATGTGATTTGCTGAAACTAATCAAGGAACGTTTCGACAAAGAGAACGTGGAAATCCCTTACCCACACCGGACCATTCTTTACCGCGACCAGGCTGCAGCAGCCGACTGATCCATGACACGCCATCGAAAGATCACCGAGGAAACCGTTGAGCCAACACAGCGCGAAGACGTCCTTCAACCCGGACCGGGTGTGATCTTGGAACTCATCCAGTTCAACGAGAAGGAGTTCCGAATGGAGAACAAACTCCCTATCGAGACAATCCTCACAAACCTTCGAAGCGACACAGTTAACTGGATCAACGTTGACGGATTGACCGATCGGCACATCTTAGACAAACTGGGTGAAAATTTCAGCTTGCACTCCCTTCTCCTCGAAGATGTGTGCTCTGAAAATCAACCGAAGGTCGAAGAGTACGACGACTACTTGTTCTTCACGCTGAAGATGCTCTACCAAATTCGAGAAGGTGTAATCGAATATGAGCAGATCAGCTTCGTGCTCGGGAAGAACTACTTGCTCTCCTTTCAAGAAAAGGAAGGCGATTTGTTTGGCACGCTGCGGGATCGGATCCGTCTCGACCATGGTCGCGCTCGAAAACGCGGTGCCGATTATTTACTATACCGGCTCGTAGATATTATCGTCGACAACTACTACAATGTCCTCGACGCGATCGGATATCAAATCGAACAAATCGAAGAGGCCATCGACGGCGGCTCTGATAACCTCGAGTTCCAAAAAATTCAGCGGATCAAGAAAGAGCTCATCTTCTTGCGCAAAGCACTTTACCCGTTGAGAGATGCGCTCAGCAAGCTGATCAAGGAAGAGTACGCATTAATAGACCCAGCTAATACGCGTTATTTCTCAGATGTGTACGATCATGTAGTGCATCTAATCGATTCCATGGATACCTACAAGGACCTCACTAGTAGTCTCATGGATATTCACATCAACTACATGAATACCCGGATGAACGAGGTCATGAAAGTGTTGGCAGTCATTTCCACGATCTTCATGCCCCTCACCTTCATCGTGGGTGTGTACGGGATGAACTTCGAATTCATGCCCGAACTCCGATGGGAGTTTGGCTACCTCGAAGTATGGGGTCTCATGACGGTGATCGCCGTGGGGATGATCTATTACTTCAAAAGAAAGAAGTGGTTCTAGCAGTAATGCTTAGAACTTAGAACTTCGAATTATCAAGTTTCAATTCTACCAACTCGGGTAGTGTCTTAAACATTTTCAGGACTTTCATCTGATATCCCGACAATGAGAATTCGTCGCCTTGCTGAACACTTGGTCTTTCGGTGGTAATCAAGCCAGCCAAGGTTTCGTATTCCTCCGATTCCGGGATCGGCATCTCCAAGAACTTATTGATGTCGTGCAGGGGCGAGCGCGCGTGTACTTGGTACAGGTTCGGACCTACCGACGTCACGATCTGCGTTTCTTGATCGTGTTCGTCTTGAATCTCGCCAACCAGTTCCTCCAGGATGTCTTCCAATGTGACTAGGCCTATGGTGCCGCCAAACTCGGAGATCACGATCGCCATCTGGATCTTCTTCACCTGGAACTCACGCAAGAGGCTATCGACACCTTTTGTCTCGGGTATGAAATACACCGGGCGCATGATGTCGCGAACAGTCTTATCGGGTGCGGTGACGTAACTTGAAATAATGTCTTTGATCGTCACGATACCCACTATCTCCTCCAACGAGTCTTCGTACAGTGGATACCTGGAAAAACCTTCGGACAATACGATGTTCATCGCGTCTTTGATCGACGTGTTCGCCTTCATGGCGCTAATCTTGATCCTAGGGATCATCACTTGTCGAACGACGCGGTCGTCGAAGTCAAATACGTTTTGGATCAGTTCGCGCTCAGATGCTTCGATTGCCCCACCTTCTTCGCTTTCCGCGATGATCAGCTTCAACTCGTCCTCCGAGTGAATCTCTGTCTCATTTACAGGCTTGATTCCGAATATCCTCAACAAGAGGCCAGCGAATCCATTCAACAACCAAATAAACGGGCGGAACACGAAGTAGAAGGCACGCAGCCAAGTCGCAACTGATATCGCGGTCGAAGTCGGGTAGCGAATCGCAATCGACTTGGGAGCAAGTTCTCCGAATACAATGTGAAGGATGGTAATCATCGTGAAAGCCACCGGTACGGCAATCTTGTGGGCGGCATCGGTGCTCAGTTCCACGCCGATCGAATTCATCACATTCAAAATCACGCGGGTAGCCACGGGTTCCCCTAGCCACCCCAAACCAAGGCTAGCCAACGTAATCCCTAGCTGGGTGGCTGCCAAGAAACCATCCAGATTATCAATAATGACCTGTGCCGACTTTTTAGAAAGTCCCCCCTTCTGAATCGCAATTTGGGAGGCCCTCACCTTGACGATCGCAAATTCTGCCGCAACGAAAAAGCCATTTAGGAAGACCAAAAACAGGGTAACCAGGATATCCAGCGGCATAAGGGTAGCAAAGATAAAAATATCGGCCTGATTGCTTAGAAAACGAATTTTCGACGGGTAGGCGCCGGTTAGTGCAGGAACGCCTGCTGAACCCATTCGGCGCTCGGCTTGTCGCTCAACACCAGGAGGTGATCCCCAGCCTCCATGATCGTTTCCCCCGTGGCTGTCAGGTACTTACCGTTGCGGTGGATGAGGACGATCATCGCCGCTTTAGGGAGCGCCAGGTCTACCACCCGTTTGCCGATGGCAGGGGAACGGGCGGGAATATCGACTTCCACAAGAGTGGATTTTAGGTCTTCTTTTAGCTCGATGTCGAGAGGGAACTTGCGCTTGAGCTTTTCAGGCACACTCACGTGCAACAAGCGGGCGATGAAGGGCAAAGTGGTACCCTGTACGAGAACCGAGATGGTTGAAATAAAAAAGACAAGGTTAAAGATCGTGTTCGCGTAGTGTACCCCGGCCATCATCGGGTACGTCGCAAAGACGATTGGTACCGCCCCTCTCAACCCGACCCAAGAAATAAAGAGTTTCTTCCGCCAATTGAGGTCCTGGGCCCGGGCGAGCGAGACAAAGACGGCAATTGGTCGCGCGATGAATATCAGAAACAAAGTGATCATAATCCCCGCAGGAATCACCGGCACCATCTGCGTCGGGTAAACGAGAAGTCCCAGCACTAGGAACATGACTATTTGCATGAGCCACGCTTGCCCATCATAGAAACGAATCAAGCTTTTCTTATGGATAAAGTTTGAATTTCCCAGGACGATGGCGGACACGTAGATGGCCAGGAAACCGTTGCCGTGAATAAAGTCTGTAAATGAAAAAGTGAAGAACACCATGGCTAAGATGAGCACGGGATACAGTCCCTCTACCTCAAGCTTGATCCGGTTGATCACCCACGTCATTGCGCGGCCGAACAGGAAACCGCACACGCCGCCGACCAGCATACCGATCACAAAGTTTGGCAACAGTCGCACCACTGATGCGTCGGGATCTTTAACCAAACCGATCAAGCTCACCGTTAAGAAGTAAGCCATCGGGTCGTTGCTCCCGCTTTCAAATTCGAGAAGCGGCCGGACGTTTCCTTTCAAACCTACCGCTCTTGAACGGAGGATAGAGAAGACTGCTGCTGCGTCTGTTGATGAAACAATAGCCCCGAGCAGCAGTCCTTCTATCAACGTGAATCCCAAGATATACGACACAAACACTCCGGTGACCACGCAAGTGATCACCACGCCGATTGTCGAGAGCGCGATTCCATCTTTCAAAACTGGGCGAATGCTCTCGATCTTGGTATCGAGCCCACCACTGAAAAGGATGAAGTTCAATGCCACCACACCAACAAATTGGGCAGTCTTTGCATCGTTGAAGAAAATTCCACCCGGTCCGTCCGACCCCGCAAGCATCCCGACAATCAAAAACAAAATCAAGGTGGGTATGCCCAACTTGAATGATGTCTTGCTCGCAACAATGCTCACAAATAAAAGGACCGAACCAACTAGGAGTATATTTTCAGAAGTAAATACCATGGGTCTTCAAGTTAATCAACAATCCTCAGGAATATTTCAAAATAAAAAACAAAGCAACCGCCAATAAGAGCATGGCAACCACGAACCACATGTGATAAAGCATCAAAAAGAACCTCTTCATAAAAGGAGAATGTTAGAATTTTATTAAAATAGTTATCGCGCTATCCTGAGACAGAATAGCATCTTGTAAGTCATCCTTTAAAAAAGTGATGACATGAATGGAAAACACGTAAAGAAGGGAGGGCTAGGGTGCGTGTATGGAGGGTAATTCGAGCACGTGCGACAATTCAGCGACCGCGGGCTTGTCGGTGCCGAGTGTCTGAAGCTGGTATGGATGAAAGTAGCTTTCGACTTGTTCATCCCACACGAGTCCAAGCAATGGAACCTTGATGGAGCTGGTAACTTGGTGCCAATCGGGTAGTGCAATGGCGGCCCAATCATGTAGCAATTGGGAATAACGTGCTTTTTCGAGGTTGATTATGCCAGCTCTTGAGGTCTGAGGAGTGGTTGAAAGAAACAATGTGAGCAAGCACATTGCGCCTATTCGAACCCATTTGCTGTAGGGAGCCATCAAACCCATGTTGCGAAGGTAAGAATTAAGGAGCAGACTATGGGTATCAAAAGAAAAGGCTGCCCCTTACCCCTGGCAGCCTTTTTTCACTAAACACCTATGATAAACTGTGTCGAATGATGATGCTAATGTATCATCATGGAACATCTCAAGTAATACCCCACATTTAGGGAATTTGACGAAATAAAAAATGCTCGCCTAGAGATACTAAGCGAGCATTTTATCAGATGCTTCTTGAGGAATATTAGATCTTTTTCTCGAGTTCGGTAATCTTGGCTTGCGCTTCTGATTTGCCGAGTGAAAGAGATTTCTTATAAAGCTCGAGGGCTTCCTTATATGTTTCCTTCTTCTTGCGAGGAGCAAGCTTGGTGCGTTGAGCCGCGAGTTCGACAGCTTGGGCACGTGCGTAGTAGCTATCGGCTTCGTTTACTTTGCTAGTCACCATCAACTCTTGAATGCGCGCTTCGATGAGTTCGAGTTCTTGACGCTTTGCTGTCAACTCAGCTTCTTGCTCGTCGATCTCTTTAGATTGGAGTGTGACGGTTTGAACGAGGTTATCGTTTTCGTTGCGGAACTTGTCGACTTGCTCTTGTAATACGGCGATCTCTTTGTTCTTCGTTTCGATTTCGGCTTTCAATTGCTTGATAATACCCGCATAAGTGTTGTTGCTACCTTTTGCCTTCTTTAAAGACTTTTCGAGGTCTTCAATTTTGCGTTGGGTATCCTTCACGTAGTTATTGATGTCCTTCATGCGCGAAGTATAATCTTCGTAGGTAGTCCCTTCGACCATATTCACGCGCAGAAGTTGACGGTTGGCATCGATCGAATCCATGAGTACGCCTACCTCTTGGAGGGTAGATGCGAATTCCTGGCTGGTTTTGAGTTCCGCTTTAAGCGAATCGACCTGCGACTGGAGCTTCTCCGAGCCCCCCGTGCAGCTCATCATGGCAGAACCAACGGACAAGACAAATACAAGTTTTTTCAGCATAACGGTTGTTAGTTTTGAATTTGGGTTTGCGAGTGGCAAAAATACGGGGTTTCAACGTCCAAAATTGGGGTTTAAAAATATTATTTCCGCTCATGTCAAAACCCTGACGAGGGTCGTAAATTGCAGCGCTTTTGAAGGAATTTCAGCGTTTTAGATGCCCAAACTCATCACCACGCGCACGCGGATAGCGGAACTGGGCAAACCCCGCGTTGTCGTCATCGGCGGCGGCTTCGGTGGCATTGAAGTCATCAAGGCGCTCCGCAATCAAGATGTCCAGGTGGTACTGTTCGACAAGTACAACCACCATACGTTTCAACCCCTCCTCTACCAGGTCGCCACGTCCGGGTTGGAAACTAGTTCGATCGTCTTTCCCTTCCGCAAGTTATTTGGGAAACAACGTGATTTCTTTTTCCGCCTGGGCGAGGTCAAAACCGTTGTCCCGAGCGAAAAAAGGATCGAGACATCGATCGGTAGTGTCCAATACGATTACCTAGTAATCGCTACCGGCGCCGCGACCAATTTCTACGGTATGAAAGAGGTGGAGGAAAACGCATCGTACATGAAGAGCATTGTCGACGCCACCAAGCTCCGAAACAAAATCATCCGGAATTTCGAGTACGCCCTCCTCACCGAAGACAACGACGTGATGAATAGCCTGATGGATTTCGTCATCGTAGGTGGTGGCCCCACAGGAGTCGAACTCGCAGGCGCGTTGACAGAACTGAAACGCAACGTATTCCCGAAAGACTATCCAGAACTCGACATGCGCGAGATGGACATCTACCTGGTTCAATCATCAGGTCGATTGCTCGACGGCATGTCGACCCAAGCAAGCGAAAAAGCCTTGAAGTTCTTGCAAGACATGGGTGTCAAAGTATTGCTCAATACCGCCGTGAAAGGTTACGATGGTCACGATGTGTTGCTCAGTACAGGTGAAGTGATCCACTCCCGTTCATTAATTTGGGCGGCAGGTGTGAAGGGCTGTCCCATCCAAGGGCTTCCACCCGAGGTGATCGCCCGCGGCAACCGAATCATCACCGATGAGTTTAGCCGGGTAAAAGGTTTTGAAAACATATTTGCCATTGGCGATGTTGCTCTGATGGAAGGCGATCAGAAGTTTCCTAAGGGCCACCCGCAAATGGCGCCACCAGCACAACAACAAGGACGTTTGGTGGCAAAGAATATCTTGAATATGATCCATAGTCGCGCATTGAAACCGTTCACATACTTCGACAAAGGAAGCATGGCCACGGTGGGCCGCAACAAGGCAGTTGTCGATATGCGGGGTGGAATTCGTTTCAAGGGTTGGTTTGCATGGTTTGTGTGGATGTTCGTACACTTGATGTCGATTATTGGTTTCAAGAATAAAGCATTAACATTGCTGAGTTGGATGATTAGCTACTTCTCGTACGATAGGAGCAATCGACTCATCATCGGAAGGAATGAAGAAAAAAACCTCCAAGCCGAGGTAAAGGTCGAAGCAGATGGGAAACAAGCTTAACCGAATTCACACGCTCACCGCAGCTGGTGTACTCGTCTCACTGGGTATCATTTACGGCGACATCGGTACATCGCCCCTATACGTGTTCCGCGCAATTGTCGGCAAAGACACCATTATTACCGAAGACCTCGTACTAGGTGGAATGAGCTGTGTCTTTTGGACCCTCATGATCATCACCACATTGAAGTATGTATACCTCGCCCTGAACGCCGACAACAAAGGTGAAGGTGGGATTTGCGTTGTATGCCCTCGTAAGGAAATTCAAGGCGAGTTGGGTGATCTATCCCGCCATCATCGGGTGCTGCACAATCATCGCCGACAGGTTCATCACTCGGCTTAGTATTTCGGCTGCCATTGAAGGTCTCACCATCAATTACCCAGAAGCCTACCGCCCCGATTGCCATCGCAATCCTGTTCTTCTTGTTCTTCTTCCAACAGTTCGGAACCACTGTCCGGCAATACTTTCGGACCAATCATGCTTGCTATGGTTCATCACCATCGGCGTTTTTCAAGCATCCATTTTGTTCAACATCCAGAAGTGCTTCGTGCACTGAACCCCATGTACGCATGGAACCTGCTGATCAACCATCCTGGTGGATTCTGGTTGCTCGGTGCTGTTTTCTTGTGTACCACGGGGGCGGAAGCCATGTATTCCGACTCGGACATTGCGGCAAGAGTAATATCCGCATCGGTTGGATGGTCGTCCTCACCTGTTTGCTGCTCAATTACTTTGGGCAAGCTGCTTGGTGCCTCAACAGAACCGGAACTACCCTCGGTGGCACGATCCCCTTTTATGCGCCCTATGCCCGAGCTGCTCGTCAACTTAAGTATCGTGATCGCTACGTTGGCCGCATGTATTGCGAGTCAAGCGTGATCTCTCCGGAACCTTCACCGCCTTGTGAACGAAGCCATGAAACTGAAGCTATGGCCCAGTACCCAAGTTCGTTATCAAAGCAGAAGGTCAAAGGGATTTATTTACCCGCCATCAACTGGATGCTCTCGCGGGAACAATCCCCGTGGTCGTGATTTTCCGCCGTTCCGATAATATGGAGGGCGCCTACGGGTTGGCGATCACCGTCGATATGTTAATGACGACAACGCTGCTCGTCTACTATTTCAGAACCGTCAAGAAATCTACGGTGGTTCGTCGCTTTGGCATTGTTGTTCTTCACGCTCGAAGGCAGCATGTTCCTCTATCGAACCTGAGTAAGTTCACACACGGAGGTTGGTTCACTTTCTCGATTGCCTTCCTGTT
>JBGAGB010000059.1:0-9994 GCA_044226945.1 Cyclobacteriaceae bacterium | reverse complement strand
GCGATGCTCTCGGCCAAAGCTTCTTGAACATCATCTAGGGCAGCATTCGGGTCTTTGTCTTTACTTGCTTCGGCGCGCTTCAACCGTTCATCCGACGACTCCTTTTTCGAAGCGCGGTACTTCCGAAGCGTAGATGTGTTCGTCTTGGTTGGATCGATTTTCGGGGGCTGCTCGTCCTGTTTCTGAGCACACACAACACCGATCGACAGCGTGCTCGCAATCGCGACAAACAGTACCAAGCGGAAACTCAGGAAGCGCATCGGGCGAAAGATAGCATTTAGAAATAATACGCAAATCGGCGCGTTTTGGCCATTTCTTACCCTCCACTCGGTCGGCCAACCCATTCACCCAGCGAGCCGGCACATTCACTAAGTACAGGTACCCTGTTCATTTTTCTCGCGTAAAATTTACCAAAACAAATCGCCATGAAACCGAACCAACACTTACCATTTGCGGGAATTCGATTTACCGCTACGGTCCTCATCATCCTCTCCATCTTCACGACATCCTTTGCAGAAGCGCCGCGACCCGAACCGAAACAAAGCATTATGCTCGCACTCTTGCTAGACACAAGCAACAGTATGGACGGCCTGATCGATCAAGCTAAATCTCAGCTTTGGAAAATCGTCAACGAGTTGGCGAAGGCCAAGTGTGACGATAACTCACGACCGCAAATAAAAATCGCCCTTTATGAATATGGCAACAATGGTTTGCCTGCGACACTGGGATATATCCGCCAAGTCACGCCACTCACTAGCGATCTCGACCTCATCTCAGAAAAGCTCTTCTCGTTGCGGACCAATGGAGGTAATGAATACTGCGGACAAGTGATCAAAACCTCGCTCAACGAATTGGATTGGTCAGGTTCTCGTGCCGATCTCAAGATGATCTTCATTGCAGGGAATGAACCATTTACGCAGGGCGAGATTCCATATCGTACCGCTTGTGCACTGGCCAAAGACAAAGATGTTATTGTCAACACCATCTTCTGCGGACCTTATAGCGAAGGCGTAGAAACCGAATGGAAAAACGGCGCGACGCTGACCGGCGGAAGCTACATGAGCATCGAACAAGATCGCAAAACGGTTTACATCGCAACTCCTTACGACGACCAAATCGATGCCTTGAACTCTAGGCTGAACTCTACTTACGTGTACTACGGCTATTCGGGCGAAAGCAAAAAAGCACAACAAGAATTACAAGACAACAACGCCGGCTACATCAGCAGGGAAAACAAGGTAGAGCGTGGGATTGCGAAAAGCAGTGCAGTTTACAGCAACTCTACTTGGGATTTAGTCGATGCTTCAAAAGGCGACTCTAAGATTATCGAAAAAGCGAAAGAAGAAGAATTACCCAAGGAAATGAAAGGCATGACGATCGAGCAGCGTAAGCAATATGTGGCCAAGAAGGGCGAAGAACGCGCTGCGCTACAGAAACAGATTCAAGAATTGGCCGCCAAACGCCAGGCATATATAGATGCGAATACGACCAAAGAAGAGAAGGACGCCATGCTCGATGCAGCAATGCTCAAATCGATTAAAGAACGGGCTACCGTGAAAAACTTGAGGTGGGAAAGGTAGTAGGTTGGGGTGGTGAGTGAAGAGTGAGCGTCGGCGAAAGTCGACGCTTCACTTGTTTCTATGAATGGACCTACGTGAAATACAAGCACGATGAGACATATCTATTTACTATTGACCTTCCTACCTGTCACCCTTAGATCGCAAATGTGGTCTTTGTTCGCTTTGAACTTAAATGATCTGATTCTACAAATCACCCAGTATTCGTGTTTTCCCGTAACACAATATGCGGTAGATGTTCATTTACTCGAGTGAAGAAAAATTCTAAGATGATTCTCAGCGCATTCTCAGGCAATCCTCATCCAATTATTAGTATTGCATTATTGCTGTTGTCTTTTCGCCTCACTGTGTGATCAATGGTCTATATTCGTGATGATACAACACATCAATCACGTTATATAACCATTAATCCATTCGAACAGGTCTAAACCAAACTTGGGGATTTGCTTTGCATAGTAGTAACCAATTGTAGACGAAAAGACTAACCTTATGCACAAAATCAGGAAACGTGTGGTTGTGATCGAGCATGAGCAGAAGTTCCGTGAGTTGCTCACAAGCCTCGTCGATGCGTCGACCAATTACACCACGGTAAACTCTTACGAAGAATGTGAGGAAGCCATCAAGAATTTACAAGATGACTTCCCAGACATTGTTGCAATGAACGCGGAGTTTCCTGGGATGAATGGCCCAGAAGCCATCACCAAGATCAAAAAGATGTTGCCCCACACCGACATCTTGATCGTGGCAGATCCGCTTGATGAATCAAAAGTTTTCAATGCTTTAAGTGCTGGCGCGGATGGATACATTCTGAAGAACGAGTGTGTATACCATTTTATCGGCTACCTAGACGAATTGGACAACCACGGGTCGCCGCTCAGTCCATTCATCGCTCGGATGATTATCGAATCGATCCAAATCTCCCGTGTCTCTCCACTGACGAGCCGAGAAACCGAAGTGCTGCGACTAATTACGCAGGGGAATTCCTACGTCTTGATCGCCAAGCAACTCAACATATCGAAAGAAACATCTAAGACCCACATCCGAAACATCTACAAAAAGCTGAAGGTGAATTCAAAGTCGGAAGTGGTTCGGGTCGCGCTGCAAGAGCATTACGTATCATCCCCGATCCTAACAGACTACAATTAATTTTACGGCCAGCGATACACGCTAAGAGTACAGGCGGTGTACAAAAAAGAGGGGGCTGTCTAAAAAGGACAGCCCCCTCGCTTTTTGCTTTCTTCTTATTTAAATCGAAACTGCTTTTTCAAAAGAGGGCGCTTTGAGACAGCCCTCTCTCTTTGAATCTCGGCAGCAAGTTTCTCAATACACAGTTTTATTCACAGGTGTTGCTTCAAACAGGGTCGCGGTAGGCACATTCTTGTTTGTATTCAGCTCAGACTGCGGGTAGAGCAGGCGAAGTGGCATAGATGGGTTGCCCGCCTTTACTGGCAGGTTCAAGAAGTTCCCGGTTCTACGCACATCGTTGAAGCCCTCCAACTGACCTGTCAGCGTCACGTAGCGTTCCTCCAAAATCTCAGTTAACAGCGCCGCATTATCTGCGAGATTGTTGGGGTTCTCCATTCCGCCGGGTGCGAAGTCCGCTGCCACATAAGGCGCGTAGTTCAGACCAAAATCTGCGGCGTACCCTGGATTAACGTGGCCACCAGTGTTGTAGTAAGCCCGTAGCTCGTTCAGCGCATCCAAGGCGCCGGTAAAGTCATTCGACTTGATCAACGCTTCAGCACGAATCAACATATTCTCCTCGAACGTCACCATCGGGAAAGATGATTCACATCCAAAAAAGCCATCGTAGCCCGGACCTGATCCCCAGTCGTAGTCGCACAACACGTTCGGTTCATACGCGATCGCCGCGAAGTTAAGTCCACCCCCTGGGAAATAGAAGAAGTTCAAACGGGCTTCTTCATCGGTCTTAGCATTGTTCCTGTTCCCAGCTTCGGTCGCATCGAGCAAACGAGGTGCGTGCGAGTTTGCACCCATGTATCCAGCGCGATCGTATGTGATGAAGGAGTAAAACAAGTTAAACGTCTGTAAGTAAGCTGTTCCGTGTGTGGCATTCATGTTGCCAGTCGCATCGGAAATTCCCGTTCCCAATTCCGAATGAATCGCAGCGTTTGTATAGTCGCGTGCGTGGAGGTAGTAACGTGCCTTGAGGGTGTGCGCGACTGCTGTCCAGGCCGCTGCGCTACCGCCAAAGAAAATATCGGCGGTGGTGGGCACAAGCGCATTCGGCACCGGTAACGCCAAGTTGTTGATTGCGGAATCGAGGATCACCTGAACGCTGTTGTACACGCTAGCTTGCGCATCAAACTTTGGTTCGGTGATAATCGGATACTTCAACGCATCGGTGTATGGAACATCGCCCCAAAGGTCGGCGGCCAAGCCAAGAGACATGGCGTCCATTACCTGTGCAATACCTAGCACACGGTGACTCTTCTCCACACGGGCCTTGCTCTTTACAATCTGCGTATTCTTCAACACCGACGAATAGATTGCAGCCCATTCACCATTGAAGTCGCGGCCGGATACAGAATAGTTACCCAAACCGATGTATTGGCGATCTTCACCGCTAAAGTGCCCGGTCCACATGCCCACCAACCGGTTCACATCGCCTTCGTACGCCCCGATTAGGTTGGTTTGTGCGCCGCTCAAGTACTTGAACGTGGAGATCACGCTTGGATCGGTAATGTTCACCGGATCTGTTGAAAACCCGTCCGTAAGTTCATTACAAGATGCTAGGCCCAGCGCCAAAGCTGTCGCCAGCATACCCGTTTTGATATATAGTTTCTTATTCATCTTCTTAGTCATTAATAAGTGATAGACAACTTAAAGAGCACTGACTTGGTGTTCGGGTTTTGGAAGTAGTCGATACCACGTCCGTTGTTCGCACCTGTCAAGTTTGTTTCCGGGTCGATCCCTGTGTAAGGAGTCCACAAGAGGAGGTTACGACCTGTAATCCCGAGCGTGATGGCATTCAACTTGGTTGAACTGCGAAACTTAGCTCCGTTGAACGTGTAGCTCAATGTTACCTCACGCAGACGGCTCCAGTTTGCTTTCTCCACAAACGGCGCGTTCACGTTGAAACCACCGCCGGTGTTCGTATACCACGCTTGATCCAATGCTACCTTGCCACCACCGAAGTCTCCCACGGTACCGCGGAAAGTATAGCTTCCATCGGGGTTCGATGTGGCACGGCCTGAGGTGGCTACCGTTGCGCCATCGAACGTTTTGATCGATGCTGCTTCCGTGCCACTCACGGTTGTTTCGGCCTCGGTGCTCTTGGCTACGCCGTAGTTCACGAGTGCGCCACGTGTACCGTTCCACATTTGTCCACCGGCTTGCATATCGAACAACGCATAGAGTGTGAACCCTTTGTAGCGGAACGTATTGCCGACGCTCATGCGATACTGAGGGTTCGGGTTTCCGATGACGCCTTCAGAAGGGGCGAGTTTCGGGAAACCGTTCTCATCCAATACATAAGCACCTGTGCTGGTTTGATCGTATTTCGTCCCCCATAACACTCCAAGCGGTTGACCTTCTACCGCGCGTGAAGAGCCATCTGAGAAACCACCGCCGGTGAGGAACACCGACTCGGCGCCGCTCAGGCTCAGCACCTTGTTGCGGTAATTGGACCAAATGAAGCTCGTACTCCATGTAAACCCGCTTGACGTCTTCACCCAAGTTGGTTCCAATGAGAATTCAAGCCCCTTGTTTTCAATTGACGCTGCATTGCCGACGATATTGGCAAAGCCAGCGGAAGGCGCCACGTTCACAGGCAAGATCGCGTCGGTGGTCTTGTTATAGAATGCAGTTGCACTGAAGCTCACCCGATCGCGGAAAAAGCGCAGGTCGAACCCGCCCTCTACTTCATGCTTGCGTTCAGGTTTGATATTCGGGTTGCCAGCAGTCGTGGAAATTGAGTAGCCACCAACTCCATAGTTCGCGCCTACGAGGGTACCGCCCCATGATTCTGTGAAGACGGTTGGCAAGTATTGCGTCAGGTTGAGGTATGGATCGGGCTGCCGTCCTACGACTCCGTAAGACACACGCAGTTTTCCGAAGTTCAGTACACTCTTATCGGGAATGATCTGGCTAAACTGCCAAGCAGCGCTTGCCGATGGATAGAAGAACATGCTCTGAGCAGAGGGCCCAAACGTTGATGCACTTTCCGCACGAGCCGTGAAATTCAAGAACAATTGGTTCGCAAAATCGACATTGATGTCGGTGAATGCCGCGGCGGTCTTGATTGTGCTTGCCAAGTTGAATGGAATACGGTTGGTTGGATCCGAGTTGGCAAGGTTGGGCGGAGCGTTAGGGATAATGAACCCGAATGCTTGTGCTCCCACATTGTTGAAATCGCGACTATTGTAGTTGAAACCAAGCACGATACCACCCCCAAATTGTTCAGAGAATCTCTTTTTGGCGGTCGCATATAAGTTGGTGTTCCACTGGGATTCTACGATATACTGTTCGCGATACGAACCGCCCAACGTAATCGCAGACTGTGCGTTGACGAAGTCTGTACGACGATCGGCATACGTATCGACACCGATGTTCCCCTTCAGGGCCAACCAATCAGTAAGTTCATAATTCAATTCAATGTTTCCGAGGAAACGATTTACCGAAGAATAGCTTTTGTTGTGACCGATGGTCCAGAGCGGGTTGTCGAATCCAGGGTTGGTAGACGATCCGTTCGTATTCCGGAACGACACTTGGCGGTTCGGGAATGGAATTCCGTTGGCGTCGTAGTAAGTACCTTCCGAAGGTTCGTTGTTGAAGTCGGGCGGGGTACGGAGTCCTCCAAGGAAAATACCACCAAGGTTCGAACCTTGTTGAATCCGGTTCGATCGGATACCTGAATAGGTCACGTTTGCAGATGCCTGCAGGCGATCTGTAAGCATGGTTGAAGCATTCACACGGAAAGTGTTGCGCTTGTAATCGCTATTTTGACGGATGATCCCTTCTTGGTTCAGGTTCGAATAGCTGGCGAAGAAGTTAGACCGATCATTACCACCACTCAAGTTCAGTGAATTCTCTAAGTAGTGACCAGTTTGGAACACTTCCTTACCGTGTTCATAGGTATCTGTTGAGTTCTTCTGACTGATGCGATAACGGCGGGTACCATCGGCAAACTCAGTATAACCTGTGTAACCGGGTCCAGAAGTGATGTAAGTGTCTGCTCCACCAGCGCGGCTCGAGATTTTATCGCCCCAGCTCCGGGCCTGGTTGTAGGTGTACTTACCTTGCGTTCCTTGTCCAAAAGTGGTTTGCAGATCTGGAACCTTGTTCACTTGGTCGAACGACAGCGTGCCGTTGTAACTGATATTGACTTTGCCCTTGCTATTTGCTCCTTTCTTGGTCGTGATCACGATCACGCCGTTGGCCGCGCGGCTTCCCCATAGGGCTGCTGCCGACGCGCTCTTGATCACTTCTATCGACGCGATGTCGTCCGGGTTCAAGTCATTTAAGCGGGATTGTTGTTGTACCCCATCTGTTTGGTTGCCGTTGTCTTGGTAGCTGTTATACATCGGCATCCCGTCGATCACGATGAGCGGTTGGAGATCGCCCGTCACAGTACTTTGTCCACGAATCTGAATGTAAGATCCAGCACCAGGGTCGCTTCCGTTTCGAATGAGGTTCAGGCCTGGGGCCTTACCCGCCAAGCCGTTCAATACGCCCACTTCACCAGAAGAAACGATTGCCGATCCGGTAACGGTTGAGGGTGCCGATCCTAGTCGGTCACGTGGCACTGCATCACCCATCGCGTTCACCACAACTTCGTTTAGTTGTGTGACATCCATTGAAAGTTGGACGTCGACGGTGGAGTTGGCTCCGACTGCAACCTCTTTCGTTGTCATCCCGACGAATGAAAACACGAGCACTGCATTGCTCTCTGTAAATGCAATGTTGTAAACACCATTGGCGTCGGTGACAGTACCGTTAGCGGTACCCTTCACGACTACGTTGACACCGGGAAGAGCCGAGCCATCATCGGCTGCTGTGACCTTCCCTGTCACCGTTCTCTGTTGCGCGTGCAGCACCTGCCCACAGGATAGCAAGACCACTACGCATAGTAGAATTTTCTTCATCATTAACATTTGGTTTAGTTGAAAGAAACGTCATGCGCAAAGGCTCACGTACACGTAGCCACGTGCCGCAGGCCTTCGCGCTTGACAATGGTAAAGGTCAGTGCTAGCAACTGCTGGATAAATCACCTGAATGGGTTATACCAGATCCTGGAGACCCCAATTTTGCGGTATCAATTGGGGTATGGATATACCACTTCTAGTTTGCGTGTTTAATCGGCGTGCCGAGTATTTTTTAACTGCCAGACCCAAGATTCCTACTCAACGTTCGTCCCGTTCACCACTCATTCGCACAATCCGAGGAACGAACTCACCGATGATCTCAACTAATTGTTCTTGGTGCGACATCACGTCACGGATATCCTTGTAAGCCATCGGTGCTTCGTCCAAACCACCGCCAAGCAAATCAACACCGGCACGTTCCAACTCTTGCCGAACCATCTTGTTGGTAATGCTGGTCTTCGCCGCTTGGCGCGACATTATTCGTCCTGCACCGTGTGATGCTGAACACAAAGATGCCGGGTATCCCTTTCCTTTCACTAGATATCCCGGCGCGGTCATTGAACCTGGAATGATTCCAAGTACCCCTTCCCCAGCCGGCGTTGCGCCTTTTCTGTGAACGATCACTTCCGTACCGTCATACAATACTTCCTTCCATGCAAAATTGTGGTGATTCTCAACCTTAAACAGTGGCCGTTCCCCTAGCGCTTTCGAGAGTCGGTCGTGAATCTGGTCGTGGTTGGCAGAGGCGTAGTCGCCCGCTAAATTCATTGCTGCCCAATACTCCTGACCTACCTCCGTGCTCAAGTCGAGCCAGGCCAAGTTGACCGCCTCGGAAGGGAGATAGCATAACTCTCTTGCCAGTCGCGTGAAATGAGTCGCGATCTCTTTTCCAAGTCCACGCGATCCGGAATGTGACAACACTGCCAAGTAGCTTCCCGGTGCAATCTTCCAGTCGTTATCTTCTTTCAAAGAAATCAGCCCAAACTCGACAAAGTGATTCCCACTACCAGAAGTACCAATCTGCTTAGCAGCCTTTCCGTGTAAACTCTTGAGAAATTTGACCTCGTGAAACTCCTTCCGTTCCAAGACAGAATGATCCTTCGCACGATCGAATGTTTCATAGCCGAAGCGCGTGTAATCGACGAGCATCTCTTTGAGCTTCGACCGGTTGCGGTCGAGAAACACCTCCCCCATTGGGTATACCGACAGTGCCATGCGACAACCAATATCGACGCCCACTCCGTAAGGAATCACGGCATTGCGTGTGGCCAACACACCGCCGATGGGCAATCCGTATCCTTGATGCGCATCGGGCATCAACGATCCAGCGACTGTCACCGGAAGCTTCATCGCGATCTCCATCTGATTCCGTGCTCCCTCTTCAATACCAGCGCTACCAAAAATCTGATATTCGATTCGGTTTTTGAGCAACTCGTGTTTGAACGACTTCTTCTCGGAAGGCATTAAGGCGAGTGCGACGCCACTCCAAACGGTGTCATTGATAAATGCTTTAGGATCTTTCAAGACCGCTGAGACTGCATCCAAGATTTCCTCTTTCGTGTTGCGCCGGTAGTGGCGCACAACAACATTGATCGCCAACCCAATGGATTTACCTTCTGGGAAACCCAATTTGACGAGATCCTTACCACTTAAAATCTTACGTTTCATACATCTAATTTTTTCTTTCGTCTGGGCATAATTATCCCATCACTCCTTTCGAGTGTAAAAATTATCTCTTGGATTCCGGGGAAATAAAAAACCCGGTCGATTAACCGGGCTTTTCTATGTGAGTCAAAACGGTGTCAATAGAAAAAACACGGCATATCAGCACGATTCTGCGCGCCTGTCGATATGTTTCTTAGATTTTGCATGACACAAAGGTATGATTGATAGTTTTGATTTTGCAACAGGTGCCTGTGATTTTATTTCTAGCTCACTTCTTTACCTCTTGTTTCTTGTTGGTCGAACAGTCGACTCACCACCTCCACATTTTTCCGGGCGGGAATCAGCAATGGCACTACGGCAAGTGCAAGCAACACACCCATTGTTTCAAACAGATGGAGGGGTGCGGCGAAGAAATTTCCTGAGCTATAGATTAACAACACCAACAAGACAGAAAACGGCAACGAGACTGCTAGCACATTCATCGCAAAATCCAGATCGAACGTCTTATTGGTTCCTGACACATCCTTGCTCTCCATCTCATTGACGACGGCCATGTGCGCATAAGGCCAGAAGCTACACGCGCTTTGTGGGAACACGACGATCAAAAGGGCGGTGGCCACATCGGCGACGGGAAAGAACACCAGA
>JBGAGB010000016.1:0-94033 GCA_044226945.1 Cyclobacteriaceae bacterium | reverse complement strand
GACCAACGCTTCACGCTCACTTCGAATCGCAAGTTCAATATCGGTCGCGTGCAGGTAGGGAACGTAACGGCGATCAACTACTCAAATTCGTACTCGACTTTCAGTGTTGAACGTGGCGACTATACCGAATCGGGCGGCGCGATCGACCAAAACTTCGGTTACAAAGACAGTCAGTACAACCAACAAGTCCGTACTGGATTCTTGTTCAACTGGGCATTCAAGTTTAATCCCAAGAACATCATCGAATTCAAAAACTTGTACAACCAAAGCAGCAATGACCAGTGGGTAGACCGCACAGGTACCGGCATCAGCACAGGCCAATTGAATGGCTCGTTCGATAAAGTATATCGCGGAATCTACTCGGGACAACTGATGGGCACACATGAACTCTTTCAAGACCGCACGTCTATCGAGTGGGTGGCTGGTTACAATGATTCTTATCGCGACCAACCTGACTACAAGCGTTACCGCACCAACTTGGACGGTGCAACTGGACAAGCGTCGGTCATCATCCCGAATTCTGCCGATCCTAACTTCTTGGGTCGCTTCTTTGCCAAGCTCCACGAAACAGCGTACTCCGGCGGTTTGTCTGTGAAACAACGTTTTGGGTTTACTTCAAACCCGTTGCTTAGCCCCGAATTGAAAACCGGATTCTTCTTCGAAAACAAGTCGAGAACATTCGACGCCCGCAACATCGGTTATCGACTATCATCGACATACCTCAATCCTTCGCTGCAATACGCACCTGTGGGCGTGTTGATGCAGCCTCAGAACATCAACAACACCGATGGAATTTCTTTGGCTGAGATTTCATACAGGAAGAATAGCTACACGGCCACAAACAACCTGTTGGCGGGTTATGTGATGGCGACCGTGCCGTTTAGCGAAAAGTTGAAGTTGGACGCGGGTGTTCGCTTAGAGAACAACATTCAGCAACTGCACAGCTTCGATGATTTTGCAAACTTGGCTGTCGATCCCAAGTATAACATCACGAGACTGCTCCCTTCCGCAAACATGAGCTATAACTTTACTGAGAAATCGCTCGTTCGGGTCGCTTACGGTAAGACATTGAACCGCCCTGAGTTTCGCGAACTCGCGCCATTCTCTTATTATGATTTTAACTTCAACTTCTTGTATGTCGGTAACCCCGGCTTGAAGATGGCATCGATCCATAACGTGGATGTTCGTTACGAATTCTATCCTTCCAAAGGCGAACAAATTACGATCGGTGGTTTCTATAAGTACTTCCAAAACCCGATCGAGTTCTTGGTGGACATCAACAGCCCTGGTGGCGGGTTGAAGAACGTGAACTTTGGAAATGCGAACAAAGCCGTTTCTTATGGCGTAGAACTCGAAGTGAAGAAATCGTTAGATGGATTGACTGCATCTCCGTTCCTTGATCGCATTAACGTGTTGCTCAACGCGGCCCTCATCAAGAGCCGAGTGGACATCCCGCCGAGCATCGCAGCGGGTCAAGACACCAACCGCCCTTTGATGGGCCAAGCACCTTACGTGGTGAATGCAGCGTTGTTCTATAACAACGATCAGTCGGGCTGGCAAGTCAATGCACTTTACAACGTAGTGGGTAAAAACATCGCCTTCGTTGGTAACGAGAACTACCACACCGTGTACTTGATGCCGCGTAACGTGGTTGATCTTACCTTCAGCAAGCGTATTTCAGAGAAGTTTCAATTGAAAGGTGGCATCTCCGATATCCTTAGCCAACCAATGTTGTTGCTGCAAGATGGAAACAACAACGGCAAGCTGGAGCGCAAAAACGACCAGGTGATTCAGAAATTTAGACCTGGTCAGGTGTTTTCACTTGGCTTCACATACCGCCTCTGAAAGGTTAGGTAGGAAAAGTAGAAAAAGAATTGTTTGGCAGCGTTTCATTCGATCGCGTCATTTCTCTTGAGAAGTGAGTGGGGGCGTTTTGTCAGAACTGGAAAGGACCGTAGGCAATTCGGTCCTTTTTCTTTTGGGCGAAGTGTGAATGGTTAAAGCAAAATTCGATTTGGGGTAACACTGCGATAAAACAACGGACCTAGGTTGCGGTCGGATTTTAGAAACAACAACTAAACCAATTACAATGAAATCAAGTAACCTTGTTCGACTCGTGCTCAGAGGCATCGCGTTGACCACGGTGGGCAGCATTCTCTTTCTCGCGTCATGTAAGAAAGATGAGCCCACTCCCCCCGCTCCGTCTATTTCGGTGACCACTACGTCGGCTTCAGGTCTGGCAGGAGCAAAAGTCACAACATCCGTTACGGTCGATGCACCTGGCGGCGGCAAAACACTGTTCATTTATGTGAATGGTGCTGCAAGCTCAGCGCTGCCAAATGTGACGCTCGATGGCACTAGCTCCCAGACGGTTCCAGTCGAATATACCATCCCCGCAAATGCGGTGGTAGGCAGCACGATCATCATTTCATTCCAAGCTTCCGACAACAACGACTTGCTTTCGGCTATCGGTTCGTTTAATGTAACCGTATCGGACGTGCCTTCGAAGCCGATCGTCGAAGTAACGGCCGACATTACGACCGACACACATTGGACGGCAGATAAGATCTATCGCTTGAATGGATTCATTCGCGTTGGTACCGACAAGAAACCTGGCGCCGGTGGTGCTGGTGTAGAGCCCGTGATCACAGCGACAGCAACGTTGACCATTGACGCTGGTACAGTTATCTATGGTAAGACGGGTACTCCTGGTGGTGCGTTGATCATCCAACGTGGCAGCAAGATCGTAGCGAATGGTACCGCCGCCAAGCCGATCATTTTCACGTCCGACAAAGCTCCCGGTTCGCGTAAAGCTGGTGACTGGGCAGGTTTAGTACTCTGCGGTAAGGCAACAAACAACGTCAAAGCTTCGGCTTCCACCGGTAAAGACGGCGTAGAAGAATTGGAAGGTGCTTACGGCGCATTCCACGGTGGTGGCGGTAGCCTCACACCTAACGATGCCGATAATTCTGGTGTGTTGACATACGTGCGCGTGGAATATGCAGGTTATCCGATCAACCCGAACCAAGAAATCAACGGTATTACGTTCGGTAGCATCGGCTCTGGTACAACAGTAGACCACGTTCAAGTTTCCTATGCCAACGACGACTCTTATGAGTGGTTTGGTGGAAAAGTAAACGCGACTTACCTCGTCGCTTATAAAGGGATCGACGACGATTTCGACACAGATAACGGGTTCAGCGGTAAAGTTCAATTTGGTCTAGGTGTGCGCGATCCGCTCATCGCCGACCAATCTGGTTCCAATGGTTTCGAGTGCGATAATGACGCCAACGGAACATCGAACACGCCTTTCACAGATGCGACATTCTCGAACATGACCATCATCGGTGGCAAGGCAACTTCTGGTACAACGATCAACATTCAGTTCCAGAACGGTGCTCAAATCCGCCGCAATGCGAAACAAGACATCATCAACTCGTTTATCACCGGATACCCGAACGGTATCTATATCGACAACGCTCTTCCCGGCACAATTGCGAACGCAACCGCTGGTGAACTCGTGATCAAGAACAACATTCTCGCTGGTGTAGAAGGATGGGGTGGCAACGGATTCGGTTCGGCAGCAACTGCAGATGAGCAAACCGCTTTCGGTCTCTCAGCAGCCGGCAGTAACCACCCGAACAACCCTCGTGGATTTACAGTTGTAACCGGTGTGGGTGCTTTCACCAACGGAGCCTTCTCCGTGACCACGGCAGCGCAGATCAGCAGCCAGAATGCAGTACCGTGGTTTAAGTCGAACAACTCGTTGTTGCAGAAATGGAGCGATTCATCACTCGGCTTGAGCAGCACGATCTTCGATCCTCTTTCGGCAACACCGGTATTCTTACCGACAGTAGGTTCAGCGTTGTTGACTGGCGCAGACTTTACTGGATACACCGGTTTCACATCTGTGACACACCGTGGTGCTTTTGGTGCGACTGACTGGACATCTGGTTGGACGCATTGGAACCCGCAAGTGGCGGACTACTCGAAGTAATTTTCGAGAGCTATTAATAGAAAATTTGGAACCGGGGTCTGAAAGGGTCCCGGTTCCTTTTTAACTTGACCTCATGAACAAACGAAGTATTGTCTTTTTGAGTCTTCTGGCGCTGATCGCTTGTTCCGCGGAGAGAAATTACGATCCATCTCATTACTACTCGAACGAGGAACAGCAAAAGCTGCTGTCTCGCATTGTTACCTACATCTATACAACGCCTCCGTACACTTCCAAACAAGATCGATTCAAACCCGAGCATGAGGTCTATTACGATTCCGTTTCAAAGGTCTTTGCGTTGGATCAGCTTTTTGTGAATGACCAAGGCGAACACTTTTACCTAATAGTTCGCCCCGGGCCGCACAAGGGTGAGTTTCGTGGAGCGGGAGGTCATTTCAACCTCGCGGAAGGCATGCATCTAACTGGTTTCCGTGAAGATTTCGTCACGCCAATCTATGGCCGTGAAGAGGTGCAAGAAAAAAGTCGATTCCTATTTGACCAATTGGCGCTGGGGAAACTCGAGCCATACCTTCGAATGAGTTCTTACGTACAATGGCCAAACCCGGCTTCTTCTTATGATACGTTGAACTACGAGTGGACGCTTGTATTGCCTGAGTAACTATTCAATTTCATTGAGTGAACCGGGAGGCAAACCTCAACACTGGCTCCCGCTAGTTGTACATTCCATGTCGATAAGTTAAGCGAGAACACAACTATATGTGGTTAACAATAAGATTTTTGGTTGGTAGTGGTGTTGTCGCTGGTTCCCAACAATTGAACATTATGAAATTGATAATTGGTTCTTTTGTACTCCGTGCGCATTTTGAATAATGCGCGCCTCGGTTTGAAATTCGGCAAAGGTGGTGTCGACCGGGTAGTTCAGAAAGAAATCAGCCGCTACATCCGCCGTTTGCCAAATGCTCAAGAACCAATGGCAAGATACCAAGTCAATGGACGTTAACTTAACGACATGGATTGGGTATTGGTCATTCCATGTCTTTAAGTTAAGATGGGTAATGGAGGATATCTCGCCCCTTTTTGTTGTTCGCCGTAGCCAATTGGCGAAGGTGGTCAGGGGCTCTCGTAGCGCCAGTGACTCTAACTTAACGACATGGGTTGTATATTATGAAATTGATAATTGGTTCTTTAGTATCAGTCGGAGTCGGACCAATATCAAAATATCCAATTAGGTAATTCGGCCAGCCGTAGCAATCTTAACTAAACGACCTGGAGTAACTATTCTCTATCCATGTACAGCTGGGCAATCGCCTGGTCCACCTTTTCAAAGCGAAAGATAAATCCCGCTCTCTCAATCTTTTCAGAAGAGACATAGCTTCCGTTGAGAACGGAGCTCGACATTTCACCAAGTACAAGTTTCAAAACAAACCCAGGAATGTTTGGTAGCCATAGAGGTCTGCCCAATACTCTCGCCAGGGCTTCAGTCATCTGCTTGTTCGATGCGGGCTGAGGTGCTACACCATTGAAGTTACCTTCGAGTTTGCGTTCGATGATGTATATGATCATCCCACACAGGTCGTCGATGTGGATCCAACTGACGATTTGTCGGCCGGTTCCAAGAGGTGCACCGACGAACAAGCGCACAGGTCTCGCCATTTCGACCAATGCTCCGCCGTCGCGACTCAACGCAATACCTGTTCGAACGATCGACAGCCGTGTGCGTTTGTTTGCATCCGAGCTGAGTTGTGCGGAATTTTCCCACACTTTTACCAATTGCGACAGAAAATCAGTGCCGGGTTGGTCTTCTTCTTTGAAGATGTTGGAGGCGTCGCCGAAACCGTAATATCCAATGGCGGACCCTTGTACAAAGTGTTCTACTTGGTGATTACCTCGGTTCAAGAAGTCGACGATTAGCTTAGTCGATCGAACGCGACTGTGAAGGAGTTCCTGCTTGTATTTGTCCGTCCAACGCGAGCCACTGATGTTTGCTCCAGCCAAGTTGATGACCACCGAAACACCATCGAAGGCTGCTTCGTCGATCTTCCCGGCGCTGACATCCCAAGCAAATCCGCGTACCCGTCCATCTTTCGCTCGCCGACCCAGATGTCGCACTTGGTATCCCTTTTGCAGCAGGAGCGCGGTCAGTCTACTCCCGATGAGTCCCGAACCGCCGCCGATGAGTATCGTCTTATCCATGTCGTTAAAGGTATTAAAACACGTTCTATTTTTACTCGAATGATTTCGTCGACCGAGGTTGGGAAGGTTCCTCAAGCCCTAGTAACTTTCGAGTCGACGTGCTACGTCTAACACAAACACACCTTACATGAAAATGTTCTTATTTTTTGCGCTTGCCGCGATTTCCGTGGTGGCCGAAGCGCAGACAGTCACGGTTGTGAAACGCTCCGAGCGCATTCGCAACGAAAGTGCCGATGGGTATGCGTCGGACCTAGATGCAAAATCGGATGACGTGCGCGTAGCCCTCAGCAAGTTCATGAAGGAGTCGGGCAAAGCAAAGAACAACGGCGACGTAATCGCAGTGACCGAACCAGCGATTAACGGGACAGTTTACAGCAAAGGAATCTTGTATGCGACCGTAGCAGGTTCCGACACAAAAGCACGTGTATGGATTGGTATCCTTCCCGGTGAATGGAACAGTTCAGACGTAGAGGCAGTCACCAAGGAGATCGAACAGCTAGTATACCGCTTCAGCATCAAATATTACCGCGACAAGATTCAAGAGCAAATTGATGAAGCGCAACGTGCGGCAGATGCTGTTACAAAACAAACGCAGCGCACCACCAATGAGGGCGAGAGCCTTCAGAAAAAGCTACAAGCGAACGACCAAGAAAAGGTTCGGTTAGAGAAAGCGTTGGAGGCAAACAAATTGGAAGACCTTGTCTTGAAGCAGAAAATTATCAACAACAAGAAGTCACTTGACTCTCTCGCCAACGCGAGCCAAAAGATTCAACAAGTAGTAGAATCACACAAGGAGCGGCAACGCAAGGTGAACTAATCTACACGCGCAGCAGTTCGCGCGAGATCACCATCCGTTGGATTTCGCTTGTTCCCTCGTAGATCTGCGTGATTTTGGCGTCGCGCATCATTCGTTCAACATGGAATTCCTTCACGTAGCCATAGCCCCCGTGAATTTGAACCGCTTCGGTTGTTACCTCTTGCGCGATTTGAGATGCAAAGAGTTTTGCTTGCGCGGCAGCTTTCACAAAATCTTTCTTTTGGTCTTTCAGGGAGGCTGCCTGCCAGATCAGCAACCGGGCCGCGTCGATCTTCGTGGCCATGTCGGCGAGCTTGAACTGGATTGCTTGGTGCTCGGCCAGTTGCCTGCCAAATGCCTTTCTTTCTTTTGAATACTTAAGTGCCAATTCGTAGGCTCCGGTGGCAATTCCGAGCGCTTGAGATGCAATTCCGATTCGCCCTCCATTGAGTGTGGTCATCGCGAAGGTGAAGCCAAAACCATCTTCCCCGATGCGGTTCTTCTTCGGGACTTTCACGTCTGTAAACATCAACGAATGCGTGTCGGAACCGCGAATGCCCATCTTATCTTCTTTCTTTCCGACCACGAATCCCGGCATTCCCTTCTCGACGATCAATGCGTTGATTCCTTTATGGCGTTTAACGGCGTCTGTTTGCGCGATCACGAGGTAAACACTGGCGCTATTCCCATTGGTGATCCAGTTCTTCGTGCCGTTGAGGAGGTAATAATCACCTTTGTCTTCGGCTGTGGTCCGTTGGCTTGTCGCGTCTGATCCTGCTTCTGGCTCCGAAAGGCAAAAAGCGCCAATGATTTCGCCGGCCGCAAGTCGTTTCAGATATTTTTCCTTTTGCTCCTCCGATCCAAATCGCTCCAGTCCCCAACACACGAGAGAGTTGTTGACGGACATACACACCGATGCCGAAGCGTCGACCTTTGAGATCTCCTCCATCGCTAGAGTGTAGGAGATGGTATCCATTCCCCCACCGTTATATTTCGGGTCGACCATCATTCCCATAAATCCAAGTTCGCCCATCTTCTTGATTTGTTCCGCTGGGAACTTTTGATGGGTATCACGCTCGATCACGCCAGGTAACAATTCATTTTGTGCAAAGTCCCTGGCTGCGGCTTGAACCGCGAGTTGTTCTTCGGTGAGTTGGAAATTCATATGAGGGAAACGATTGTGTACAAAGCTAGAAAATCTGAAGCGCCACTACATACCAAGAATAACAAAAAAGCCCCGGCTTTTGCCGAGGCTCTTAGGTATTTCTAATCTCTGAGACTTAGTCGCGGTTGCCCATGAACGAGAGTACGTAGTAGATCAACAGCGTAATTGAGCTGATGGCTGCAACCACATAAGTCATGGCAGCCCATTTCAGCGCGTCTTGTGCCATGTCGTATTCGTTGGGAGATACGATGTTGCGTGTCTTCACCCAAGCTAGCGCGCGGCGACTTGCGTCAAACTCCACTGGTAATGTCACCAATGAGAACAATGCGAAGATCGCGTAACATGCAATAACGATCAGCATGAGTGATTGCCAAGGGAGGATGCGCAGCAGGCCGCCACCGAGGATACTCAACCAGAAGATCACGTTCATGATTTGACTGGTGATACCTTGAATGGGTACGAGTGCAGTCCGAAGTTGGAGCATGCTATATGCTTTCGCGTGTTGTACGGCGTGACCACATTCGTGTGCAGCAACAGCGGTAGCGGCAGCGTTGCGACCGTGGTACACATCGGTGCTCAAGTTCACGGTGCGGTTCGAAGGATTATAGTGGTCGGTCAGTTGGCCTTCCACACTGATGACCTGCACGTCGTTGATGCCGTGGTCGGCGAGCATGAGCCTCGCAACTTCGGCACCCGTGAGATCGCGGGTGAGGTGCGTTTCGGAGTACTTAGCGAATTTGCTTTTCAGGCGGCTTTGAACAAGCCATCCAATCAACATGAAGAAACCAGCAATAACAAAAGCCATGTTCTATAACTGTTTAGAGTGTTTCAATTTGAAGTTAGTACGTTTTCTTGATCTTTTCGATCACCTTGGAAGTTGAATAACCCGGAACAAAGTCCAAGGTTGTCACTTTTCCGCCGGCCCCTTGCACAACATCCGCGCCAACGATGTTTTCTGCCAAATAGTCACTTCCCTTGACGAGAACATCGGGGACCAACGATGAAATCAGGTCTTTTGGCGTGTCCTCGTTGAAAAGAACCACTAAGTCGACAAACTGAAAGGAGGCCAGCAGCCTCGCCCGGGAGGTTTCGTCTTGCACGGGCCGGTTTGGACCCTTAAAACGGCTTACAGACGAGTCGGTGTTGAGGCCAACTACGAGGTGATCGCCTAGGTTGCGGGCCTTTTCGAGGTAGTCTACATGCCCCAGGTGCACGATGTCGAAGCATCCGTTGGTGAAGACGACCTTTTCACCTTTGGATTTCCATTCCGCAACCTTTTTACGGGCTTCGGAAACGGGCTTTATTTTATCTGACGATTTCTCCATCGAATGAGCCAATAGCTGATCAACAACGCGATGGCACCCGCGATAATGAGCACGAGGGTTTGCCATGCATGGAAAATAAACACGAAAACCCAGGCTTCGGTTGCATCCATGTGATACAAGGACACGAGACCTAGAGGTAAGAGGACGTGATAAGAGCCGGCTCCACCGGGCGTGGGTACAGCCATCGCGATGGCGCCGATTGCGAAGATCGTGAGAACGGCACGGACCCCGAGTACCGCCGTTTCTTCGAAGGCGAGCACCACGGTATAACTCATCAAGAAGTACAGCGTCCAAATTGCGATCGAATAGAAGATGAAGAGCCACTTGTTCTTCAACCGGAACACGGCCACAAATCCTTCCTTAAAACCAGCTAGCATTTTCTTAAGCTTCGGATTGTTTCGAAGGAAGTAGAAAGCTGCAATCACGACTACGACGCCGATGATGGCAATGATGAGAATAGGTGATGGCGACGAACTGCCCTTGCGCGAGAAGTCGATCGTGCCAATAAAACCCGCGAGTCGTTCCCATTCAACGACAAATGAAATGAGGATCAACGTGAAAAGGCATAGGACGTCGATGATTCGTTCGACGACTACCGTTCCAAACGAAACTTCAACCGGAGTGTCTTCAAGTTTGAAAAGATTGTAGCAACGCGACACCTCGCCGCCACGTGGGATGGCAAGATTGATCAGGTACCCGACCATCACCGAGAGAAAGCTATTAGAGAAGGTGCCACGATGTCCGGATGGCTCCAACAACATTCGCCAACGTTCGGCACGCAACAGGTGACTAATGAGCAGGATGGTAGCCATCAAGATCAGGTAGCCTTTGTTGGCTCGGTGCCAAGCATCCACGATTAAGTCGCTTGTGCTTTGTCCAGCATGGGTTCCGTCTACTTTCAGACCGCGAAGGGACAGCCAAAGCAGGCCCGCGGTAACGCAGATCATGGCTACGTATTGGAGGAACGACTTTAATTTGGGATGCAACTGAAGAGAGGATTAGCGAATCCAAATATAGCCAGTGGAACGAGAAGAATGAAGGTCGAATTTAGGAGCTGAGTGACCTTTAATTTCTTGTCTATATCAGAAGGTTATCGATTAGGCGAACACCGCCGACGTAGCATGCCGCTAATAAGATGCTGTTCGAAATGTTGGTGTCGGTGTTCGGGGCAAGCGAATCGCGGTCAGCGAGTTCAAAATATTCCACTTCGAATTCAGGCTGAGCATTCAGTCGATTGACTGCGTCAGATTTCACCCTTGGCCACGGCGTTCCGGAAAGAAGTTGCGTGCGCGCTTCGTTCAACGCGGCGAAAATCAGTGGTGCATTCTTTCGTTGCGAAAGCGAGAGCCTTACGTTGCGCGACGACATGGCTAGCCCGTCTGGTTCGCGCCACGTGGTGACTGAATGGATTTCTAAGTTGAAGTTTAGCTGGCGAGCGAGTTGTGTGATGATCTGAAGTTGTTGATAATCCTTTTGTCCGAAGAAAGCGTGGTCGGGGTCGACAATATGGAACAACTTCGTGACAATTGTGGCCACGCCGCTGAAGTGACCAGGTCTAAATTTTCCCTCGAGCACTTGTCCTAGTTCAGCGAAATCGAACCGAATGGTGGACGGTTGTTGATACATCGTAATTACTTCAGGCGCAAATAGGACGTCGCATTGAGCGTCGGTCAACATTTGCGTGTCGCTTTCGAGGGTGCGAGGATATTTTTCGAGATCGGTTGGGTTGTTGAATTGCGTGGGATTGACGAATAGGCTACAGACGGTGATGTCGCATGTGGCATGAGCGGCTTCGATCAACGCGATATGTCCGCGGTGGAGTGCTCCCATTGTGGGGACGAGGCCAATTGATTTGCCCTCTTTTTTACAACGCTGCAGATATTGCTTGAGTGGTTCTATTTCTTTGAAAACCTGCATTCCAGCGTTTTTTTGAGGGGCGTTAATATAAGGGCTAGTCTTCGGAAATGAGTTGAATAAGGGGTGAATTTTCAGTATTTTTGTGGCTCGATTTTTCTTTCCCCTAAAAAAGTAAGCTTATGTCAAAGATTCGTATCCTGTATGTAGCCAGCGAGATAAATCCCTTTTTGCAGACGACTGAAGTTTCCGATTTCGTAAGGAAATTACCTCAGGCGATGCAAGAAAAAGGGATGGAGATCCGCATACTGGTGCCGAGGTTTGGGTTGATCAATGAGAGGAAGAACAGGTTACACGAAGTCGTACGCTTGTCGGGAATTAACATTGCAGTGGGCGAAGAAGAGAAGCCGCTGATCATCAAGGTGGCGTCTATCCCGAATGCGAAACTCCAAGTTTATTTTATCGACAACGAGGATTACTTCCATCGCAAGTCGGTATTTCACGATAAGGAAAACAAGTTCTACGAAGACAACGACGAACGGGCAATTTTCTTCTGTAAAGGCGTGATTGAGACTGTACGGAAACTAGGATGGGCTCCCGATATCGTTCATTGCAACGATTGGATCACAAGCTTCATTCCGCTCTACTTGAAAACAACTTATAAGAACGATCCGTTGTTCAAGAACACGAAGACCGTTTTCACGATCTACAACAACAGTTTTACCCACAAGTTCAAAGGCGATTTGATGGGCAAGGTGAAAATGATCGACATCGAAGATAACATGTTGGGACACCTCAAAACGGCCGACTACGAAGGCTTTATTAAACTAGGAGCACAGTGGTCTGATGTTGTTTCTGTGGCTGGTGACAATAAAAAGCTGGAAGGATTAGTTAAGAAAATAAAGGAAAAGAAAGTTGAGACCATTGAAAAGGACGACAACTACACGGAGTCGTTTTATAATCTCTACAACGAACTGGTTGGTTAAGTGGCTGGCGCCCCGTCCGCAGACAGGGCTTTTCTTGGTAATCCTGATCGCCCTACTTTCATGTAAGGACGATACGGGCATCATTGGGATCAAGAACCCCAATCGCGATTTCGAGCTCTTTACAAAAGAGTTTGTAATCCCAACCTCTGTATTTGCGATCGACTCGGTGTCGACGAGCAATTCTGCTTCCGGCACGGAAACTCATCGCATCATGCTCGGTAAGATGACGGATCCCCGATTCGGCACCACCACGGCGAGCTCGTTTCTCCAATATTATTCAGTCGGTGTGCCCGATACCATCGATGACAAGATCACTTTTGAGAAGTTAACGCTCACAATGATCTCGGATTTCTATTGGAAAGGAAATGAAACGCCTTCGAATCAAGTTTATCGAGTGTATGAAGTCACCGACAGCATTCTAACCTACCTGCCCCATTTCTCATACTCGAGCGAGCCCTACGGCCCCATGCTTGCCGAGGCAGTTAGATTTGTCAATCCAGGCGACTTAGATCAAAGTGTCATCGACAACAGCGATTCAGACCTGACCAATGATGTAGTTGATAGTCTTGTATTCGATCTTGACCCTGGCCTCGGTCGGCGTTTATTAGCAGCTGCCACCGACACTGTCGGCACCAATGAAAACAACTATCAGTTTTTCTATAAGTTCCGCCGGATATTCAAGGGCCTCGCAATCATACCTGTCGACGCTGACAAAATTGTGGGGTTCAATCCGCACAACAACAAGTTCCGGATGACGCTTCAGTACAAGCACGGCAAGATCACGAAGCGACTTTTTTACTACTTCAGCCCTCCTGGCTTGGCGAACCCGGGCGCCGGCGAGTATCTCACATACACGAACATTACACCCGATCGTTCAGGAACGCCGCTCGCGGGTCTCACGAGCAAATACACGGAGTTCAATCCGTCGGATAACAACCGGTACATACAAGCAGGAACTGGATTGTTGACCAAGCTCGATTTTAGCGAGGTGTACAGTTTCTTTGAGAACATCCCTGTGAAGTCGTTTAGCGTCGCTGAACTTCGCATCGAAGCGGATGAGCAGAAATATGCGCCTTCGAAGTTCTTGCTTCGCGCGCTGAAGCCAAACCTGAGAAACCTTCAAGCGATCAAGACCGATACAGATGCTGCTGGGGATCCTGAGACGATCCTGGACACGGATTTAGCTTCCAAACACGCAATCGATCAAGGTTCGCTCACGCGGATGCAACCTGTGGGTGATGATGGTTTGCTCTTCACATTAAATCAAGTTTCAAATTCGGGAAGTTCCGTGTACAAAGGCTATCTCACAACCTTTTTGCAACGGGAGACTTCTATAACCGACGGAGGATACCTCCGTTCCTTCGCGCTTGTCCCTCACACGCCGGAGAATGGTAAGAGTGTAAATGGATTTTACTTCTCACCCGACAAGGTGATATTAAAGATCTTTTACACGATACCAACTGCGAAGAATTAAAGGTTAACTAAATATGTGCGGAATTGTTGCCTACGTCGGACCGAGAAAGGCATCCGATGTGATTTTGAAGGGACTCAAGCGCCTCGAATACAGAGGTTATGATAGCGCTGGAATCGCTGTCATTAACGGCGGACTGAAAGTCTATAAAAAGAAAGGAAAGGTCTCTGATCTTGAAACTTTCATCCAAGACAAGGATCTAGGAAGTACCATCGCGATGGGCCACACCCGCTGGGCAACGCATGGAGCCCCGAACGATGAGAACGCCCATCCACATTACTCGGCCGACCGCAAGTTGGCCATCATCCACAACGGCATCATTGAAAACTACGCTTCATTGAAGCAGGACCTTTTGAATAAAGGTCATCGCTTCTTAAGCGAAACCGATACGGAGGTGTTCATTCACTTCGTGGAGGACATCCGTGACAAAGAAAAGTGTTCACTGGAGGAAGCGGTGCGGTTGGCGTTAACAAAAGTTGTTGGCGCTTATGCCATCGTGGTGATGTCGAGTGATGATCCGACCAAATTGATCGCTGCTCGTAAAGGAAGTCCGCTCGTGGTGGGTGTGGGTAAAGGAGAATTCTTTATGGCATCGGATGCTACGCCGATCATCGAGTACACGAACGAAGTCGTATACCTCAACGACCAAGAGATAGCGATCGTTGACAAGGGTAAACTTCAAATTAAGAGCACCTCCAACCTCCCGTTGACGCCTTATATTCAGACTGTTGATCTAGAGCTCGAAGCAATCGAGAAAGGTGGGTATGAACACTTCATGCTCAAGGAGATTTTCGAGCAACCACGATCGATCCGCGACTGTTTCCGAGGACGTTTGGATGCCGAGAGCGGGCGCCTTGTATTGGGAGGGTTGCGCGAATATGTGTCGAAGCTGGTGAGCGCAGACCGAATCATCATCGTCGCTTGCGGCACATCGTGGCATGCTGGGCTTGTTGCAGAATACTTCTTCGAAGAATTTTGTCGCATCCCGGTCGAAGTCGAGTATGCTTCCGAGTTCAGGTACAGAAATCCTGTGATTCGAGAAGGTGATGTGGTGATTGCCATTTCACAGTCGGGTGAGACTGCTGATACATTAGCGGCGATTGAACTCGCGAAGTCGAAGGGAGCCATCATCATTGGTGTTTGCAACGTGGTAGGTTCATCTATTCCACGTGCGACGCATGCTGGCGCGTACACCCATGCTGGCCCTGAAATCGGGGTCGCAAGCACGAAAGCATTCACGGCTCAGCTCACGGTGCTCAACATGATCGCGTTGATCGTGGCGCAAAAGCGAGGAACAATCACAGAAGGCAAGTTCCGCGAACTGCTGGTAGAGATGGAGAACGTTCCTGCGAAAGTTGAACGCGCACTGCAGCTCAATGAGCAGGTGAAGTTCATTGCCGGAGAGTTCAAAGATTCTAGAAACTTTATCTATTTGGGACGTGGGTACAATTTCCCGGTGGCGCTGGAAGGTGCTTTGAAGTTGAAGGAGATTTCGTATATCCACGCAGAGGGTTATCCTGCTGCCGAAATGAAGCACGGCCCGATCGCCTTGATCGATGAAGAGATGCCGGTTGTGTTCATAGCAACGAAAGACGGTTCGTACGACAAGGTGGTATCGAACATTCAAGAGGTGAAAGCGCGCAAGGGTAAGGTGATTTCCATTGTGACAGAGGGTGACACTTTGATTCCAAAGATGTCGGATCACGTCATCGAGATTCCACATACGTCCGATGCGATCACTCCGATGGTTGCGGTCATTCCTTTACAATTGTTGTCGTATCACATCGCAGTGATGCGTGGATGCAACGTGGATCAGCCGCGGAATTTGGCGAAGAGCGTGACGGTAGAGTGATCCGATGAACGGCCTTCACTGATTTGCCCACGTTCAGGAGCACGCACCAACATTATGGTCGACCTGTCGATTAAGGTTTGCTGTCGTTCGTAAAAAACGACCGGACCGTCGACAAACCTATTTTCGACTAACATCACCATCAACTCGACCCACAGTTTCACTGTTTTACAGTGGTGACGTTGAATACGCTTAATTTTACAGCCCGGGCGAACGAAAACACCGAAAAGTATGGACCTTTTACCGTCCACGAAACTTTAGGCGCTCACACGGGATTTCAGGTGTTTAAGTCCCAATTTTGCGACCAGTTCCGGTAATCCGGCTCGGGAAAAATCCGGACATTTTTAGAATGAATTAACCGTTGCCATCAAAGGCAGCGAATGACGAGAGACAATATGCGTTTTAGTATCCTGATCTGGATAGCTGTCACTGTACTAGCAGCTTGTGATTCGAAGAAAGAAGGTGGGGCCCCCCAGCAACAAGGGCGTGGCGGCGCCAACAGAAGCCGTGGGCCAATGGTCGTGGATGGCTTCCTAGTCGAGCAGCGGTCAATCAGTGAAATGGTCGAGGTGCCAGGCTCCTTGCTTCCCGCCGAAGAAACTCAAATCCGTTCGGAAGTCAACGGCCGTGTCGTAAATCTCAACATTCCTGAAGGTAGCGTGGTGCAAAAAGGGATGGTGTTGGTCAAACTTTTTGATGGTGACCTCCAAGCCCAATTGCGTAAGTTGGAAGTACAACTTCAAATCGGCGAGAAAAACGCCGAGCGTCAAAGAGAACTGCTCGCCATCAATGGGATCAGCCAGCAAGATTACGACTTGGCAACCTTGAACGTCGACAATTTGAAAGCCGACATCGAATCGGTCAAGATCTCTATTTCGAAAACAGAAATTCGCGCCCCTTATGAAGGTCAAGTTGGATTGCGCAATGTGAGTTTGGGAAGCTATCTCAGCCCATCGGATATCATTACCACCATCCGCGACGTCAACCAGCTCAAGCTCGAATTTTCGGTGCCTGAGAAATATGCGAAGACCATCCACAAGGGTTATGTCGTTTCTTTTCGCGTCGATGGAGGCACGAAGGATCACTCGGGAACTGTACTTGCAACCGAGGGGAACGTGAACCAGACAAGTAGAACACTCCGCATTCGGGCAATCGTGAAAGGGAAGGACGCTGAATTGGTGCCAGGCGTGTTTGCTCGAGTAAACTTGCAACTCGGCCGTACCGACCAAGCGTTGATGATCCCCACGCAGTCGATCATTCCAACAGCCCGAAACAAACAGGTGATCGTTATGCGAGGTGATACAGCCATCTTCAGCGTAGTGGAAACCGGCATCCGCGACTCTGCCTATGTGCAGATCAACAGTGGACTAAAGCGTGGCGACACAGTGATCACCACTGGTCTCATGGCCATCCGACCTTCGGTAAAATTGCGAATCGGCAAACTAAACAGGTTGCCCGCAGCTCAATAAAATATATAGCGTATGAACATTTCGGAACTTAGCATCAAGCGTCCGGTTCTCACGTTCGTGATGAACATCATCCTCGTGCTGTTCGGCGCCATCGGATTCAGCTACCTCGGGGTGCGCGATTACCCCGCCATCGATCCGCCCAACATCAACGTAAGCACCAGTTACTCGGGTGCCAACGCCGATATCATCGAATCGCAGATCACAGAACCACTCGAGAAATCAATCAACGGGATTCCAGGAATCAAGAACATCACCTCTTCATCGAGTGTGGGCAGTTCCAACATCAACGTCGAGTTTGAACTCGGCGTGGACATGGAAACCGCGGCAAACGACGTGCGGGATAAGGTATCGCAAGTGACACGTCAGTTGCCTCAAGACTTGACCGCACCTCCTGTCGTGTCGAAAGCGGACGCGAACTCCGATCACATCATTAGCATGACGGTGCAAAGCAAGCTTCGCAACCCGCTCCAGCTAACCGAGTACGCAAACAACGTTCTCGTTGAACGTTTCCAAACCATCCCGGGCGTGAGTAGCGTCATGATCCTCGGTGAGAAAAAGTACGCGATGCGTATTTGGTTGGATCCTGCTCGCTTGAGCGCATACAACTTGACCGCACTCGATGTGCAGACCGCCCTCAACCGAGAAAACGTAGAACTTCCTTCCGGTAAAATTTCCGGCGACGCGACAGAGTTGACCGTCCGCACTTTTGGACGTCTTTACACCGAGGAAGAGTTTAACAATGTGATCATCAAGTCGGACGTAGCCACTGGAAACGTGCGTGTGCGCGACGTAGGCCAAGCAGTTTTGGGGCCTGAGAACGAAGAGTCCATCTTGCGCGAAAGCCGCATTCCTATGATCGCCATCGGGATCATCCCACTTCCGGGCGCAAACTACGTATCGATCAGCGATGAATTCTACAAGCGCCTCGACCAGGTAAAAGCTGAAATGCCGGAAGACATCACGTTGGACGTGTCGACGGATCAAACACGATTCATTCGCCGCTCTATTTCTGAAGTGGAAGAGACGCTCTTGCTGTCATTCATTCTGGTGGTGTTGATCATTTACCTGTTCTTCCGTGATTTCTTGATCGCGATCCGGCCTTTGATCGACATTCCTGTTTCACTGATCGCAACGTTTTTTATCATGTACCTCTGCGGTTTCTCGGTGAACGTGCTCACGATGCTCGGTATCGTCCTTGCCACAGGATTGGTAGTGGACGACGGGATCGTTGTGACGGAGAACATTTATAAGAAACTCGAGGGCGGCATGAACAAATATCAGGCTGCCATGGAGGGATCGAAGGAGATCTTCTTTGCGGTGATTTCGACATCCATCACACTCGCTGTCGTGTTCTTACCCGTGGTATTCTTGCCCGGTTTTGTTGGCCGATTGTTCCGCGAGTTCGGTATCGTTGTGGCCGGAGCGGTATTGATCTCGGCATTTGTCTCATTGACGCTCACGCCGGTGCTGAGTGTGAAGCTGACACGCACAAACCACAGTCACTCTTGGTTCTATCGCAAAACCGAACCTTTCTTCGAAGGCATGGAGAGCTTCTATTCGCGCGCCTTAGCAGGGTTTATGAAAGTTCGATACATCGCTTTCGCGATTATTGTCGCTGCGTTGGGGCTTACCTATTTCATATCCACGCGCGTTCAACAAGAATTGGCACCGTTGGAAGACCGAAGCCAGTTTAGGTTGATGGTAACTGCTCCAGAGGGCACATCTTTCGACTACATGGACGCGTATGTTGATCGCTTGACCAAGTTGGTGATGGATTCCGTACCCGAGTACACGACGATTATCTCAAACACTGCCGGTGGGCGTGGTGGTTATGGGTCGACCAACAGTGGCTTCGCGCGCGTGAACTTACTTGATCCAAAAGATCGGAGCCGTTCACAAAAAGACATCGTGAATTCCGTTCAGAAGTCGTTACCCGCATTCCCAGATGGGCGCGTTTTTATCCAAGAGGAACAAACCATTCAAGTGAACCGACGTGGCGGTCAACCGGTGCAGTTTGTGATTCAGAACAACAACTTCGACAAACTCAAAGGCGTCATTCCCAAATTTCTGGAAGCAGCGAGTCAAAACCCCGTGCTGCAAAACGTGGATGTGGATTTGAAATTCAACAAGCCTGAGTTGCTGGTGAAAATCAATCGCTTGAAAGCGACCCAACTCGGAATTTCGGTCCAAGACATTTCGCAAACATTGCAATTGGCGTATTCCAACTTGCGCTTTGGATACTTTACGAAGGATGGGAAACAGTATCAAGTGATAGGTCAGGTGACCAGGACCAACCGCGACGATCCCGATGACTTGAAGCGATTGTACATCAGGACGAACTCGGGACAATTGGTCTCTATTGATAATGTGGTGACGATGGAAGAGTCGGCAACTCCTCCTTCAATTTACCACTTCAACAGGTTTAAGTCTGCCACCATTTCAGCATCGCCGGCAGCTGGATACACGATCGGCGACGGAATCGAGGCCATGCGTTCAATAGCTGGTGACGTGCTCGACGATAGTTTCAACACAGCATTGGCTGGGTCGTCACGGGACTTTGCCGAGAGTTCTGGCAACACCTCGTTTGCCTTCATCTTGGCGCTGGTGCTCATTTACTTAGTACTCGCGGCTCAATTTGAGAGCTTCATCGACCCGTTGACCATCATCTGTACGGTTCCGCTCGCAATTTGTGGGGCTTACATTTCCCTGTGGATGTTTGGACTCACGATCAACATCTTCTCACAGATCGGAATGATCATGCTGATTGGCTTGGTGACGAAGAACGGTATTTTGATTGTGGAATTCGCCAATCAAAAAAGGGAAGAAGGAATGGCCAAGATCGATGCGGTGCTCATGGCTTCGCGGATGCGCTTGCGTCCAATCTTGATGACCAGCTTGGCAATGGCGTTGGGATCGTTACCGTTGGCGCTCTCGTTAGGGGATGCCTCGACGAGCCGAGTACCGCTTGGCGTCGTGATCGTGGGTGGTGTTTTGTTCTCTTTGATACTGACTCTGTTCGTGATCCCCGCAGTGTACTCGTTCTTATCGCGGAAACGCAAACATGTGGCTGAACTTCAGATGAATGAACCTGTTAAAACTGAATCGAAACAACTTGCATATGAGGCCTAGCCTGATTGGTGCTTTAGTCGTAAGCACGATGTGGGTGGCGCCTAGCTTGGCCCAGCCAAGAGTGACGGTAGAAGAAGTAGTCACAACTGCGTTACAACATGACTACCAGATCAAGTTATCGCAGAACTCAGCTGAGTTTGCCGCTACCGATGCGCGCAATGCCGTGGGTTTATTTCTTCCCGACGTTACCTTGACAGGCAACCGCACGTGGACCAAGAACGATTCGAAACAAACCCTTGCCGACAATTCGGAAGTGGTGCGTCCGAATGTTCGATCGAACAACTTGCAAGCCCAGGCACAAATGACTTGGGTGCTGTTTGATGGGTTGAAGATGTTCGCCCAATATAAGACTGCGCATGAAGTACAAGCGGCTAATGAGTTGTTATTGAAAGCACAGGTCGCCACCACGATGTCGACGGTGATTGGTCAGTATTTTAATATAGTGGCCCAAAAGCAACAACTCAACGCGATCAACGAACAACTCTCGGTGGGCGAGGAGCGCGTGAAGTTGGCTGAACGCCGCGTTCAGGTGGGATCTGCCGCCAAGACGGAACTCCTTCAAGCCAAGCTTGACCAAAACGCTTTCAGGACGCTGGCGCTTCAGCAAGAGGCGCTGATCATCCAGACAAAGGCTGCACTCAATTCAAACGTGGGTATGCAACTTCCCGATGTGTTCGATGTGGCTGACACGATTCCTTTGAATTTGAACTTGACGATTGAGGAGATTTTGGAAGGCATGGAGTCGACGAATCCTGATTTGGTGGCCGCACGCCAACAAGTGGAGGCATCGAAGGCCCTCCTTTCTGTGCGAAAGGGCGATCGAATGCCGACCGTGAACTTTATTTCAAACTATAACTTTGGACGTGTGCGCAATAGCGTTGCCACCAACCAGTTCTCACCGGTTTTTACTCAGAACAACGGATTTACGTACGGATTTTCGGCTGCATGGCCTTTGTTGAACAACTTGGCAGTTCGGAATCAAGTGCAATTGCAGACGATCAACATACAGCGGCAGCAGCTGTTTTATGAGCAAGCCAAAGCCAATGCCCTGGCAGCGATCAAGATTTCGTATGCGCGTTACGATAATGCCCGGAAGACTTTGATAATCGAAGAGGAGAATATTTCCTTCGCACGTGAAAATGTTTCGATCATGCTCGAGAGTTTCAAAAGAGGTGTTGCAACCTTTATCGAGCTCCGAACTGCTCAACAGAGTATGGTGGATGCCAACAATCGACTCACGACGGCACGGTACAACGCAAAAGTCTCAGAAACCGAACTTCTTCGAATGAAAGGCGCCCTGCTGAGGTGAGTGCGGTTGTCGAGGTGAATCCATAAATTGCACCTCAAACCAACAAATCACTATGTCAAGGCAAGTAATTTATTCAGCGTCGGCACCCGAGCCCATCGGACCCTATAGCCAGGCAATCAAAGCTGGCAACCTTGTGTTTGTATCGGGCCAGATTGCGCTCGACCGGGCGACTGGAACGTTCGTCAATGCCAATATCAAGGAAGAAACCGTGCAGGTGATGAAGAACATCGAAGCTGTTCTGAAGGCTGCAGGTCTGGATTTCTCCAACATCGTGAAGACAACCATTTTCCTAAAGAACATGGGCGACTTCCCTCAGGTGAACGAAGTATACGGTTCTTATTTCAAGGCTCAACCACCCGCACGCGAAACAGTCGAAGTGAGCCGCCTCCCGAAAGATGCCAACGTCGAAATCTCAGTAACCGCAATCCAAAATTCTTAATTCTCAATTCTCAATTCTCAATTCTCAATTCTTAATTCTATAAATGTTTGTTCGAGTACGATTTGCGCCAAGCCCAACCGGTGCCCTTCACATAGGCGGGGTAAGGACTGCTTTGTATAACTATTTGTTGGCCCGGCAGCTTAAGGGCACGATGATTCTCAGGATCGAGGACACCGATCAAAATCGTTTTGTGCCCGGTGCCGAAGATTACATCATCGAATCGTTGAAGTGGGCGGGGATTGAGATCGATGAAGGCGTGGGAAAAGGTGGTCCGCATGCGCCTTATCGGCAGTCGGAGCGCAAGCCACTTTACGCCAAGTATGCCCAACAGTTGCTCGACAGCGGTCATGCGTATTATGCGTTCGATAGCAGCGAGGAGTTGGAGGCACGACGGGCATCGCAACCGAACTTTCAGTACGATTCGCACACGAGGATGTCATTGAACAATTCTTTGGTGGTGGGTGATGACGAGGCGAAGAAGCGTGTTGCCGCGGGTGCTCCGTACGTGATCCGTTTGAAGGTGCCGGCTGGCGTTGATGTGAAACTTCATGATTTGATCCGAGGCGAAGTGGTGGTGAACAGCTCGCAGGTCGACGATAAGGTGTTGATGAAGTCCGACGGCATGCCTACCTACCATTTGGCAAACGTGGTCGACGATCATTTAATGGAAATCAGTCACGTGATTCGTGGCGAGGAGTGGCTTCCTTCTGCGCCGCTGCACGTATTGCTCTATCGGTTTCTAGGTTGGGAGAGCACGATGCCTCGATTCGCGCACTTGCCATTGTTGTTGAAACCGGATGGAAATGGAAAGTTGAGCAAACGCGACGCGGACAAGATGGGGTTTCCAATCTTCCCACTCACGTGGCAGGATCCATTCACGAAGGAAGTGGCCGTCGGATATCGAGAAGCAGGTTACTTGCCTGAGGCAATCGTGAATTTCTTGGCTTTCTTGGGATGGAACCCAGGGACGGAACAAGAACTATTTTCCATGGAGGAACTGATTCAAGCATTTTCCGTGGAGAGGATCGGAAAAGCAGGTGCCAAGTTCGACATCCTGAAAGCGCAGTGGTTCAATCAGCAGTATTTGAGGAAGAAGTCGGACCAAGAGCTGACAAGCATGCTGACCGAGCAACTGTCGCGGCAGGGCGTTTCGATATCGAGCGATAAGGCGACGAAGATTGCCGTGCTCTTACGCGACCGCATCACATTTCCTGCAGACCTATCGGCACAGGCGAATTACTTTTTTCAAGCGCCCACTCGCTATGATGAGCAAGTGGTTTCGAAGAAATGGAATGCTGCGACCGAGGGCTACATGCGAAAGTTAAAGGAACTCTTTGCAAATGGTTCTCCTTCCCATGCCGATCACTTCAAGGCGACGGTGGAAGAGGCTGCAACCGCGGTGGGTGTGAAGTCGGGACAGATGATGCAAATGCTGCGTGTTGTCATCACGGGTGTTTCCGGGGGTCCTGACCTTATGTCGACGATGGAGATTTTAGGTGTCGAAGACGTGATTCAACGCATAGAGCGCGCGTTAAATACTTTGCAAGTGAAGTCGTAAAACAATAAACTCATTGAACATGGCAAAGAAGGAAACAAAAAAAGCGAAGCCCACGCCTAAGCCGCGCGTGCATGAGGACCTCCGAGGTTTTGAAGTGTCCATCAACGAGTTCGGTGAAATCAAAGGAAACATGAACATCGAAGACATCAACGAGTTCCTCAACAAGAATGTCGACGACAAGAAACTGCTGGAAAGGGAAGATATTGAGGAGATCAAGAAGAAGGGGAAGAAGAAAAGTTGATAGTTGATAGTTGGTAGTTGTTAGTTAGGGGCGCGTTTAATGGAGCTTTGAGAAACCGATGCAGTTTTAGCGAAGTCCGAGCTGTTCGCTAGATTCCACCAACTACCAACCAGCAACTATCTGTTGTTAGCTGTTAGTTGATGGTCAGTGACGTGAACACCAAAAACTTTGAGGAGCCAAAATAATCTGAGTGAAGTCCAAGCTGTTCGCTAGATTCCACTAACTACGAACCAACAACTATCTGTTGTTAGTTGTTAGTTGATGGTCAGTGACGTGAACACCAAAAACTTTGAGGAGCCAAAATAACCTGAGCGAAGTCCGAGCTGTTCGCTAGATTCCACCAACTACCAACGAACAACTAACAACTTTCTGACATAGTCTCCACCAACTACCAACCATCAACTACCAACTACCAACTAATGCCCCGTTTTCTCCTCGCTTCAATCCTCCTCTTTCCTCACCTCCTGTACGGCCAATATTGGCAGGAAGAACTCCAGACGACGCCTGAGAAATCTGCGTTCGAGAAGACTTCTACTTACGCCGATGTGATGGCTTTCCTCGATGCAGAGGTAAAGCGCTCGCCGAATATCCGCGTCATTTCGATGGGTAAGAGTTTGGAAGGAAAGGACATCCCGGTGGCGGTGGTTGCCAACCCGATGGTGGCAACCGCGGAAGAAGCGCACAATTCTGGAAAGCTCGTCGTCTATATCCAAGGGAATATTCACGCAGGGGAAGTTGAAGGAAAAGAAGTGGTGATGATGCACATTCGGCGGATCCTCAACGAACCGAACGATCCACTTCTCGATAGTTTAATCATCCTTTTTGCACCAATCTACAACACCGATAGCAACGACAAGATGGCTTTCGGGCGTCGACCATCGCAAGAGAACAGCCCGCCAGAAGTGGGCATCCGCGAGAATAGTCAGGGACTTGATCTAAATCGCGATGGCGTGAAGATGGAGGCCCTCGAAACAAGCGGCTTGTTTTCCGTGATCAATGAATGGGATCCTCAGCTTTTTGTTGACTTGCATACCACCAACGGCACGTGGCACGGTTGGAATCTCACCTGGGCGCCTAGTTATCATTATGCAGGAGAGAAAGGGCCATACGATTTCACCGTGGCGATGCTCAAGTCGATCAGCAGCCGAGCCGACTCCAGATACGGGTTGGGCTTTGGCCCTTTCGGCGACTTCGATCTAAAAGAAGGATGGCCGGTCACTAATTTTTACACATACAACCACCACCCACGTTACCTCGTGAACCAGTTTGGACTTCGAAATCGGATGGCGATCCTCAGCGAAGCATTTGCTCACGAACGCTTCGAGAGGAGGATTCACTCCACCTACGCTTTTGTGACAGAGATCCTTGACTATGCGGCAGCGCACGCCACTGAAATCAAGTCAATCAATAAAAAAGCGGAAGATGCGACTATCAATAAGTATGCGTCGGGTTCGAAAGCAAAAAACGGTGTGCGCTACAAGATGGTCGTCAGCGAAATTCTGAATCAGTTTCCTGTTTACGAGCACGAGGTAAACAACTTTGAGGGAAAATTCGAGGTTGTTCGCAAGCCCGGGATCATGAAGCTCGACAGCGTGAATTACTTCGGCGGATTTCAGGCAGAGATCGAAAGGTCTATCCCGCGCGGCTACGTGATCCCGAAGAGCGAGCGCCGCGTGGTGGACAACCTCCGCCGTCACGGTGTCCGGGTGGAGGAGTTGACAAAAAAATCCTCTTTCTCCGGCGAACGGTTTCAGATCGACAAGTTTGAAACCGCCCAGCGTAAGTTTGAGGGTCACCAGATGGCTCGCGTGACCGGAAAGTTTGTCGCCGGCACCTTCCGTGCTAAGGAGGGTGACTTCGTGGTAGATCTCGCCCAGCCGCTGGGAAATCTTGCGTTTTATTTCTTGGAACCGGAATCAGACGACGGGTATCTTACTTGGAATTTTTTCGACGAAGCAATTAATAGTCGGAAGCAGGATAACAAGCCGATGGCATATCCCGTATTTAAGTACTACAAGTAAAATTCACCACCACCTATGAATTCACACGAGATCGATTACCAGATCAAGGGCGAGAGCATTCAAATTGTTGAGATCGAACTTGACCCCTTCGAGACGGTAATCGCCGAAGCCGGCGCCATGTTATACATGGACGATGGGATCCAATTTGAAACGAAGATGGGCGACGGCTCCAACCCGCGCCAAGGCTTATTTGACAAGCTTTTATCGGCGGGAAGCCGTCTCCTAACTGGCGAGTCGCTCTTCTTGACACACTTCACAAACCGCGGCAGCCGAAAAGCTAAAGTTGCCTTCTCAGCACCCTACCCTGGTACAGTGATCCCGATCGACTTAGCAAAGGCGACAGGACGAGAGTTGATCGTTCAAAAAGATGGGTTTCTCTGTGCTGCCTACGGCACGGCGCTGACGATGGTCTTCAACCGTAAAATTGGAAGTGGTCTCGTGGGCGGCGAAGGATTCATCCTCCAAAAGCTGCAGGGCGATGGAAAGGCATTCGTGCACGCAGGTGGAACCGTCATTGAACGCGTCTTGAACAACGAGACGCTCCGAGTTGACACGGGTTGTGTGGTGGCCTTCGAGTCGCATATCGACTTTGATGTAGAGACGGTTGGCAGCCTCCGTTCAATGGTATTTGGCGGCGAAGGGATCTTTCTTGCCACACTGCGCGGAACGGGAAAAGTATGGCTTCAATCCATGCCGATCAGAAAACTCGTACAAGCACTTTCTCCTTACGGAAGGAATAGCGGCAAGGAAGCGAGTTCGATCCTTGGCAACTTCCTTGAATAATAATAATTACTTAGTCCCGGCCTTGTTCAAGTTTGGAACCAGCGCCGGGACTTTTTTTCGATACTCTAAGTACGCGTCACCGAAAAGGCGAATCAGTTTTTTCTCCTCGAAGTACATGCCGATCGGTAGGTAGATGCCGATGCACACGCAGGAAACCAGCGTTGGTAAGTTGGGAATGAAAAAGAAGAAGCCCAATACGATCAGGATCACGCCTGCAAGGATAGGATGGCGAACATACTGAAGCACGCCGTCGGTTCGAAGTTCTTTCTTCTCTTCGGTCACTCCCAGAAACCCGCGCAGATTATATTGCCGAAAGGAGCTTTGAATGGTCATCACTCCGAAAGTAGTGAGGATCAAACTCAAGTATCTCACAGGCCCTGTGCTCACGAAAAACTTAAGTGCTGGAATGCTTCCGTTGTAGAACAGCAAGGCAAGTAATCCGAAAGACGAAATAAGCACATATACGATTCGGTATGCCCTCACCGGAAACTTGGACTTAAGTTCGTCCATCGCCATGACGCTGTGCAGCGCGAAATAGACAACCCACCCCAACACGAGCCAGAAATACGCAAGCATGCCTGAATTTACACAAAGTCTGAAACTCATACGGAACCTCGGATAGATGAATATCTTTGTTTCATGATCATCGGCCTTATCCGCGAAAGGAAGAATCCGCCCGACAAACGGGTTCCTTTTACACCCCTCCAAGTGGAGGAGATCGAACAGCGGTTCCCTCATGTCAAAGTTCAAGTGGAAACGAGCGCCATTCGGTGTTTTCCGGACAGGGAATATTCTGAATATCGCATTCCCGTGAGCGAAGACATGAGTCGATGTGATATCCTGATGGGTATCAAGGAAGTTCCAGTCGAAGCGTTGATCGAAGGCAAAACTTATTTGATCTTTTCGCATACAATCAAAAAGCAACCGTATAATCGAAAGCTGTTGCAAGCGGTGCTTCAAAAGAAGATTCGGTTAATCGACTACGAAGCGCTTAAAGACCCAATGGGCAACCGACTCGTCGCTTTCGGGCGGTATGCGGGAATGGTGGGTGCATACAACGGTCTTCTTGCGTACGGACAACGATACAAACTCTTTAACCTCCGTCGGGCATACGATTGCTTCGATGTCAATGATCTGAAGCTAGAACTCCGGAAGGTGAACTTGCCGCCGATCAAAATCGTACTCACGGGAACTGGACGTGTAGCGAAGGGCGCCATGGAATCGCTCGACACGGCTGGTGTACGCAAGGTGGGGCCATACGATTTTCTTACGAAGACGTTCGATCAACCGGTATATGTTCAATTGGGGAGTGCCGACTACCACAGCCGGAAGGAAGGTGGACACTTCAATCGCGAAGAGTTCCACACGAACCCTGACAAGTACTGGTCCCGTTTTCTCGAGTTCACGAAAGTGACTGACCTTCTTTTGGCTGGTGCATTTTGGAGCCCGAAAGCCCCCGTGCTTTTCACACGCGAGGATATGCTCTCCCCAAACTTCAAGATCAAAGTGATTGCAGACATCACATGCGACATCGAGGGGTCAGTACCCAGTACAAAAAAGGCCAGCAGCATCGCCGACCCGGTTTACGACTACGACCCAGCAACAGACACAGTGCAACCGCCATTGAGTAACGACAAGTTTGTGACCGTGATGGCGATCGACAACCTGCCGTGCGAGCTTCCACGAAGCGCATCTGAAGAATTTGGACGTGATCTGATCGACAGGGTATTAAAACCTTTGCTCACCGAAGATGCCACCCATATAATTGAACGAGGAACCATCGCGGCTAACGGTCGTTTGACACCTCATTTTGAATATCTTCGGGACTATGTGGATGGCAAGTAGCCAGCCCTCATAGAAAATGTACCTGCCCTCACCTCGAAGACTGACACAACTTGCAGTGTTTGCCACCTTTGTCGTGGCATGTCAATCTGTGTTCGCACAGTCGAAGAAAGTGAATGCCGCCTTCGAGTACAACATCGCCAAAGCGAAAGGACCCATAGTCGTTGATGGAATTGAAAGCGACGAGGCATGGGCGTCATGCCAAGTGGCGAAAGACTTTTACATGGTGTTACCGATGGACACCAGCATGGCGAAAGTACCGACCGAGGTGCGCATGACCTATGATGAAAAGCACATCTACCTTCAGGCGATCTGTTATCACAGCACCGACACGAAGTTTACCGTTGAATCGCTGAAACGCGACTTCGCCTTCGGTAAGAATGACAACTTCCTCCTATTTATTGACACATTCGATGATCAAACCAACGGATTTTCTTTTGGTTTGAGTGCAGCAGGTGCGCAATGGGATGGGATCATGTACGAAGGCAGTAAGGTGGATCTCAGTTGGGATAACAAATGGGTGTCGGAAGTCAAGAACTATCCGGACCGCTGGGTGTTGGAGATGGCGATTCCCTTCAAAACGATTCGATACAAGAAAGGGATCACACGCTGGGGAATCAATTTCAGTCGACTTGATTTAAAGACAACGGAGAAGTCGAGCTGGACCCCGATACCACGCCAGTTTGCGACTGCCTCGTTGTCTCACACTGGCTTTTTGGTTTGGGACGAAACACCTCCTGCACCGCGCATGAATGTGTCGGTGATCCCATACGTGTTGGGTGGCTCGTCGAAGAACTTCGAGAAGAAAACGCCTGTTGACAATCACGTCGAAGGAGGGATGGATGCGAAAGTTGCGTTGACAAGTTCACTGAATCTTGATCTCACGGTGAACCCCGACTTTTCGCAAGTGGACGTGGACCGGCAGGTGACGAACCTCGATCGTTTCGAGTTGTTCTTCCCCGAAAGGCGCCAGTTTTTTCTTGAGAACGGCGACATCTTCTCAAACTTCGGTTACGCGACCATCCGACCTTTCTTTTCACGAAGGATCGGTTTGGGTGTCCCCATTCAAGCGGGTGCCCGCCTCAGTGGAAGGATCAATCGCAATTGGCGCCTAGGTGCAATGGACATGCAAACTGCGTCTGTTGAAGACAAGAGTCTTCCCTCGCAGAACTTTGCGGTGGCGGCGCTGCAGCGACGGTTGTTTGCCCGGTCGTATGTCGGAGCTTTTTTTATCAACAAGCAGTCACTGAACTATACAACACCCACCGACCCGGCGACACCTAGCTACTCGATGTACAATCGAAATGTGGGTTTAGAGTACAACCTTGCGTCGCGCGACAACCAATGGACGGGAAAAGGTCTCATGTTTCGTTCAATAAGCCCCAACTCGAAAGCTGGCGATGACAACTGGGTATATGCGGGACACCTCCAATACTTCAGTCGCCATTGGCTCACAGCCATGCAGGTGGAGCGCGTTGGCCACGACTATGTGGCGGAAGTGGGGTACGTGCCACGCGTCAACTTTGCGCGGTTCGGGCCGCAAGCGTCGTATTTATTCTTCCCGAAAGGCAAGCACATTTTGAGTCACGGACCCAAGGTGATCTCTTCAATATTTACGAACACGAGTTATCACCGTACCGACGACGAGACAACCGCCTCGTATACCTTCAACTTTCGAAAGCTTAGTATCCTATCGGTAGGCGTGACGAAAAACTATGTGATGTTGTTGAACCCGTTCGATCCGACAAACTCCGGACTCGATACATTGGCGCGTGGATCGAAGCATTCGTGGTTTACTGCTGGTATCGACTACACCTCGCGCCCGCAGAAGTTGTTGACGCTGACGACATCGATGAGATATGGAGGCTATTATGCGAACGGCACGCGCCTGCTGGTAGGTGGTGAACTTGGTTATCGATTTCAACCGTATGTCAACTTCGTGTTGAGCACGACCTACAACGACATTCGGCTTCCGGAGCCTTGGGGGCGCCGCCCATTCTGGTTGGTGAGCCCGAGGTTAGACGTCACGATGACCAACAAACTCTTCTTCACCACATTTTTGCAGTACAACCAACAAACCGACAACGTGAATATCAATACGCGCCTACAGTGGCGTTTCAAACCCGCGTCGGATATTTTTATCGTGTACACAGATAACTACTTGCCGGAGAATTGGTCGGTGAAGAGCCGCGCCATCGTGCTCAAATTCACCTATTGGTGGAATCTTTAATCCTGAGGTGACTTAGGCTTTTGACCGAAGTAGACGCTCACCAACACGAGGATGGCGCCGATGGCCGTGAAGGCAGTGAAAGGCTCCCCTAATAACCAGGTTGAATAGAGCAAACCGAATATCGGGCAAAAAAAGAGCCAAATAGACGCCTTCACCGCGTCTTCTTTCAGCAAATAAAGCCACAATTGGACTGCTCCGATCGAAACAGGGATGATCAACCATGCGATGGAAAACCAGAACACGGAATCGTAGGAGGTGTGACCACCCTCAAATGCAAGTGTAAATGGAAGTAAAAGCAATCCACCGATCAGGACCTGCCAGCCATTGATCGTCGTTCTACGCAGTGTCCAACTCACGGAGGCGTAGTATACAGCCCCAATGGAATATGTAAGCATGCTAATCAACAGGAGAATGACTCCCCACATGGTTGCATAACCATTTTCCAGCAGTGGAAATGTGGCAATGGCAACGCCGCTCATCCCGATGGCGATGCTCAACCATTCACGTGGGGCAACTTTGCGGCGCATCCAAAGAGATGAAAGTAGGCTAATCAATAGTGGATTAAGTGCGAGCATGAGGGCCGTGATCCCCGCCGCGACATCGCCCAGCGCGATGATAAAAATGCCTAAGTATAAAGCGGTGTTGAAGGCGCCGAACACCGTGAGTTGCCACCATTCTCGGCGTGTAGGCATTTGCCATTGTTGACTCACCTTGCTGAAGCCAAGCAAGATTGCTCCGGCGAGCAAAAAGCGAATGGTGAATAGTGTAAGGGGTTCGGCGGATTGAAGCCCGAATTTTCCTGCCACTGAAGCAGACGCCCACAACACGGCAAACAACAGTCCGGCTAGAATAAATCGTGAGCGGTGCGACAAAGGATGCTAATTGACCTGAAAGGTAACGCCATCATGTGAGATTACCATGAATGACTAACACCCAACTTCTATTGGGTGAGAGCATGGGTCTTTGACTAATGTCTTTTTGAAATATCCAATGACCAATATCCAATGCCCAATATCCAAAGTTCACGATTGAAGGAAGTCTCCACCAATTGGTCATTGGGTATTGGTCATTGGTCATTGGATATTAAAAGTTAGATCGTGATTTGTTGTTAGTTGTTAGACTCCTCGCTTGTAGGTTGATCATCTATTGGTTATTGGATATTTTTGAGAACCCTTTTGAGGGCACGCCGCTAGACGGTACACGTCAGCGAAACAACACGGAGCTTGGATAGATTGAATTCTTTTTTGAAATACCCAATACCCAATACCCAATACCCAATACCCAATACCCAAAGCGCACAATTGATAGAAGTCTCCACCAATTGGTCATTGGGTATTCAATGTCGTTTAGTTAAGGTGATCGGAGGTAATTTTGGATGAATGTTTATCTTTAGGATTATAGGGGCTATGCGAATCGAGCAGGTCTCTATTGGGAGAAAATTCGGGAAAAATATCTTGATGACGTAACCAAAACCATTGAAGATGAGCAATTTGTTAGCCGTTCAAAAGACGGCAGTAAAGGATTTTCCCGAAAGAGAAAGATACATTTTACACATCTGATTGCCTTGCTTACGCAAAGCCTGAGTAAATCCATTCAACGAGAGCTGAACAGCTTTTATCAGAAGCTTCAGGGTGAGGACTTCAGCATCCAATATGTCACCAAGGGTGCCTTCACTCAATCCAGGTCAAAACTAAAGCCTGAAGCCTTTAAGGAGTTAAATGACGTGGGTAATAGGTCATTTTATGAAAATGCACCCTACATAAAATGGTTGGACTTCCGATTACTAAGTGTTGATGGTAGTACGCTGGTCCTTCCAAAACACGAGAGTATCGAACAGGAGTTTGGTGTTGTGGGGTTCGGTCCTGGGGCTGATGCTCCACGGTCCATAGCCAGAATTTCACTTCTATATGATGTATTAAATCTAACCACGCTTGACGCTGAATTGGGCAGCTATGGCACCAGTGAAAAGGAATTGGCTCAACGGCATATGGACAAAATAGAGGCAGGTAAGGATCTGGTTTTATTCGACCGGGGCTATGCCAGCCTGTCTCTCATGTTTGAATTACAGGCTCGCCGAATAGATTACTGTATTCGTTTACGCGAAGACTGGTGGCTGGCAGCCAGGGAAATGATCGATCAGGGCCACAAAGACCGTACGGTGGTTTTCCAACTTCCACAAAAAGACAAAGGGCTGTTAAAAAAATACAGCACAAACAATGACCAGATCAAGTGCAGGCTAGTTGTTGTTGATCTGCCTGATGGTGGTAGGGAAGTCCTATGCACATCGGTGACAGACCATAAAAAGTTACCTTACGAATGCTTCACGCAGCTTTACCACTGCCGGTGGAATGTTGAGGAGGCCTACAAATTATACAAAACCAGGGTACAACTGGAGAACTTCTCAGGAAAAACCGCCAAGGCAGTCAAGCAGGATATTTTTGCAAAGGTCTTTATGATGACCACCATGGCAGTCATGGCCTTTCCGATGGAGGAAAAAATCAAGAGAGAACATGAGCATTCAGGCCGCAATGCGCGAAAGCACCCATTCAAAATTAACCGCACAAATGCGCTGGCCATGACCAAAGAAATGCTTGCCAGCATTTTCCTTTTAAAGAAAATTAAGTCTGCCCTTACAGCCTTTGATCGAATAATGAAAGCAACAATTGAAATTGTGCGGCCAAACAGAAAATTTCCGAGAAAGAAGATCAAGAAGAAACCACCGGCAATGACCTATAAGCACCTCTAAGTCCTTAACTAAACGACATTGATTGGGTATTGGTCATTGGATATTAAAAGTTAGATCGTGATTCTTTGTTAGTTGTTAGACTCCTCGCTTGTAGGTTGATCATCTATTGGTCATTGGATATTGGTCATTGGATATTTTTGAGAACCCTTTTGAGGGCACGCCGCTAGACGGTACACGTCAGCGAAACAACACGGAGCTTGGATAGCTTGAATTCTTTTTTGAAATACCCAATACCCAATACCCAAAGCGCACAATTGATAGAAGTCTCCACCAATTGGTCATTGGGTATTGGTCATTGGTCATTGGATATTAAAAGTTAGATCGTGATTTGTTGTTAGTTGTTAGACTCCTCGCTTGTAGGTTGATCATCTATTGGTTATTGGATATTGGTCATTGGATATTTTTGAGAACCCTTTTGAGGGCACGCCGCTAGACGGTACACGTCAGCGAAACAACACGGAGCTTGGATAGATTGAATTCTTTTTTGAAATACCCAATACCCAATACCCAATACCCAATACCCAATACCCAATACCCAATACCCAAAGCGCACAATTGATAGAAGTCTCCACCAATTGGTCATCGGGTATTGGTCATTGGTCATTGGATATTAAAAGTTAGATCGTGATTCTTTGTTAGTTGTTGCCTTCCACCACAGGACCCACAGCCGCGGCGATGCGCGAATCGGCAGTGCCATAATACAACATCCACTTTCCTTTGAACGGAACCATCCCTTCGATGAAGCACACCTGGTTGACTTGTCCATTAATTTCGTATGGCTTGTCGGGCATCATGAAATATTCATCCAAACGATCAATGAGGATACTCGGATCGGCAAGATCGAACAAGGCTTGCCCTGCACAGTAGGCGCCTTTCGGAAGCTTAGGATCGCCACCTTCATCCAAGTTCATTCCATTATAGATGAGCACAATTCCTTTATCCGTCGCCAATGCGTAAGGACCACTTTCCACGAGTCGACTATCGAACGTGCCCGGTCGAGGACGTAGGACTGACTTGAACGAGTCACCTTCCAGTATAGGTGTCCAATGAATCAGGTCAGGAGAGGTAGCCATGAAAAGGTCCGTGTCGCCGAAGTACATCCAATATTTTTCTTGGATCTTCTCGGCCACGATGCGGTCACCATGTCGACGGGCAACGATGGCGCCGGACTTACTCCAGCTATCGCGGAACTTTCCGGTCAACACAAGCCCATGTTTCGTCCAGGTTTGCAAGTCGGGGGACGTAGCCAAACACAGGCGAGCCACCTGTCCGTCATACGAAGTGTAGGTCATCACGTACTGACCATCTGGTGATTCGACGATGCGCGGATCCTCCACACCACCTTCCCACTCATAGACTTTCATGCTGTCGTTGTCGGGATAAAAGACGGGCGATGGTTGTTTCGTAAAGTGAAGTCCATCTTCGCTCTGGGCCAATCCCAAACGTGAGGTGCCGGCATACTTGCCGATGTTGTCTTCTGCTCGGAAGATCATGTACACCTTTCCATCGCGCACGACCGATGCGGGGTTAAAGACATCTTTTTCATCCCACTTCACTTCATGTTGAAGAATAGGACAGGTGAACGTGTTCGTGCCTGCTTCGAGTACTGGGTTGCTATCGTCGGCTTTCACAAACGGAACCAATGCCCATTCTTTTGTGGAGGGAGATTTCTGCTCGCCGCTGCATGCAACCAATATCACCGATAATAGCGCCACGGAAAGAAATCCATTCAAAAACCTGCTATATTTCATCTGTTTTTGATTAATCAAATTTGTGGTATGAAGGTAAAGACCAAGAAAGTCTCAAAAAAGAAAAGTCACACCAGTGGTGTATTAAATGAGGCCATCGAAGACGAGCATCGCATTCGCAAGGCATTTAAAGATAAGGATTGGGCAGAGATCAAGAGTTCTGATTCGTGGGTAATCTTCAAGGTAATGGCAGAGTTCGTCGATGGCTTTGAGAAATTGGCGAAGATCGGCCCTTGTGTGACAATTTTCGGTTCAGCGCGAACGAAGCCCAGCAATGAGTACTACAAGATGGCGGAGGAAATAGCTTACAAGCTTGTGCAGCATGGCTACGGTGTCATCACCGGCGGCGGGCCTGGCATTATGGAAGCTGGTAACAAGGGTGCCAACCGTGCGGGTGGGAAATCTGTGGGCTTGAATATTTATTTGCCCCACGAGCAGAAGGGGAATCCATACATCGATCCCGACAAGCTGATCACTTTCGATTACTTCTTTGTCAGGAAGGTGATGTTCATGAAGTATTCGCAAGGTTTCATCGTGATGCCGGGCGGTTTTGGTACGTTGGATGAATTGTCGGAAGCGTTGACCTTGATTCAAACGAAAAAGATCGGTCGCTTCCCGATTGTGTTGGTAGGCAAGAAATTTTGGACAGGTGTGCTGCATTGGTTCAAGCAGTCGTTGTTGGAGGAGGGGATGATCGCGAAGGAGGACCTGGATCTTTTCAGCGTGGTAGACACGCCGGAAGATGCGGTTCTCGTGATCGACGAGTTCTATTCTAAGTACATGTTATCACCGAACTTCTAAGTAGCTATACGAATGAAGAATTTAGTTCCCGTATTACTCGGGATCATGGTTGTGTCGTTGTTGGCAGGTGGGTGGTGGATCAACCACCGGATTATCCAGTTGGAGCACGAAGTCATTGGACGGTCGTCGCAGGCACGAAATGCCGACGATCCCGCCTTGGCAGATAATATCACCGATGAGAAGGAATTGGAGGCTGCGGTCGATGCTCAAGGTTCATGGATGCCCGCCGTATCGCTAGAGGTGCCTCCAACGATGAGCTTTGCGGGTGAAGAAGTGCCCCTGCAAATTCCTGACGTGTATGAGCGCTTCGACCGCGAGTTGCATATTAATTCGTACATGCATAATAGTACGATCTTTATGATGAAGCGCGCGAGTAGGTGGTTGCCACAAATTGAGCCCATCTTGAAGGCCAATGGGATTCCCGACGACTTTAAATACATGGCGTTAATCGAATCTGCGCTGCTCAATGACGTGTCGCCGCGCGGCGCCGTGGGCTTTTGGCAGATCATGCAACCCGCCGGGAAAGAACTGGGACTTGAGATTCGTGATGAAGTGGACGAACGCTACGACCCCTTGAAGGCGACTGAAGCGGCGTGTAAATTTCTCAAAAAGGCCCACGACAAGTTTGGAAGTTGGACCTTGGCCGCGGCATCTTACGATCGTGGGATGGCTGGTCTCGACCGCGCGCTCGACAATCAAAAGGTGAAGTCTTATTACGACCTCTTTCTCAACGACGAGACGTCGCGATACGTGTTTAGGCTTTTGGCGATCAAGGAAATTATGGAGCACCCTAACAAATATGGGTTCAATGTGAGTTCGAAACATACGTACCAACCCGAGCCGGTGCGCTACGTGGAGGTCAACGAAAGTGTGAAGGACCTGATTGAATTCTCGATTGCAAACGGAACGAATTACAAGTTGTTGAAACGCTTCAATCCTTGGTTGCGCGACGACCGACTGACCGTAAAAAAAGGACGAACTTATAAGGTAGCATTACCGTTACAGTAACTTCGACCGACTCCGTAGCTCAGCTGGTAGAGCAAATGACTCTTAATCATTGGGTCGAGAGTTCGAATCTCTCCGGGGTCACACCAAGCCAATCGCAAGCATCCGCGATTGGCTTTTTTTGTTGAAGACCGGGGAATGCGCCACAGATCCCACGCACAAAACCACCCTAAAAACTCCAACGAGAATTTCTAACTTGGTCGGACCAACACGTCCATCCTAAATCCGAAATTCTGAACTCCAAATTTCAACATCTTCTCTCCATCTTCGAAGTTGCCTGCCTCTTGCTTACGCTGTTCGGCTTGGGACAACTATCAGGCGACGTCAGTGCGTGGCAGTTTGCTATCATGAACAACACCCAAGCCACATGGATTTTTGTTGCTGCGCTTGTGTTTCTCTCCATCGTTTTAGGAAGTGTGTGGAGTAGGTTCGACCCCGAGCGCATTCACAAGGCACACAAATGGACTCAAGGCGTTGTCGCGTTTTACGTGGCGTACATGATCTGCAACTATGCTTTTGCCAAGTTGCTGAAGACGCAATTTCAGCCGCCATCTTATATTCTCGAAACCCCTATCGGTGAGTTAAATGGATTCTGGCTTACGTGGACATATTTCGGATTCTCAGAGACCTTCGCCAACATCTTGGGCTGGACGCAAGTCGTGGGGAGTGTACTCATGCTTTTCAGGAAGACCCGACTGTTTGGAGCGGTGGTCCTGATTCCTGTCATGGCCAACATTTGTTTGATCGATCACTTTTACTCGATCTCGCCCCTCGCGTATTTCAATGCCTTGCACTACACATTTATACTCCTGTTTTTCGTGACACTCGATGCGGGCAAGCTCTTACCAGTTTTATTTGGCTTCCGCGACGAGTTGACCACGAAAAGTTGGAAATTCTGGGCGCTTAACCTGGCCCGCGTTGCCGTTGTCGCACTTGCGTTCCTGAAGATTTATAAACTGCGTGAGTCGTTTGAACCCCGAACCCAGTTGAATGGTGTATGGAACGTCGATGCTGTCAATGTGGGGACGAACCCCAACAATGATACCGCCCACTTGGCTTGGTCGAAACTTTATTTGGAGTGGCGGTATGGGTCGCTGTTGAAGTTTTCGCCCCAAGTGAACATTCCCGACGAGTATGGGACATATCATGTGGACACAACAAGGTCGGAACTCCGCATGTCACTTACGCGATACACCAGTTCCGGAGAACCACATGAACCCGACAATCTGTTAACGAAGTACCAGTTCGAAACTGACAAAAAGTTGATTCTCTCAGGAACCTTCAACGGCGATTCCGTTCGAATCAACCTCACCCGACTAAAATAATCCTCACCTAAATTCCCAATTCTAAATCCTCAATTCTTAATTCATGAGACCTTTTATCCTAAGCGAGTGCAATTGGAAGTTCGTGAAAGACGCTCACGTCGAAACGGCCGTGCTGCCATGGGGAGCGTGCGAAGCTCATAACTATCATCTGCCTTACGGGACTGATATTATCGAGTCGGAATTGATTTCGGCAGAAGCTGCTCGCATTGCGTGGGAGAGAGGCGCCAAGATTACTGTACTGCCCCCCATTCCCTTTGGTGTGAATACTGGGCAATTTGACGTCAAGCTAGATATCAATATGAACCCGTCGACGCAGTTCATGATTTTGCGCGACGTCATTGAAGTGTTAGATCGACAAGGAATCTACAAGTTGATCATCTTCAACAGTCATGGAGGGAACGACTTCCGCACGATGATCAGGGAACTTGGTTTGAAATTTCCAAAGATGTTTTTGACCTCGTGCAACTGGTTTCAGTCGATCGATCAGAAGCAGTTTTTCGACAACAAGGACGACCACGCGGGTGAGATGGAGACAAGTTTGCTCTTGTACCTTCGTCCCGATTTAGTTGCCCCGTTGTCGGAGGCGGGAGACGGAGCGTCGAAGAAGTTCAAGATCCAAGGCATACGCGAAGGCTGGGCGTGGGCAGAACGCAAGTGGACACAAGTGACGAAAGACACTGGCGTTGGCGACCCGCGAAAAGCAACCCGCGAAAAAGGCGAAGCCTATTTCAAAGCCGTCACCGAAAAGATGGCGAACTATTTCGTAGAGGTTTCCACGAACCAAGTCGGAGACATGTACATCTAATCAACCTCGGGACGAGCCCATAATTCATAATTCCAAATTCACCATTCTCAATTCACATTACCATCCAATCCCATAGTCTTCCCCATGATTCGATGAACCACCCCAAAAGGTGTTGTGCTCCCAATCGAAGAAGATGGCGTTGATCGGACCGCTGGTACGATCTTGATACGAGAGTTTGTATCCCATCCGTGTGAGGTCTTTCCGATTCCACGCTGGCATCGCGCTATTGAGGATCAAACCGCCGGGGACTTTTTCGTGATCGCCGAAGCTCGAATACATCTGCAACGTTTTGAAGCTAGGCGCTTCGGTCGCTTCTTGAACGGTCATGTTGAACTCGACCATGTTCAAGAAGAATTGTATCAACAATTGATCTTGTTCGTCGCCCGCTTGTTTCGCAAAAGAGAGGTACGGTTTTCCGTCCTTTAATGCCATACTTGGTGTCAGTGTGACACGTGGCCGTTTACCTGGCTCCACCACGTTGAAAGGGTTTTCTTTTGGATCAGTCACGAACGACTGCATTCTTTGGCTCATGCCAATGCCTGTGTTGCCAGCGATGCATGCGGGCACCCAACCGCCGCTTGGTGTGATCGACACGACCCAACCTTCCTTGTCGGTGGCTTCGACTGAAGTAGTACCCGCGGTGAATGTTTCCATGAACTTTTCATCCAATGGACTTCCGGGTTGGAAGTTGAGGGCCTGTGAGTTGCCCCAGTTCTTTAGGAGGTCAGTATATGGATTTGTTTTGCCTTCGAACGGATATGGATCGCCGGGTCCGATCTTCGGATCGTTTGCGTCCCACTTGATCAACTTCGACCGCTCTTTCGCATAGTCCTTAGAAAGAAGTCCCTTCATGGGTTCCTCAGGAGCAAAGGCAGGGTCGCCATAGTAGAAGTCACGATCGGCGAAAGCCAAATTCATCGCTTGGTACAAAGTGTGTATATAGCGAGGAGAGTTATATCCCATGCTCTTCAGGTCGAAGTTCTCCAAGATGTTCAACGTTTGAAGCATCGCTGGCCCTTGAGTCCATTGTTGGAGTTTGTATACTTCGACGCCTCTGTATGTTGTCATCATCGGCTCTTCGATTTTGACTTTCCAGTTGGCGAGGTCTTGTTCGGTGATCAACCCACCTTGTTCTTGGCAGCCACGAGCAAACTCTTTTGCAATGTCTCCTTTGTAAAAGCGATCGTACGCCGCGTAGATGGCTTCTTTACGAGTCTTTCCTTTCTTCAATGCCGCCTGTTCCGTTTCAACAAGTTTTTTCAATGTTTCAAGGAGGTCTTTTTGCACAAAGATCTCACCTGCGTCGGGAGCCTCACGCTTTTCGCCAAGGTGGGGCAAGAAAACCTTCTTCGAATAAGGCCATTGCTTGATCTGGTCTTTGCCGCGCTCAATTGAGTTGGCAGTTTGTGCTTCAATCGGATAACCTTCGGCCATTTGCATGGCGGGAGTCAGGACATCTTTTAGACTCATTGTTCCATACTCTGCAAGAATTGTCATCAAACCACCCGGTGTGCCTGGGGTCACGGCTGCGAGAGGCCCATATTCTGGAGGATACTTCATGTTTTTGCCCTTGAAGAAATCGGCGGTCGCGCCAGTGGGGGCAACTCCCAACGCATTAATGGCAATCACCTTTTTTGTTTTCGGATTATAGATCAGCGCCTGTGTTTCGCCTCCCCACGAGAGCACATCCCACATGGTGCAAGTGGCTGCAAGCATGGCACACGAAGCGTCGACTGCGTTGCCACCCTTCGAAAAGATCATGGCACCCGCGGTAGCTGCGAGCGGCTTCCCAGTCACAGCCATCCAATGACGGCCATGCAAGGGTGGTTTCTGCGTAATGACGGGCAGATTATTGAAAGACTGACCAAACACCTGCACGCTGGTGCAAATGACCATTAGGGCGAGTAACTTTTTCATGAAGTTCGATTGAGTACTAAATATAGGTTCAGCTAAAGCAAAAAAGTGCTGCGACATGATGAAATGATATGAACGGCAACCGAAAGCCCGACCTATCGTTTTCAATGTTAATTTTGAGGAGACATTCCTGTTTTTTACAACGTCTAGCAACATGCTCCAATTGATCAAAGAAGTCGTCGCTTACCTCGAAAAGCGAGGTGTCGTGAAGCCCGAAATCGGCATTATCCTCGGTACAGGCCTTGGCAACCTGTTCGTGAAAGAGATCAAGAACGCGATCACGATCAACTATAACTCCATTCCCCATTTTCCAATTTCGACAGTAGAGTTCCACAAAGGGCAATTGATCTACGGTGACTTGAAAGGAAAAAAGGTCCTCGCCATGCAAGGGCGCTTCCACTATTACGAAGGGTATTCTATGCAGCAAATCACTTTGCCCGTTCGTGTGATGAAGTTCTTGGGAGTGGAGCACCTACTCATCTCTAACGCCGCCGGGAACATGAATATGAAGTGGTCGAAAGGCGAGTTGATGCTCATCGATGATCATATCAACTTCCAACCTGACAACCCCCTCCGAGGCGAAAACTTCGAAGTGCTCGGGCCACGGTTTCCGGACATGAGCCGCCCGTATTCCAAAAAGCTAAATGACTTGCTGATCTCGCTGGCGAAGAAGAACAAGATCAAGTTAAACAAGGGCGTCTACGCTTCGGTGATGGGGCCGATGCTCGAAACCCGGGCAGAGTACCGGTTTCTGCGACTTGCCGGCGCCGACGCCGTAGGGATGAGCACAGTGCCCGAAGTGCTGGTCGCCAACCACATGGGCTTGCCGTGTTGCGCCATCTCCGTACTTACCGACGACTGCGACCCTGACGACCTGAAACCGGTGGATATTCAGCAGATTGTGGCGGTGGCGGGTAAAGCAGAGCCAAATCTGACTAAGCTCTATGTCGAGCTGGTTCATGCCCTCTGATCGACGATTGACACCAGAATTTTGACCTTCATTGCAACGCGGGGGGCTTTTCGTACGTCTCACCCGCAAATCCCAACTGCCATGAAGACCCTTCTAGTTGCTGTCCTCGCCTTCGCTTCGACGCTAGCCTTTGCCCAAACGACCAAAACAGGCAATTTTCATATCGATCAAGACTATAAAATCAACGCCAATGGCACGCTCACGCTCAAGTGCTCCGATGCCAAAGTGTTTATCACTGGCTCAAATCGGTCTACAGCACACGTCAAAGTGGACTACGAGGTCGAAACCAAGGGTATGACTTTTGGGACACAGGAATTTGCGGTCGACATCGACGAGTCAAATGGCAATCTCACCCTTCGTGAACGCAAGTCTGGCAGCATCGGTATTGTAGGCTACGTCCACGAGAAATATGTCATTCAAATCGAAGCGCCAAAGGGTATCAATTTGGTGATTGATGGCGAGGATGGAAAGTATGAGGTCAACTACATCAACGGTTTTATCGACGCCGACCTCGACGATGCAAACGTAGTGTTGACCGGCTGTGAAGGAAGCGATTTTCGCTTTCGCCTGGACGATGGTGGTGTGAAAATGGACCAAGGCAAAGGAAATCTTAACGTCGATGCTGACGATTCCGACATTGAGATTCAAAACGCTCAGTTCACCAAGATTTCTGTTGAAATTGATGATGGCGACTTCATCATCGAAACATCGCTTGCCGATAACGGCGATTACTACATCCGCACGCAAGATGGGCGCGTTTCCTTGACTGTCACGAGTGGTGGTGGTCGCTTCGACATCCGTCATGATGATACGAGTGTACGGGCCAACACGTCATTCTCTGTCGTCGAAGAATCAGAAGATCGTTCGCGCTACACGCTGGCGAACGGCAATGCCAAAGTCGACATCCGCGCCGACGATGGCAGTATCCGCCTTGCTACCAAGTAAGGTTTTCTAGATATCGCAGATGGTGACTCCTTGCTTCAATGAGGCAAGTTTGTCGGCCTTAGCCGGGATAAACTCCTGGGCAACGAATCCTTTGAAACCAGTTTCGGCAATGGCCTTCATAATGGCGGGGTAGAAGAGCTCTTGACTTTCGTCGATTTCATGACGGCCGGGAACACCACCCGTGTGGAAGTGCGAGATGTACTTGATGTTTTTCTTGATGGTGGCGATGACGTCACCCTCCATAATTTGCATGTGGTAGATGTCGTAGAGCAACTTGAAATTTTCTGATCCAAGTTTCTCGCAGAGTTGAACACCCCATGCCGTGTGGTCGCATTGATAATCCTTGTGGTCAACTTTGCTGTTTAACAATTCCATCGAAATGGTGATGTTGTATTTCTGCGCCAACTTAACCACCGGCTCCAGGCCCTTCGCACAATTTTCTAGGCCTTTCTCAGAGCTGAGTCCATTTGTGTTCCCGCTAAAGCAGATCAAGTTCTTCAAACCAGCGTCTGCAGCTTTTGGAATGCTAACAGTATAGTCGGCAAGGAGTTTTTCATGTAACGTGGGGTCGTTGAATCCACGGTTCAAGCCAATTTCCGAACCATAGCCCATGGCGCAAGTGAGCCCGTGCTTATTGACGACAGCCCAATCTTTCGCTCCCAACAGCTCGATGGATTTCAACCCCATCCCTTTTGCAGCCACCACCAAGTCTTCGAGTGGAATGCCGTTGTAGCACCACTGACATGCTGAATGATTGATGTTGCCCTTGAGATCGTCGGGTAATAACGACAACGCCTTGGCAACGGATGGAAGACCTACTGCTCCGACTGTTCCGACAGCAATAGATTGAAGGGCTTGCTTGCGATTCACTGGAAGGAAGTTTAAAGATTCTCGTTTGGCTTTAGGAGGACCGCGTCGATGATACAAAGCTTATGCCCGAAGCCGACGCGAATCCTAACCAATAATACGGTTTTTAGATGAATCGATCATCCTGCCGTTAGGGACGCGATTTGGTTTCCGTCTCGTTTCGATAAATGACGCCATCCTTCATCACGAGCCGAACCTTGCGCAGGTCGGACACATTCTTCGATGGGTCGCCCAGCACGACGAGGATGTCAGCTTTTAGCCCTTCCTTGATTCGACCAATGAGGTTTTGTAGTCCGAAGACGTCTGCATTGACACTCGTGGCTGACTGCATTACTTGCGTCGCCATCATCCCATAGTCCGTCATCAGTTCGAGTTCACGCACGTTGTCACCATGCGCAAAAACACCCACATCGCCGCCCGCGCAGATCGTGACTCCGGCCTGAATAGCAGCCTGGTAACTCGCGCGCTTGCGTTTCAGGTTGTCGGGTTCGGGCAAGCTGCCCACTTGCCAACCCTTGTACTGACTGATCGCATGACCCGCGGCGAGTGTCGGACACAAGGCCACACCTTTTTCCTTCATCAGTTCAAATATTTCTAAGGTCCCACCGTCGCCATGTTCGATGGTAGCAACACCGGCTAGGATTGCCCTGCGCATTCCCTCGGCAGTAGATGCATGTGCCACCACTTGACGCCCCGAGCTTGCGGCAGTTTCTACAATCAATTTCAACTCGTCGATGGAGAACGTCGGCATCGCTTGATCATTGAGTCCCCACCGGTAATCCGCATACACCTTCACCACGTCGGCACCTTTTCCAATTTGATCGCGCACCACTTGGATCAAGCGATCTCCGTCGGCAGCCTCTGCCCCCAACATGGCTTCAAAATCGTAGTCGAGGCCTTTAGGTCCATACGAGCCCGTGGCCACAATAGCACGACCGGCGACAATCATTCGGGGACCGACGATGATCTTTTCATCGATGGCCCGTTTTAGCCCTACATCGGAATAGCCAGCGCCCTCCGAACCCAGGTCGCGCACAGTGGTAAATCCCGCCATGAGCGTGTTTTTAGCATGAACAGTCGCGCGTGCCACCCGATAGGCATCTGTTTCCTTAAGCACTTGATCATTCCACGGTGTCTCATTGTACGGATGTAGCAAGAGGTGAGAATGCCCTTCAATCAAACCAGGCATCAATGTGCAACCGGGGAGTTTGATCACAACCACATCGCTAGAGGGCTTCATGTTTGCGGTAGGCCCAATAGCCACGATTTTGTCGTTCTGGATAAACACCGACACGTTGGTCAGCATTTTCTCGCCATCGAATACACGGTCGGGTTGAAGGAGATATCCCGTATAATGTTGAGCGGACGCCGTTGCGCACAGGAGTACGAACGTCAAGACAAGAACATGTGGCTTCATGAGAACCCGGTTTGCTGCGACGGGCGTGGACAAACTTAAGGAGCAAACGCGACTTTTCGATCGAGATTACATACTCGGCAACTCCTTGTACTGCATCTTGTAGAGTTGCGAATAGTATCCTTGTTGACCAAGCAACTCCTCGTGGCGCCCGCTTTCGCGGATTTCACCTTTCTCGAGCACGATGATCTTGTCGGCTTTCTGGATGGTCGACAGCCGGTGCGCGATCACGATCGCAGTCCGGTTGGTCATCATTTTGGCGATGGCGGCTTGCACCATTTCCTCCGTCTCACTGTCGATCGAAGATGTGGCTTCGTCGAGCACCAAGATGCGTGGATCGTATACCATCGCGCGAATGAATGACAATAACTGACGTTGACCCACAGAGAGCGTAGACCCGCGTTCCATCACATTGTAGTCGAGTCCGCCGGGCAACCGTTCGATAAACTTCCGTGCACCCACCAAGTCGGCAGCGTGCCAAATCATGTCGTCGCTTACTTCCTTGTCGCCAAATGTGATGTTGTTGCGGATCGAGTCGGAGAACAAGAAAACATCTTGGAGGACCACACCAATTTCTTGGCGGAGCACCGACACATCGAAGTTCCTGATATCGACGCCATCCACGAGAATGGACCCGCGGTTGATTTCGTAGAAGCGATTGAGGAGGTTGATGATGGAGGACTTCCCTGCGCCGGTAGCGCCGACAAATGCCACCGTTTCGCCTGGCTTGATGCTAAAGCTAATGTCTTTGAGCACGTAGTTGGCGTCGTTGTACGCAAACCAAACCTTGTCGAACACTACTTCGCCACGCAATTCCTCGGGGCGGTGCGTTCCATTCTCGGCGATGTATTCTTTGTCATCCAACAAGTTGATGATCCGCGACGACGCCACAATACCCATTTGCAAGGTGTTGTAGCGATCGGCGATCATTCGGATGGGTCGGAAGAACATCTGGATGTACATGATAAATGCGATCAACGTACCCACGGTGATTCCGGTCTCTTCGAAATGCACGACGCCTTTCGATCCATACCACATCAGCAAGCCGATGCCGGTGGCGGCAATCAAGTCAGCCACGGGGAAGTAGATGGAGTAATACAGTACCGAGCGGAGGTTGGCATCCCGATGTTCTTTGTTGATATCGACGAACTTTTGGTACTCGCGCTTCTCGCTGCCGAACAGTTGTACGACGTTCATTCCCGTAATGTGTTCCTGCACGAACGCGTTCAAGTTGGACACGGCATTGCGTACATCGTTGAAGGCGACTTTGATTTTCTCCTTGAACACGTACGTCGACAACAACATGAACGGGATGGTCGACAGGCTGACCAACGCCAGTCGCCAGTCAGTGTAAAACATGAACACGAGGATGAAGGTAATTTGGAGGAAGTCGCCTGCCATGGCGGCGAGCCCTTCGCTGAACACATCGGCGAGACTTTCTACGTCGGAAATGGTTCGCGTCACCAAACGACCGATGGGAGTCTTATCAAAAAATTTCAGGCGCAACCCGACAAGGTGTTCGTAAAGCTTTACACGGATGTCGCGGATGACGTACTGACCAATCTTTCCCGACAAGTACGTGTGCGCATATTGAAACACGGACTGCGTGGTGAGAATGGCTAGCATGATCATGACCATGTTGAGCATTCCTTGGTAGTTTCCAGCAGCGACGTAGTTGTCGAGTGTCTTTTGAATTAGGATCACGTTGGTCGGGCCAAGCAAGCCCATGCCAAACGTCAGAAAGATCACTGAAAAGAACTGAACTCGATACGGTTTCACGAACTGCATGATGCGTCGTAAAACCTTTAGGTCGATGATGTTGCCGCTACTAACTTTTTCTTTCTCCATACAACTGCCCCAACGTGCTTAGTCGATAAATATGCTCTTCGGGTATTTCACTTTCGTTAAAAATAAACCTTCAGGTGGAACGTTCATGCCCGCTTTCTTGCGATCGCGGCTCTTCAATATTTCTTGGAATTCCTTCAGTCCGATTTTTCCGCTGCCCACGTCCAGCAAGGTGCCCGTCACCGCCCGGACCATGCCACGAAGGAACCGGTTAGCCGTGATGTTGAAAACGAGCAAATGCCCTTTTTGATTCCATTCGGCGTGTTTAATCGTGCAAATAAAGTGATTTACGTCAGTCTTTACCTTGCTAAATGACTGGAAGTCGTGGGTTCCCAACAAAAGCGCACCTTGCTAAATGACTGGAAGTCGTGGGTTCCCAACAAAAGCGCCGCCGCCCGGTTCATCAAGTCTACATCCGCCTCCTTAAAGTAGAAGAACGAAAGCCCTTCGAGCAGGGGGTCTTTTTGTCTGGTGATCACGTACCGATAGGCCCGCTCGATGGCATCGTAGCGCGCACTTGCCGTAGGTTGAATTTCTGCAATGGACCGGATAGCGATGTCCGCCGGCAAGAAGGAGTTCATTTGCTGCACCAGCTTTTCGCGGTTTGGTGCTTGTTCCAAGTCGACGTGAAAAAACTGTTGCTCGCAATGTACACCGGTATCGGTTCGGCCGCTGGCCACGATCGCCACCTTTGTGCGCAAGATGGTACCCAAACACTTTTCCACCACGGTTTGGACGCCGGTAGCATTGTTCTGCGACTGCCAGCCGGCGTACTCCGTTCCACGGTAAGAAATTTCGAAGAGGTATCTCATGGGCCGCGCCAAAGATAAGGTCCTTCGTCCGATGGCGCCCTATTCGTTTTCACGTGACGACTTTTCCTTAGTTTTGCGGATTATCCAGTAGAATTATGTGGCAGCGCGTTCAAACTATCCTTCTCGGCTTAGTCGCCCTTATCATGTTGATTGGCATTTTCTTGCCGTTGTGGCGCTACGTCGACCAAGCAGGTGTCCGTCATGAATTGTTCCCCCTTCACTTTAGCATCATCAACGGTGAGGAGCGAACCACTTCGTATATACCTTATTCGGTTACAGCCATTTTCATGATCGGTGCAGCCACCCTGGCGGTGATGACGATCCGCCGATACGACAATCGCATCCTCCAAATCAAAATGGCGGCGATGAACATGCTATTACTGATGGTGGCACTCATTGCCGCCGTCTATTTTTCTTACCGTCTCGATGGCGAGTACAACTTCTATGGAATTGTGCGTCCAAGTCTTTGGATGATGTTCGGGGCCGTCGCCTGCAACTGGTCCGCGATGCGATTCATCAGACGCGATGAAAAGCTCGTTCGCGACTCCGACAGGCTTCGATAGCGTTTATTATTGACCCGATCTATTATCAGTTCTAGTACAAATTCGTGTTAAACGGTTGATGCCCTTCAACCGAACTGACATTATATTTCCGATCTAAAACTTTAAAAGTCATGGCCATCACGCATCTAGGCCCCGTGCCTGTGAAAACCAATGGAGAGTTGCCCGCAGTGGGCACCACCGCGCCTGAGTTTGTGCTCGTCGGCAACAATCTGAACGATGTGGCGCTGAAAGATTTTCGCGGGAAGAATGTTGTGTTGAATATTTTCCCCAGCATCGATACTAGCACATGTGCGCAGTCGGTGCGCGAGTTCAACCGCCGAGCATCTGCGTTGGCGAAGACGGTCGTGCTTTGTATTTCTAAAGACCTGCCGTTTGCGATGCGGCGTTTCTGTGGCGCCGAAGGAATAGACAAGGTGATGACCCTTTCTGATTTCAGAGCGAAGCAATTCGGAGAACAATATGGACTCGTGATGATGGAAGGCGCCATGAGAGGGCTCTTTGCCCGTGTGGTGATCGTGATCGACGAACATGGTGTCGTAAAGTATTCTGAAGTGGTTAATATGATTGGCGACGAGCCGAACTACGACGCAGCCATTAAGGCGATTTGACCTCAGAAGAGGGACCCGTAGCATCGCTAAAAGAATTATATTTGTCGTTCATGCGTCGACTTTTAACGATAGCGACAGTCCTTTGGCTTCTCGGGTCCACCGCCGGCTTTGCCCAAGAGGCACGACATACAACGCTTAAGAAGTCGGCAAAAAACAGAAGCTATCGTGCGCCGTCGATCTCTAAATCGAAGTCGCGCGTGATCTGCCCCATCTTCACGCAAAGTCAATACCCCTACCAAGGCCTGGGTATCAAGCTTGGAGACCCCGTGGCACTGAGTTATAAATACTACGCGAACAAGAAGTGGTCGTTTGGGGCGGACTTAGGGAAAGTTGCGAGCGGTCTCTACAGCAAGTACTATCGGAAGGCCTTTGCCACCTATCTGCCGGACACACTTACCAGTGAAGAGTCAATCAAATATCTCTCGCACCGGGCATTGACAGATTGGTATGCCGAAGCAAAATTCTTGTATCAATGGAACGCTGAGAAGATCTCACCCGGTTTGCAGCTCTATGCAGGCCTGGGATGGCAATGGCGTAGCACACGCCTTGAATACGACTACATCTACGAAGATGGACTCTTCGAAAACCAACTTGGGAAGTTTCAGCGGTCGCGCTTTACTTATGGACCCACCGCTATTGTCGGGTTTGAGTATTCGTATTTCTCGCTGCCCCTATCAGCATTCATCGAAATAGAATGGTTCACAGATGCACTTTTGGACCCCGGCTACAACCGCTTTCAAGGTGGAGTTGGACTTCGATACGTTTTTTGATGCCGATTTAATAACACGAAGTGCCAGAGACACGTTACCAATCGCGTAACTTTGTCGACTCACACACATGAAGCAAAAGCTGTTTTTACTCGCGCTTGTCTTAACTGGTTTCTCAGCGGTTGGTCAAAACTTTCCTGTTCACAGCGTGTCGCTGCGCCTGGGCATCCCCGTTGGGTTTACGTACAAGAACTACATCAGTAAGAAAGAGTCGTTCGAGTTCGTAGTGGGTGGCGCCTCGCCCTATTGGTCGAATACTTACTATAAGAATTCATTCAATTCTTTTTCGAAGTACAAGGACTTCAAATACATCGACCACCGAGTCAATAGCACTATTTACTTGCAGGCGCGTTACTTGAAGGACTTTGCTATCCCCACCTCAGGGATGGAAGGAGCTTTGAATTGGTACTGCGGCGTAGGAGCGGTGATGAAAGTCGCGCGCGTAAGCTATCGATACACCGACATAAATTCAATACCACCCACAAGAACAGACGATCGTGCCGACATCGACTTTGGTCCGGAAGTAATCCTCGGCGCTGAATACTGGCTTGAGAACACGCCGTTCTCTTTCTATGGAGAAGGTAGTGCCATGCTGGAACTGTTCGATCGCATCGGAGGACGTGCATTTGCCGCCATCGGCGTACGATACCACTTCGATCAATAAATTTTATTGAGCGTCGGAGCGGGGAGTGACCACCTGCTCGCTCTTGTCGTCCACTTCATCGGCTTGGATCTGCTTCTCATACAGGTCGCTGTACATGCCGCCTTTCGCTATCAATTCTTCGTGAGTTCCCTCTTCGATGATTACGCCGTCGTCGAGAACAATGATTTTGCTGGCCAAACGCGCGGACGAAACACGGTGCGAAATCACGATCGACGTGCGACCCACCATCACTTTTTTCATCGCGTTTAAGATCGTGTTCTCAGTCTTTGTATCCACAGCCGACAACGCGTCGTCGAGGATCAGGATGCGGGGCTCGCGCACAATCGCGCGGGCGATGGAAACCCGTTGCTTCTGACCACCCGAAAGCGTGATCCCGCGTTCGCCTACCCGCGTGTTAAACCCTTGCGGAAAGCCAATGATATTGGTATACACGTCTGCATCCTTAGCTGCTTGGATGATCTTCTCCTCGTTCGAGTCGCCTAATCCAAAACCGATGTTGTTATAAATGGTGTCGCTAAACAAAAAGACGTCCTGTGGCACCACACCCATCTGACTGCGAAGATTAACAATGTCGTAATCCCGAATAGAGACACCGTCAATCAAAATGCGGCCCTCTGTAGTGTCGTAAAGCCGCGTCACCAGGTTGGAAATCGTTGTCTTTCCAGAACCTGTCGTTCCGATGATCGCCAACGACTCACCGGGTTGGATGTCGAACGTGATATGCTTCAGCGCCTTGATCCCGGTGTCAGGATAAACAAATGATACATCCTGAAACTCAACTTTCCCTTCAATCGCGCGGATAAGATTTTGTTCCGAGACGATGTCTGTTTTCGTTTTCAAGAACTCGTTGATCCTCTTTTGTGAAGCCTCGGCACGTTGCACCAAGCTGGTGGTCCATCCCAATGAAGCAACGGGCCAGGTCAACATGTTGACATAAATGATAAACTCGGCGATCGTTCCAAACGAAAGGCTCCCGTTGATCACGCCTCTGCTGCCGGCATACACCGTGAGGATTGTGCTCAGGCCGATCAAGCCGGTAATGAGCGGAAAAAACAACGATTGCACTTTTGTCAGTTTCATCGATTGGTTCTTGTACTCATTGCTTTCCTTCTCGAAAGCGGCGGCGGATTCCTTCTCGCGTGTAAATGACTTCAGCACGCGGATTCCAGAAAACGCTTCTTGCACGAAGGTGCTCAACCGCGACTGGCTCTTTTGGATCTTGTCGGCCCGGTGTTCGACGATACTATTCACATAGAAAATCCCGACCGACAGAAACGGGAGAGGAATCAGGGCAAACAAGGTGAGCGTGGGACTGATGTGAAACATGAATGGGATCAGCATCAAGAACAAAGTCACGAGTTGAAGGCCATACATGATCGAAGGGCCGAGGTACATTCTCACGCGGCCGACGTCTTCGCTGATGCGGTTCATGAGATCGCCCGTGTTGTTTCTCCGGTAGAAACTCAACGGAAGGTTTTGATAGTGCTCGAAGATTTCGTTTTTCAGATCGTATTCGATCAGACGGCTCATGACGATCAGCGTCTGGCGCACGAAGTATAGAAATAGCCCTCTGAGGAGCGCCATCGATAGGGAAAGAACCGACAGCACGAGGATTTGCCATGCAATGTTGTCGAAGAATTCGCCCTGAATGTTGGTTCCCCTAAAACCGTTGTATACCTGCAGGTTGTCGATCACGAGGTCGATCGATACCCGCACCAACCACCCGGGTATGATCTGAAAACCGTTCGAGATGACCACGAACACCAACCCGAGGACGAGGTGCCACTTGTATTTGACGAGGTATTTATTGAGGTAAGAGAGTTCCTTCATGCGTTCACGACTAAACAAAACGCAATAAACCGTTTTAAGTTCGCCTGCGAAAACAATGACCCCCAACTAATCGACGTTTGTTAAAAATTGCCCAACGGACTGGGTTTTTTTGGCCATGTGGGTAGAAAAATCGGGATTTGGGCTTTGAAATAGTACCTGTATTTTTGCAGGCTTATGACGTTATCATTGAGGCGTTTCGTGTGGCTTGGTAGCCTGCTCTTATTGTTCACCGTAGACGGACTTGCACAGAAGAAGGAAGGGACCGACAAGGTGTTGTTCACCATCGATGGCCAGCCCACCACGAAGAGTGAGTTCCTCTACCTTTTCGGCAAGAACAACCAGGTGAAACCCACGGAAAACACCGAGGCGTCTGTGAAAGAGTATTTCGACCTCGTCCTGAACTTCAAACTGAAGGTGGCCGAAGCCCACGACCGCGGCATTGATACCACCCGGGCCTTTGTGAGGGAATTCACCAGCTACCGCGATGAGCTCAAGAAGCCCTTTGTTGCTTCGACCAACGAATTGGATCGCCTTGTGAAGGAGGCCTATGACCGCATGAAGGAAGAGGTGAAAGCCGCCCACATCCTGGTGATGCTTCCCGCCGATCCCACCCCGGCCGACACACTTGTTGCCTACAATAAGATTTCCGCCATCCGGCAACGTGTCCTGAATGGCGAGGATTTTTCGAAAGTTGCCGCCGAGACATCGGAGGAACCTAACGCCAAAATGAGCCAAGGGATGCTCGGATACTTCAGCGCGAACATGATGGTGTACCAATTCGAAGATGCTGCGTATCGCACGCCTCCCGGTAGCATCTCCTCGATCGTGCGCACCCGCTTCGGATACCACGTGTTGAAAGTTTTCGATCGCCGCCCGGCCTCTGGCGAAGTGGAGGTGTCGCATATACTTTTCGGCGGAACTGATGCGAAATCGCGCAACAAGGCATTCGAGGTCTTTGAACAATTAAAAGGTGGACGCTCGTGGGACGACCTCTGCAAGGAATATTCGGAAGACACCAATACGAAAGACCGTGGCGGTCGCCTGCCGGTCTTTGGCCCCGGCGCGTTGGCAGGAGTGCCTGAATTTGAGCGGGTCGCTTTTTCGCTCACCACTCCCGGCGAGGTGTCGGATCCGTTTATGTCAAACATCGGGTGGCACATCGTGCGCCTTGAGAGGAAGATTCCTGTTCCTACTTTCGAAGAGGCTTCCCCCAACTTGAAACGCCAAATGAGCCGCGACGAGCGCTTACAGGTGAGCCAGGGAGCACAGTTCCGCAAGCGAAAGCTACAGGCGGGCTTCAAAGAAATGAGCGACGTGAAAGCCCAGATCGAGGCCCTTGCCGACACATCGCTGCAACGCGGACATTGGAATACCACGCCCCTTGCGAGCATTCAATCACAAGCACTTTTTAGCGTTGGATCTGGAAAACCTGTCCTTGTAAAAGAGTTCCTCGCCTTCGTGAAGGAGGTGCAACGTCCTTCCGCGTTAAGTCCGCACGCCTACTTCAATCAACTATACGATCAATTTGTAGAACGTCACTTGAACGAGGCCGAAGATGCATCGCTGCAAGCGACCAACAGCGAGTACCGAAACCTCGTGCGCGAGTACAAGGAAGGGATCATGTTTTTCAGCATCATGGAGCAAGAAGTTTGGAACAAAGGTTCCGCAGACACAACAGGTCAGCGTGCGTATTACGAGCATCACAAAGACAAATATCAGGCTGGCGAACGGTTAAAGGCCCGCTTTTATGCCACGCCCGACAAGGCTTTCTTCGACGAGGTGAAAGCAAAAATTGCACGTGGCGATTCAATCACCGCCTCGGAAGTCAAGAAATTTAAAACGGTCACACCTTTCCGCGCGTTTGCCAAAGGCGACAGCAAGGTGCTGGACTCCGTTCCTTGGGTATCAGGTGTGCATGAGACCGATGCAGATGGGATACACTATCTTGTGGAGGTGGAGAGCCTTCTTCCCCCCGGGCAGAAGTCATTCCAGGAAGCGCGGGCCAGCGTGATTTCCGACTATCAGGAAGAAATCGAGAAGGCGTGGGTCGCGAGCCTTCAAAAGAAACACACGGTGAAACAGAATAAGAAAGCCATCAAGCAAACCGTTCAAGAATTGACGAAAAAATGATCTACCAGACACGTATGAGTAGGTTGGCACAGTCGGTCTCCGTCCGCACGTTGGCGCTGTTCGCGTTGACAGTGTGCGTAGCATCGTGCGACTTGATCCGGATGAAGCGGGATCAAGCGGCAGGTGCGGGTCGCAAACCCGTGGCCCGTGTCGACAACGTGTACTTATACCAAGACGAACTGGTTGGCATTGTATCGGAGAAGATGTCGAAAGAAGACAGCGCCCAACGTGTGTCGACCTACATCGACAGTTGGGTGCGCAAACAGTTGCTGATCAACCAGGCGATGAAGGAGATTGACATCAACGAGGCCGAAGTGGATCGCAAAGTATTGGAATACCGATATACGTTGATTGGGTACGAGTACCAGAATTATTACATCAACAAGAAGCTGGATGCGAACGTGTCGGACGCCGAAATTCAGAGTTATTACAATGAACACCTCGACAATTTTATCCTGAAGCAGAACATTGTTCGAGGAACGTTCATCGTGGTTCCGAAAGGTGCACCACGCACGGCCCGCCTTAAAGAGTTGATGTATTCCACGAAGGAAAAGGACATAGAAGAACTCCGCTCGTTTTGCCTACGCTTTTCGAGCGCTTACCACATTGCCGACTCTACGTGGATCGAGTTCGACAACCTGGTGGGAGGATCGCCGCTGGCCGAAATTCCAAACAAAGTACAGTTCCTCAAGAGCAATCCGTACTACGAAACCAGCGACAACGATTCTCAATACTACCTAAAGGTGGATGAATATAAGATTTCCGATAACGCATCCCCGATCGAATTCGTTAAAGAGGAGATCCGAAATATTATATTGAACAAGCGTAAAGTGGAGCTTGCGAAAAAATTGGAGGAAGATGTTTATGAAAACGCTGCTAAACGGAAGGAGTTTGAAGTATATCATTAGTGCTGTCCTGCTTGCCATCCCAGCTTGGACTTGGGCCCAAGAGGGCAAGGGGTCGGATGAGCCAAAAGGTACCGTGGTGGATAAGATTATCGCCAAGGTCGACAACTATGTCGTGTTGAAATCCGACCTGGAGAACGCATACCAGAACTACCTGACGAACGGTAACCCGCCCTCGCAAGAAGCGCGCTGCAACATTCTCAGCAGCCTCGTGGTGAACAAGCTCATGGTGGCCAAGGCAGAGATCGATTCAGTTGTCGTCACAGATGCCGAGGTCGATAACAACACCCAACAACGGATGCAGGTGTTGATGCAAAACGCAGGCAACTCACCGGAAGACTTGGAACGCGCCTGGGGAAAAACGATGGCAGAGTTGCGTGCCGACGTGCACGATCAAGTACGTGAACAGTTGCTCGCCCGCGAGATGCAGACAAAGATCACCAAGGGTATCAGCATTACACCTTCGGAGGTGCGCAAGTTCTTCAGCAAGATCCCGTCAGATTCATTGCCCTACTATTCTTCCGACATGGAGGTAGCACAAATTGTGAAAGTCGCCAAGGTGAGTCCTGCTCAAAAGGAGCAAGCCCGCCAGCGACTCAACGACCTTCGTGCTCAATTGATTGCAGGGGCGAACTGGAAAGAACTTGCCCGCAAGAACTCAACAGACCCCTCCGTTGAATACAACGGTGGCGATATGGGTTGGGTCGGTCGCGGCGCGATGGTGCCCAGCTACGAGGCCATGGCCTTCAAACTCAAGCGGGGCGATATTTCGCAACCATTCGAGTCGCCGTTTGGATTTCACATCATGCAGTTGCTCGACCGCCGAGGGAATGAATATCACTCTCAACACATTTTGATTTCTGCTTCGCCATCGAAGGAAGACCTTACCTCCGCTGAAAAATACTTGGATAGCCTACGAACCGTGATCAACGAAGGAAAAATTTCATTCGAGGCCGCAGCTCGTAAGTGGTCCGACGACCAAGGAACCAAACAACGTGGAGGTTTCTTTACCGACGCCGATGGAGGAACAAAAGTTGCGATCCAAGAACTGGACCCAATCGTATACTTGACCATCGACACACTGAAACTTGGCAGTATTTCAAAACCCAGCACGTACAGAACCGACGACGGTAAAGATGCCATGCGCATGTTTTACTTCAAGACACGACTTCCACCGCACGAAGCGAACCTGAACGACGACTGGCACCGCATTCAAGCCGCAGCTCTCGCCGAAAAGAAGGATAAGGCACTCGACAAGTGGTTTACAAAAGCCCGCAACGACGTGTTCATCAACATCGACCCGGTGTTCAAGGGATGTAAAATCATGGAGTGAAACTTTTTTAATCCAAAAGAAACTATGGCACAAGTCGCCAACGACGTAGAAGCAGCCGACGCCCTCGCACAGGCTTACAAGAAATTGAAGGAAGAGATTGCCAAGGTGGTCGTCGGGCAAGACGAGGTCGTGCGCCTAGTTCTCACCGGTATCTTTTGTCAAGGACACTCGCTTTTGGTCGGCGTGCCGGGCTTGGCGAAAACCCTTTTGGTCCAAACAATTGCCAGTGCACTCGATCTGCAGTTCAAGCGTGTCCAGTTTACTCCCGACTTGATGCCTTCCGATATCGTCGGATCTGAAACGATGGATAAGGATCGCAACTTCAACTTTGTGAAGGGTCCTGTCTTCGCAAACATCGTCCTCGCCGACGAGATCAACCGGACACCTCCTAAGACACAAGCTGCCTTGCTCGAGTCTATGCAAGAGTACGCCGTCACCATCGCTGGGAAGCGCTACGAATTGCCAAAGCCTTTCTTCGTGTTGGCGACCCAAAACCCAATCGAACAAGAAGGAACCTACCCACTGCCTGAAGCCCAACTCGACCGGTTCATGTTCAACATCTTCTTGGACTATCCGTCGTACGAACAAGAAGTGACGATCGTGAAGAACACAACCGCCGATGATGTCCGTCAAGTAAACCACGTACTCGGAGCCGACGATATTGTGAAATTCCAACATCTCGTCCGCCGTGTGCCGGTAGCAGATAACGTGGTGGAATACGCTGTAAAGCTCACGCATCTCACTAGGCCCAATCAAAATGGATCGGCTGTGGCAAACGACTATCTAGAGTGGGGTGCTGGACCGAGGGCTTCTCAATACCTGATGCTTGGCGCGAAATGCAACGCCCTGTTGAACGGCAAGTATTCGCCCGACATCGAAGACGTGCGTGCGGTCGCAAAACCCGTTCTACGTCATCGCATCGTCCGCAACTTCAAAGCTGAAGCCGATGGCGTGTCGGTCGACGGCATCATAGAGAAACTTTTGTAAAGGTCGTTAGCGGTTCAAGATGAGTTCCTTGATCAGGATGTAAATTCCTGTGATCAAGGTGAACCACCCAAACGCCATCCTCAACCGCAAGCCGGATATCTTGCGCGAATAGTGGTTGCCGATCAACACACCTAAGATGGAGAGGGCAGAAAACACGATCAGAAAAGCCCAGTCCATTTCATGATTCATCGCATCGCCGAGGAATCCTGCCATGGAGTTTACACTGATGATTGCCAACGATGTGCCCACCGCAGTTTTAAACTGCAAACCGGTCAGGAACACCAACGCGGGGATAATGAGGAATCCACCACCCGCACCGACCAATCCCGTGAGGAATCCGATCAAGATGCCCTCTAGAATGACCAACACCGTTCTAAACTTCTTGTTGTTCGAGGCGATGTCGCGTTTACCGCGGATCATAGGTACAGACGCGAGCACCATCAAAAGCGCAAACAGGCCGAGCAAGACGATGCGCTTTGTCAAGATGAAGCCATCAACATCAAGTGGCCAGGAGACGTGCGCAATCTCGTTGGGGATCCACGGGACGACAAACCAACGAGTGAGAAAAATGCTTACGATGGAAGGCAAGCCAAAGACCAGGCTCGCTTTCAAATGAACCAACTGTTGTTTGTACTTGGGAATGGTACCGGCAAAGCTTGTGATACCAACGATAAAGAGTGAGTAAGCCCCGGCGAGTGCGGGTTCTATATTGAACAGATAGACAAGGATGGGTAAAGACAGGATTGAACCTCCGCCACCCAGTAATCCCAACACGATTCCAACCAAGATAGCGGACAAGTAACCGATGTATTCCAAGAGGGGTCTTTCCTAAATCTTCAAACTTGATTTCTTAATCCAAAAAGGAGCTGAAAAGTTCTGGCTGCGAAGTAACTAAATGAGGTGGAGGAATCTAAAGTTTTCGTGTTGAACGGAGACTTTATTTGATCTTGGAGTACTCGACGATGAACGCATCGGGAAACTTTTTCTTCACTTCACCGATGAAGGATTCTGCTTTGGGTCGACTCGAGAACTCACCCAAGCAAATGCTGTAGTACTTCACTCCGTTTACGACTTTCACCTGGACGTTAACTTTCTTCTTGTAAGAATTCTTCAGGTTGTCGGCCAACCGCATGAGGTTGACAAGTTCTTGGTAGGTGCCGATTTGGACGCCCCATCCTTTCGGTTCAAAGCGCGTGATTTCGAAGTCGTAAAATTCCTTTTCGTCGACGGCCACGCGATCGATGGGAACATTTTGTCCGCCGCCTTTACCATCGCCTGCGTCGATTACTTCCACCCGAACTTCGGCCAAACCTTGGTTGATAAAATCAAGTTCTTCAGCTGCCGAACGCGATAGGTCGATGATCCGACCGTCGACATAGGGACCCCTGTCGTTCACCGTTACTTCCACCGACTTGTTGTTAGCCAAGTTGGTCACCCGCACTTTCGTTCCGAAAGGGAGGGTCTTGTGGGCAGCGGTTTTTTTCGAATGCTTGTACTTTTCTCCCGACGCCGTCATGCTTCCTTCGAACTTGTCGGCGTAAAATGAGGCTTTCCCAGTTTGTGTTTGAGCAGCGGCCGTGAATACCAAGCCAATCAACACGAAAGTGAAGAGTTGTTTCATAATGTGACAAATGTATTGCCATATCATGACAATGCATTACCTTTGCCCGGCAAATAATGAATCCTAATTATTTGCCATGTCGCTCGACTCCTCCAAATTCCTCTACGACGCTCTCACTTACGATGATGTGTTGCTGGTTCCCGCGTACAGCGAGATTTTGCCGCGCGAGGCAGATACGACCAGTTCGCTCACCCAGAACATCAAGCTGAACATCCCGATCATTTCGGCGGCGATGGACACCGTGACCGAAGCCGCCATGGCGATCGGAATGGCCCTCGAAGGAGGAATCGGCATGATCCACAAGAATATGTCGATCGAAGCGCAAGCTGCGCAGGTTCGCAAGGTCAAGCGCTCACAGAGCGGTTTAATCCTCGACCCGGTCACGCTCCAGATCAATGCCACCGTTCGCGATGCCGAAAAGATCATGCGCGAGTACAAGATCGGCGGAATTCCGGTGGTGCATTCAAACGGTAAGCTCGCCGGCATTATCACCAACCGTGACTTGCGGTTCCAAAAAGACATGTCGACGCCGATCGAGAAGATCATGACCAAAGACAATTTGATCACGGCGCTCGAAGGCATTACCCTCGCCAAAGCGGAAGGCATCCTTCAAAAGTATAAGATCGAAAAACTCCCGATCGTCAATAAGCAAGGTCGCCTCACAGGCTTGATCACGTATAAGGACATCCTCAAGCAGAAGAACAAACCGAACGCGTCGCAAGACGGATACGGGCGCCTGAGGGTGGGTGCAGCCGTGGGAATCACTCCCGACATCTTCGACCGAATCGAGGCGCTCAAAGCATCTGGCGTGGACGTCATCAGCATCGACACTGCTCATGGTCATTCCATGTATGTCATCGAAGCGGCACGCAAGGTGAAACGGAAGTATCCCGAGATGGAACTGATTGTTGGTAACGTTGCCACTGGCGAAGCTGCCAAAGCACTCGCCAAAGTAGGAGCCGATGCCGTGAAAGTTGGTGTTGGCCCAGGTAGCATTTGTACTACTCGCATCGTGGCCGGAATCGGACTACCACAATTGACCGCCGTGTACGAGTCTGCAAAAGCGTTGAAAGGCTCGAAGGTGAAAGTAATCGCCGACGGGGGCATTCGTTTTTCAGGCGATGTCGTGAAAGCTCTTGCAGCAGGCGCCGACACAGTGATGATCGGTTCATTGCTCGCCGGTACTGACGAAGCACCTGGAGAGATGATCATCTACGAAGGACGTAAGTTCAAGTCGTATCGCGGAATGGGTAGCCTCGAGGCAATGGAAGACGGATCGAAAGACCGCTACTTCCAAGATGTGGAGGACGACGTGAAGAAACTCGTGCCCGAAGGGATCTCCGGAAGGGTGCCATACAAAGGCCTTGCAGCAGAGGTGCTCTACCAACTCGTGGGCGGACTTCGTGCCGGGATGGGCTATTGTGGCGCCAAGACATTGGAGAAGCTCAAATCCGCCAAATTCGTCCGGATTACTGCAGCCGGCGTCACCGAAAGCCACCCGCACGACGTAGCCATCGTACGCGAAGCCCCGAACTACAGCCGGAAATAAGGGCGTTAGAACGGGCCGTTTGCGGCTTTTAAGCCAACCTGTGATTGAGTATTATTGCGGAGCCAATCATGTAGGTTGGCTCTTTTTTTAACCCGGCACCGTGCGCACCAAAGCTCTTATCAGGCTTACGTTTTTGTCAGCAGCCATCTGCTGGTTGGTGCTCGTATTTGCGGACCTGACCGTACTCTTCAGCACAGGGAAAGGGCTCGATCCAGGAGTGCCCTTGTGGCTGCCACGGGTGATGCTCGACCTATACGTGGTTTCCCTTTTCTACTACTATAAGTTCCGGATCGAGCGCGATGAGTCGCTCAATTTCACCGATTTACTCTGGAAAGTCTTTGCTACAGGGCTCATCTCAACCGTAAGTTCCCTCGCGATCCGTTTGCTCTTGCAAGTGTTGGGCACGTCCGCCCTCGCCGAGAACTTACTGTTCAAGGATGTAATCTACCAAATCAATTTCGGGCTCTTCCTAAGTTTCCTCTTGGCCGGCTATACCGCCTGGAAGCGCTTGATCTTGTATCAGAAGTCGAAGTGGCTGATCAGGATGTGGACCGTCTTCGAGTTCGCCCTGCTCGTGATCCTCGCGTACGACATCGTACAGATTTCCGTCGGCGACGAACTCGTCGTCATTTTCATGGTGCTGTTCGGAATCCTCGCCATCATGTTGTCGGCGAACATGAAATGGGTCGCGTACCTGAACTTCCGTCAGAAATGGACGAGCATCTTGATCTTGCTGCTCACCATGTTCTACGTGGGATATTTCTTCTGGTCCGTGTGGAACCTGTCGGCAGAAATATCTGAGAAGTCCGCAACGTTCCTCAGCTATCGCGACAACTATTTCAACCATTGCCTTTTCTTCTTCGTGATCACGTACAGCGTGTTCTCGTTCTTGGTAATCCTTTTCAACCTGCCTACATCATCGGTGTTTGAGCAAAAGCTCGAAGAGGTGGTCAACTTCCAACGCATCAGCCAGTCAATACAAACTGAGCAAAGTGAGGAAAGCGTGTACAAGATCTTGCTCGAAAGCTCCGTGAGCTCGGTCTTTGCCGACGCAGCCTGGCTTGAGATACGCGGTGCCAACAACGAAGCCAAGTTCTTCACCTACCAGATATCCGAAGATGAGTCGCGGAACATCGCAGTACACCTCAAGTCGAGCAACGTGAAAGGTGTACTCGACCAAAGCACAGACAAGACCCGCAACCTATCGAAGCACCTCTCTGGTTTGAAGGGCACTAGGTTCCGTTCGTTGCTCTCGTTCCCGATCCTCGTGAAAGGAGACACAATCGGCACGTTGGCTCTCTTGAAAGAACTTCCGGAAGGTTTCAACAAGGAGATGACACGCATCGTGTCCGCATTTGCCAACCAAGCCGGGATTTCAATCGAGAACTTCCGCTTGATGGAGGAAGCTTTTCAAAACGAACGCTATAAGGAGGAGCTCAAGATCGCGAAAACGGTACAGAAGAGTTTGCTCCCGGATAAACTCGAGAAAGATCCTGATTTCGAAGTGGCTGCTTTTTCGCAGTCTGCCGACGAGGTGGGTGGCGACTATTACGACACCATCCGCATTGATGAACACCAAGTGGCGTTGATCATCGCCGATGTATCGGGCAAAGGAACAACGGCGGCCTTCCACATGTCGCAGATGAAAGGGATCTTCCACAGCCTCGCGCAACAAGATCTCGACCCGAAGGAATTCATGCAACGTGCAAACTGGGCACTCGTGTATTGCTTGGAACGCGGCTCTTTCATCTCAGCGACCTACTTCGCCATTGACACACGGATCAAGAAGATTCGCTATGCGCGCGCCGGTCACTGTCCCGTGTTGTATTACAATGCCAACACCCAACAAGCTCAGTACTTGAAAGACCGTGGTACCGCGCTTGGGATGATCAAATCCAAAGACTACTGCAACTATATCGATACAAACTTGATCTCTTACGCACCTGGCGACATCATGGTGTTGTACACCGATGGTATCACCGAAGCGAAGGATCAAAAAGGTGAGGAGTTTGGTGAGGCTCGCTTGCGCGACACGTTGCTAGAAGTAACAGGAAAGGACCCACGTGAGATTGCAGACCACCTGATTGCTCAACTGTACGAGTATTCGGGCACGCACATGATTAATGACGACTATACGACAATGATCATAAAATTTAGATAGAGACAAAACGCCCAACCCAGCGCAAATCATTGGAAATAACGCCAGGAGGGCTAATAACCAAAACCATCAAAAACCGTTAAAATCACATGGTTCACATCAAAAGACTGCAGGAGGACGGGACCGACATCATCGCCATCATCGGTGAAATCGACGCCAGTTCTTCTATCGAATTGGACCTGGCAATCGCCAAAAGCGTGGGAGAGGGGTTCCGGAAAATCATAGTCGACTGTAGCTCGCTCGAATACATTTCCTCCGCAGGATTGGGTGTCTTTATGTCCTATATCGAAGAGTTTAAGGACAAGAATGTGACGATGGTGCTGTTTGGAATGAAGGAGAAGGTGATGAACACATTCACAATTTTAGGTTTGGCCGACCTGTTACATATTCGGTCTACACGTCAGGAAGCAAAGCAGTTGGCGAATGAACTATCAGTATAGAATCGGCTGTAGCCTGACCAACTTGAAAGGCATCCGCGACTTCGTCAGAACGTCGCTGAAGGAATATGGCGTTGCCGAAGTGGAAGTCAGTGCCATCGTGCTCGCGCTCGACGAGATGTGCTCCAACCTGATGATCCACGCACACCACTGCAACCCAGATCATATCCTCGAACTTCATATCGAAGTGGATAGCGGACGAACGTTCGTGTTCGAAATCGTCGACGATGGCGACATCTTCGACATCAATAGTTTCCAAATGCCCGGCCTCGACAACCTCGTCCACGAAAAACGAAAAGGCGGTCTAGGTATCCGCTTGGTGAAATCCATCATGGACAACATCGAGTACTTCAATCGCGACGGGAAGAATATCTGCCGCTTGACGAAACGGGTGCAGTAGTAGTTGGTAGTTGTTAGTTGGTAGTTGGTAGTTGTTAGTTGGTAGTTGTTGCTAGTAGTGTTGGCGCCAATTGGAAATTGGTCATTGAGACTATTCAAATCCCGATCGATTAGCCAACCAACGAAAATCCGCTCACAACAAGCTCTTCGAAACCTCCCCCCAATTCTAAATTCAAAATTCTGAATTCTAAATTCCGAGCCATATCTCGCCCCTTCTCATTGACCGCCGCAGCCCTTTGGCGAAGGTGGTCAGGGGCTTAACAACGTGGTGCTTTTCATTTGCTATGGCATTGCGCCCTTTGCGTTGATCGCCGTAGCCTTCAGGCGAAGGTGGTCAGGGGCTCTTGCGGTTACTGTGACCTTGACTTGACGACATGGATCGGAAATTGGAAACTATTCAAATCCCGATCGATTAACCAACCAACACAAATCCACTAACAACAAGCTCTTCGAAACCTCCCCCAAATTCTAAATTCAAAATTCTGAATTCTAAATTCCGAGCCATATCTCGCCCCTTCTCATTGACCGCCGCAGCCCTTTGGCGAAGGTGGTCAGGGGCTTGACAACGTGGTGCTGTTCGTTTGCTATGGTATTGCGCCCCTTTGCGTTGATCGCGGTAGCCTTCAGGCGATGGTGGTCAGGGGCTCTTGCGGTTGCTGTGACCTTAACTTAACGACATGGATTGGAAACTATTCAAGTCCCGAGCGATTAGCCAACCGACACAAATCCACTAACAACAAGCTCTTCGAAACCTCCCCCAAATTCCAAATTCTGAATTCTAAATTCCAACCCATATCTCGCCCCTTCTCATTGACCGCCGCAGCCCTTTGGCGAAGGTGGTCAGGGGCTTAACAACGTGGTGCTTTTCATTTGCTATGGTATTGCGCCCCTTTGCGTTGATCGCGGTAGCCTTCAGGCGATGGTGGTCAGGGGCTCTTGCGGTTACTGTGACCTTGACTTGACGACATGAATCGGAAATTGGAAACTCTTCAAATCCCGATCGATTAACCAACCAACGAAAATCCGCTCACAACAAGCTCTTCGAAACCTCCCCCAAATTCTAAATTCCAAATTCTGAATTCTAAATTCCAACCCATATCTCGCCCCTTCTCATTGATTACCGCAGCCCTTTGGCGAAGGTGGTCAGGGGCTTGACAACGTGGTGCTGTTCGTTTGCTATGGTATTGCGCCCCTTTGCGTTGATCGCGGTAGCCTTCAGGCGATGGTGGTCAGGGGCTCTTGCGGTTGCTGTGACCTTAACTTAACGACATGGATTGGAAACTCTTCAAATCCCGATCGATTAGCCAACCAACGAAAATCCGCTCACAACAAGCCCCTCGAAACCTCCCCCAAATTCTCAATTCAAAATTCTGAATTCTAAATTCCAAATAGTTTTCTCGTAAACCACTCGAGCGAGAGGAGGAACAGCAGTAAGAAGAATACTGCTTTCAAGTTGATCATCGGATGGAAGGAATCCTCCGAATGAATCAAGGTTTTAGCTTGCAGTGTGTTCAGGTCGCCCGATAATTTGGATAACTCACTTTCAAAGTAAAATCGCCCACCGCTTTGGTCTGCCAGCTTGCGCAACAGCACGAAGTCGGCGACCAGATTCTGCGATTCCAGGTTTTGGGCCGTTACGAGGAATTCGCCCGAAACCTGCTCTTTTGATCCATTGAGCGTGGTGCTCGCCGTATAGCGGTAAATCCCTTCTTTTAGGCCTCCAATGCGGTAGCGACTGCTCGAAGGACTGGTGACGTAGGTATATGGGGTCACCAAGCCGGATTCGTCACGTTGTCTTCGGCCGTACTCAAGTATTGAATCAACTTGGAGAACACTTCGTCGAACGCCTCCGTTCTTTCCGATTCGGCGTACTCATTCAAGCGCCACTTCCAAATACCTTCTCCGAGCAACATCGCCACTCGGTTCGAACTGCCATTCCAACTCAACAAGAGTGGTCGATTCGTGGTCACCGACCCGATCCGTTGGTACAACAAGACCGCAGCCTCCGACGGGTATGTAAACTTTCCGAAGGGAACGGTCAATGGCGGGTATCTCGAAAACCTACCGGCGACTTGTTCACCAAAAGTGAAGTCATGGAATTCGTTGTTGAAGCTCGGCGTCACTTCGTCTTTCTGTCCCATGCTTTCGTAGGTTACTGGCAACCCCATGGCGGGAAACAATCGCAGGTTCGTCTTCGCGCCCACCATCAAGAACAACCCCGTCCTGCTGTTGAAAAACTTTTGGAACAGGGGAAGCGTTCGTCCGTCCACGTCCAGCAATTGTGAGAAGACGGCTAGGTCTACCTTCTCGGGTTGGAGGTGTTCGGGAGTCTCTTCTTTCACGCCAGGAATGTGAAGGTAGACTTCGTAGTTCGAGTTCTTCTCGATCGAAGCTCGCAATGCCTTGATGTCTGGGTGTGGTCCTGGCGCGACGACCAAAATTCTCTTTTTCCCTTCCACGACTTCTACATAAATCGAGGTCCGGTTGTTGCGGGTGTTCACTTCTTGCCTGATCGGTTCAACCGCTACGTCGAGTCGTTGGATGCCCTTTTCCTTCGCGTCAATGAGGAAATTGAAGTCGAGTAAACTTTTTGAGCCGGAGTTCCTATTCTCGCTCGCCACCACTTTGCCGCCCATCGACACGGTCACCTTCAAGTCTTGGTTCGTCGTTCCTCGTACGAGGATTTCTGCCCTCACCGGAAACCGGTTGCCTTGGTAGGCGATCTTGTTGAAAGCAACATTTTTCACCGACAGGTCGATTCGCTGCGTGGTGTCGCCGATGCCAACCGTGTACACCGGGATTCGGAGTGTCGTGTAAAGTGGAGACGGGCCCGAGTTGTAGACGCCGTCGGAGACCAACACGATACCGGCGAGGTTCTTTCCTTCAAAGTCGGTCGTCACAGACCTAAGTGCGCCGTGTAGGTCAGACGCGTTGGCAGGATCTGTTGTTGCTAAGTTCCGAACAACGACGTTGTAGTTGCCATCGCCGATTTCCTTCGAGCGAGCGGTCACTTCTTCTAAGATCTTTTGCTGCTTTTCTTTCCCGAGCGCCTCTGTTACAGAAGCCGAGTTATCCACGATGAAAACAAGCGAAGGTTTTTCAAGTTCGTTCGTGGTCAACTTGAGAATCGGACCGATCAATAGAAACGCTACGAGCCCGACAACCAATGCGCGAACGAAGAACAGGATCCGGTTGGTGGTTTTACCCCAAGGATGTTGACCGCTGTACAGCAACCATGCATAGCCGATGCCCAGTCCTACACAGAGGAGGATGAATGCGGGCGACGATTCAAAGACCAGGCGTTGCATGAACTACAAATCAATAATTATATTTCTCCTTCCACAATCTTTTGAGGTAATTCCTCAACTCTTCTTCGCGCGGGTTGGCACCGGGTTCGTAGAACTTGGTTCCCTGAATTTTCTCGGGCAGGAATTCCATGTTAACGAAATTGTTCTTGTAATCGTGGGCGTATTGGTATCCTTTTCCGTAATCCATGTTTTTCATGAGTTTGGTCGGCGCATTCCGAATGGCCAACGGCACGGGGAGGTCGCCGGTTTCTTGGACTTTCGCAAGTGCATTCATAATTCCCACGTAGCTTGCGTTACTTTTTGGTGACGTGGCGAGGTAGACCGCACATTGTCCGAGGATGATGGTCGCTTCCGGGTACCCGATCATGCTCACCGCTTGAAAGGTTGACGTGGCCAGCACCAAGGCGGTGGGATTGGCGTTGCCGATGTCTTCGCTCGCCAGAATGAGCATTCGGCGTGCAATAAACTTGACATCTTCGCCACCTTCGATCATTCGAGCCAAATAATACAAGGCAGCGTTTGGATCGCTCCCTCGCAACGACTTGATAAACGCTGAAATGATGTCGTAGTGTTGCTCTCCCGACTTGTCGTAAATCGCGATGTGTTTCTGTGCAACTTGTGTGACGAGTTCGTCGGTGATTTGGATGTCGCCTGGGATGGACTGGGCGATGAGGTCGACGAGGTTGAGCAGTTTGCGTGCATCACCTCCGGAAATGTTCAGCAATGCGGCGTGTTCAACCACTTCGATCTTGCGCTTTTTCAGCTCTTGATCTCTTTGCAAAGCCGTGTTCACCAAGCGCACGAGATCGTTTTCGTCAAGTGCTTTTAGCGTGTAGACCTGGCACCGCGACAACAACGCAGAGTTGACTTCGAAGGAGGGATTTTCGGTGGTTGCGCCGATCAACGTGATCACCCCTTTTTCAACGGCACCCAGCAATGCGTCTTGTTGCGATTTGTTAAATCGGTGGATCTCGTCGATGAACAGGATGACACGCGTTGTTTGACGTGCCTTCTCGATGACTTCGCGCACATCTTTTACACCCGCACTGACTGCGCTGATGACATAGAATGGACGCTTGACTTCGTTGGCGATAATGTTCGCGATGGTGGTTTTGCCTACCCCAGGAGGCCCCCACAAGATCATCGACGGGACGTTCCCGGTGCTGATCGCTTGGCGAATGATCCCATTTTTTCCCACCAAATGCTCTTGCCCGACGAGGTCTTCGAGCTTCGCGGGCCGCATGCGCTCGGCGAGTGGAGGTAGGCTGCTGTTGAGCATTCGACAAAATTAAACTTAGTTGATCGTTGTCAGTTGCAAGTTGGGTTGTTTTTCGTTGCTAAACTTGGGCTTCGGCCGGAGCCTTTCACTATTCATTGCGCCAACTGCTATCAACTAACCCATGTCCTTGAATTAAGGGGGTAGAAATGTGTTCCGAGCTAGGGTAAGATTTCTGGTTAGTCGTGGTGTTGTTGCTGGTTCCCACCAGTTGAACATTATGACATTGAAAGTTGGTTCTTTTGTATTCCGTCTGAGGCTCGAAAAAACTTAATAATCAATCCATGTCGTTAAGCTAAGAGGGGTAAAGGAGGATATCTCGCCCCTTCTCATTGATCGCCTTAGCCTTGACGCAACTAGGTGCAAGTGATAGCGATGATTGCCGCACTGCTCTTAATTCAACGACATTGATCAACTAACTCTTAAATTGACAAAACGATGGCGAGCACGTTGAGCGCTACACCGCAGACGAGGAAAAACGAAAAGATGAAGGTGAAGAGGAAAAACTTCACGACAGTCTTTCGCCAACTTTGACCATACATCTTCTTCATGGCTACCATCAAGTAGAAGTAGATCCAAATGGAGAGCAATACAGACACGACGCCGAGAGCTGGAATCAAGTTCAGCAGCATCACCAGCGACCCTGCTACATAAAAGAAGTTGTAATAGTAGATTGTGAAGACAAGGTGCTCGGAATAGTAGTAGTCTCGCCGAATGTAAAGCAACTTTAAGATCAGGGCAAAGAAGGGCATCAGATAGAAGAGCACCTTCGAGAAGTTGTCGCCAAAGGACTTGGCGAAGTCTTCAGCAAATTGACTCATGTTCCCCTTGTATTTCTGGTTGAGTTCTATCGTTCGCTTTTCAAACAAACGAGAGATCCAACCGTCGCGCTCTTTTTCGGGCAGCGTTGCTTGAATGGAATCATATTGCTTGACTGACTTGTACTCGGAGCCCGTGAGGTTCCAACTGACGTTGCCCGCTTTCTTTTTTTTCGCTCGGATTGAATCAAGGACGCCACCAGGAATGGAGTCGAGGAGTTTGAAGTTCGAGTCAAGGCCAATTTCTGCGAGCTCCTTTTTGTCCTTTTCCGACAGTCCTACTTCTACGGCCTCGTTGTCTGAATCGGGTAGCGACACAAAAAGCAGAAAGAAAAGAAAGCTGACGAACACGTACATCCGTGCGGGGTGGAAGTACGATTCGCGTCGTCCCTTGCTATACTCGATCGCCAAGAAGCCAGGTCTTGTCAATATGTATTTCGCCGTGAGGAAGAATTTACCTTCGTAACTCCAGAACGATGAAATGAAGTTCGAGAAAAGCTCACCCAACGTCTGACGGCGAGGAATGTCGCGCTGACCACAGTGGTGGCAATACGCATCGACGAGTTTCGTGCCGCAGTTGAGACAATGTTCGTTCGGGTGTTTGACGCCCGAGGTATTTTCGGCGTCCACCATTACCTCTGCAGCCGGTATCGACTTTCCTAGATCTTCCATTTAGGCAAATTTCACTTTCCTTAAAATAGAGACTGCTTCGTCCAGCATTGCGTCTGTGAAATTGAGATGTGTCACCATCCGGATCTCGTTCGCGGCACGAAACTTGACCGCGCGCAGCCCCATGGACGATAGTTGTTGTAGCACTCGATCGGTAGTCAGATTTGGAACTACCCCAAAGACGACAATGTTGGTGTCGACCGGGTCCACTGACGAGACCCACGGCAACGATCGAAGCGTGTCGCCAAGTTGTCTCGCCCGAGCGTGATCTTCTTTCAACCTCGTCACGTGATGGTCGAGCGCATAGATTCCAGCGGCCGCGAGGAAGCCTGCTTGACGCATACCACCACCGAATGCTTTTCGCGCACGACGCGCTTTTGTTTCAAGTTCCTTGTTGCACAAAAGGACCGAACCCACTGGAGCGCCGAGCCCCTTCGAGAGGCAAACAGACACGGTATCGAATTGGGCGGCCATTTCGACCGGCGACGTTCCTGTCTCCACCAGTGCGTTGAAGATCCGGGCCCCGTCAAGATGTGTCTTAAAACCCTTTGTTTGCGCTAGAGATCGGATGTCGCGGATCGCATCAAACGACCAAACGCTTCCTGCTCCACGCACGACGGTGTTTTCGATCGCTACCAATGATGTGATCGGCTGGTGTGGATCGGCGCCGTTGTTCAAGTTGGCGAGTACATCTGCGGCGGTGAATCGCCCTCGGTCGCCATCCAGCAAGCGAACACTCAGGTGACTGTTGCCTGCGAGACCACCACCTTCGTAGCGGTAGATGTGGGCGCCGGAAAAGCAAATCAATTCTTCGAAAGGATTGGTGAGGACGCGGATCCCGATTTGGTTGGTCATCGTCCCAGAAGGGCAGAAGATGGCTGCTTCCTTCCCGAAAAGCTTGGCAATTTTCTGTTCGAGCAAGTTCACGCTTGGGTCTTCTCCAAACACGTCGTCGCCGATGGGTGCACTCATCATGGCATCGCGCATGCCGGGTGTGGGCAGCGTGACCGTGTCGCTACGTAGGTCTATGGTCATGGTGCATGAAAAATACGACAAGTTTCGATACACCTGTTCGTACGCGAGTCGCTTCTTCGGTGGTGTTTGGAAAGACTAGACGATCGAGGCTAAGTAGGCCAGCAGCGCAGGGCGGTCGACTGGCTTGGCGACGTAGCCGTTGAAGCCTTCGCGCAAGAAACGCTCGCGGTCTTCGGGCATGGCATACGAGGTGATGGCAACGATTGGCAACTTGGTGAATTGTTCCTGTGCTCGGATCCTCTTCATTGTTTCGATTCCATCCATCTTTCCACGACCGAGGTTAATATCCATCAATACCAAATCGAAGTTTTCGTGTGCGATGATGGCCAGACACGCTTCACCATCTTCCACGTGTTGAGTGTCGTAATACTGAGCGAGGAGTTTTTTGATCACCAACGCGTTGATGGGGTCGTCTTCCACGTACAGAATTTTCTTCATGACCCAGGTGCGTACCTAGGCAATCGAACTTCGAACGTGCTTCCTTTGCCTTTTTCGGAAATCACGTCGATTTCACCTCCGAGTAACTCGACATACTTTTTCGAAATGGAGAGACCAAGCCCGGAGCCTTCATAGACTCGGTCTTGTCCCATGCTTTCCTGTTCAAATGCGTTGAACACCTTGGGAAGAAATTCTTTTGAGATGCCAACCCCCGTGTCGGTGACGCGCACGGTTACCCAACTTCTTTCGGCACACAGAGCAACCGTGGCCGTTACTTCCCCTCGTTCGGTGAACTTGATGGCATTCCCCACGATGTTGTGGACCACTTGATAGAGCATCGTTTCGTCGGACAGACACATGAGTTGTTCCGTGTGCTGCACGACGCGGTACTTGAGACCTTTGTGACGGGCGACTTCTTCCAAAGATGCCGCCGCTTCGTGCACCAGTTTGTTGATGTCAACCGCTTTTAACACCAATTGATCTTTCTCGGCTTCGATCCGCGATAGATTGAGGATGCTGTTGATCGTGTCGAGCAATCTACGGCCGCTTTTCTTTTGGAGGTCGACGTACTCGAGAATTGTTTTGTCTTTGCTTTCGAGTTCGATCACTTGACTGATCCCGAGAATTCCGTTGATCGGTGTGCGGATCTCGTGCGACATGTTCGAGAGGAAGTTTGTCTTCAACCGGTTCATCTCTTCGGCCATCTCCTTTGCACGACGGAGTTCATTCATCGAAAGGTCGAGGTTGTGTTTCGCAAGTTCGAACGCCTGGTGATAGTGATACACCAAGTAGACCGTGATCGAAAACACCAGAACAAACGACACCATTGCCTCGCTGGGTGTCAATTCTTGTATCGGCATCGGGTTGCTTACCAAATTGAACGCGTTGATTACCAAAAAGGTAATGTATGAGATAAAGTGGAGGCCCGAATAGAAAAATCCCCAACGGCTTCCAAGGACATGGAAGGCGAAGATCACGTTCAATGTCCCGATGAAAGCAGCGAACATGTTGATGCCATGGAACAAGAAAAAAACGTCGTATTGAATGTTTGTCCAAGAGATCAGGATCATCAGGTGCCCAATTGGACCTGTCTTTTTGAAGATTTTCAAATAGAAAAGGCAACTGAGGAAGAGAAATAAAATAATGACGCCCTTTCTGATCTGAAGGACGTAGTCGTTCATGATATAAATCCCGATGATCACGAAGAGTGTGAAGACCGCCAGCAACATGATGTTGCACATCAGCGTCACGCTCGCCCGTTTGAGCATGTCATTCTCCTGGGCGAGATACTCACCAATAAAGAAGTTCCTAAGACGGTTCATCCGGAGTAAGGAAAGGGGCTGTGCAAATCTAATCGTTTTGACGACCCATAAAAGGGTAATTTAGTAGTTGGTTGGTAGTTCATCTCATTAAGTTAAGGGGGAACCCGAGTATCCGGGGTTAGCACTAACATTTCTGGTTGATGGTAGTGTTGTCGCCGGTTCCCGCCAGCTTTACATGATGGCATTGATAATTGGTTCTTTTGTATTTACGTACGCATTCAGAAATACTCAAGAACCAATATCAAAATATCCAATTGATGTAATTTCGTGTAGGCGAACGCTGGTCGCCGTAACCTTCGGCGTAGGTGAACCTTGATCACCTTAGTCTTTGGCCTTCTCAGATTGGGGGAGGAACTGGGATCGTGAGCTGGTCGCTCGTCGAATCGCGTTTTTGCATTCCAGATTTTGATGATAATTTTCCTTCGCCGAATAAACTCGGGCGCTTTAAAGACAGGAAACCTCCTGACGAGCAGGCACGTTTGTTGGATGAGAATTTCAAACTTTCAAAAACCCAATACTGTATGAAAAAGATGACGACGAAATTTGCCGCATTCCTGACGATGGCGGCAGTGGTGCTCAGCGCTGCGGCGTGGGCACAGAGTCCCGCTGGGACGGCGACCGGCAAGGTGAATGGCGCTTCACTCACGATCAAGTATTCAAGCCCTTCTGTCAAGGGTCGCAAGATTTGGGGTGCACTTGTTCCCTATAATGAAGTGTGGAGAGCTGGCGCCAACGAAGCGACCATCCTCGAAACCGACAAGGACATCACGATAGAAGGTAAGGCGGTGCCGAAAGGGAAGTATAGCATCTACGCGATCCCCGGCGAAACGGAGTGGCAGATCATCATCAATTCGCAAACGGGACAGTGGGGCATTACACGCGACGGGAAGACCACGCGCGATGCCGCAAAAGACGTGGCAGTAGTAAAGGTGAAACCCACCAAGGCCGCGTCGATGACCGAGACGCTCAAGTATGTGATCACCGACAAAGGTTTCTCACTTGTGTGGGAAAACTTGGAAGTGCCTGTTTCGGTGAAATAGTCGATTCCTGAACCAAGTATTGAGGGCTCCGGCACGAAAGTCGGGGCCCTTGCTTTTCGCGGAATTTTGTAACTTTCATGTTATGAAAACTGCAGAAAACACGCCGCTGAAGAGCTTAGATGAATGGGAAGACGACCTCCTGCAACGTTATCCCGATCCTGAATCAATCGCCACCTCGAAATCGACCAACGAGTATCGCAACTACGACACACCGCAGCGCGATACCGTGAAAGAGTTTTACCGACTCAACCACAAGTACCAGACGTACGATTTCGTGATGGAGAAGCGTGAGAACTTTCTGAAGTTCGACAAGAAGGAGATGTCGATTTGGCCGGCGTTCGAATTCTTGAATCAACTTGTAGACGACTCCGATCCCGATACAGACCTCGATCAACTTCAACATTTGCTCCAGACGTCGGAAGCCATCCGTCGTGATGGACATCCGGATTGGATGGTCCTCACCGGGTTGGTGCACGACATGGGTAAAGTGTTGTGCTTGTTCGGCGAGCCGCAATGGGCGGTGGTCGGCGACACGTTCCCCGTGGGCTGTGCGCATTCCGACAAGATCGTGTACCCGGAATTCTTTGCACTCAACCCCGACGCGCAAAATCCAAAGTTCAATACCAAGTTTGGTGTGTATCAACCCAACTGTGGTTTGAGGAACGTGCACATGTCGTGGGGACACGATGAGTACGTGTACCAGATGATGAAAGACTACATTCCTGAACCGGGCTTATACATGTTGCGCTACCACTCGTTCTACGCTCAACATCGCGAGCAAGCATACGATCACTTGCTTGATGATCACGACCGCGAGATGTTCAAGTGGGTGAAGTTGTTCAACCCGTACGATCTCTACTCGAAAAATCCGACGCCACCCGATTGGAAAGCGTTGCGTCCGTATTACGAGGACTTGGTTGCGAAGTATTTGCCGTCGACACTGAAGTTCTGATCATCTTGACAAGTTCGACGGGATTACGCGATGAATAAGCTACACCCCGCCGACTATGTCGTTTTTTCAATCTACTTTTTGGTTGTAGCCGGTTATGGCTACTATGTGTACCAGCGCCGCAAGAAAGCAACGACCGACAGTCGTGATTTCTTTTTAGCGGAGGGATCGCTCACGTGGTGGGCAATTGGTGCGTCGGTGATTGCCTCGAACATTTCTGCTGAACATTTCATTGGTATGTCTGGCTCCGGCTTCGCGTTGGGGTTGGCGATTTCCACATACGAATGGATGGCGGCGGCTACGCTCATCATTGTGGCCATCGTGTTTATCCCGGTGTACCGCGCCAACGGCATTTACACGATGCCCCAGTTCTTGGCGCAGCGGTACAACAACACCGTGAGCACCATCATGGCCGTGTTCTGGTTGCTGATTTACGTGTTCGTGAACCTCACCTCGATTATCTACCTCGGGGCGATTGCGATTCATTCCATCACTGGGATTTCGTTTGAGTGGTGCATTGCGGGCTTGATTGTCTTTTCTTTGATTGTCACGCTTGGCGGGATGAAGGTGATTGGCTACACCGACGTGATCCAAGTGTTGGTGTTGCTGATTGGAGGGTTGTTCACGACTTATCTCGCGCTCACGCTTGTGTCGAAGCAGTTTGGTTTTGGTGAGAACGCGTGGGTGGGACTTGGCTTGTTGAAAGAGAAAGCGGACACGCACTTTCACATGATCTTTTCGAGTGATCATCCTTTTTACAAAGATCTGCCTGGGTTGTCGGTGTTGATTGGTGGGATGTGGATAAACAATTTGAACTACTTCGGATGTAATCAGTACATCACGCAACGCGCGTTGGGGGCAGATTTACCGACGGCGCGGAACGGATTGTTGTTTGCGGCGTTCCTCAAGTTGTTGATACCGATCATTGCGGTGTTGCCGGGCATTGCGATGTATGTGTTGTATCAAGAGGGTATGTTTCAAACGGAGATGTTGGGTGAGGCTGGGTCGGTGAAGCCGGATCATGCGTATCCCATCTTGATGAATTTGTTACCTGATGGGTTGAAAGGATTGGCGTTTGCGGCGCTGACGGCGGCGGTGGTGGCATCGCTGGCGGGTAAGTCGAACAGTATCTCGACGATCTTTTCGCTTGACATCTATAAGAAGTATTTGAACAAGGATGCGAACGATGCGCGTGTGGTTCGGACTGGACGCTGGGCGGTGGTGGTGTCGTTGTTGGTGGCGGGCGTGGTGGCGCCGTCGTTGCGCACGTTGGACCAGGCGTACCAGTTTATTCAAGAGTATGTGGGGTTTATTTCGCCGGGGGTGTTGGCGATTTTCCTGATGGGATTTTTCTGGAAGCGCACGACCTCGTTGGCGGCGTTGACGGGTGCGTTGTTGACGATCCCGGTGTCGACTGTACTCAAGTTTTTGCCCGTGTGGACGGGTGGTTCGTTTCCTGACTTTCCGTTTTTGGATCGGATGACGATTACGTTTTTCTTGATCATTGTGATCATGGTGATTTTGACGTTGGCTCGCCCTGAGGTGATTGGTGAGGAGAAGTTGATGAAGATGGAGCCCTCGATGTTCCGTGTTCGTGGTCGTTTTGTGGTGGGCTCGTTGTTGGTGGTGGGGGTGTTGACGGCGTTGTATGCGAGTTTTTGGTGAGACGTTCGCCTACGCTTGAAGCTCTCTCCTTCGGTGAAGCTCTCCCCTTCGCTGAAGCTCCGGCGAGCAACGCCGAAAAGCGATCGTTACGGACGACAGGGCAAAGCAAGAAACGGGGATACGCGTGCGAAATAACGCCTAACGAACCAACGAAATAACGCCTCACGAAATACCGCCTCCAGCTTGGTTTTTACTCCTCGTACGTCTACTTTTGTGCCTCGATTAGGGGCCAGAAGGGCTGAAAATCGATTAAATCGCGGGGTGGAGCAGTTGGTAGCTCGTTGGGCTCATAACCCAAAGGTCGTAAGTTCGAGTCTTACCCCCGCTACTTCGTCCGCCGGAGCCGTTAGGCGAAGGAGAACAGGAGAAACCGTCAGGATGCCCAAGGAGGGGTTGTTCTGGCGGTTTTTTTTGGAGGGTTCGGACTGTAAATCGGCTGTAAACGGAAGTAGGTTTGAATCATTTCAATTGCTCTCGTGTCTATTGCAAGGAAATAATGAAGAGTTAAGCTTGCAAGATTTTGGTCCTCTGACGACTGCCTGATAATGCTTTCTTTATATTTTTTTCGGTTTTTAGTTTTCTTTTAAAAAGTTACTGGTTGAAAAGTCTGCTACGGCTGTTGTACTACCGCGTTGTTTGCCGCGAGAGTCACGTTTGCCACGGATTTGAGATCAACGATCAATTGCAATGTCTTCTCATATCCTTCCTGGCATTTTTCGGCAAGTCCGACAAGCTCACCAACAAGTGCCTTACTGTTCGCTTCCATGTCAAGCAACTGTTGTTTGTTACCTGTGTCGTTTAGATGTTTTTCGTGAATCATGGGTACATAGCTGCCCTTGTATGTACCAAGATCGAGTTTAAAGTGTACGAGTGGATGGCGTAATAATTGAATCTTCGCGTGCTCATTCTTCAAGAAATTATCGAACCAGCTAAAGTCGATTGATGTAGCAGCCTGTTCTTTGATAATTGCTTTAATCAACTTTACGAAGCTTAGATTCCCTGCCGTGACTTTCTGTGGTTGATAGTATTGGAAAATGAGCAGCGCAAGTCGTTCCCAATAGACATACATATAATGAATAGCACTCGTGCAAAAATCCAGGTAACGTCTGTCGTGACTTGTAAAATTCATTGGGTAATGAAGAAAGGGTTGCCTCACTTCATGTGTAAAATATCGGTTCGCATAGTGCCAATAAGTTTTAGCCAGCGCGATTGAATACCGGATCTGACGATACATATTGTCTATCTCGGAAAAATAGCTATAACCGCTGATGAAGACATGAATATCGTTGCCTGGTTCGTTGAACGGCCACGTTCGGTCATAGATTCCGAAATCCAATGGCTTAAGAGAAGTCAGTTTATTGAACTCATTCAACACAATTTCATCGAACTCAACAACGGTACTTAGTTCGTCGTTCATGGCTCGAACACTCTCGGGAAAATAAGAGATAAAGTCTGCGTCCGGAACATGCCTGCATGGGACTTCTAATTTTAATTTCACTCGTATTTCCTTTCTGTCGGATTCTTTATGAATGGAATAGAATATTAAATCTCCGATCGCCGTTAGGGAAGTCTTAATTAGGAAGACGTCGTGTTCAAGCTGAACAAATGAAAATTCATTCCACGTTATAGTTTTAGCCTTGAATGTAAAGTCCATTTCATCAGGATAATTCGGTAGAAACTCCCTGACCAGATATTGGTGATTCCACAGTTGCTGACTTAACATCCAGCCATTTTCCTTTTCGAAATCGGCCTTGATACTGTTGTAATGTTTCTGATGAATAGACATAGTAAATATCATTTTTAGAACGTGAAAACCAGGATTAACGAAGCCAGATTTTTACTAATTTCGTCAATCCATTTCATTGTTCAAATGCGCTATCTAGCGATGATGCCGCATTCGATCATGGGTCTGCATTCTCCTTTCTGATTCTAATATTTTAAGCTTCACTTACCTAATATGACTACGAATGGCCATAAATGATCCAATAGATTCACGACCTCAATTCACAAAGGCAACGCTATTAGAGGAAGAATCAATTGAAAATCTTCCAAAGATTTTCCCTAAGGAACGTTTTAAAATACGAACCGAACAAAGCGATGTTGGCATTGACCTTTATATCGAACTCAGGTCCGAAAATAAAGAGTACACGAATGCGCGTTTTGACGTTCAACTCAAGGCACGGGAAGATTCTGAAACAAATGCTGATGGTAGCTATAGCAAGTCGATTGAAAAGTCCAACCTAATCTATCTCACAAGTGGCGACCGTCGTGCTATGTACATTTTTTATGTAACCGAGACTCAGACGTACTACTATGAATGGGCGGACTTGTTCCGAGATCACCTTAATAGTACAAAGCCGACTTGGAAAAGCCAGGAAACTGTTACCCTTAAATTTCATAAACAATTAAATGCTCAGGCTGTCGACGAGATTTATAAGGAAATTATGCGACGCAGCATAATCTCTCGTCAGAAGCGTGAAGGTGTTAGCATCGAAGCGATCGTAGATTCCTTTCACTCGAAAAACGATCAGCGAAACTATGCAGACATTATTTGGTCACTAACACAGCTCATCGAGACGTTCGAGGGATTAACTGTGCTACCGGGGCACATTCTTTCGAAGCTTCCGCCATTTTCGTTGAATGCTAAATCACGTTCTTACTTCGACGACATTAATTATACCCTGTATTCAGACAACCCTGTGTTGTTTGAGTTCTTCAATGATCTAAAGTTGGATGGAGAAAATTACACACGCAAAAGGGATGGAGCCGTCCTACAGTCTGAATCGATGCGGAACATCATGAGCTTTTTAGAATATAATTTTATTAATCACATTTCACCGAGCGCGGAAAGGGAGCATAACAAGCGGGTTTGTGTTCATAAATTGTTTTACCATAAGGGATGTGATTGTGAGCGATGCAGTTTGAAGAAATTGCGCTGGGGTAACATGGTTGTAAAGTTGAATTTGCCACTCAACGAAGGAGAAGTCAATAACTGGCTTCGAAGAGGAGTCGTTTTCTTGGAAATGGGTAAGGTTCGGGAAGCGTTTGAATTGTATAAACGCCTTGCCAATGAATCATTTCAAGCCAAAAAATACGTTGCCTATATCGTGGCTAAGTTCCATTTAGTGTCGTGTGGGTTTCTGATACGAAACTCCTTTCATGTTGATGATTCCGATGCCATGTATGAAGAAGTCTCAAAGATTGATTTGCAATTGGAAATTGAAAAAATCGCAGAGCACGCTGAAGTTAGAAGTGAAGCCGTAAAGATTCTTCGGTGGTTAGTTGGTTCAAATTATTATCTCGGAATGTATGTAGAAATGGATCTTCGTTTTCGTGAGTCAATAAAAGCGCGTGATGGCGACCGCAGAGGACGCATTATTTCCACCAACCACTATCAGAAATTGTCCGCCGTAGCAAGTGAACTCACCGTGTTCACAGAGGGCAATTCTTTTCACACGACGTACTTCAATGGATTTAGTCTCGTCGTATTGAAATTGATTGAAGGCGGTCTTATTCAATACGGACTGAATAATCCGATGTCTGCTAAAATATCGGATGTACATCCTTATTTTTTACATCTGTGTTTCACGTATTGCGAGTCCGAAAAGTTAAATGAATTGCTGAACAAGTATAAGGTTGAGCGACTATCATTTGGTTATGAGGAAGATGATCCGGATGGAGACCTTGTAACGTATGTTAACGACCTGCTATTGTCTGTTGAAGAATGTACCTCTTTCATTGCAAAAGAGTTCGAAGCGGGGAATGCCGCTCCAAAGCGGAAATTTAACAATCAACTCAAAGTCGCAATGATATTGGTCTCTGCGGCGGACTTAACGGATGCGCAGTTGAATGAACTCTTACGTCGCTTTTTAAAGCTCGCCAATTCTACTATCATTGAACCGGGCACAATTGGGGGATTGAGAGAGATCTTTGTGCGCAGAAGGAAAGTAATATCCATTGAGAACTATGTGAATTGTTATCGCATGCTGCTCAGTTCGAAATCGTTCGATCGCATCCTTCTCACCCAAGAACTTCCATTCTATTTAAGGGAGGTACATCCAGAGTTTATCGACACGGATTCGAAAACAATGGCCGCTATTCTTAGGCGAGTCGAAGAATTGAATAATACTGATGACTTTCAGATATACATACTGATATTCTTTTGTCAGGTTGGATCTGTTGATAGCAGACGTGTGATCGCGAAGAAAGTTGAGGATTTACTGTCGAAGCACTTTGACGGACAGGTGTTTTACCTGGCGGCCTTTCATGGCGTCATTGATCCCAACCGGTTTTTCGAGAAACTTGTAGAACACGTTCCACGCAACGAAATGGCAAAAAGGTCAAGCCGATCGATCATGGGTTATGATGATTTTACAAATGATAACCTGGACAGAGTAATTATGCTTGGATATAAGTATTCTATCGATTTAACAAAGCCGGAAATTCGGACGCTGGCCAACGGAGTACCGTATTATCAATGGCTGCTTGATTTAAAGAATTTTGACTATCAAAAGTTCGATCCATATTGGTTATTGCTTGATCCGAACCAAGTGTTTATCGACGAGTTCCGAAAACATAATAAGATTCGAGTTGCCGTAAGAGAATACTTGAAATCACATAACGTTTCGAGACTTAAGGACATTTACATAGAATTTTTGTCGGATGAAATTTCCGGAGGGTGATGAATACGAATAAAAAATGCCGGTATTGCCAGAAAGACTTCGTCAAAGATGGACGCGAGCATGTATTTCCCAAAGGCATGGGAGGCCAGGACATATTTATGGATAACGTCTGCGAGGATTGTAATAAGAAGTTTTCGGAGTTCGAACGGGAATTGATGCGCGATTCACCCATTGGTTTCATGCGAAGCGTTGAAGGAATTGAAGGGTACAGGAAGTCAGGAAAACCGGCAGGGGTGTTCGAAGCACCGATCATGTTTTCATTCGATGAAAAGACTAAATGTGTCTACGAGATTGGTCAACGCTATCCAATGCAGAACTTCGTGCGTCCGCAAATCTTATTGATCGAGGGAAAATTTTACATCGAAGGCGAGAATACCGATGCATTACAAAAACTGGTTAAGCACTTTAACCACTGGAAGAAAGAGATACGATTCGCCGTTGTTAAGATATTGAGGAATAATGCTTCCGAACTTCAATGGATGGAATTTATCGACACTGGAAATCATTTTGAAAACATCACACGAGATGATTCGGGGCCGGTGAAGGAATCGATTAAAATCGACATACTCAGATCAGACTACAAACTTTTTCCTCATTTATCTCCGAGGCTTTTCCTCAATGATAGAGAAGAATTGAAAATCCGAGCGCGTTCCATTGATGAAGCCGTTAAGTTTCTTTCCGCGCTAATGGATCATACGAGGGAACAGGTCTTTATAGAACGTTTCAATAACGACGGGTTTAATCACCCGATCATATACGTTGGCCAGAGCTTTGATAATCGTGAGTTTTCGCAGGGACTTGTAAAAATTGCGATCAACTGCTTGATGTACTATTATCCAGCGATCAAGAATAGCACGTCACTGGATCAAGCAATTGAGTACGTTATGACGGGTAAAGGAGACATAGTATTTTCACACGAGGGTAAAGACAATATAAAGGATTCAACTGCTGACTCGCATAATTTGTTTTTTCAGCAGAGCCCGCGAGGGATGTATGTGCGCGTTAGTTTTTGTAATGGTGCAGGCGGCGCGTTTAGTTTTTATGTGATGGGTCTGATGGTTTTAACGCCAGGGGATTACAGCCGAGTGGTTGTTAAGTACAAAGACAGGGTAATGGAATTCCAGGATCGGGCTAAATTTCTAACCTCATTCCATTCAACAAGACCTTAAAATGGTAGATCGTCATTCGAACTCGATGGGGTTCCGGTTTTTTGTTTCGCAAGCTTCTTAGCAAGGTAGTTGGAAATGCTGGCCGCCAACTCTACGACAAGTTCTGTTTCTTCATGTGAAGGAACCTGTCCTTCCCTCACATGCCGACCTTGCTCGGATGTATAACCCCATATCTTTGAAACCGCTTGATCTAAGGGAGAAGGCACAATTGCTGGATACTTCTTCATCAGTTCACCAAGTGTTGCATTCTTGTCGCCGGTTGCTTCGCGCGAAACGCACTCTAACGCTGCTAATGAGTGTTGAATAGCTCCCGTTAAGTCTGGGTTCGGTCGTCTCGATAGATCGGTAATGGCTTCTTTGATCTCTGTTCGCGCAGTGTACAAATTGGCTGCTTCCATGATTGTCGTCACTTTCTCAATAGACTTTTCAAACGTTTCGTCTCCGCGAACAATAACCTTTCCTTGCACCAGTTTCCAGCCGATACCGTTCATTCTAAAGAAATCATTGATTTCATCTTCGAAAGTTGCCTGCTTATTTACCTTGACGGCCTTCGAATAGAACGCCTCAATAACATCGTAAATGAAAAACCAATCGCAATCGCTTAAGAGTCCGGCTACTTCATGTTCGATATTTGGATACTCGGACCAGTTGCCCATCGTGTCCGGCGCAACCTTCAAGATTTTGCAAACAATCGTGCGAAGATCTGAGGGTTTGAATCCCAGGTCATACATAAGCACAGGTAGGTATCCGCGCAGTCCAGCGGGAGCATCCTCACGGACGACGATTTCCTTCTCTTTTGCACTATATCCCTGCCGTCTTGAAAATGTCTGATCCACTATCTATGTTCGTTTCGCTCTGAATTCAAATTTCACCAAATCCTGACTTTTAACCAATTTGACCTCGTCTTCGGTTCCCCGAAAACACATGAAAGTCCTTTAATCGATGCAGGTAATAGAGATCATTGCGGCAGTAGTTACAATTGTAGGTGGTGTTTATGGGCTTTGGAAATGGGCTGGTCTTGGGTCAAAACGTCCATCTGGATTATTCCTGAAAGACGGAAATATTTATTTAGTCTATAAAACAGGAGTAACCGCTCAGATTAGTTTCGCCAACTCCGATCGAAAGCCGATTTTGGGCAGGAAGAGGGTCGTCTTTTTCAGAGAGGAGAAAATAGCGAATCGGGATCGAACCTTCAGTTCTTTCAAACTGATGACGATTGACGTCGCCACACTTCGCGAATCCATTGTGTCTGATCAGAAGCCTTTCGCGGATGGATTGGATGGGTCGTATAGAATCCTCCAACCAGGACCGCTAACTTTTTCCGCGGACGAGACGGCTGTAATGTTTACGATCGAGAAATATGTCACCGCCTCACAACTTGTTCAAGTTAAAATCGACACGGGCAAATGGACAGAACTCTTTTCTGCGGAGAAGATCGAGGTCATTACAGCAGGAAAACATAAGGGGAAGCTTTTGGTTGGAATAAGTGAAATTCGAGATAAGGGCCGTGGTGTTTATTACTCTGTTTGCGAGTCAGATGGAAAGACTTTACATCAATTTTCTAATTATAATGAATACATGAAATTCCGAGGAGAAGCGCTCACTAAGGAAGTTTGATTCTAACTGTTCGCCAACTCAATGCCTCAAGGTGTTTCGTTCGAAATATTGCTTAATCACGACGAACGGGTTTTCACGAGTTTGTCTCAATGTCGCGAGCGAAGCTGCAATTTTCTGATACACCTTGTTTTGCTTGAGGTTCCGACGCATATGAGTGAAATGATTGACGTAGAGATCTTCTGATGACGCAAGAGTCTCAATGAGTCCTAGTCCAACGACACGCACTTTTTCCAGCCGCGTCAAAGCCTCTTGATACGTGGTTGAATCAATTTCGATCGGTGTTTTCAATTGTTCCTCGTAGTCGCTATAAAAACCCTGTTGGCGATATACGTCAACTTTTGCGAACCATTCAAACTCTCTGCCCAAGCGAGCTAAAAGTTCCAGACCATACCTCTGTAACTTATTAAGAGCAGTTGGGTCGTTTGTCGTGATTTGATTTACGAAACTGAACCCTGCAACTGGATCGGCTTTTAACTTGCCTAAATATTCCTTCATTTCGTCTGTGAACAGACTGACAGCAAGCATTACATAAAGGATGACATATCGGATTTGATGATTAGCAAAAAGTGCGTCCATACCTTGTACGCTTCTAAATTCAAAACCTCTTCCGTCGAGAAGGATGATCAACGCCTTTACGAGTTCTTCTGAGCTAATGATTGCCATCGACATTGCATTTCCATACTGTTGTTCCTTCGCAAGGATCAGCCCCGACTTCCAGTTTGAGTCCGATGTTTCGAGCACCTTTCGATAATGTGTGAGACACTCTTTCTTTGACAACGTCATAAACGTTTTGCTCGCCATATACTACGATTCAGTTTACAGGATTTTCATTTCAGTGCACAGGGCGCATTTTTTGGCTGCATCCATTTGGCATAATGGGTTAAGGAAGAGACCATTCGTTTGACCGGAATTCATTGATCAAATCTGCTGCCCTTTGCTTGAATTCCTGCGGAGCTCGAATAGTTCCGAGGTTGATGTTTAAAAAGTCTAGCAAGTAGTTGGTGACATCCACTACATACATCATTTCAGCGTTGTGTTCAGTGTTGTTGATTAGTTGCTCAGTGATCAATGTAAAATGCTCGAACTGCGATAGCTTAAAATAGTAATCATAAATGTCCTTCACGAATTGCTTGCCATTTACAATCTTGCCTACCATTTGTCCAGGTGTTAAGCTTCTGTTTTTTACAACTTGCGGATTTGGCCCCTGCGGAAAATATTCGGGAAACACTTGTTGATGGTGCTTTAGGAACTCCTGCATTTCCTGGGCAGTCATTTCATTGTTCTTGACTTTTTTCTTTAGCAACGAATCCATACGCTCGAAGAATGTCGCCGAAATATTTTCGTACCGCTTTATGAAGTCGTCTTCTTTGATTTGCCATTCCTCTGCCTTATCTCTGGAATCCGTTGGAACAACGAATTTGAATTCTTCTAGCAAATACAGCATAAGTATATAGTCCGCAAGCAGTGGTCGAAGCAATGAATAAATTGAGAATTTGTAATGATGGTTTTGGAGGAAATCATTCCAACAATGATACACGGAACGGAAGTTAAGCGCATAGCGATGCAAGAGTCCGATGAGTACGCGTTCATACTCATAGCGCGCTTTCTTTCCTTGGTAGTGTTTAAAAATATCTCCAAGCAACGCGTCCTGCTTTTTGAGAAAGTTGTGATACTTCATCCAATTGGAAACGATCGGAGGAATTTTTTGGGGCTTGTTCATAGTCTACTTTTCACTGCGAAGGTGTAACGGATGTGCGCAGCCTTTCTGCGTACTCGTGATTTTTTGTAATTTTTTTCTTTGTTCGGTCTCGAAGTCGTGGGGAGACACGAGTCTAATTTCGGCAGATTTTGATGAGTTTCGACTTCCAAATGGCTATCTTCATTTCATTAGAATTTGTTCATTAACAGATTGAAATATGTCACAGCTACATGCTTCCCCGACTGGGTACTTCGGTATAAAGCCATCCAAACGAGTGGCTTTTGTTTGATAAACGTTGGTGGCGGGACAAATCGGTACAATGAAGGGCAAATGGTTGGGGAACTATTCGGGGACCTGAGGGAAATGTTTGGTACTTTGTCCCCAGGAGAAAGAGAGACGATGCCCAAGTGCAGCTATGTGAATTCACGAACAAGACTCGTACTACTGTTGTGTTTATCAGGAGATCTTTTAGTGTCCATGTTTGTAAAAGATCGGCCGAACCGCTTATTTTGGAAAACTGGTGCGCTGGAGAAATATAATGGTAAGTATCAATAAACCTTGTCAGGCAATAGCCTCAACAACTTTTCTGAAACGCCTTTGTTCTGGGTGTTTCTCCAATTCAATGTACGCTAGTTTTGCGTGGTCATTTCTGGGGTAAAAGGTTTTGATTTCTTTGGTATTGCCGTTACGTACAATTGTTAGTGGCCTTCCATAGACGCTTACATGACAAATAAGATTTCTTTGGCCTTTCTCACGAATCCAATCATTGTCTTCAATTGCATGCAAACTCATAAACAGGGTCTTCATTGAGTCTGCCACCATTCCAAAAGAAAACGATGAAGGGTTGTAACCGTTCTTTCTAGAATCCTCGTTGATGAATCCATTCATCGTTTCATTGTGTCTCAGTAAAATGTGAATGGCCGCTTCCATAGTAACCAAATAACCAGCATCAGCTATTCCGTAGAATATCGGGTTTGTAATGTCGCCGTACTCCTGGGAAATATTCACCATATTATTGATAAGCTCAATAAATAGTTTCGTATTGTGATATTCTGCATGGATTGCAAATCGTTTATATCCTAACGGGTAGTTCCTCCCAATTTCACTAAAGACATTTGTTCGTAGTCGACGACCAAGCTCGTTGAAGCATTGCCATGTAATAAAATTCTTAAGTGTTGATGACGCCGAATATCTTCTCTTTGAGATTGTTGCCAGTCGATTTAATTCCTCACGCGTTGTAACTCCGTTCGCGAGACGTAAAAGAATTCGTTTTCGTTCTCTGGCTTCTAAGTCATATGTGTTGTGTTTTGGCATAGCCGATTTACGTGTTTTTTGCTACTCCTCGATCTCAACAAATAGAGAGAATGAATCTCGATCAAGCGATTCATTTAGAAGCAATTTTTCGGAACCGATTAGAACTTCTAAGTGTTCAATTATATTATCTGATTTGATGCTGACGCCGAGACGTCGAAGCTCCTCCGCTTCTTTCTGGGGTATCTGATAGCCTTGATTTACTCTATGATGTGCTGTGCCATCTACATTAACTGCGTATATCTCGCGATTTCCTTTTGAAGGGATAACGTGGTAATGAGCTTTGACAGGTGGATGCGTTTGTTCTGGGTGATAATAATAACGGTTATTGGTTTTCTTGAAGTTCTTAATATTCTTATGTTCAATTAGAATATTACCAAAGTCGAAGCTTATCTCAATAATGTATGTTGACTTTCTGTCTGAACCTGAACCCCGGATGCCAGCTAACTCCTGAAACCTTTTGATGTAAGGGTCAAACCCCTTTCTACTGATGTCAATGACAAACTGATCGTAATTTTTAATAAGCGCCATTGGTTTTTCTATGTAGAATATTTTATAGATATCCTGAGAGATATTGCTGCGATAATCTGGTCAACATTTACGTCCAGCCATTATTTTTCGATTGGACACCAAGTGCCACACTTGAATCTTATCTTTTATCATTTTTCGGTCCCGCTTCCCTTGCGTTGTGCTTAATAAACTCTGCAACGTCGTGGTCTGTCAGTTGTGATCGGATCGTCTGATGTTGCCAAAATGTACAACCAAAGCAGGTGTAAATCGATTTCGAACTCTTTTCAAGTTCCCGCATCTTTTTCTCTGTATCTAAAGTCAGATGAATAGATTCCCTTTCTTGCAATAACCGAAGCCCCAGATATCCATAGAGTTGCTTGACAGGATTGATACTGAAGAGCCAGTCAGTCAATTGGTCTAGCTCCCGTTGATCCACTAGCGTCAACATCTGCCTCCCTTCACCTGGCATCGACGCATCGCCGAAGCACCGGTATCCGAACGTACTCCTGAATGGTTCGATGTGGTTGAAATTGATAACCAAGTTCTCTTCCTGTGCTTTCTCTTGGATTTTGTTCAAGCGAAGGCTGTCCACCTTGACATGTTGTGTCTTGTACGTGAAGCAATCGGTGGTACAATTAGATAAATCTCCGGCCAGTTCTTCGCGGAAGAATGCGCGGTAAATGATCATGTCGGCGTCCGAAAGGGTGACCAGAATCGTCTTTCCGGCATCCTTTTTTCCTCCTTTACTGACAAGCCAGTTTGTCTGTACGAGTCCAAGGTTGAGTGTATCCGTAGACTGTTTTGAAAATCGGACTTTACCTTTCAAACGACTGAGTTCGCTAACAGTCGCGACATTAGCGGAGTGGTGATACAAACTGATTTCATTTTCTTGTCCGAAAGCCGTCGAGGCGGCAGCAAGGAAAAGCGAAAACAATTGTAAATGAAGTTTGAATTTCATTTCGAGTAGCACGTCTAGTTCATTCGAGGGACAATATCTATTTGCTATTTTGGTTCTCTCGTGATGGCAATGTCACGACTTTCGCAATGTTTCGAGGCTTTTTTAGTTGTTAATGTCTTCAATAACGCACTTCGAAACTCTACCATTGCTGTATCACAATCCCGAGCTGATTATCCCTGATAGCAAATTCCCGCGCTCCCCACGGGCGGAGAGTAATTTTACTGAGGTTCGGGTGGAGGAACTCGGGATGCGAAGAGCTTATCTTCTTGTAAACTTCATCAATATTTTTCGTCACGAGCCTGAACTCGGGATTGTGTTCTTTCGCCAACTCGCTGTTCTGAAATAGATTGATACGCAGACCGTCTCGTTCTACTACGCAAAATGGGTTGCGCGTTTTCAATTCATCGTGTTCAATCTTGAATTCTAGGCAATCGACAAAAAACTTTATCCCATCATTGATGTCGACGTAGAACACATTCGGGACGAGCTTGGTAAAGTGCATGTGATGTTCGCTTAATTAAATGTAAAATGCCGCGCAACTGCCCTCACATTATCATTCCAATTTACCCCTCCGTCCAAGTAAAACCAACTGACGGCTCCAAATCTCTACCCCCAAAAGTTTCTGCTCGAATAACTTGCTGCCGCCTGATCGAACGTCGATCTGATAGAGGAACACTGAATGACTGCACCAATTCTTTGGGTTAGCGATTCAATCCCCTCTCACGGATTACACTCCCCACAACACCCCGGCTCCTCTTTTTCCTTGCCTTCCGGATACAACTCCTCCACCGAATGTCCACACTTCGAACACTCGCGGATTTGTTTGAGAACCGATTGCGTCGGCGCTCCACAAAGCGCACAGGGTAGGCCGCGCTCGACCTTCCTGACGATAAATCCAGGTGTGTCACAGTTGGGACAAACGGACATCGCCGCTTTTACCAGGTCAGATGCCGCTTCGGCAATCACAGTCTGGCGCGTTGGATTGAGATGCGCGCGCATATCGGTCTCGACCATCACATGTTCCGCATATCTGCGCAACTCATCGTAAGAGACTTTCAGTCGCCCGATGTCGCTGATCCCCTTAAACAAGTGTTGCTTATCAGGCGAGTCATACAAGATGACCGCATGCGCTGGAAAGCCGACCGCACGCGAGAAGTCGACAAGCTCAGCAAAGCTCGCGACCTGTTGCTGTTGGAAGTTCGTGTTGAGACTAAGCGCCGTGCCAGTGATCTCTAAATCGTGTTGATAGTCCTTTAATAGGAGCAACTCGTGATCCGAGGGAACAAACGAAAAGTAGGGGTGTGGCCCAAAGGTGCCCTCACTCGATAAGACTAGGTCGCAACCAGTCAGGCTGTGCGCAAGATCACACTTCGCGCGGGCGGTGTCGATCACCGAAAGGCGACGTTCCACTTCACCACTAAAGGTGCCAAATTGGTCGGTGTCAATCGTCGTCAACGTGTCGCATCGGACGCCCAACGCAGGCTCTACGATGGGCGCCAGCATTTTCTCTTTCCCATGCTTCGTCGCAATCATCAGGCGACGTCCGTGGAAAAAACCTGGTGTCACTTGGCGACACGAATTTCAATTTTCGATTGAACGTCGAGTTTCAAACCTCTTTTCGCTGCGTAGTCCAAGATCGACTGCAAGCGTTCACGGTCTTTGCGGAGTTCTGCCAACCGAGTCATCGACTGTTCCCCAGCAGAGCCCAACCGTTCTTCCATGCTGAAACTCCGCAACTGGTGGAAGTTGATCTTATGATTCATCAGCTCCATCAACAAGTCGTTGGCGTCTCCCGCGAGAAACTCACCATCGATCAGTTGAATGGTTTCCTTACCCTGCAACCACTTCTTCGGAGTTGCAGATTTCACGGACGTAGCTTTCTTGGGGGCAATTTTCTTTTGCATCGGTGTGGGTTTGATGGCGTTCTATGAAGGGAGTCTATTCCCCTTTCACGCGCGCAAAGATGAACACCCGGACACATATATTTTTATTTATAATAATGATGTTTCCTATCATTAAAAGGTGATGTTAAATTTTAGCTCTGATGCCCGAGTTTTTAACTGATCATTCTTTTGGCGATCATTGCCCGTTCTTTAGTCCCCACACCCATGGAGCAACACATCGCTCACATCGCCATTCTCGTTAACGACTACGATGAAGCCATCGACTTCTATGCTTCAAAACTAAATTTTGAGCTGGTGGAAGATACTCCTCTATCTCCCTCCAAGCGTTGGGTGCTGGTGAAACCTCGCGGTCGAGGAGCCTGTAGTTTGCTCCTCGCCAAAGCAGTCGGGGATGAACAAATCGCTCAAGTGGGTCATCAATCGGGAGGTCGAGTATTCTTGTTCTTGCACACCGATAACTTTGATCGAGACTATCAGAACCTGATGGCGAAAGGTGTGCACCTGCTGGAGGCTCCACGCCATGAGCCCTACGGAAAGGTGGTCGTGTTCAAGGATCTGTATGGAAACAAATGGGACCTAATCGAATACAGGCGAGCCCACTAAAGTTTTCGAGTCGCCCACCCGTAGCCAAAAGTTACCACAAGGCCGGCAAGCGCGACGCCGATCGTGAAATCAGCATAGTTAAGGTGTGCGACCTTACATCCCATCGCCATCGTCAATAAGACAGTAAATGCAAAAAAGATTCGACCCAGCGTCATGTCAGACGGTCTTGTTGCATATCCGATAGCAAGAGTCAAAGACATGAAACCGATATAGCTGAGGCCTTCAATTACGTAGGATCCAAATAAACCCAGTACGATCGACAGTGCAATCCAGACTTGAAGGGCATCAATTTTAAACCGGTTCATCGCCTTTAAAAATATGCTTTCTGGTGGCTTTTCTTACATGTAGGTCTCGATACGTGAAAACCTGATAAAACTCACCTCGCCTTAAGGCGATAGTTCTCAAATTAGAGTAGCAGACCTGGTTGGCTTAGGGGATAGTCGAAAAAGATCTTTCAACAGAGCTTGTAACCGATTGCGTTAGTTTCTGCTGTTATTTAATTTTATCGGCATTTTTAAAAGTCCCTCGTCTAGTCGCCCGATCCGGCCTATCCCCCACTATGAAAGTATTTTTTACCCTCGCCGCGGCGTTGTTGGGAACACTTGTCGCTCTTTCGCAACCCGCTTTCTCCTCGGGAGATCAAAAGCCAACAGACGTAGCTACTACCCAATTTCTTGAGCTTGCTGAAAAGAACCGTTTGGCCGGCGACCTAAAGGAGGCAACTCGTTTCCTCAATGATGCGATCACGTATTTCAATCGCTCGATCGAACTCAATCAACAACTCCGCAACGAGAGCGGCATCGCCAAGATCAACAGCAACCTCGGAATGATCTATTCCGACTTGCGCGAGTATGAAAAATCACTCCATTACTTCCAGCTTTCGCTCGACTACCGCTTGAAAGAGGGCGAGAAAACCGAAATCATTTCCACTCATATCAACAAGGCTGTCGTCCTGAACAGTCTCCATAAATACGAGGACGCTGCAAAAAGTTTGGAGGAAGCGTTGAAGCTTGCCACCGAGATGAGCGATCCCGTTCAGATGAAAAGTTGTTATGGGATGTTGGCGGAGACCTACGAAAAGGCGGGCAATCAAGAACGCACGATTCACTACTTCAATCTCTATCGCACGTTCCACGAAATGGTGCAACGCAACAAAGTGATCGAAGCCAATAAAGAAACCGAGGTCGCCCGGCTTCGACTGCTCGAGACAGAGCTTGAGAAAAGAGAACAAGAACTTCAACTACTGGAACGGACCAATGAACTGGAAGAAACCGAGGCGTTGTTGAAGGACCTCAACGACGAAATGCGTTCGCTCGTGGAAGGAAAGTCTCGTCAGGATTTGGCCATGCGCGTGCTCGAACAAAAGCTCGCACTCGATGAGGCAAGTATCCGCGAAAGCGAAGTGCGCGATAGCAAACAAAAAATTCTCATCGCCGTCGTCGTCGCAGGCCTCTTGTTGTTGTCGCTCTTCTTGGTCTTCCTCTATCGCACCAACGCGTATCGCAAGAGAACCAATCTCATGCTTTCTGAACAAAACGAGGAGATCAAAGCGTTGAACGAAAACTTGGAGGAGCAAGTACAACATCGAACTTCAGAACTCAGGAAGACGCTCACGAACCTAGAGAAAAGAAATCGAGACTTGGACCAGTTCTCGCACGTGATCTCGCACAACTTGCGCGGTCCTGTCGCGAACATTCTCGGTTTGGGTCATGTCATCAACCGGAAAAACACGGCAGATCCAATCAACATCGAGGTGTTCGATCGACTGCAAGGGGCAACCCATGCATTGGATTCTGTGGTGAAAGATCTCTCCACCATTCTACAGGTCACCGACAACCAGGCGATTCCGCAAGATGTGGTGATTGTACCCGAAACGATCAAGGCGGTCGAGAGTATGTTGAATGCCGAGATCGGTCAATCGAAATTGGAATTGTCGGTGGACTTCAAGTGTGCGGAGGTAAAAACTGTGAAGCCGTATTTCGAAAGCATTCTTTACAACTTGATCTCAAACGCAATCAAGTATGCGGCTCCCGATCGCAAGCCTAAAGTCCGAATTGCCACTACGCTTGTAGGTCGAACCTTCAAACTCGAAGTGGAAGACAACGGCGTCGGTATCAATGACAACGACTTAGAGAAAATCTTTGAACCCTATAAACGCCTCACCGTCGAAGGAGATGGTAAAGGTCTCGGCCTCTATCTCGTGCGCACCCAAGTAGAAGCTCTTGGCGGGACCATCGAGGTGACTAGCCAAGAAGGACGAGGTTCAAAGTTCAGTGTTCAGCTCCCACAACAATAAATTACCTATACCTTACCATAGTCTATGAGAGTTTTAGTTGCGCTTTTAATCTTCACTTCTTCATTCACGATTGCTCAAGTTCCGGAGCAACCCGTCTACAAAAAGAAAGCATTCGTGGATAGTGCTGGGCACTATGTACAGCAGGCTACGCTTCCGGTGTATCTATTCGTGGCCGACAGCCCCGATGGCAAACCCGTGCACATTAAGTCGGAATCCGGTCAAGAAATGAAAATCGAGGGTCATGGCGTTCATGCCTTCAAACATCTGAACACACTGACCAACGAAAGCGACGTGTTCCAAATCTATGCAGACGGTATCGCACCTGTCACGTCGGTGAGCTTTTCCGGCGCCACAACCTTTGTGAAGGGCGATCGCCAATATTATGGACCGGGCTTAGCAGTATCGTTGAGAGCCAACGACGAAATGTCGGGACTTGAGGGCATATACCACTCTATCAACGGGGCAGCGTACAACCGTTACGCACTCCCTGATTTTTCGAGAGAAGGAAAGTACGATTACCGCTTCTATTCTGTCGACAAAACTGGGAACGCTGAAAATGTGAAGGCACGTTCATTCATTGTTGACAAAACGGCGCCACAAAGTTTTCACAACATTGTTGGCATCTCGTCGGAGAATGTTATCTCGACAAACTCCACAATCTATTTGACGGTCGGCGACACACTGTCGGGCGTGGCACGTACGTACTACAAGTTTGACAAGGAAATTTTCCGCCCGTATCTGGGAGGCAACATCATTTTTACGATACTTCCGGATGGTGATCACAGCCTAACGTATTACTCCGTCGACAATGTGGGTAACAAAGAGGCAGAGAAGACCGTGAGTTTCTACCTCGACAAAAAAGCACCGATTATGTCTGCCGATGTGTTGGGCGATAAGTTCATCGTTGGTGATCGCGTGTACTTTTCCGGTCGCACGAAGTTGAAACTGACCGCTGTCGACAACAAGTCTGGTATCAAGGATGTGATGTTCTCGATCAACGA
>JBGAGB010000058.1:0-10012 GCA_044226945.1 Cyclobacteriaceae bacterium | reverse complement strand
AGCTACATCATTGGCGTTGCTAACGGGACAATCATTCTCCCTTCCCGAACTATTTGAACAAGTACTTCAGGCTTTGGAGTGGCGATACCTTGCCTTGCGAAATGGCAACATCGACCCGCTGCGCTCGGATTATTTAAACGCACTTTTTCAAATGAATGAAACACACCGGTATTCAAGCGGGGATCAATCATTTGAAGGAACGATTCGTGGTGTGACCGATGTGGGGAAACTAGAGATGGAAGTTGCCGGTGAGTTGAAGACCTTTGATTTTAAAGAAATTAAATACCTGTTGTAAATGGATTTTGGAAAAACTGGGCGCGTGGTGATTACTTGTAACAAGCGACTCGCGCCGATTTTGGAGGCCGAGGTAAAGGCGCTTGACCTGACGCCGACGGAAGTGTTTGCCACCGGCGTCTCACTTCAAGCCACGCTGCGCGATTGCATTCGACTCAATCTGCATCTCCGGACGGCGAGCCAAGTTCATTATTCACTACGCAGGTTCCCAGCGAGGAATCCCGACGACGTGTATCGTGAAGTACTTCGCTTTCCATGGGAAGAAGTGATTGACAAGAACGGATATTTCTCTGTGACCAGTCACGTCGATCACTTCACCGTCAACAACCCGTTGTTCGTGAACGTGAAAGTGAAGGACGCGATCGTCGACCGATTCCGACGCGAGTTTGGAAGTAGACCAAATTCTGGCGCGTCACTAGAAGGCGTGGTCGTTCACTTGTACTGGAAAGAAGATCAAGCTGAGTTGTTCATCGATACCTCTGGCGAAACTCTTGCCAAGCATGGCTATCGAAAAATTCCCGGAAAGGCACCGATGCTCGAAGCATTGGCTGCGGCGACCATCTTGGCCTCGAAATGGGATCGTCACTCCACCTTTGTGAATCCAATGTGTGGTTCGGGAACCGTTGCCATCGAAGCCCTCTCTATTGCCACCGGAAGGAAACCAGGTCTGTACCGAGACCACTATTCCTTCATGGACGTCGTCGGGTTTTCGACATCAGATCGCGACGAAGAACTCGAGAAAATTAAGCGTTCAGTCGACGATCAAAGGATCGGGAAGGTGATCGCCAGTGACATCAGCCGCGATGCCATCGATATCTCCAAGATCAACGCACGCCAGGCAGGCGTCGACCATCTCATTCAATTCCAGCAGTGCGACTTCGAGCAAACACTGATTCCCGCAATCGACGAAGGCCAACAGCCTGTAGTTTTCTTTAACCCAGAATATGGCGAGCGTCTTGGAGAACTTTCCGAGTTGGAGGGTACCTACGAACGAATCGGCGACTTCCTAAAGAAGAAGTGCGAAGGTTATCTCGGCTATATCTTCACGGGTAACCTTGAACTCGCGAAGAAAATAGGTCTTCGTGCAAGTCGCCGGATAGAATTCTACTCTGCGAAATTAGATTGTAGGTTGTTGGAGTATGAGATGTATAAAGGCAAAAGGATTAAGAATTAAGAATTGAGAATTAGGAATTAAGAATTAGGAATTTGGGAATTATTCGTGTTTGAGTGCTTTGACTGGGTTGGCCATGGAGGCTTTGAGTGATTCGTAACCGACAGTGACCAGCGTGATTAGGAATATGATTCCGATGGCGAGGGCGAAGACAGGCACGCCCAACGCAGTTTGGTACACAAAGCTTTCGAGCCAACGACTGGAGAGATACCAAGCAACTGGTACGCCGATCACACAAGCGATGGCCAAAAGTTTTGCAAACACCGACAAGAGCAGTACAAGAACTTGACTATTGCTGGCACCAAGCGTTTTCCGGATACCAATCTCCTTGGTTCTTTGTTCTGAAAGAAACGAAGCGAGTCCATACAAGCCCACACAGGTAATCAAGATCGCGAGGGCGGAAAATTTTTCGGTGAGCCCTGCTACTTGCTCTTCGTTTTCATACATGCGACCAAACTCATCGTCGACAAACCAATAGTCAAATCCGAAGTCAGGGAAGACCTCTTTCCAAGCACGTTCGAGCACAGGAATCTTTTCTCCGATTTTGGTGGCTGGGAGTCGCACGTGAATGATTCGATCCTGTTCGTGTGGCTTCGGGCTAATGGCAAGTGGGTCGATTTTCTTATGCATCGATTTGTAAGGGAAGTCTTCCACTACGCCGATCACGATTCCTGTTACTGGTGGTGCGGTAGAGTCGGGTCGCGAATAGCCCATGGTGAACGAGGGGCGAATGATTGTTTTCCCGACAAGTTCGGCAGGTGTGAGTTTTAGGGACTTTGCAGCACTTTCATTGAGTAGCACGGCCGTCGAGTCGCGCACGTTTGCTGGGTCGAAGTCGCGGCCCGCAATGATGTTCATCTTGAAGGTCTTCGGAAAGTCGAAGTCGCCGTTGAGTTGGAACCACTCGTGTTTTTCTTCATTAATGTCGGGGAACTGCATCGTCATATTGACGGGCCCAAAGTAGTCGAGGCGGGGCAGATGGTTGGCAAGGGTGACCGCTTCGATTTCAGGGTCTTGTTGCAGGAGGTTCTTAAATACACGATACTTCGCGTCGTCGGCTACGCCCGTAAACCCGCCATAACGAATAGATACGATTTGATTTCCTGCCTCATTGAGTTTGCTGTTGCGCATCATATTCATTTGGCGAACAACGATCACCGTTCCCACCAGCAGCGTGACGGCGACAACAAATTGGACAGTGGTCAGGAATTGACGAAAGAAGTTGGAGCCTTTTCTGAACCCGAATTTTCCTTTCAGTACCGTGGCGGGTTGGAATCCTGAGACGAAGATGGCGGGATAACTTCCCGCGAGCAAGGTCACGAAAAGGACCACCCCCGCGATGATCGCCAGCATGGACGGAGCTACAAGATGCCGCCACTCGAAGGTTTTACTTGTCAGTTGATTGAACTGGGGGAGGAAGAAAAGGACCAATAACACAGCGATGACCGACGAGATAAAAACTAGGAGGAACGACTCGATCATGAATTGGAAAAATAGTTGGAGTCGGAACCCTCCAAAAGTTTTTCGAAGCCCAATCTCCTTGGCGCGAGTTGCCGAACGTGCCGTCGACAAGTTCACATAGTTGATACACGCTACAACTAGGATCAGGAGTGCGATCGTCACAAACACGAGCACGTATTTCCGATCGGCTGGTTTGTGCGAGATAGACCAACTGAGTTCTTGATCGAAATGCACGTCCGTAATCTTTCGGATCAGAGGTTTGAATTTGAAGTCAAGATTGAATCTCGCAATGATGGTGTTCGCCCTTTTTTGTAGGTCTTCCTGAATGAGTGAAATTTGATTGGGGTCCGAGCAAATGAAAAGGGACTGCGTCCAATAGTTGTTGTCGCCATCGCCCATAGAAGTCGTCAACAATGTCTCAAGATTGTTGATGAATGGTTTTAGGGCCAGCATATTGCATATGTACTTCGGTCGGATGTGGGTGTTCGCGGGGAAGTCCTTGTACACGCCGGTGACGAGCATCTCAACTTTTTGTCCGTTCGTCATGTAGGTGTGCGACATGGAGACCGTCTTATTCAAGGGATCGATCGAACCGAAGAGTTCATGTGCCGCGGACTCGCTCAAGACCACACTATTGATTTCGCGCAGTGGGTTCGTCTTATCTCCTTCTATTATGTCAATCCTGATCACATCGCCAAAGTTGGATTCAGCCCAGAGAATATCTTCCGTTAAGACAATCCGATCGCTGGGTGCGTGTTGAATGCTTGTCGGCATTCCGGCGTTGGTAAAGCTTGTGATGCTTGAAACGCTTGGGTAATTATCTTTGATGTAGTTGTCCCAACCCGCGGGCGATGAGGGAAACCCGTCAATGTCGCCATTTGGGAACTCGATTTTATAGCCGAGTCGATAGGTTTCATTGGCGTGTGGATGATGAGCGTCGAACGTGAGTTCATCTCGCACATATAGGAAGATGAAGAGGGCGGAGGCAAGTCCGATCGCCAAACCGAGTGTGTTGACGATCGTGTAGCCGCGTTGCTTTCGCAAGTTGCGGAGGGCGAGGAGTAGGTAGTTTAGGAACATCTTATATAGGACGTTTGCAAAAAGCTGAGAGTTGTCATTAATTGTAAAAAGTTGTAACCGTGCTCGCTGTCCACGACCTCACCTATACCTACGATGGGCGTAGTCCCATTCAATTTACCAACTTCACGGTTGACAAGGGCGAGCATTGCCTTCTATTGGGCCAGTCTGGCTCTGGAAAAACAACCCTTCTTCACTTGCTTGGCGGCCTCCTTCGACCCACTGGAGGAAATATTGAGCTAAACGGAACAAGTCTAGAATCATTGTCTGAGGCGCAGCTCGATATTTTCAGGGGGCAGCACATCGGTTTTATTTTTCAGAAGAATCATATCGTGACCGCATTGTCGGTACAACAAAACCTTCTGCTAGCGCAGTATCTGGCAGGCCATAAGTCGGTGGAAACACGAGCTCAAGAAGTGTTGATTCGTCTTGGGTTGTCGGGTTATGAACACTCTAAAATCACTAGGTTGAGTCACGGCCAGGCGCAACGTGTCGCCATTGCTCGTGCTTTGATGAACAAGCCACAGTTCATCCTTGCCGACGAGCCCACGTCTGCGTTGGACGACAAACACTGCGATTCAGTTGCCGAGCTTCTGTTGGAGGTGGCCCATGAAAATCAAGCAACCTTGCTGGTGGCCACCCACGACGCGAGGTTGAAATCAAAGATCAAACGTCAACTCCAACTATCATGAACTTGTTCTTGCTAGCCTGGAGTTATTTGCGATCAAAGCCATTCAATACTGCTTTGAATGTGATCTTACTATCGACTGGAATCGGCGTGATCACGACGCTGATATTGTTCAGTCATCAGTTCGAAGAGAAAACAACTTCCAATTCGAAGGGAATTGATCTGGTTGTGGGGGCGAAGGGGAGCCCGCTGCAACTTGTCTTGTGCAACGTATTTCACATCGATTTCCCCACGGGCAATATCAAGTTATACGAAGCGGAGGCTGTCGCGTCCAATCGGCTCGTGAAGAAGGCTATTCCACTCGCGCTGGGTGACAGCTATCAGAACTTTCGCATCATCGGTACGGATACCTCGTACACCCATTTGCTTGGAGTCGACTTGCTTGAGGGAAAGTGGTGGAAAGAAGATCTTGAGGTGGTTGCAGGCGCAACCGTTGCGGCGACCCTTCGGTTGAAACTCGGTGACACTTTTGTAAGCGCGCACGGACTAACCAACGATGGTGACGATCATCAAGAGAACCATTATGTAGTAGTGGGAATTCTTGCGCCGTCAAACACAGTTGCGGATAATTTGTTGTTTACAAATGTTCAAGGCATTTGGCGCGTTCATGAGTCTCACCAAATAGATTCGACAGGTTTGGGGATTCAACACGAAATCAAACGCCCATCAAGGTTGGTCGCCGGCGCCGATTTGGCCGACAGTACCAAGGAAATCACCTCCATGTTGATTCGCTTTCGGAACCCCATTGCGGCGTTGCAACTACCGAGGATGATCAATAGCAACACGAAGATGCAAGCGGCATCGCCGGCATTTGAATCGGCACGATTGTACTCGATCGTGGGTGTGGGCGTCGATGTGCTGGTGGGAATAGCTTCGACGATCATATTCATGTCCGCTTTGAGCATCTTCATCGCGTTGTACAATTCGCTCAAAGAGCGCCGCTACGATATGGCCATCATGCGATCGATGGGGGCTCGGCGCGGTCGACTCTTTTCACTCGTTATATTGGAGTCAATTTTCCTCACGGGCCTTGGTAGTGTTGTGGGTATCTCCTTAGGTCATCTCGTGGTGGCAGGCTTCACGATCTTGGTTCCGGCGGGCGCACAGACCGGCTTCACCGCGTGGGTGTTTTACCCAACGGAAGCGTGGTTGTTGTCAGGGAGTCTCGCCCTCGGCGTCGTTTGCGCTTTAATTCCCGCTGTGCAGGCCTATCGAACAGATATTCACAAAGTCCTTTCCGGGAATTGATTCGAGCGGTATATTTCGACCTTCAGTTTGTAGATCATGAAAGCACTCTTTTTGATTGTAAGCCTCGTGGTGGCATCGACCGCCGTACAAGCGCAGCCCGAAGGATGGTCGCTCTTTGCCAAGACAAAGTTCGACGCTAAGTACAATGAAAAGGCGGCGGAGTATTTCCTCATGCCTACATTTCCTGACGAGTTGAAATCCCTGGTTGGGAAAGAGATCAGCCTCGAAGGCTATTTTCTTCCAATCGATGTGGAGGGCGATGCATATATCATCTTGTCCAAGTTTCCATATAGTCAGTGCTTTTTCTGCGGTGGTGCTGGCCCGGAGTCCATTGCCGAGATTATTTTCAAAGGGAAGCACGAAAAATTTGTCGCCGATCAATACTTGAGGATCAAAGGAAAACTCAAGTTAAATGAGGGCGATATCGACCACGGCAACTTCATTGTCGAAGCAGCCGAGGTCATATCAAAGTAGTATCGCACTACTTAAACGCGATGCCGTTCGGGGCAATACCTACCTCCATACTTGTCAGAAGTGTACCTGCCACATCGTAGAGGTAGATCTTTCCAGGTGACGAGAAATTCAAAGCTTCGCAACCAATAATCTGATTTGCGAACGGGTCAAATGCCAACCCATAGAAAGTTTTGTCGATCAAGGGACTCGTCGGGGCCGTGGTCGCATGTATGCCAATGGTGTACACGGCGTCATCGTATAAAAAGTAAAGTTGATCTTTTGTTGCATTCATTTCGAGCGACCCGAGCCCAGTGTACGTGATCTTTTCGAAAACGAAATGCGCCAAAACTTTACCGGAACCATCCAACTTGATCAGGGAAGGCTTGGTGCTCTTGGCTTCATCAATCGTGAAATCATCGTTGTAGGAAAGTGCTCCGCTGCAAGCGACCCACAGGTTTCCATCTTGATCTAATTGAAGGCTGTTCGGGTTGTCGTCCACGTTTAAGGTTTGTTGCAACCCTTCGTTTGTCGAATCTATGATCATTACGCGGGTGTCTTTTCCAAAACCGCCGTTCAACGCTATATAAATCAATCCATCTTTCAATATCATGCGGTTTGGTCCGGAACCTAGTGGCACCGATTTGGTGACCTTCATTGTGGTGAGGTCTACCACTTTAATGGAACCGCTCAGGCCATCTGCACCCCAATCCGACACATAGCCCTTTGTAGCGTTGATCCCGATAAAATAACGAGGGCTTTCAAGACCAGAGATCGTGCCTAGTGATTCAAAGTTCGACGGATCCATCACCTCCACTTTGCTCGAGTGCTGTACCACCACATAAGCCTTGTTTTCGAACACTGTGGCTGACTGCGCCTGATCTCCCAAAGGACGTCCGTTCTTTTTTGAGAATACGTTGTTGGTCATCGTTTCACTCTTCCGATCGTAAAAAGAGATAGATGTGTTGCTGCCGTTGAAAGCACCCTCGTTGACGACGAAGAATCCTTCGGCGCCAACCGGAACTTCTGGGGTCGGATCGTTTTGGCAACTGAATAGGGAGCAGGCGACAGTGACGTATACCAGAATCCTTCTGGTGTTGAGCAGTAATGAGCCTAACCGTAACTTTTTCATCATGGAGTTTTCTTTTGGTTGAAGTGGAGATTTATTCCCGCTTTCACATTTCTTCCCGGCAGCGGGTAGCCAGGTCTCGCGAGTATTTCTTGATTGAAGATGTTGTTGACCTCGAGTTGGAAAGAAGTCGACCTCCAAGTGTGCTGCCACCAGAAATTGGTGACTTGATACGCTTTCATTGCCAAGTAGGACGTGTTTGCCTCGTCGGTGTATTGAAGTCCCGTGTACGAACTGATGAGTGACCACGTATTTCGAAGCTTGGTGATTCGAAATGAGAGTGATCCTTCGTGGCGGGGTGTGAAGAAGAGTTGCTTACCTACTTCGTTTTGGCGATTCGCATCGTAGACATCGGCACTCGTAGATGCAGTGAAACTATATCTCAATGTGAGTTGGGTGTGCCACGCTCCAAATTTCCTTGCTGCGTGGAAGTTTGTCTCCATTCCACGCGCCCATACTTTCTTGATGTTGTTCGGGGACCACGATGGTCCCTGTGGAGTCCATTGAATCCAGTTATTAACTTGGTTGCTGAAGAATGCGATTTGGCCCTCGAACAGCAAATTTGTTCGAACGGAGTTGAGTCGCGATCGAAGTCCGACTTCTTCGCTCCACGACAATTCGGGCTTCAGGTTTGGATTTCCACTCGCGCCGGCGCCTATCCAGAAGAGATCGTTGAATGTCGGGATGCGATAGTTGCGAGATGTGTTGCCAAAAATCGAAATCCGGGAGTTCAATTGATAGGTTCCTGAAAGCGAGGGTGACCACGGGGTCAGGCGCCCATTTATTAACTCTTCGCGCGCGGCGAACACCGCCTGCCATCGGCTCGTTTGTCTTTGGAACGTCGTATACAACGCAGTCCTGTTGCGGATGCGTCGCGTGCCCGAATAATCGCCGCCATGTGCTACTTCGGTTTGATGCTGGAGACCACTCGTGTTCTCAATTTTCTTTAACAGAGTGAACGAGTTTTCCGCGGTTTGAACAAAAGTATCGAACGAACTCTTGGAGGTCAGATTGATCAGCGGATTTCGATAGTCGTATTCATGGTGGACCTGAGCCGACTGGATAAACAGGTGACCACCACCGTAATCCCAATCCCATCCCAACATGGATCGAATAAATCGGTCTTGTTGCGTTTCTTGTGCTGGTGTGGGAACCGTAACAGGGCTCGGGATCTCGTGGTGATTGTCCTGCGCCCATATCCGGAGACTGACGAGTTGTTTGGCATTCAGTTGCCAGTAGTCTTGGTGGAGCACACCGAGTTGACGAAACGCGTTGTGATCTCGTGTATCAATTGTCGGAGGGGCGGTGTTTCGGTTGGTGAACGTGAAGTCATTTTTTGAGGAGGTGTAAAAGACCCGTGTGGAGGTGGACCATCGATCGTTGCTCCACGATACAGATGTTCCATGAAATTGCGTCATGAAGGAACCTATGTTTTCAGTGATGGAACCTTTCCATCCCTGTCGGAAGGATGCCTTGTTCGTGAATCGAAGCGTTCCCCCAATGGCGCCGCTCCCGAACAGTGTTGCAGAACCACCCGTCTGAATATTGACAGCGTCGGTAAAGAACATCGGCAACAAACTCAGATCTGACTGTCCATTCAACGGGCTTACGAGGGTGAGCCCGTTCCATAGAATTTGGGTATGACTGCCACCGCTTCCGCGGAAAGAAGGGGTCGTTACGCCACCGACGCCGTAAGAACGGGTATGACCAAAGCCAAACTTTCGCATCAGTTCGGCAGTGCTCCCTGCATTCGACATTTGGAGTGACGATGAATCGACCCGCAATTGAAAGTGACCAATCGCGTAAGCTGGTAGGCGCGATTGCGTTACCGTGACTTCTTGCAACTGAATAAGCGAGTCGGAATATGTTTCTTGATTGGCTTGGGCGTTGGCCACCGCAATCGAAACAAATACCAACACGCCGCATACCCATGTAGACAGCGCCTTCAGGACTCGAATGTTTAATTAAACAAACCGTCGCTTCTCGTCTTTCTCCCGAAAACAGCGAAGCATCAATTGTAACATGGCAGGTCTCCTGGCTGGTCACCCTGTTGCCTGGTCTTCCCGCCTCACAAAAAAGAGACAGTGACTGAAGATTGGTGGCAACGCTTTGCGATTACTCGCGGTGCTTACAGTAGCGGGAACTGCTCCGGATTCTCACCGGTATTCCCTTTTAATCCCGGTCGCTCTGATGAACGGCGGGAACCAATTACAAGCGCAAACATAGCTAGCGCTCTCGAACATTCCAACGACCGAGCGTCCTAAGTGTATTGGCAATCATGGTGAGGAATGTTAATTTTCCCACTTAACCTCTTACCTATGAGACCTGCGTTGATTGCGTTGTTGTTGATGTTATCAATTTCAACGTTTGCTGCTATTCCTGATTCGGTTTACGTCGCCGCGAACTACGACAAGATGGAAGTATCGATACCGATGCGCGATGGCGTGAAGTTGTTCACCTCTATTTACGTTCCAAAAGATAAGACAAGGAAGTT
>JBGAGB010000015.1:0-95488 GCA_044226945.1 Cyclobacteriaceae bacterium | reverse complement strand
TCGGCAGCACTCATTTCGGGCTTCAAATCGTATGTCGCCACTTTTGGCGACGGCGCCAAGATCCGCGACTCACCAGGAAACGCTTCCTCCCGTCCTCCAGAAAAGAAGAAGGTCACATGTGGATACTTCTCCGTTTCCGCAATGCGAATCTGCTTCAACGTTTCCTTTGAAAGAACTTCGCCTAAAGTGTTCTCTAAATTGTCTTTATCAAAAATGACTTTCACGTCTTTGAACGTGTCGTCGTAGTTCGTCAACGTTACGTAGAAGAGTTTCATCTTCTTCATTCCTTGTTCGGGAAAGTCTTGCTGGGTAAGCGCTTGGGTAATTTGACGACCGCGGTCTGTGCGGAAGTTGAAGCACAATACAACATCGCCTTCGCTGATGGTTGCGATCGCCTTGCCCGAAGCATCGGTGTGGACAATAGGCTTGATAAACTCATCCGTGACTCCAGCGGCGTAAGATTTTTCAACAGCCGCGATCAAGTCTGTGGCTTTCTCTCCCGCTCCATGAATGAGAAGGTCGTACGCCAACTTGACGCGCTCCCACCGCTTGTCGCGATCCATGGCAAAGTAGCGACCGACGACCGATGCGACCTGTCCTGTTGTCTTATTCAAATGCGCTTGTAGCGATTGGAGGTATCCCACTCCACCTTTAGGGTCAGTGTCACGACCATCAGTAAATGCATGGATAAAGAGTTCCTTGATATCGTTATTCTTGGCTATGGTGCATAGCCCTTTTAGGTGATCGATGTGCGAGTGCACGCCGCCATCGGAGAGCAGGCCGATGTAGTGAACTTTCTTTTGATTCTTTTTCGCGTAGTCGAATGCCTCCAACAAGATTGGATTCTTGTCAAGCTCCTTTTCTTCGATCGCCACATTTACCCGCACAAGGTCTTGATACACGATGCGGCCCGCGCCGATGTTCATGTGCCCCACTTCGGAGTTACCCATCTGGCCTGCAGGCAATCCAACGGCTAAACCCGACGCTTCGAGCTTACACATCGGGTACTTCTTGTATAGAGAATTGATGTACGGAGTCTTGGCATGGGCAATGGCCGACACTTTTGGGTCTTTTCCAAGACCCCAACCGTCGAGGATCATCAATAAAACGCGCTTGTTCATAGAAAAAAAGGATAGGAGTGCAAATATAGAGGGTTGCGTGACGGACTTCGCCTCTCGGAACATTAATTCCGGCTTCAGCAAACGTTTCCAGTCGCATAATTTGCTATAATGTGTGTGCGTTGTTGTTATTTCATGTTCAGGATATAATGGCATACTTTTGGAACTAGTTACTGTTTATGGGTAGATCATTGCGCTTGAGTGTGGTTTTTGTGTGTCTGGTGGCGGTTCCCGCCTTTGCCCAGGACATCTTCTCTCCCATGAAAGATGCCATCAAGACCGGCAACGCCAAGGAAGTGATCAAGTTTTTCAACAACTCCGTCGACATGAATCTTGATGGCGAGGTGAGCATGTATAGCAAGGCCCAAGCTGAATTCGTGCTCCGCGAATTCTTCAAAAAACACCCTTCCACAGAATTTTCAATCGTGCATACCGGCTCTTCACGTGGTGGACTTCAATTCGCCATCGGACGTTACGTGAGCAATGCGGATACATTCGACGTAGTCATCCGGGTGAAAGAGGTGAACGGAACATACCTGATTCACGAAATCAATTTTGTGAAGGACTGATGGTTGAGTTTGCCGGTGAGAATCTTCCCCCCTACCTCACCGAAGAGGCATTGTCGGTATTTCTTGGCAATGCATTCAAGGAAGATATAGGTGAAGGCGATCATTCCAGCTTGGGCGCAGTTCCAGCAGATCGCATTTCGACGGCCCGACTCCTGGTGAAGGACTCAGGTATCTTGGCGGGCGTCGCCCTCGCGCGTATGGCGTTCCATTTTTATGATCCGCGGTTGCAGATGAACCCACTTCTTTCCGACGGGGACACAATTCAGCCGGGAGAAGTGGCATTTACGGTTGAAGGACCGTCGCAGTCGATCCTGTCGTGCGAGCGATTGGTGCTCAACTGCATGCAGCGCATGAGTGGCATCGCCACCTACACACGCCGACTGTCGCAACTGATCGAGGGCACAAAAGCTCGGTTGATGGATACACGAAAGACGACTCCGAATTTCCGGCTCATGGAAAAGTGGGCGGTCCATATCGGCGGTGGCCTTAATCACCGTTTCGCACTCTACGACATGGTGATGCTCAAAGACAATCACACCGACATGGCCGGGGGTGTCAGGAACGCGATCGAAAACAGTCTCCGTTACTTGAATTCGATCAATAAACCTCTCCGAATCGAAGTTGAAACCCGCACACTAGCCGAAGTAAAAGCGGCTATTGAGACCGGGGGAATCGATGTGATCATGCTCGACAACATGAGTCCGGCTGACATGCGGACCGCCGTGGCACTCATTGCGGGTCGCTACAAAACCGAGGCAAGTGGTGGAATCAACGAAAATACCATCCGCGCGGTGGCGGAAACTGGAGTTGACTACATTTCTGTCGGTGCGCTCACCCATTCGGTGCGGAGCCTCGACCTAAGTCTGAAGTTCGTGAAATAGGACTCACCCCGATTACGACTATTGGCCCAGAGAAGTTATTTTTGCCGTCCCGAACGAGTTTTCGGGGTTGAGTTATGATTGTAAAGACGAAGAATTACCGGATGGAAAAGAATGACTACATCCGGCTGGCATTTAAGAACATCCTCCGCCAGCAATGGTGGGTGTCGTTGATCGTGTTGGCGATCTGCTCGGGCTTCATCTGGGCTCCCAGCATTTGGTGGTTTATTGTTGCCATCGTCGGCGCGGGTCTTTATTTACTTTTCTGGTGGCTCCAATTTTACGGGGTGACCCAGCTTGATCAAGGCAAGATGTTGTTCGAACGCTACCACTACGAAATCAGCAGTCAGCAAATCTTAATGAAATTGAACGCTCGCGAAGGGATGCCCATCAAGTGGGACCAGATCAAGAGCGCAAAAGTTGGTAAAGACTTCTTCCTTTTGTTTATCAATAAGGCTCAACTGATCCACCTTCCATTCAAGATTTTCAATACCGACAACGAAAGGAAGTTTGTTCAAAGCGTCATGAAGACGAAGGGCCTCATCAAGTAGGACCTCTCCGATTTTCCTGACAATTTGAAAACTTTGTGCTCGTGTCTTAATGTTCTTCGCTTTTTTGGATGAACTTTTGCGAAGTATTATTGATACGCGATGGCTCAGTATTCCGATTTCGAAGACAAGTCAATCCCTCGCAAAAAGCGCTCTACCCCCACCGAAGCCTTAGCGAAAATATACCGGTATTGTGCTTACCAAGAACGCGCTCATCAGGAGGTGCGCAGCCGGCTTTTTGAATACGGCCTCTCCGCAGACGAAGTCGAACAAATCCTCACCAAGCTCATCACAGACGGATTTTTGAACGAAGAACGTTTCGCGAAAGCGTTTGCCGGTGGCAAATTTCGGATGAAGAAATGGGGGCGGTTGAAGATCGAAAACGAACTTGCGTCGCTCGGCGTAAGCCCGAAATGCATCGCACGGGGACTAAGTGAAATTGACCCAAGCGACTACTTGAAAACACTCCACGACGTGCTGCACAAGAAAAACGACTCGCTCGACGAAACGAACGCTTTCGTCCGGCGCGACAAGTTGGCCAAGTACGCGATCAGTCGCGGGTTCGAACCCGACCTCGTTTGGACCGAGGTAAAGTCAATGGTACGCGGCTAAACATTCATTGTTCGTCGCTGTTTTGGGCATTTCTTTCCTCAAAAGCGCTCTCACAGCAGTGTTGGGGGGTACGTGAAGACGGATGGTAAAAATTTGAACAGCCTTTGATGCTTCACGAAACCCAACATCGTCGGAAATTTCGCCCGCCGACGGCTGAAAAAATCCGGGCGGCAGATCGCCCTCGTATATTAGAAGGTTTTTAATTTATTTAGGACTCTCGACTTACATATGGAACTGATACGAGCCTGTGCCTCGATCCTAGATCAACTGGATGAAGCGGTGCGGCAACTGTCGGATGGAGATTACACAAAGCCCTCACCGGCCCTGAGCAACTCAACCATCGGGCAACATTTGCGACATACATTGGAGTTCTTTCTTTGTCTGGAGAAAGGGCTTCAAGACGGCGTCATTAATTATGACAAACGGGCGCACGACAAGTTAATTGAGAACGACCGGCACATTGCCCTCGATTCAATCGCTCGAATCCGCGATTTTGTCGCAACCACCACAAACGATATCCCCCTGAGGTTGGATGTAGGTTACGACCGGCATTCGGATGCCTGTACGACCATTGCGACCAACTACTTCCGCGAGCTCACCTACAACATCGAGCACGCGGTCCATCACATGGCGCTCATCAAAATTGGCGTGCGCGAAGTGGCAAGCTACGTTCAACTACCCGCGGAATTCGGGATCGCCGTCTCCACGCTCCGGCACACGGACTCGGTGGTTCATCAATAGGGGTATCCGTCGCATGAATTTTTGGCAACGCGTCCGGCGCAGCAACTTCGTTATTAAACTCACGTCGTGGGAATATTGGCCTTTTGGAATCCTGCAAGGGCCTGTGTTTATCTACTGGATATTTCTTGTGGCACGCACTCGTTCGTGGTTTTTCTTTTCTGCCTCCAACCCTGGAATACTCACGGGCGGAATGATGGGCGAATCGAAATCGGAAGTATTGGGATTGGTCCCGGATGACGTGAAACCAAAAACGCTGCTCATCCGAATTCCTACCACGATCGACAGTTTGCTCGCAACCCTCACGCAACATGGACTTTCGTTTCCATTGATTTTCAAGCCAGACCTTGGCGAGCGTGGCTGGATGGTACGCCGAATTCGCAACCGGGACGATGCCGAAAAGTATTTGTCAGAAATTCATCTTGACTTCATTGCGCAAGAACTTGTCGCAGGTCCGCTTGAGTTCGGTGTGTTCTACGTTCGTTACCCAGATCAACCCGAGGGGAAAGTGAACTCGATCACGATGAAGAAGTTCCTGTCGATTACCGGGGATGGAAAAAGTACGATCCAAGAATTGATTCTTCAACTTGATCGCGCGAAGCTACAGTGGGATACTTTAAAAGAAACATATCGCGATCGGCTGAACGAGGTGCTTCCCGGCGGCGCTACACTTGAACTGGTGTCTATTGGGAATCACTGCCTTGGTACTACTTTCTTGAACGGCAACCACCTCATTACTCCAAGGTTGAACGACTCGTTTAATCGAATCAGCAAACAAATACCCGGTTTTTACTTTGGAAGGTTCGACTTACGATGCGCTTCGGTGGAGGACCTCGAAAATGGTCGTGTGAAAATTGTGGAGCTAAATGGATGCGGCGCGGAACCAGCTCACATCTATCAACCTGGCTTTTCATTTTGGAAGGCATTGGCAACCCTCTTCAAACATGTAGATGACATGTATCGGATCAGTGTGATCAACCATAAGCGCGGCGTTCCCTATCTTTCGTTCCGCGAAGGGCGAGCGATCTATCGAAAGTTTCGCGCGCTGCAGTCAGGAACATGATCTATTTACAAGTCTTTATCGTAGGTTTGGTTTTTAGTTTTCTCGGGTCAATTCCGCCGGGGACTCTCAACCTATGCGTACTGCAACTTGGTTTGGAGAAGAAAATCGGCGCTGCTCTCCGATTTGCGCTTGCCGTGTCGATCATTGAGTATCCTTACACATGGATCGCGGTTGCGTTCGAGTCGTGGATTACTTCCACTCCGGCTGTGACAGAAAACTTTCAATTGATCACAGCAATTGTGATGACGGTGATTGGGATTCTCAACATTTGGTCGGCGCGGAAACCCACACAACTCGTCACCAAATTCAACGAGAGTGGGTTCCGACGCGGCCTCGTGTTAAGCATCCTTAACCCAATGGCGATTCCATTCTGGTTGGTCGTTACCGCTTATCTGCGCGCGCAAGGATGGATTGATCTTTCTTCTGCTGGCAGGCTTCACGCTTATGTCTTTGGTACTTCCGTCGGCGCCATGCTGTTGTTGACCCTTTTTACCTATGCCGCGCACAGGCTTTCAGGCTATGTGACCAATAGTAAGCTGGTGAAGCTTGTGCCCGGCATTACACTTCTGATCTTGGGTGTTTACGCGTTCGCGAAATACCTATTTTAATTTGAAGGTTTCTTTATACCGGAAGCAATCGACACGATGGTCATTGACGAGTCCGCATGCCTGCATGTGGGCATAGATCACGGTACTACCAACGAACTTGAATCCTCTTTTGATTAAGTCTTTACTAAGCGCGTCCGACTCGGGGGTGGTGGCAGGAATATCGCCATTGCCTGTACGCCGGTTGACGATCGGCTTCCCGCTCACGAAAGACCAAATGTATCGATCGAACGTGCCGAACTCTTTTTGAATTTCAAGGAAACGCTTGGCATTGTTGACTGCCGAATGAACTTTGAGTTTGTTCCGGACAACCTTAGGATCCAAGAGAATTTTCTCAAGCCGTTGTGGGGTGAAACGCGCCACTTTTACCGGGTCGAAATCGGCAAACGCTTGGCGATAGCCTTCGCGCTTCTTCAGAATAGTAGACCAACTTAGGCCCGCTTGTGCTCCCTCCAAAATGAGGAACTCGAAGTGAACTCGGTCGTCGTGCACGGGAACGCCCCACTCTTCGTCGTGGTATCGGATATACTCATCAAAGCCGAGGCACCAAGGGCATCTGTTTTTTTCTTTTTTCATATTCAAAAAATACTGATTTTAAAGCGAAGTAATCCACTCCACTGACACCCCTGTGTCAGTAAAACCTAACATCTATGAAAAACTTTACGCTAGTTGTTGTCTTAATGATGGCATCAATGGTTAGTCTCGCGCAAAAGATTGACTACGATAAGAAACTGAAAGAGCTGGGCATCACGTTGATGGCTCCTTCCAAACCAGTAGCCAACTATGTGAAAGCGGTACGGACAGGCAACCTGTTATACCTCGCGGGGCACGGTCCCACGAAAGCGGATGGCACTTATGTGACGGGAAAAGTAGGAAGCGAGTTAACGATTGAACAAGGCTATGATGCAGCACGCTTGACGGCGATTGGACTGCTGTCGACGTTGAAAGCCGAGTTGGGTGATCTCAACCGCGTGAAACGCATTGTGAAAGTCTTGGGGATGGTGAACTGCCCTGCTGATTTCGTCGACCAACCGAAAGTGATTAACGGTTGTTCGGATTTGCTGGTGGCGGTGTTTGGCGATAAGGGTCGTCATGCGCGCTCGGCGGTGGGCATGAATTCGTTACCGATGAACACCTCCGTTGAGATTGAGATCATTGTTGAAATCGAGTAAAGGAACTTTCGGTTAAGACTTCGATCTACCCCTAGAATTTTTGGTTTCTCTACGTGAAAGAACGGTGCTATACCTGAATTTGGTTATCTTAAGATGTCTATAAAAAATCTATGGTATGGCTTTCACAGGAAACGAAGGGGAGATGATCGACCCCAACCTCGCACAGCGATGGATCGACAACTATCAAAAAACTATTAGTCCAACGGAAGTCAAGGCAGAGTTCTTTGGTTTTCGGAAGATCAACGAGCTGATGGCACAAGGCGAAGCGATCGGCGTTCGGATCTATTACGCCAAGGACGACAATGGCGTGAGTAAACTTGTCTTGGTGGCAGTAACGCCGGAGGAGAAGAACATTGGACCGATTGATGGATCGAAAACTTTCGGACTTGCACTTGATAGTGGGAAACCATGTCCGCCTTACTGCGGGTCTCCCGACGAATGAGTAGCGAGGCAAATTTTTGACGCCATGTTACTATGTTTCGGCGCATTCGGGACTCTGGATGCGCCAATTTCTTCTATTATTGCAATTACCTGAAACGGTTTGATGGTAGACACCACATGGCTCTCAGTTACCGGAATAATCCAGCCTATCACAATAGCTTTAACACTGGTTCTGTATGCTTTGCTTCCAATTGAGAGTCGCAGATTCTATCGCTTGCAAGCAATCATTCTATTGGTTGCCCTGCTGGCTGAAGTAGCAGGAATCATCGGCGGGATGATCTTGCGCGTCAACATGAATCCGGGTTACAGTATTTATGCAATTCTTGAAGGCCCCCTGCTGTTAGTTTTTTACCGCAAACAGATATCCTCCCCTCGCATTCGGTTGCTTGCGCTCTTTTTGGCAGCTTTCCTCTTCCTATTTGCCATTATGGACTTTGTCTATCTGCACGGCCCTTTAAAGATCAATTCGTACTCAAAAGTCGCCACCTCGATTACAATGATGGTAGTCTGTGTGTATTATTTCTTTCTGCTGATTCGCGAGCTGCCTACCGAGTCGATCACGCGATTGCCGATGTTTTGGATGAACACTGCTCTTCTCACTTACTTTGCTGGCGCGTTTGCAGCAAATCTTGCCACCGACTATTTGGTTTATGTAATTCCTGAACCAAGTTTAAAAATCTGGATCGCAACATGGACCGTGCACAATTCCATCGCTATAGCAAGCTACCTTGGCATCGGGTGGGCATTGTTCTTGAACGGAAACGAGCCAAGAGTCGAATCGAACCTGCGGGTTAGAATGCGATGAAACACGTGGACTCAGCTAACAAATTGGAAACCTGAAAATGTTCGAATCCGTCGATACTAGTTTACTGGATCTCGCGTCCTTCTTCATGGACTCAGGGCTGGTCGCAGCCTTTGTTGCCTACATTCGATTGCCAGCACAAAAGCGATCTGACTATCGGTTTTTGGGGATCGTCCTTTTTCTTTCGTTGCTCACCGAGATCGCTGGCACGATCGGCGGGATGATCCTTCATGTCAACATGAACTTGTCAAATAGCATAGATGCACTTGCCGAAGCTCCCTTGCTCTTGTTTTTCTATAAAGGGAAGATTCATTCGAGGTTGTTTCGATCGGCGGTATTGCCTCTAGCAATTGCCATTGTCATCTTCGGACTTATCAATCTTTTCTACATCCAGGGTCCATTCAAGATCAACTCCTATATGAAAGTGGCCACTTCCACCACGATGCTGGTCGTTTGCGTGGCCTACTTCTTTGTCTTGATTCGTGAACTACCCACCGAATCCATCACTAAGCTCCCGATGTTTTGGATTAACACAGCGCTGCTTACCTACTTTGCAGGTGCTTTCGCTGCGAACTTGGCCACAAACTACTTGGTATACATCGTCCCAGAGCCAACACTGGAAACGTGGATCGCAACTTGGGCTATTCACAACGCGATATACTGCCTGTGTTATTTGGGTATGACGCCCGAGTCCAACCACGTCAATGATGATTGTCCTCCCAAGGTGTCAGTGGGCGTTTACCCTCGAGTGAAGGAGAGCAAGTGCGTCAAATGCGAACTAGTTCCGTTCGCCGGTATTAATCTCTCAATTCTCCCTCAACATTATCTTATTTTTGCCGGACGTCACAACGACCTAAGTGGAGCAAGTCAACGACAATCCAGTATTCTTCCTCATCGTCATCGGTACCGGCGGGATGCTCATTCTGGCCGGAGCAATCGTCCTGTTCATCACCTTCTATCAAAAGAAAATGGTGGAAGCCCGATTAAAACAACAACTCCTCGAAAGCCAGTTCCAGCAAAAGGTACTCGAAGCCACGCTCGACTCGCAGGAAACCGAACGGAGTCGACTCGCCGGCGACCTCCACGATAGCATCGGCGGTATGCTCTCCGCTGTCCGGGTGGGTCTCTCCGCTATCGCCAGGCAGATGCCCAACCCCAACGCCATGGACGCACAAAAGCAGATGCTCGACGATACCATCGAATCGGTGCGAAAGATTAGCCGCGACCTCATGCCCGCCACCCTCGAAAAATTCGGACTCATTACCGCCGTACGCGAATTGTGTGAACGCATGCGCATCACGACACAAATCGAAATTGGCGTGGTAGAGCTTGGCGTTTCGCGCAAAATAGAACGGAAACGAGAATTAATGATTTATCGAATCACGCAAGAACTTCTCAACAATGCGTTTAAGCACTCTCGCGCCACGTATATAGAGGTAGTCTTCGATTTTAAAGAAAACATCTATCTTATTGTGGAAGACAACGGCGTCGGAATTGACGTGAAACAGGAGGAAGAAGCCGGTCGTAAAAGCCTCGGATTGTTCAACATCCGCAACAGGGTTCAACTCTTAGGCGCATCAGTTTCGATCGATCGTGAAAGGAAAGGCGGGAGTAAAATCATTGTATGCGTACCCTATGAATAAAAGGCTGAAAGTCTATCTCGCCGACGATCACACGCTTTTTCGAAAAGCAATGGTGAACCTCATTCAAACTTTCGAAGGAGTCGCCGAAGTGAAAGACGCGGAAAACGGCAAGGAGTTGCTCACCCTCATGAAGTACGCAGAGCCAGACGTAGCCATCATCGACTTGCAAATGCCAATCATGGACGGTGTTGAAACCGCCGAAAACGTGTTGAAGAAATACCCCAACACGAAGATCATCATCCTGACGATGCACGACAGCGACAAGTACATTATCCACATGCTCGAGATGGGTGTGCACGCCTTCCTGCTCAAAAACACAGATCCAGATGAACTAGAAAACGCCATCTATCACGTGGTGGAAAAGGACTTCTATCACAACGAGCTCGTGGCATCTGCACTACGAAAGAACGTACTCGAAAAGAAAGCTCCCCAACGACCACAGTTCCGTCAAGCGAACTTGACTGAACGCGAGAAAGAAATCGTACTGCTCATTTGTCAAGAACTCACCATCCGCGAAATCGGCCAGCGCCTGTCGCTCAGCGAAAACACGGTCCGCAACCACCGCGTCAACATCATGGAAAAGCTCGGTGTCCATAACATGGTAGGTCTGGTCAAATTTGCCTACGACACCGGATTGGTGAATTAACACCCCACTTTCGTCTATAGTAGAATACTACCATTTTGGTAGTACAATAATACCATACCCAATTTGGGGGGTGCGTCACCTTCTATCTCCGTAAACGTCATATTATCAGCATTTTGATCAATTCCTATTTAGGCGCACTACTCGGCGCGACTGTCCAAGCCATCGAATCCCCACAAGGGCTATAGACTGAATCGCGAACTTCAATCGCTTCGAAAATGGAAGAAGAAGCCTACTACAATGGTAGCGTTCCAAGCAATCGACACGATGAAGATACTTGTGGTTCACAGGCAGAAGGAAGTCGTTGAACAAATCTCCAAAACACTTGAAGGAAAGGATTTTGCAATCATGCATCTCGAGTCGGGCCTGGATGGGCTCTTCACGTCCCGAATTGAGAAGTTTGACCTAGTGGTTTGTGGCACCGACCTGCCTGTGGTCACAGGCTTCGAACTCGTACGCTCGCTGCGCACGTATTCCGTCAACCGAAACACTCCGGTAATATTCCTTGCCGATACAGTTGACACCAAAACGGAGCGTCTGGGTGAGGCCTTGGGCGCAGCCGCTCTCCTCGCGCATGCCAACGTGCAGGCCGATTTGCCAACCCATATCTCCGAACAGGTCACGCACTGGCAGAATCTGTCGAACAATTGACCCTCCGCAAACGCTTGAAAATACAGCGTTTCCCCAGTTTTAATCTTTCGTTAAAAGGCACGTCATCGCTTGAACCTGAGGTAGTTGTTTTGCGTTATTTGTGGGAACAACCACTAAGTTCAATGTTACAATCTCCAAAACTTGCGATCCTGCAAAGCCTGGACTCGATGGACGCGGTGCAGATGGAAGAAGTACTGACCTACATCAAAGGTCTACTGAACCGTCCAGACCGTACCACGAGCTACCAGCGCTTTAAGAAGGAAGCGATGAACGAGATAGCCCTCGCGCTGAAAAATCAGCCGGTAGGTAAGGTTCAAAAGGCCTGACCGCTCGTTCCAATGAATGCATTGTAGGTGTCCAACAGCACCTAGTAGGTTTTTCTTCCCCAAAAATTTCCTGGCTTCTCTAGTTATACTTCACGTAGTGTTCCCATTTCGCGAGAACGTCGACGAAGTCCTGAGGTAACTCTGAATCAAATCTCATCATCTTGCCTGTGGCTGGATGGATAAATCCCAAAGTTTTTGCGTGGAGCGCTTGGCGTGGAATCACTTGAAAACAGTTTTCCACAAACTGTTTATACTTTGTGAAAAGCGTACCCTTCAGCACTTCGCTTCCACCATACATTGCATCGTTGAACAATGGATGGCCCAAGTACTTCATGTGCGCACGGATTTGGTGCGTTCTGCCCGTTTCCAACCTGCATTCAACTAAACTAACATAGCGATAGTCAGCTAATACTTTGTAGTGCGTGATGGCAGTCCGACCAAAATCGCCGTCTGGAAAAGCAGTCGTTAGGCGTCGATCTTTAAAGCTCCGGCCCACATTCACATTTATCGTCCCTTCCGGTTGGGAAGGCACACCCCACACGATCGCTTGATACCTGCGTTCAATCGTATGATCGAAAAACTGTTTCGCCAAATGTGTGAGGACTGCTTCTGTTTTTGAAATCACGAGCAGGCCCGAGGTATCCTTATCGATTCGGTGCACCAACCCCGGTCTGCCTTCATTTCCTGGCATGTGCGGAAGCTCTTGAAAGTGATAAACCAACGCGTTTACCAGTGTTCCTGTCCAATTTTGATAGGCTGGATGCACCACCATCCCCGCTGGTTTGTTCACCACGAGTAAGTGATCGTCTTCGTAAACGATGTTCAGCGGGATGTTCTCTGGCTTCACCTCGTTATCGCGGGGCGGCTCGGGGAGCGACACCGTGACGATGTCGTGAGGGTGAACTTTATAATTGGGCTTAACCTGTTTATCGTTCACCTTCACGAAACCAAGGTGAATGCCGTCCTGAATCTTGGTCCGGGTTACGTTTGGAAGCCGGTCCATCAGGAACTTATCGATCCGAAGGAGGCTCTGCCCGGGGTCTGCAATAATCTTGTGGTGAACAAAAAGTTCGTCGTCCTGATCGTCTTGAATTTCTTCGGTCGCCATCCTTAATTTGAACTCATTGTGGCGGTGAAATTCTCATTTCTTGAGATCTTCGTCGAACACGCCCATGCATTACGTTGCTCAAAGGTACAATTCATTTTAACTTTGTTGCATGAGAATCTGGCTGCTATTGGCATTATTGGTGTTGGCATCGTGTGGTGGAACCCTCAGCGACGAACAAAGGAAGAAACTCCATGATCGCATGAAGGAAGACGAAATCAAGTACGTGTCGCCAGGCGAACTTACCGACGCAGCATTCGCTCTTGGTCGATCCATCGCGACTACAATTGCCAAGAAGGACCCTGGTATGGCCAATCAAAAACTACTCGACTCACTCGAGTTGGCCTTGAAAGTGAAAATCCGATCGATCCACCCAGGGGACTCCGCCGTAGCTGGAATCGAATCTCAGCTTATTGAAGCATACATGACCAGTTCTGGGCCCAGCGACATCACCGACAATATCCAAAAGCTTGGCGCCGATACCCTGTTATACACCAAACCCATTGTGCGGGAGCGCCCAGATGGCAGCGTCGAATTCGCGCGTGCCTTGAGCATTCACATGCCTGTGAAAGTGATCGTCATGTCGATCCCTGAAAAATGAGCCCGTGGCAAATATGGGTCGATACCGGCGGTACGTTCACCGACTGCCTAGCGACCAATCCACAGGGTGTCCTCACGCGACTCAAGGTGTTAAGCAATGGCTCGCTGCGTGGTCGTGTCATTGCACATCTTGCGACGCACACAATAGCTGCCGAATTGAACTGGCCCTTTCCTATTCAGCTCGATGGACCGTTCTACCATGGGTTCCGGCTCCGATTCACCAACACGACGAATCGCTCGTTCACGATTCAATCAGTCGACACAGGTCGAGGACTTATTCACGTCGATCAACCGCTTCCGAAGAACTTAACTGGCGCAACATTCGAGATCGATACTGACGAAGAAGTACCTGTTTTTGCAACTCGCTTGTTGACTGGTACTCCGCTTGCGTCAAGCTTTCCTGCCGTCGACATGAAACTCGGATCGACACGGGGGACAAACGCGATCTTGGAACGCAAGGGCGCTCGCACGGCCCTGTTGATCACCAAGGGTTTTGCAGATCTGCTTGTGATCGGCAATCAACAACGACCAAATCTATTTGCCCTTCATGTTCAAAAAGAAGCGCCGCTTTATGATGAAGTCATCGAAATAGAAGAACGCATCGGCCCTAGTGGAGGGATTGAAACGTCGTGGCTGGATCACGACGTTGCGCACATCGTGCGTCGTTTAAAGAAAAAGAAAATCCAGTCAGTCGCGGTCGCGTTGTTGAATAGCTTTCGAAATCCTATTCATGAATCCGTCCTATCAACTCAACTGCGTCGCGAGGGCATTGAATTTATTAGCGTTTCGCACCTATTGTCAAAACAGATTCGATTTCTCCCTCGAACAGAAACAACGGTTGTGAATGCCTATCTCGCTCCCATCATCCACAACTACGTAAATAACATCGTCAGCGGACTGAAAGGAGGTCAACTTAAGATCATGACCAGCGCCGGCGGCCTGGCGTCAGCATCGAACTTTTTTCCAAAAGACAGCTTGCTCAGCGGCCCGGCAGGAGGAATTGTCGGGGCATTCACGTCCGCAGGAAAGTCGGGCCATTCCAAAATTATTACGTTCGATATGGGCGGTACTTCTACGGATGTATCGCTGCTGAATGGACGACCGGATTATCGCTACGAATCGCGCGTGGGGAACTTGAAAATCCTTTCTCCTTCGTTAGCGATTGAGACGATTGCCGCGGGCGGTGGTTCAATCTGTTCTTTCGATGGCTATCGCCTAACCGTTGGACCCGAAAGCGCGGGAGCTTCGCCGGGCCCTGCCTGTTATGGCGCGGGTGGTCCACTCACGATCACAGATGTGAACCTGTTGCTTGGTCGAATCGACCCACTCAACTTTTCAATTCCCTTATCCAAAGATCACGCGGAAGCGGCGTTTGACAAATTGCTTCAACAAATGAATCGACGGGGAAAGAAGCCCCCTTCGAGAATACAGGTATTACTGGCATTAGTTCAGATCGCCAATGAAAAAATGGCTGGAGCGATTCAAAAAGTGTCCACCCAGTCGGGGCACAATCCTGCAGACTACGTGTTGTTAAGCTTTGGCGGTGCTGGAGGGCAGCACGCTTGCGCACTCGCTTCGATGTTGAACATCACGCGCGTTTTGATTCCCTATGATGCCGGACTCTTAAGTGCTTATGGAATCGGGCATGCACGAATCGAGCGGTTTGCTGAACGCTTGCTACTTGACTCGCTGTCAGGCGCAACATCGCACCTTCGAAAAATCTGTGATGAACTTTACCAGGAAGGGAAGAAACAGCTTATTGCTGAGGGCATCCCTGAAAAAGACATTGAAGTTGGAGATCAACTTATATTCGTTCGTTTCAAAGGGCAAGAAAATCAACTCGAAATCGATCTTAAGGAAACTGGATTTTCATTTGAAAAGATCCGGGATGCATTTCGCGAACGGTATGAAAGAACCTTCTCACATTGGCTCGAGTTAACGCTCGAAGCAGAGTCGGTTCGAGTGATTGCCCGAACGAAGGGAAATGAATCGAGTGTCGGAAACAGCCGAAAAGCGGCATACCAACCCAAAGCGCTACGCCATTCATTCGTGATTGGCTCTCGTGGTAAAGAAACATGCAGCATCTTTTCTTGGGAGGAACTTCATCCCGGTGCAACCATCCAAGGGCCAGCGATTGTGGCGAGCAGCAACTCAACGACGCTCGTTGAATCCGGTTGGGTCTTTTCTTTGGACGAATACAACAATGCGCTGCTGGAAAACCGCATGGCGTCGGTAGTGGTGAATAAGCATAGCTCGGAAGCCGAACTGGAATTGTTCACGAATCGGTTTACAAACGTTGCCTTGGAGATGGGCGCGATGTTGCAACGCACTTCGTTTTCCATCAACGTCAAAGAGCGACTTGATTTTTCTTGCGCGGTGCTAGACGAAGATGGATACCTCGTCGTGAATGCGCCACACATTCCTGTTCACTTGGGTAGCCTCGGCGTGTGTGTGCGAGAAGTGGTCCAAAAAATTGACATGCGCGAGGGCGATGTGATCATCACCAACCATCCGGCTTTTGGTGGATCGCACTTACCGGACGTGACACTCATCAAACCGGTTTTCGTGAATGGCAAGCGTATCGCTTTTGTTGCGAACCGAGCACACCATGCTGAGATCGGCGGTCGCAAGCCAGGATCCATGCCCGCCGACGCGAGAACCTTGGAAGAAGAAGGCGTCATCATCGAGCCGATGTACTTGGTTCGCAAGGATGAGGCGCATTGGCATGAGGTGGAGCGGGTTTTCACAACCGCAACTTGGCCGACTCGCGCCTGGGCAGAGAACCGCGCCGACCTCAATGGTGCTCTCGCATCGGTTAATTTTGGAGAACAGGCAATCGTAAGGCTTTGTGAAAGATATTCTCCGGCGCTTGTACGGATGCAGATGAAAAAAATCCGCGAGCATGCCGCCGAATTGATTCGGGCCAAGTTGAGAGACCTAAAATTCAAGCGTGCGTCCGCCACACAGTACCTCGATGATGGTTCCCCATTACGTGTATCCCTTGCACTGTCGAATGGCAAATTAGTTGTTGACTTCAAGGGTAGCTCTGCAGTGCACCCAGGTAACCTAAATGCTACGCGTGCCATCGTACAGAGTGTGGTGCTTTACGTGATCAGGATTTTGGTTGGAAAAGAGATCCCGATGAATGAAGGTTTGATGGATCGCGTAATATTAAAAATTCCAACTGGTCTCTTAAATCCAAACTTTGATGTCGCTACGCCACCTGCTGTGGTTGGTGGCAATACCGAAGTAAGCCAACGTCTGACCGACACTCTACTCTTGGCGCTGAAACTGGCGGCTTGCAGTCAAGGAACGATGAACAACTTCCTATTTGGGAATAGATCTTTTGGATACTACGAAACGATTTGTGGCGGTACGGGAGCTGGTCCTGGTTTCCACGGCACTAGTGCGGTGCACCAACACATGACTAACACGCGCATTTCAGACCCAGAAATTTTAGAGTGGCGATTTCCTATTCGGCTCATACGCTTCGCAATTCGGCGGGGTTCCGGTGGCAAAGGAAAGTGGAATGGTGGGGACGGTATTGTTCGTGAGTTTCTGTTTACGGATGAGCTAGAACTCAACATCTTGTCACAACACCGTGTCGAAGAACCTTACGGGATGAAAGGTGGTGGTACTGGAAAATGTGGTAGGCAGTACATCGTCCGTGCAAATGGAAAAAAAGAATTCCTCAAAGGAATGGACAGCGCCCGTGTTCATGCAGGCGACCGTCTCATCATCGAAACTCCCGGTGGCGGCGCCTGGGGACCAACCGCCGGAGCCTTGGGGTATGCGAAGCGTAGGTAGAGCGTTGCCCGCCGTAGCCTTGGCGAAGGCGGGTCAATTATTCTTCTTCTTTTTCAACAAATTATTCAGCTTGTTCTGCAGCTGTTGTACTTGGTTGGTACTGTCTTTCTTCGTTGAATCGCCCTTAAGCACATTGTTGATGATGTCCTTCGGATTACCACCCTTGACGGCCTCTTGAATTGCTTGTTCGGTCTTCTCCTGCACGGTGGCCTTGACTTCTTCCTTCACTGCCTCTGTTGTTTGCTTCACTTCTTCCTTGACCGCATCTTTTACTTGTTGCTTCTGCTCGGCCATGACCAGCGCTGGTTTGGGATCTTTATAGGTTCCTCCCACACCAATTGTCACGGGAATCTCCTTCGATACATTCGTGCCTCCCGTTACCTGGTTTACATACCCTTGAAGTTGCGTTCCGATTTTTCCAGCGGGTACGTTCATCTTCAACGTATAGTCGATGGTTCCATCCAGTCCAGTGCTTCCTGTTACATTGGTGGCGTAGCTGCCAAACTTCACATCGAAGGGTTTAACGGTAAGGCGGCCGTTGTCAATCGCTGCCGACATAAGCACATCTTTCAGAGTCACTTTATCGGTATCCTCTAGTTTGGTAAGCGATGTGATGCCCGACACGAGTTTCGACTCAGTGAGCGCTGCTTGTGCAATCTTGATCAGACCTGAACCGTTGACAGTTCCCATCTTCGGCATCATGTCTTGACCAAGTTCGCCACTAATCTTGAAATCGGTCCCAAAGTTTCCATTGACCAGACCTGCGATTGGAGCATACGTGGAAACGACAGAGAACGACGTGGCCGCCTGCTTGATCGACAACTCGTCTATCTTGAGTGACAGGTTGTACTTCGGGTGGTTGACGTCCTTCGTATCGTAGGCGCCGTTCACCACAAATGAACCCCCCAGCATGTTAAACTTCAATCCACTAAGGTTGGCCACTCCATCTTTCAAGACAACATCTCCTGATGCATTGGTCATCGTATAATCCATCATCTTCACGGTATTGACGGAAGAGCGTAGTAAGAAATCGATATTCGCAGGAATGGGAATTACCCCGAATGAAGACGTGTCTTGCGTCGTAGTCTCTTCGCTGTCGGTCATGAACTCGTTCAAGTCCAACAAATTCGACTTGAAGTCGACATTTCCCTTAATCGTTTCGTTGTTGCCGAACACATATCCGATGTAATTGCTCACCGCCCCGGTCACTGCGAAGTCACTTCGTCCAATCGTACCAGATGTGTTTTTGAGTTTGATCTTACGAGGGTCAAACACCAAATCTGATTGCTTGATGGTCACATCAGGCATGTCTTTCATCGTAAACTTGAATGCGCTCATGGACGCCGAACCGCTCGTAGGCAGTCGGTCGTAACGTTCGGCTTCAAGATCCGACATCTTACCTTTGGTATGAATATCGGCTTTCACTTTCCCTGCCACCGTCATGCCTTCCAAAGGAAAAATCTTGGTCATCTTCTCTAAGTCTACGCCACCTTTTGCGTTGACATCCCAAGTGTAGTCATCTAGGTTTTGAACGATCATGTTGGCATCGAATCGCTCGCCTTCCAACATCATTGAGAAATTGCTCACGTTCACAACGGTCTCAGCCATTTTGCCACTCGAATTCTTCACGGTTGCACTCATCTTCAGATCCTCGAGTGGCGCTGGGAACTCGGACGATTTCACATAGCCATCCGTTAAACCCATAGTTACGTCCACTGCCGGTATAATTTTCTTGATGCTATCATACACGCCGTTCACTTTTGCGTCAACAGCAAATGATCCCTTCATCTCGAGACCGTCCATTGGGAACATCTTGCTTAACTCGGCTAGGTTCAACTTGGCTGCGAGCTCGCCGTTCATTCTATAATCTTTGAGATTGTCGATCCTCATGCGGGCATCCACAGGATTCGCTCCAAACTCAAGATGGAGTTTCTTCAAATCAACGACCGTGTTGTCAAGATTACCCGTCGCATTTTCGATCAGAAGGTCCATGTTGATGTTTTTCACCGCGCTAGGTAGATCCGGATATTGGAACATGGCGTTGTTCACGGCCAAAGCAAGGTTGAAAGCCGGCATTTGCGTATCGGAGTACGTGCCTTTTGCGGCTCCACTGAATGCAAGCTCTCCTTCAGTTTTAATGCTTCCAAAATCTTTCGTGTACATACCTGGTACCAACGAGAGTAAGCTCTTGAAGGAGTTCTCTGGGCTCTTGAAAGTAAGGTCCATGCCGTAATCATTGGCATTCATCTTCACCCAGCCATCCATGCTCATGGCAAAGTCGTTAACCTTGGCGGTGTTCTCCCTCAGTGTAAACTTGCTAAAGTTCTCACTGATCGAAATGATCGCATCAATTTCGCAGTGTTTGTTGGTCAGGTACTCGACACCATCATACGCGGTAGTGACTGAGTCGGCCACGGTGTGTGTCCGCAAATCGAATACATCTTGAGTAAAGTCGCCGCTACCGGAATGCTGCAAGCCACGGATATCCAGCAAGTAAGGAAGTGATTGGTCATCGTAGACCACACGCCCGTTTACAATTTCCCAGTGGTCGATGCCGAAAGCAAACTTGCTTGTGTCGGGGGCTTCAGGTGTGGCTTCTGTGGATGGGTAGGTGATGTCGTAATTGGCACGTCCATCTTTAAGCACCTTAATTGTGATCTGTGGATCGATCAGCGTGATTCCCTTCACACGCAGCTGATCTCCGAATATGATGTCCTTCAAGTTCACCTCTACGTCCAATTCTTGCATCACGAACAGGGGCACGTTATCAAATGGCTCACGGTTGAAGACGCCGAGTTCCTTGATTTGAATAGTGACGTTGGGGAAGTTCTTAAAAACGGTCAAGCTAAAATTGTCGACATCGAATATGACGTCGGCGTTTACAGTTTTGGCTATCGCCTTGTCGAGCGAGGCTTTGATATCATCCTTGAAAACGATGGGAATAATGATCGCTGCTGCAACGAGCAGAATCAGGGTAACGCCAAAGACGATCAGAATCCGCTTGATGACCTTCATATTGGTATAATTTGAACCGCGAAATTACGAAAACAACTGCGCTGAGCGGCTTGCCCAATCGCTTTTAACGGCAAATTTAAAATGTGCTTTTAGTCGAATTATTGCACAGACAAACTCGAAATAGTCAACTTTTTAGACAAACCAACGTAGTACTACATCCAAAATGCGCCGCTTCAAAGGCGTATAAGGCGGGTAAAACAAATAGGCATTTGATAGCCCGCGCTTCTGTCTGACGATCGGTTTTTCATTGGAGAACGCTAGGAATCCCGCGTGGCCGTGGGACTTACCTATACCACTGTTATTGACTCCTCCAAATGGTAAGTTTGGATGAATGAACTGTATGACACAGTCGTTGACACACACGCCGCCGGCAGAAGTTTCTTTCAAAATAAACTCACGAAATGAACTTCGATAAGAAAACACGTAGAGTGCCAACGGCTTCGGCCTCTTGTTGATGATATCCACTACCTCTCGCTGCGAATCGTAAGTGAGTACCGGTAAAATTGGTCCAAATATTTCCTCCTCCATCACAAGCATCCCATCCCTCACCTGAGTAAGTATCGTGGGCGGAAAGAATTTACTGTTTGCGTCCGGCTCGTTCGAATTGATAAGCTTTGCGCCTTTTGCCAACGCATCCTTCAACATGTTGTCTAACCGAAGGAAGTGGCGTTCGCTCACAATTCGCGAGTAGTCAACACTCTTCGTGTTCACATCCTCATTTCGCCCGAACACTGCCTTTACTTCTTCTTGCAACAAAGTCAAGAATTCGTCGCAGACGGAGCGCTCGACGAGCAAGTAATCTGGTGCAATACACGTCTGCCCGCTGTTTAAGAATTTTCCGAGGGCAATTCGCTTTGCCGCATCACGCAGACTTGCTGTTTGATCGATGATCGCTGGCGATTTTCCACCGAGTTCCAGCGTAACTGACGCAAGTTGTTCCGCGGCTGCTCGCATCACGACTTTCCCCACGTGGGGACTCCCTGTGAAGAATATGTGGTCAAAGGGAAGCTTCAGCAATTCAGTCGACACCGAAGCGTCGCCCTCCATGGCCACGACAAGGTCATGTTCAAAAACGTCTGCCACCAACTTTGAGATCAAGGCTGCCGTGTTCGGCGTGAATTCCGAAGGCTTCAATACTGCAGTATTGCCCGCGGCCAGGCAGGAAACCAAGGGTGCGATGCACAACTGAAAAGGATAATTCCAAGGTGAGATAATCAGACAAGTCCCTTTTGGCTCGTACCGAATTTCAGACCTGGTGCCCAAAAATGTGATCGGAGCGTCGACAGGGGTAGGCCGCGTCCAACGGCGGAGGTTCCTGAGGGCATGGCGAATTTCTGCGAGGGTGGGAAATATCTCTGAGGTCCCGACTTCCATCGGCGGCTTGCCAAGGTCTAGAAAAATGGCCTTTTCTATATCAGAAACGTGATTTCTGACCCATTCTTCGAGCTTTCGAAGGCGTTTCGCACGCGCGGAAATAGGCTCCGACCGCAGTTCCTGGCTCCGCGCTTTCAAGGCTGAAAACGCCGTCAGATAGTCGCGTTGCATCCCGAAGTTCGAAATCGTTCCTACCGTCATACCTAAAGTTATCAATTTCGGAACGCCCGCCAAGATTACCTCAATGTTACGCCCACTTGACTCAATGTTACCTGAATGTTAACTTAGTGTTACTAATGTTACCTGTGGGTTTGAAAAGCGCGGTTCATCCTCTCACCATCCTTCTCGTTTTTGTATCGAGTTTTTCGGCACAAGCACAGGTGCTCGAAGGTGCTTGGGCGACAACCAACGGAGCCGCTGGCCGCGAATTGGTATCATCCAAGATTGATCTAATACTCCACCACGCTTTCGACACCCGGACTGTGGGCAGTGCGGCCCAACTTCGGGCAATCTTCAACAAGACGCACAAACAGTTTCTTAAGCACTACGTTCAGTATGCTGGTCTCGAGGAGATCGGACAAGGGCGCTACGATTGTCTCACCGCCACCACCCTCTTCGCCGATATCTTAACGCGTGCCGGTTACAGTTTTGAAATAATCGAAACCAACTACCACATCTTCATGATGGTAGAAACGACCTCTGGAAAAGTGGTGTTGGAAACGACGGATCGCTTTGGCGGCTTTATTTCAGAGCCATCGCGCATCAACGAAATCCTGAGCAATTATCGCAAGAACAATTTGGAAGCGTCCACTTCGCGCGAGCTTCGTTATTCATTCGGGTTATGGCAGTCAATCGCTCCCGAGCACCTCGCCAGTCTCTTGTATTTCAACCAGGCCGTAAGGGCATTTAATGCGAAACAATGGGCTGATTGCTCGGAGAAACTCTCGCTGTCGGTTGCCACACGGCCTTCGCCAAGGGCTTGGGAACTGGCTTCGGTTCTCTGCCAAATGGTAAGCTCAGCTAGTTTGGAAAAGGATGTTAAAGATACAATCCTTCAACGTTGGGCGTCGACGATATATCAGCCGGTAGCTTCTCGCTGATGGTTCTTTGCTGAAACCTAGTCTTTAGATTAATTTTCCAGGATGCGCACCTGCACGCGTCGGTTCATCTTGTGAGCCTCTTCGGTGTCTGCACGGGATAGTGGTTGAGTACCTCCAAAAGCTTTGGTCTTCACCTTGTTCTTGTTCACTCCTTTGGTCACGAGATACTCTTTCACCGCGTCTACACGCTCTTGCGAGAGTCGCATGTTCTGTTTAGGATCTCCTTTCACGTCGGTGTGACCTTCGAGCTGAATCACCATCTTCGGGTAGGCCTTCAACATGTTTGCCACCTGATCCAATTCGGCGTAAGAAGCGGGTTCAATTTTCGCTTTCCCAAGCTGGAAAATTAGGTTGTCGAGGTTCATCACCTTTCCTACCGTGTGCGTGGTTTCGGCAACCTTGGCAGCACTGCTGGGCAACCCAAGCTCTACATCTCGCAACACCACGCGGTCCTTCGCTTCGGCTGGATCCAGCATGTATTTGGCAGCGGCAAATCCTGGTGCCTCCACCAAAATCTCATACCGCTCTTTGTCAAACATCGGGAATCGAAAAGATGTCCCTGTAAGCAATCCTACCTTATTGCCATACGGCAGACTCTGGTATGAGATGGTTGCTGATACTAGTTCTTTTGTTGCTGCGTTCAGGATCTTTCCTTCCGCATATACAAGGGTGTCAGCAGTTCCCTGTGCTAGCCCCGTTGTGAGGGTGGCGGCTAGAATGGTTGCGATCGCGATGGTTCTCATCGTTACATGGTGAGGATGGTGAATTCAACACGCCTGTTCTTCTGGCGTCCTTCTTTTGTTGCATTGGTGTCAACAGGGCGACTTTCACCATACGAAGTGGCTTTAATGCGCTCCTTGGTGATCCCTTTCTGCAAGAGGTATTGAGTTACTTTCTCAGCGCGGTTCTTCGACAGGCGCAAGTTGTACTCGTCTGTACCCACGTTGTCGGTGTGACCAGATACTTCAATATTGATTGAAGGGTGTTCCTCCAATAGTTCCGCCAATCGATTCAGTTCTGGGAATGACTCGGGGCGAAGCACGAATTTGTCGAAGTCAAAGAAAATATTGTTGAGAGGGATGGTCACTTTAGGCTCCAGCTTCGCGAGCTCGATTGGAGCGATCGACATGTCCTTGAATGTGACCTGGCCATCGGTCTTAAAGTCTCTCAAATCCAAGTTTTGGTTGACCGAAATATGGCCCTCGGCTTCGGCACGAACGCCATAGAGCTCGCCACCGGGCAAACGAATTTCGTACTCACCAGTCTCGGGGTTAGATTGAGCGATACCCATTTCTTTACCGTCTGAAAGTCTCTCGTAGATGATCTTGGCGCCAACAGGTTTACCGGTTTTCGCATCGATCAGTTTACCCTTCACGATCACGTAAGGTTGCGGGCTGTTGTAGAAAGGCAACTTCGCACGGTAGATATCCGTGTTGTCTTCTGTACCCTTCGAATAGTACGCATAGTCGCTGGTCGAGGGGATGTGGAAGAACAAATCTTCACCTTTCGAGTTGATGTCCGAGCCCATGTTCTTGGGGTCGCTCCAGTTGGTGTAAGAGTCATCCAGGCGCTTCGACATATACACGTCCGATCCGCCATAGCCGCTGAATCCATTTGACGAGAAATACAATGTTTGATCGTCAGAAGCCAAGAAAGGCGCCGTCTCTTCTCCTGCTGTATTGATCTTGTCACCCAAGTTCAACGGCTCCGTCCACGAACTGTCGGGCTTCATAAAGCTGACGTAAAGGTCACGACCTCCTCTGGAGTCTTCGCGCTCCACAGACATCAAAAGTGCCTTGCGGCTGTTGGTCAAAAAGTAGTTTGCTTTCTCATTAAAGTTGTAGTCGTTCTCGATGTTGAGCGGTTTTGGTTTTGTCCATTTGCCGTTCACATTGTTGCTGATCGAAACCCCAGCAACCATCTTTCCCTTTTCCAGGTACTTGTTACCTAGGAGCATGACCACCGTTTTTCCATCGGGTGTGGGAGCAGTGATGGAATTGATAAAGTTGGGTTGGGCATTGTTGAATTCTGGACCCATGTTTTTCGCCTGGGACCATTTTCCATCGGCACCGAGTTCTGAATACCAGATATCTTCCTTGTCATTGACACCACCAATATTCTCGGGGTGGTTGGCACGGCTGAAGTACAGGATTTTCCCGTCCGGTGAGAGCATTGGGTTGTACTCGCTGGCATTTGAGTTCACATTGTCATCGAGGCGCTCTACCACGATCCCCGACGCAAGGAGTTCCGGTGTTACAATGGTTGCAACAATTGGAAGGTTAGAGTCAGTGATCGCCACCGCGTCGATGGAGAAGTATTCTGGCAAGGCGCCACCGTCGAACTCGAGCTTCACGGCAGCAACTTTGAAAGTGGTCTTTTGGATGAAGATGTTCAGCATCCGGCGTTGAAGGGGCACTGGAGTCGGGTTAAGCGTCCGTGCGACGTGTTCGACACCCGCCTCATCGTAAAGGAGTACCCGGTACAGTGCGCTGGGATTGTAGGATTCCGCTACAGCGATCTGTTGAACTTGAATAGGGTGCTCATAACCGACCTTGATAAACTCACGACGCTTGGGCTTGTCGGGCGTCCAAGCAGCGGGATTTTGACCCCCTGCGGGAAGCACGTTCGGCTTGCCGAGAATCTGTTGGGCAGAATATTGGACAGGTGTTAATTGACTAGAGAACTCAATGACTTTCGATGCCCACTGCACTTCTTGGGCGAAAGTAAAAGAACTAGCAACGAAAACTAAGAACGGCAGGATTAGGTAACGCCTCATGCACAGCTATGCTTTGAGGGTTAAACTTAGCTAAAATTTTTAAAAATGCGGAGAAATACTACATCGATACCCTCGATTGTTTCCCGGCGTCAAAGTGTGCAATCGGTTAGCAATCAATCAAATCAGTTCAGTGACGTGGGGTGAAATAATAAGAATCCTACATGCAGCAAAACTCCTAGCTGGTTCTCCCGGTCGTCGTAGTAGTTCACGCTCAAACTGATAGGGCCAACAGAGGAATGCAGGACCAGCCCCGCAGTTCCCGCGAAAAAGAAGCGCGTAAGGTTCTCGCTGACGGCCGTTGTCTGGTCGGGCTGAGCGACCAATTGTTGAAATGGTTTGAAAACGTAGCCCTCAAGTCGAAAGTCCAGGTTTTTACGTACTGAAAAGACGTTTCTCCAACCTCCCGCCACATAGTTGAAGGCGCGGAAGTTCTCCAAAAGCAAGGTTGGGCTATCCTGAAGTGGTCCAAAACCTGGTGCATTGATAATGGTTCCTCGGTAGTTGCTCAGAAATGGTTGATTCGAAATCACTCCCTCGAGTAGGTATCCTGAACTATAAAATCCTTTCCGGAAGTATTCTTCAAGTGTCACTTTTCCACGGACCCACGCCCGGTGCCGAGCATTGAACGCTGCAACAGCCGACGTATTACCGGGCGCGTATGTCTCACTGAGACTGAACCAATCAAAAGAAAACTGGTAGCGTTTGCCCTGCGAGGCGTACTGTTTCCTATTCAAAGTGTTGGTCGAAAGCGCGAAACCCGTCCTCGCACCAGCTATTCTTAATTGATCCAACGTATCGGTCGACACAAAGACGTTTGAATCAATGTACCGATCAAAGTTATTGATGTAATACCCGTAAACCTGAGCTTTGTACTGGCCACCAACGGGTATTCCAAGGCTTGCACCCACTTTTCGATCAATGCGATACAAAACTGTCGGTGGGAAATTGTCCAGCACAATATCTTTCCCTTCCAAAAAATCCCAGTTGTTAAATGTCGCTTCGGGTTCAAGGTGAAAGCGACCTAGGCTAGGAAAATCCAACCTCGCCTTGAGCTGCGCCGACTTATAAAAATTTCCCGCATGAAAATTCGCCATGACGTGTGTCAGCGTGCGGTTAAAGTAATAGTAATTCACACCGAGGTACATCGTGCTGATATTTCTTGTCGACACCACTCCACCAAAGTCGATCTGAAAGTCGTTCTGTGGCCTCTTCGCCAGTTTGAAGTCAAACATCTTCTTCCCAGGGTCGTACTGGAAACTTGGGTAGATGTTGTGAAAGTAGTCGTCGGTGACAAGCTTATAATAGCCTTCTTTCACATCGCTGAAATACAAAGGGCGTCTGCCGTTTCTAAAAAACTTGTCGAGGTAGTGCTGCTGACGTGAGTTGAAGCCTTGATATACAATCTTCTCAATTTCAAATGCCGTCCTTTTATTGTTGAAAGTATTCCTCGCCTCGGCGACTTGCTCACAAGTCCGGCGCAAGGGCCCTACCTTGCGTTTGATCTCGTCCATTTGCCTCATAGTTTGAGCATAACCGCTATCGATCAGTGCCCGAACCCTCGTGAAATCAAGCGCCGATAAACCTCGCAGGTTGGGTTGTATGTACACACCCGTGGGTGGGATCTCCTTTGGGTCCGACTTGTCGAGCAACATGTGAAGCAAAGAGCGAGAAATGAGCTTCTCATCTTCCCCATAGGGATATTCTTCATACACTTTCGATGACACGTTGCTCCCTATGACGACCTCGGGGTTAAAATCACGCTGCATGACGTCGACGGGAAAGTTATTGTATACCCCGCCATCGAATAGATACTTGTTATCGACCTTGATTGGTCGATAGAAATACGGTACCGTTTGGGTGGCGCGCAAGGCATCGCTCAAATTCCCGGACCTGAGTGTTACTTCGTTTTGGGTAAAAATGTCGGCCGCCATCACCCGAAGCGGTACAAACAAGCTGTCGAAGTTGTTCTTCGCAATCGCGGATGGTTGCGCCATGATCTCGGCCAACGCAAAGTTCAGCGATAGGTCGTTGGCGAGACTCGAGTTGAGGTTAAATCCAGAAGTGGAATCGAGCGAAAGGTTGATCTTCAAAATCGACGGATTGTCGTCGGGGCGATTGTAATAGTAATTGTATCCATGCTCAAGCTTGCCACTCACCCATCCGATAAACTCTTTTGAAAGCATGATCTCTTCGATCTGCTGTGGACTCATCCCGGCCGCGTAGCATCCCCCCACGATTCCACCCATCGATGTTCCGGTAATGAAGTCGATTGGTATCTCATTTTCTTCAAGGGCTTTCAATACCCCGACGTGCGCAATACCCTTAGCCCCTCCGCCACTAAGCACAAGTCCGACCTTTTGAGCAACGGCAACGCCACCCAACAAGAGACAGATGAATAAAAGGGCCGCCGATTTCATGGGCCGAGAGATCATTATTTAAGGCTGAATTACTCTTTTAACTCAAAAAGTAATTCAAAAATTACCGGCTTGGTAAAATTTTGTTCTCCAACCTACGCATTCCTAGATCGAGGCCTCAGGGGTTTTCTCTGGAAAGTTGATCGAATCGAGTTGACGGGTGAGTCGTAACCGAAGGGAATCGAAAGCAGGTCGTTGACCGTCCTTTACGGGTTCGGCCGGTGGAAGTTGTACTTTCAACGCGTCTATTTGAACGCCATTCTTCCAGAATCTATAACATAGGTGCGGCCCGCTTGCAAGTCCGGTGCTTCCCACATACCCAATCGTTTGTCCTTGGCGAACTCGAACACCAGCGCGTATGCCATTTCCAAATTTAGACATGTGAAGGTATTGAGTGGTATACGTGCCGTTATGCCGAATCTTTACATAATTCCCATTCCCTCCCTTGTATTGCGCCTCCACGACGACGCCATCGCCCGCAGCCCTGATTGGGGTTCCCTCGGGCGCTGCGAAGTCCGTTCCATTATGCGCTCGAAAAACTTTTGCCACGGGATGAAAACGATTTGGATTAAAGCGAGAACTGATTCGCGTAAACTCAATTGGATACTTGAGTAACGCCTTCCGCAGGCTGTTGCCTTTTTCGTCGTAGTAATCCACTACCTCGTCGCTCGACTGAAATGGGAATGCGTAGTAAGGGCTGCCAAAATGTTCGAAGTATACCGCTTCAATCCTTTCGATCCCTATTGGCTTGCCTTCCACTTGCTTTTCGGTATAGATCAGTTTAAAACGATCTCCCTTCTGCAATCTTTGAAAGTCCACTTGCCAGGCGAAGATATCCACAAAAGCATTTGTCAATTGATGCGAAATACTCATCGACTCGATGGTCTCCGACAAGTTCGAGGTGATCTCGGCGGCAATGGATCGCTCAACTATAGAAGTTGGACGCTTGCAACTCTCGACAACTAGTGTGTCAGAAAAATGAAAAATGACGTATTCGATTGGATTCGATTCATACACCAACGCACGCGCGGTTCGACTGGAATCGCGCTGCACAAGCATTGTGAACTTTTTATGGGCCGCAACCTTTCGAAAATCAAAAATGTCGCGTGAGATTAAAGGTATTTGTCGCATCACTTTCGGATTGACATAATAGCCATCCAACAGATCCGTAAATCGTTGGTTCTTTTTGACCTCGCTCTCGACCACATCAAGTCCATCAATCACCAATCCAAACAGCATGAGTGGAGGGATCTCTATTTCGGCCGCAACGGTATCTAAATCTTCAGGTTGTTCCTTGGCGGTCGAAAAACCCGAGAGATTGTCAATCGCAAACAAGATTGCCCCGCAGAGAACCACGGCGCCGAAAGCCACAAGAGTCTTCTTGAACCAGGTCGACATTACCTAAAAATGTAGGTTAACAGTTAAAAAAATGACCTCGCTCCGATCACGGAGTGTGTAAATATAGCGAGGACGCGTGTATTCTCAGATTAGAATTGGCAAAGATCTGGCGGCTTACTTATACAGCTCGCGGTATTTCTTTTTTCCAGCTTCCAGGAATTCAACAAACTCACCTACATTCTTATTATAAGCACGTGGCCACGCGAGCACACGCTCGTCATCACCTAACAAGATGTAAAAAGGTTGTGCGTTGTTCTCGAGGTTCGCAATTTGAAGATCCGCATTTTGTTTGCCAATGGTCTTCTTCACCTTTCCATCAATCTTCGAGGTGTACCATTCGGACTCGGGCAACTCGGTTTTGTCATCTACATACAGTGCCACCACCACAAAATCCTCTTTCAATTTTTTGAGCACCTTGGGATCACTCCACACGACAGCTTCCATCTCACGACAGTTCACGCAACCATGTCCGGTGAAGTCGATAAAAACCGGCTTATGTTGCTCGCGCGCGCACGCCAACGCCTGCTTATAGTCGAAGTATCCACTAATGCCATGTGGCAAGTGTAAAAAGTCGGCGTATTTGGGCTCTTCGCATGGGGATTGTTCTCCTTTCAGAGCCGCCAGATTGAAGTCGTGCGTATACATCGGGGGCAAGTAGCCGGCGAGGGCTTTCAAAGGAGCTCCGAATAAGCCCGGGACCAAATAAACAACAAATGCAAACGTGCCAATAGCAAGCATCAGCCGCGGAACAGTGATTACTCCGATCGGTGAATCTCCCTTGAATGTCAACTTACCCAACAAGTACAACCCCAAGAGGCCGAAAATTACGATCCACAACCCGATGTTCACCTCCCGGTCAAGGATTCCCCAATGGTACGCTTGATCGGCGATGCTGAAAAATTTGAGACAGAGGGCAAGCTCGATAAAACCCAATGTGACTTTCACAGCATTGAGCCATCCACCTGATTTCGGCAAGGCCTTGATCAACTCTGGAAAGATCGCGAAGAATGTAAATGGAATTGAGAAAGCGAACGCGTACGCAAACATGGCGAGCACCGGCTTCAGGATCTGACCATTCGCAGACAACACGAGCACGTTGCCGACAATTGGGATCGTACACGAAAATGATACGAGCACGAGTGTTGCCGCCATGAAAAAGATTCCAACAAGGCCACCCTTCTCGGCCTGCTGATCTGCTTTGTTTACCAATTTGTATGGAGCATTGATTTCAAACAGACCAAAGAATGAAAGCGCGAAGACGATGAAGATCAAGAACACAAACATGTTTGGCGCCCAGTGCGTCGATAGTGCATTCAAACCATCGCTCCCTAAAGAGAAGGCGACCAGTGTGCCGGCTAGTGTATAAATCGTGATGATAGACACACCGAAGATGATCGCTTTCCTAATGCCCGCACGTTTCGTTTGATTGTCCCGAAGAAAGAACGTGACAGTCATTGGAATCATTGGAAACACGCATGGTGTGATCAACGAAGTGAGTCCCAACAAAAAAGCGAGAAACAAGAATCCGACGAACGATTCCTCAATCACTTCAGGATTACCATCGAGGATTGATTTATCCAACACCGGACCGTGTACTTCGCGAGACACCGTCGGCTTCTTTTCCTCAGGTTGGGGTTCTTCGTTGGGTTGATTGTCATTGGGCTCATTCACAACCGCCCCTCCAGACACTTTGATGCCCGTGAGCTTAAAATCACCGTCAATCAATACACATTTTCCTTCCCGCTCCGTGCAAACTTGACCATTGTACTCGCCTTCTAGTTTGATGGCGTTCGAAAGGACTTTAATTGTTTGCCGGAACTCACCTGTTTTCTCGAACACATTCACGTCGCAATCAAAGATCTCGTCGTGTTTCTTGTGATGCCCGATGGCACGCACACCGCCTACAAGTTCAAATCCACTGTTGGGCTTGATGGTGATGGTGATTGGAACGGGTCCACAATCAGCATCAAAATCATTCGAGTACAGGTACCAGTGATCGTCGATTGTAGCCTTGAAAACTACCTCGATTTGTTCACCAACTTTGACGTCCGTTTTAGTGAGGGTCGCAACAATTTTCGCAGGTTGAAGGACTTGAGCTCGGGCGTGACCCAATCCGAGTGTGACAATACATGCGAGGGCGGCGAAAATTCGTAGCATTCTTCCAGACTTTACGGTGGTCGAATAGCAAAAGCTATTCGAAGTGATAAATTTAAACTAATGGCGCGTAAAAAGGTTCAAACACACACCTCACGTGCCCGTTTGTTAACAGAATTTTAGGAAAGAAGAATCCTTCTCCCTCGAAAAGCAGCGATTAACCTTTATAGTGCTGGTAAAACTCTACGATGGTCTCAATGCCGATCAAGAAGTTTTTCACACCATAGCTTTCGTTCGGAGAATGCAAAGCGTCGCTGTCGAGTCCAAAGCCCATCAAAACAGTATCAAGTCCAAGCTCTTTCTTAAATAGTGCGACAATTGGAATACTTCCACCGTCGCGTGTTGGTATCGGTGCTTTACCCCAGACCGCCTCGAATGCTTTCGAAGCCGCAGCGTATGCTTTTGAATCCGTTGGTGTAACAGCAGGTTGGCCACCATGATGTGCCGTCACCTTCACCTTCACCGACTTGGGAGCGATCGACTTGAAATGCTTGGTAAAAAGATCCGTAATCACTTGATGGTCTTGGTTGGGAACCAACCGCATGGAAATTTTCGCGCTCGCCTTCGAAGGAAGCACCGTCTTGGCGCCTTCACCAGTGTAGCCTCCCCAAATTCCGTTGCAATCCAACGTTGGACGGATGCCCGTTCGCTCTAACGTCGTGTATCCTTTTTCGCCACTAATATCATCGATGCCCAACTCTTTCTTGTACTCTTCCATGTCGAATGGTGCAGCATTGAGCGCTTTCCGCTCCGCGTCGGTAAGGTTGGCGACTTGGTCATAGAACCCGGGTATCGTTATCCGTCCATTTTCATCATGCATGGAAGCAATCATTTTTGCCAACTCGTTGATGGGATTGGCTACTGCGCCGCCGTACACACCAGAATGCAGGTCCCGGTTGGCGCCAGTTACCTCCACTTCCATGTAGCTTAGTCCGCGAAGCCCAACCGTGATCGATGGGTGATCGAGCGAAATCAAAGATGTATCGGAAATCAAGATCACGTCAGCTTTTAACTTGTCGCGATATTCTTTTACGAAGATGGGCAGGTTGTCGGACCCGACTTCTTCTTCGCCTTCGATCATGAACTTGATGTTGCACGTGAGCAAGTTGTGCTTGTTCAGGATCTCGAAAGCCTTGATGTGCATGTATACCTGTCCTTTATCATCGCACGAACCACGGGCGTAGATTTTTCCATCACGGACGGTGGGCTCAAACGGTGGTGTGACCCAAAGATCGAGTGGATCGGGAGGTTGCACGTCGTAGTGACCATACACTAAAACAGTTGGCTTCGAAGGATCGACCACTTTTTCGCCGAACACAATGGGATGTCCTTTGGTCTCGACAAGAGAAACATCTGCGCCAAGCTCGCGCAAGCGATCACGTACATACTCGGCCGCTTTCCTCACATCCCCTTTGTGTCTACTATCGGCGCTTACTGACGGAATTCGCAGGAGTGTGAATAACTCTTCGAGAAAGCGTTCTTTGTTGGCTTCTATGTATTGCTTAACCATGTGGCAATGATCCTGATGGGCTTTATTTCGAACATCGGGAGGCCAAACATAGGGAGATTTTCGTGCGTTGTCCGAACCAAGCTAAACAAGCGGTGACAAATCGTTCGAAATCAAGAAATCGTTTGCACTGGCTCGGAGATTTTTCACCTCCTGTAAATCCTAATTTTCTCAAACGTTTTCGCTACTACCTGTTAGGTTTTGCAATAACATTTTTCGAAAAAACCTGATTTGACAGAATAAGTTTCTGCGAACGCAGGGTTACCTTTAATGTCATTTCCCTCACAAAAAGTTTACGAACTTGGAAGACCAGCAGCAGCAAGGACTTTACCATCCGTCGTTCGAGAAAGACTCGTGCGGCGTGGGCTTTATCGCCAACATCAAGGGCCGGAAATCGCATGACATTGTCTCGAATGGTTTGACGATGTTGGAACGCATGAGCCATCGTGGCGCGTGCGGTTGCGAACCCAATACGGGCGACGGCGCGGGCATCCTCATTCAAATCCCGCATGAATTCTTTTTCACCGAATGTCTCAAACAAAACTTCACGCTTCCGGCTATCGGTGAGTACGGCGTTGGATTAATCTTCTTCCCACACGATCAAAAATTGCGTGAAGAATGCCGTACGGTGCTCAATCGCCAAATCAAGCGAATGAAAATGACGCTGCTCGGCTATCGAGTCGTACCTACATTGAACAAAGATCTCGGCGAGACAGCTTTGAAAGCAGAGCCCCTCATGGAGCAAGTTTTCATCAAGCGCCCCGATTTCATCGAAGATCCAGAAGAGTTTGAACGCAAACTTTTCGTGCTTCGAATGTTCAGCACCCGCCTCATCAAAGAATCGGTGGCCGGCGTAAACAACCAGTTTTATTTCTCGTCGCTTTCCTATAAGACAATTGCCTACAAGGGGATGTTGACCTCGCATCAACTGCGTTGGTACTTCCCCGACCTTGAGCACGAAGAAGTGGTATCGGCATTTGCTGTGATCCATTCGCGTTTCTCGACCAACACCTCGCCTTCCTGGCGTCTGGCGCAACCGTTCCGGTACATCGCACACAATGGCGAGATCAACACAGTACAAGGAAACATCAACTGGCTAAAGTCGAAAGAGGCCTTCTTCGAGTCGCCGCATTTCACACGCGAAGAATTGAACATGGTGTTGCCGATTTGTAACCCACTTCAATCCGACTCGTCGAATCTCGACAACGTAATCGAATTGCTGGTTCACGCCGGACGCTCGCTGCCTCATGTCATGATGATGCTAATCCCAGAAGCATGGGACGGCAACGAAAACATGAGCCGCGAGAAGAAAGACTTCTACGAATACCACGCGAACCTAATGGAACCGTGGGATGGTCCTGCGTCCATTACATTCACCGATGGCAAAATCATCGGTGCAACGCTCGATCGCAATGGCCTCAGGCCTTCGCGCTTTATCGTCACCAACGATGACCACGTCATCATGGCCTCGGAAGTAGGCGTACTTGATATCGATCAATCAAAAGTAGTATCGAAAGGTCGCCTCCAGCCTGGTAAAATGTTCGTTGTCGACATGGAGGCTGGAAAAATTATCAGCGACGACGACCTGAAGAAGAAGATTTGCACTCAACAACCTTACGGTGAGTGGCTTCGCGCCAACAAGGTTAAACTTTCAGATCTGCCCGAACCCGGTGGCAGTTTCCACAAGTACGATTCGAACACATTTATCAAACGGCAAGTTTCGTTTGGCTACACTTCCGAAGACCTTCGCGTCATCATTTCGCAGATGTGCGAAAGCGGCAAAGAGGCCCTGGGCTCCATGGGCAACGACACGCCTCTAGCAATCCTTTCGAAACAAGCGCAACATCTATCGAGTTACTTCAAGCAACTTTTTGCGCAAGTCACAAACCCTCCCATCGACTCAATCCGCGAACGGCTCATCATGTCGCTCGCATCGCACGTGGGAGGCTCGCTGAACCTACTCGAAGAGTCGCCCGAGCATTGCATCACGCTCGAATTGCCGACACCGATCCTCACGAATGGCGAGTTGGAAAGAATCCGTTACATCGATCACCGCCATCTTCAAACCAAGACGATCTATACCTACTTCAAAGCAGATGGTAAACCCGGCTCTTTGGAAAACGGTCTAAATCGAGTGTGCCAGTACGTGACCGATGCCATCGAGGATGGTTTCACCATTATTATCCTGTCCGACCGGAGCTTTGACAGCGGCCACGCGCAAATACCTTCGCTCCTGGCCGTTTCAGCGGTCCACCATCACCTCATTCGAAATGGAATTCGTGGTAAAGTTGGGTTGCTGGTGGAAGCTGGCGATGTGTGGGAAACCCACCATTTCGCGACGCTCCTAGGATACGGCGCCTCGGGTGTGAATCCATACTTGGTATACCAGACGATTCACGACATGAAGAAGCGCAATGTTCTGTCAGAAGAATTGACTGAAGAGCGCGCAATCTATAATTACAAAAAGGCTGTGGGTGGCGAGCTGCTCAAGATCATGAGCAAAATGGGCATCAGCACACTTCAATCATACCACGGGGCTCAGATCTTTGAAGCACTTGGTATCAGCAAAGATGTAATCGATCTGTATTTCACAGGAACAGTATCGCGCATTGGAGGGCTTACCCTCGACGAAATTGCGCAAGAAGCACTTGCCAAACACGGTCTTGCTTTCCCGAAGACTTCAAATGTGGTCCCTCGCTTGGAAGTAGGAGGTATTTACCAATGGAAGCAACGCGGCGAGGCGCACCTGTTCAATCCCCAAACGATTCATCTACTTCAACAGTCGACAAAAGCGAACGACTATCAACTCTTTAAGAAGTATTCGAACTTGATCAACGAGCAAAGCGAAAAAGCGATCACGCTTCGCAGCTTGTTTGAATTCAAGAAGGGCAATCCCATTCCGATCGAAGAAGTCGAGTCGAAAGAGAGCATTTTCAAGCGCTTTGCGACTGGAGCCATGTCTTTCGGTTCCATCTCGTATGAAGCACACCGCACCTTGGCTGTGGCGATGAACCGAATCGGTGGAAAAAGTAATTGCGGGGAAGGGGGCGAGGACGAAGCACGATTCACACGCTTGCCAAACGGTGACTGGGAAAACTCAGCGATCAAGCAAGTGGCCTCGGGTCGCTTCGGTGTAACGAGTTACTACCTCACCAACGCGAAAGAACTTCAGATCAAGATGGCGCAGGGGGCTAAACCTGGCGAAGGTGGTCAGCTTCCACGTCACAAGGTGGACGATTGGATCGGGCGCGTCCGCCACTCAACACCGGGTGTGGGGTTGATCTCTCCTCCTCCCCACCACGATATTTATTCGATTGAAGATCTCGCTCAGTTGATCTTCGATTTGAAGAACTCGAACCGTGAGGCACGCATCAGCGTGAAGCTCGTGTCGGAAGCTGGTGTTGGAACAATTGCGTCGGGTGTCGCAAAAGCTCACGCCGACGTGATCCTGATCTCCGGCCACGACGGCGGAACGGGTGCCTCTCCTCTAAGTTCGATACGCCACGCGGGCTTGCCTTGGGAACTGGGCCTCGCAGAAACGCACCAAACCCTCGTGCGCAACAAGCTTCGTGGGCGCGTAGTGCTCCAAACGGATGGACAAATTCGCACAGGACGCGATTTGGCGATCGCAGCGTTGCTCGGTGCCGAAGAATGGGGTGTGGCTACAGCAGCGTTGGTCACAACAGGCTGTATCATGATGCGCAAATGCCACTTGAATACGTGTCCGGTAGGTGTCGCCACACAGAATAAAGAATTGCGCGCACTCTTCACCGGCAAGCCTGAATATGTAGTGAACCTCTTCAACTTCTTAGCCGAAGAACTTCGCGAAATCATGGCGGAACTTGGGTTCAGAACAGTGACCGAAATGGTCGGTCAAGCTGACTTCCTTGAGATGAAGGAGTTGGAAGACTTCTGGAAATACAAGCATTTGGATCTCTCTCCGATCCTGTTCAAAGAACCAATGAGCCTCGACACGGCCTTGTTCAAACAAGAGGAGCAAGATCATGGTATCGAAACCGTCCTTGATCGCAAGTTGATTGAAGCGGCGGGACCTGCACTGAAATCGTCAAAGGCTGTTCAGGCCGAATTCACGATCTCTAACCAGGATCGCGCGGTGGGCGCCATGCTGTCGAACGAGATTTCGAAAGTGTACAAAGGCGAAGGCTTACCAGCCGACACAGTGAAATACAAATTCAAAGGAACTGCCGGTCAAAGCTTCGGAGCATTTGTCACGAAGGGAGTCACTTTCGAATTAGAAGGTGATGCCAACGACTATTTCGGTAAGGGCTTGTCCGGCGGAAAACTCATCCTTCGCCCCGATAAGTCGATTACATACAATGCTTCGAAGAATATCATTGTAGGGAACGTGGCCTTCTTTGGTGCCACCTCCGGTGAAGCTTTCATCCGTGGTTTAGCTGGCGAGCGTTTCGCTGTCCGCAACTCGGGTGTGACGGTAGTGGTAGAAGGTGTGGGCGACCATGGTTGTGAGTACATGACCGGTGGTCGCGTCGTCATACTCGGTGAAGCTGGTCGCAACTTCGCGGCTGGTATGAGCGGTGGGGTCGCCTATGTGTGGGATGTGAACAAGACTTTTGTTCGCAACTGCAACATGGAGATGGTCCTCCTCGACACCATCGACGACGAGGAGCAACAAATGTTGAAGCAGCTGATCAAAACACACCAAGATCAAACGGGTAGCGACGTTGCCGCCCACATCCTCAGCTATTGGGCAACTGCCTTCAAGCTATTCATTAAGGTGATGCCGGTTGACTATAAAGCCGTGCTGGAGAAAAAGAAAAAAGAAAAGAACGTAATGTTAAACTGATTGTGGATCGATAAAGGCGAACAGGCCCTCAACCACGTTCCAGATCAACCAATCAAAAACAAGACATGGGAAAGCCAACGGGATTCTTAGAACAAAATAGATCACTTCCAGAAAAACGCGATGTAAAGGCGCGCTTGAAAGACTACTACGAAGTAGAAGGCGAGGTCAACAATGAGTTGACAGGCAAACAAGCGTCTCGCTGCATGGATTGCGGCACGCCTTTCTGCCACAGCGGTTGCCCGCTTGGGAATAACATTCCAGAGTTCAACGACGCCGTATATCAAGGCAATTGGAAACAGGCTTACGATATTCTGGTATCAACCAACAACTTCCCCGAGTTCACTGGTAGGATCTGCCCCGCGCCGTGCGAAGCATCGTGCGTGTTGGGTATCAATAAACCACCTGTGACAATTGAGTACATCGAAAAATCGATTATCGAAAAAGCATTCTCAGAAGGCTTCGTGACACCACGCGTTCCTTCCGTGCGGACTGGAAAGAAAGTAGCCGTGGTTGGCTCTGGTCCTGCAGGTCTTGCGGCGGCGGCCCAACTCAATTACGCCGGCCATTTGGTTACCGTCTTCGAACGCGCCGACGCGATCGGAGGGCTGCTCCGCTATGGCATTCCGGATTTCAAACTAGACAAACGCGTCCTCGATCGTCGCTTAGAGGTAATGAAAGCCGAGGGAGTGAAGTTTGTTGTCAACACCAACGTAGGTGTAAACTACAAGGTGAAAAAACTCCGCGACGAGTTCGACGCGATCGTACTCACCGGAGGATCAACGATCCCTCGCGACCTACCGATCAATGGTCGCAACATGAAGGGCATCCATTTCGCGATGGATTTCTTGACCCAACAGAATCAACGTGTCAGTGATAAAAAGATTAGCGGCCCGGAGATTTGGGCTACCGACAAGCACGTCGTGGTAATTGGTGGTGGAGACACCGGATCGGACTGTGTGGGAACATCCAACCGACACATGGCTAAGTCTGTCACTCAAATTGAGATCATGCCAAAACCTCCGAAAGATCGTACCGACTCTATGCCCTGGCCGAACTGGCCTATGATCCTTCGCACATCGTCGTCGCATGAAGAAGGCTGTGATCGCCAATGGAGCATTGTTACTAAAGAGTTTGTCGCCGACGACAAAGGGAATGTGAAAGGTATTCGCATTGTCGACGTCGAATGGAAAGCGGTGAACGGTAAGATGCAGTTCGTTGAAGTAAAGGACTCTGAACGCGAAATACCTTGCGACCTGGCCCTGCTAGCGATGGGTTTCTTGCACCCTCAACAAGATGGCTTGCTCAAGCAACTTGGCGTTGACTTGGACGATCGTGGAAATGTAAAAGCGAACAACTACCATACATCGGTAGAAGGTGTTTTTGCAGCCGGGGATATGCGTCGCGGACAATCGCTCGTTGTATGGGCAATTAGTGAAGGCCGGGAAGCCGCGCGTGCGGTAGATGGCTACTTGGCTGGTATCACCTTGCTCGAAGCGAAAGAAAAGGGAACGCTCGCGTTGGCGTAAGCCCTTGCCGGCTAGTGCTCATACAACTCTAAAGGCAACCCATCTGGATCGGAAAAGAAGGTGAACTTCTTCCCGGTGTACTCATCTATCCGAATAGGCTCGGTAGTCACTTGCTTTGCGCGAAGCCATTCTACTGCTTGCGCGATGTCCGGAACAGCAAAGGCCAAGTGCCGGAGCCCACTCGCTTCGGGTCGGGATACGCGCTTTGGCGGGTTAGGAAAAGAAAACAACTCAATTAAATATCGATCGCCCAGGGCTAGATCGAGTTTGTAAGAATCTCGGTCCTTGCGGTAATGTTCCGAAAGTATTCGAAAGCCGAGTATCGACGTGTAAAAGTCCTTCGAACGTGGGTAGTCGCTGCAAATGATCGCCACGTGGTGGATGGATTGAAGCTGGAGCATCTTGCAATTTAGGGGTGGATAGCCCAAATCTTTTAATTTTACATCGCTATTCAAGACTTAATAAATCTGCCATGAGTTTCAGGATCGAGAAAGACACGATGGGCGAGGTTCAAGTTCCCGCCGACAAGTACTGGGGTGCGCAAACCGAGCGTTCACGAAATAACTTTAAGATTGGACCGGAAGCGAGTATGCCGAAGGAGATTATATACGCTTTCGCTTACTTGAAAAAGGCTGCCGCTCAAGCCAACCACGAACTTGGAGTACTACCCGCCGAAAAGCGTGACCTCATCGCCCAAGTATGCGACGAGATTCTCACGAAGAAACTTGACGACCAATTCCCGCTTGTGATCTGGCAGACAGGATCAGGTACGCAAAGCAATATGAACGTGAATGAAGTAGTCGCGTATCGTGCCCATGTCCTTCAAGGTGGAAAGCTCACCGACGAGAAGAAAGTGCTCCACCCAAACGACGACGTAAATAAGTCGCAGTCATCAAACGATACCTATCCCACTGCGATGCACATTGCCACTTATAAGCAAGTGGTTGAAATCACCATTCCGGGTTTGAAGAAACTACGAGATACCCTCCACAAAAAATCCAATGACTTTAAGTCGATTGTGAAAACGGGACGTACGCATTTCATGGACGCAACACCGTTAACGCTTGGGCAAGAATTCTCTGGTTACGTGCAGCAAATCGACAACGGAATTCGTGCGCTGCAATTGGCTTTGGATGCAGTGAAGGAACTCGCCCTGGGCGGAACCGCAGTCGGCACAGGATTGAATACCCCGAAGGGATATGATGTGTTGGTGGCTAAGAAGATTGCCGATCTCACAGGATATCCTTTCGTCACAGCACCTAATAAATTCGAAGCACTCGCGGCACACGATGCAATGGTCGAAATGTCTGGCGCTCTTAAGCGTGTCGCCGTGTCGTTGATGAAGGTAGCCAACGACATCCGCATGTTGAGTTCAGGCCCTCGTTCGGGTATCGGGGAAATCGTCATTCCCGACAACGAACCAGGATCCTCCATTATGCCGGGTAAAGTAAATCCCACGCAGCCTGAGGCCCTCACTATGGTGTGCGCCCAAGTAATCGGCAACGACGTGGCTGTGTCGATTGGCGGCTCAATGGGTCACTTCGAACTAAACGTCTTCAAACCCGTAATCGCAGCCAATGTGCTTCAGTCCGCTCGACTGATCGGCGACGCTTGTGTGTCGTTCGACGAAAAATGTGCACAGGGCATTGAGCCGAATTTACCAGTGATCCAACGTCACATGGAGAATTCGTTGATGTTGGTCACCTCGTTAAATACTCACATTGGGTATGAAAACGCGGCGAAGATCGCCAAGAAGGCACATAAAGAGAACAAAACTCTTCGTGAAGCGGCAGTAGAACTTGGACTGTTGACATCGGAACAGTTTGACCAGTGGGTTCGTCCCGAAAAAATGGTTTAGACCCCGGCTTCGGGGCTGGAAATCAGCTTTTTGGAAAATTTTTAATAACTTTACCTATTCAATAAAACCCAGCTCAATGAAAACTCGAGTTTTGTTTATCTGCCTGGCATTAATTTTTTCCGGCACCACGGTTTTCGCCCAGCTATCCAAGGCTGAGAAGAAAGAATGGAAGAAAAAGGCCAAGCAATATGCTAAGAACCCTGCTACACTAAAGCAGTTGACCGAAGACAAACAGGTTGCCGACAATAGCGTGGTGGACCTGTCCGGCCAGGTGAAAAACCTGCAATCAACCATCAGCGATAAGAACGCTAAGATCGCCGAATTGGAAGATCAAATCTCACGAATGCGCAGCGAACTCAATTCCACGAAGGCGGAGTTGGCACAGTTAAAAGCAACTCCGGTCGTCAATCCAATGGATTTTTCGAAAGGCGTTGTGTTCAAAGTTCAGGTAGGCGCGTTCAAGAATAAGGACCTCAGCAAGTACTTCGAAAACAACCCGAACTTCGGTGGCGAGGCAGCTGACAAAGACAAAGGCGAACCTCAAAAGATCACGATCGGTATCTTCCGTGATTATTGGGAAGCCGATACATTCAAGAAATACATGCGCGAAATGGGTGTTAAAGACGCATGGATCGTTCCCTACCGTGACGGCGTTCGCGTCGAAATTAAAGATGTGCTCGAAGGCGTAACTGCTGAAAAGGCAGCCGAAGGAGCGAAATAACTTTTCTACGAAATTCGTTCAGAAAGCAGCATCCAAAGTGCTGCTTTTTTTGTTGAATGGATGTTTAATTTGCGAAATGATCAGGTTTATTGTCGCGTTGATTTTTGCTCCCGTTGCACTGTTTGCCCAAATTCGAATGGACAAGCTGATTATTCCATCCGGCGAAACATACCGCATCTTGGGGACCGACATTGTGGTAGTCGATACTCTCGTCATGAACGATTCCTCAACGATCGTATTAAATCGCAATAACAAAAAGGACAACTTCATTCATGCGAAACACTTGATTGCACGGAGGGGCGCCCGAATAGTGGGTACTGGCGAACAAGGGAAACCAGGAAAAGATGGCGGCCGCGGTCACACAGTCGATGGCCCATGCATCGACGGAACCCCCGGTCAGAATGGAACAGGCGGATCGCACGGTGATGATGGCGTCAACTTGTTCCTGTATTTTAACCAACTAACCATCACAGGGAGCCTCATCATCGACCTGCGCGGCTCCGATGGTGGAGATGGAGGGGATGGAGGTCAGGGTGGTGGCGGTAGCATCGGGACACGCGTCTGCATCGGCGGAAACGGAGGCCCAGGTGGAAACGGCGGGACAGGTGGAAATGGCGGAAGTGGAGGTGCACTCACCATCGCATGCAAAGATTGCGTCGACTTACGTTCCCTACTAGGCGAAAAACTGCAGGTACGGAACTATGCAGGCTTCGGTGGTGTAGGTGGCGATGCTGGCCCCGGTGGATTGGCTGGACTAGGCTCGAATGGTATGACCTCCAAAGACGGTAAAATAGGGCCTCGTGGCAAACGTGGCACTGACGGCCTTACCGGAAAGCAAGGAGCAATCAACTTCGAGAAGAACTAGACACCAGAAATGATCAAACGTTGGCGATACAAACCCGTTCCTCCACAAGAGGAAGTGCTCGCGTTGAGTAAAGCCATCAATGTAAACCAATACCTGTGCGCGGTACTCATTCAAAGAGGAATCAACGATTTCGACGGCGCACGGAAATTCTTTCGACCGAGCCTCGATCAACTCCATGATCCATTTCTCATGCGCGACATGGATCGCGCCGTCGAGCGCCTAAAACAAGCGATCGATCGAAATGAGAAGATCCTCATCTACGGAGACTACGATGTGGATGGGACCACAGCCGTGTCTCTCGTGTACAGATTCCTGAAGACATTCTACGATCATTGCGAGTTCTACATTCCCGACCGGTATTCCGAAGGATATGGCGTCTCAGAAAAAGGAATCGAATGGGCCGACGAGCATGGCTTCACACTCATCATCGCACTCGACTTAGGCATCAAATCGGCCGACATGGTCAAAGTAGCCGGTCACAAAGGCATCGACTTCATCATCTGCGACCACCATTTGCCCGGCAACGATATGCCTAATGCAGTTGCGGTACTTGATCCCAAACGCGAAGATTGCGAATACCCATTTCAAGAATTGAGCGGCTGCGGCATCGGATTCAAACTCATCCAGGCCTATGCTCGCCGCTTCGGAAAGGAGGACGAGTTGTACTCCAACCTGGATTTGGTGGCCGTAAGTATTGCATCCGACATCGTTCCAATCGATGGAGAGAATAGAATCCTAGCTCACTTCGGACTTAAGAAGCTGAATGAAAATCCTTCGCCAGGATTACGCGCGTTGAAAGAGATCGCAGCCATTAAAAACGATCTCGATATCTCCGGCGTGGTATTCACCCTCGGTCCAAGAATCAACGCAGCCGGCCGTGTCGATCACGGCGATGGCGCCGTAGAACTGTTGATTGCGCGCACGCAAGAAGAAGCAAACTCACTTGCAGAAAAGGTAAATGTCAACAACGATGTCCGGCGCGAGTTTGACTCGAGTATCACGGAAGAGGCAATTCAAATGATAGAAACCGATGAGGTCACGCGCCAGGCCAAATCGACGGTCCTCTTCAAAAGCTCTTGGCACAAAGGCGTTATTGGAATCGTCGCTGCTCGATGCGTCGAACGTTTTTACCGCCCGACGATCATCCTCACCGAATCGAACGGTCTCATCACCGGCTCCGCCCGAAGTGTGAATGGGTTCAATCTCTATGAGGCATTGGTTAAGTGTGCCGATCTATTGGAGAAATACGGCGGACACAAGTACGCAGCAGGTTTAACCATGAAAAAGGAAAACCTGGAAGCGTTTAGGACTCGATTCGAAGAAGTGGTTGCCGCGTCGATCACTGAAGAGATGCTCACCCCCGTGATCGATGTTGACCTGGTGCTTCCTTTCGACGCGATCACACCAAAATTTATCTCCGTCCTGCGTCAACTGGCTCCGTTCGGGCCCGAAAATCACAACCCCGTATTTGAGGCACGAAATGTGTTTGTCTTCAACTCCCTCGCTTCATTCAAGGATCGCCATGTACGGTTCCTCGCTGGACAAAAGGGCCAACAAAACGTCTTCAATGCTGTAGGATTCGACATGATGGAGCACTACAACCGCCTGGCTGCCGGCGACTACTGCAGGGTAGCTTTCACCATAGAGGAAAATACATACAACGGAATTACGTCCATTCAATTGAGAATTAAGGACATCAAATTCGACTGACCATGATCCTACGCGCAGACCAATTGGTAAAAAGATATAAGAAACGCACGGTCGTGAATCACGTATCCGTCGAAGTGCGTCAAGGTGAAATCGTCGGATTGCTGGGCCCCAATGGCGCGGGCAAGACCACGACCTTCTATATGATGGTGGGGCTGATCAAACCCAATGAAGGGCAGATCTTTCTTGAAAACGAGAACATCACCAATCTACCCATGTACCGCCGGGCAAAGCTTGGTATTGGCTACCTCGCGCAAGAACCGTCGGTTTTTCGTCGCTTGTCGGTTGAAGAAAACATCATGGCGCCCCTTGAAATGATGGACATGCCGAAGAAAGAGCGGAAAGAAAAGGTCGATACGCTTTTGGAGGAGTTCAAACTCAACCACGTCCGTAAGAACCTCGGAATGGTGCTCTCCGGTGGCGAGCGTCGCCGCACTGAAATCGCCCGTGCACTCGCTGTTGACCCCAAGTTTGTGTTGCTAGACGAACCTTTCGCCGGTGTCGACCCAATCGCCGTAGAAGAAATCCAGTCAATTGTAGCAAAACTCAAGAAGAAGAATATTGGGATTCTCATCACCGACCACAATGTCGATGAAACGCTTTCCATCACCGATCGTGCTTACCTCATGGTCGACGGAAAGCTTTTCAAGCAAGGAACTGCCGAAGAACTAGCATCTGATGCGATGGTTCGCAAAGTGTACCTTGGACAAAACTTTATGCTTCGAAGAGCAAAAGTGGATTCAGACTTGTCCAACGTGTCCACCGCGACCGCAGAAATGGATGAACCGGACCTGTTCGACGAAACACCACTCGACACTCCCCCCGACCAGCCCACTCCCAAACTGTAACGCTGTGCTTACCCGCTGAACTTCGGGTTTTGTTTGCGTATTTTTGGGGTTCGCGGATATGACTTTCCTCAACTCCATCCTCACCTGGGTCATGAAGAAGAGAATCCACCAGATGGAGCTTTTCATGAAGTATCCCCACGAAGTCCAAGACGAACTGCTAAAAAAGCTAATAGCTACCGCCAGGGATACCGACTTCGGGAGGCTACACTCGTTCGACGACCTCACCAACTATGACGACTTCCGTCGGCGTGTACCCGTTCACACCTACGAGCAACTGTTCCCGTTTATTGAACGATTGTTGCAAGGTGAGCAAAACGTACTGTGGCCTTCGGAAATCAAATGGTTTGCAAAATCATCAGGCACCACGAACGCACGAAGCAAATTCATTCCAGTCTCGGTCGAGGCGATGGCGGAATGTCATTTCAAGGGCGGTAAAGACCTTCTCTCGATCTATGTGAACAACTATCCTGACACAGGAATTTTTTCGGGAAAAGGTCTTGCAGTCGGTGGAAGCCTCTACAACAATGAGTACGATCCTACCACGAGCTCTAAATACGGCGACGTATCGGCAGTATTGATGCAGAACCTTCCGCCCTGGGCGCAATTCATCCGCACCCCAAGTCTTGAAACTGCTCTCATGAGCGACTGGGAGGAAAAAATCGAAAAACTGGCAAGTGAAACGTCAAAAGTAAACGTGACGCACATCGCCGGTGTACCTACTTGGACTGTGCTGCTCCTCCAACGCATCGCTGAAATGGAAAAGAGAAACAGCATCTTGGAAGTGTGGCCCAACCTAGAAGTATTTTTTCACGGGGCCGTTTCTTTTGCGCCTTATCGAAACTTGTTCAAGTCTCTCATCCCGCGCGATACCATGCGCTATTGGGAAACATATAACGCCAGCGAGGGATTCTTTGGAATTCAAGATCGAAGCAATTCGGAAGAACTACTGCTGATGCTCGACTACGGCATTTTCTACGAGTTTATCCCAACCGAAGAACTTGGAAAAGAATATCCTGAAACCATCACACTGTCCGAAGTGGAGATCGGTCGAAATTATGCAATGGTCATCACCACCAATGCGGGCCTTTGGAGATATAACATCGGTGATACTGTTAAGTTCACAAGTATTTCGCCCTATCGAATTAAGATCTCGGGAAGAACGAAACACTTTATCAACGCGTTTGGCGAAGAGATTATCATCGAGAACGCCGAAACGGCCATCACCAAAGCCTGTGAAATAACCAACGCAGTGATCGACAACTTCACGGCTGCACCAATTTACCTCGAACGGGCGCAGCGCGGGGGTCACGAGTGGATCATTGAATTTAAAGTCCAGCCAAATAGCCTTGATCGATTCACTCAAGTGCTCGATGAGACACTGCGAAAGATCAACTCAGACTACGATGCAAAAAGGGCACATGATTTGGCCCTCGTCGCACCGCGCGTTCACAGCGTGGCAGAAGGCACATTCTACAAATGGATGAAGAAAAAAGGAAAGCTCGGCGGACAAAACAAGGTCCCTCGATTGAGCAACTCGCGTGAATATGTGGAAGAAATTCTCGCGATGGAAGAAAGATAGAAACTAAGAATTGAGACTTGAGAATTAAGAATTGAGAATTGGGAATTGAGGCGGTACGCTCCAGACACACTCACCCAAATCCTAAATTCTCAATCCTAAATTCTAAATTCACTTAAGTTAGCCTTTCAGCTTGACGCCACAACCAACTGCTTTTGTCTTGGTTGTTTCTACTGGCTTTCCTGCCAAAAGAGCATCTACCGCATTTTCGACATAGTGTTTCTTTACTTTTTCGGCATCGCGCGAGTTATCATCGATTGCACCGATATATGCCACTTTCAATTCGGAGCCTGATTTTGCTAACACAAAAATGTGCGGCGTGTTGGTTGCCCCAAATGCCCTCACTGTTGCTTGGCTTTCGTCATAGAGATAGGGAAAATCGTAGCCTTTTTTCTTCGCGTAACGCACCATCTCGTCGAAAGAGTCGCCCGACGAAATTTCAGGCGAGTTCGGGTTGATGGCAATCAACGGGAACCCCTTCGGCGCATACTTTTTGTTTAATGCCAGTATTCGATCATTGTAAGCTTTCGATACTGGACAAGTATTGCAATCAAAGGCAACAATGAAACCCTTTGCATCAGGAAAATCTGACAGTGAGACCATCTTGCCGTCGACATTCTTAAGCTTGAAGTCGGCCGCCGTATCGCCTACATCGTAGCCACTCTTCACGGGCGCAAAAGCCACCAAGGCTACCATCACAAGAAACGCGAGAACACTTTTCATCAGTTATACTTTTTTTGGTTTTGCAATGTCGTCAAAATCGATTTTGGCCGCATCCCGATAGGAGTAGCATTTATCGCACCTGGTCAATTAGTTTCTCCAGTTCACCCTCGTGAAGTTCGGCCTCCACAAAAACACGTTTCCCAGTCTTACTGTTCAACACGATGGTGGCCGGAATCGCTCCCGACCAATCTTTCTCGATTTGGTCGATAAAATAATCGGGGTCGGGTTCGTCCAAAATCAGCACAGTCGATTGGAGTTTTTTGCGAGACACGTACTTGAACACCTTTTCGGGATTGGGATCCACAACCAGGTCCATGCTGACAAGTGTCACCCTGACCTCGGGATGTTGCTGAGCGAGTTTTTCAAATAGGGGAAGTTCTTTGATACAGGGACCACACCACGTCGCCCAGAAATTTACGACGCGGATTTCATCACCCTTCGACTCTAGAACCTCCTTGAGTTGAGGCAACTTGACAACTCTGGGCTCAGGCACAACGCCTCCAAAGAAAGCTGCCAACGAAAAGATCAAGGCTATTCGGATCATCATACAAATCAAACGTGAAAGGTCAGATTTGTTTGTTAACAACTCGCAAATTCGCCCTAATCTCCTGGGCTCATGGAAGAATTACCGCATTTGGCGCCAGGCACCCAAGATGTAAGATCGATGAAAGGTTTCAGTTAAAACCGTCTTTTCCAGCGAGTTAGGTTTTTATGCAAAAAACGATGAAATAGAAATCCACAAATTGACCGACTTATCCACATTACGCGATTGTTACAACTTAACCGTCAGATTTACAGGCTTTTACGCCCGTAAAATTGAATCAAATCTTTGTGGAAAACTTTGGCGGGGTCTGGCGGTGGGGCTCCGTAATCGGCTAATTTTCAGGCCCGTAGAAAGTCTTGAAATAACCATCCACAATCGATGAAAATTAGGCAAGTAAAAGAGACCTGCATCTATCACACGGACCTGGAGGCAGCCCGGAATTTTTACCACGGAAAACTGGGCCTAGAGGTGATCGGCTACCTCGCCGGCAAGCACATTTTCTTTCGCGTGGGCACTAGCGTACTCCTTTGTTTCAATCCAGATGACTCAAAGTTAAAGACGAGTCCCCCCGCGCACTACGCCACTGGGCGTTACCATTTTGCATTCGAGGTGGAGGCGGCGGAATATCAGCACCACAAAGAAGAAATGGCTTCTAAGGGAATTGAGATTATCGATGAAGTTCAGTGGCCGAATGGCGTCGAGTCGTTCTACTTCGAAGACGGCCTCGGAAACGTCGTAGAAATTGTACAACCAGGACTGTGGGAATAAAGCGACGTTATTGACGGTCGCGCGGGAAACTCTCTTTCATCCAAAGTGTATAGTCATTCACTTGGATGCAATCCGAAAGTAGTTCTTTCCCCTTTAGTATTTTGATGATCTTACTTCTATCGATCGTGGCGCGGATTTGGGTGCGCTGCTCTGCGGGTAAGTTGGAGATTCGGATGAATTCGATTCCTTTGTAAACTTCTGCACTCATACTCCTAGGTTTCTGCATCACGTCGGTCAACATTTATACCGTTGCGGTACGAAAGTAACCCAACCGCCGCTGAACGCGGTTTCTTTTGTGTTAAGCTGTGATGAGGTTTGATTGCAAGCGATTTTTTGTGTGTTGAGCGGTGAATCTTGGCAATAGAGTCGGCGAAAAGTTTCCACCATTGGTGCGTTCCTGCCGAAGAACCGAGCGGAAATACTACGAATCGTGGTAATATTGCCTCGTTGAAATGCTCTCCCCACACCTCTTCGTCCTCGTCAACAATTAAGTGACAGCTAAGGAAAAATCCGCCGGTTACCTAGTCGCAGGTGTCTTGATCAGCATACTTGGAGCAATCTGCTTTTCGACAAAAGCCATCTTCGTGAAACTGGCTTATGCGACCGCATCGGTAGACGCAGTTACACTGTTGGCCTTAAGGATGATTTTCTCCCTTCCTTTCTTCATAGTTTCTGCGGTAGTCAGCTCGAATCAAAATCACAATGTGCGGTTCACCAATAAGCAATGGATACACGTTGCGGTCCTCGGAATTTGCGGGTACTACATCAGCAGCCTATTGGATTTCGAAGGTTTGAAATTCGTGTCGGCAGGGATCGAACGCTTGATCTTGTTCATTTACCCAACGTTTGTATTGCTGATGTCCGCACTCTGGTTTGGAAGGAAAGTGAAAACCTACGAATGGCTCGCAGTCGCGGTGACCTATACAGGCTTACTAATCGCGTTCCTAAGTGAAGCGCAACTTCAAACCGATCAGTCATTTTATGTTGGCTCTTGTTTGATCCTCGTCTGTGCCGTCACGTACGCCCTGTATATAGCCGGAAGTGGCGCCTTGATCCCTGCCTTAGGGGCCATCAAGTTCAATAGCTATGCGATGTCGTTCGCTGCGGGTGCCGTGTTGCTCCACTACTTCCTTTTCGGATCACATTCTCTTGTTGGACTCCCCTCCGAGGTGTACGGTTTTTCATTTGCGATGGCCCTCATCAGCACTGTGATCCCTTCTTACCTAGTGGCCATTAGTATTCGCCGCTTAGGCTCGAATACCACTGCAATCATCGCCAGCATCGGGCCAGTTTCAACTATTTTCCAAGCATGGTGGGTATTGAACGAAGGTGTTTCAGCAATGGAAATTGCCGGTACAGTATTTATCCTTGCTGGAATCTTGCTGATCAGTTGGAAAAGAACCGAACTTAGAGACGTCTCTTCTCAGTAAACTAAAAATGATGCCTCGACTCCTCCTCGCTCTCGTGTTGGTGGTTACCTCTTTTGCCGCTCATGCACAAGAAAAATACATGATGGTTTTCCTTCACAAGCGAACAGACGCTCCCAAGCTCTCGCAAGAAGAGAGCGATCGAATCATGAGTGGGCACATGGGCAACATTCAAAAGCTTGCTAAAGAAGGAAAACTACTTGCAGCAGGGCCATTTGAAGGCGGTGGCGGCATTTTTGTCTTCAAGACAACATCGGTATCAGATGTAGAAACATGGATTCAACCCGACCCCGGCGTGCAGGCCAAGCGTTGGAACATCGAGATCCTACCGTACGAACCTTGGCTTGGAGGTGTGTGCCCTGTCGGCGAAAAATACGAGATGATTATGTACTCGTTTGTCCACTATAAGCCGAAGATTTACAAGTTCAACGTGCAAGAAGCGGCGACTACGATCCAAGATCATCGACAATATATTCGGGAGCTGGCAAAAGGGGGAAATGTGATCACTCATGTCTCGTTCGGAGGAACCGATGGTTCTTTCGTCGTCATGAAAGGCGATGTACCTCAAGACCTCATCATGAAGGATCCGTCTGTCGTCGGCGCCTTGTTTGAGCCTGAATTCAAACAACTCTACATCGCGAAAGGCTCATTTTGCGAACCTAAGTAGGGTCTTCTAGTTTTCGAAATAGTTCTTCCTTGATTCTCGCCATCCCCTTGTACTCAAGAGAAGCTTGAGTCATTGTACTGACTGCCTCTTTCAGCGCCTGTCTTTCTGCCGTTGCCAAACTCTCCACCGAATAAAAGTAAGTTCTGATGGTAAAGATAAAGGCATCTACACGCGCGAGTCCGATCAGGTTCTGACGTTCGACGCGTACGAAAAACTTGGTACGATCATGATCCGTGCGGCGTCCACGCCACACATCTGGGTCGGCTCCTAGTGGTGGCTCCGGGTGGTGATTGAGCCGGTCATCGGTCGCCACGCCCCATGCAAACCTGGTAAATGGTCCCTTATCGATCACCATGCGAAACATCACGGGGTAATTCTTCACAGTACGCGTGATTTCCGGAACGGGAACATGTATCTCGTTGAAAGGTCTTCCGATCTTCGAGCGTGGATCCCAATGATTGGGTGAACAAAGATGAATCGCGGCAAGATTATCGCTCAAGCCATCAAGTTGAACCACCGCGATATCTTCTTGGACTTGACTACACAACGCGTCGAACACAGACTCGAATCCTTGCTGACTAATCTGATCTTCGCTCATTGCAAAAGAAAGATCAAGCTTGGAGTTGGTAAGTGTGCGGCCGTCACTGGAGAAGATGGTCGGGTATTCTTTAATGAGTTGCGCCGCCAAGTATTGGTTCACGGCATTGCGCGTATCATCCCTCCACGCGGCTGTCGCATGGTATTTATTTAAATCCTCTTGGCGACACCGTTGCTTGTTCTCAATATACTTTGGATAATCCTCGTCGATGTCGAAGACTTTTGCAAACCCATCGCTTCCGCGGGACAAGGGTGCTAATCCTGGCGCCGTAGAATATGAACCAGTGAGAAACGGAAGGAAGCGATTCATGACGCATTTGAGTTGTTACTCCGACACAACGACGGCGAGGTGTTCGCCACGTTGATCCGCGGCAATGCGCGTGATTCCTTTCAGCGTGACGGCTCCTTTAATGGTTATCGGTCGCCAACCTTTCGACGGCTTCTTTGGGTTGAAGAACAAAAGATTTGTTCCGTCACTGCCGATGATCCTACCATCTTGCGTCCACGCGATGTCTTCGCTGCTGCCTGGCGTCGTGGCGACCTCCGTTACTTTCGATGTTTCGGTATCAAACACCATGATCCGGTTCTTGTCACCACCTTTTTGGATGAACGAGAAAGATCGAGTGCCCGGGACTTTTCCAAGAGAGCGACCTATGTTGGTTGCTATTACCGTATCCTCTTTTGTTGGAAGACGCATATAGTGCAGCGTATGCGGTTGTCCTTCTTTTCCCAAAATGAACATTACAACATGGCTGTTGTCAACCCACAGATGATAACCCACGGTCATGTTGTCGATGATCAATGCAGGTTCTCCACCATCAATTGGATACTTGCCTAGGTCTTGCGCGCCATTGTCGCGTTGAATGATGCATGAAAGAAATTGCTGGTCGGGAGTCACAGTCGGCGAATATTCCCGCTCACGTGTAGTGGTAATATTAACTGTCTCTCTCGTCTTCCAGTTGTATCGGAGAATGTCTGAACGACCTGAGTCGTTGAATGAAGCATAGTAAAGATAGGGCTGACTAGGGTGGAACGAGGGCTGGTTATCATAACCCACGTGCGGGGTCACATTTTGTGGAAGTGAGAGTGAAATCGACCCACCTTGGTGGACTTTAAACAACCAAATGTCGGACGCCGGTTGTCCAAGTGCACATATAGACGCCACGAAAAAAAGAAAGGTCAGCAAATTTCGCATCCTCCAATTTAGGGAATTTCAGTTGGGGTGGAATGGGGAAATTTACGAGACGCCGAGGCCGAATTTTAGCTGGTGATGTGGGTGCCAACCCTGACCATCGTGCTTGAGCAGCCAGAACGAGTCGCAAGTAAAGTCCGCCTTGAACGGCTTCGTCTTGAACTCCTCCCAAGCAATCGGAAAAACTGACTTTTTGAGATCCCGGAAAGCAATGGTGATGTGTGGATGGAATGGCTGATCGCGATAAGATGCGTCGAACAAGTTCAGGTTCACTTTACAAAATCGGTCGAGCTCACGTTGGCATTGATGAAGCCGTTCGTTCTTCTCCACGGCAATGAAAATCACGCGAGGTGAAAAGCAACCGAAATCTCTCAAGGATATTGCGAAAGGGGATTCCCCAATCGCAAATTGCTGGAGGGTATCGATAAGCTTTGCCTCACTACTAGTCTTCCAATGGAATGGCATGTGAAGCGTAATGTGTGGAGGCGAACGCAACGCTGCTTTCGTTCCGTAACTTTCCAAACAGTATTCTTTCAGACTGGAAACAAGTGCCGCAGTATCCGGATCGGGTAGAATCGCCAGAAAATAGCGACTCTCGCTCAATGGTATTCTTCTTTGGTGGAATCCAAGTACTTCACCCACTCCTCACCTTCCAGTGCGGCCTTAAGCTTCGTGGCGCGGGTTTGGATGAGTCGCTCCATATATCGCTTCAAGAAGATCACGTGTGCTAAAAGTCCAAGTGGGCCAAGTGGCAATTGATACCGAAAATCGTCGGCCATCAACGTCGTTCCATCGGACAGCGAGCGCATTTCATGGTGGTGCACAAACGAATGGAAAGCTCCCGAAAGCATCTCGTCGACGAAGAAGACAGGGCGCTGCATCGCGGTGATTCTACTGGCAAGTCGCTGGCGGACCCAGAGGTGGGTACCCTCCCACTCTACAAATTCGTGATTTTCAATTAAGCCACTGGTCCGTCCTGCAACGGCAACTTCGTCCGTTTCTTTCATGGATGCCAGATGGAAATCGATACTTCGCGACAAGTCGAAACACCGGGCCTGAGGTGCCCGGACGATCGTCTCGAGATAAACACGGTGCATGGTGATTAAAGCTTACCGCAATATATCTGTCAACGTCGAGTCGAGCGTAGGAAATTTGAATTTATATCCTTCCTGGATAAGTCTTTTCGGTAGAATCCAACGACTTTTTAATACCAATTCAGTTTCGGTCCGAATCACGGCGGCGCCTATCCTCAAAAGCCACGCAGGAGCCGGGAGGCCAAAAGGGACGTTCAACGCGGTTCGTAGCTTGCGCATCAAGACCGCGTTCTTCACCGGCTGGGGAGAGGTGACGTTGTACACGCCTTTGGCCTCGCCATTGATCATCCACTCGACGATCCCAGCAAAATCACGCTCGTGAATCCAACTTACGACTTGTTTGCCACTGCCTTGCTTTCCACCTAGACCGAACAATACTAGTCGCGTCATAGGCAAAAGCGCCCCTCCCTGAGGACCAAAAACGATCGACGTCCGAAGGATGATTCTCCGCACAGTCTCGGGCGCGACGTCCCAAAAAGTCCCCTCCCATGCTTTGCATACACCCATCGAGAAGTCATCGCCAATCTCGCCAAAGTCTTCATCCATTGCGCGGTCCTCGGAGTGGCGGTAAATCGTCGCCGATGACATTTGAATCCATATCTTCGGTGGGTTCGCGCAAGCCGATACGGCCTCACCAAGCACTCTCGTCGACTCGATCCTAGAGTCGAGTATCGCACGCTTGTTCGCGTTATGATATCGGCAGTTCACACTCTTACCGGTGAGGTTAATCAACGCTCGGGCTCCTTCTAGTTCGCGACACCATTCACCTTTCGTTCGACCATTCCATTGAACGAAGCGGGAACCATTGATCGAAGTCATCTTCGCACGGCCGAGGATGATGACCTCGTAGTGTGATTGAAAATGTTGCGCGAGAACCGTTCCTAGAAAACCACTCCCGCCAGCAATTACAATTTTGCCTAGAGTAGGATGATCCATAGAATCAATATTCGGTAAATAACCCATGTGAAAGACAATGTCCAGTGCAGTCCAAGCTTCCTCACTCTTCGTATATGAATCATCAGCATGAACGCAACCACCATTGCAAACCAACCGAAGAATACCCAACTACTGATTGATACAAACAGCGATTTCGCAATCAATATGGGAAGTAATAGCAAGCTTCCAATGAGCGACACCGTCATCATGTTACCGAGGTAATGAATTGCCATCTTGGGGTGAGTTACTCGTATCATCGCCCATTGAAAAAGGATTTGACCGCCGCAGATTAGGAATTCACGTCCAAACCGGCTCGGCGGCAACATCGGTATGTGTCCCGCATAAGCAGTGAGTACCCAAGACGTGAGCAACCAAGCAAATACAAGATACGCAAGTCGATAGCCCAAATGGTAGCTGGGTGTACAGCTACCACGTCTTTCGAAGTCACGTGGTGGTGCTATCACTTTCCTGTTGTAGGATATAAACTTGTAAAGTATCGCGAGGCAACCCTTGAGAAATTTGTTGCCAAAGATTCGCTTCAGCGTAGGAAAGGAATGCCCAACTACTGTTAGCAGGCTATCCACTCCGTAAATTACAGATCCAGTCTTAAAATCGACCAAGGCGATCTCGTCTTTAGCGCGCTGATTGTCAAAGCCTGCAGGAACCCGAGCGCATCCGTACGCCACGCGCCCGTTCACGTCCAGCATGCCAGTTTCAACAAAAGTCTTCGTGTACAGATCGCACATTGGGCACTCTTGATCGTACACTAACGTGTGGTGAGCAAGTGTTTTCATGGTCAGAAACTTGTGTGTGGTAAGAATCCTCTGCCCGATTTACCGGTGGTAAGTAGTTGCTCTGCGGTAATGACGAGGCAGAATACCGCCAATACGGCTGGCAATCCAATTATTAGCAGTGGTCCAAATACACCGGCTGCGAGTCCGAGAAAATAGAGAGCAACCCCGCCAAAATACACCAATCTCCAGGTCCTCAGCCTAGGTGTGGCAACGAGCGCTACAAAGGCTGATAAGAGTTGCCAAGCGCCTAAGTAAAGAGCGCCAGCTAAACCTCCTGCCGCGGTTGTGACGATCAGTGCCAACTGTCCCCAGAAATCCAGAATCATCAATAATCTTATAGTTTTCATACTTTCAATATTTTGTGAAACTTGTTGTCAAAAAAATATGCTCATGAAACGGTGTTGGATCGGAACGTCTTAAAGGTGATCCAGAAATAGAACAGGGCCAACACAGCTGGTATGCCAAATCCGAAAATCATTCCCACGACACTTAAGAAAGTTCCCACGTCGACTGAGTTTGACAAACTCGCGGCGATTGAGGCACCGGCGATATAACCGATAGCAAAAAACAAATGAAGCCGTCGCTGCTTGAGCATCGGGGAACGGGCTATGTTGGTAATGAGGGAACTCATCAATTGCCAAGGGCCGAGAATCAATGAAGCATACATGGCCGCCAAACCAATTGCCTCCACCCCCCCTGTGAAGATCGTGGAAATTCCCACCACAATCACTCCTCCGATAAAGAGCGACTGCACAACGAAATCGATACCCCTTAGAATCTTCGTCATCACTTAAATAGTTTAGTGATTGTATTCCAGAACCAACTTTCCTCCGACTTGATAAAAGTTTCCAACAAGCCATCGGAACGTTCCGCAAAATTCTTCAGGTCGCGCGTGACCTTTCTAAACTCCTTTGCTTCGTCCGTACCGTCAGCTTGAACATCAGAAACTTTGCGTAGCACCTTCAGAAGAGGGTCAAGTTCGCGCCTGCGACGTTCGCGTGCCACGGTACGCGCTAACGTCCACACATCCTTTTCAGATTTAAAGTATTCTTTTCGCTCACCCGGCACGAACACCCGGTCGATGATCGACCAATCCAAAAGCGCACGGATGTTCATGTTCGCATTCCCCCTGGAAATATTGAGCTCCTGCATGATGTCTTCTGTGGAGAGAGGCTTCGTCGAGATCATCAATAAGGCGTGAATTTGAGCCATCGTCTTGTTCAAACCCCAGCTGTGGCCCAGCGTTCCCCACGCCTGAATGAGTTCCTCCTTCGCATCTTGGTATTTCATACGGAACAAAGATAGAATTTGTTTCCGAACTTTCAATAATTATTGAAAGTTTGATTATTTGTACTTTTCTGCTAGTCTCAGGTATTTGTCCCGGTTACCCGGCTCAAACTCTGCAAGGCGAGTGTATATCTCCGAATAGCTGCTGTCCATACTCAGGGTTTCATGATAAAGCGCTCCTGCGCGGACTTGCTCGCCTCGATCATCCAGCCGTTTTCCCAAGACCCAAGAAAGCCACGAAAAACGGAAACCGCCGTCGTATGCGCGCTGGAACTGGATGTAGGCATCATCGGTGCGACCTTGGTTATAAAGCACTATCCCTTTGCCATAGACAGCTTCCATTGCACTCGGATCGACCTCAAGTGCGTCCTCATAATACTTGTTTGCAGAATCGTATTGTTGATTGTTGAAGAAGTCATTCCCTTGCGAAATGAGGCTCGAAGCCGTGGGCTGATCAGCCGTCTCGCCTTGGTCATAACCTTCGGCGGGAGATTCTATGCTCGTAGTTGAAGAGCTGTCTCCATCGTCGTTCGTAAAAATGCCGATAATCATCAGAAGAGCGAAAATCCCGAAAAAAACGCCCGCGATAGCGAACACGATGCGCCGGGCCGTTACGACAGAACTTGTTTGCTGGGTCGCTGGATTGGAATAAGAACTTGCCCTTCCTCCTCCCCTCTTCTGGAAGATTTTCGGTTGTACTGGGAGGTAGAAATATGACAAGAATAAAGCGTACGCGGCAAGGCAAAAGAATACCCAATTGAAAACCCCGTTCAGGCTAAATGTGATGCCATACAACATCGCCGACACGATGAAGATTTTGAACCATCGATTGGCTTTTGCAGGCGTTTTTTCAAAATACTCTTGTTCCACTGGCGAGGCGACTCCTCAAGTTAATATTTCCTCGTCAAAGATTCTCGAGGATAAAGTCTGTCATCAACTGAAAACGATGGGCGTTTGCGGCGTTTCCACGGAAACCATGCGCCTGATCCGGGTAGTAAAACGACCGAAACTGCTTCCCAGCATCGATAAACTTTTGCTCCAGCGCCACAGAATTCTGAAAATGAACATTGTCGTCGCCAGTGCCGTGGATGAGCAAAAACTTTCCTTGCAGTTTGGCGGCATGAGTTAGGGGTGAGTTGTCGTCGTACCCTGCCGCGTTTTCGGATGGCCGTTGCAAGTAGCGCTCGGTATAAATATTATCGTAGAATCTCCACGTGGTTACCGGCGCTCCACAGATGCCCAGTTTGTACGTACCCGCGCCTTTGGTCATCGCCAGTGCCGTCATGTATCCGCCGTAACTCCAGCCCCAGATGCCCATGCGCGCTCCATCTATATAGGGAAGGGATGCGAGATGTTTTCCGGCAGCCACGAGGTCTTCGGTTTCCAACTTGCCCAACTGCTTGTACGTCTGCTTCGCGAACCGTTCGCCTCGACTACCCGTTCCTCGAGTGTCGACCACGGCGACTGCGACCCCTTTTTGAACGAGCATTTGATGCCAAAAGAAGTTCGAGCCTCCAAATCCGTTAGACACTTGGTTCGAACGCGGGCCACTATATTGAAAAACCAATACTGGATATTTCTTGCCCTCGTTTATCGTCGCTGGCTTAAGGATATAGCCATCAACCTTTGTCACTCCATCCGCCGCGACATATTGGAAATATTCTTTTTTGGCAATTCCATATTCAACCAATCTCTTCGACAACAACTCGTTATTCTCCAGAACCTTCACGAGTGCATTGCCTTTTGTCTTATACAGTGATACCGCGAGCGGTTCGGTTGGAGTACTCACTTGATCAATGTAGAATTGTGCATCAGGGCTCATGTTCACTGTCCGTGAACCCTCTTTACCAGAAAGTTTTACCTTCTTCTTCCCATCGAGCGAGATTGAGAAAAGTGTTCTATTCAGGTAATTCCCTTCAGTTGATAAATAATACAGCGTTCGAGCCTTCTCGTCGAGACCAACTAAAGCCGTCGCCTCCCATTCACCCGACGTGATCGGCGTTACTCCGGTCCCGTCCGTATTCACCAAATAGAAGTGCTTGAATCCTGTTCTTTCACTTGCCATCAGAATTTGCTTGCCATTTTTTAGGTAGACGAGCTCCTCGGTGTATCGAAGATCCACGAACGTATCACTCTTCTCGGTGACGATCACTTTTGTTTGACCCGTCGTTGCGTCAGCGTGGAGGATCTCAACTAGGTTCTGCAGGCGATTCATTCTACGAACCGACAGCGTATTTGGATCCTGTGTCCAAAGGATGCGCGGAATGTAAATATCCTTTTCGACTCCGATGTCCACCTTTGTCTTTTGCCCTGTCACCGTGTCGAAAATCCAAATTTCAACTTCTGAGTTCGCCTCGCCTGCCTTGGGATACTTGTATCGGTAGTCGGTCGGATACAATGCTCCATTGTTCCACTTCTGGAGATTATATTCTCTCACCTGCGATTCGTCGAAACGATACCAAGCAATTCGACGCCCATCGGGTGACCAATTGAATGCTTGGGCAAAACCTAGCTCTTCCTCATAAACCCAATCGGTACTTCCATTGATGATGTAATTGAACCTTCCATCAGTAGTTACCTGTTTCTCACTCATGGTGCTGGCATCGACCCAAAACAGATTGTTGTCGCGTACAAATGCCACATGACTCCCGTTGGGTGAAAATGTGGCGTACGATTGCTTTCCACCATTCGAAAGCTTTTGAGTATTTTTTGTTGCAATATCAAAGATGTAAAACTCGGCCTTTGTCGAGTGTCGATAGATACTCTCAACTTTGGTGGCGAGCAGAAGCTTACTTTCGTCGGCGCTAAATGAATACGCTTCTACTTCGAGTTCCCCATCATAAAGTCTCGCTACTTCCTGTCCAGTGGTGACGTCGAATTTGATGACTTTGTTCTGTACGAGGGATGTATAGTACTTGCCATCCTTCGACCAACGAATTCCGGTGACCGTTTTTTGATCAAAGGTCCTTTTTGAGGTGAGGTCATCAATCGTGATGGCGGTTTGCGCCGAAGCAATGGCAATGGTCATCGAAAAAAGGAGGGGAAGTACCCGTTTCATATCATGTTGTATTACTAGACTTCCAATGTGCGGAATTTTTAGAGAAACCGAAAGGAAACGGGGGACGAGGCGGCCGGCAATGTATATTTACCGGAATGTCGTACGATCTGATCATCGTTGGTGCGGGACCCATCGGTTTGGCGTGTGGAATTGAGGCGAAAAAGGCGGGCCTGTCGCATTTGATTATTGAAAAGGGAGCGCTGGTTAATTCGATCTACCACTACCCTCTCAACATGACGTTTTTCTCGACGAGCGATCGCCTCGAAATCGGTGACGTTCCATTTATCTCGCATGGCCCCAAGCCAAATCGGACAGAAGCATTGGAGTATTACCGACGCGTCTGCCTGACGCACCAGCTCAACGTAAAATTGTACGAAGGCGTCGACCGAGTCGTACGGGAGGAACTCCAGTTCGTGGTCACGACTAACAAAGGTGTTTACCAGGCAAAAAATTTAGTGCTTGCACTAGGCTTCTACGATCGTCCATTCTTGCTAAACATTGCAGGAGAAGAGCTCCCAAAAGTTCGTCACTACTATGATGAACCCCATCCGTATTTCGGACAAAAGATTGTAGTGGTCGGCGGTGCCAATTCGGCGGTGGATGTCGCCCTCGAGACTTTTCGCAAGGGCGCCGACGTGACGATGGTCATCCGCGAAAGCGAACTCAGTAAGAGTGTCAAGTATTGGGTCAAACCTGATATCGAGAATCGAATTCAAGAAGGTTCAATCAAGGCCTTCCTCCAAAGTTCAGTCACTGAAATCCGCGAAACAGAGGTCGATATTCAAACACCCGAAGGCAAAGTGACACTGGCAAACGACTTTGTCCTCGCGATGACGGGCTACCAGCCTCCTTTCGAATTCATGGAATCAATGGGGTTGAAATTTCAAAATGACGAGGACCACACGCCCATGTATAGTGACCAAACGATGGAGTCGAATATTTCCGGCATCTACTTGGCCGGCGTGGTGTGCGGAGGACTGCGCACCAACAAGTGGTTTATTGAAAATTCCCGAGTCCATGCTGAAGTGATCGTGGGCGCTATCAAAAAGAAAAGGGCCGAAGCCCTCTCCTAGTTTTTTCGATGGATCAAATTTATTACAGTGCGTTCGCTGTAATAGACGCTTTGATTTTCACTTCAAGTTTAAAAGCTACTGGCGTCTCAGAAAATGTTCCCGTCAAGTAAACACCAACCTGCTTTTCGTTCCGAAGGAGATTTGAAACTTCATCAATACCTGCTTGGTTGTAACTCAACGTTTTCTCACTTCCGACAATCGCCTTCAAGTCTTCAGCATTTAGCGATGCCACTACTGTGGGAGCTGACCCGGCGGAAGCACTGAACCCGACAGAACCATTTTTGAAAATCACACTCTTATCGGTTGTGTACTGCGAAACTTCATACTGCACGGAAGTGATTGTAATCGACTTGATTTTGTCTTTGTACTTCGCGAAGTCCGCGTCAGCGGTGGCATCCAGTGTTTCTTTCAATGAGTATACTTTGTTGGTGGCTGTTGCGGTCTCATTGACTTTAAATTCTTCTGAAAGCTCGACCTCGAAAGTGACGTCATCGACTTTGTCGAGGAGATCGCAAGAGGCAGATGACATGACCGCTGCAAAACAGACGGCCATCGCAGATCTTAAAACGAATTGTAGGGTTTTCATGGATTTGGGTGAATGGTGATTTGTGTTCAAAAATACGGTAGATCGGGCTGTCGAACGACAACGCACGTTAATTATTCCCGAAGGCCGAAAAAGGTAACTCGCGTTAACTAATTTTTGGTAGGTTCTTCGCCCTTTTCAGAGATTTTGGAAGGGTACGGTCAGGCCGAAATAGAAATTTCTTGGCGCAGCCGCGTTGAAGTAACGTCCGCCAGCTGCGTTCAGATCATTTCCCAGCGAGTACTTTTCGTCCAAGAGATTGTCCCCCCCGAGATAGACATCACATTCTTTCAGCTTCCAAAATGACAACTTCTTCCCTACCCTAGCGGACAACAACCGGTAAGAAGCTGCAAACGCAGTGTTCGCATCGTTGACAGGGAGTCGGTCAGTGAACTGAAAAGTGAGGTTAGTATACCACCCGTTCTTCGTCATCACATCAAGGCCACTCACGCTCACTTTCGGCGGAACACCTGTCAATCGATTGCCCGAGAAGTCTCCCGAACTGTTAGAATAGTCCAAGAAATGGTAGTCGTTGTACGTAAAGCTCGACCACAACCGGAATTGCTGCAGCTTGGTCCGTCCCCATTCTGGCGTCCACGCAAAGGTCGCCTCAACTCCTCGTTGTGACGTTTTACCCGCGTTGATGAAATAGTCTGCCCCCAGTGCATCCGCCTGCACCACAATGGTTTGCTTTAACCGAAAATCGTAGGCCACAAAATTGAAACTCAGTTGCCTATCAAACCAATCAGATCTAAGTCCAGCTTCCACGCTTCGACCCACTTCAGGGTTAAGCGCCGTATTGATGTTCCCGGTAGACGGGCGTACCTCTGCTAGCGTCGGAGCTGAAAAACCTTGACTAAATGAAGAGTACAGCGAAAACTGGTTTCCGAATTTCTTGATCAACGCTAAACGAGGATAGGCCCCTGGGTCGAAACTCTTTTCCTGCTTCACAGAGGGAGTGAGTGAGTATCGGTCGAACTTATACTTTAAAAAATTTACGCTTCCACCCGCGGTCGCGAGAAAGTGGTACGGCAACTCGTATTCTACCTGCGCGAAGGTGAAAAACGTGCGTGACCTCAATCGATCTTGTGTTCGAACATTACCGGGCTCACCTCGATTATTGTCGTAGACGCTAACGGGTGAATACAAGTATTGAAACTCTCCACCGAAAGTCAATTTTCCTTTTTTATCCTGTCCGAACACATATTGCGTTTCGGTTCGGCCTCCCCAGTTCTCCTCTTTCCTGCGTTCATAATTTAAAATAGCGGGATTCTTGAACAGCGTGTTCGATCCGAAGACACCGAATGTAGTTGTCCACTTGTCCGTCCAATCGTTCTGATACACGGCTCCATAATAATATGTTGCATTCGAAATGGATGCCTTTTGTTCGGCGGCACCGGGGATTGTCGGTGTGGCAGGTCTTGCTTGTCTCGGGTCGTTATCGAACTGCGTTTGGTTCAGCCCGCCCGGCGTTCCATATTTCAAGCTTGCATTCAGGAAGATGAGATTGATGCTGCTCTTGTTGTTGATGGAGTAATCCCAGTTCAAGCGCACGTTGCTTCGATCCAATGCGGTTTGTTGTCGATATCCGCCCGAGTGTTGCTGGCTCATCGCGATCGTAACGATCGACCGGTCGAAGGAGGTATTTAAGTCATAACCAAATCGGTATAGCCCATAACTTCCTCCCATTCCATATACTTTCGATATTGGCTTAGCTCCTTCAGGAGAGTCCATTAAGACGACGCCACCCGTTCCAGCGCCGTATAAACTAGCCCCGGGTCCCTTGATGATCTCCATCTTCCCAACGGTGGCAAGATCGAGTAAGTTTAAGTACGTGTTTCCTCCTCCGTCTGTGAAAGGCAAGCCCTTCCAATAAAATTTGACGTTTCGAATACCGAATGGCGAGCGAAGCACGCTTCCACGAATTGAGAATCGATAGCTCCCGGGAGAACGTTCCTCCATTCGCACGCCGGGCACCGTATTGACTGTCGACACAAGCGACGCTGGGCTGAACCGCGCCAACTCCCGCCCATCGATCACGTTCACGGTTGCAGGTACGTCACGCAAGGGGCGGTCGCTGCGATAAGCCTTGACAACCAATTCATCGAGAATCCGAGTGGTGTCGCTTGTGCTTTCTTCTTGCGCCAACATACTCGTGGTGACGAACAGAAACGATATTGCGGCGAAGGCGCGAAGCATGATCGGATTAGGGCTGGAATGGCAACAAGACTTCGTCGATCGGGCGTGTGTTGGCAAAATAGCCAGCAAGTTTCATCATGACGCGATCAACGAGTGTATCAGGACAACTAGCGCCGGATGTTAGGACAACTTTTACAGGATCGCCTTGGGGCAGGTATCCATACGTTGTGACACGGGCTTTGTGGTGGAAATCAAAGTGGTGAATCTCGTCTGCACTTTTGATCTCTTGTTCCGAATTAATGAAATAGGTCTTGAACTTCCTCTCGCAAAGCTCTACGATGTGCGAGGTGTTCGAGCTGTTGTATCCGCCAACTACGATGGCGAAGTCCGCATCCGTTTCGAGAAGCTGATACGTGGCATCCTGGTTGTCATTCGTGGCATAGCACAGCGTGTCACGAGTATCGGCAAAGTGGTCCTTTAGGTTTTCTTGACCATACTTTTGGATCATCACCTGCTTGAAATAATCGGCGATAGCTTGTGTTTCTGTTGCCAACATTGTTGTCTGGTTCACGACCCCGACCCTTTGCAGGTCTTTCGAGAGGTCAAAACCAGGGGAAACACGACCTGAAAATTCTTCGTGGAACTCACCTCGCGTTTTGCTACCCAAGATATAGTTCCCGAGCCGCTGTGCCTCTTCCATGTCGCTCACAATTACGGAAGGTCCGTTTGCTGAACTGTGAGAAAAGGTGGCCCGAGTTTCTTCGTGGCGCGGCTTGCCATGAATGATGATTGTATGAGATTCTTTCCCAAGCTTCTCTGCCCTATTCCACACCTTCTCAACAAAAGGGCACGTAGTGTTATACTTTTGAACCTCTACGCCCTTGTCGAGAAGCAGGTGTTCCACTTCTAGAGTCGTGCCGAACGCAGGAATAATCACGATATCATTGGCGTGAATCTTATCCCAAGAGATAAACTGAGTTCCGTCGGTGTCCATAATGAAGCGTATACCGCGATCTTGCAAATCGGCATTTACTTCTTGGTTGTGGATCATCTGGCTCAAGAGATACACGTGACGAGAAGGGTTTTCTTCAATCGCCTTGTAGCTGATCTCGATGGCATTCTCTACGCCGTAGCAAAACCCAAAATGACGCGCCAGGTAGAAACGCACAGGACCGAAGTCGAGCACCGATGGCGAGAAGTCCTGCTTTCGCAGATCTTTCACACGGCGCGACTCCTTGATCTTCCCTGTGATGGAAGATCGGTAGTAGGCGGGGATAGCAAACTTTTTAATAGACCAAGGATTTCCGTTGCAAATGTAGCACTTTCGATGCCGTATAAACACAAAAACCCAACTCTCCCATTAGATGGGACAATCGGGTTTTCGTCGTTAGCAGGAGCCTTTCCGGCGGCAGATGCTTAAGCTGCCTCCGAGAGTTTATCTTCCTTGATCCTGTTCGTTCTCACTTCCTTTGATTGAAGATCGAACCATTTTACTTCGACTAAGTTCGACTTGATGTACTTCAGCACTTCCATCACCTTTCCGTCAATCTTGCTTCGTACGATCTGTCCTTTCTTATACAGCCTCCTCATATCTTACAAATTACATTCGTAATGCATAAATATACTCACGCGGATAGTCTTCGTAAACACCTGCGAAAAGAATTGTTTCGCCCGCTTTTTTCTTCTTTATGATCTCATTTGCCTCTTTCGCGCTTTTCACTGGCTTGTTGTCGATGCTCGTGATAATAAAGCCCTCTTTCATGTCGGTATAGCGCGCCACTTTTCCATTCTCAAGATCCTTCACACGAACTCCATATTGAAGGTCCAAGCTCTTCAATTCCTTGGAATCGAGGTCGGCCAGTTCCATCCCTAACGAAGAAGAAGACGCTTCGGTTGCATCACGCTTTACTGCCTCCACACTTCCCTCGCGATTCTTCAATGTCACTGCAAACGTCATTGCTTTTCCAAACCGATCCACGGTTACGTTTACTTTATCACCCGGGCGTTTTCTTCCAATGTACTCCGTTAATGCCGTCCCAGATTTTATCTCACGGTCGTCGAGCTTCACAATCACATCACCTTCTTTAATACCCGCTTCTTTTGCTGCGCTCTTCGTACCTTCAGCGAACCCATTTACATAGGCGCCATTGTCAACTTTAAGGTCTTTGTCTTTCGCTAACCGATCGTCCACTGTCCCAACAGAAATTCCCAACCAACCACGTTGAACAGCTCCGTATCCAATAATATCCTCCGCAATCTTGCTTACTAAGTTGGCAGGAACAGCAAAACCATATCCATTGTACGTACCGGTTTGACTCGCGATCGCCGTGTTGATGCCCACCAAACCACCGTCAACATTCACGAGTGCACCACCGCTGTTGCCAGGGTTGATGGCCGCGTCCGTTTGAATGAATGACTCAATCGCCGTCCGTTGCGTTTGCTGATCAGGTGAATTCCCATTGATGATTCCAATGTTGCGACCCTTGGCACTGATAATCCCAGCCGTCACTGTTGAGTTAAGGTTGAACGGATTTCCGACTGCCAACACCCACTCTCCAACTTTTACTTGGTCCGAATCGACGAAAGACAATGAAGGCAGATTTTTCTGATTGATCTTCAACACCGCCAGGTCAGTATCAGGATCTGTTCCTAAAACTTCAGCCGGATAGGTGTGATTGTTTGAAAGTGTGACTTCAACTTTGTCGGCGCCATCCACTACGTGATTGTTTGTCACGATGAAACCATCAGCGTTGATGATCACTCCCGATCCTGTGCTCACAGCCGGTCCACGTTGCATTTGGCCGTTTGGCCCGAAGAAGAACTGCCATGGGTCATTTTCTTCGCGCGACACCACACGCCCCGACGACGTGGAGCGGATGTGCACAACCGCAGCTGTTACTTTTTCTGCGGTCGCGGTGAAATCCAATGGCACCGCCTCTCCTTTTTCATTGATCTTATACCCCACCTGAGCCGTGGGAATTCCCGAAACGTGTTCAATGCGCACACCTTGCTTTTGGTCATCTCTCCACATCCCGGTAATGCCGAGTGTAATGGCGCTTCCCATTACCGCGGCGAGCATGAGCGTTACGAACTTTTTCATTTTTCCATGTCCTTTTTTAATTCTGTACTAGCTGATTTATCAAAACATAAACCATCCGGCAATTGATCCCAGTTATGACGACTGTCTATGAAATTTTGTCTGTTTTTTCCGTTCACTTCCTGACATTACTGTCATACCGGAGCCCAAAACCGATGGCGTGTATTTAGTACGAAAGCTTTCGGAGTTTGGTTGCCATTTGGTGTCGGTGATGGGTTGACAACGGGATGGCCGGCTAAAAAATGACTTAATTTGTGCTTTTTAACGCGCTTTTAAGTCCCTCATGAACATTCAAGCAACGGTCGTCATAAAACGAGGCAAGGAACAATCGATCTTGCGCCGACACCCATGGCTCTTCTCGGGTGCCATCCATCAGCTAGAGGGAAGCCCCACCGATGGAAGCTGGGTGTCTGTGAAAGACGGCACCGGACAAACACTAGGACACGGCCACTACCAGAAAGGAAGCATCACGGTTCGATTGCTATCGTTTGGATCCACGCTGCCAGACAAGAGTTTCTACACCCAACGGATTTCGGCCGCGGCCAAACAAAGGATGAATGTGAATATCCATCCTACATCGACCAATGCTTTCAGGTTGATTCATGGGGAGGGGGATGGCTTGCCGGGGTTGATCGTTGACTACTACAACGGCGTCGCTGTCGTTCAAGCACACTCGCATGGGATGCATGCCGATCGGCAGGAGATTGCCCAAGCCATCAAGGAAGCACTACAAGAGAAAATAATCGCTGTATACTATCGCAATCAAATGACGGGCAATGCTGGTAGTGAATATTTGCTTGGCATGAGCGTAGTGCCGCACACGATATTAGAATATGGGCACAAATTTTTGGTCGACTGGGAGGAAGGGCAGAAAACGGGGTTCTTTTTAGATCAACGTGAGAATCGGATGTTGCTGGCTGGTTATGCAATGAATCGGACTGTGTTGAACACGTTTTGTTATACTGGCGGATTTTCCGTTTATGCAGCACAAGCGGGTGCCGCGCTCGTACACTCAGTTGACGCCTCGGAGCGCGCAATTAACATGACCCGTGAAAACATGCAGCTCAACGGTTTTGACCCAACGATACATGCATGCTACACAGCCGATACCTTCGATTTTTTGAAAGACAAGCAAGATCAATATGACTTAATCATTTTGGATCCTCCTGCCTTTGCAAAGCACAAAGACTCCAAGCATCAGGCGATGAAAGGATACCAGCGTTTGAATTTGGAGGCAATCCGAAAAATCAAACCTGGCGGAATCATCTTCACTTTCTCATGTTCGCAAGTCGTGGACAGGCAACTCTTCTATGACACAGTTGTTTCGGCCGCCATTCAATCTGGCCGTGAAATAAAAGTGCTGCAACATCTAGGGCAACCAGCCGACCACCCTGTCTCGATTTATCACCGCGAAGGTGAGTACCTCAAGGGTTTGGTGCTGTACGTGGCCTAGTTAGCGGGCATACCGCTCGAAAAACTCAATCACTCGAAGCATGTGGTCCATCATGCGTCCAGGGTTGCCGCTACGCGTCAGTTCGTGCCCTTCCTTCGGATATCGAATGTACTCAACCGGTTTGTTGAGAATCTTCAAGCTTTTGTATAGTGTCTCAGACTGAATAACCCCCGTTCGAAGATCCTGATCTCCATGAATGATTAACAACGGTGTGTTGATCTGGTTGACATACGTAAGTGGTGAGTTCGCATCGAGGATCTCGCGCGTTGCCTTGTCCCAGGGATAACCGCCGAAGTGATCGGGGATCAAACGCCAAGCATTTCCCTCGCCCATAAATGTGGAAAGCTCATACACACCTCGCTGTGCATTCGCGGCCTTGAAGCGATTGTCATGACCGACAATCCATGCAACCATATAACCGGCGTAGCTTCCTCCCTCTACAAACAAGAGATCTTTATTGATCCAACTGTTCTTCGCGATGGCATTGTCAAGGGCACCGAGAATATCCCCGGCCGGGCCCGTTCCCCAGTCTTGAAAATTTGAGCGCTTAAACTTATCACCATATCCTCCACTTCCGCGTGGGTTGCTGTACACGACTCCGTAACCCCAAGCGGTTTCAAGTTGATATTCGTGCCACATTGAAAACATACCGGGACCCCACATCGCAGATGGGCCACCGTGAATATTAAGGATTGTTTTATATCGATTGCCGTCTTTCTTACCAATTGGGTCCATTACCCAATATTGAACCTTTGTCCCGTCGGGGCGGGTAACCCAGTATTCTTTTGGATAGCTGATCTCACGATCCTTGATCCAGCCTTCGTTCAGTTGGGTAATTTGCTTGGCTGTCTTTGCATCCTTGACATTTAACGAGTACACCTCCCAAGGATTACGGGTTTCAGTGAGGGCAATCACAGCTTTGTCTCCATTGATATCAAAATCATTCACACCAGAATCGTTTCCGAAAATCTTTGTGATGACGCCGCCTTTTGCTGGAATACTATACAGGGGTATGTCGCCTTCCGTTTGTGCGGTAAAGAATATTGTCTTGCCATCCTTCGACCAGGTCGCGGAAGTTGCGTCGCGATCAAGTGCTTGTGTCAGAATCGCAGGTTTTTCTCCAGCGGCGGTGGCGGTCGCAATTAATGATTGAGAATAGTAGCGACCGTTCGTCGAGTTGGCAGAAAAACTAATGCTCATCCCATCAGGTGAATACTGCGGGTTGCTCAATGAGTACCCACTCCAAGTAAGAAGTTGCTTTGCATTTTTCGTCGATACATCAATGACCCAGATGTCTGAATCTTGTTCACGGTCGGGGTGGATTTTATAAACCCGCGAATCGCAGATGATGGCTTTCCCATCGGGCGACCAGCTCGCATTATTAAAATCTTGAAGACCCGAGGTTAGTTGCGTCGCCTTGTCGCTATCAAGTGTTTGGATAAAAAGGTGGGCAAACGTTTCGTCGGGTTGCAGGTTGAGTTCACCTTGCAAGTCCTGGCGGAATAATACCCTAGGATTGCTTTCACTTGCATTCTTCGCAAGCCAAGCACGCACTTCTTCTAGTGAACCGTCGGGTGAACTCGCTACTTTTTTCTTCTCGTCGCTCTTCATCCCTTTGATGTTGGGTTCATCACCTGCCGTCCGTCCGGGGCGTTCATATACCCACGTTGGTTTCGCGTCGATGTGATAGATCGGAATGGTAGCGCTAAATAAGATACTCTTCCCATCCGGTGACCACTTGGGGTTTCCTGCGCCAAACTCAGCTTTGGAAAACACACGCGCCTCGCCTCCGTTGATGGGGAGCAACCAAATTTGTGGCTTGTCTCCATCGTTGCGCACAAACGCTAACATCTTTCCATCGGGTGACCACTGGGGTGACAGATCGCTCCGATCGCCGAATGTTAGTTGCTTCGGTTCTTCCTTGCCAACCAAATCCAGAAGGTAAAGATTGCGTGTATAGTAATAGTCGTTTTCGTTCCTAACTGCCTTACGGTTTACCACCATCACCGCCTTCGACCCATCGGGTGAAATTTGGATGCTATTTGTAGTCGCTATCTTCATTAGGTCCGAGGCAACAATCGGGCTTTTGCCTTGCGCATGGGCGACATCTGCGAAAGCGATAGATACCAAAACAAATAGGAAAAGGGGTGCTCTTTTGAAAGTCATGGGTGATCTGTTGATAGATGAGGTAAGCTAGTCGTTTATGTCGAAATATTGAATCGCGCTCAGTGCCTAAGTTGACGCGACTATTTGTATTGGCTGTTGGCGATTTGTTAAAGAACTTTCTCCCGTGCACCTGCGGCGTTACTTCCCTTGTGGCAATTCAACTGTTTCATTCCAGATATACTTGTTAAACCACTGCCAGTTGTGCCACGTGGCGGCGAGGCGCTCTTTCGGCTTTGTGATTCCATGTCCAAATCCCTTATACACGATTAGCTCACTTGGTACGCCTCGATCCCTCAGCCCTTGTACGAGTTCGTAGGCATTGGAGATGGGGACGCGTCGGTCGAACTCACCGTGCTGAATCAACGTGGGTGTTTTTGCTTGATTGATGTTTGTCATCGGTGAAGTCTTCTTGTAGATCTCCTCGTCGTTCCAAGGTGTTGCCTTCAGGTATTGGCGAGTGAAGGGATGGATATCCGTGCCAACGTAATACGTCACCCAATTCGAAATTCCAGCACCCACTGAAAAGGCTTTGAACATATCGGTATTCGTGGTGAGGTAAGCCGAAATATAGCCACCCTGACTCCATCCCATGCAACCCATCTTACTTCGATCGATCATTCCCTTTGAATCGAGGTACTCAACTCCGGACAAAACATCCCACGCATCGCCCACACCAAGATTGCGTACATTCAGTGAGCGGAACGCTTCTCCGTACCCTGCCGATCCACGATAGTTTACACGAAGGACAAGACTTCCTTTGTCGAGCCATTGTAAAATAGGATACACATACCCCGGCACGGGCGTTGGCGTGTCTATTCCAGTTGGCCCCCCATGAATCACCACTAACAATGGGTACTTCTTGGATGCATCGTAGTTCCACGGCTTGTGCAGCACGCCTTCGATCACTGCTCCGTCTTTACTCTTCCAATTGATCACCTCGCTTTGAGCAACTCGCCATGACGAAATCTGACCCGTCATGTCTGTGAGTTTTTCTGGTTTCAATAAGGCAGCGCCCGTGACGAATACTTCGTTGAGTTGGTTTCCATTTCTACCGACGAATGCCAAACGATCACCAAGTCGTGAAAATGAGAAACCGTAAATCTGCTCGGGTGTGTTGAGGAATACTGCGTGGCTGCCTGTCTTAGGGTCGACACGATACAGTGGCCTGCGGGTTTTGTTCCAAATGCTCGCGAAAATCCCATTGGGCCTCCAAACGAAGCCTCCGAGGTCTTCGTCAAGATCTTTTGCCAGTTGCCGGGTCGCTTTTGAGTCTAAGTTTAGAACAAACAGTTTTGAGTTTGTGTAGAAATTCGAAGTTGTGTCGGTTAGGTTCGAAGTAAACAGCAGTTCCTTAGAGTCTGGCGACCAATCTTCGAGGCCATCACTGCTCTTGTTGGTAACTCGCGCCGTTATTTTATTGTCCGATAGTTCGACTGTGGAAATGTCTGAGTGAACGAACGAATTAATAAGGGGGTCTGGCTGATGAGCAAAGGCCACCATTTTGCCATCGGGGGAAACGATGAAACTGGTTACGGTAAATTTACCTTCTGTGAGTCGAGACGGCTTGGGCAATTCGATACAACCTGCTTTCACCTTTAGTGAATCTGCCGTTTCGTAGCACGGCAGCTCGGAGGGGTCGGGGAGATCCGGATTAAAATCTAAAGACCATAGATGCGAAAGTGTAAACTCGCGATCGTCGGTTTCAAAACTCCCGTATCTTTTCTCCCTTTCCTTCTTTGATTTATCGTCTTTTTCGGGTTTCAAGATGATGAACTTTGTCCCAGAGGGATGCCACTCAAAACCTGAGATGCCTTCTTCTTCTTTGGTGACGGCCCGGGCTTCGCCTCCATCCGTTCGGATCACGTACAATTGGTTCTTGTTTCCTCGATCGGCAAGAAAAGCGATCCACATTCCGTTGGGTGAAAATGCGGGCGAGGAACTACTTCCTTTTGCGGTGTTCGTCAATTGGAATGGCTTCTTCCCGTCTTTACTGAACCAGATTTCCGTGTCATATCTATTGTCGTTCCAATCTGTCGTTTGTGCTGTCCACGCGAGCGATTTCCCGTCGGGAGAGATGGTAACACCATTTACGCCACGAATGGAAAGCACTTCTTCAAACGTCGGCACACGTTGGGAGAAAGCGGCGGCATTGATGCCGACAAAAAGAATAATCAGGATTCGTTTCATTTGTGATGGGTGAGGTTCTTACCAAAAATACTCACTGCATTTTCAGTTTATCATAGCAAAATCAAAATTACCTGCGTCCGTCTTCGGACAGTTTGACGGATGGTGTATTTGTGATTTGGGAATTCCTTAACATCGGGGCTTCACCGAATCCATTACCTTCACAGACTTTTTGCCCTCAACTTTCATGAAGTTTTCCCTCACTGTTTTCGTGGTTGTGTTCCTCGGCCTTAACGCATTCTGTCAGAATAAACCCGGAACACAGCTTCATATCAAAAAGGCCACTGACCCGATCAAAGTTGACGGGATACTGGATGAAGCTTCGTGGCAAACGGCGGACGTCGCAGGAAAGTGGTACCTGAACTATCCCGTTGATACAGCGCTCGCGCCGAAGCAAACAGAAGCGCGTTTGACGTTTGACGAGCATCATCTCTATTTCTCTTTCGTTTGTTACGACGACCAATCGCGCGACATGATCAACTCATTGCGTCGCGACTTTGACTACGAGCGCAACGACAACGTGGGAATGAACATTGGACCATACAATGACCGTCTAAATGGCTTCTTTTTTGTCCTCACGCCAGCGGGTGTACAAATGGAGGGAACGGTAGCTGGTGGTGGTGCTGGAGATGATTCCTGGAATATTTTCTGGGATAATAAATGGTACTCGAAAGTGGTCCGTTACGAAGACCGTTGGGTGGCGGAAGCTGCAATTCCATTTAAGAGTTTTAGATACAAGAGCTCCGTGCGTGAATGGAACATCTCGTTCGACCGTCTCGACAAGAAGCGGAATCATAAGTCGTCCTGGATCCACACTCCTATTCAGTTTCCCACTGGATCCTTTGCGTACGCTGGTCAATTGGTCTGGGATGATCCGATTCCGCCGGCGCACACCAACATCTCTTTCATTCCATTCGTGGCTGGTCGCCTGTCGCAGGACAAAGATGCAGAACCAAACCGAGCCTCCGAGGTGCAAGTTGGATTCGACGCCAAAGTGGGTGTGACTCCCTCGATGAATCTTGATCTTACCGTAAACCCCGACTTCTCGCAAGTTGAGGTAGACCAACAAGTGATCAACTTGACACGATTTGAATTTCTCTTTCCTGAGAGGAGGACCTTCTTTTTGGAAAACAGCGACTTGATGGCAAATGCCGGATTTCCCGAATCGCGAACGTTTTTCTCACGTCGAATCGGTTTGGTGAAGGACAACACGGGGCTTTATACGAGGGTTCCGATCGCCTTCGGGGCTAGATTGAGCGGCAGCATCAATCGTCGCTGGCGCACGAGTGTTTTGAACATGCAGACAAAAGAGAAGCTATCACTGGGTTTGCCCGGTCAGAACTACTCCGTCGCCACGATTCAGCACAACTTTTGGAAACAATCGAGTGTGTCGGTGACATATGCTGATAAAGAGTCGCTCCATGTAGGTGAAAGCGACTCGCTCAAATACTTTCATGAGAGCATCTTTCAAAAAAATGAGCTTGGCAAAACCTATATCAACAAATTTAATCGTGTTTTGACTGGGGACATCGATTTGTTAAGCCGCGACAATAAGTTGGGTGCATCTGGCTATGTGTCGCGTTCCTTCGATCCAAACGTGACAAGCAGAAATTGGTCCGGTGGCGTCTATCTAAATTACTCCACTCGTCCGTTAAATCTTTATGTGGGATCATCTGCGGTTGATAAAGATTACAACGCCGAAATGGGATACGTGCCGAGTCATGGAGTATACCCCGGTCAAATCAACTATTTCGCAGGCGGTGCTTATAAAATGTATCCTAAGAATAGCGATATCGTCACGATGGGCCCCACCGTGGATCTTCAGAACACCTATGTGCCAGGGGGCACCTTGAGTGATCGCTTTTACTCCGTTGGATACGCGTTTCGATTCCTCAGCACGGCTACGTTGCGCGTGCGGTATAATTACATTTACCAATGGATGACCAGTACGTTCAACCCGATCGATTCAGAAAAATATACCTCGTTCAAGGCTGGAGAAATCTACAAGTGGCAAAGTATCGGCGCTGTGGTTCAAACCGACACACGAAAGTTGGTGAACATGAACTTCCAGACGTCGTACGGTGGGTTCTATAACGGTACTAACTTAAATTTTACGGGCCAGCTTAACTATAGATACCAACCGTTCGGGAATGTCTCTATGCGAGTGGACTATAACGACGTGCGCCTTAAAGAAGGGTTTGGCAAAGAAAAACTCTTTCTCGTTGGCCCTAGGGTTGATTTGACATTCACCGATAAAATATTCCTGACCACATACCTCCAGTATAACAACTTGCTCGATAACGTGAACTTGAACGCTCGTTTCCAATGGCGTTACAAACCAGCATCCGACTTCTTCATCGTGTATACCGAAAATTACCTCCCAGCCACATTTGGAAGTAAGAATAGGGCGCTCGTTTTCAAGTTTACCTATTGGCTAAACGTCTAATCGAATTCAAACGACATCCATCGTTTGCAACGAACAACTGGAAAAGGATTGCGATAACTTCATTTTAAATTCTCAATTCTCGCTTAATTTTACTGCCCCTAGGAAGTCATCATCCTCTTATGTCTTTGCTGTCGAATCGGGTCCTGACGAGTATACTGTTTGTGCTGATGCTTCATTCCGCATTGGCTCAAACTACTAAACCCGCTCAAAAACCGAAGACCAATACGACGAAGTCAACTCCCATCAAAAAACAACCTCTTCCGGTCGATGGATTTTGGTTAGTCACAAAGGTCATGGTGGGCTCGCGCGAAATTACCCCTGTTGCGCGATGGGCCCGACTCGCCGATGGCAAACACACAACTGGAAATGGGTGGCTCCAACATTCTTTTGGGACCTACAGCTACGACAAAGCCAAGTCTGAGCTCCTACTGATAACGGCCAACGAACCGAAAGATGAATTTGGTCCATTCAAAGTTACTCGCAATGGCCCGTTGATGACCTGGAGTCGTGTGGAAGATGATGAACCGGTAGTCGTAGAGCTTAAACCAATCACCGAGATGCCTATGAGCCCCTCGGATGAAGCAAAGGGCCTCTGGGTTTTGGAAAAGGCAACCAAAAATGGCGAGGACATCACGCGCACTTTTGATCGCGATAAGAAGCATTACCTATTTGTTCGTTGGGACCATCAATTCGACAGGCAAACGAATGCACAGGAGCGAATTTCCGGGTACTGGTTCGTGAATGCCCATCAACCACAAATGACATTGATCCCAGAAGGAGGCCATCTTCCCGAAGAACGGTGGATGATCTTCGTAGAGGGTCAGAAGATGACGATGAAGGGAACGTCTGACAAAATCACAGACTTGGTGTTGGTGTATCGCCGTGCGAGCGAGTTTCCCAAATAGCCTACAACGATCTCACTGCTTCGGAGATCCCGTAAATCCCCACGAGAAAAATAGAGACTATACTTAGCCAGAGGGCCGCATCGTATGCCGCGCTCCGTGGAAGCGTTTGTATACGGCCATATCGAAAATGGACTGCCCCAGCGATCACGACGAATAACATGAACGAGCCGATCATTCCACCAAACAACACCATGAGCACCGGCAGTTTGATGAATAAATAAGCGATCACCCAGGTCGCTGGAAATATCCATGCCATGGTAGCAATTGTTTTGTTTCTCGAGGTACGATCGTTGAAGTCGATCCAACCCAGTACGCCGAATATGTCTGGAAAAATGCGTGTCCATGCACCGAGTGTCGCAAACAGACTTGAAAACAAAACAAAGAAACCACCGATCAGATAGGCCGTTTTGATACCGGGGCCAAGAGACTGCGTGTATATCAAAGCCAAGGTCTCAATCACTTCATTGCCGTGCGGTACTTCCCCCCGACCGTGGAGCACGGCGGCACCCAAGAGATAGAAGGCAACCGTGACGAGCGTGTAGATCACCATCGCGACGGTAGCGTCCAAATACATCACCTTGATCCAGCCGGCAGCTCGAGATTTCCAAGCAAAAGATTCGTCGCGCGGACCCGTGTACGCTGCATATCCTTTCTCCAAGCACCAATAGTTGTACGCGATGATCTCATCACTTGCAACTCCGGTTATTCCAAATGCCCCAATCGCATAAGGAAGATATTCTTTGGGTAAGAAGATTTGTTGGTCGGCTAGCACGCTAAAGATGGAAAAACGGTACTCTGTAAACTGAAGTGAAAATAGAGACGCGAGGGTAAGCAACGTAAACATGGCTATCATGAACAAGGACGTCTTTTCAACGATTCCATACTTACCGTTGTAGATCATGGTTGCCACTCCTGACGCACAAATGGCTGCCCAAATTTCGATGGGAACCGCTGGGAGAAGCATGTGAAGGATTACGACCGTTCCGCCAAGCATACCGCCTAGTTGAACGATCTTCAATCCAATCAATAGAAGAAGTGTCCGGACTGCCCATTTTCGAGGACCTGGCAGCTGCGCAAAAGCTTGCATGCAGCGTTCACCTGTAAGGATAGTGTGCCGCCCGAACTCCAACTGCACGGTAACTTTTGCAAGACAACTCACAAGAATAATCCAGAGCGCTATGAAGCCCGCCTTCGCTCCAAGTATCGTGGTGGCAATAAGCTCACCCGAACCCACGATCGAAGCAGAAAGGATAAACCCAGGACCAAGAAATTTAAGTCGCTCAAAAAGCGTTGTCGGTGGTTCACGAACGGTTTCCGTCGAAATAATGTACGGGTCGTGACTCATCTAATATTGCTTACCTGTATTGTCAACCATTCTCTGATCAAACGAAGAGCAAGCAGCACGGTCCATTTACTTGTCTGTTGGAATGGGGGCCGGGCCTTCAGGTATATATGGTTTGTACACTTGATCTCCTTTACGTTGGACAAACTCTGCTCGAATGTCTTTACGGAGTTGTTCGTTCTCGAATAAATCAATCATGGTCATACCGAGCGACTTTGCCGCAAAGACAAGGCCTTTGTGACCGATTGACATGCCTCCACAAGCAACGACCGACCATCCATGCCAGGCAGTATTTGCAGGGGCGGTAGTGGCGACTAAACTTACTTCAGGCACAATCCAGCTAATGTCACCAACATCCGTCGAGCCGCCGGCGGGATGCTCTGCGGTTTCCTTCAACGGGTGAATGGATCCATCTAGTCCGGTTTGCTTGCCTGCCTGCACTTCTTGGATTTTTTTGGCGAACGCGATTTCCTCGGGAGTATAAACGATTGGGCCCAACACTTCGATATTTTTCTGCAACGCCTCTGCGCCTTTTCGATTCACGAGTATTTCGTAGTCTCCTGATTGAATGCTAACCTTGGCTTCGACTCCTGCAATCATTCCGGCGCCTTGTGCGATTTCCTTCACCCGCGCAAAAACCTCTTCGACTCCCGTCCGCTTACTGTCGCGAACCCACATCCAAATCTTTGCGTACTCCGGGACAACGTTAGGAACATCTCCCCCCTTTTGAATAACATAGTGCATGCGAACCGATGGACGAACATGTTCGCGGAGCATGTTCACTCCATCGGTGAAAGCCTCAAGTCCATCTAGTGCACTCCGGCCATTCCATGGGTCGGCCGCAGCGTGTGCAGACTTTCCTTTGAACTCCACGACAAAGTCGACGACTGCTTGTGAACTTTGGGTGCTTGCAGCAATTTCGACATCTGGGTGCCAATCCAAACAAACATCCAAGTCATTGAACAATCCTTCGCGTGCCATGTAGATTTTTCCACCCACTGCTTCCTCAGCGGGTGTCCCATAAAATCGCACTGTCCCCTGAAGTTTGCCTGCAGCGATGAGTTCCTTCACTGCCAGAGCAGCGCCAAGGCTACCAGCTCCAAAAAGATTGTGACCACACCCGTGGCCTCCAGCTCCCTGAACAAGGGGCTCTCTCGTCGGTTGGGCTTTCTGGGAAATCCCGGGAAGCGCGTCATATTCGCCCATTATTCCAATCACTGGTTTCCCAGAGCCGTATTCAGCGATAAATGCAGTGGGTAAGCCAGCAACACCTCGGGTAACTCGGAAGCCTTGTGCTTCTGCATAGTCTGCTAAGACCTTTGACGACTGATTCTCACGAAGTGCGGTTTCGGCGAAAGCCCACACTTGGTCGCTCAGTTTGATGAGTTCGGCTTGGTGTTTGTCAATTGATTGAATGACCGCCTGTTTGTTGGGGTTGGGTTTTGTCTTTTGCGCGAATGCCGCGTACCCCGAGAGGAGGAGCAAGCAAATGGTAAGGCTTCTCATTGGTCTAAAGGTTTTTTTCAAGATATACATTTCCAACCAAAACCGGGTTGGCTGGGTCTAAAGAGGAAGATGAGTGTTTTATGAAAGCGATCGTTATAGCTACTCTGTTTGGGATCTCGTTGCTTAAGTGTGGAGGGCCCGATAGTGAAGGAAGTAGGGTTCTAGAGAGTTGTAACATCCGTGCGAAAGTCGTAGATCTTTCGGGGCTTGATGGATGTGGGGTCGTGTTGCAGTTGGAAGATGGGACCAGGTTGATACCTGAGAAGCGCACCTACATCCAGGCCCCGAAGATCGAAGACGATCCTCTCTATTACTTTGATCTTGTACCTGGACAGGAAGTACGAGTAGGCTATCGTGAAACTAATCTGGCAAATGTGTGTATGGTTGGTCCCACTGTTTTTGTTACGTGCATTACCAAACTCGAGTAATATGAAAAGATTTGCGTTTTGGATTTTCCTCGGGGTTGTTACCCTAGTTATGATTATTGTAAACGTCGCTATTGTATAGCGTTTGGATTCAGAGGCCATTTACCCGAGAAAAGCCCGCGTATGAAACATTTGCGGGCTTTTTTTGCCCTTTCTGGCGAAGATGCTCAATCAGGAAAACCTGACTATTTGAACCGCAATTGCCCTATTCAAGAAGCTTTCCTTCAGGCCAGCATTAGTTTTGCATTCCGGACTAAACCCCGCAACTATGAGCCTGACGAAAGGAGATTGGGAGTTGATGCGCGAGTTCTTTAACGGAGCTCTTGGAAACTTACACGAAAAGATCACGACGACTTTTGACCAAAAGCTCGGTACGATCAATCAGGACATTAGTGCTATTGTTCAAAGCGTAAGTACGCTAGATCAAAGGATGGGTGCGCTCGAGGAAAGAATGATCACCCTCGACGGTAGAATGATCGCTCTCGAAGATAGAATGAGCGCATTTGATGAAAGAATGATCGTCCTTGAGAAGAGAATGACCGCACTTGAAGATAGACTGAGTGCACTCGAGGAAAGGATGACCGCCCTCGAAGCTAGAATGAGTGCCCTCGAAGATAGAATGAGCGCACTTAAGGAAAGAATGATCGTCCTTGAGAAGAGAATGACCGCACTTGAAGATAGACTGAGTGCACTCGAGGAAAGAGTGACCGCGCTCGAGGAAAGGATGACCGCGCTCGAACGAAGGGTAGGTGCGCTCGAAGACAGGATGAGCGCCCTGGAGCACAGGGTGGATGCGCTCGAAATCAAAATAGCTGCTATTGAATCCTGTGTCGCCGAAATTCAACTAAGGATCGGAGTGATTGAATCACGACTAACCAAAGTTGAAGGAGGACTGAAGCAAGTGGAAGAACAAGTGTGCGAACTTGAAATAAACGTCATTCAAATCGCAGGAAATGTCGACTGGATTAAGCTAGAACTTGGCAATGTCGGAAAAGATGTATCTCTCTTGGCCGCTTTAAACCAGCTTGACGAGATTCGAAAAGATCATAGACTTAGAAGCATCTACGAGCCGAACTTTAAAGATGCATCCAACGAATAACACGCAATCGTCGCCCAATGACCAGCTCATTGAGTTTTCGGGTTAGAAATCGTGCCTCGCCAAACTTCGTCGAACGCTTGGAGTGCTACTTCATATACATGTAGTCAAGCGTAAGGGTAAGCATCGTCTTTACCCCTAACTTGAATGCTTTTTCGTCGATCATGAAATCGGGCGTGTGGTGAACAGGAGGAGCTGGATAGTTCAACGAAGGATTGTATGCGCCCACGAAAAAGAACAATCCCGGCACCTTTTCTTGGTAAGAAGCAAAGTCTTCCGCCATTGTAATCGGATTTACTAAGAACACGTTCTTTTCACCTGCGGCACGTTTAAGCGAGGGGACCATTTTTTCCGTTAGCGCCGGATCATTGTAAGTCGGAGGATATCCCCCTACCAGTTGAACATCAGCACTTGCCCCCGAACTCTCCGCAATCTTCGTTGCTGTCAGTCGAATCTTATCATGCAGAATCTTCTGCATCCCCAAGTCAAATGTCCTAGTAGTGCCCGACATCACAGCCTCTTCTGGAATAATGTTGCTTCGGATGCCCGAGTGCAAGGAGCCGATCGTCAGTACGGCTGGTAGCTTAGTCAATTCTGTTTGCCGACTCACAATTGTTTGTAGTCCCAACACAATTTCACTCGCCACAACAATTGGGTCGATTCCATCCCAGGGCGTCGCCCCATGTGCTTGCTTGCCTTTCACTTTAATGGTAAAGCCACCGGGACTTGCCATAAGCGCTCCGGGCCTGTAATTGATCGTGCCAAGAGGAACGAGCGATTGGATGTGTAATCCAAATACAACATCAACTTTCGGATTTTCGAGTGCACCCTCTTTTATCATCAGTGCCGCACCACCTTCTTCACCTGCAGGCGCTCCTTCCTCCGCTGGTTGAAACAAGAACTTGACTGTCCCTTTTAGATCCGACTTATCCTTCGCCAAAATTTGCGCAACGCCGAGCAGCATCGCAATGTGCGAATCGTGACCACAAGCATGCATCACACCGGTCTCTTGGCCATTGAAAACAGATCGCTCTTTGGAGGCAAATGGAAGCGGACTCCTTTCGGTCACTGGAAGCCCATCGATATCTGCACGCAACGCGATCACGGGACCTGGCTGCGATCCCTTCAACACCCCCAGTACTCCTGTCTTCGCAAAGGGATACGTCACCTCAACTCCGAACGAGCGTAATAACTCGGCGATCTTAGCCCCGGTCTTTACTTCCCGATTTGACAACTCCGGATGCTCATGAAAATATCTGCGCCATTCAATGACTTGATTCTCAATTTCATTGACTTGCAAATCAGTTTTTGCCTGGAGCTTCGAACTCATCTGTGCGTGAGTCGAAGTCGTCAACAGAATAAAAAGGGCAAGGGTAGGTAAGGTATGTTTCATCCGGTTTAGGTTTTCGCGTGCAGAAGGTAGCCTGCCAATTTTGAATTACCTTCACCTTTAATAAAAAAGATCGCCAACGATTGATCCTCACGAAAATGCGATCATCAAAACATGGAGTGGGTAAAAGTTTTTGACAGCACAGGAGCGGCGAGGGCAATCGTGACACCCGGACGCCCGCAATTGCTCGTAGTGCACGGGCGGAGAATCTGTCTCGTCTTAATCGGCGATCGACTTCTTGCAGTCCAAGACAAATGCTCGCACAATGGCGAGTCACTTAGCAAAGGGACCGTTAACTTCCTGGGCGAAATCATCTGCCCGTGGCATGGCTACCGTTTCAACCTCAAAACCGGCCGCGAATCCGATGAACGATCGCACGATCTCGAAACCTTCCCAGTCCGTGAAGAAACAGATGGGGTTTTTCTCGGCCTGTGAAATACCTCAGCCCCGAATTCGTTAAAAGATATGTACGTTGTAATTTGGCAGTTCCAATGCGCCTTATTCTTTTCTTGATTACGCTTCTGTGGGTTACCGCGACGCAGGCCCAAAGATCGCTTCCTGAAATTGTTAGACTCACTTCGGATTTGACCTTGTCCGAATCAGCCCCACTTGAGCTACTTTCTTCCCGCTCTGTTGTCCTCTTTCGGAATAACTACACGGTCGATGAACTGACTCAAATTCAAAAGGCCTTTCAGCAAATAGGGATTGATGCTGTGCTCTATCAAGATGTGGAAAAAGTGATGTCCGGCCTTGATCCTGAACGTTCATTTGCAACCTATTTCACTTCTAGAGAAATCAAATTCATTATTCTACTTGATAAGACCGACGGCACCTACTCTTTTCTCTGTACTGAATTCAACAACACTCCGCAGTTTGTCAAAGCAGGGCAACCCCTTTGGAAAGAATCACATCCAAAATTAAATGAGTTGCTCGCGTCCGTTTACCGCGACTCTTGGCTGCGTGCGAAAAAGCAGAACTTCCTGATCAACGACATTCCAGAAACAGAGGTCTCCGTGCCCATTATCGCGGGACGTCGTTCCGAACTCTTCCCCATCGACCTCAGGACCGACAACATCGCGGTCCCAAAAGTGGGCGACATGACAATTCAAGCAGAGTTAGATACACTGATGAAGAGGCTGTATCCGTATCCAGACAAGTACAAAGTCGTAACGATGCCGGCAGACGAAAAAGACCTAGTAAAGCAAGGCTTTCAGTTCGTCATCCTTTATGTAAAATGCAACGGCCGAACTGCGCGCGAATTATTGGGATACAACATGGACGCAACATCTACTGCTTTTGGATCGGTCACCTTTCCGAATGGAAGTCCACAAGTTAAAACGATATCCGCTGACGTCCCGATATATAAAATCTATATCAAGCACATTCGATCCGGCAACGTTTTCCTTGGAACGAAGTGGGATGCCGATCAAACCTTACCTCAAAGTTTGAAAAATCATTTGATGGGACTTCGCTCGGAATTGAAGTTGAATTGACAACTGTCAATTACGACACCAATTTGAGTCCGACTATCGAACCAATCAGAAGCGCAATAAAGAAGACTCTCGCGAAATAGTACGGTTCTCCAAAGAAGAGTATCCCAACTAAAGCAGTTCCAACTGCACCTATTCCAGTCCACACCGCATAAGCCGTTCCCATTGGAATTGTTTTGATTGCTTGGTTTAGAAAATGGAAGCTAAGGGTGATGCAAACAAAAAACAGGAACGTCCATTTTCCATTTTTGAAATCTTCCGAGAGCTTGAGACTGGTGGTGAACCCCACCTCGAACAATCCAGCAATGACCAAGTACACCCATGCCATAACGCTAACGTTTTGGTCGGAAGATACACAGCCAAATTGAAATCACTATTGTTGTCGACTTGACCTCGAGCGAGAGCGTAATGCAAAGGCGATCGCAATAATTGCGATGACAACCCAAAACCCGTTCATATGATAGTGGTGATGACCCCAGCCGTCATGCCAGCCGTTGTCTCCCCACCCAAAGATTCCCCCAAATACGGAACCGATCGCTCCAAAGACGCCGCCGATTATTCCACCAATCAATCCAAAGATCCCTCCGATAAGTCCGAAGACCAATCCGAAAAGACCCCCAAGTATTCCAATCCAAATCGGAAAGGTGAAAACGATGACGATGGCTAAGACAATTGATGAAGTCTTCATGGCTAGGATTTCAATCCTTGTCGACAAAAAGCGTTCACTTTTGAAAATCAGCGTAATTCGGCTAAAATCACAGTTTGTTGAGAAAAAGTGTTGGAAAATGAACAGTCTACCTGAACAATTGTGAACAGTCTTCTAACTACGTTTCCGATAATTCCACACGGCAAAAGAGTTCAAAACAACTCCGAACAAGAACACCGTCGCCAAATGATATCTGATGTCGAATAAATTACTCCCTTTCAATACAACCATCCGCATCACTTCAATGAAGTAAGCAACAGGGTTGAACTTCGTAAACACCTGCGCCCACTCAGGCATACTGTCGATGCTTGTATACAAACCGCCCAACAAAATGAAGATCATCATCAAGAAAAATGAAAGAAGCATGGCTTGCTGCTGCGTGTTCGCCATTGTGGATACCAACAAGCCCAGTCCAAGCACCGCTAACAGGTACACTCCTGCAAACACATAGATGGTGGCAATATTTCCCGCAGGGACGATTCCATAAAACACGAACGAAATGATCAACCCTATCGTGAGGATAATCAAACCGAGAACCCAGAAGGGAATAAGCTTGCCCAAAACAAATTGATACTTTTTAATAGGCGTCACATTAATTTGCTCAATGGTACCTATCTCCTTCTCCTTGACGATGTTCAAAGCCGAAAGAAACGCGCCGACCATCGTTACCAAAATGACCAGAATGCCAGGCACCATGAAAAAGCGATAGTTCATCATTGGGTTAAACCAATTTAGCCACGTCACATCAACCACTGGTACCGGATTGAACCTCGGCATTTGCACCCAATCCAATCGAACATCTCGATTGAAATCCATAATAATCGCCCGCAAGTAAGCACCACCAAGGTTGGCCTTCACACCATTAATTGCATTGAGCGCAATGAACAACTTTGCCTCATCCTCCTTTACAAGATTGCGTTCAAATGCAGACGGGATTTGAAGCACTAGATCTGCCTCGTCATTCTCCACACGCTCCAGCGCCTTATCATACGAATCGCTGTAGTCAACCAGTTTGAAGTAGTCGCTCGCAAGGATTTTGTTCGCCAACTTCTGTGAGTACGTAGAGTGGTCGTAGTCAACAATACAAATCTTGACATTCTTTACTTCATAGTCAGCAGCAAGAGGCATCACAAGCAATTGAACTGCGGGCATCATAAAGATCATCCGCAGGATCGCCGGATTGCGAAATACTTGCCTAAACTCTTTCTCAAGCAAAATTCTGAGTACCCTCATTCTAATCGGGTTTTAAACTTCTTAATGCTGATCAGCATAAACAAAACTGTCATTCCCGTTAAGATCAACGTCTCTTTCCAAACAAACCCAAATCCAAGACCTTTGATCATGATGTTCTTCACGATGTAGTAGAACCACTTTGCTGGAACAATATTCGACACCACTTGAAGGGGTAAGGGCATATTTTCGACAGGGAACATGAATCCACTGAGCATGATCGTTGGCAGAAACAACCCCATCAAAGAGATCAACATCGCGGTTTGTTGGGAGCCCGCGATTGAAGAAATCAAGAGCCCCAATGCTAGGACAGTCACCGTGAACAGTAGACACTCGCTCACCAACAACACAAGACTTCCTTGAATGGGGACATCTAGCACAAAAACACTCAGTAGCAGGATGCTCGCAATATTGATCGTAGACAGCAGGAAGTAGGGTACCATCTTCGCAATCACAACCCGGATAGGGACGATCGGCGATACGAGAATCACCTCCATCGTACCTAATTCCTTTTCGCGGACGATGGAAATCGACGTCATCATCGCACACACCAACATTAAGACCATTGCCATTACACCGGGCACAAAATTGTAAGACCCCTTCATTTGGGGATTGTACAACATCCTTTGCTCGGTCTTGATCGTGTAGGGAAGTCGGTCGCGGCCGCGAATATTATCTTGAAAATCTAATATGACTGCCGACGCATAGTTGATCAGGGTGTTCGCTACGTTCGGATCGGTCGCATCGCCAATTAATTGAACTGGGGCTCGGTTGGCGTGGAGCAGCTCCTCCTGAAAATTTACGGGAAAGACAACCGCCAATTTGATTTTACCTTTTTGAAAAGCCTGTTCGAGATCATCGTTCGATCGAATGTCCTCCTGAATATCGAAGTATTGGCTCGCCTCGAGTTCGTGAATGATTGCTCGACTAGCGTCATCTCGAGCATTGTCTAGGATCGCGATCTTGCTGTTCTTCACCTCATTCGTGAGCGCAAACCCGAAGATCAAGATTTGCATCAATGGCATCCCGAACAAGATGAACATCGTGCGTTTGTCGCGCCACAAGTGGAAAAATTCCTTCCTTATAAAAAACAGAAACTGCTTCATCTTTCTTAGTCTGCGCTTCGAACCGCCTTCCGCGCGAGTTGAACAAAAACTTGACCCATATCTGCAGCTCTAAACTGCCGTTTCAATTCGTCGGGTGTTCCTAGGGCGTCGATTCTGCCGTCCACCATGATACTTACCCGGTTGCAATACTCAGCTTCATCCATGTAGTGTGTCGTTACAAACACCGTTGTTCCACCTGCGGCCGCTTCGTAGATCAAGTTCCAAAACTCACGCCGTGTAATGGGGTCAACGCCGCCTGTCGGTTCATCCAAAAAGACAATCTGCGGTTCATGCAACATGGCAACGGAAAACGATAGCTTTTGCTTCCAACCAAGTGGTAGCGACTTCACAAGCGATGTCGCTTTGTCTTCTAGGTGGAGTTGATGGAGCATGTACTCCATTTTACTTTTGATTTGTTGATCGCTCAATCCGTAGATTCCTCCATAAAAACGAATATTCTCCTTTACCTGAAGGTCTTCGTAAAGTGAGAATTTCTGACTCATGTAACCGATGCTCTTCTTGATCTTATCGGGCTCCCTGAACAAATCAAAACCTGCAACGGTCGCCTCACCACTCGTTGGAAACGACAATCCACACAGCATACGCATGGCCGTCGTTTTTCCAGCACCGTTTGCCCCTAAGAAGCCAAAGATTTCCCCGCGCGACACATCGAACGTGATGTGGTCCACCGCCACAAAGTTCCCAAATTGCTTGGTAAGCTCTTTGACCGAAATGACATGTCCCGCGTTCATCCTATTACTGTTTCAGGTGATTTCATGAGGTCCATAAAACAGTCCTCGATCGTAGGTCGAATTTTCTCGATCGAAATGTCGGGATGGCCAATCAGCCTCTCCCTCATCTCTTTCTCCGAAACCAAGTTCCCTTTGAAGATCACGTGGTGCTCCGATCCGAAGGGATAACAAGACCACACTTCTGGCATCTTCGATAAGTCAATCAATAGTTGATACATATCTCTCGACTTGAATGCCCATATTGTTTTGTCGAAGTTTGTCGTAATAGCTTCCGGCGAATCAATCTGCATGATACGGCCTTGCTGGATGAGCGCTACTCTGTCGCACAAACTTGCTTCATCCATGTAAGGTGTTGAAACCATGATCGTAATCTTTTCCTTCTGTAGGTCCCGGAGCAACTCCCAAAACTCTTTGCGCGACACGGCATCCACCCCTGTGGTTGGTTCGTCTAAAAACAAGACAGAAGGTCGATGAATCAATGCGCAGCTCAACGCAAGCTTTTGTTTCATTCCGCCTGAGAGCGCGCCCGCCTTGCGATCCTTGAACCGCTCGATTTGAGAATAAATGCCCTTCACCAAATCGTAATTTTCTTCGATAGAAGTATCGAAAAGCGTGGCAAAGAATGACAGGTTCTCCGCAACGGTAAGGTCTTGGTATAAAGAAAAACGGCCCGGCATATAGCCCACGCGTTTCCTGATTTGCTTGAAGTCTTTCACCACATCGAACCCGTCCACTGTTGCATTACCTCGGTCTGCAAGCATGAGCGTAGTCATGATTCGAAAAAGGGTTGTCTTTCCCGCGCCATCCGGACCGATAAGACCAAAGAGTTCGCCCTTTTCAACTTCAAACGATACATCACGAAGGGCTGTGACTTGTTCTTTGCCCACCATGAAGCTCTTGGCAATATTATTGACGATGATCGAGGCCATGTTGTTCGGTGTGCGTGTCGTTACTTGGTTTCCTGAGCAGCCGTCAACTTCACCTCACCATACATTCCCAGTTTCAGGAAACCATCATTCTTCACTCGAATTTTCACCGCATAAACTAAGTTTGCTCGCTCGTCTTTGGTTTGAATGGTCTTGGGAGTAAACTCCGCTTTATCTGAAACCCACATTACATTTCCTGTGTAGCTTTTGTAGTTTCCATCTGGCGCGTCAATTAAGACTTCGACACTCTGTCCGAGCTTTATCGCTGATAGCTGATTGCCTGAAATGTAAGCCCTAAGAATCAGCGACGACAGGTCCGCGACTTTATAAAGTGCTTTGCCTTGCGCGGCTACTTCGTCCTTCATCGCATACCGCGTTAAGACTGTCCCTTTGAATGGATTTCGAACGATGGACTTTGCAATCTGATCCTGTACTTGCTCGAGTTGCGCCTTCAACGGCAGGGTTTCGCTTTGAATCGATTGCGTCGTAATGGCCAAACTCGATTGGAGGGCGTCGTACTGCCGTTGCAACAACAGGAGTTGCGCGTTCCAGTCATCAAGCTGTTTCTGGGTTGCCGCATCGGCCTTCAATAGATTCTCCACACGTTTCTTTTCTTTCTGTGCCGTTTCAATTTGTTCTCGAATGGCAGCCAGTTGCAGCGTCACATTGGGCGTCTTGGCAACAACCGCACGAATAGAATATTGCAACTGTTTCTTTTTTAAGAAGAGCTGTGTGGTGTCGATCAAGCCAACAACCTCATTGGCTTCAAGTTCTTTTCCTTCCTCAACGTCAAGTGAAAGAATTTTTCCTGTCGCTTCAGCAGAAATGATGACTTCGTCAGCTTCGAAATTTCCTGTAGCATCGAAATCACTCGACGAGCTGCGACAACCGGCAAGTGCCGTGGCAATAGCAATGAAAGTGAATTGAAAAATACGCATATATCGTAGATGGTTCTTGTTTTAATTCGTACCGGTAGTGGAAATGTAATTGTATTGAGTCATGAGTAGCTGGATGCCATGCAACGAACGATTTTGTTTCGCCTGGTCTTCGGCGTTAAGCTCACGCAGGTAGTCATTTGCCGTAATTACCCCATTGTCAAGCTGCGACTTAGCAGTTGTTTTAATCTTCGTGCGTAATTCTATAATCTTATCGTCAACACGAATCAAGTCCTTTAACTTTGTCATCTCCGACGACTGTTGATGGAGTATCAACTTGGTATTGAAAAGGAACACCTGCTTCTGCACTTCAACACCTTGCAAGTTGAGTTGCAATTGCTCGCGGTCTCTCTTCGTATTGTAGAAACCGGACAGGTTCCAATTCAATCTGAGTCCTCCGATATAGTAGGTCGAAAACTCGTTTTTGAGGACGTTTAGACCTGGCCTCCCATAGCCTCCCTGCACAAAAAGTCCCACGCGTGGTAACACTTTCGTGTTGTTCAGTTGTTGCTGTGCAGTGAGCACCTGCGTTTGAATGTTGTACATGGAAAGTTCCGGTCGCGAAATATTGCTCGCGTCCGTTGAAATTACCGATGTCGTCTCTGCTGGCCTCTCCAACACAATTGCATCGCCTAGTTCTTGACCGGTGAAAACGCCCAACATCGAAAGGTACGCACGGCGGCCGGCCGTTAGTTCGATAGCGCGTTGATCTGTTTTTAGTAGTTCTGCCTGAAGGATATCTGCGTTAGTCTTAAAAGCAATTCCATTTTGGATCGATGCTTCCACCTTCTCGATACTCGACAAAAGATCTTTCTTTACGAGGTCGACTTGGATCAACTGCTCGTCAATCAGCAGTATCCCAAAGAAAATTTGATTCACGCGTTCGCGGATCTTGTAAAGCTCAACCTCAACCTTTTGGTCCTCTAATTGAGCATTTGTTTCCGAGATGGCATTCTGCCTTTTAATCGTTCCGCCATCATAGAGTGATTGGTTGACCTCCGCGTAAATCTTGTACTGATCTTTCGCGAGGGGTTTCACGGCGAAACCCGGCACATCGATTGGCACCTTCGTAACGTCCGACTGATAAGTGGCTTGGCCGGCAATGGAAAGTTGAGGCAAGTAGCCACTGCTTGCATTTGCCACGGTGTAGTCTTTGCTCTTAAGCAGAAGCTCCTTTTGCTGAATGAGTGGGAAGTTTTGCCGCGCTTTTTCGTAGCACTCGCCCAGTGTTAAATTCTGGGCGCCAACGTGGGTGGCCCACGCTAAGGCGACGATGAGGATCAGCTTTTTCATATTGATTTTTCTGCGATTCTTGTGAATTCGAACGAAAATTAGGTGTTCCGGCCGATCCATAAGCCTGATTTCGCAGCGAAGTGGGCAGAATCGCAACTGAAGTGCAGGAAGTAAAGGCCGAGGCTGTGGATAATATCAGCCCCAAAAGCGCGAGTGTGCCCGTTTCGGCGTAGGCATTTCCCGATTCGGCAGCTTCATTTTGGGGCATGGTGCCAATGTTTCGCATTTTTGAAGGTTCCTTCGTATTAGGGGTATTATATTTTTTCGAAAATGAGAGGTTCTCGCACAATTTGGATCATAGCCGGACTCGCCACGGCACTGTGGGCGTTCGCAACTGAAGCCCACGCTCAATCACACGAAGGATTTATCTACGGAAAGGTCTACACCAACCGGACAACGTACGTGGGCCCAATCCGGTGGGGCAAGGAAGAAGTGCTTTGGACCGATTTGTTCAATGCCGCTAAGACAGATAAATCTTTCGACAAACTCGTTCCCGAAACCAAAAGCGATTCATGGACTGTCGACAACTGGACGCTGGGAAGCATTTGGGAGAACGCGACCACACACCAATTCACTTGTCAGTTTGGAAACATCAAGGAAATGAAGATGGTCGGTAGTGATATCGTAATCCTAACCTTGAAGAATGGGGGGCAAATCCGCGTAAAAGACGACGGAAATGATATCGGGGAGAAAGTACAAGTCATGGACCCCGAACTCGGCGAAATTAATATCGATTGGAAAAATATTGACCGCATCGAGTTTTTACCGACTCCTTCGAAATTGAATCAATTCTTTGGCCTCCCAATTTATGGAACAGTGGAAGGCGCTCGGCGCGAAAAATATACCGGTTTCATCGTGTGGGATAACGACGAACGGCTCCTCACCGACAAACTAGATGGCGATTCAGACGATGGCGATATTTCGATCGCCTTCAAGGACATTGCTTCGATCGAAAAGAGAGGTCGAGGAAGCTTCGTGGTTACAAAATCGGGACGGGAACTATTCCTCACTGGCTCTAATGATGTCAATGATGAGAATCGAGGCGTCATGGTCGTTGTTCCCGAAATCGGCGTTGTCAAGTTTTCGTGGGACGCATTCCGCAAGGTGAGCCTTTCCGCTTCTCCAAACACCGGCGCTTCTTTCGACGAGTTCAAGTCACCAAAAATGATGACTGGATCCGTTTCGCGCCTAGATGGTGAAGAGTTACGTGGTCAAATTGTGTATGATATCGACGAAACCATCGACTTTGAAATCATCGAAGGAAATGAAAATGGCATTGAATACATGATCCCCTTAAAGAACATCAAAAGCGTAACTCCGAAGAACTACGAATACTCGCAAATCGAACTTCGAAATGGACAATCCTTCCTACTTGGCGAAGGTCGAGATGTGTCGGCACGGAATGCTGGCGTGTTAGTTTTCCAGAAGGGTAAAAAAGATGCGACTTACGTGTCGTGGAGGCGCATCGACAGGATTACCTTCGAGTAGAGATTACACTGTCTCTCGGGAATTCCATGGAGCGTTTGAAAATCCGTCGTTACATTTTGCTTGGCCTAGGGCTACTTGCTGTCGCCGTCGTTGGGTGGTGGGTGGTCGCCGTGCAACCCGGACCGGTCGTGTACTTCAGCTTGGCTTGGATTGCCGTGATTTCACTCCTTCTTTGGTTGGGAAATCGATTCTTAACCAGATCTCTTGATCGCGTTCTTCCCTGGTCACGATGGGGAAACATCCGGTTTTTCTCACAACTCGGGCTTGCGTTGGTATACATGCTCTTGTTGATTACTGCCACCTATTACGCCATCAAGACTCCGTTAACAGGTAATCCACCCACGCCCCAGCAAATTATCGTTGCCACTGCCTGGGGATGTATGATTTTTGTCCCCATTTTTTCTATCTACTTCAGTCTCCACTTCCTTCGACATTGGCGCAAGTCTGAACTCGAAGTTGAAAAGTTCCACAAAGAAACGATGCGATCTCAGCTTGATTCATTGAAGAATCACTTAGATCCCCATTTCCTTTTCAATAATCTCAACATTTTGGCATCATTGATTGAAAAGGATCAACGCACCTCAAAGGAATTTATTCAGAAATTTGCCGAAGTGTATCGTTCCCTTCTCCGCAGTAGGGCCGATGATTTGATTCCACTGTATGACGAAATGGCGTTCATTCAGTCATACATCTATTTGATCAAAATGCGTTTTGAAGAGAACATTGTGTTTGATCTCAACCTCTCAAAAGACTCGCAAAGCAAAATGCTCCCGCCACTCACGCTTCAGATGTTAGTCGAAAACGCGATCAAACATAACATCATCACCGAGGCAAACCCGCTGACCATCGAAATCGCATCGGACGAGGAAACACTCACCGTATCGAACAATCTCACGCGCACAAGCGCTTCGGAATCCGCAGGTACTGGATTGGAAAACATCCGACAGCGTTACCGGCATTTCACGGAACGCTCGGTAGATGTAATAGAATCGGACGGCAAATTCATCGTCAGAATACCCTTGTTAGAAATCGAACACCATGAAGGTTCTTATACTTGAAGATGAGACTCTCGCCGCCGATCGCCTTGAGGGTATGCTGCGGGAAATTCAACCAAATGTGGACATCATTGGTCGACTCAAATCGGTCGCGACCTCAGTGGAGTGGTTGAACGCCAACAAGCATCCCGATTTGATCGTTACCGATATTCGACTTCTCGACGGTCTGTGTTTTGATATCTTCTCACAAGTCAAGGTCGATTCACCCGTTATCTTCACAACGGCCTATGATCAATACGCTATCCGGGCATTTGAGGTGAATAGCGTGGACTATCTCCTGAAACCTATTGAACGAGAAAAGTTGGAGGTGAGCCTTCAACGAGTGCAGCAACGCAAGGCAGAACCAGCGCCAGACTACAGTCGTGTGCTCGATCTGATTAAGAATGCCTCACAGCCGGCATTTAAGTCTCGATTCATGGTGCGGCTGGGGCAACGTATTGTAGCCATTACTACCGATAAGATTGGATACTTCTTCAGCGAAAGCAAGTTGACATACATCGTTACACTCGACGGCAAGAAACTTCCAATCGATCAACCTCTGGATGAGCTCATCGACATCCTAGATCCAAAGCGTTTCTTTCGCGTCAACCGACAGTTCATTGTCGCGTTCGAATCGATCGCCGAAATTCATCCATATTTCAAGGGTCGTATCAAAATCGTACTTCAGCCAAAGACCGATGAAGAAGTGGTGATCAGTTCCGACCGCACGCCGGAGTTTAAACGCTGGATTGATCAGTAGGCAATTTTCCCGATTCATCCTGCGCGCGTTCCGATCCATCCCCGCCGCCTTATATAAGCCACAACCTACGTGCACTTTTGGAGTATAATCACCCGGTTCACCACCAGATTAACTCCAACACATGACAAGAACAATTACTGCTTTGGCATTCGGACTTATTTTGTCCGTATCCGTTTTCGCCCAAGACGAGCACTTCATTTACGGAAGAATTACTCTCGTCGATAACAAAGTCTATGAAGGACCCATCCGATGGGGAAAAGAAGAAATCTACTGGAATGACATCTTCAATGCGGGAAAACCGCGCAACGAAAACGTACGTCTGCTCTCTCATGAAGACCGTGATGAATTAGAGGAACGTCTCTACCGAGCAAACAATCGCTATGGATCGTGGGAGCGCTGGGCCAATTCCTTCGGGTGGAACTGGGACAGCAGAGGATCGCGCGAGGATTTCAATCACCAGTTCTCCTGCCAGTTCGGTGACCTCAAGGCCGTCATCCCGCAAGGAAGTAAGTGGGTGACAGTAGAAATGCGTAATGGAACTAAAATCGAACTAGACGGATCGGGCTATAACGACGTAGGCTTGGACATCAGGGTAATAGACAAGGAACTTGGTGAGGTAGAAGTCTATTGGAACCGCATCGCGCGAGTCGAATTTATCAACACCCCAAATCGGTTGGCTAACACGTTTGGGAAGCCACTCTACGGAACAGTGGAGGCCTTTGGCGAAAAGTTCACTGGGTTCATCCAATGGGACCACGATGAACGCATCTCGACCGACAAATTAGACGGTGACTCCGATGACGGTGACCTTTCGATCGAATTCGGTAAGATCACGTCGATTACACGAGTTGGAAGTCGCTGTCGTGTAGTATTAAAATCAGGTCGCGAAATCTATCTCGAAGGATCGAATGACGTAAACCGAGATAATAGAGGCGTGATTGTAATGGGGAAAGACTTTCCTGCGATCGATGTTCCCTGGAGCGAATTCGACAAGGTCACATTCGACGACAAAGTTCCTGGGGCAATGGTCGCGTTTGACCAATTCAAAACGCAAAAAGAGCTGAACGCCACCGTCAAGACATTCGCTGGCGAGTCTTATTCGGGTCGTATCGTGTATGACCTGGATGAGGAATTCGATTTCGAACTCCTTCAGGGAAAAAAGCGTGATTTCGAATACAGTGTTCCATTTCGCAACATCAAGAAGTTGAAAACCTATGACGACACAAAATGCGAAGTTGAACTTCGAACGGGTCAGAAAATCATTCTCAACGACGCACAAGATGTTAACTATAGAAACCAAGGGGTCCTGGTATTTACCGATGCAAAATCAGACAAACCAGTGTACGTAGCTTGGGACAAGGTCAGCGAAATCGAGTTTCGTTAGTAAAGCACTAAACGCTGCGTCTTACCGCATGAAGATGCTTGCGCTTATGTTTAGGGGTAGTAGGGGCGCCACTTGCTTGAAAGACAGGTGGTGCCCCAATTTTTTCGGTTCAAGTGACAATTATTTACAATATCTTCTTAAAAATAGAAACAAATTGCCGGACATTTCAGTATAATCTCGTATGAAGACGTATCTCGGTGAATTTGAAGAGCTGGTGTTGCTCACGATCGCGACGCTTGGCGCCGACGCGTACGGTGTGGCAATCAAGGACGCGATTGAAAACAGGTGCGACCGCACGATTAGCATTGGCGCGCTACATTCTACCATAGCTCGTTTGGAGGAGAAGAATTTTTTGACCTCTTGGGTAGGTGGAGCGACGGCCGAACGCGGTGGTCGGAGCAAACGATACTATGAGCTCACGCGCGATGGCAAAGTGGCACTCAACCACGCGAAGGCACTCCGCGATCAACTTTGGTCTGAGTCAAAGGTCACCCTCTCCATCCAAAA
>JBGAGB010000057.1:0-10598 GCA_044226945.1 Cyclobacteriaceae bacterium | reverse complement strand
CCGCAAAAAGTCTGGAAGAAGCGTTGAAGCTTGCCACCGAGATGAGCGATCCAGTTCAGATGAAGAGTTGTTATGGGATGTTGGCGGAGACCTACGAAAAGGCGGGCAACCAAGAACGCACGATTCACTACTTCAATCTCTATCGCACGTTCCACGAAATGGTGCAACGCAACAAAGTGATCGAAGCCAATAAAGAAACCGAGGTCGCCCGCCTTCGACTGCTCGAGACCGAGCTTGAGAAAAGAGAGCAAGAACTTCAACTATTGGAACGCACCAATGAACTCGAAGAAACCGAGGCTTTGTTAAAGGACCTCAACGACGAAATGCGTTCGCTCGTGGAAGGAAAGTCACGTCAAGATTTGGCCATGCGCGTGCTCGAACAAAAGCTCGCACTCGATGAGGCGAGTATCCGCGAAAGCGAAGTGCGCGATAGCAAACAAAAGATTCTCATCGCGGTCGTCGTCGCAGGCCTCTTGTTGTTGTCGCTCTTCTTGGTCTTCCTCTATCGGACCAACGCGTATCGCAAGAGAACCAACCTCATGCTTTCTGAACAAAACGAGGAGATCAAGGCTTTGAACGAAAACTTGGAAGAGCAAGTGCAGCATCGAACGTCTGAACTCAGGAAGACGCTCACGAACCTAGAGAAGAGAAATCGAGACTTGGACCAGTTCTCGCACGTGATCTCACACAACTTGCGCGGTCCTGTCGCGAACATTCTCGGTTTGGGTCATGTCATCAACCGGAAAAACACTGCAGATCCAATCAACATCGAGGTGTTCGATCGACTGCAAGGGGCAACCCATGCATTGGATTCTGTGGTGAAAGATCTGTCCACCATTCTACAAGTCACCGACAACCAAGCGATTCCGCAAGATGTGGTGGTTGTACCCGAAACGATCAAGGCGGTCGAGAGTATGTTGAATGCCGAGATTGGTCAGTCGAAGCTGGAATTGTCGGTGGACTTCAAGTGTGCGGCGGTAAAAACTGTGAAGCCGTATTTCGAAAGCATTCTTTACAACTTGATTTCAAACGCGATCAAGTATGCGGCTCCCGATCGCAAGCCTAAAGTTCGAATTGCCACCACGCTTGTAGGTCGAACCTTCAAACTCGAAGTAGAAGACAACGGGGTCGGCATCCATTCAAACGATCTGGAGAAAATATTTGAGCCCTACAAACGCCTTACCGTGGAAGGAGATGGCAAAGGCCTCGGCCTCTATCTCGTGCGTACCCAGGTTGAGGCCCTTGGCGGAACGATTGATGTAACAAGCCAGGAAGGGCGCGGCTCGAAGTTCAGTGTTCAGCTGCCTCAACAATAATCACCTATACCTTGCCCTATTCTATGAGAGTTTTAGTTGCGCTTTTAATCTTTACTTCTTCTTTCACGATTGCTCAAGTTCCTGAGCAACCTGTTTACAAAAAGAAAGCATTCGTGGATAGTGCTGGACACTATGTACAGCAGGCCACGCTTCCGGTGTACCTATTCGTGGCCGACAGCCCCGACGGGAAACCTGTTCACATCAAGTCGGAATCCGGTCAAGAGATGAAAATAGAGGGTCATGGCGTTCATGCCTTCAAACATTTGAACACAATGACCAACGAAAGCGATGTATTCCAAATCTATGCAGACGGAATTGCCCCTGTCACGGCCGTGAGCTTTTCGGGCGCCACAACCTTTGCGAAAGGCGATCGCCAGTATTATGGACCGGGCTTAACGGTATCTCTAAAGGCAAACGACGAGATGTCGGGACTCGAGGTCATATACCACTCTGTCAACGGCGCAGCATACAATCGTTACACGCTCCCTGACTTTTCGAAGGAGGGAAAGTACGATTACCGTTTCTATTCTGTCGACAGAACCGGCAACACCGAAAACGTGAAGACCCGTTCGTTCATCGTTGACAAAACTGCGCCACAAAGTTTTCATAACATTGTTGGCATCTCGTCGGAGAATGTTATCTCGACAAACTCTACAATCTATTTGACGGCTGGCGACACACTGTCAGGTGTGGCACGTACGTACTACAAGTTTGACAAGGAAATTTTCCGGCCTTATCTGGGAGGCAACATCATTTTTACAATACTTCCGGATGGTGATCATAGCCTAACTTATTACTCCGTCGACAATGTGGGTAACAAAGAGGCAGAGAAGACCGTGAGTTTCTACCTCGACAAAAAAGCACCTATTATGTCTGCCGATGTGTTGGGTGACAAGTTCATCGTTGGTGATCGCGTGTACTTTTCCGGTCGCACGAAGTTGAAACTGACCGCAGTCGACAACAAGTCTGGCATCAAAGACATGATGTTCTCGATCAATGACGAACCATTCGGAAAATACGAGGATCCATTTTACTTACCCAATCGCTCTGGTATCCACAGCGTCCGCTACTACGCGGTCGACAACACCAACAATACTATCAAAGATGATTTCGAACATAGTGTCGGTGTAATCTACGTGGATTTAACAGGACCCACGTTGTCGCACTCATTTTCAGGGCCTCAATTCGTAAAAGCAGATACTATATTGGTGAGCCCTAAGACTAAACTTGTGTTGACCGGTTCTGACCCCGAGTCGGGTTTAAAGAAACTTGCCTATAGTTTTGACAACACAGTGGAGGAGACCACCTATCCTTCAAAGCCTGTTGACATCACATTGAAAGGATTGCATACACTCGGGTACTTTGGTTATGACAACGTGAATAACAAAAACGCGAAGAGTGCGCTGTTCTATGTCGACGTGGAAGGCCCCGAGATCAACAGCCAATTCGCAGTGGCGCCAAGTAAGGATGGCAAATACCCGTCGTACACGAGCTTGTTCTTGTCGGCAACCGACAAGGAAGTCGGGGCAGGTGAGATACGATACACGATCAATGGAGGTAAGGAGCAAGTGTACATTGCGCCCATCAAAGGGTTTGTCAAGAACTCTGACTATGTGGTGAAGATCAAGGCGATCGATTTACTCGGGAACGTCTCTGAAACCACCGTCAAATTCAAGACCGATCGTTATTAATAATTTTGACTTGAACCGATGCGTAGAATTTATTTGGTAGCACTGACCGTTTCGTTGCTGTCGTGCTCAAAATCAACAACGGAAACAAACGACGTGGTTGCCACCGACACGGTAGCGACAACAGAAGGCGACGAGTACCTCTCGCAAGAAATTGAGCAAGCACGGCGCCCAATAGAGGATATTCGCTCCAGCTTCAACTCGCCGCAGTTAAGACGCGACGTGGCGTATGTACATCGGGCTGCGGGTCTTCAGGTATACGCTTCGACCGACGATACTGGCGACACCACCAAGGCGGTCAAAGTGCTGTCGTATGGTGCGAAAGTGGAGTTGAAGGAAGTGCTCATCAACAATGACGCAAGCGACCAAGTAATCGTTGAGGGCTTGAAAGGTCACTACGTGGCGGTGAAGACAACGACAGGGGATCAATACATCTTTTCCGGCTACCTGTCGAATTTTCCCCCCGCTTCCGAAGGGGAGGATATGCTCGATTATTTTAAGAAGCACTTTCACATCATCGCGCCGGTTGATCAACAGCGAGGGAATGATTCAACCGACATCTATGTAGCTTCTCAGTACAACGACGTTTACCAATTCGAATCCGGAATTCAGGTCGAGAACCATGGTTACTACGAAGGATCTGGAACCGACGTTACGTTTCCGGAATGGGTAAGCATGCAGGAAGCGTTCTTGCTCACGAAGTCGTTCCCGTATCTGAAGTTGTTCGCCGGCGCCTTTACGGCATTTCCCAGGGAAGCTGAAAAGCGCACAGTCGAAGAGGCTGTGACCGCGGAAGTGGAGTTGGATGAAAAAGGTCAGCCAAAGTCAATTAAGCTTGTCGATGAAACCGGGTGTTACGACGAAACTTACGTTACCGTCGTGAACGGGCATGTGGTGATGAGCAATGGAGGTGGTTGTTAAGGTTAGCCTCACTTCTTCACCAAGGGAAGGAAATCTTTCAACACTGGATCTTTGAGTTGTTCGTCGGAAACACCGCGTGCAATCGCCAGTTTCAAATACTCGATCGTCTCCCGTTTTCGCTTCTGGAACGCGAAAGATTTGGCTGCTTGAAGCGGTGCGTTGGGATTTTCTGGTTGCAGGATTGTCCAAATGCGAGCCGACATTGCGGCCTGTCGATACTGCTCGTATCCCATGAAGACAAATGATTGCTCGGCGCACATCCTCCAGCCGAAGTCGATCAGTCGCGCGCCCGCGTTTGACTTTTCAACTTGGCCTGACGACTGCAGGCGTTTACACTCGGTCAAGATCTGCCTCCAAAAGTCTTCGTGAAATGCAGAGTCGGGAGCAGCATTGGCGACGTGAGCACGAAAAGCATAGGCGAATTGCTCTTGCATCCGTGTTTCGAGTTCGGTCGCTTTCTCGAAGTCTTTCAGTCCACTTTTTATCTTCTTGGTAAATGACTCGTCTTCTAGTTTGGTCGCTGTTTTCAGCGTTGGGTAATCACTTTTGATTTCCGAGAACAAGAGCAAGGCTTCGAAGTAACGACCCGCATCGACGTTCGCATTCACGGACGACAGCCGTTCTGTTTGGTCTTGCGTTACCTGTGCGGGAGTCACTTGTTTCAAGCGGATCAGATGCCAACGGATCGCTGCCCCGAATTCTTCTTTCGGCGGCCAGTCGTGCCCTCCCGCAAAGAAGATCAACCGGGCCGGAACGGACTCCGACATCAAGAACTTGTTTGCCTTCAACGCTTCTTGGTAGTTCATATCATGACGCCCGATCACTTCGGCAAACGGAATTGGCTTATTGCGAGAGATCGCGTTGGTTGTCGGGAAGGCAGCACCACAAGCGATGACTCCCCGAATCGACGATTGCTCGAGTGCCATCTGGACTGCCGCTCGTGCTCCACCCGAGAAGCCTGATCCAAGGATCAAATCTGGATTGATATCGAATCTCTTGCGAACGTCAGTCAGCACCGCTTCGCCCGCAGCCAGCGATTCGCCAAAGGGGCCATTCCGCGAGTTGTTAGAGCATGCAAGGATGATGTTGTATTCCTCTGCGACGGTTTGATACTTTTCGATAGGCATGCGGCCACGGGCACCCGGATCGAAAAATAAGATGAGACCTCGTGGAGTCTTGCTTTCCGACTTCGGAATATAGAGCGCGTAGCTCTGCTCTTGCCGGTGAGCGCATACAACTTTGTCGTGAACCACTCCCGACTGCTGCGCGACCGCAGCAAACGGCGCCACCAACAAAATGAGCAACGAACAACGCATGAATTATTACGCAGCCTTCAACGTCTAACGAATAACGATCTAACGAATAACGACCTAACGCCCTACACCCCCAACAAATAGTCGCAACTCTTCTTAAGTGCTACCTCTGGATTGGCCACCATGTCTTGTTCCACGATGAAGTGCTTCATGCCGGATGCTTTCGCTTTTGCAAGAATTGTTTTAAGGTCGAGAACTCCATTGCCTGCGGTCGTCATGTATGGGAACAATTCGATCCATTGATTTGAGTCGCCGCCATCGCCGGAGAAGGTGACCTTTTTCGCCATGTCCTTGACGTGCATGAGGTGGTAACGTCCTTTGTATTTCTCGAGGAGCGCGACTGGATCGGCCCCGCCCGCCGTTGTCCAGTACAGGTCCATTTCAAAATACACGAGCGATGGATCGGTGCCGTCTAGTATTTTCTGGAGGGGCATCACGCCATTAACTTCTTTGATCCCGTAGCCGTGGTTGTGATACGCGTATTTGATCCCGTGCTTTTTTGCGTCTGCGCCGATCTTGTTGAAATCTTCGGCGAGTCGCGAATAGTCATCCAGTGTTTTCCTTTCGGGACCTGGGATGGCGGGTAGAACAACGTATTGTGCTCCGATCGTGTTGGCGGCTTCTGCCAGTTGGGGCATGTTATGGCGAAGGGTGTCGAGATCGGTATGCATCGACGGCGCACTGAGCCCGTTGGCTGCCAACATCGATTTCATTTCTTTAGCCGTGTGCCCGAAAAAGCCGCTGCCGCTGAATCCGAGTGCGGGCGTGACGTTGGCCCAACTGGATTTGGCGGATTCGGTACTGAAGGTATACGGCCCATAGAGTTCGACCTCCTTGTAGCCCATGTTGGCAAGCATGGCGAGGGTTGACTTCAAGTCTTTCTCCAACATCTTGGGAAGGGAGAAAAACTGGATTCCGATTTTGTCGACAACGGGTTTGTAGGCGAATAGCGTGTGTGACGCAACAATGCCGGCGGATACCGAGGTGAGGAACGAACGACGATTCATAGATGAACTTTGGTGGTAAGTAAAGATAGTGGATGGATTTATAAGCTTCATGCGCTGAAATCACCAGTTTCCGGGAGGCGAAATCACGGGTTCCGGTGGCGGAACGCAGGTATGGTAGGAGCGACCTTTCGGATGTGCTGGCCCTAATAAACTCCCCGCACAATCCACCCCAATGATAACCACGGTAAACTACAAACTTAGCTTGTCGTCGGCCGACATTACGGTATCGACAGTTACGTTCAACAATGTGACAAAAAGCGGAAATGAGCTCTTGGCAGATTACAATGCTGCTGACAATTCCTTCGAAGGATCTTTTCAAGGCGTCATCTGCGACTGCGTTCGCATCAACGTCTTCATCCACTCCGACGGTCCAAATGGACGATCCATGAAGCTCGTCGCCACGATGTGCGATAACATGCGTTTGAGAAATCAACCGATCAACATCGGGTGCTCGAACGGGTCCTGTTCTTTTGCTGACACCATTATCCTGATTGCCGCATGAAACACTTATTACTATTGGCATGCTGCTGTTTTGCACTGTCGGCTGCCGGTCAGGCTATTCTCGCCGACAAAGAGAACCGCACCTCGATACTGAACATACCGAGCGGTGTCGGCCTCGATGTGAGTGACCAGAAGATATCTCTTGATATCAACAACTTCGTATCGCAAACGGTACGTGAGAAGAAGTGGCTTTTCGGGGTCAAGTACATCGGCGGTAACGATAACAAGGAGTCGCGTCTTTTTGACAATGGAAAGTATGTCTTTGGTTCCGAAATAGCCGGCGCCATTGCTTATTCGTGGTTGAGAAAGAGCAACGAACAAAAAGAAGCAGAACGCCGCTACCACGACCTGTTGGCGTCGATTGGAAAACAAACAACGAATGACTTCGATGCGTTAGTGAACGAGATATCAACTGATTTTCAAGCCGCGGTGGTTAAGTTAAAAGCTTCTGGGGCAACCGATGACCAGATTGAGTTTGTGAAATCCTTTTATCTCCAGGATATCCCGACAATTGACGCCAGCAACGTGACCCAGCTTACGTTTCTAAACGAGAAGCTGGATGCGACGCGAAAGGAATTGGATGGTACGACGTATCGCAAGACCCTCGCCAAACTTGGATTGTCGGTGGCTCAAATTGACATTGTTCGTGACGAGTTCTTAGTGAAGGTGTTAGACTACTACGACAAACAAAACGTGGAGGCCAAAGTGCTTTCGCTTTCACGCAAGCAGATAATTGCCGCAAAGACGTTGGTGCAGATCGAACGACTCAACGGCGTCGACCGCTGCTATGTCTACCTTCGCGGGGGTATCAATGGGAGGAAATTCACAACAGTCGGTGCCGTCGGCGACTCTGCTTTCTTCAAGCCGATCGAATTCCAGGGAAATTTCGTCGAAGTAGGTTTCAACGTTCTTAGAAGGGGACGTCGCTACTTTGGGATATCGTTGATGAATGAGTTCACAAGCTCATTCGCCGACCTGAAACAATCGAAGTATGCAATTTCCTTAGTAGATTCCATCGGCGGAAAGGTCTACGAACGGAAAGAGGAAAAGACGGCCTACCTAGGTGACTACTACACCTTCCACCGCCAGATTGTCAAAATCGACTATGCCACTCGATATCCATTCCTCGACAAGTCGACCTTGGTGGCGGGGCCCTATGTTAGACTGGTGTTTCAAAACGACGACCAACTCGACAACCAGTTTACCGTCGGGTACGGTATCAACTTCTACAAGAATTCTGGGAAATTTATTGTGGGATCTTTCATCGAGGCGCCCAACCTCTATTCCAGTGGGTCGCTCATCAACACAATCGAAAAGTGCAGTTTCGGTTTCAGGGCGAGTTATGTTTTCTCGGAGCTTATCGGAATGTAAAGTATTAAGAATTCAGAGTTTATGACCAACATAGCCGAGGCACCGGCCTTTACGATTGATCCCATTCAGTTTGATCCTACACTCGGAGTTCGTGAGGGGATTAACAAGACAGGTCTCACTACCATGGGAGAAGTTATCGATTGGGGTATATACCTATCGAATGTTCCCCACGAATGGAAGCAAACTCATGGCGAGGGCGTCAAGGTTGCCATTCTAGACTCTGGTGCCCCCGACCACCCGGACCTTCGAAGTGCCGTAGTTGATGCACAAAATTTTACACGCGAACCCGACGCAAGTGACGGCAGTGGGCACTCCACGTTCGTGGGCGGTATCGTGGGAGCCCGCGCAAATGGCTTCGGTGTGATTGGTGTTGCTCCGAAGACCGAATTGTATTTCGCAAAAGTGTTGGGGAGTCAGACACGAGGCGAAGTTGAGTTTGTCAACGCGGGATTGCAGTGGGCGCTCGATCAAAACGTCGATATTATTTCCATGAGCCTCTCGGTCCGAGATTACGACCGAGACCTGCACCGGCTGATTCTCGAGGCGACCAAGCGCGGAAAGTTCGTCATCTGTTCTTCCGGCAACTACGGACCAGCCCAAAATACAATTCGATACCCGGGTCTGTTCGACGAAACAATCACCGTGGGTTCAATCGATCGGTTCGGTGTGGTTCAGGGTGATTCGTCACGTGGACGCGCGATCGACGTGGTCGCACCCGGCGTCGGAATTTTCTCTACCGCTCTTGGAAGGACATACGGTTACGGCACCGGTACATCCTTCGCAGCACCATTTGTGACAGGGATTGCCGCGTTGATCCTAGCCAAGCATCGGAAAACGGGAGTACGTCACTTGACACCCGTCGAGACCGTCGCACAAATGCGGGATCACCTCATCAAGATGTCTATCGACTTAGGCGCGCCTGGATTTGACACGACGTTTGGATATGGACTCCCGGTTTTTCGAGATACCATCTCGTTGCGTCAGGTCATGACAGAAATCAGCTTGAACGACTTTACACCCACAGGCAGGAAGAAGTTATATAAACTTTTAACCAAACTAAATCAATCATGAGAAAACTAAGGCCGTACATCTCGATCGAGAGAGTTCACGGCAACGAGTACATTGTCCACGCGCTCGTCTACCTAGAGGACAACCAGCGATTGCGCTCCAACAAGCTGCAGCTGCGAGGTAAGGTGTCGAAGGCTAGGCACCCAGACCTTGGCAATCCCGAAGATCGAACCAAGTTCGTCATCGAGATTGATTCGGCACCCGGAACAATCAACAACCAACCCGTGCACCTCTCATCGGATAAGTTCTCACGACACAAAGGCGTGCGAAACGTTTGGGTAGTCTGTGAGACACCAGTCGACGGCAATCCCGACGAAGGAGGCGTAGGCGATTACGATGATCCAGATCCGTAGTGTTGTGATTGAAAGGAGTGTGAAAGGAAAAATGAGAATTGGTATATTGAGTAATGTTGGCTTTTCTCGTTTCCATCGTGGTCGGGGGTGTGTTTCAATCCCCTGCACCACGAGATTCCGCTACGGTTGTACTCGACAGCGTTCGAAGCCTAATCAAGAAAGGTGAGTTTGCGACCGCTGAAACATTGTTGCAAACAAGGAAAGCACTCATCTTACAGTCGGCTCCTTCCGTGTCCACGCGCTACTTCATGCTCGCGGGAGATCTTGCCCTTGAGGAGTCTTTCGAAAAGGCACAACCCATTTTCTTGGAGGGAATCAAGTTTGGCCGAGAAAAACAGGAGGGAGTTGTAGTTAGCCAATTGTACGACCGCATGGGTCGCGGTTTCAGGGACGCCGGCGATTTTCCAACTGCAAAGAAATACTACCTCGCCGCCCTGCAAATACGCGACAGCTTGAAGGACACAGAAGGACTAGCCGCTTCTTACGATGCCATGGGAATCCTTCATGGTCGTATGAATGAACACGAGCCTGCTTTTCAATACTTCACCCAAGCGCACCAACTGTATCAGCAAATTGGGTCCGCGACAAAGTTGGCTAGGTCATTTAACAATTTGGGACTCGCATGCATTGAGCTGGAGAGAAATGAAGACGCGATTGCCAACCTTCGAACCAGTCTGCAATTGAAGTACAGTGAGAAATTCTCACCGTCCGACATTTCGAACACTTTGAACAACCTCGGGCTGGCATACGAGAATAGTCAAATGTACGATTCGGCGATCGCGTACTACACGAGTTGCATCTCGGTTCGCGAGAAACTGAACATGAAAGAAGGGCTGGCGACCGTATATAACAATCTGGGCTACGTGTACGCAAGTCAATCGAAGTGGAACTTGGCGCTTCAATGGTACCGGAGGAGCCTCTCAATTGCCGACTCGCTCAACATGCGTTTGCTCAAGCGGAAACTCTACTCAAACGTGTCGCGGGCGCACTATGAAACAGGAAATCTCAAACAAGCCTATGATTACCTGTACCGATACGACATCCTGAATGATTCGATCTT